>NZ_JAUUTW010000098.1 GCF_030676415.1 Peribacillus frigoritolerans | reverse complement strand
TACTTTTATTCTTGGGATTTACTTTATTCTAGCAAAGGAAAAGCAATATGAGGAATGTCCACTCTTTGATACTCCAGAATATACTAGAAATAAGTGAATCGAACTAATGGGTGCTTTACTTCAATAACAAGGGTTGCTGCGGCAGCCTTTTTTCTTATGCCACTAACGGGGCAGGTTAGCTCAACAAGGGTTTGTTTATTTTTATCTTTTTAAGAGAGATAATATTATGTTTTTGGAGGGAATTATGAGGGAAATTACTTTGTCTAATGGAAAAACAGTTGAAGTCGAATGTTTAAGTTGTGCTTTAACAAGTGGGGAAGTAGAGCCGGATGGTGGTGTAATAGTCGAAACTGAATATTTTCATGCTCACCAAGACGTTGCATATCCCATTAAAGGTTTAGTAATTTTAGCATCTAAACGCCATATTAAGTGCTTTGACGAGTTAAATGACTTAGAAAAGGTTGATTACATAAACTTATTATCTA
>NZ_JAUUTW010000097.1 GCF_030676415.1 Peribacillus frigoritolerans | reverse complement strand
GATAAATCCCTATCCTAGAGGAGTAATGCCGAGCTTACATAGATAACGGTTAATGATATGACTATGAAATCCTAAGAATTCTAGAGCAATCGTGAGATTGTGTTTAGTTTATTGAGGGAGGTTAGTTGAAGCAGGATTTTGTTTTTACGTTAAACTGTATACAGTTTAACGGTTTTAGGAGGTGAAAATGATGAAACGTGCGATAGGAATATTTCTTACTCTTTCATCTTTACTAACATACTTAATTGTGGACATGCTTTATGATCCTGTTGAGAATAAAATAACAACAACAGATATGAATTCAGGAGTTACAACAGCAACAGTACTATATCAATATCCTTTGATGTATTGGGTAATTTGTGTCATTTTAATAATTACTTTTATTCTTGGGATTTACTTTATTCTAGCAAAGGAAAAGCAATATGAGGAATGTCCACTCTTTGATACTCCAGAATATACTAGAAATAAGTGAATCGAACTAATGGGTGCTTTACTTCAATAA
>NZ_JAUUTW010000096.1 GCF_030676415.1 Peribacillus frigoritolerans | reverse complement strand
CTCCGGGACAAAGCGTGAAAAATTGGACGCCACTGTTGCGGTTTTCCCACCACAAGGCTTGGGTAAACGACAAGACGAAGGCTTTCGTTGCTCCGTATACGGCCATATAGGGAAGGGGCTGAAATCCGGCGGTCGATGCGACATTGATAACGGCCCCGGAGTTTCTACACAACATATCCGGCAAGAACAAGTGCGTCATATCTACAACAGCGGCAACATTGAGCATGACTTCCTCATGCTGGCGCACGCCTGACATTTGTTCAAACAAACCGTGCGTGGCAAAGCCTGCGTTGTTGACCAGCAGTTCGATCTCTAAATTCAGAAGTTGACATTGCCGATATAACTCGCCTGGCGCGCCCTCTTTGCCAAGATCGGTAGGAATCACCTCGACCTTGACGCCGTGCTTCTTTCTAAGCTCCGATGCCAGGTTCTCCAGCTTGTTTTTCGATCGGGCTACGAGTACAAGGTCGCCACCCTCTTTGGCCAATTGTCGGGCGAATTGCT
>NZ_JAUUTW010000095.1 GCF_030676415.1 Peribacillus frigoritolerans | reverse complement strand
TTCTTTACTAGAAAAACATACTCTTCCTGTTTAATTGAATTACAAAGTGCATTCAAACAAGTTGAGATCAGGGGGCTGCCATTTGGCGGCCTTTTTTCTTAATGAACTATCGGGGCAGTTTAGTTCATTAAGAATTCACACTTATTTTGGAAATAATTGTTATAATAATACAGTTGTATTAAATAAAGGGGTGTTGAATTGATTGGTTGGTTAATTATTTTCTGTGAGATTGGATTTTGGGTGTTTGTTTTAGCAGGATTATTAGTTAGATATATTTTAAAGAAAAAGAAGCTTGGTAAATTGTTGCTTATTTGTACGCCAATCGTCGATATCATTTTACTCATTGCTACTGTTTTAGATTTAAAAAATGGGGCTATTGCAACAACCGTACATGGACTTTCTGCCATTTATATAGGGGTAAGTGTAGCGTTTGGGCATCAGATGATCAAATGGGCGGATGCGCATTTCGCTTATAAATATGGAAATGGTGAAAAACCTATAAAAAAGAAAA
>NZ_JAUUTW010000094.1 GCF_030676415.1 Peribacillus frigoritolerans | reverse complement strand
GTAGGACGCCCAAGTATTGATCCAGTTATTTTAGTTAAACTGACTTTCATTCAATATACCTTCGGTATTCGTTCCATGCGTAAAACGATTGAAGAAGTTGAAACCAATATGGCTTACCGTTGGTTCTTAGGCTATGGTTTCCATGATAAAGTACCTCATTTCTCTACGTTCGGGAAAAATTATGAGCGACGCTTTAAAGATACAGACCTGTTTGAACAGATTTTCTATCGCATTTTAATGACAGCTGCTGAACACGTTTTCGTGGATTCCACACATGTGAAAGCCAGTGCGAATAAACGGAAATTTGAAAAGAAAATCGTTCGTAAAGAAACACGAGCGTATCAAGGACGTCTTCAAGAAGAAATCAATCAAGATCGTGAAAACCATGGAAAAAAGCCTTTTCCACCAGATAAATTTGATAAAGAAGAGACCAAAGAGATTAAAGAAAGTACAACGGATTCTGAGAGTGGCTACTATGTGAAAGATGAACGAACAAAACAGTTTGCCTATT
>NZ_JAUUTW010000093.1 GCF_030676415.1 Peribacillus frigoritolerans | reverse complement strand
ATGTGTGGAATCGACGAATACGTGTTCAGCACTTATTACCTTTCTATCAGCAGCTGTTATTAAGATGCGATAGAAAATCTGTTCAAACAGGTCTGTATCTTTAAAGCGTCGCTCATAATTTTTCCCGGCGTTGAGAAATGAGGTACTTTATCATGGAAACCATAGCCTAAGAACCAACGGTAAGCCATATTTGTTTCAGCTTCTTCAATCGTTTTACGTATGGAACGAATGCCGAAGGTATACTGAATGAATGTCAGTTTAACTAAAATAACTGGATCAATACTTGGGGGTCCTACCTCTGAATACATATCTTTCACCAAGTCGTAAATGAAAGTGAAGTCAATGGAAGCCTCCATTTTACGAACCAGATGGTTCGCCGGCACCAATTGATCTAAAGTAATCATTTCAAGTTGATCTCGCTGAATAGAATGATGTTTCGAAAGCATCCTCATCACCTCAAGTTTTAATCGTTCTATTTTAAAACAAAAAAGACTGTAGGCAAAAGGAGTTCTA
>NZ_JAUUTW010000092.1 GCF_030676415.1 Peribacillus frigoritolerans | reverse complement strand
GGCATTCAACTTTTTTAGATAGGCATTCTCTGCACGTAAGTATTCTAATTCGGCAAGAAGTGCTTCTTGAGAGCCATTAGCTGGCGATTTTTTCTTAGTTTCTTTTTTCATGGATAGACGCCCCTTTATCTTTGGTTTAAGGGCGTCTATACCTCCTTCCTTAAACTGATTTGCCCAATTCAAAAGTGTAGAATCGGAAGGAAGGTTATAGTGTACAGCGGTCTCGTTGATCGATGCCCCATATTCGTTCATATATTTAAGTACTTCTAGTTTAAAGTGCAAAGTGTAATTTGTATAGGATGAAACAAGTCCTTCCATCCCATGTTTTAGATAGCGAGCGACCCATCTTTTCAGAGGGGATAAACCTACATTTCTTTCTTGAGCAATGGATTTATAGGATTTTTTCCCTTCTAAGTACTCTAAAACTGCATTTGATTTTTCGTCTATCGTATATTTAGTCAAAAAAACTGCACCTCCAATTGTTAGATGTTGTCTAACAATTGGGGTGCAGTTCA
>NZ_JAUUTW010000091.1 GCF_030676415.1 Peribacillus frigoritolerans | reverse complement strand
TGTGACACCTGGGATATGGTCTAATAACTGATCTAATTGATGATCTAATTCTTCGAATTTCATTTGAATAAAATCATACTTCTCTAGTAAAGCTCTCAACTCTAATTTCGCCATAGCTGCCCCTTGACGAATACCAATTGAACGATTGGCTACTTCTTTGAGTGCTCGTATCTTCTTTAAGCCTATACTGCGTTTTACCACTTGTCTTAAGGAAAGTAAGAGCTCTTCTTCCGTATACTTTACAAGTTCATGTGGCAAGGCTTCTAGCTTTAGAAAATGAATAGCTGCCTTGCCTTCCCAACTTTTGAACACTGTCAAAAATTCGGGAAAGTAACGATCAAGCCAGTTATGAACTTGTCCTTGAACGACCTGTAAGTCAACGTTGAGAAGATCGCGAAGTTTTTTGGCCACTCGTAGTTCTGCATAAATTCCTTGTGGAATTGTCGGTTCGGCGTATCTTCCGTCTTTGACTAATTGTGCGATGACTTTTGCATCTTTCACGTCATTCTTTGTAGGTGAATTATCGTCTAATTCTTTACTTC
>NZ_JAUUTW010000090.1 GCF_030676415.1 Peribacillus frigoritolerans | reverse complement strand
CCCACGTCCAAACCTATTTAGACGATATGGAACAGTCAAACAAGAGTGGAGGAACGATTGAAAAACATTATTCAGCCATTACCATGTTTTCCAGGTTCCTTGATAAACCCGAGATCGTCCTCAACATTGATCGTAAAGCAAAGGAAAAGAAAGAAGATCCGCCAAAAGCCCTGAACATGCTTGAGCAAGCTGCTCTCCTAAAAGAAATCGAGGCCACTGGGCATTTCAGGAATATTGCTATTGTATACACAATGATTCATACGGGTATCCGGGTGTCCGAACTTTGTGATTTGAACCATAGTGACATTCAAAAAGAGGGAGAAAGGCAATATATCCTCATCCGGGATTCAAAAGGTGATATAGACAGGAAGATTCCACTCTCCATGACTGCTAGTGAAAAAATCAAGGCATACAAGGAATTTTTAAATATGGAAACGGAAGCTATCTTCATATCCAGTGTGAATCAGCGCATCACGCCAAGGTCCGTGCAATATATGCTGACTAAATATAATGCGACTCCCCATAAGCTGCGGAATACGTTTTGCC
>NZ_JAUUTW010000009.1 GCF_030676415.1 Peribacillus frigoritolerans | reverse complement strand
GAAAGCCGAGGAGGCTCCCCGACCGCCCGCGGAAAGCGAGTGCCTGGAGTGGAAATCAACGTCCAAATTGTACAAGCCATAAAAATAGACAAACTCGATTTTCATCGAGTTTGTCTACAGTCTGAGACCCATTATATAATAAATGGGTCTTAGACTGTATACAAACTCCAAGAAATCCAGTTGCATACGTTTTTTCTAACAGAATATTCCAGTTGATTTCAGAAATCCTCTCCTTTTCCTCCGACTGTCTGCCAAGCTACATCAAAGCAAGCGCCTGTGGGTCTCGGCTAGCCAGTTTTTCGGCAGGAGTGTCGCCTATTTCTTCAATCCATTGAGGATTCCAGTAAAAAACATGATGGATAATCTAGTCTTAAACATAATTCGGGATGAGACTAGCCTACAGTTTTTTCTTAACAAACGTTCCAGTTGATTTCTGAAATCCGCTCCCTTTCCGCCGACTGTCTGCCAAGCCACATCAAAGCAAGCGCCTGTAGGGTCTCGGCTAGCCAGTTATTCGGCAGGAGTATCGCAAATTTCTTCAATCCAATGAGGATTACAGTTAAAAACATGATGGATAATCAAGTTTACTTTTAAAATCTTGGTTCAGGGCGAGAAATCCGAAACTCCTTTTGTCGAAAAATTGATGGAACCCCGAGACTCTAGACGAATTGGAGAAGAGCCAGTTTCCCTACAATATTTCTTAAAAAAGAAGTTCCAGTTGATTGGAATGGAAGGTACGAGACTCCTGCGAGGAAAGCGCGTCGAGGGAGACCCCGCAGGCGAGCGCCGAGGAGGCTCCCGGACCGCCCGCGGAAAGCGAGTGCCTGGAGTGGAAATCATTACATATACCGTCTTTCAGAAATCCGAAATTAGATCAATGTTACCCCTTTTTGCAATTCAGGATAAATGGGGTAGTACTCGCACGGAAATAGCACCCTAAATTTGAAAGATCTATTTTTCAAATGTTCCTTTCACGACTGCTTGACCATCTTTGACCATGATCTGCCCCATCGCGATAACACTATTTATTTCTAAAGTTTGTTTCTTCATCATGATGATATCGGCGTCCTTACCTACCGCAAGCTGTCCCTTTGTAGAAAGTTTTAAAATGTTTGCCGGGTTTGCCGTCACCACTCGTATGGCATCGGCAATTGTCACTCCATCCTCGAGGACCGCATCGACAACACAATCATATAAAGACATGCATGTACCGATGTTCAAACCGCGCAGGTTGCCGCTTCCATCGAAATCAGGCAGGCTGGCTTGCCCATCTGAAGTTATGGTGATCTGCCCGATTTCAACGCCTTCTTCTAGTGCCATTTTTATTGCTGTACTTGCTTTGACCTCCCCTTCTTCTAGGAACTTCTGGATCGTACTTGTCGTAAAATCGATATACCCCCCTTTTTTGGCATAGTCTACTCCTGCATTGAATAAATGTGGATTTCGGTTTATATGTGTAGGGTAGAACTGAGTGATCGGTATTTCCGTTGTCTCGACAACCTCTTCAATTACATGCAAATGATCCAGACTGTCGCCGACATGAATGTTGACGATACCGCTTTTCCCGGACAACAGACCTCCATTACGCGCTTGAGAGGCCAGTTTAGCCAGTTCAGCTGCAGTCGGCTGTGATGAACGATGATCGGCAATGGCTATTTCGCCGACACCGATAATTTTATCCACAAGAATCAAATCATCTTCGATCTTACCGGTTAACGTCTTGACCGGAACTTGATAGGAACCAGTCTGAACGAAGCAGCTAATTCCTTCTTCTTCAAGCGCTCTCGCTTTAGCAAGCAGTGCCGGCATCGTCCTTGTCGTTCCATCTGTTCCGATGACCCCTACCAATGTCGTTATACCCGCTAAAGTGGCAGCTGTTAATTGGATTTCAGGTGTCCTCGTTTTAAAGCCTCCTTCCCCACCTCCACCGATTATATGTACGTGAGCATCTATAAAACCCGGAGCCACAATTTGACCACTCGCATCAATCACTTTCATTTCAACGAAATTGGCAGGTACATCAATCTTGTCCTCAATGAAGCCAATTTGCTTTCCAACCAAGAGGATATCTTTTTTGCCCATATATTCCGGACCATAAAGCTCCCCATTTTTAATAAGCGTGAGCATTGTTCGTTCTCCCTCCAAAATTGAAATTTTCAAATAGGTTTCAAAATCTTTCACTCGGGTAAATATACAACATGACCCGCTAACAATTACATAAAAAAGACCAAACATACTTGTTCATTTTTAAAAGTTGTAGCTGAATTGACATCTTGATTATGCTTTTCCAAAAGTATAAAAACAAAAGGAGTAAACGACATGAATAAAGTGATTTCTTCTGACATTAAAACAAATAAAAGATTATCCATGCGACAAATCATGAACCTATATCAAGTTACAAAAGAATTTAAAGGGAATATATACTTTATCTGCAACCATAAATTGGTCGATGCCAAGAAACTTTCGACTTTCGTATCCTTTGTGCTCATTCTTCAAGAGTGTGCAACCATGAAAGTCATACTTGAAGGCGAGAATGTACATGCCATGCTAGAAAAAGTACAGGCTATTTGTAAAGAAAATGATGCAAGTGCATTTGGTTTCCAATCGAACCAAACCGTTAATATTTAAATGATTCCAACTACGTTATGAAGAGGGTGTATAGAAATGAGAACCATTTTGATGGTGATAGGCGCAATCGTCGTAATCGGCATAATAGCAAATCTCATTTTTTAAGAATGATGAAAGACTGTCAGTAATTGACAGTCTTTTTTGTTGATTTAATTTAGAAGGGCTTGTTCATGCTTCCAGACCGGAGAATCACCACGGAACCTCCCAGTCCCTCCATTTATTCAAACCTTCCCGTATTTCATTTCCTTTATCAATCCAATATTGTCTCCTTTTCTCCTCTTCATCCTTTTCCTGTTGTTCAGCTATAAGTGCCTGTTGTTCAGCTATAAGCGGACCGATATCTTGAGCTTTAAAAGATTGAGCGGCTTGATTCTGTAAAGCTTGTGACATTATTTTTTGAAAGATGAGTGCACTTCCCTGACTGCTGTGTGTCGTTAGATAATGTTTTTCGTCCGTCTTATCATATCCAGCCCATACTGCACCGACCAGCGAAGGTGAATAACCGATGAACCATTGATCTTTAACCCCTGATATTCCTTCGATGGGAACTTGTGTGGAACCTGTTTTACCTGCTATTTCATAACCGGAAACAGCCGCGTTTTTCGCTGTGCCATATTCCACTGTTCCAAGCAGCATGGCATTCATTTTGTCGACGGCTCCTACAGAAGTCACTTTGGTGCTTTTCTCTTTCCAGGCGGCTACCTCTTTTCCATCGGCATTTTCTATTCTTACAATGGCATGGGTTTCCACCCGTTCCCCTTCGTTGGCGAAAGCTGAAAAGGCTCCCGCCATCTGAAGCGGGGACACACCTTTTTTCATCCCTCCTAAAGCGATCGACAGGTTTCGATCATCCTTGTCATATGGAATCCCAAACCGCTTAAGTGAATCAAGACCCCTATCGATGCCAATCTCATTCAATAACCAAACCGTTGGTACATTCAAGGAATTCATCACCGCTTCATACATAGGCACTTCTCCTTTATATTCACCACTTAGGTTTGTTGGCTCATATTCACCGAAGCTCATTTTTTCATCCTTTAAAGGGTCAGTGATATCATAACCCTCTTCAACAGCTGGTGTGTAAACGACAAGCGGTTTAATGGATGAACCAGGAGACCTTGTCAGCTGGGTTGCCCGGTTATATCCCATGAATTGATGTTTACCTCTCCCACCGACAAGTGCCTTTATGCCGCCAGTTTCAGGATCAAGGAGGACAGACCCGCTTTGAACCAGTTCCTCTGTACTCGTTCCAACTGGAAAATTGGCTTCATTCTCATACACCGTTTCTGTAGCCTGCTGCATGGATTGGTCCAGAGTCGTGTAAATTTTATAGCCCTTTGAAAGCAGCTCCTCAAGCTTAATTCCATATTTACTCGATGCTTCCGATAAAACATGATCGACATAATAAGGATACTTACCTCTTAATGGATCGGTTTCCTTCTCCCCCATAAGAAGTGTCACCGAATCTTTTTTTGCAGCTGCTTCTTCATCTTTCGTCAAATAACCATGTTCCGCCATTCTCGAAAGAACCAAATCACGCCGCTTCACTGCCCCGTCTAAATTCTTGTATGGATCAAGTTTGGATGGCAAGTTAATGACACCCGCCAGCAAAGCTCCCTCGGCAACGGTCAATTCAGAGACCTCTTTGGAAAAATAAATATTTGCAGCCTTTTTGATTCCCCATGCCCCATGGCCAAAATAAACTTGATTCAAATACATTTCCAGAATTTCATCTTTTGTGTATTGATTTTCAACTTCCTGGGCTAGAAAAAACTCTTCTATCTTCCTCTTCAGTGTTCGATCCGATTCCAGCATCGTGATTTTCACAAGTTGCTGGGTGAGAGTGCTCCCGCCTTCAACAACACTTCCAGCCTTTGCATTTTTAACCAAAGCCCGTATGATCCCTTGATAATCTATGCCGTGATGTTCATAAAAACGGTGATCCTCAATGGAAACCACCGCTTGTTTCATATGTTCCGGTATTTCATCTATCGCAACACCTTCGGATTTATTTGCCGTGATCGTACTGGCAAGATTCCCATCAAGATCATAGATTCCTGTCGGTTGCTGAAGATTATTTTCAAGATGGCTTATATCTGCACCCTGCCTGAAATACAATAGTGAACCGGCGCCTAAAACCACAATCGCCAATATTATAATTAGACCTAATTTAACTAACCCTCTCATTTGTACCCCCATTTTCCCATCTGCGACATGTTTCATTAAAAATATTTTACCCTTTTTATTAAAGAAAACTCGTCGATTGAATAAAAGGCGCCCTTTTCTTGTAGCACTATACTCGCGAATCGGCATCCTTGCCGATGATATCACTTTATCGTCTGAGCATGCCAACTAAATGAAGGACCAGATTTCATCCTACCATTTTAACTATGCCCGTATCTATCCTTTACCCGTAAAAGGCAATCTATATACCGATTAAAAGCGTGAAGCCATTTAAAAGTGGGTATAACACTTTTAAGGTCTTATAAAGGGGAGAGATCATATTCATGAAAGACTTAAAACATATTGTCGTCGCTTTTGATGGAAATGAAGAGTGTAAACGGGCCGTCGAATATGGAGCAACATTGAAAAAGGCCTTTCCAAAAGCCGAGTTGACCGTAGTTCATGTCCTAAATGATAAGGTTGAACAGCGTATCATGGGAGACGCCTCGGCTCCCGGGTTCTTACCTGCTGCCGGATTTTATGTGGATCCAGTCCAGACACATCCCGTTGTTGAAGTTGATCAGCCAGGGCATCAAAAGGTAAATGACACCCCTTCCGCCGTCGAGAATAGTATTCGGAACGCAGAAAGTAATACTTTGAGATTGTTAAGTGAATGTCAAGTCGAGGGAAAATTCGAACTATTGGAAGGATATGCGCCAGATAGCGTATGTGACTTTGCAGCAAGAACTTCAGCTGACCTTATCGTTGTCGGCAATAGCGCTAAAAGCGGTTTGGAAAAATTCTTCCTTGGCAGTACAAGTAGTTCCATTGCGAAAAACGCACCCTGTTCGGTATTCATTGCAAAATGAAGATTGAGCGGGTTCGCCCTGAATGGCTCGAGTAGAGCATTCTCCGAAAAAGGCCGGATTCTTATAGAATCCGGCCTTTTTGTTAATAGGATTTTTTCAGTAATGCAGTTGGAGCAGCCCAAAAACAACTGGGCGCTAATTGCTGCCCAAAAACACATCCTACACCAGTGCTAACCATCAGGTTCAAAGTGTCTGAACTAGAACCGTTCACTCTCAGCCTTTTTTGCTCCAGTTGTTGAAGTATTTAATTTTCGATCATCGGTTAGAATATACTATTGGTTTCTATAAATGATAATTAAAGAAAATGTACATGTAATCAAACTTGCCATTCCATTTGGCTATATTCTTTCATTTATCCAACTTCTTTACAGACCTTCAATACACCTGCTATTAACCAAGTTAGATGGTTAAATACGACAATTTTTCTATAGACTCACTAAGGTTTGATTTGGTATCTTTAATAAGCCTAATTTACATTGGGGAGGGAATGGACATGGATAAACATTCGATTTCAGCTGAAAAAGGTGCATACATAAGCATTGCCGCTTACATATTCTTGTCTGCTCTTAAATTGTCATTTGGTTATTTCGGTGATTCTAAAGGGCTTTGGGCAGATGGTTTAAATAATACGACCGACATCATCGCTTCCATAGCCGTATTGATCGGTTTAAAAATTTCAAAGAGACCTCCTGATGATAATCATTCATATGGTCATTTACGGGCGGAAACCGTAGCATCGTTGGTAGCTGCGTTCATCATGATCACAGTGGGCCTCCAGGTTGTATTCAGTGCCATTGAATCCTTCTTTCACCAAGATTCAACAACCGTTCCCAGTATGCTGACAGGTTATGTCGCTCTATTCTCCGCAATCTTCATGTACGGAATCTACCGTTATAACTTATCATTAAGTAAAAAGATCAACAGCTCTTCCATCTATGCCGTTGCACAGGATAATCGTTCCGATGCCCTTGTCAGTGTTGGTGCTTTCATTGGAATCATCGGTACTAAGATGGGAATCCCTTGGCTGGATGCGATAGCTGCAGCAGTCGTGGGGTTCATCATATGCAAAACGGCCTGGGATATCTTTCGTGATGCCTCCATTTCTTTAACCGATGGTTTCGACGAGCAGCTCCTGCAAAAGATCGGACAAACCATTATATTGACAGAAGGTGTTAAAGACATGAGTGAAATTAAAGCCCGGATGCACGGAAGTGAAATCCTGCTCGAAACTACCGTTCATGTTAACCCCCTTTTGACCGTCATTCAAGGTCATGATATTACGGTTAAAATCGAAGAAAATCTATTGAAGGAATATAATATCCAGCATGTGATCGTTCACATCGAACCATATGCATTTCATAAAAAAGGTAACCGTCATTAACTTTACGGATACCTTTTTTTGTTATTATTTCCTGCAATTACTGTAATAAAACTGTATCAAAAAAAGGTATTTATTGATAGATTGCCGAATATTTATCCAATTGACACATGTTAAAAGAACAGTAATCTGTTATCATGAAAACAAGATGTAATTATTTTGATATTTTGTAACTTTATTCAAATAAAGCACTTTCTGGGTCAAAAGTAAATTCATTTTCCTACAGTATGGAGGGCAAAATGGTATCTAATCGAGAAATGACCATTCACTTTTTATCTTCTCAAAAAAGCAGTATCATTTCCAAATGGAAAGATGAGTTGCTGCATTTACCGGACGGATATCTAGGGTATTTTAAAGGAGAAGTGGAAAATATTTTTAATCTGCTAATGGATCAGCTTGGAAAATCGGATACTGAAATAGACGATGTACTGAAGGTCGTAGGGGGAAAAATTGCATCTGATCGAGTTAATAAGCAATTGGATATGGAAAATTTCTTTTCCACTGCAACCATCGGGAGATCCATCATCATAGAGCACGTTTTGAATTCCGAGGCACCAAAAAAAGAAATATCGGATCTTATTAAGCAAATAAACGTATACTTCGATAAACTCATTCATTTTGCATTATCCCATTATACCGAATTGAAAACGATGGAACTTGAAGAACGCTATCAATTCATAAGCCCAAACCATAAAGACCGTTTGACGCTCCTTGGCCAAATGACCTCAAGCTTTGTCCATGAATTCAGAAATCCACTGACTTCCATCATGGGATTCATACAATTGTTACAGGCAGAACAACCTGAGATAAAATACCTTGATATCATTTCAAAGGAATTGGATCAGCTCAATTATCGGATCACACAATTTCTTAATATTTCCAAGAAGGAAACTTCAACATCACCACCTGATCTATTTTCCATTGCTCAGCTTGTGAATGAGGTGATTGAATTTTTATATCCCAGCATTTTGGAAGTTAATGCTTCCATTACATGTAATATTGCCGAGGATGCCGTAATCTCCGGTTCTAAAGAAGAATTTCGTCAAGTGTTACTAAATATTATATTAAATGCTCTTGATGTGGTTGCAGGGATGCCTTCCCCATCCATTTACATTTCAGGCTCTGAATCACCACCCGGCATTCTTACTTTAAATATATCGAACAATGGGCCGAAGATACCTGACGACGTCCTGCCGAATATCTTTGAACCATTCATCACCACAAAAAAAAGAGGAACGGGATTGGGATTATTCGTCTGTAAAGAAATCGTTTTAAAGCATCAAGGAACCTTATCCTGTCACTCTACCGATTTCCTAACGACCTTTTCCATACAATTAAAAACTAAATAATGGATAAATATCCTTTTTTCCTTAGGTTTTTAGTGTGAAATTTTTGACTGATTGACGTCCATTTACTTATACTAATAGGTAGGTTCCACTACTAATCGAGGTGAATGATCCTATAGATTGAAAATAAAAAACAGAATAATTTTCATACAGGACAGACGAGACTTATTTTTCATCTAACATTTTATATACTAATATCATTTCATTCATTATTGGTTTTGGGAGGTGACTGGGATAATTAAATCGTTCGGCACATCTGGCGATGCAATTAAGTCCCACACTAATTGGACATATTAAGTTTTTTATTTGTCATTATTTTAATTGCTTTAACGGCCTTTTTTGTAGCTTCGGAATTTTCGATCATAAGGGTTCGCAGCTCTAGGATCGATCAATTGATTGAAGAGGGAAACAAAAAAGCGATTGCGGCAAAGAAGGTTACATCCGATCTTGATGAGTACCTATCCGCGACACAGCTTGGAATTACCGTTACTGCCCTTGGATTGGGGTGGCTTGGACAACCGACCGTCCTCAAATTGGTTGGGCCTTTATTCAACGCCTTGAATATCCCTCAAGAAGTCACAAACATTCTGACATTTGTCATTTCATTTTCCCTGATTACGTTCCTGAATGTGGTTGTAGGTGAATTGGCTCCTAAGACGGTTGCCATCCAAAAGGCTGAGCAAGTGGCCTTGGCAATAGCCAGCCCGCTGATTTTTTTCCATAAGATAGCCTTTCCCTTCATCTGGGCCCTGAATCATTCTTCCCGATTGGTTGTCGGCTTATTTGGCTTTAAGCCAGCATCCGAAAGCGAAATAGCCCATACCGAAGAAGAATTGCGTTTCATCTTATCAGATAGCTATAAAAGCGGAGAGATTAACCAGTCGGAATTTAAATATGTAAATAACATCTTTGAATTCGATGATCGTGTTGCCAAAGAAATCATGGTTCCAAGGACAGAAATCATGACCATATCCAAAGATGAAACGGTACAGGAATTTGTCGATGTGGCCAAATTGGAAAAATACACTCGATATCCTGTTGTCGAAGGTGATAAAGACCATGTCATCGGCTTAGTGAACTTAAAGGAAGTTTTCTCGGATCTTATTAAGAACCGGGAAATCCATATCAAAGCGATTGAAAATTACGCTCGTCCGATCATTCGGGTAATGGAAAATATACCAATTCACGATTTGCTGTTAAAAATGCAAAAAGAACGCATTCATATGGCTATTTTGATGGATGAATACGGCGGAACTTCCGGACTTGTCACAGTCGAGGATATCCTTGAGGAAATCGTTGGGGAAATTCGTGATGAATTCGATATCGATGAAGTTGCCTCGATCAGGAAAATTAAAGATGGACATTATATTTTGGACTCTAAACTTCTTGTAAAGGAAGTGAATGATCTACTTGGCATTCACTTAGAAGAAGATGATGTCGATACTATAGGCGGATGGGTCCTTACTGAAAATTATGATGTGAAGGTAGGGGACATCATGGAAAAAGACGGATTCTGCTTTAAAGTGATTGAAATGGAAGATCACGCCATTCGTTCTATTGAGGTCACAAAAAAGGTCGTACAGCTTCCTCTGGAAGAAGACCTTACCCAAGGATAATGATTAAAAACAGCCACGTAAAAGGTGATTTTACGTGGCTGTTTTTTCGATTTGTTCATTTATCGGGAAACCGTCCCATTTTTTTGACCGTTACGATTGGAGGTGTGCTCTTTTTTTTCCATAAGATATACAGCATGATAAAGATTAAGGAAAAACCAGCAGCCGGAATTAGATAAGGTTCAGTTATTTCCCGGATTTGCTGCCAATTCTCGCCGAGGATCCTTCCTAAGGTCAGGAACAATATGGTCCAAGGTATGACAGCCGCAACCGTATAAAATATAAACTTCCATACGGACATCCTCGCAATTCCGGCAGGGATGGAGATAGCATGGCGAACCACTGGAATGAATCGAGCCGTAAAAATCACGCCTACACCATACCGTTGAAACCATTCTTCAGCATGTACAATATGATTTTCTTTAATTAAAATATATTTTCCATACTTCAAGAGAAAGGGCCGTCCTCCATAATAACCAGCCCAATAGAGAAATAGTTGTGCCATCGTCCCTCCTGCCACACCTGCAAGAACAGCTCCCCAAAAATTCATTTTCCCCTGGCCGACCACATAACCACCGTATCCGAGAACAAGCTCACTCGGGATGATTTCAACCATCAGTCCCAATAAAATCCCCATATAACCCATTTCCGCAAACCAATTTAATATCGTCATTATAAGCTGTGATATCATGCTATCGGACTCCCCTTACCGCTAATTGCAAATTGTTTGTCCTTCTATCCTATTTCAGCTCATAACGTTCTATTCGATTTTTTATATCCAGTTTCACTTTGTATCCCTTTTAGAATGCACAAAAAAAGACCAGCTGATATGTACTCCGGTCTCATTGCATCAATATTCTTTTAGCTCCCGATTTTGGGGAAATTGAGAAAAAACAGCTGTGGTGAGTAAGGATGAATCATTTTGTGAAACATTAGTGAAAATCTCCTGGCGTGATTTCGTTTTTTCAATATGAATCCCGAGATCTTTATACTTGTTGATTATTTGATTATTCATGCTTACCCTCCCTTTCTGCTGTACCGTTATCCTTTAACTTCCCATTTAACGAAAGGATAAAACCTGTTTAAACAATTCGATCAAAAAAACAATCAATTGACTTGAATCGTTTGCAGTTGGTGTTCATGCACTTCGTCTTTTTCAACATGTACCTGCACCTTATAGGTTCCAGATTCTTCGAAAGATACCTTATTTAGATATGTTCCATTTCCATTTTCTTCAGCTTTGGTGAAATGACTCTCCTCGCTGCCTTCCTTCCACACCTCGAAATTCACATCTGCATTTGTCAGTGGCTTCCCATTCAATTCAACGGTCGCTTCAAAGTTTGTACTGTTTCCTGCCTTTACAGGGTTACTTTGAAACTCGATGGATACATCCGTACTAGGATGTACCGATGCACCTTCACTTTCATGTTCTGGAACGACAACTTCTTTTTCAGGCATTGCATGAAGGCCTTTGGCCGTTACATGGGAGACTACAATATATTTGCCTTGTTCTTCAAAAGTATGCATCACTTGATACATGCCACTTCCAGTATTCTTTGCTTCAAGCATTTCCCGTTTATCCTGTCCGGACTTTCTCACTTCAAACAGTACCTCATCTGCTTCATTCACCAATTGGCTTCCCTGTTTCACTGTCGTTTCAAGAATGACTTCTTTTCCAGGCTCCAATTTCCCTTTAATGACAATGGATGCATCCATCGATTCTGGAACAGCACTGTTCACTTCTTTATCCTCTGGCATTTCAGACTCTTGACACCCTGCCAGCATAACTAACAACGCAGTACACATATATAGTTTTTTCATATGAACTTCCCTTTACTATTTATTAGACTAAAAATCTGTCCTTTTCATATTGCCCATCCTTTCCTTTTTTCAGATTTTTATACATAATTCAACATCAAATAGTTCGCATCACGGTGACTGAAGTCAGCATGGCTACCGCGATGATCGTTAAAAATGAATATAAAAAGATTGAAGTCCCCACCACGCTCAATCCGCAAAGCAGTACACATCCATCAATGAAAAAAATCAGCAAACCTACATTAAGTCCACTCTTCCTGGAAAGGATCTGTGCCAACATATCCGTTCCGCCTGTAGAGGTCCCATACCGAAGCATCAAGCCGATACCAAGTCCAATCAACCCTCCCCCGATTATCGCACTTACATAAATGGGAAGATTCCATCCGATGACAGCGTCGGAAAAAATATCGATGCATAATGAGGAAAAAAGCAAGCCATGCAAGCTGTTCAGAAATAACTTTTTTTCAAAGTACCAAGCATATATATATAATGGAATGCTGCTCAAAATCACACCCAGTCCTGTTGGAAGTCCTATATAGTAATGAAAAATCAGCCCAATCCCTATCATGCCACCATCCAATAAATGATAAGGTATCAGAAAAAAATTGATTCCCACACCTACAAGCATGCTGCCGGCAATGATCGCTGCCATCCTTTCCATGATTTTAATGGCTGCCACCCCCTTTAATCTGCATTTAAAACTTGTCTTGGTTTTTATAGAATATGTTTAAACCATCCAAAAAATAATGAAACTGATCAATTTTTTATGAAACGACCTTTAGTTTTCTGAATATTCTATAATATGATACAATAAAGTAGTTAAAACAGTCAAAAACAGCTAATTATTAGCTCAAACTAATCCTTTACAAGCAATTTACCGGATTTATGGTGCCGTAAGCTGTTTGACTGAATGATTAACTCTTTCTATAATGAAAGTATTTAAATTAATTAGATTGAGGTGATTTGATGGGGCATTAAAGAATGTTCGTTTTGACGGGCTGACGCCGCTTTGCGTAACGGATATATGCATCCTTTTGGAAAATGGCTGCACTCCTTCAGACAGAAATTCTTCTATTTCCCGTCTACGCATCGCTAATCGGCATATACTATTATTCTCTTCATCACTAAAAGAAATGGGAGTTCAAGCGGCTGCACATCTATTACCACAGCCATTTTGAATGGATCCCGAAAATATTCAGCACGGCAAAAAAAATATACTTGTATATTTTAAAAATGTAGGAGGTGTACTCCTTATTCGTCTCGAAGGCGAGTTAAGGGAGACTATTTGGACATAATAAACTTGGTTCTTATTGCCATTTTAATTGCTTTAACAGCATTTTTTGTAGCTACGGAGTTTGCGATTGTTAAAGTGAGAAGCACGAGGGTCGATCAATTAATTGAAGAAGGAACGCCGAATGCTCTTTCAGCAAAGAAAGTCATATCCAACCTAGATGAATACCTCTCAACATGCCAGCTCGGAATTACCGTTACCGCTCTAGGGCTTGGGGTGCTTGGGGAACCGACAGTTGAAAACATTTTGCGCCCACTCTTGAATCAATTGAATCTTCCTAATTCAGCTTCACATGCACTCTCGGTTGCAATTGCCTTTTCTTTCATTACCTTCATTCATGTGGTTGTTGGGGAATTGGCACCAAAAACATTAGCGATTCAAAAAGCGGAGCAAGTAACTTTATTGGTTTCGAAACCTTTAATTGGTTTTAACAAAATCATGTATCCATTCATCTGGGTACTGAATGGCTCTGCAAGGACGCTTACAAGAATGCTAGGATTAAAAGCAGTTTCCGAACATGATTTGGCTCATACAGAAGAAGAGCTTCGTATCATTGTTTCCGAAAGCTACAAAAGTGGCGAAATTAACCAATCAGAGTTTAAATATGTGAATAAAATTTTTGAATTCGATGATCGGATCGCAAAAGAAATCATGGTTCCACGTACAGAAATTGCAACGGTATCCAAAGATGATACGATCCAGCAGTTTTTCACCGTTATGGCGGAAGAGAACTTTACAAGATATCCTGTCATTGACGGTGATAAGGATCATGTTATCGGAATGGTCAATATCAAAGAGCTATTCACTGAAATGATAGACAAGAACAATCAGGCAGCGTCAACGATCAACCGGTATGTTCGTCCGATCATCCGTGTCATTGACAGTATCCCGATTCACGATTTACTTTTAAAAATGCAAAAGGAACGGGTCCACATGGCTATCCTCATGGATGAATACGGCGGTACGTCAGGTTTGGTGACCGTTGAAGATATCCTTGAAGAAATCGTTGGCGATATCCGCGATGAGTTCGACTTGGATGAAGTGCCGGATGTCCGCAAATTAAAAGAAGATCACTATATCATCGATGCCAAGGTATTAGTCAGTGAAATGAATGATTTACTTGGATTGGATATCAATGATGAAGATATTGATACGATGGGCGGGTGGATCCTTACCGAGAATTACGAGGCCAAACAAGGTGATATCCTGACTTATGGTCCCTATAACTTTAGGATAAAAGAAATGGAAGATCACCATATTCGTTATATTGAAATATACAAACCAGCAAAAGTCGTAACCGAAGTGAAAGAATTCCCGATGATATCACAAACCGAAATCGTTTCATGATAATAACCCCCGTCCCTAATAGGAGCGGGGGTTATTTTTGTTCCGACTGGTACATGAAATAAAATAAATACATATTATATAAAACCTGCTGCATGTAACATTGAATGATTACATGAAGTATAGTTCTACCTTTATTGTTTCATACTGTTAAAAAGCGATACTTTTTGAAGGAGTGAGGAATCATGAAACTCATAACCATTTGCCAACACTGCAAAGGCAAAGGGAAAACCCGTTATCTGCAATTCTTTTCCCGGGACTGCAATCATTGCAACGGTCAAGGTAAAGCTGTAAAAGATATGTCAAAGTTAAGAAATCAGGCAAAAAACATCTAATAATCTTTCATATTTTGAAATTGGTTTTGATGACACCTGCCCTCTTTAACGTATCATAAACAATCAGTATCGAAGGTCCAAGGAAAAGCCCAATGAAACCAAGCATCTTAAACCCTAAATAAAGACTGACCAATGATGCCAATGGGCTCAATCCCATATTTGCTGAATAGATTTTTGGTTCGATGGTCCTTCTTATGATGGTAATGGCCAGGAATAGGATGATTAGGCCAATACCTAGATGATGGTTTCCTTGAGCCCAAACAATTAATGCCCAAGGAACCAGTACAGATCCCGTCCCCAAGATAGGTAGAATGTCCACAACTACTATTAACAGTGCCAATGGAATCGTATACTTCACATTTAACAACCATAGTCCTCCATAAGCCATGATGAACGTTATTAAACTCAACAGGATTTGTGCCTTGATGAATCCTACGGCTGCCATACTCAAATCTTGATAAACTAGCGAAATCTTTTGATAGGTGGATAACTTTAAATAAAGGACTGCCTTTTTTCTTAACTTAGGCAATTCAAGACTAATTAAGAATAATGCGATTAAATAAATTAAAAAGTCAATGAAAAATCCCGGAATGAGTGTAACGAACTGAACCATATCCTGAACAAAACCCTCTGTGAACCCCTCCAGAGCCCTGACTCCCTTTTCCATCGTTTGTTCTATTGATTGAATGAGATTTGGCGGCAAAGTTTGGGAATACCGTTCCCATTGCCTAATGACTGGCAATATAGCCGTCAAATACACTTCACGTATGAAACCAGGAAATTCTTCCGAATAGACGATGACCTTCTTGATTAATACCGAAAAGGAAAAATAAGTGATGCTCATAAACCCGCCTACATATATAACAAATGAAATCAATACTGCCCAAAACCGATGCAGCTTTGCCGTTTCACCAATCATGCGGACCAATCCATCCAAAAGAATGGCGGTGAGCAACGCTAAAATCAAAGCCCATGAATAGGGCATGACGATTAATATGCCTAAAAGGAGAATACCCCTCCAAAACCAGCGGAAAAAGACGGCGACATTCACTGAACAAACCCTCCTTGCACTTTCTTGTTCTCCTTATATTTATGAAATGGGGTCACATATATTTCGCTTATACGTTTTATTTTCTCAATAAGGGGAAAAAGAGATACAAAGAGATGGAGGGATTGACATTGGATAATAAAGATAAAGAAAAGTATCTTGAGGAGCGTAATGATAAATCCAAGGCATTCAAGAAGAATCAGGAAAAACAGCTGGAACGTGATCAAGTGGTCATGCCCATTGATGATTTACCAATTGATGAAATTAAATATGAACGACAAGAAGAAAGAAATAAAAAAGAAACAAAACACCGCTCCACCAGCGAGAGGGTTTAAACAAAAACCAGCCACTCAGAGGCTGGTTTTTGTTTGCTGGATATATCGCATTCAGCTTTCCAATTCTCGGGGGCACTTCTGGACAATTTGAAGGAAAAAATAATTTTTGCCATCATATATTACAGTTTGTAGACAAAAGGGGTTCGGAAAATGTATCTTTCATTAAATGATGTTCCGGCACCAACTGACCCAAAGCAACACCTTCAACTCCTCAGGTATGGTTTCTAACTAAATGTTATAACAAAGTTGTTTGGAGAGTAAGGTACGAGACTCCTGCGGGAAAAGCGCGTCCAAGGGAGACCCCGCAGGCGCAAGCCGAGGGCGGACCGCCCGGCGGACAGCGAGTAACTGGAGCGGAAATAAACGCCCAAATGGACAAACCATAAAAAAACTGTAGGCAAACTCAAATTCTCGAATTTGTCTATAGTCTGAAATATATTCCATCATATATTAAGGTTCTTCTTGTGATTGTACATATGCTTCCCCCCTTGTTTTTTGATGATTTGGGAAGACTGAGCTTTCCCTCAATTCATTCATATTGCCAGTATTTTTCCCTTTCCTGCTTGGCTTCCAAAAATAAACATTGACTGAAATAAATGATTCTTTACAATAGACTTTTAAGAATTAAAGAATATAATGGACTGGTCGGCCATTATAAAGGAGAATCATATGACGAACCCTACTCAATTATTTCATCAATATTTACAAGTATCGAGATCATTAGTCAGCAAAATGAATGAACAAATTACAGCCCTTGAAATTTACCATAATCAGTGGACAATCCTGAATTACTTAAAGAACTGTGGATATTCCACAATCCCCGATATTTGCAGCTACTTGGATGTAGATAGTGTTATCATCACACGTTCGGTCAACAGCATGGAACAGAATAATATGATTAAACAAGTTCCTGGAAAAGATGAACAGGAAAAACGAATCGAACTGACCCCCCGGGGCAAAGAGGTACATACAAAATGTCTTAAGATTGCAGAAAAAATCGAAGGAAAAGCCCTGGAAGGCATTACTGAAGAAGAACAGGAAATATTTTTCCAGACGGTCCTTAAAATCCTCAATAATATAAGAAACTAAAATGGGTATCTTATATTATTGAGGAATAAGGGTTCACCAATGCCTTCTTATCTCTTTCGGATCATGCTAGAGCCATGCCTTTTTTAAAAGCCGGATTCCTGCTTCGATTTCCCTTTCGGTTAAACCACCGTACCCAATCAAAATAGTCGGATCTTTCACATTCTCTGTATGATAAACCGATGTTGGGTGGACTTTAACCCCCACACTGGCAGCCTTTTGAATGAGCTCTGCCTCACTGCTGCCGTTTTTTACTTTTAAAAGAACGTGCAATCCTGACTTTTCACCGATTACTGCTACACGATCATGGAAGCTCTCTTCAATTGCATTCAGCAGCACCTTATTCTTTTTACGATAAATCGTTCGCATTTTATTCAGATGGCGTTCCCAATGTCCATTTTTCATGAAAAGACAGAGCGTTTCCTGAATCAGTCTGGAAACGGTCTGTTTGTATCCTATTAACTTCTGCTGATAGCTGCAAGCCAACTCCATGGGTAACACCATGAATCCCACCCTGATTGATGGGATGAGCGACTTTGAAAACGTGCCCAGGTAGATGACCCTTCCATTTGTGTCCAACCCCTGCAAGGACGGAATCGGTTTTCCTGCATGTCGGAATTCCCCGTCATAATCGTCTTCAATAATATAACCCTTTTTTTCCACTGCCCAATTCAGCAATTCAATCCTTCTGGTTATCGGCATGATCATACCGGAAGGAAATTGGTGGGAAGGAGTGACATAAGCAATATTCGCTGCACTCTCTTTCAAGGAGTCCACACTCATTCCACTTTCATCCAAGGGTATGAATGCCATATCCGCTCCCTCCAACCTCAGTACCTCCCTTACCCGATGAAAGCCAGGGTCTTCCAACCCAAATACCCGCTCATTACCAAGAAGTAAACGCAGCAGATGGATGAAATACTGGGTACCTGCCCCAATGATGATTTGATCAGCCCTGCAGCGAACTCCTCTCGATTGAAATAGATAGGATGAGATCTCAGCCCGGAGCCCCCATTCCCCTTGAGGATCACCGCTCATGAACATTTCCCTTTCCTGTAGATACAACGTATTGTTCAAGCATTTTTTCCACACGGCATGCGGGAAGGAATCCACGTCCACCCTGCCATGATTGTAATCTATCTCCTTTCTTTCATTCTGAGGGCCCATCATCCCTTCTGTTACAGGCAACGGTTCATTCAAAGCTGAGATCGGTTCTAAATCGGCTACGTAATAACCTTTCCTTAATTGACTTTCCACATATCCTTCGGCCATCAACTGCTGATAAGCCGTATCCACTGTATTCAGTCCTATCCCTAAATGCACGGCTAGTTTTCGTTTAGAAGGCAGTTTCATTCCGGCCTTTATTTGTCCATTCTGGATTTCCTTTATAAAGTATTTATACAATTGGACATATAAAGCTTCTTTATTCGTTTTATCTAAGTTTAAAGTGATTTCAAACATTTGGTCCTCCTTCAAACTGGTACCATAAATTATATCAGCATTGGTCCTTATTGCAGGACCAGAATATTTTTATAATGAAGATATCAATCAAGAGGAGGTAACTATGGAGCATATCGAATTATTCGGGAAACACGTAATACTCACCCCGATGATGGACCATCATATCGAACCGCTTTACGCCGCTTCCCTGCCATCTGAAATATGGGAATGGAGCGCAACAAAAATTTTGTCATATGAAGAGGCGATCTCCTATGTAAAGGAAGGCATTCGAGCAAGGGAACAGGGACTTCACCATCCATTTGTCGTTATCGATCAGACTGATGATTCGATAGTTGGCAGTACGAGCTTAAGAAATATTCAATTTCATAATCATTCCTTGGAAATCGGTGCGACTTGGTATCATCCCGACAAATGGCGAACAGCCATTAACACAGAATGTAAGTACCTGCTATTGCAGCATGCTTTTGAAAAGTGGCAGATGAAACGGGTTGAATTCAGGACGGACGAATGCAACAAAAGATCGCGTGCAGCAATAGCCAGGCTCGGCGCCCTCGAAGAAGGCATTTTGAGGATGGAGAAAAAACTGCAAGATGGAAGGATAAGGAACACGGTGGTTTTCAGTATTCTCGAGCATGAATGGCCCAGTGTGAAAAGGAATTTGGAAGCTTTTTTGCAAAGGTGAAGATGAGAAAAAGAGTGCCGTTGTTTTGCACTCTTTTTCTCTTGCTGCTATTTTTCATGTGAGTCTTTATGAATTTTCGATAAAGAATCCTTTTGCCTTTTCGTTGATCGAATGAATATGAAAACGCCGACCGCAAATAAAAACGGCATTAGTAAAGCAAAAAGAAGATAAATCATATCACCAAAGAACAAGTTCATTCCCCCTAAGCAATGGACGCGCACCTTTGTCTGGAAAGCTTTTCGGTCAAACTTGGATGATCATTGCTCAGTCTAAACTTTGTGACAAGCGAATCATATCCTGGCACTGAATCCCATTTTCATAAATGGCCTCGGAATAGTTTCTATTAAAAAAATCCCGATCGACCCCAGTTATTCTAAAACCGCATTTTTGGTAAAGGGCAAGCTGCCCTATCCCCGAATTTCCCGTGCCGATTTCAATCGTTTTATATCCCTGTTCCCTTGCATGGCCTATGGCGTGTTCAATCAATTGCCTGCCGATTCCTCTTCCATGGTGCCGTTCATCCACCGCGATGTTCATTATCTCTATCAGTTTTGGACTTTTTTGCAGTAAAACATAAACACCGATCATTCGCTTATCACTCACGGCAACAAAGCACGTTCCGCTTCCCAAGTATTCCTCGACCAATTCCCTTGAAGGATCTGCCAAAAGCAATAAATGCATCGGCGGTGGCTCATCCATGAATAATTCCCTTATCTCCATCAGCTTCCAAACCCTTCTCAGTTTAATTCTTCTACAAGAAGACCAACCAATTCCGATGCAGGAAGTTCCCTGCTCAACTTATATCCCTGCCCTGCCCACAAAGCCATCAAATCAGGATTGTTTTTTTGTCCAGCCGCTTTTCGCATTTGTTTTGTCATGTGATGGACATAAGGATAGGCGACTGGTGCAACGCTATCATATTCCGTTAAAAAGTGATTCACCAACCCGCGTGCCCTCCGGCCGCTGAAGGCTCGGGTAATTGAGGTCTGAGTAAACCGGGGATTTCCCAGCGCCGCCTTATGGACCGGACTTGCCCCGCTTTCGGGACAGCGAAGGAAAGCAGTTCCCAATTGCGCCGCTGTTGCTCCCGCTTCGAGCACGGCCGCGATATCCTTTCCATGCATCAGTCCGCCCGCGGCAATGATCGGTAAGTCCAGTTCATCTTTTATCATCCGTATCAATACTAAAAGACCGTAATCCTCTTCTGTGCGGTTTTCAAAACTGGCTCGGTGCCCCCCTGCTTCAAACCCCTGTACACATAGAACATCGGCGCCTGCTCCCGCCGCCCTTTTTGCTTCCTGAAGGTTGGTTACTGTCACGGCTATAAGGGAACCGACATCTTGGAGCTCCCTTATTACATCTTCCGTTGGACATCCAAACGTAAAACTGACGACAGCGACCCCAGCTTCCTTCAATACCTGTAGTTTATTTCCCCAATCATCGTCATCACTTTCGGCTTTTCCAATCTCAGCCCCAACGCTCTCGGCCTCTTTTTCGATATTTTCACGATAGGCAGATAATATATTTTCATCCACCGCCTCGTTGCCTGGCACAAATACATTCACGCCAAAAGGGCGCTCAGTCAAATGACGGGTCTGCCCTATCTCGTCCTTTACCTCTTCTGCAGTCTTATAGCCAGCTGCGAGAAAGCCCATTCCTCCTGCATTGGATACTGAAGCCGCAAGCTTCGGAGTGGAAGCTCCTCCTGCCATCGGTGCCTGAATGATTGGATATCTCATTAACTCTTTCAACATTCCATACAACTCCTCTTGATTTTTCTTCATGCCCTTATCATTTTTACGTTTTCTTGGTATAATGATTATCTGTAAGAGAAAAGTGTCTACATGATCACCCTTTATATCTTGCAAATATAAAACATAGGTGGTAAATAAAAAAATGGAAACAAAACCATATAGAGTATTACTTTATTATTTGTATGTACCCATCGAGAATCACGAAGAATTCGCAGCCGAGCATCTTGCGGCATGTAAAGCCCTTGAATTGAAAGGCCGTATCTTGGTGGCTTCAGAAGGTATCAACGGAACCGTTTCAGGTACAATCGAACAAACCGACAAATATATGGACATGATGAAAAGCGATCCCCGCTTTGCCGATATCGTGTTTAAAATAGATGAAGCTGACGGCCATGCTTTCAAAAAAATGCATGTTCGCCCACGCAATGAACTTGTAACGCTTCGCTTGGAAGACGACATCAACCCGACCCAGACGACAGGCAAATACTTGAGCCCGAAGGAGTTCTTCGAGCAAATGCAAGATGAAAACACCATCGTCCTTGATGCCAGAAATGACTATGAATTTGATTTAGGACATTTCAGGGGTGCAATCAAGCCAGAAATCACGAATTTCCGTGAACTTCCGGAGTGGGTACGGGAAAATAAAGAAATGTTCGAAGGCAAAAAAATCCTAACGTATTGCACCGGCGGTATCCGCTGTGAGAAATTCTCCGGCTGGCTTGTCGAAGAAGGCTTTGAAGATGTAAGCCAACTGCATGGCGGCATCGCAACATACGGGAAGGATCCCGAAGTCCAAGGTGAGCTATGGGATGGCCAAATGTATGTATTTGATGAAAGGATTGCCGTACCTATCAATCAAAAGGAACATGTCATTGTCGGACGCGATATTTATTCCGGCGAACCTTGTGAACGCTATGTCAATTGCGCTAATCCTGAATGCAACAAGAAAATCCTTTGCAGTGAAGAGAACGAACACAAACATATGCGCAGCTGTACCCATGAATGCCGAGTGCATCCGCGTAATCGCTATGTAGTCGAGCATAACCTTTCTGAAGAAGAAGTGGCTGAGAGATTACAGCTAATCGAAGATTCCATTACGGCAAAATGATTTTAGCAAACCCGAATCAGTGGACATGATCCCTATTCGGGTTTTTTTATCGATTCAAACCAAATCTTATTTTCCTATATTAAACCTATGTCTTAAACTTCATTCCACTGCAAGAATTAACTATAATCTTTTTAATGCCATCTGCCTCTACTGCAATATTACTTACACTCTTACTTCTATATCACAATAGAAAAAACCTTCTTAAATCGTAAAAAGAATGGTTTCAGCTTTAAGATTTTAGCGGTCAGCAGTCCTACCTTCAATAAAAGAGCGATTCCTCTTTAGAGGAATCGCTCTTACTTTCATTAATTTTATTTTGCCTCTGCACTTACAACAATCCCGCAAGCTTGCCTATCGCCTGCATCGCCAGTTTTCAAAGTATCTTCATCCGGTCCTTTTTCTCCATTGGCTTCGTAACGGTCCGGAATATTGGCAAAGTTGTCTGGATTCGCATGAACGATTACAGCCAACTCTTCTTTCTTCAGTTGGTCTATTGTCATGTTATCCAATGTTGCCGTATATTTTGCTGTCCCATCTTGTTTTACATATAAAGGGGGCATGTCCCCTGCATGTTTCGAGTGCGTTTCATCAGTTGGATTGAAGTGTCCTCCCGCTGTAGTGAAAGGGCCATCCTTAGCATCCGGCTCACATGCTGCGTTTTCGTGTATATGGAATCCATGATAGCCCGGCTCAAGGCCCTCCAAAGCGGTCTCGATCACTACAGCATTCTCTTCAGCGGTAAAGTTCACCGTTCCAAGTGTTTTCCCTTCTACATCTTTAACTTCCGCTTTCACCTGCGGATCAACCTCTGTATCTGTTCCTTGTCCCACTGTAGTCATGTCCTCGGCATTATCATCGGTCTGATTCGAATCATCCGCTGAATTACATCCATACAGTAAAAAGGCAGCACACATAGGCAGCACAAGTTTTTGTTTATAGTTCATGATAAATTCCCTCACTCTCTTATATGTATTTCCTCTTATTACTTTCCACTATTATGGAAGAATAAACAGAAAGCGGGATAAATAGGAAAATAGATTACACCAGTGAGAGTGAATACCTTACTAAATTCACAGACACAGTTTTGCATTATAGCTAAATGGGCTCACATTTTTACAAAGTGATGACCCCGAAAGTAATGGCTGCGATGGTCATTATGATGGTTGTCCCAAACGCCCATTTAAACAGGAATTTTTGGTGATCCCCAAAATCCACGCCTACAAGGCCAATCAATATGAAAGTTGCAGGCACCAATGGCGATAAGGGGAACCCGGTGGTCGAATGACCTAATAAAGCCGCCCTTCCGATTTCTACAGGGGCAATCCCGAAGCTCGATGCCGTTTCACTTATTATTGGTAGAATGCCAAAGTAATAGGCATCAGGCGAAAAAATGAACCCCATCGGAATGCTCGTCAGTGCTACCACCAGTGGCAAATGTGCCCCAAGCCAATCCGGGATGACGGTTACGATTGAAGCGGCCATCGAGTCCATCATCTTTGTTTCTG
This sequence comes from Peribacillus frigoritolerans, assembly GCF_030676415.1. Classification (GTDB taxonomy): domain Bacteria; phylum Bacillota; class Bacilli; order Bacillales; family DSM-1321; genus Peribacillus; species Peribacillus frigoritolerans_A. The sequence continues at coordinate 153,445 of NZ_JAUUTW010000009.1, read as the reverse complement.
TGAATACACCAGTAAAAATCCCTGCAGCGAAAATGAGTGTACAGATCATCACGAAGCTATTGGCATGACTTAAAATCCTTTCCTGCTGTTCTTTTGGGTTCGGAAAGTTAACAAATAATGCAATCGCAAACGCGGAGGCAAATAAGATTTGGATCGGCAGCACTTCCATCACCAGCAATACCATCAGTAAAATCGTCAAGAGCCAATTAAACCAAAAAAGCTTGGATGTTCCTTCAGGTGCGGTTTCAACAGCTGCAGCCTGTTCGCCCATACCAGGTGACATGGGCGTCTCCGTGGAACTGACCCCTAATCTCTCCCTTTCCTTTTTGCCAAGTACATATGCCGAAAAAAGCGTCCATAAAAGACCGCAAATCATGACCGGAATGAGAGGAAGGAATAACTCCGATACCTCTACTTGAAGACTCGCGGCCGCCCTGACCAAGGGACCTCCCCAAGGAATCATATTCATGACCCCAGCGCCTAAACCAACGACACAGGCCAATACGAGCCTGTTCATCCCCAATTTGATATAAAGCGGCAGCATGGCTGAAACGGTGATCATGAATGTGGAAGAACCGTCTCCGTCCAAACCTACCAACATGGTTATAATGGCGGTTGCCATGACAACCTTTAGCGGGTCTCCTTTTACAAAACTCAATATTTTAGCGATCATAGGCTCGAACAAACCAACGTCAATCATTAAACCAAAGTATAGAATAGCAAAAACGATCATGACTGCTGTTGGTGTCACCTTTAAAATACCCGCAACCATCATATCTCCCATTTCCGAAGCAAATCCACCAATCACACCAAAAGCTATCGCCGTGAAGATAAAAGCAACAACCACTGATAAGCGCTTTGTGATGACTAAGACCAGAAACGTTAAAATCATGCAAAATCCTAAAATCGTTAACATGTTAAAAACTCCTTTAATTGAAAAATGAATGCCTTTCGTTTTATTTAATTTTTCTGAAAAGTCAATATTTTCACATTATATCATTTGCCCATTCATTAAAAAACCAGTAAAACAAATTCGTTTAATAAATTAGTTAAATTCTGTATACTATTATTTAGGAACCCGAAGTTTTTTTTAGAGGAAAGAAGTGTTGTATGTACAATGAACGCTCATAAAATAGCTAAACGGAATCTTTTCATCATGTGGTTCGCCAATTTCTTCATAGGCGGGAGCATGACGATGGTTCTTCCATTCATATCTTTATACATTGGTACATTCGGGGATTATTCGACTCAATATATCCAGCATTGGTCCGGATGGACTTTTGGAATCACTTTCGTGACTGCCTTTTTATTTTCTCCCATTTGGGGACGGATTGGTGACCGGTACGGCAGAAAGAAAATCTTGATTGCCTGTGCCTTTGGTATGGGTCTGTCCATTTTCCTGATGGGATTCGTAGAAAATGTTTGGCAGCTATTCGTCTTAAGGATGTTCACAGGAATTTTCACCGGCTTCATATCCATGTCACAGGCCTTCATATCAACGCAAACCCCAAAAGAAATTGCCGGACGTGTACTGGGAACCTTGCAAACGGGAAATATAACCGGTTCCCTTTTCGGACCATTGCTGGGCGGCCTGCTTGCAGACACACTCGGCTATTCAACCGCCTTTAAATTCACCTCCATCACCATTTTCATCTCTGGACTTCTTGTTTTTGCAACCAAGGAGTACCGAATGGAACGGCAGAAGGGAACGAAGTCGAGCTATACAAGCAGGGAGGTTCTCTCGCATATCTTAAGGAACCCCATCCTAGTGAATGTCATGCTCATTTCGACACTTGTTCAAGTTGCCCACTTCAGCATCCAGCCCATTCTTTCTTTATACGTTGGTGAGCTGCATGGAACTTCCAATCTTGGTTTTTATTCAGGAATCGCCTTTTCTGCAGCAGGCCTGGGAAATTTATTGATGGCGCGTCACTGGGGCAAGATAGGTGATCGGCATGGACATGTGAAGATTCTTGTGCTGCTTCTTTTTCTGACAGCCCTTGTCTACTTGCCCGGTGCCTTCATCAATCATTTTTGGCAGCTTGTTTTCGTACGTTTCATACTAGGTATGGCAATAGGCGGCATCATCCCTGTAAGGATTGCCTATATTCGCCAAGAAGCCCCTGTAGCAATGCAGGGGGAAGTACTTGGGTACAATACGAGCCTGCGCTTTTTAGGCAATATAATCGGACCCGCAATGGGCGGAATGGTTGCTGGTTTCTACGGATTCTCCGCTGTTTTCATCACGACCAGCACGTTACTCCTCATAGCCGGACTTGTCCTCTATTTCGCGATGCACCGCAATCCGGAGTTGGCCAGATCACATTAATCACACTTTGGCAAGAAAGCCTGCTTCCAGATGGAAGCAGGCTTTCTCATGTTTAATGCTCATACAGCTGCAACACTGGATAATTATGGATTTTCTTTGTTTCGGCCGTATTCCGATACAGGCAGTGCGTCCAAAAACGAACAAGAGCCCTGTTATACATGGACCCACAACCCCTCCCAATGAAGCAATGGCCATGAACCACCCTTGAATTTTAATGGAATTATCTTATAGTCTACCTTTACACTTGATTCAAAATTACATTCAATTCAAGAATCAGGGTTATTGTAAATGGGGAATTATCGAAGGGAAATCGAGGAACAAGATTTGAAACGGGTCACGTTCATGCCTATCCGTGAAATTCCATCAATCCTTAGGACCTAGCCATAAACTGATAAGTATTTTTTCTGCACCTTCATAACACATCAAATTTTATGTTAAGATTATTTTAGGCAAATTTTATGAAAGTAAAAGACGCAAAGCCACGGGCCTAAACCAACAACCTAGTTGTCATGGCAGCCGGGCTGCCATGATTTATCTTGATGAACCACTTTATTATTAATTTCTTGCCCCTTTTTAATTTGCCTAAAATTAGAAGAAGGAGGGTTATATATGTTTTTCCCAACCATTTATTCCGCGGATGAAAGACACATAGTTAAAGATAAAAATACATGTGCATGCGGTACAAGATATAATGTATTTGCAATGTTGACCAGAAGTGACCTTCGAAAGATCAGGTTCAAGCATTATAAAGAAGTGACATGTCCAAAATGTAAATCCAGTATCATTGATAAGGGTTAGCCCCTTAACACTGGTATGGGTTCCCTACTCCCAAAACTTTGAAAGAGCTGGCCTTTTCCCACTCACCACTTCCATGTATGGTAAAAAGGGAAAATATCGTTCCGGCAAAAAAACTCCCTTACCTCATGCCCCCTTATACTGACACAGTTAAAGCACTATATTTTTCATTATATGAATAGTAAATGTACGGTCGGCCAATAACTGGATCGATTGATATAAATCATGTGGTTTATAAGTATCATTAGATTCTATCGCGTTTCACTACCTTCTAAAACCCATGTATAGAATGTCATGAATCGGTTCCAATAGGTGGCGCAAAGCGAGTAGGAAAAGGATTGATTTTCAGTTATGAAATAGATCCCTACCGTTTTACTCCACTCCCCTTTAGCGGGAATTTTAGGAGCCCATACATCAAAAATGGCCAAGCCATTTGACTGACATTATTACATGCATGACCTGTATGCAGGCATAATAAATGATCCAGCTTTCTAGTGTTCACTAAGATAATCTCCTCACAATACGAAGGTACGAGTTTATTTTCCCCTTCAACCGGTAATCTTCATCTCCTCCCTTTTAGTCATGATGATTTTTTTCGGTTTGGGAGACCCTGCCGAAGGTCTTTAAACAGTTTTCCGATTCATCGTATGGATGAATGGAGGCTTCTCCAGCTTTGCTTCCCTCAATGATAGCTCAAGCACTTTTTTAACCAATCCTTCCTTCTTAAGGCATATACCTACATTCACTAAGAAATGAATAGTCCTCCATTTGTCGTTTATATTATCCATATAGATAGAATGAAGGACTCATGCTATAATTTAGTGCGTTAAAAAAGAAATTAACACACATATATATATAAGAAAGAAGGAGTGTTTCTTTGAATACATCTGCATACAAACAGGAATGGTTCGGCAACGTTAGAGGAGATGTTCTATCGGGAATTGTCGTTGCCTTGGCATTGATTCCGGAGGCGATTGCCTTTTCGATCATTGCTGGCGTTGACCCAATGGTTGGTCTTTATGCCTCATTCTGCATTGCCATCGTCATCTCTTTCGTCGGCGGAAGGCCGGGAATGATATCGGCAGCCACTGGAGCGATGGCACTCGTCATGGTCGACCTTGTTAAAGATCATGGCTTGAACTATTTACTTGCTGCAACAATATTGACTGGTTTGCTGCAAATTTTACTAGGGGTTTTAAAAATCGGGAAATTAATGAAGTTCATCCCGAAGCCGGTCATGAATGGTTTTGTGAATTCTTTAGCCATCTTGATTTTCACGGCACAGCTCACCCATTTCGTGGGCGAAACATGGATCATGTATGTCATGACAGCCGTTTCATTAGCTATCATTTATCTTTTTCCGCTGATCACGAAAGTCATACCTTCACCACTTGTCGCCATCATATTCATGACGATCGTTGCAGTTACCACGGGGGCTACGGTGCGGACGGTTGGGGATATGGGGCAATTGACCGAAGCGCTTCCGATGTTCATGCTTCCAGACATCCCTTTGACCTTCGAAACTTTGGCGATTATTTTCCCTTATTCCATAGCCCTAGCGTTTGTCGGGCTGCTTGAATCGTTATTGACAGCTCAAATAGTCGATGAGATGACTGACACGGACAGCAATAAAAATAAGGAAGCCAAAGGCCAGGGGATTTCAAATATCATCGCCGGATGTTTTGGCGGCATGGCAGGATGTGCGATGATCGGCCAATCCGGTATCAACATCAAATCGGGAGGAAGAGGCCGGCTATCCACTTTTGTAGCTGGCGCATTCCTTATGGTATTAATCGTGGTATTGAATGATGTCCTTATTAAAATACCGATGGCCGCACTTGTTGCAGTCATGATCATGGTTTCAATCGGGACCTTTGACTGGTCTTCCCTAAAGAGGCTCACTAAAGCTCCAAAGTCGGATGCAGCCGTGATGATCGTTACAGTCCTCATTGTCCTTTATACACATGACTTATCAAAAGGGGTATTTGCCGGAGTGCTCTTGAGCATGATTTTCTTCTCGGCTAAAATTTCTAAAGTGGCTGTAGAGAAAACGGAAGACATCCAGGCTAAGAAAATCATTTATCGTATCAGTGGACAAATATTTTTCGCTTCTGTCCAGGACTTTGTTTCGAAGTTCGACTTCAAGGAAAAAGCCGAGGCAATCGTCATCGACTTTTCCCATTCTAAAATCTGGGATGCTTCGGCAGTCGGTGCTGTTGATACGGTTGTCCTTAAATATCAGCTTCTGGGAATATCCGTCCAGGTGCAAGGACTCGATGAAGAAAGTTCGTTATTGCTTGAAAAACTCGCCACCTCAGAAAGTAAAATATCTTGAAGAAGTAAAATTCTGCTGAATAGAAACTTTTCAAACCGACAAAATAGATAACATGGATTATTTCCTTTTGAAAGGAGCGAAAAGCATGACACCCAAGCAGGATTATACGGCAGCAAATCTGTCACCGGATTTATTGAATGAACTGAAAAGCTTTGAAAGCAAACTTGGCGAGGAAGCCAATAAAGAATTGATTGTCATCGCCTATGAAAAAGAAAAGGAAGCTTTGAATTAAGAAAAAAGACTCAAACACCCTTAATGGATGGTTGAGTCTTTTTTTGCATGTACAGAAAAAGGATGCCCATGTTTTTAATGAGCACCCCTTTTCCTGTATTATTTGCTGAATACGTCCGTTAAGACCGGCACGATTTGTTTTTTACGCGATACAACGCCTTCCAAGACGGCGATGTTATTGTTTAATGAAACGTCGTATGCTTTTTCCACTGCATAAGCTGCTTTACCAAGAGCCAAGGCAACAGAATCATTAGTCAAGATATCCGTTACGACGAATAGGAATAAGTCCAATTCCTTCACAGCGATTACCGCTTCAATCGCCGCTTCCAATTCTGCTTGCTTAGCAAGGACTTCGTTCGGATCAACAGCATTGACCTGAGCTATCTCCACTTTAGCCATTCCCATGGAGAATTCTTTTGCGTCAAGAGTGATAAGCTGGGCAATCGTTTTGTCGCTCAAGTCAGCTCCCGCCTTCAACATTTCCAAGCCATATGTTTCAGCGTCGACTCCCGCAATGGCAGCCAGTTCCATAGCTGCTGCAACGTCTTGCTCCGTGCACGTCGGTGATTTGAACAATAAAGAATCGGAAATGATGGCAGAAAGCATAAGACCTGCGATTGCTTTAGGGACTTCAATGCCGTTTTCTTTATAAATTTTATTTAAAATGGTTGCCGTACAGCCAACTGGTTCCGCACGGTAATATAAAGGATCGCTTGTTTCAAAGTTAGCGATACGGTGATGGTCGATAACTTCCAACACACGGACTTGGTCAATATCTTCAGCACTTTGCTGACGTTCGTTGTGATCGACAAGAATTACGCCATCAGCTTCCCCTGCAACTTTTTCCACAAGACGGGGAGCATCGAATTTGAATTGGTCCAATGCATATTGAGTTTCACCATTCACTTCACCCAGACGAACTGGTTCAGCGTTGATACCTAACTGTTTTTTCAAATCTGCATAAGCGATTGCTGAACAGATTGTGTCTGTATCCGGGTTTTTATGTCCAAAAACTAATACTTTTTCCAAGATTTTATCCCCTTTTTCATAAATATTTTTCCGCGAATCCCCTCATCGCAATAAGGGAGAGCCACCTTTACTAGACACTTTATTTTAACACAAAATCCCGTAAATCAGCGCTTGAATTATCCTTTCCCCAATAAAATCTTTCATTCCTTGACCCTCTACCACCACTTTGTCAATAGATAAGGGTTGGTTTTTTTCAAATATATTAGTTGAATTATCATCGTATATGGCTTACGATAATATAAGCAGAAATACTAGATATTGATTACACAAACAATACTAATAACTATATATAGAATTTTTTGTAATCCAAGGTGCCAGTGATGGCTGAAAAGGGAATCCGGTGTAAACCCGGAACTGTCCCCGCAACTGTAAATGTGACGAAATGAGAAACCCACTGTATAGCTCTCTATACGGGAAGGACTCTAAGTAGGATGATCATGAGTCAGGAGACCTGCCTTGAATTTTTCACGTTTCTTATTCTTCGGGGATTGAGATGATGAAACGATAGCATAACGGCTATTTTTTCATGGCTCTTTTATTCTATCGTTTGATCCGCTCAATTCTTTGGGCGGTTTTTTTATTTTAGCGGAAGTTAACAAGGAGGATTATTAATGACTCAAACATATAACTCTACCATAAGCGAAAACGACACAGAAACGAAATCCATCCAGCTTGAGATGTTATCAAAGGAATTCGAAGGCCGTCTTGATATGGAAAAGTTCAAAAAGCGTTTTACAAAATGGCTTGATCGCAAAAGTGACTCAACCGAAGAACAGGCATCAAAAAAACTGATTCAGCTCGCTCTTGAAGGTGTGGATATCGATGCTCCAGATTGGACGTTCGTTGCTGCAGCAGAACTGTTGAATACAATGTATAGGGATGCACAAGCCAATCGAGGTTATGAAGGCATGAGTTATGGCCCATTCTATGAGCTGATCACGGAACTCTCCCAGCTTTCAGAAGGTCAGCGTTATCCCATTTATAAATCAGAACTGCTATCTTCATATACGAAAGCGGAAATTGAGGAATTGGGTTCGGTGATCGACCCGGAAAAAGATAAATTATTCTCTTACATAGGCATCTACTTATTGAACGACCGCTATCTTGCCCGCCCAAAAAAGGACAAGGTCTACGAACTGCCACAAGAACGTTTCATGATCATCGCAATGGAAATCATGCGATTGGAAAAAACGGAGCACCGCCTGCAACTTATAAAAGAAGCATACTGGGCCATGTCCAATCTCTATATGACCGTTGCGACTCCTACACTCTCCAATGCAGGTAAAACACATGGACAGTTAAGCTCTTGCTTTATCGACGCAATTGAAGATTCCATTGACGGAATCTACCTATCAAACTACGATGCTGCAAAAGTATCTAAATTCGGTGGCGGTGTCGGTCTTTACGTTGGTAAGATTCGCTCGCTTGGTTCTGATATCCGAGGTTTCTCTGGAAACAGTTCCGGCACGACTCCCTGGATTCGACTATTCAACCAGACAGCTGTAAGTGTCGATCAATTGGGTCAACGTAAAGGTGCCATCGCGATTTACTTGGATGCCTGGCATAAAGATATCATGAGCTTCCTCGATTTGAAGACACAAAACGGGGATGACAGATTAAAAGCCCATGATATTTTTACAGGTGTGTGCATTCCCGATTTATTCATGGAGGCTGTACGCGACAGAAAAGAATGGTATCTTTTCGATCCGCATACCGTTAAGCAAACGCTTGGATTTTCACTGGAAGATCTTTATGACGAGAAGAAAGGCGAAGGAAGCTTCAGGAATCATTATGCACTTGCTGTCGAGGCTGCGGAAAATGGCATGCTTCCAAACTATAGTTTTGAAAAAATCAATGCGATGGACATCATGAAAAGCATCATGATTTCTCAATTAGAAGAAGGCGTACCGTATATGTTCTACCGCGATGAAGTGAATCGGAAGAATCCCAATAAACATAAAGGTATGATTTATTGTTCTAACCTTTGCACGGAGATCGCCCAAAACCTAAGCCCTTCGACGATCACGGATGAATACGAAACAGAAGATGGAGATGTCGTAGTAGTTCGTAAAAGCGGCGATTTCGTTGTCTGCAACCTTTCATCCATTAACTTGCCTCGAGCGGTGGGCAGCGATGTTTTGGAAAGATTGATTCCCATTCAGGTCCGTATGCTGGATAATGTCATTGATGTGAATAATCTTCCTGTCAAACAAGCATCCATTTCGAACAAACGTTACCGGGCAATCGGTTTAGGAACGTTTGGATGGCATCATTTACTTGCCACACAGAATATTTATTGGGAATCCGATGAGGCTGTTCACTATGCCGATGCTTTATACGAAAAGATCGCTTACTTAACAATCAAGGCATCCAACGAATTGGCCAAGGAAAAAGGATCATACCCATATTTTGAAGGATCGGATTGGCATACAGGGGACTACTTCGAACTGCGTGACTATACAGATCAAAAATGGTTGGATTTAAAAGCAGACGTGCAGGAACACGGGACCCGTAATGGATATTTAATGGCCATTGCCCCCAATTCATCGACAGCGAAGATCGGTAATTCCACTGACGGAATCGATCCTTTGTATGAAATTGAATTTTACGAAGAAAAGAAAAACTTCAAATTCAAGGTGACGGCACCAGGATTGACGCCAAATACGTATGAATATTATAAAAAGACGAGATTTAATTTGGACCAACTGGAAAGCATTAGGCAAAATGCAGCCCGCCAACGCCATATTGACCAAGCAATCAGCTTTAATCTGTATGTACACAATACAATCAAAGCAAAGGTCCTATTGGATATCCATTTAACGGCATGGGAAAGCGGGTTGAAATCAACGTATTATGTTCGTTCGACTTCTTCTGAATATGACAATGCCTGCGAAAGCTGTTCAAGTTAACAACAATCATAACCCAGTAATCTATACTTAAAGGAGTTTTCACGAATGACCAATCATATCAAAAAGATTCGGATGCTCGAACCAACGCATCCAACCAAGGCAACGGGTGTTTTCAAAGGAGAAGCTTCAGGCTTTCTCCTTTGGAACGATATTCAGTATGAAAAATTCTATGATACCTATACACAGCTCATCAATAACTTTTGGAAGCCTTCGAGCGTGAACATGATTCAGGATAAAAAGCAGTGGGGCGAATTGGACGAAGATATCCAGGACGCTTTTCTCGATATACTTACGATGATTGCTGGAATGGACAGTCTTCAAACGCCCACTTTAGTAGAAATCCTTCGGTACATCAAAGATCCGGCGGCAAAAGCTATCCTGGCCAACATGGCCCAGCAGGAATCGATCCATAATGAATCTTATTCCTATATCCTTGCTTCCTTGATTCCGGTAGGCAAGCAAAAACAGCTTTTCGACCGCATTAAAGAACATCCTGAAGTGATTAAGCGTAACCAACCGATCGTTGATGCCTATCAAACGTTCGTGGACGATCCCAGCCCTCAACATTTATTCGAGGCACTGATCCATTCAACGAACCTTGAAGGAATTTATTTCTATCTGGCTTTCGCCTTTTATTATAATTTAGGACGCCAAAATTTAATGACTGGTTCCGCTACGATGATATCTTATATTCATCGCGATGAAATGGTCCATTTCGATTTCATTGGAATGCTCGTTCAAATTTTGATGTATGAATATCCTGAGTTAAATAATGAAGAAAACACGAAGTTCATCTATACAACGATTGAAAAAGCAGTCGAACTCGAAAAGGAATGGTCTGAATATATGCTCGAAGATATCCAAACCAAAGCCGATCTCGATTTGGAAGAATTCAATGAGTACATCGAATATATCGCCAACAAACGGTTACGTATGCTAGGACTTGAAAATTTGTATAAAGAGTATGGCGAGAACCCGATGCCATGGATCAAAACGTTCGATGATGAATCCATCGGACTTACAAAAACCGATTTCTTCGAACAAAAGTCAAGGACATACAGTCAAGTAAATGCCAGTAATGGGTTCGATGAGCTGTAAAATTGCCATTGTCTATCATTCAGCTGGCGGCAATACAAAAGCGCTTGCTGAAGCCATCGCTTCCCTTTTACCCGAAGCTGGACTATATCGAATGAATGATTTCGATTTACGTACATTGCCGGATTACGATGCATTGATTATCGGCACCTATACATGGGGCAATGGAGACCTTCCTTCTAAATCAGCAGCCCTTTATAAAGAACTGGAACAGTTGCCTATTGCCCATCTGAAAACGGGAGTCTTCGGCACTGGTGAAACCAACTATAATCATTTTTGCGGGGCGGTCGATCATTTCCGGGACATGTTATTTGCCAAGAGCCAGTTATTGGTGACATTGAAGATAGAACAGATGTATCAAGAATCTGACTTGCCCAGACTACAAAAGTTCGCCTCGCTATTCCAGAACTGACTGAAAGGGGATATGCGTTTTCGCATATCCCCTTTCAGTGTTTTTTTTAAAACTCAACTCCCTCTATCATAGCAGCGGTAAGCATGAAGTATAATGGAAGAAAAAAGGGGATAATATCCAATGAGTGAAAATATAACCCAGTTCCTGCCTATCCTTTTTATGCTATTGCTTGTCGTATTCGTTATATTCATCGTGTTTTTCCTGGCAGGGCATTTTAATCGTTCTAAACGAATCGAAGAAAAATTGGACAAAGCATTAAAGGAAATGGCCGAAAAAAAAGAAAAATAAAAAGACTCCAAAAACGGAGTCTTTTTTTATATGCGTTCAATTATTTTTGAACGTTAGCTGCTTGTGGTCCACGAGCGCCTTGCTCGATTTCGAAAGAAACTTCTTGGCCTTCTTCAAGCGTTTTGAAGCCTTCGCCTTGGATAGCTGAGAAATGTACGAATACATCGTCTTGGCCTTCAACTTCGATGAAACCGAAACCTTTTTCTGCGTTAAACCATTTTACTTTACCTTGTACCATGATAGTTCCTCCTGTGTTTGGAAAAATCCATTTTATTACTATTTTTGGTTCTGGATAATGTTTCAAGAGGAATCCTATTACAGTAAATCCTTCTATCAAACTTATTCCGAACAAAAATAATTACTTATATTATATCATGGGAAATCCTAAAAAAACAAGATTATCGCAGTAAATCAACCGACAAATTATCCTAAAATTCTACATATTCCTCTTCTTGCTTTGTCGGAAGCCTTCGTCCAATAAGTAGCGCTCCGCCTCTACTGGACTCTCGAAACACTCTTCAAGATTCGACCCTGAATACACATTCCAAAGCAGGTCTTCCCTTTCAAGTGTAAGCTCTTGCTTTTCAGGGCCAATCCATGTCCCTTCCAACCTAGCGAACTCGTTTTCCTCTTCTTCGAATTCAACAGGAGGTTCAGATAGGTAATCCACGCTTTTTTGGATCAATTCTTTTAATTCCGCTTCATTATAGTCACGTATATTGATAAACCCTTTACGGTCAGTGTCTTTTTTTCTCATATGCCCTGCGTAAACGAATCCATTTCCATTGGGATGCAAGTGCTGAACGACGATCTTTTTCTCCTGGACGCTATCTGGATAATGGAAGTTCACACGTCCCAATGAAACATCTTTTCGCTGTAATTCCGGAAACGTTTCAATGATGCTCAATTTCTCTTCAAATGTTAACAAATTTCTTCCTCATTTCATTAGTTCATATTGTTTGTCGATTATAACACAGACTGATTAGAAACAATAATCTCCCACTTCCATTATAATGTAATGAAAGGAAGTGATATGATTTGATCATGAAAATTCGGGACCTAGACTCCGATTATGGCCAGCAGCTTTTTAAACTTCAGAAAGAAGCCTATAAGGTGGAAGCGGAAATGATCGGTTTTGCCGATATACCTCCCCTACTGGAAACATATGAACCATTCATTCATTGTCATGAAACGTTTTTATGCTATTTAAAGGGCGATGCTTTGGCGGGTGCAATATCTTATACAAAAGAGAATGGTCAAATGCTGATTTGCCGAATGGTTGTCCATCCTGATTATTTTCGGCAGGGTATCGCGGATGCACTGTTGCATGCTCTTCAATTACACTGCGACTGGAAAAAGATATCCGTTTCGACCGGTAAAATGAACTTGCCTGCACGGAACCTTTACGAAAAAAACGGCTTCATCCATATAGAGGACGTAGAAGCCGCACCTCTCTTCTTCATAAGCATATTCGAGAAACAGCAGTCATTTTATGTAAGTCACGACAAAAAGCATAATGAATGAAATGACGATGATTACGGCAACCCATAGCCAAGCTAATGCCATATTCCCGGAGTCCATGGCGATATAAATCGCAGTCGGTATGGTTTGTGTCTGTCCGGGAATGTTCCCGGCAAACATGAGTGTGGCCCCGAATTCCCCCAACGCACGCGCAGAACTCAAGATGGCACCTGTGACGATCGATTTGACCGCCAATGGGAGGGATACAAACAGGAATAATCTCCACTCGCCGGCCCCGTCAACCCTTGCTGCATTTTCAATTTCTTCATCTATACCTTCAAAGCCCGTTTTAGCGGATTGGTACATAAGCGGAAACGCTACCACGGTAGATGCAATGACCGCCGCCCACCACGTGAACATCAGGGGCTGATCAAAAACCCTTTCAATGAATTGTCCCGGCATTCCACTCTTGCCAAAAATCACAATCAATAAAAAACCAACGACGGATGGCGGCAAAACAAGCGGCAATAAAAACGCTGTTTCCAACAGGACTCTTCCCCTGAATTGCTTTTTAGCCATCATTCGCGCTAGGATAATTCCTAAAATGAAAACAAGGATACCCGATAGTCCCGCTACTTGTATCGATAGCCTGACTGGTGACCAAAAATCTCCTGTCATGATACTATCCGCACATCACTGTTAAATATCGGCCTATGCAGGTCCTTGTTCGGCATCATTACCCAAACGGCTTCTTTTTCATTAAAGGCAGATTTCATATTTCATTTTCTCCCTTTCTTTTTAAAAATAACATTTAAGTTTATTTTTCTTGACATCTTGCTGACACAAAGAAACGTTAAAGTAAGAGTATCACAAATATAAAAATAATTTCATTCCAATAAACTTGAAAACTTTGAAGGAGTCGATTTTAATGGTAACAATTTATACTACTCCAAGCAGTTTAGCCTGTCGTAAAGCAAAAGCTTGGCTTAAGAAAAACGAAATTTCCTTTAATGAACGTAACCTATATTCCCAACCTCTTTCTATAGAAGAAATAAAAGAGATTTTACGTAAAACGGAAGGCGGGACAGATGAAATCATCTCAACCCGTTCCAAAAAATTCAAAAGCCTGAATATCGATATAAATAATACACCGCTTAATGATCTTTGCAAGCTTATTCAAGATAACCCGGATTTACTTCGCCGGCCAATCATTTTCGACCATAAGAACTTGCATGCAGGATATAATGAAGAAGAAATGGGACGCTTCCTTCCAAGGAAGGTCCGTCATGTACAATTATGGCGTGCAATCAGCCAATTGGCTTAATTAGTTAGCATTCTGCATAATAAGAGGGTTGTCCATTACATCGGACAACCCTTTTTTATATCCGATCCGCTTTTTCTATGACAATCGTGAAGGTGGTGCCTTGTTCATCGCTATCCTTAAGCACAAGATCTCCCTTTTGCGCTTTTGCGAGCATCTTACTGAATGGCAGTCCCAAACCTAAACCACGTACCTTCAACTTTTTGTTTTCGCCTCGATAAAATGGTTCGAACACATATTGTTGTTCATGTTTTGGGATCCCCCGGCCACTGTCCAGTACATCAATGCAGATTCGTTCTTCATCCTTTTCATAAAGGTGAATCGCTATTTTCCCTTTCCCATCAAGTGCATGTCTGGCATTATTCAAAAGGTTAATGACGATTTGCTGCATCCGTAATGAATCAATTTGACCAAAGATCGGTTCATCAGGAACTTTTATCTCAAAAGCGAACGCTTGATCATCATCCTGGGTCACCTGCCAGCGATAGGCGATTTCCTTGATGAATATATTGATATTCTCTCTTTGTACCCGGATTTTAAAAGCGCCTGCAGATATGGCATTATAATTGAGTAAATCCTCTATCATTCCTTGTAAACGTTGAGTTTCCTTTAAGGAAATATCGAGGAATTCCTTACTTTGCTCTCCCTTAACGACATCATCCTTGACCGCTTGTATCAGTCCGCTAATGGAAGTGACCGGCGTTTTCAAATCATGGGTTACGCCTGCAAGCAATTCCGCCCGCAACTTCTCCATGACCTTCAATCGGTTGGTCATTTCCTTAAATGATTCTATCAGTTCATAAATTTCCTCTTCCTTGATTTCCTCTTCCTCTTTGAAATGGATATCATAGTTGCCTTCACGAACCTGGACAGCAGCGTTGGCTACGTCTTGGATAGGGCGCGAAATCTGCCTGGAAAGAAAATAAATGACTCCCGTTCCCAGAATCAGAAGGCCTCCAATCATGATCGCCAACAAGCCATGATCTTGGTTGATTTCCTTCAATGCCCCTTCTTCCTGTGCAATGACCACCCAGCCTCTCGTCTCATCATTAAACGTAATGGGGGATTTGACGACATATACTTTGTTGTCGGAAATCTTGACCTTCTGGATTAACTCCGTATTTTTCATGATGACGTCCGGAAGTTTATTTTCATCCGGATCTATATACAATTGTGGCATCGTATAAATGATGGTGGCATCGGGATCGACGATATAGATGATTGGCTGTTGGTTCAGATGGAGGATTTTCTCCCTTTCCTCAACAATTTCCGAAAGGATCGGGCCAACGACAATCTGACCATTTTCCTTAATCGCCCGATCGGATGTTTCATCAGCTAAGTACTTAAGAAGGCTAAGCCTATATTCCAAAGCCGTTTTTTCCATCCACCATAAGGAAAAAACAGACAATAATATCAAACCGGAAATCAAGGTCAATACGTATCTCTTAGTCCAATAGCGTTGTAAAGTGGTTCTTTTTTTAGTTTTCATAGACACTCAATTGATACCCCAATCCACGCAATGTTTTTATTTCCCCCTCAGTTACAGGCCATGCATCTATCGCCTTCCTGATTCGTTTGATCGCAAGGTCCACCGCACGGTCACTGCCGTCATAATCCATGCCCCATACTTGGTCGAGCAGCTGTTCTCTCGTGAAAATTTGATTAGGGTGCTTAGCGAAAAAAACGAGCAGCGACAAATCACGCGGCGTCAAGTTTATCTCTTCCCCATTCAAATGCACCATATAAGACAGATCATCGATGGTTAAACTCCCAAACTCATGTACATGACCAACTTCCGTAACAACCGATGAGGATCTTCTTAAAACGGCATGCACCCGGGCCACGACTTCTTCTGCAACGAAGGGTTTGGAGATGTAATCATCCGCACCTGACTTAAATCCCGATAATCTGTAATCGACATCTGTCAGTGCAGTCAACATGATAACCGGACATGTATCGTCATCCCGAATTTCCTTCAATATATCCCAGCCTTCCTTACCCGGCAACATGACATCAAGCAGGACAAGGTCTGGCTTCGTTTCGTCAAACACCGGAATGGCCTTCAGTCCATCGTAAACTTGTACTACATCAAAACCTTCCCGCTCCAAATATGCTTTCAATACCATCGATATGGCAATTTCATCTTCTACTACAAGAATTTTCTTCATTTAAATGGATTCCTCCTTCCTGAATTATAGTGGAAACATTTTGTATATGCTAACTATTAAAAACACCAAGCATTTTTCCTCAATCTTACCCTTTTTATGTGTCAGGATTATGTTCGCAGTAAAATTAACCGATGTTTTCACTTTGTAATTATGTGCAAGTGATCTCGATACATTTTAACAGCTACTACATGGTCGGTATAAGTCATACGGAAGGATATAAAATTGCTTGAAACTCTTATTACACTCTTAAGAGGCTGGCTCTAAACTGAGCCAGCCCTTTTCAATTACATGTCTCGTGTGGATTCGGACAGCCCGCTTCCTGTCTTTCCACTTGGATCGTGCTATGTTCGATTCCAAACCGATCGTGAAGTAGTTTTTGCGCTTCTGCTAAAACTGAATCGTGATTACCGCTCTCATCTATGACAACATGGCAGCTCATTGTCAAAAAACCAGAGGTGATCGTCCAGATATGGAGATCATGGACATCGGATACTCCGACCAACTCCATCAAGGATGCTTTCACTTCATCCATATCGACTTGGTCTGGTGTGCCCTCCATCAAGATATGGAAAGAATCCCTCACTACCCTAAAACCGCTGATAATAATTAAAATCGCGACTATGACGCTCGCAATCGGATCTGCAATTCCCCAATCGAAAAAATAAATCAAGAGTGCGGCCGCAATGGCACCCACAGATCCAAGCATATCACCAATAACATGTAAAAATGCACTCCGTACATTCAGATTGTCTTCTTTATCTCCGCTCATTAAAATCCAGGCAGCAATGATATTAACAAGTAAGCCGATGATTGAAATCATTAGCATTCCCAAGCTTTGCACCTCAGGGGGATCCAGGAACCTCTTAATTGCCTCTACGAAAATGAATACGGATATGACGATCAAGGTCAATCCATTCAAACAAGCAGCAATGATTTCAAACCGTTTATAGCCAAACGATTTGGACGATGTCGCTTTCCTTTCCCCCATCCTTATCGCTGTATAACTAAGTCCTAATGCTGCCGCATCACTAAGCATGTGACCTGCATCCGACAGTAAAGCCAGACTATTTGTCAAGAATCCGCCAATGACCTCGACTATCATAAATGTAGAGATCAATAAGAAAGATGCCAACAATGCTTTTTTATTGTTAGAATGGTGGTGGTGTCCGTGCCCATGATCATGGGAGTGACCATGATGATGACCCATGCCATCCCTCCTCTCGGATTTGAAACTTATATATAGTATGGGATAAATCCAGAATGGTTTCAAATGATTCACTTCCGGGGTTCACAGGCTGTAAAAAGAGTGATGAAAACAGGCAGGACGTGATCTTTTACGAAAAACCCAAAATTCTGCCTTCAACCATTTCAAAGTAAAAATAAACGCTACAGACATTTCCTGCAGCGTTTTTCCCGTTTATCTTTCCTCTTGCATCGTATCATCGACAATGGCTTGCAGATCCTTATTAAACAATTCATCATTACAGACAAGACTGTGACGTTCCATCTCTTCCTGCTCTTGATTTACCTGCTCCTTTTCCTTCATGACCTACCTCCAGCTTCGTGATGTTTGCCTATTATCTTATCCACAGGCATGTACCTTTATGCTCAACATTTCCCCATACTTCATCTTTTATAAACGTCTTAGGCCTGCTGGCCGCCATGGAAGGCACGTATGATGAATTCATGCTCTGGAACTTGTAAGCTTTGATACGATGTCAGGAACGATGTATTATCATAGGCGACTTTTTCAAGCTTTACCTGAATACCCGTATGTTCAATTGAAACAATGGCATAAGGAGCAACTGGTTGACCATTACAGCCAAGAGAACCAGGGTTCAGGAATATCGTTCGGTCATTTTTAAAAAGGTGGATAGGATGATGATGTCCGAATCCTATTAAATCGTGATGCTGATCTTTAAAAAGCATTTCTAAGTTATTTAAACTCGGTTCAACGATTTTACTAAATGGATTTTGGCTTATGTGCTCATCCAATTTCTTCGATTCCATGTGATAATGGGTGAAGTAAACGGAGTGATCATTAATGATATGATGTATGGTACGAGGTAATTTTTCCAATTTGGTTATGAATTTCCGATGCATCCTATCTGCTATCCATTCATGATGCTCCTTTACATGAATATGACCGGCCGGATGCGGCTCCCCGTTAATGATTGCCAGGACAGCTTCATCATGATTTCCAGTTATCATCGATAAATCATTTCTTGAAAATAAAAGTTCAAGGACTTCATTTGTATCCGGGCCAATCCCGACCATATCTCCCAAACAATAGAGACGATCTATATCTTCCCTTTGATCAATATCCCTAAGAACTGCTTTTAACGCTGATGCATTACCATGCACATCCGTTATAATGGCAACTTTCATGACTTAATTCAGCTCCCTTCCCCCACAATCCACATGGTATATTATAACATTTAAAACGAATTCAAAAAAATATTCGGGCTTATTCCCCCTGATCTACCCACGCCCATTTTTTATGAATAAGCAAACACTTTGGCCTAGAATACATAGTATGAAGTATTCCCGGTAAAGATGTTTTGCTAGGTATTGTAATTCATAATATGTATGAGGAGGAAATCAAATGGGTGGAAATGGTAACGATTGTTGTGGCGGCGGTGGCGGCTGCGGCGGTTTCGATAACGGATTTGCATTGCTAATCGTATTATTCATCTTGTTGATCATCATCGGATGCAGTTGGGGATTCGGTGGCGGCTTCTAATTATGACAAAAATCAAAAAGGCGCCTGATCATGGCGCCTTCTTTGTTATGAATTGACATTTAGTCCTTGCTTTTCCATAGAATTTTCCCCTTTTCAACCTGTTATTACATATGATCAATTAATTTTAACTGTTAACCAAGGGAATAACTTCTGCTAGACATGAAGATTGGTACCCTCCACTATCAAATCATTTTAAAGGGGCACAGAGAGCCTGCTCAATCCATCTTCCATTTGTTTTTTCGCATCTTTCATCATGCCATCAAGTAATTCCTTAACCGTGGGTATATCGTCGATCAATCCGGCAACCTGGCCGCTGTTCATAAAACCATTGTTAACATCCCCGTTCATTGCACCATTAATATGATGGACTTCTGAGGTCATTTCACGATAATTCATAGGAGACAGTCCCTCTTTTTCCAAATTCAGAATTTTTTCCGTGTATGGGTCCTTCAATACTCTTCTGACCTGGCCAACGGACCTGCCCAATATAAACGTATCATTACCCATCGCTTCCATTAGTTTCTGTATATATGATGGATGGAACGGTGCTTCTTGTGTAGCAATCAGCCTGGTTCCTAACTGGACTCCTGAAGCTCCCAACATCAATGCAGCTGCCAACCCCTGACCATTGCCTATCCCTCCAGCAGCCAAAACCGGCAGCGTCACATGCTTGCTAATTTGCGGAATGAGTGTAAAGGTCGTCAATTCCAGGTTCGAATTGATGCCGGCAGCTTCAAAGCCTTCTGCAACCAATACATCGGCCCCTGCAGCTTGCGCTTTTTGCGCGTGCTTGACCGATGCAACGATAGCGATCACTTTTATATTCTTTTTTTGCAATAATGGAATGAAAGGGGCAGGATTTCCTGCAGATAAGGAAACTACAGGTATATCATGCTTCAGGACAAGATTGATTAACTCATCTGTATATAGACTAACGTTTATTGGAATGTTCAACGCAAAATTGTTATTGGTTTTATCTTTGGTTTCGAGAATGATAGCTTCTACCTGTTCAGGATTCATGGTACCGCACCCTATTGTCCCTAGGCCCCCTGCATTGGATACTGCAGCCGCAAGACTTGCATTGCTTATATTCCCCATGCCGCCTTGAATAATTGGATATTTTATCGAAAAAAGCTCACAAATATATTTCACTTTCATCCCTCCCTGTCCATTTAATGTTATACTATATTCATTAGAAAAACAATTCTGACTTTTCAAAAAGGAGCGATACTATGATTATTCCGTACAATAATAAAAAGCCTTCTATTGATGAAACCGTTTTCGTTGCACCTGGTGCCCATTTAATCGGTGATATCTCGATTGGGAAAGAATCGACCATTTGGTTTAACTCCGTTCTGCGCGGTGATGAAGATTCAATCACAATAGGAGAAAAATGCAGTATTCAAGATAACTCCACCATTCATTTATTTGAAGGATGCCCAGTTGTCATTGAAGACGAAGTGACGGTTGGTCACAACGTTATCCTACATGGTTGTAAAATAGGAAAACGATCCATTATCGGTATGGGTTCAACGATATTGGATAATGTAGAAATCGGCGAAGAATGCATTATCGGAGCGAATACATTGATTTCCTCTGGCAAAAGCATACCTCCACGTTCTCTGGTTATTGGTTCCCCTGGGAAAGTGGTTCGCAGATTGAATGATAAAGATCTTGAATTGATCCAACTTTCGATTGATACGTATGTTCAAAAAGGAAAGGACTTCAAAGGGATACTTGATTAAATATCACAAAGAGAATGTCCCCGTTGTCTTTAGTTGACTAAAAATGTAGAAAAGAGCTTCTGCAAGTCATTAGCGACTGGCTGAAGCTCTTTTTCACTTAATGATAAGAGGATGATCCTTAGCATCATAGGTTTCGTTTTTCCGGCATAAATCATTGTTTTCCTGAAATACGCTTTCAAAGAAACGGCTTGCTGGTTCAGCCAAGACTTGATAATACTGGCTAAATAATAGAGCAGCATGATTCCCGTTCCACTTTGAAGGCAACAATTCCTTTGGCAGGCCCGGATCGATAAATAAAAACTTACGGTATTCATGCACCAAGTTCGTTCGTTCTACAAAGCAATCAGCATCGGACATTTCCCCCCTGCTAATGATGCTTTGATGAACGATGAATTGTTTGCTGTATTTCTCGATGAATTCTTCATATTTATTTTCAATCTCTTCTAAATGCCAGCTCTTGTTTACAAGCGATTGATTTTCTTTTGGACCCTTGTACTCCGATATGAAAAAATCAACATATTCATTGATGTCATATTTCTCGATCAAGCGGTTGATTTGTTTCTCCAAATCATTAGGGGAAATCCAGCAACCACTAGAAAAGCTGCCAAACCCGCTCCATAATAATTCTTTACGGAGATCATCCCGTAATTGCCGCTTATCTTCAGGGATCGTGTACATTAAGATACGCCATTTACCGTCCCATTCATTTGGTTTCATCTTATATATGCGATTGGCCGCTTCATCCATTCGCTGTACACCGCGATCGGTCAAAAAGTAATAGCTTTTATTTCCCTGCTTTTCCGACTGAATCCACCCTTGCTTGACCATTCGTGAAACGGCTACACGTACACCCTGCTCATTATGACCGAATTCCTTTAATAATCGAATTAAACTGCCTATCCAGATTTTACTTCCATAATTACGGATATAATCGCCGTAAATCGTAAAAATCATGGATTGCGTATTAGTTCCTATTTTTCTCACCTCATTCTCACATTGTTACTATTTTCACACGGACGACATAATTATTATTATATCTTTTTAAATTGAAACCGCAATATTATTTACCCGTAAATTGCGTTTTTCTCCGTTCACTAAATGCTTGGAGTGCCTCCAATCTGTCTTGAGTCGGGATGGTCAATTCATAGGCTTTTCCCTCTATGGCCATTCCGGTTTGCAAGTCTGTATTCATTCCCTGGGCAATCGCATATTTGGCTTGTTTTACAGCAATCGGCCCATTCTTCATGATATCTGCTGCCAATTCCTCACAGACTGACATAAGTTGATCCATTGGCACGACCTTCAAAAGGATCCCTAATTGACATGCCTCTTCTGCCGTCAATTTTTTAGCAGTAAAGATTAATTCCTTCGCTTTCATTTCCCCAATCAATCTTGGCAGCCGCTGTGTACCGCCTGCCCCAGGAATAATGGCCCAGCTAGTTTCAGTGAGCCCCAAAGAAACACCTTCAGCAGCAATTGCAAAGTCACATGAAAGCAGCCATTCAAATCCTCCTCCCAATGCATACCCATTGACGGCAGCTATGGTTGGCTGCGGAAGCCCTGCGATACTATTAAAAACATCGCGAATCGCTTTAACGTTCCTTCTTACTTCTTTATCATTCAAAGTCTTCCTTTCTTTCAAATCAGCTCCCGCGCTGAATGCTTTTTCCCCTGCACCCGTGAAAATGACGACACGGATATCGCCGTCCATATAAACTGAATCGATGACTTCCTGCAGTTCAGAAAGTGTCTCGTAGTCGAAGCAATTCAATACGTCTGGTCGATTCACTGTTATATAGCCGATTTGATTTACCACTTTATAAATAATCTTAGACATGAGTCCTCTCTCCTTTTTTAGAAAATGACCCTTATTCAATAAGGGCCCAACATCAATCAATTTCAATATTTTCTATAATGGCGGATATGCCCTGGCCAACACCGACACACATCGTTGCAAGACCATAGCGTACATTCCGCTTTTTCATTTCGTGAACAAGTGTTGTTAAAATACGCGCCCCGCTTGCACCGAGCGGATGGCCAAATGCTATCGCCCCGCCGTTGACATTCACTTTCTCCTGATCCAATTTCAATTGGCGGATGCACTCTACGGATTGGGAAGCGAATGCTTCATTCAATTCAACTAACCCGATGTCTTCAATTGTTAAATTTGCCCTCTCCAATGCTTTTTTAGTAGCATGAATTGGACCAAGGCCCATAATGGACGGTTCTAAGCCCGCTACCGCGCCTACAACATATTTGGCCAGAGGTTTTAATCCAAGCTCCCGTGCTTTTTCTGCACTCATTAATAGTATTGCTGAGGCACCATCATTTACACCGGAAGCATTACCGGCCGTTACAGTGCCGCCTTTAAAGATAGGTTTGAGTTTTTCCAACTTTTCGATGGTCGTGTCAGGACGGGGGTGTTCATCTTTATCGAAAATGACCTCATTCCCTTTACGATCCGTATATCGAACAGGTACGATTTCATTAATGAAACGCCCATTTTCCACTGCTTTTTTCGCTCTTTGCTGGCTTTGAAACGCGAATTGATCTTGGTCCCCCCTTGAAACCGAAAAACGCTGGGCGACGTTTTCGGCCGTTTGAGGCATGGAGTCCGTGCCATACATTTCTTTAAGTTTCTCATTCGTGAAACGCCATCCGATCGTTGTATCCTGAAGCTCCATTGACCCTCGCGGAAATTCACTCTCAGGTTTGGCCATGACGTACGGCGCCCTTGTCATGCTTTCAGTCCCGCCTGCGATATAAATATCGCCTTCCCCTACTGCTATGGAGCGTGCAGCATACATAACGGCATCCAGTCCGGATCCACACAAACGATTTATTGTCGTTCCAGCTACGTTTACTGGAAGACCAGCTAAAAGGGCGGACATCCTAGCCACATCGCGATTATCCTCTCCTGCTTGATTTGCATTTCCGAAGATGACATCTTCAATTTGATCTGGTGGCAGCTCTGGATTGCGATCGGTAAGCGCCTTGATTACAATTGCACCGAGGTCATCCGGCCGAACGCTTTTCAAAGCTCCTTTATATCTTCCGATTGGCGTTCTCACAGCATCGACAATCACAACATCCTTCATTTCCTCATCAGCTCTCCATCTTTTGTATAATCGTACACACCTTTGCCAGACTTGCGGCCGAGCCTGCCAGCTTTAACATACTGTTCAAGGAGGGGCGCCGGACGGTATTTCTCGCCAAGTTTACTATATAAATATTTTAAATTATTCAAACGGGCATCCAATCCCACCAAATCCCCTAGTTCAAATGGTCCCATTGGGTAATTCAGCCCTAACTTTATTGCCTTATCGATTTCTTCTGGTGTTCCCAAACCTTCTTGAAGCATATAGAACGCTTCATTACCTACCAAACAGCTGATTCTACTGGTTACAAACCCAGGGAATTCATTAATGACCACGGTTTCTTTTCCCATTTTTTCAGCTACCTCTTTTATTATGGCTGCCGTTTCATCACTGGTTTCAAGACCGCGTACAATTTCAACAAGTGGCATCTTTTGTACAGGATTGAAAAAATGCATGGCAATCGTTTTTTCAGGACGCTTTCCATAAGAACCAATTTCCGTCGGGCTCATCGTGGAAGTATTAGTAGCAAAGTAACAGCCTTCTTTTGCATGGTCTTCTATTGTTTCGAAGACACCCCTCTTTATTTCTGCCTTTTCCGGAACTGCCTCTATGATTAAATCGGCATATGCTGCTGATTCTTTCAAATTGGAAGAATACGAAAATCTGCTTTTTGCGGCTGCCGCTTCTTCCTGGGTGATTTTTTGGTAGCGCACACCCTTCTCAAAAATGGTATCGATCTCTTTTCTTGCACTTTCCAATGCATTTTGATTCACATCCACCAATACTACGTTAAAGCCCCCTGTTGCTCCTACATAGGCTATTCCCCTGCCCATGACACCAGATCCGACAATCACTAGATTTCTAATCATTCGTTCATTCCTCCTTTAAAATAAATAGGGCTGGCTACAATGTAATCAGATCAGCATTCATCCATACCTGAATTACTTTTCCGACATACCGTTTAGCCAGCCACCTATTTTATATTTTATTAAATTCCAAAGGGATTTAAGGGACGGCTTCCATGATAGGAAATGATGCTTTTCGTTTCCGTATAAAGATCAAGTGTCTCAATACAGAGTTCCCGCCCGAATCCTGACTGTTTATATCCTCCGAAAGGAGTTCCAGGAAATGCGGAGAATGGGCAATTCACCATGACGATTCCCGCTTCGATTTGATTTGCCACTCGAGTCGCACGCCCGCCATCCTTTGTCCATAGGGCTGAACCCAAACCGAATTCCGTATCATTCGCGAGTCTCACGGCTTCTTTTTCATCTTTGAATTTCATAATGACAACAACCGGTCCGAATATTTCCTCTTTCACTACATCCATTTCATGATTGACCTTTGCAATGACCGTCGGCTCATACCAATAACCGCTTTCGAAACCTTCAATAACCGCTGGTTTTCCTCCTGTCAGGATTTCCGCTCCATCAGCAATGGCAGATTGTACATAATTGTCGATGACATCCAATTGCCCTTGATCTATGACTGCACCGACATGTGTTTCTTTGTCGAGTGGATTGCCCAATTTCAATTTCTTCGTTTTTTCTACGAATCTGGCAACGAACTCATCGTATATGTCTTCGTGTACGTATAAACGGGATCTTGCCTCACAAGATTGTCCAGTATTGTAGAAAATGCCATATAAGGATCCATCGATAGCTGCTTCAAGGTCCGCATCTTCAAAGACAATATTCGGGGACTTTCCGCCAAGCTCCAATGTCACCCTTTTTAATGTCTGTGAAGCTTTGCCCATGAGGTCCCTGCCGATTGGCGTAGAACCTGTGAAGGCCACCTTATTCACTTTCGGATGCTCGACAAGGTAATTCCCTACGTCCGATCCAGGACCTGGAATGATATTGACCACTCCGGAAGGAACACCAGCTTCTAAACAGATTTCCCCTAATACAATGGCAGTCAGCGGCGTTAGAGAAGCTGGCTTAACAATGACTGAACAGCCAACTGCGATTGCAGGTGCAATTTTCCACGCTGCCATCATCATCGGGTAATTCCAAGGGATGATTTGAGCACAAACACCTACTGGCTCTTTTTCCGTATAGTTATGGAATTGACCAGGAACATTATTGACAGATCCGCGGTGTGCAACTAAAGCGCCTGCATAAAACTCGAAATCTTCAATTGCCTGCATGACTTGGCCTTGCGCTGCAGAAATGGATTTACCGCTGTTCAGGACCTCCAATTCAACCAATTCATTAAAGCGTGAACGCATGATTGCAGCAATTTTGTTCAATACACGAGACCGTTTATTAATCGGGGTCCTCTTCCATTTCCCGTTATCAAATGCTTCACGTGCAGCTTGAACAGCTTTTTCTGCATCTTCCTTGGTCGCCTTTGCAACCTTGGCAATGATTTCACCAGTTGCAGGATTGTACGCATCAATCGTGGTACCGTCAGAGCTTTCCACTCTTTCTCCATTAATGATCAGATGATAATAATCACGCTTCATTTCCGCTTTTTCAAATGCTGACTCCTGAACTTTAACCATGTAATCCCACTCCCTTTTCTATATTACTTGCCTATGAATTGAGCTTTCCTTTTTTCAGTGAATGCTGCCACTCCTTCAGCATAATCCATCGTTAAGCCAGCGATTCGCTGACCCTCCGCTTCTTCTTTTAAGTATTCTTCTAATGAAAGGTGATAGGATGCCTCTAGGTATCTTTTGATTAAGCCGATCGCTTTCGTTGGTTTGTTTGCGATATTCTCTGCAAAGGCTTTCAATTGCTCGTTCCATTCTTCCGCATCGATCACTTTTGTAGCGAGCCCGATATTTTTCGCTTCGGCTGCAGGAACCTTTTCCCCCAATAAAGATAATTCCAAGGCCTTCGCATGACCAACGATCCGCGAAAGGTAATACAGATTCCCCGAATCAGGTATCAACCCGATATTGACAAAAGCATTTAAAAAACTGGCTTTTTCAGAAACAAGCCGGAAATCGCATGCCAGCGCTAGGCTGAAACCAGCCCCTGCTGCCACTCCATTGACCGCTGCAATGATCGGCTTTTCACAGTTTGCTATTTGCTGCATCATCGGACCGTAGTCGTCGCGAAGCATCTGGCCTAAATTCATGCTTTCATCAACATCCGATAAATCCTGCCCCGAACAAAAGGCCCTGCCTTCCCCTGTAATGATAATGGCCCGCACTTCATCTGACCCCGCAGATATTTTGATCGCTTTCTGTATTTCCTTATTCATTTGGGACGTAAAGGCATTAAGTTTATCAGGACGGTTCAAAGTAAGCCAAGCCACTCCATTTTCAACCCTATATGTGATCGTTTCGTACATAGAGCACCCCTTATTCGCCTGTAAAATTCGGCTCTCTTTTTTCAACAAATGCTTTCATTCCTTCTTTTTGGTCCTCTGATGCAAAAAGAATATAGAAGTTCTTCCGTTCAAATTGCATGCCTTCATATAAGGGGTAATCAACGGCTTTATTGACGGATTCTTTAATCAGCCTTACAGCTAACGGAGGTTGCTTTGCTATCTTTCTAGCAAAATCAACCGTTTCTTCCATTAACAATTCAGAAGCAACGATCTTATTAATGAAACCATATTGCAAAGCTGTCTTTGCCTTTATCCTTTCAGCCGTCAATATCCATTCAAGTGCCTTCGTCTTGCCTACCAATTTCGTTAACCTTTGGGTTCCTCCTGCACCAGGCATGACCCCTAATGTCACTTCCGGAAAGGAAAACTGGGTATCGCTGGCGGCAATCAGGAAATCGCAGGATAAAGCAAGTTCAAAACCACCACCGAATACAAAACTTTTCACTGCACCAATCACAGGCTTCTTGACTAGGCTCATTCGGTCCCAATCGGCAAATTGGTTCGTTAACTCCATACTGATCGGATTGTCGTTCACCATCTCGTCAATATCAGCTCCAGCGGAAAATGCTTTTCCATTGCCCGATAGCAAGATCACCTTCACTTGTGGGTCCCGGTCGAACGCTTCCATGGTTGAAACTATTTCCCTGACCATTTTCCTGTTAAGGGCATTCAGTTGCTTCGGCCGATTTAAAAAGATATAACCAATGCCATCCCCGATTGACGTTTCAATGAATTGAAGCGCATTCATTTTATCTCTTCGCCTATCATCATCGTTACTAGTTTCCCAGCAAAGCCCATCAGGTCTTTCCCTGATGCTTTTCCTTCCGGGGAACGCATTCCTTGTTGCAGTGCATCGTGGTCTTCATAATACATTTCACATAGAATGTAATACTCAGAGTCTTTGCCCATTGGGGTCCCGACTATTTTAGTGACCTCCATTTTTTGAAGACCAGGAATTTTTTCCGTTATCGGACCATGTACATTGAAGTAGTGCTCATCGAATTCTTCCTTGTTTTCAGGTTGTTTGTATAGGGCGATTAATTTTACCATCTTATAGAACCTCCAATTTATTAAATCATTTTAATCATCGGTTTCATCGCTTCGAAAGGATTTTTGCATGCTTTGCAATATAAAATGCTGCGGCAGGCCGTTGGACCGAATATATTTTCCATCGTGACATATGTCGATTCACAATACGGGCAATCTACATGCCATGATCCATCTTTTTTCATTTGTCGAGGAGGAGGGGAGATTCCGAAAACCTTCAACCCAGCTTTCCCCTTTTCCGTAATTCGATCAGAGGTCCAGGAAGGGGAACGTAAAAATTCCACGCTTACATTTTTTACGGCAGGCAGCTGTTTTATGGCTGATTCCACATTTTTTTGAATGATGGACAATGCCGGGCACCCTAGAAAAGTTGGCAGCATTTTCACCGAAACGTCCGGGCCCGAAACCGTAACGTCTTCAACCATCCCTAAATCCAGAATACTGACTGTATCAATTTCGGGATCTTTAACGTCTTCCAGGAGCTTATATATTTCTTCTGTGTTTATCAGTACGGTCGACATGATACCCCTCCCCTTTTTCTATTGATTCACCATGAAGCCGCTTTATCGGTTGCGTACACTTCACTTAACGTTTCTAGCGCCTTTTCCAAATCTTCCGTATGCTGGCCATTGCGTCCATCACCTTGGGCCATTCCAATTTCAAGAGTTGTTGCTAAGCCTACACTTTCAAAGATAGGGGTGACAGCCTCTATCCATTTCTTCTGTAAGGCAGCTTCGCTTTCTATCAAGCCAAGCTCCACCATTTCTTCTCCATATTGTCCAAGTGAAAATACGCCAGCGAAATCCGGCATTGTTTTCTCAATCGCTGCTTTCATTCTCGAAACCGCTTCTTCGTGACCAGAACCCAGCAATTGGACGAACCATGTTTTCCAGTGCATCAAATGATAGTAAAGTTCCATCTGTACCTTTTGTGCCACTTCGGCAAGCGGTTCATATGAACTTGAATGAAGGGATTGAACCTTAATCGCTTTGGCTTGGGTATAAAAATAATTCCGCACTACCGCAAAAGCCCAATCATAATCCGGGTCTTTCAAATAGTACCCTGGACCATTGACCACTTCGAGGATGATCGCATTACGCCGTTCTTTAGCGGGACGGTCGTGAGCCAGTTTATCCGCATCCCCTTCACCGAGTTCATCGAGTAATTTATAAAATATGGCTGCATGCCCCATCGTATCTTGAGATATCGAGGAGGATGCAACATCTTCTTCGATATGCGGTGCGAGTCCCAGCCATTCCGAACCGCGATATGAATGGATGAAATCATCGTCCGCCAGTTGAAGCAGCAATTCCTTGATTGCGATGTTCTTCAATGGTTCATTCCTCATTTTTTACGCCTCCTGCCCAAGACATTATCTCTTTTTCATCGAGCATTCCCTGCTCATACTTCCGCCATTTTTTCTTTAAATACCCATACCCTTTTGTGGTTCGATAATCTTTATTATCAATACGTTGAAGCGTTTTCTTTTCCTCTATCGTCATTTTCCGTATATTCTGTCTTTTCACGACCCATATATCATCAACCGCTTCACGTCTCATGAAATTTTCTTGTGCCATCATGATGGCGATATCCTCATTGGGGGCCAGCAGGCTAAAGTGATATTGAACGGGTGAAGTTTGCGTTTTACGGCTAAAGACTTCAAATTCTTCAAAGTAATTTTCTTGTCTAGTTTCCATATCGTCCTTCCCCCTCCCTTAGATGACCTTTGGCGCTAACGCCTCACGTACCCATTTATTATTTTCATAAGAAGTTCTTCGAAGACTTAAGCGATCCTGCGAACGGGGCCCTTCATTTCTTGCGATGACCTTCAATTTCCCCCAATCGGGTTGTTGGTAAATCCATGTTTCAGATTCTTTATCAAATCTAAGCGTTTCATCTGGAATGGTAAAACCGAGTGAAAGGATCCGCTTCACATATTTAGACAAAAAGCCTTGGCGAAGCTCTTCATTCGTACTGGTTCTGATTCTGTACTTTATCGTTATATCCTGTTTGGATGAGCCCACTTCATTCTTACTGGGAGGTCCAAAGAAAAGTAACAAAGATTCCCACCAATAATTGATGGAGTCCTGAACCAATTTCCTTTGTTCTTCCGTTCCTTCAGCCAAAGCCATGATTATCGCTTCACCATGCTGGGCATGAAAAACTTCTTCCGCGCAAATCCTCTGTAAAGCTCGGGCATATGGTCCATATGAAGCGCCAAGCATATTCGTCTGGGAAATGATGGCTGCCCCATCAACCAGCCAGCCAATCAATCCTGCATCGCCCCAGGATTTGGCTTCCATATGGAAGACATTATGAAACTTTAAATCTCCTTTAAATAAATCTTGCATAAGGTCATCCCGTTTTTTGCTGTACGGCTTTAGCAAATCCTCGGCGACTCGAAGCAATAATTGCCCATGCCCCATTTCATCCTGCACCTTTGCCATGATTCCAAGTTTTCTATTTAAGGTCGGGGCTTTAGGTACCCATTCCTTTTCTGGAAGCGCCCCCATGATTTCACTGATGCCATGCATCGATATTAACTTGATGAGGGTGCCCCGATAATCTTCCGGCATCCAATCATCCGCTTCTATCTTTTCCCCAGATTCGATTCTGGCAATAAATTGGTTCAGTTTTTCTTGTTCTGCCATATCATTTAAAAGAACGTTCATTCAAATCACCTCTTTTTCGTATTATATAACGTTTATATAACGTTATTATATTTTACTGTTATATTTATTGCAAGACTATTCCGTCTTTTTTCAAAATAAAAGGAAATTATCTAGTGTTTTACGATTCTTTTATTCAACTAAAACCTTAAACGGCGAAGCTTCCACTTTAATTGACTCTGTTGGGCAGCCTTCCATTGCATCGTCCAGATCATCAAATAAATCTTCCGCGACCTCTGCAGTTCCTTCATTCCCATCCTGGATTACAAATGCCACTCCCTCATCATTGTAATCAAAGATTTCCGGTGCAGCGGCACCGCACGCACCGCAAGCAATGCAAGTTTCTTGATCCACAATTGTATATTTAGCCATGATGCCTTCCTCCTTCCCCTATTTCATGATTGGTTCTTTCTTCTCTTCCATTAAACTTGTGCTATGAAGGGGCTGCACTTTTGAAGATGGATCGATGAATACTTTTGCATTGCTGATTGCAGTAGGTGCTTCTCCAAACCCACTAGCTATCAACTTTACTTTCCCTTCGTAAGTGCAGATGTCCCCGGCGGCATAAATGCCCGGAATGTTCGTTTCCATTCTTGAATTAACGACAATCGCATTTTTTTCAATATCCAGATTCCAGTCTTTAATCGGACCCAAAGAAGAGATAAACCCATAATTAACCAAGACTGCATCCGCTTTATGGATCGCTTCTTCCCCGTTATTCACGTTTTCGAGCACCACATGTTCAATTTCTTCTGCTCCACGTAATTCAATCGGTATATAAGGAGTCATGATCTCAACGTCAGAGTTCGTAAGGTTTTCAACGCTATGTTCATGAGCACGGAATTTCCCCCGCCGGTGTGCAATCGTTACACGATTTGCGATAGGCTCGAGCATTAAAGCCCAATCGACGGCAGAATCACCGCCTCCAAAAACAATAACGTCCTTTTCCATGAACGAATTTAGGTCATCTACAAAATAATGAAGATTTTTACCTTGGAACTTTTCTTCCGTATCAATTTTTAATTTTCTCGGGTGAAAAGCACCATTGCCCGCCGTGATGATGATCGTTCTTGAATAGTGGACTTCTTTATTTGTAGTGAGTTTAAAAATTCCATCCTTCTGCTTTTCGACCGTTTCTACCGCCTGCTCTAAACAAACCTCTTGTTTAAACGCTTTCATTTGTTCTTTTAAATTATTCACCAGCTCTTGTGC
Organism: Peribacillus frigoritolerans; assembly: GCF_030676415.1. Taxonomy (GTDB): domain Bacteria; phylum Bacillota; class Bacilli; order Bacillales; family DSM-1321; genus Peribacillus; species Peribacillus frigoritolerans_A. The sequence continues at coordinate 121,216 of NZ_JAUUTW010000009.1, read as the reverse complement.
CCTCACTTTCGGGAATCCGGCAACATCATAAATATACTTCTCCGGATATAACGCTGATAATTGACCTCCAAGCTGTGGCAAACTTTCAATGATTTTGACAGACAATTGCCTCATGCCGCCATAAAAAGCTGTAAATAGCCCAACTGGGCCTCCGCCAATAATCGTGACATCGACTACATTTTCTTGTTCGCTCATCCGGCATCCTCCTTTCCAGCCAGTTATAAATTAATCACTTCATCTTTCCGCTTATCAACGACACGTATGGCTTTTCCTTCTGAACGCGGAATGCTTTTTGGAATGTTGACAACAATATCCATCGTTACAAGACATGTGGACTTCATTTGATGCTGAATCTTTTTCCTTAATATCTCTACATTTCCATGCGTTAAGTCTTCTTCAATCTCTTTGTAGAAACCGCTTTCAATTTCGATGTGCAGTTCAACACTATCCATTTTCCCCTTCTTAACGAGATGAATCTGATAATGAGGCACGATTCCCTCCATTTGGAATAACACACGCTCAATTTCTGAAGGAAATACATTCACTCCCCTGACAATGATCATATCATCCGTTCTGCCTTTAACACGGGACATTCTTGTTGTGGTACGTCCGCATTTACAAGGTTCATGGGTAATGGAGGCGATATCACCCGTACGATAACGAATGATTGGAAGCGCTTCCTTTGTAAGGCTGGTAAAGACTAGTTCCCCATCTTTGCCGTCCTCAACTGATTCAAGCGTATCGGGGTTAATGACCTCAACAAGGAAATGGTCTTCTGCGATATGCAATCCATCCTGTGCTTCACGGCATTCTATCGCAACTCCTGGCCCCATGATTTCACTTAGTCCGTAAATATCGATCGCTTTCAAATTCAGTTTCCTCTCAAGGGTCGCTCTCATTTCCTCTGACCACGGCTCAGCTCCGAAAATCCCATACTCAAGCCCATTTTTAGCTGGGTCAATCCCCATCTCTTCCATCTTTTCAGCAATATTCAAAATATAAGAAGGGGTTCCACAAATGCCGCGCGGTTTAAAATCATTGATGATCGTAATCTGGCGATCGGTATTCCCCCCTGAAATTGGTACGGTGGCAACCCCTAGCTTTTCTGCACCGCAATGGAGACCCAGTCCGCCTGTAAACAGACCATACCCATATGCGTTATGGAAAATATCCGACTTCCGACCTCCTGCCGCTACAATTCCACGTGCGACGATCGTTGCCCAGTTTTCCAAATCGTTTTTCGTATACCCGACAATGGTAGGCTTTCCGCTTGTTCCGGATGAACCATGAATGCGTGTCACATCCTCCATTGGAACGGCGAATAAACCGAACGGATACTGATCACGAAGAGTCTGTTTTTTTGTAAATGGAAGCTTTGTCACATCGTTTAGAGTTTGAATATCTTCTGGATCAAGGCCCATCTCTTCAAATTTTCCTCTGTAATAAGGTACATTTTCATATACATGGCTTATCGTTTTTTTAAGGCGTGCCATTTGTAAACTTTCCATTTCAGCACGCGTAGCCGTTTCAACTTCCGGATTGTACATTGTTTCAGTCCCCCTCATTTGGTCCCATAGGATTTCACGTTCATAACGGTAATTATACGGAAATCAAATTATTGTTATGCTTAGTTTTAAGATTAATACGTCATTTATACATTGTCAATCATGATTTTTTGAATTCTACAAAAATGACAGAATAAACAAAAAAACCAAAGTTTTAATTTACTAAATTTTCTGACTATGTTAACTTTAGCATTGACATATCTTTTTATCTAACGCCCGTTTTAAAAACGTTCTATAATATAAAGGGGGATTATAATGGAAAAACCGGTTAAAATGGGCCTTTCACCTAAAGGTCATGACAGCGGAAACAATTATCGTCAATTAATTGAAACGGAAGAATTCAAAGATCTGCTTCAAAAGAAAAAAGCTTTCGTCGTACCTGTCACTCTTTTCTTTCTTGCCTTTTATTTTGTTCTGCCTATTTTAGCTGCTTACACAGAAGTACTGAAAGGTGAAGCCTTTTTCAATATTACTTGGGCTTGGGTATATGCACTTCTCCAATTCGCTGTCGTATGGATAGGAGGAATTGTCTATATAAAAAAATCAGCGAAGTACGACAAGATGGCTAAGAATATCTTGAATAAATATCAGAAGGAGCTTGGCGAATGAGCATTTTATCCCTTACGCTTTTTTTAGGCATCATTTTGTTAACGCTTACAATAACCTATTACTCTTCAAAAAAAACGAAAAATGCCAGTGATTTTTATACTGCCGGCGGCGGATTGACAGCATGGCAAAATGGATTGGCCGTAGCCGGTGACTTTATGTCAGCCGCTTCTTTCCTGGGAATTACAGGCGCGATCGCGCTGATTGGTTTTGATGGCTTTTATATGAGCATCGGGAACCTTGTTGCATTTCTTGTCTTACTGTATCTTGTTTCGGAACCACTTCGAAATTTAGGTAAATTTACGCTGGCAGACATGATATCAGCTCGCTTTAAATCAAAAAAGGTGCGTGGGATTGCTGCGGCTAATACACTTGTCATTTCAATCTTTTACATGATTGCTCAACTTGTTGGTGCAGGAGGATTAATTAAACTGTTGCTCGGCATCGATTATTGGATATCCGTACTTCTTGTCGGTGTATTGATGACGATTTATGTAATTTTCGGCGGGATGAGAGCGACAAGCTGGGTGCAGATCACCAAAGCGGTTCTTTTACTATGCGGTTCCGCTGTGTTGACGTTCATCGTATTTTCCCGTTTTAATTTCAACATTTCAGAGATGTTCCATCATGTCCAAAACGCAACACCTCTTGGAAATGATTTTTTGAATCCTGGAAATAAATACACCGATGGACTTGACATGATTTCATTCAATATGTCGCTTGTACTTGGAGCAGCGGGCCTTCCGCATTTGCTCGTCCGCTTCTTTACAGTGAAGGATGCGGCTACTGCAAGGAAATCCGTCGTATATTCCACATGGTTTATAGGGATATTTTTCATCATGACGATTTTCCTTGGTTTCGGTGCTGCCGCTTTCGTCGGTTTTGACCGGATCGTCGAAGCAAACTCGGCCGGAAACATGGCCGCGCCCCTGCTTGCATTAACCGTGGGCGGTGAATTTTTATTCGCTTTCGTATCCGCTGTGGCATTTGCCACGATATTAGCGGTTGTATCCGGACTTGTTTTAACGTCGGCATCCGCTTTTGCACATGACATATACGGTGAAATCATCAAAGACGGGAATATTACGGAAAAAAAGCAAATTCTCGTTGCCCGTATAGCTTCGGTCGGCGTAGCGGTCATTTCGATTTTACTTGCTTTATTTGCTCAATCAATGAATGTCGCTTTTCTTTCAGTCCTTGCGCTTGGAATTGCTGCCAGTGCCAATTTACCGATCATCCTTTGCACAATATATTGGAAACGCTTCAACGCAACCGGAGCGATCACAGGAATGTTATTCGGGTTACTCAGCTCCATCATACTGGTCATGCTCAGTCCTAATGTATGGAATCCGGAACCTGGAATGGGGATTTTCACAGGCGATCCCCTCTTCACGATGAGCAACCCGACCATTTTCACCGTGCCGCTCGGCTTTATTGGAGCTTATTTAGGCACAATCTTGTCAAAGGCAAAAGATGAGGAAAACAGTTTTGCTGAAGTACTGTTCAAATCAAACACCGGATATGGGATAAGTTCAGCAAAAGACCATTAAGGAGGGGGATTTTCATGACCACACATTTAGATCAGGATATTCACGAATTGCATTATGATCAAATCAAACAAGTACTGGTCGAAGAACCATATGCTTCTTTCCTCGGGATGAGATTGACGAAACTCGGTCCCGGCACAGCTGAAGCAGAATTGATTCCAAGTGACCACATGCTCAATGCACACGGAACGGTTCATGGTGCCATTATCTTTTCACTTGCTGATTACGTGTTCGCAGCAGCCAGCAATTCCTATGGCAAAATAGCGGTTGGCGTTTCAAACAACATCAATTTCTTATCAGCTGGCAAACGGGGTGAGACTTTAACTGCCAGAGCGGAAGAGATCAAGAAAAACCATAAACTGGCATGGTATAAAATAGACGTGTTAAATGAAAGGGAATTGATTGCAACCATGGAAGCGATGGTATACAGGAAAAATCAATATTTCGTAGGCGAAGTTGAATAAGTAACGTTTGAAACCGGACAAGCAATCCATTTGTCCGGTTTCCTTCCCCTTGATTTTCCAAGGATACATACGCAGACATAAAAAAAAGGAGGATTCCCGATTTGGAATCCCCCTCCCCTATTTTAAACCCTTCTTCTAGTTATTGACCGCAATACTGGAATCTATCACTTTTAACCACTCCCCACGCCCCTTTCACTTATCCCATCCGGCTGATAAACGATTTTCCCTCTATGCCTTCCCAATGATTACGGCCAGATTCGCTGAAATGCACATGGACATCAATTAATCAAAGAAATCCTCGTGATGCTACCATTTTCTCCTTCTCTCCTTCATATACATCCAGCGCAGCCTGCAAAGCCTCTCCCCGATTAACTTGGAACCCCTGGCGCAAAAGGACAGCTTCCAAGGAGGCCAATACAAACAGGATGTTTTCTTTCCTGCAACTGAATCCCATGGTCCCGATCCTCCAGATTTCCCCGTGAAGCGGACCAAATGAGGAAGCGATTTCGATACCAAATTCATTCAACAGCATGGCTCTTACGGCTTCACCATCGATTCCTTTTGGAATTTCGATGCAAGTTACACACGGAAGTTTGTTTTTCCCATCCCCGAATAACGTAAGTCCCATTGCCTTGATCCCTTCAATGAGAGCAGCTTCGTGAAGTTCATGACGGGCAAAGCGCGTTTCCAGACCTTCTTCAAGCACAAGACGTAATCCTTCACGTAACGCATAAATCATGGAAGTCGCTTCCGTATGGTGATTCAAACGGCGCGGCCCCCAATAATCCTGCAGCATGCTTAAATCGAAATAATTACTGGTGATCGGACTGCTGAGCGAAACCTTTTGGTTGTCTTCATCCGTCGCAATACCACCTTCCACCTTTTTGCGGGACTGGATGATTTCTTCTATTCGCTCATTATACGTAATCGGAGCCATACCGGAAGGAACGGACAAGCATTTTTGTGTCCCTCCTATCAATCCATCAATACACCATTCATCCACCTTAACATCAGTGCCCCCGATGGAGGCAACCGCATCCACCACAAGCAGGACACCCAATTCACGGCAGGCCCACCCGATTTCCTTCAAAGGCTGCATACAACCAGTGGAGGTTTCCCCATGGACGATTGCTGTTATTTTAGGGGAGACTTTCTTGATTTCCGCAATGACTGCTTGCGGTTCGAACACTTCTCCCCAAGGACATTCCAACGTATGGACTTCAGCTCCGTATCGCTCACAGATTTCCACCAATAAATGACCGAACCTTCCGAATATAGGAACCAGGACTTTATCTCCCGGCTCAATGATACTGCATAGAATCGCTTCATTACCGGATCTTGAGGTGCCATCAATCGGGAACGCCCATTTATTTTTCGTTTGAAAAACTAGACGCAGCATTTCCATCACTTCATTCATGATAGTGGTGAATGCAGGATCGAATTGCCCTAATATCGGTGTGCTCATCGCCCTTAAAACACGCGGGTCAACTTCGACCGGTCCTGGTGTCATGATCGTTCTCATCGGTGCATTCAATTCTGAATATGCCATTTTAACCAACTCCTTCAATAGGCTAATTTATAAAGTGTGTCACTTAAACCTTCGATTCCCTTTTCCATATCCGCAACACTCGTAAACTCCTAAGGTGAATGGCTGATGCCCCCCTTTCTTGGAACGAACAGCAAGCAAGCCGGACAAAACGAACCAAATACCTGTGCATCATGGCCGGCTCCGCTGACCATATCTGGGTATGATATATTCTTCTCTTAAGCTACCTTTCCGACAAGGCGATTCATTTCCCAATCCATCGCAACAGGTTTGACATCCATCCATTGTGAAACCCTACAGCTTCATTTCCGCTTTCTTTGGCAAGGAATCGAAAGTCGAAAAGATGTCCTTACAAACCTTTCAAGAACCTCTTCCTCGTGATGACATTCGGAACATTGAATTCCGAAGCCAAACCGACAGCATCCTTCCTGTATGCATGGGAGTGGTGCCCGCATGATCACTCTCACCAATGATTTTCACCGTATAACGGCGCTGCCCGACAATAGGCTGACGACCCCATATCCGCCGTCATATTCCCTCCATCCTTGACCGAGTCTATTTGACCGGTGTGGTCCGTTTACTCAAGCCTGCCAAACAAGTTGCCAATACTATAAAAATATGTAATAAGGTTTTCTTTTTCCATCTCAGCTTTCATTTCCTGCTGAGCGCTCATCCATTCCTTGGAATATAATAACCCGGTCAACCCATTACTCTCTGTTGCCCCGAAAGATGCTAACCATTCTATCATCGAACGCACCATCATCCTTTTCATCGATCAATTTTCCGTTTTGATTGACCATTACATCGCTTCCCTTCACAATACCCATTCACGTTATGAATATTCACAAAATTTATGTCATCTATTATTTTACTTGCTTTCGCATTTAACTTCATTGACAATTCTGTTAGTATTTCGGTGTTTTTTTGTGCAAAATAACCAACTGAAAGCAAACCAATCATATACAGATTTCTATGATCAAATGAATTGGTACTTATTGTTATAGTTAGCTCCTTATCATATTTCACTGGTATTTTTTGATAAATTAAGATACTAGTTCTACTTATGCCGTCCAAATTAACTTCTGATGGTCTGCAAAACTAAAAAGATGATGTCAATTCTTGTTACATCTAATTCATATATGTCTACTTAGCTTCTTCTTTTTATAAAGAATTAGACCAAAATGGGGAACAAGTAATCTTGATCACTTGTTCCCCATTTTATCGAATAATCACTTATTTTATTCCGATGCCCCGCATGAATTTACTAGTAGAAGTTAAGTTATGACACTACGCTAAGCTTCATGAATTTAATAACATTGCATCCTGGTTGGTCTGAATGCCCCAGAAATCACTTATTGTTACAACTTATTTTTCTTCGCTTCAATGCGTCGTCGATGCAGGATTGGCTCAGTATACCCACTTGGTTGGTTATAGCCTTGAAACACTAGGTCGCATGCCGCTTGAAACGCCACTGAGCTGTCGAAATTTCCCGCGATACATTGATATGCTGAATCTCCACTGTTTTGTTCATCCACTACTTTAGCCATTCGTTGTAAAGTCTCCAAAACCTGTCCTTTTGTACAAATTCCGTGGTGTAGCCAGTTAGCGATATGCTGACTCGAAATTCTTAGTGTGGCACGGTCTTCCATCAACCCTACATTGTTGATATCTGGTACTTTAGAACAACCAATTCCTTGTTCTACCCAACGTACAACATAACCGAGGATACCTTGAGCATTGTTATCTAGCTCTTCCTGAATTTCTTCCGGACTCCATTCGGGGTTTTGAGCCACTGGGATTTCTAAAATATCATCACGTAAATTTACTGGATTCTTTTTCAACTCATCTTGTACCTTTTTTACATCCACTTGATGATAATGAAGAGCATGCAATGTCGCTGCAGTTGGTGAAGGCACCCATGATGTATTCGCCCCTGCTTTCAGATGGCCAATCTTTTGCGTTAGCATTTCCGCCATCATATCAGGTATTGCCCACATTCCTTTACCAATTTGAGCTCGACCTTGAAAACCGGTTGCCAGACCTACAATGACATTCGATTTTTCATAACCTTGTAGCCATTTTGATCCTTTCATGTTATTTTTGAGGATCATAGGTCCGGCTTCCATTGAAGTATGAATTTCGTCTCCCGTTCGATCTAGGAACCCGGTATTAATAAATGCCACTCTTTCTTTAACTTGGCGGATACAAGCTTTCAAGTTCAATGAAGTTCGACGTTCTTCGTCCATAACACCAATTTTCAATGTATTTCGCCGTAGACCAAGCATGTCTTCCACACGATCAAAGAGTTCATTGGCAAAAGCCACCTCTTCGGATCCATGCATTTTGGGCTTTACGATATAAACTGATCCTTTAGATGAATTTTGATATTTACCATTCCCCAACAGGGAATGTTTGGCAAGTAAACTAGTTATGACTGTATCCATAATCCCTTCAGGAATCTCCTCACCATTTGCATCTAGGACTGCGTTTGTGGTCATTAAGTGTCCCACGTTACGGACAAACATAAGTGAACGACCAGGCAAAGAGAAATCTTCTCCATCTGGTGCTCTGTATAAACGATCCGGGTTCATTGTACGTGTCATCATTTTATTATCCTTTTTGAAAGTTACAGTCAGATCACCTCTCATAAGACCTAACCAATTTCGATATACCAGGACTTTATCATCAGCATCCACTGCGGCAACAGAATCCTCACAATCCATAATGGTCGTAAGGGTAGATTCCATTAGAATGTCCTTAACGCCTGCTTTATCTATTTTACCGATCGGGTGACTTCTATCAATCTGAATTTCAAAATGCAACCCATTATTTTTTAATAAAATAGCCGATGGCTTTTCATATTCACCTTGATTGCCAACTAGCTTAGATTCCTCTACTAAACTCGTAATTTCTCCATCTTTGAGTGTAACAGCTAATTTCCCATCTACTACTGCATATTTCACAGCGTCTTTATGTGAATGATCCTTTAAAGGAGTTACTTGATCAAGAAAATCCTTTGCAAATGAAATGACTTCTCCACCGCGTACTTCATTGTAGCTCCCTTCTCGGTAGGCTCCTTTTTTTTCGCTAATAACATCTGTTCCATAAAGGGCATTATAAAGGCTTCCCCACCTTGCATTAGAAGCGTTAATAGCATAACGAGCATTATCAACCGGGACAACTAGCTGCGGCCCAGCTTGGAAGGCTATTTCATCATCTACCCCTTCTGTCGTAATATGAAAGTCTTCTCCTTCAGGTTCGAGATAGCCAATTTCTTGTAAAAATGATTTATATTTAGCAAAGTCCCTCTCTTTATTTTCTCTGTGCCATCTATTGATTTTGGTTTGAATTTCATCACGGCGAGCTAACATTTTTTTGTTTTTTGGAGACATGTCATGTACCAATTTTTCAAAATCAACCCAAAATTGTTCCTGATTCAGTTCGCTTCCAGGTAGCCCATCTTTATTGATAAATTCAAAAAGTACCGGAGCCACTTGAAGATTACCTATTTTCACATATTCTCCCATGTTGTATTCCTCCTTTAAAAATTAGTTTGACTCCCGGCATACGCCGAAAAGAATATAAACCAGGGAATCTCTCCTACCTTTGAACGGGTTCAATACTTAATTTGTTATCGATTAATCAAGTTCTCAATTTATTGTTTTGTTTTCTTATAATCAATTTCAAGGTTATCGTTAGAGATGTCCAAAGTAGTCAATATTATATGAACTCCTTTTTTCTTCACTAAAATGAAATCCTTTTTTTTTAGAATAATCACTTTTTGTTGTTGTTGCTCATTAATCCATTTTCAGGTAGATAATTCGGTTACTGCCCGACTTCCCATTTATTTGTTAACTTATTCCAATCAATGAGTTTTTCCATAACGATCGATATAATGACACCCATAATTAGACCATTTGTAATGAAAGGCTGCAAGAGGACAGGAATACTGCCGAATAATGCTGGCGGGATATTCATAATGCTAACTCCAGCTAGGACTGGTCCCGCTAAACGGAGTATCGTTTCAGAGTTGAATAACGTTCCTTTTAGGCTGTTTAATGCGGTCCCAAACAATTGAAGGTATGCGACAAATAAAACAGCGTTACCTATTGTTAGTGGTATTGTTCCTAAGAATCTCCCTAATGGGGGAATAATTCCAAGGAGAGTAAACAAGAATCCGCTTATAATGAATGGCTCTCGTTTAAATAACTTGGTACTTTGTAAAAACCCTATCGTAGATGTAAATGGTGTAAAAGGGACCAAGCCAAAAATCGAAGTGATAAACGCAAAAATACCTGTTACAAAAATAGATCTCCTGTATTGACTATGTTCCACCTTTTCCTTGTAAACATCTGCAACAGCTTGAATAGAAGCGAAAGAATTCGTTAAATTCAGAAGGACCGCAAAAAAGGAGACAAAAATAATACCAATATTCAAGTTTGGAGTTCCAAGGGGAAAGAAAGTGAATGCCATACCTGAAGAGCTAGCCGTCGGAAGATCTGAAGGGAAAATAATTCGATATAATGACCATCCTACGATAATTCCAATTAGGATTGAGAAATTGCCTAGTATTTTCCCTCCTTTAACCCTTAATAAGCCAACGAAGATGACAATCAAGATTGAAAACAAACTGACAGGGAGATCAATTGTTCCACTTTCGGTTATTTTAAACATACCTTTGAAGAAAATAAAGATGAGCTGAAAGGTTAGCAAAAATATATAAACACTTATCACCATCGGCTTAATTACTTTCTGTATGATATAAATCAGGTTAAATGCCGCAAGCAGTACGGTTACAGCTCCAGCCAGCAAAATACCTGTTGCAATTCCTCCTCCTACGGTTGCAAAATCCAATCCGAGTGCAGATGCAGAGATGCCCATATTTATCATCAGACCCCACATTAGCCCCGAATGGCTGTCCAATAATGGATAACGATGCCCAATCCAGGCCTGTAGAATACAGGATATTCCTGTAAAGATAAAGGAGCATCTTATCGTCATTTCAATTGTTTCTGTAGGAAGCTGGAATGCTGCTCCTACAGAAATTGGTACGACAACCGTATTGGCAAAAATAAAAAAAAGCCACTGTAAAGAGGACAATAATGTTACAGTAACTCCTTGCTGTGTCATCTTAATCATCACCATTTCCGATATCTGGATTTTTCACAAAATCTGTTTGCGAGTTTTTAAGGAAGCCAGTTCTTAAAAGTATTGATTACCCCTGGAATCCATAGTTTCTTCGTAAAAATTACAAATCATCTCTTTTTATAGATAAAAATATAAGCGAAGCGCTGTCTTCATTACAATCGCTTCGCCTTAATCACTTTTTTTGTTTTTTGAAAGAAGAAACTTAAATTATTTTGTAATTGTTTAATAATTTTTACCTTTTTCTAATATCTCGTTATATCCATAGGCAATGCCCCTGCAGCAAAGCCTACAAACATGAATCGACTGTTTCCTGTATTACGCATTCCATGAATTTGATTAGGCTTGGCCAATACTACCATTCCTTTTCTGATCGTAATCTCATTCTCTAAATCAGGAAAGTATGTTCCTTCCCCCTCAATGCAAACCCAAATATCATCAACATTCGAATGGGAATGTAAAAATACTTCCTGCTCAGGTTCAAGACACCAAACTGCCCCAACAGTTTTATCCGTTTCATAGAAATAATTTTTTTGTGGTGCATTAGAATCGAATTTTGCTATTTTATCGATTTCAAAAACTCTTTCCTCTATTATCGACTTTTTGTTCAAAATTACATTCTGGTCCATATCTCAGCACCTCTTTAATATTTAATGGTTTTGAATTACACTTACCAGATCTCCCTATAATCCAGATTCTGCCCGCATTAAATCTCTAAAAGTAGGCATCTACGCATTCCTTCTAAGTGATGTGACCTTTTACAAGGATGCATCACGATTACAATCTTTAGAGTAAACATAGGTTAAATTTTCTCTACCTACCGCATAGGCTGCTTGATGTACATATGGACCCATAAAAATGTAATCTCCTTTCTTTACAGGAACCCACTGATTATCCAGATTATACATCCCTTCTCCCGAGAGTAAGTAGGCGCCATGTTCTTGCACATGTGTTTCGATGAACGGATGAGATGCAGCAGGATCAAAGGATAGAATATGAAAATTCATATCAAAATCTATATCAGCAGGCAAAAGATCTTTAAGATGGACATTATGCATATCATCATAAATCCTAAATTCAATATTGTTCGCATGGTTTGAATAAACCCATGGTCTCCGTCCTTCAAGTGGACGATACTTTTGCTTATATAGGAATAGTTTAGAATCTCCATCCAATTGGTTTTCTAAATACATCTTTGTTCCTGGCGGACAGTACAAATAACCGCTTTCATCGAGGACAAACTCTTGTTCACCTGCAGCAGCTTTTATTTTCCCTTCAATAACATAGACAAATGTCTCTACATCTTCTTGTCCACCAAACCCCTCGCTGTTCCTTCCTTCCTTTTGCATTGTCACAATGTAATCGACAAAGCTTGCTCCAAGCTTTGGAGAACCCAATATGGAAATGATACAATTCTCAAATCCCGGAACAACATTATTAACCAATCCTTCAGGTGCAATTAAAGCATATTTACCGTGCTCAATTATTGATCTGCTTGCTAATAAATCTTTAGGATAACCCATCTTTTAAACTCTCCTTTTAATCGTATTTTGTGAGCTAATTCATATGACACCAATCAACGTTTTAATCGTGAGCCAATATAAGCAGGCGCCCTTTGAAAATATGTAACTCATGGTGTGCCCTGTTCCCGATATAGATCAACTTATAATTGAAGCTTCTTTTCATATATTATTAGCTTGTTTCAGAAACAATTAAGTCCCTTATATAAAAATTAAACGCTTTCATTTAATTAGTCTTTATGCCTAATCGATAAAAACGCTTTATATTTTTGTCTATTATAGATAAAACAGTTTATCTTCTTATTTCTTCATCCATGACTTTCTCTTTTAGGTAATCAGGTCCTAGTTCCTTACAGGCTTAAGCGACTCATCCATAATAAGCTAATAAAATGAATTGAGATTTTCTCAGTCCTATAGCTTAACAATCCTAGATTTTAATTTTTTCCACAGTGGTAATGCTTCCATTTTCAAAAACAATAGCCCCATTGACGATCGTTGTCGTTACTTGCCCTTTGAATGTCCTGCCAACATAAGGCGACTGCTGATGGCGGTAGAACAAATTTTCCTTTTTCAGCTCGAAGCTTCTGTTCAGATCAACTATCGCCAGATCAGCGTCACTATCAACGGCTATTATCCCTTTATGGGGATAAAGGCCAAATAACTTAGCTGGATTCGTTGATGTTAATTCAACAATTTTCCCCAGAGGAAGATTACGGTTGAAATGCCCCTCTGTCAACAATATATTGAGCGTAGATTGGGCACCGGAAATCCCACCCCAGGCACTGAAAAAGTCTTCATTTATTACCTCTTTCATAGATGGAGGTGCTGGTGAATGGTCGGATGCTATAACGTCAATTTCACCGTTTGCTACAGCTTCCCATAATTGTTCTACTTCTTCATCATCACGCAGTGGAGGGCAGCATTTTGCCAATCCGCCTTTTTCCTCTAAGTCTTTTAATGTCAAAGATAAATAATGAGGGCATGTTTCTACCGTAATATCCAGGCCTCTTTGCTTTGCCTGATTAATGACATCCACTACTTTCCGGCTGCTCGCATGAACAATATGCAGCTTACACCCTGTAGCTTCTGCATATGAAATTATTCTTCTTACCGCTTCAATTTCGGAAATTATCGGTCTTGATTCGACGAAGTCTTTTGCAGTCGTCTTATTTAGTCTTTGTTTTTCTTGTGCAAGCTGATCACAAATGACTGTACTTTCAGCATGAACGGCTAAAAGTGAGCCTACAGAGGCAATTTCTCTCATCCCTTTAAAAATCGTAATATCATCGACATGATTGAAATCGACAATTCCGCTCGGTGACATAAAAGCTTTAAATCCAATTACTCCATTTTCATCAAGTTCCTTAATATTCTCAATATTTTCTGGTATAAGTCCACCCCAAAAGCGGCAATTGACTACCGACTTTTCTTCGGAGCAAGCTCTCTTTAATGCCAAATATTCTTTATTGATTGTTGGCGGTGTACTGTTCAATGGCATATCAAAATAGGTTGTCACCCCACCTGCCGCTAAACTTCTGCTACCAGTTTGAACACCTTCCCACTCAGTTCTGCCTGGCTCGTTGAAATGAACATGAGAATCAATTAATCCTGGGAGGATGTGCTGCCCCTCAGCATTAATTTCTCTTGTTGCTATAGCATCAATATTTTTTCCGATAGTCACTTCTTTTATTTTCCCTTCCTTAATTGCAATATCTCCTTGAACAATCGAATCAAACATTACAAGATTTCCATTTCTAATGAGTAAATCATATGTAGCCATAGGTTCATTCCTTTCTATGGGAAATCAAATTTCATAAAAACTACAAGGCCAATCCTCTTTTACAGTTGCATAATGAAGAAACGAACATCTTGCTTTGGGCTGTTGGAACGTAAATATTCGGAATGAAATACAACTATTACATTCTGAACATCGTTTTGAGATTTAGTAGATTCCACTTTCTATCAAGCAATTTTGGAAAGAATCGCATCCACCTTTATGAAGACAGGAAGCGAGATGCGCAGCCTTGGCTGTTATCTTGTTTTGTACGGCATTTCCTCCGCGGTCTTCATCGTTTACTCCTGCTTCATTAATGTTTTTTAAATATTCGGACTCTTTTACTGACTATTTCACGTTTCCATCAATTAAGCCCCTTTAACCACATCCTCTCGTTTCTGTTGCACTTTTTAAACATAAACAATATAGATGAACGAATGCGAGCATCGTACCTGAGAAAAATGATAGAGCAAATAATAGCTTGAGAGCAGGCAAAAACTGGCGAATTGTATGCGCTCAAAATATAAATATAGTTTCTAAATATAATAAAAACTTGGGATTTATGGAATGTTAAAAAAAATCTTGAAAACAGTTTCATTAACCTTCAATCCTCTATACAATTGATTATAAGCGGATTCATTCACAAAATCATTATGCGATGTAAACAATTTCCATTTAAATTTTTGTCCAAATTTAACAAGATTCGTTTGCTTCCCTTTCTAGTAATAAAAACTGACAAAATGTAGAATTAGAGGGTGTATGATGAAAAAGGTAGAAGATTTATTTATCGTTGATGTGTTTCAAGAAGCCAAAATTATTGCTGGACATGCCGGACTTAAAAGGAAAGTAGAATCAATTGAGATTTCAGAAACACCAGATGCCATCAATTTTTTAGCTAAGAACTCCCTATTATTGACAACAGGATACGCTTTTAAAAACGACCCTCATGCATTATGCAATCTCATTTCCCAAATTAATGAACTTCCATGTGCAGGGATTGCCATTAAACTTAAAAGATTCATTGATAAGATACCGCAGGATGTAATCGAATTGGCTGACTCATTAGAATTTCCAATTATTCAAATTCCAGAGACATTAACATTAGGTGCGGTTGCTCATCAATTATTAAGCTTTATATGGGATAACCAAATTGAAGAGTTATTTTATGCGATGCATATTCACAAGGAATTTACCAATATGATGATAAAAGGCTACAGTCTGAATTCTTTAATTGAAAATCTTGGCTCCCTATTAAAATGTCCTGTTCTCCTACTTGATCCTATTGGTGATGTGACATCCTTTTCCCATCATTTTCGTACAGGAAATATGAAAATCGTCATGAAAAATGTTCAAGAACAAATTAAACGTGATATAGAAACATACCTAGAGAAAAACCAGCTTACTATCGACATCCAAAATACGGACATTTCTATAAAAATGTTTCGGGTGAAAACAATGCGTCCCTATCCCTATTTTCTATTAATTCTTCACCCTGAGAAGCTTTCATACCCATCTTCACAATTAGCTATAGAACAAGCATCAACAGTCATTTCATTCACGCTGCTTAAAAACGAGGCTATTAGAGAAAACAGTCGTTTGCTAGAAAATAACTTTTTTGCTTCCCTTGTTGATGGAAAGATTTCTAACAAACAAGAAATTATTCATAGGGGAAAACAGCATGGCTTAATCGACAATATGAAATACGTATGCATTGTATGTAAGATTGATGATGATAAACAAAACGCTTTACAAAAAAGTTCAGACATAATGAATAGATTATACGACTATTTATATAAATTTTTACATAAATCATTTTTAAAAATAGATACTAACAACATCGTTTTTATGAAAGATGGATATTTTGTTATTTTGATGCAAGCTCCTCTGAATATTAATGATTCGATTAAAAGCATAATAGAAGAAAGGCTGAAGGAATTCCAGAATGAGGCTTATTCAAATCTAAAAATTTCGTTGTCGTTTGGAGTTGGTAACTTTTCTAATGACCTTACCTATATCCACCTTACATACGAAGAGGCAGTGGAAGCATGGACAAATGGGGCTGAACTGTTTCAAAATAAATTTATCAACTTTTACGAAACCAAGCAATTAATAGAACTGATTCGGTTAATTCCCGAAAAAGATTTAAAAAAATTTTATGAAAATACTTTACGTTCTCTATCGTACCCGAAAAATAAAGATGAAAAAGACTTAGTTAATACCTTATTGGTATATTTGGATAATAATTGTGAACTTGCTATTACATCCAGGAAACTGTTTGTTCACCGTAATACCGTTAAATACCGAATTGCCAAATGTGAGGACATGTTGAATTATTCCGTTCATGATGCAAAAAACTCACTTCATTTACGTATAGCTTTACTCATGAGTTCAATTTTCAGGGGTAACAGTGATTAATGAGTTATTGTAATTACTACTAAAGCAGATATTGACTGAAGGTAAACTGCCCACTCAGACAGAGATCAATATGATGAGTAACTCTCGACTTTTTTTCTGGAAGTGACGCTACAGAATCCTTGGATTATGAAGGAATCCAGGAATTTCAGTGGCTTTTTTATGAACATGATAAAGATTCCATACAGAACTCCTTTTGTAACCATTGGATCTGAGTCGATACGCATGACTGTTTCATCGCATGAAGGATCTCTGTCTTAAATATATTTCTTATCGAATGAGCTTTTCGAAGGATTCAATCTTATAGGAAAATGCTTCTGATAACAGTTGACTGATTTGTTCAAGAGGTACTAATTGAAATGTATTCATTTTGAAAAAACTCGTGATCCGATACAGTCGGATCACGAGTTTTTTGTAAGTTCTCTTTTAGTTTATAGTCTTATATTCTCTACAAAATCTTATAAGTCCCTCAATATTGTTTTGTGGCTATCTTAATTACTGTAGAGTAAAGAACTCTAGCTCCTGTACCCATATCTTCTACAGTAACGAATTCATCAGGATGATGACTAAGACCATCTTTACAACGAACGAAAATCATTGCAACTTTCGTTACATCCGCCATAGCCATTGCATCGTGACCAGCACCGCTTACAAGACTGATAGCACTACCATCCAGTTCGCTAATGGACTCCTCGATTACTTTAATCAATTGTTCATCACAGTATACAGGATCGGCTTCCATGACCTGTTCAAAATGAATTTGGAGTCCTCTAGCTTTTGCTACTCTTTCACTTTCAGTTAATATAGCATCAATGGCTTTTTTCTTACGATCCACATTTAAATCACGGATATCCAGCGTCCCTGTTACAAGGCCAGGTATTACATTACTAGCACCAGGGCTTACAGTAAGTTTACCGATAGTCGCCACTAACGGTTCATTTTGGATAGCGATGTTCTCAATGTAGGAAATGAGATCACTAGCTCCTAAAAGCGCATCTTGTCTAAGGGCAACAGGAACTGTCCCTGCATGTCCAGGTTTCCCGATAATTTCAAAATAAAATCTTGTAGCACCAGCAATCCCACGAACTATGCCAACAGGTTCATTCTCCTTCTCAAGCACAGGCCCCTGTTCGATATGGAGTTCCAAATAAGCGAGAAGTTCTTCTGGAGTACGACTAGCGTTTTTATAAGCATATGGGTCAGCAATACCAATTCCTTTTAACGCTTCAGCAATTGTTATTCCTTGTTCATCTGCTCTTTCTAAATCTTCAGCAGTAAAAGTTCCTGCAATTGCTTTACTACCAAGGAAAGTTGAGTGAAACCTTACTCCTTCCTCATCACAAAAACCTACCACTTCGATTGGATTGTATAATATAATGCCATTATCCTTAAGAGTTTGAACAACTTCGATTCCAGTTATTACACCTAGAATACCATCATATTTACCTGCTTCAATCACGCTATCTAAATGTGAACCAATCATTAAAACTGGAGCTGTAGGATCTTTCCCTTCATAACGTCCGATTATATTATTAAGAGCATCTTTTCTTACCGTCATCCCAGCTGCTTTCATCCACTCTTCAACTAGACTTTCTGCTTTTAAACTTTCCACTGTGAAAGGTAGTCTAGTGACACCAACAGATGTGGATGAACAAGCAGCAAGTTCTTCGGTTCTAGTGTTGATTCTTATAGCATCAACATCCTTCTGAAGTTTAACCAATCGATCACTTCCCTGCCAATTTAATCTCTAAGAAAAATTTTTGTTATTTAAATCCAGTTACTTAATGCAAAGTCATATTAACACATTTAGTCGTTGCTCAATAGGAATTCTGCATGATAAGCTAATTAAAAGTTAGATTAAACGGCGACAAGCAAAAGCACTTGTCACCGTTTAATACATATCGTACATATATATAAGCTAACTAACTAAACGCCCTTTTTTTGAATGTAATAATGACCATGCATCAACGAGAGTACGTTTTGACTGTGCAATTACAATATCTGATGATTCTGTACCGACAGGTTTTACTTCAAAAGCGACCATATTCTTTATGCCTTCACCGATGTAACCAATTTCTAATAGAGATCGTAAATACTCTGCTAATTCAGAAACATCAACTTCACTTCCTGGATATCCGAAACGCGGATGCTGATCGCCGTAAGCAGGATCAGAAGTATCTTTAATATAGCAATTTCCGATATGGGCATGGTTAATATAATCACGAGCAACCGTTAATGCATCATGAGACGTTTCACGTTGCATTGGTAAATGACTTAAATCAAGCATTAAACCGAAAGTGGGATCTACTTTACGAACTTCTTTTGCAACTTCAACAGCAAGTTTATTCGAACCGATTAGACATTTCTTATCAGTCTCATCATCAAATGTTTCAAGTGAGAGTACTAAATCACCTTTAGATTTTGCATAATCGCATAATTCTTTGATAGAATTCGTTAGTAATTGTAAGGCAACATCTTGTTGAGTATCTGGTTTAGCCCCACTTAAGAAACCAAGTTTAGCAGCATTTACTTCGTAAGCTTGGTCAATTCCGCCTTTTACTAAATCGATAGCCCTTCTACGCTCAGCTTCATCAAAAGAATTAAGGTTTCCTTTGTTTCTTAATAGAATCGGTTGTGCACCAAATCCTACATTCATTCCACCAGATTGTAAAATTTGAGTAGCCTCTTTACGTTCTTCAGGATTGTTAATGGATGTAATTTCAATTCCAGAGAAAAAATCATCTTGTACAATTTTCTTAATTGTTTCAACAGCTGGACCATCTCCACCCATTGTTTCCGGATAAGCCATAAAGTGAACAATTCCGACTTTCATAGAATTATGAAGATTTGCTGACATTGTGTCGCCGATTTTTCGGCTTCCCTCCTTTAATGAACCTATTATTTAAGTACAGTCAATACTACTTTTTATTACTAATATGTTTTTTGAAGCAATAGGTTATATCCCATTGCTTCAAAAAAATCACTCCCATCAAAAGTGATGATTATTTAGAATAATCAATTTTTTCAGAGTATTTGAATCCGTTAAGTGCACCGTTGTTAGAGAATTCGCATGCGTTCTTAGGATCTGGATCAACTATAACTTCGATTAAATATGGTTTACCTGAGTCAACTGCACGTTGTAGAGCTGGTTTGATATCATCATAATGTGTAACAAGCTCACCACGAACACCCATACCTTCAGCCGTTTTAACAAAGTCGATTCCTCGCTCTTCATTATCACATAATTCATTTTTGTAAATTAAGTCCGTAGAAATTTGGCGTTCATTATAGAACCAGTTTTGTTGTTGACGAATCAATCCCATTAATGAGTTATTCATACAGAAAATAATGACCGGAATATCATGTTTTGCAGCTGTAGCAATATCTTGTAATGACATCCCTAAGCTTCCATCACCAAGGATGTTTACACTTTGTCTTTCAGGAAATGCAAGTTTCGCTGCCATTGCTGCACCAAGGCCCCACCCCATTGTCCCCGCACCACCAGTTAATAAGTATGTTCTTGGTACATACGTTTCAAATAATTGAGAGGACCAGATTTGGCTGATACCGCAGTCATGTGATACGAAGGCATCGCGATCTAAGAATTCACGAAGTTCTCGCAATGCACGCTCTTGTCTGATTGGAAGTGTTGTGTAATCCGTTTTACGTGCCCATTTCTTACGCTCTTCAGTTAAGTTAACTCTAGTACCTACTTCGGCAGTTGCAGCTACATGAGCACCAAGTGCTTTATGGGCTTCTGCAAGTTTAACCATGAATGTTTTAACATCAGAAACGATACCTAAAATCGTTGGTACAACTTTACCAATTTCCTTATTATCAAGATTTACGTGGATAATTTTCTTACCGTTTTGTGTGAATACCGAAACATTACCAGTTGAACGATCAGCGAAACGTCCGGCAAGGTTGATTACTAAGTCAGCTTCAACAATTGTTTTGTTACCGAATGGAGTATCAAGCATCGTTCCCATACGTCCAGCGAATAAAGGGTGATCGTTAGGGAAAGTATCCATCCCCATGCCAGAAGTTACTACAGGGATTTGCAGTTCTTCAGCTAACGCTTTTAATTCAATGGTAGCGTTTGCAATGTTGACCCCTCCACCAGAAAGTAAGACCGGTCTTTTAGCATCTTTTAATAATTCTAATGTTTTCTCTATATCAGCGTCAGAAGCTTGTGGTAAGTTATCGACTGGAGTAGAACCGATAAGCACATCTAAGTCGACTTCTATTTCAACTTTTTGTTGATCAACTGGTAAATCAAGAAGAACTGGACCTTTTCTGCCAGTAGTAGCTGTTACCCATGCTTCATGGATAAATTCAGCAGCTTTCGAACCGTCAGTTAAACGGTATGCAGCTTTCGTTACAGGCTTTGCCATTTCAACGATAGGCGCTTCTTGGAATTGCATGGTTCCAATTAAACTATTTTTTTGTTGACCGGTAATGGCTATCATTGGAATGGAATCCATCCATGCACCGTAAAGGCCAGTTAAGAAGTTAGTTCCACCAGGACCTGATGTGGCAGCACATACGCCTACTTCACCAGTTGCTCTTGAATAACCATCAGCCATGAAAGCACCCGTTTGCTCGTGACGAACAATATATGATTCAATTTTAGTTAATTCTTTTACTGCATCATAGAATGGTAAAATTGCAGCTCCCGGTACACCATAAACATGTTTCACTCCCCTTTTTTCTAAGTACAAGGCAATTAACTCAGCAGCTGTCATTTTTTGTTTAGCCATTTATATCTCTCCCTTTTGATCCTTTTTTATATTTTCAAAGATTTGAGCAATTGAATCTTTATCCCCAACGTTGCCTGGAAATACGATATAAGGTGTATCTTTGAACTTAGCTTCACTTCCGGTTAACCATACTGGAACACCGGCGATCGCTTGCCCTAAAATTTTTGCATATTTAATATCTAAGCCGTCAGTTGCCACATCACTCGAAGTTATACCACCTTTTGCAATGATGAATTTCGGCTTTACTTTTAGTGAGCGAATAACTTTAACTAAAGAACTTGAAACAGTTTGACTGATCTTTAAGTTTTCTTCCTTATCTTTCGCACTAATTAAATCTCTACTCGTATATACAAGCGTATCGCGATTAGAAGAAATATTTTGGTCTACTAATTGACATACTCGTGTTAGCTCTTCAATTCTTGTTTCTTTATTTAGAACTTTCACAACATTCATTTCGATTTGTTCAATCGGGTATTTATTCATTAGTTCCTTAATTTGTTCCGTAGTTTTATTCGTGTGAGAACCTACTATAATAAATCCACCATTGTTTTGGCTTTCATCATTTGAAACAATCTCATTAGCTGATAAATATGGACGATCCTGAATTCCCGCAATCGATTTTACAATAGATGCTGCAGTTCTAAACAAGAATTGCTTGCCAGAATCAATTGCTTTAAGGACAGCTAATGATACGATGTCCAAATCATAATAAGATTTAGCATTTACTATAATAGGAGTATTATTGTTAGCAGATAGTAAAATCTCATAAACTCTATCAATGCCGCCATTATGAATATCTTCCAGTGAAATGATTAATGCTGACTCTGAAGCTACGCTTCCATTTGTCTTCTCTTCAATCCATTTCGGCAAATTAGCAGTATTGAAACCGAAAACGGAATCATTCGCAAATTCTGTTTCATTTACTGGGACAAGCTGACCATCCATACCTAAATAATGAATATTATCTATGGTGTAACGATGTGCTTCAAAAAAAGCCGGTATGATTAAATGACCTGAAATTTGTACATCAGCAGTTTTTAATAATTCATCTTGGAGCACATCAATTTCAAGTGGATAATGCCCTCTTAATGTTGAGTCACTTCTACTGATAATTGAATAATTAATGCCCATTTCCTTAGTAACGTCAACAATGTTTTGGACAATCTCCCTATTGATGTTTTCCGTCTTTTCTGCATTATAACTTCTTGTGTTTGTTAAAATATAAAGTACACTTCTCTCATCAGATAATCCTTTTTTAATCCAGTCTTTTCCCCAGTCCGTGATGACAAAAATATCATGTACCGTTTGGACACCGGTTGGATCATCATCTAAAACGATAAACTTATGTTTTGTTTGATTTAAATGAGCTTTGATTTCAGCACGAAGGCTGTCATCCGATTTAGAGAAGAGGTCTAAAGTATCCTTTAAACTTAGATATTGGGTTGCGTTTGACAAAAACCCTCCCCCTTTCATTATCTAAAAATGTGATTAGCTAGTTACTCTATGCCCTAATAATTCATTTGCAGTAGAAACAATACGGTGTGCTCTTAATTCAAAGAAATCAAGTAATTCATCCATTTTTCCAGAAACTCCAAAACGATCATTTGTACCGATTCGTCTTAATTTAGCTGGTTGGCTTTCTGATAATACTTCAGCAACAGCACTACCTAATCCACCTATAATTGAATGCTCTTCAACTGTGATAACATGTTTTGTTTTCGCAGCAGATGCAATAATGGCTTCTTTATCAATAGGTTTAATTGTATGAATGTGTAAAAGTTCAGCGCTTACACCTTGCTTTTCCAATTCACCTACTGCTTTTAGTGATTCATCAAGCATTATCCCAGTACTGATGATTGTAATATCAGATCCTTCACGGTATTTAATTGCTTTACCTATTTTGAATGGTTCTTCTTTTTTTGTAACGATCGGTACTGGTAATTTGCCAACACGCAGGTAAATTGGTCCGTCATGGTAATAAGCAGCTTCTACTGCTTTTTCCATTTCAACCGCATCTGCTGGAACAATTACAGTCATACGTGGAAGTGAGCGCATTAATGAAATATCTTCAAGCGGTAAATGTGTTGCACCTTCTTGAGCAGCTGATGTACCAGCGTTATGACCGACAATTTTCACATTGTTATTTGAATAACATACAGAAATTCTCATTTGATCAAATGCACGCCCAGTAAGGAAGTTTGCATAAGCATTCGCAAATGGCACTTTACCTGCTACTGCCATACCAGCTGCAGTACCTACTAGATCACATTCAGAAATACCGATGTTGAAAAAGCGTTCTGGAAATCTATTTTTATATAGATTTGTCATATTTGATTTTGCGCAGTCCGCGTCAAGTACCACTAAATTGTCATGTTTTTCTCCAAGTCTAATTAGTGCATCAGCAAAACCTTTACGTGGTGCTTCTTGATTTACCATCTTAAGCCAACTCCTTTAAAGCGATTTCTAATTGCTCATCATTCGGAGCCATTCCATGCCAATCATGTGTATCTTCCATAAATGAAACTCCCTTGCCTTTAACCGTATGAGCTAGAATTGCAGTAGGTCTGCCTTTAGTGCGTTTAGCTTCTTTATATGCTTCATTAACTGCATGAATATCATGACCATCAATTTCAACAACGTGCCAACCGAAAGCTCTAAATTTATCACCAAGATTTTTTACACCTTTTACATTTTCAACAAAATCATCAAGTTGAATTTTGTTCCAGTCGATAATCGCACAAACGTTATCAAGATTGTAATGTGCAGTTGTCATTGCCGCTTCCCATACTTGACCTTCTTGTAATTCTCCATCACCAATCATGCAATATGATCTTCTATTGCTACCATCTAGTTTTGCAATTAATCCAACACCATTAGCTACTGATAATCCTTGACCAAGTGATCCTGAAGATATGTCTACACCTGGAATATGCTCTCCACATGGATGTCCATGTAACCTACCGTCAACATCCCTGAATGTCATTAACTCTTCAACCGGGAAGAAACCTTTTTCAGCTAATACTGAATAAAATACAGGTGTACAATGACCCTTAGATAGGAAGAAACAATCTCGGTCTTGCCAATCTGGGTTGTTAGGATCAACATTCATGTGTTCAAAAAATAGGACGGACATTAGTTCAGTTGCTGATAAAGAACCACCGGGATGACCACTTCCAGCATGGTTCGTCATTTTAACTATGTGCCGGCGAATTGTTTTCGTTAGATTATTATAAAATTCGCCTTTCTCTTTAGAAAAATCCACTTTTTACTCCTCCTTTTAGTCGCGTAATAAGCAACGTAGTTTCATTAAATAATTAAAAAAATAAATATTCTGTTGCTTATTAACTAACCATGTTTCTTATTTTGATATTATCACCGTTTTTTGAATATTTCAAGTATTTTACCATTAAATTTTTTATAAAAATTTTTCGAAGGACAAAAGATCAAAGTGCCTATTTGAAGATAAACTTGAATTCTACAAAAAAAAGAATTGGTCTTATACATTCTTTCAGACTGTAGACAATTTGAATGTTGATTTCCTCTCCGGGCACTCGCTTTTCCCGCAGAAGTATCGCACCCTCCGTTCCAATCAACTTTGTTTTAACTTTTTAGAAACCCTTTTGTCTACAAAAAAAAGAATTGGTCTTATACCAATTCTTTCAGACTGTAAACAAACTCGATGAAAATCGAGTTTGTCTATTTTTTTGGCGTGTACAATTTGACGTTTATTTCCACTCCAGGCACTCGCTTTCCGCGGGCGGTCGGTGAGCCTCCTCGGCTTTCGCCTGCGGGGTCTCACCTAGACGCAATTTTCCCGCAGGAGTCTCGTACCTTCCGTTCCAATCAACTTTGTCTTACCTTTTAGATAGAACACTTTTGCCTAGAGTCATATTTGTTTTAAAATAGAAGGATTAAAACTTGAGGTGATGAGGATGCTTTCCAAACATGATTCTATTCAGCGAGATCAACTTGAAATGATTATTTAGATCAACTGGTGCCACCGAACAATTAGGTTCGTAAAATGGAGGCTGCCATTGATTTCACTTTCATTTATGACTTGGTGAAAGGTTTGTATTCAGAGGTAGGATGCCTTCAAGATGAAATAAATCAAGGATTGGAAAAACCATGGAAAGAAGCCTTTTCCACCTGATAAATGTGATAAGGAAGGAAAAATCCCGAATCCCTTTTGTCCACAAAAAAAGAATTGGTCTTATACCAATTCTTTTTTCACATTATTTAATTATCTGTGTAACCAAGCCTTTTGGAAATCTTTTTACCAATATCCATTATAATTGGTTTAATTTCAGTTAATCTTTCTTCAGTCATTCGTATGCTTGGTCCTGATATACTAACAGCAGCGGTAATTTTCTTCCGATTATCAAAAATTGGCGCTGCAATACAGGTGATTCCTTGTTCATTTTCTTCAATTTCCCTACCAATACCTTCGTTCCTTATTTTTCCCAATTCTTTAAAAAAAGATTCTTTATCTATAATCGTTTGTTCAGTATGTTTTGGTAAACCATGCTTGTCAATTATATCTACGATCTCATTTAATGGCAGATGGGCTAAGATTACCTTCCCAACTGCCGTACAATGCATTGGGGCCCGTCTTCCTACTTGTGAATGTGTTCTAAGGGTTTCACTTCCCTCAAGTTTTTCAATATAGATTACCTCTCCTTGATCATATACGGTCAAGTGGATCACTTCATTAATATGTGATTCTAACTCTTCCAGAAAAGGTTTAGCTTGAGTTCTCAAGTCAATAGATTCAAGTAGCATCGAACTTAATTCTAAATATTTATAGCCTAATCTATATTTTTTAGTTTCAGGATTTTGTTCGATGAATCCATGATCTACAAGAGTACTTAATAATCTGAATATAGAGCTTTTATTTAAATCTAGGTTGGAGGCCAGCTCAGTAACCCCAATCCCTTCTTTACGCTTGCTCACTAATGAAATAATTGTTAACGCCCTATCTACTGACTTAACCATTTATATTAACCTCCGATTAAATCCTATATTACTGATCCTGTTTCTTTATCTTACCACAAGAGCAATCCACAGACATAATACCATTGAAAAAATATAACAAAAAGAAGGTATGACGCCATTAAGAGCAACTTAAATGCCCTTTTAGGTCAACCTTCTTTACATAACTTTATGCTTGTACGAAACTACTTTTTGCCGAAATGAACTTCCCAATTGGATGACTTACAATCCCTTTTTCAAAATCAAATACTAGTTGTCCCCTTACAAACGTTTTCGTCACTCGGCAGTTAATCTTTCTTCCAACATAAGGGCTTTGTTGATGACGGTAATACAAATCTTCTGGCTGAATGGTGTATGATTTATTTGGATCAAGGAGAATGATATCAGCGTCATAGGAAACTTTAATGCTTCCTTTATTTCTTAAGTTAAATATTTCTGCAGGTTTTGTCGCAATCATCTTTGAAAAATCACTTACAGAAACCCCACGATTCTTAACTGCCTCGTCAAACATTAAATCAACATTATTTTGGCAGCCACTAATCCCTCCCCACACATCAAACATATTATTGGTGTTGCTCTGCTTCATTTCTGGAGGACATGGGGAATGGTCTGAGGCCAGGATATCAATTTTCCCTTCCTTAAGAGCTTCCCATAATTTATCTTGTTCTGTTTTAGTGCGAAGCGGTGGAGCGCATTTCGCAACAGGTCCTATCCTTTCAAAGGTTTCCATATCTAACGTGAAATAGTGAGGACACGATTCTATCGTAACCTCTTGTCCTAGTTTACGTGCTTTAAGGATTTCTTCAACAGCCTCTTCACTGCTAATATGAACAAAATGTAATTTACATCCAGTCTCTTTACCCAATAACAAAGCACGTTTTACAGCATCAACCTCAGTAAAAATGGGGCGGGACTCTACATAATCTCTTGCTGTTGTCTTCCCTTGTTTTTTCTTTTCAATTGCCAGTTTATCAGTAAGCTCTGCATTCTCAGCATGTATAGATAAAATATGCCCCAATTCTGATAGTTTTTTCATACCTTGAAATAGGGTAAAATCATCAACATTTTTAAAATCTCCAATTTCCTCACTACCACATGTTGCCATAAAACATTTGAAGGCCACAACACCTTCGTTAGAAAGGTCCTCTAAATCTTGGAGATTATCAGGCACTAATCCACCATACAAAGCATAATCAACATACGCCTTATTTTCAGCAGATTTTAATTTTAAATGCAGTGACCTCTTTGTAGTCGTTGCCGGCAAAGCGTTTAATGGCATATCGACAAATGATGTTGTCCCTCCTGCAGCTAGTGCTTGAGTTCCTGTTACAAACCCTTCCCACTCCGTTCTGCCTGGCTCGCAAATATGGACATGGGCATCTATCATCCCAGGCATGACATATTGATGAGAAGCATCTATAATTTCAGCAGATTCTCCGACTATTTCTTTTGAAATTTCTGCGATTTTACCATTGAGTATACCGATATCTAGTTGTTCTACTGTATTTTCAATTACTACATTTCCGTTCTTTATAACTAAATCAAACTTCATTCTCCCAACCCCTTTTTCGCAATTTTCTGTATATTGACATTGCTCAACTGCCTTGTTTATTTCACCCCCAGATTGCATCAATCCATTATAAATGGACAGAGAGAATAACCCCTGGAAATAGAAATACAGGTTTACTTTTCAAAAATAGTACCCTTTTTGAATTTTGAATCTTTAAATGCAAATTTCATCAAAAGCAAATAGGCAATACCTGCCACAACAACGCCGATAATCCAAGCAAGCTCCACTTTCACAAAGGCTGCACCGGCGCCGATAAGCAATGCAAGCACCGCTGCTGGATTATACCCGGCAAATGGACCGTCTTCCTTATACAGATCTGCAACATTTACCCTTTGCTTTCTTAATATATAATATTCGACTAATAATATAGAAACAATCGGTCCTAAAAATGCGGAATATATAAGAATGAAAATTCCAAGACCCTTTGCCGAAGAATCCTGCACAAGAACCCAAGGGAATGAGCAAAATGCAAGCAGTCCGGTTATGGTAACTGCAGGTTTATATTTCATTTTTGTAAGCAATGTAATAACATAGGTTGGCGGAATAATATTGGCAACCATGTTTACTGCAACCGCACCCAAAACAATAAATGCCGATACAAAGAGTGTAATATAAGAGTTATCCACCACGACTGCGAACGCTTTCACAGGATTGTTGATGCCGGTTGCGGAAGCAAGCATTCCACCGATTGCAAGTGTCAAGCCGTACGCTATTAAAATAGGAAGAAAGTACAAAAACCCGCGTTTTGTGTCGCTAATACCAGATTTTAGCTCTCTTGAATAGTCCGCTGCACTTAAAAAGATAGCTGCATAATTTCCCATAAACATCATGATCAATGCAAAGAAAGGTAAGCCCCATGATCCTTCTGCATGAACCCATTTTTCTGCAATAACATCTCTATAGGACGTTAGTAGAACGCCAAATACATAGAGAAGCGCCACTACAATAACAATAGACGCAAGCGTTTCCACCCATTTAATGGCATGGAATCCATACAGCGAGAGCCCAATTTGCACCAACTGTAGCACTACAAAGCAAATGGCAACATTATCAAAGGAGCCGCCCGTCATAATCTTCGCCATTTCATTTAAGGCAGTTCCGCCAATCCAACTTTGAAAACCGTACCAAACGATGGCGGGAATACCGCGCATCAGTGATGATATTACGGAACCTTTCAGCCCAAAGGACATTCTAAGCTGTACAACATATGGTATTCCCGTTCTGTATCCGAGCCTGTCATTTAAAGCAAAAACAGTTGAAATGATACCAATTGCCATGATAGCTGCGGCAAATGTCTGAAAGATGTTTAACGTAGCGATTCCCGCTACAATCATACTGGCTCCAAGCGTCATATTACCTAGATTAACACCGTCACCAACCCACATGAAAATATAGTCTAACGGACTTACCGTCCTACCTTCCTCGGTTTTCGGATTAAGTGATTCATCCACACCCGTATCATGTTGGATCTGCGTTTCTTGTGGAACGTAACTTTCTAAATTTGTAGACATGATACATCCAACCCCTTTTTTATTGTTTTGCCGCATTTTAATGCATTGGTTAACAAGTTAGGTCTTAGATGTTTGCCAAGGCTATGATATGATACAAACTTCCTTCTAAGTGGTCTTTTCTGTTCTTCATTCACAGGAATTAACATGCGAATTTGTTTTGTTAAAAGTACTATTTTCCATCGATCCTCCACCATCTTATTGTGTTTGACTCGAGAATCGTCGCACATTAAGCAACAGGGTTTCTTTAAAATCGCAAAAAAAACAACATGACAACTACTTTAAAATTCGAAAATGCTTTCGAAGGACTGTATCACCTCCTTAAAAACCCCCATTAGTAAGCGCTTTCAATAATCATATATCAATTTACAATTAAAGAAATATATCTGACAAGGAAGACGAGATCTGTAATTCCTCATTAAAATGAAGATTCGACTCAATTTCATTAAGATGAATGAGAGATAAGCGTTCTGCAAGATCAACATCCCTTTGCTTAATGGCATTAAAAATTTGCAAATGATCGTGAGAACCACATGTTTCCATTTTTCCCCTTCCATAGATTGCTATAATTACATAAGTTAGGGAAATTAAGTCTTCGAGATATTGATAAAAATACGAATTTCCTGCGATTTCAGCTATTTTCAAATGAAAATCCCCAGATATTTTTAAAGACTCATAAAAATCCAGACTACCATAAATATGTCGTTCTTCTTCAACTAGAGTCTCTAGTTCTTGTAATTGTTCCTCATTAGAGAGTCTGCATGCTCTTCGCACTGCTTCCCCTTCTAAGATTCTCCTCATTTCAAATACTTCTTTGGCTTCTTCAATTGTTGAACAAGAGACAAAGGTCCCTTTATGTTCTTTAATTTTCACTAATTTTTCATATTCCAATCTGCGCAGAACATTTCGAACAGGGGTACGGCTTACCCCAAACGATTCAGCAAGATCCTTTTCTATTAGTTGCATATTTGGCCGAAGCTTTTGCTGGATAATAGCTTGCTTGATTTTTTTATAGATATCTATTTCTAAACTATTCAACACTTTATACCTCTCCTCAAGAAGAATTCAAAATTGAATGCAGTATTGTATACAATACTGGGTAAAAAAATTTGAATTGGATGATTGTACTAAATTTTATATAACCTGATCATTTAAATTAAGTTGTTTAAAATACATCATTCTGTCTGTTTTAAAGATCATTGCCAAAATTCAAAAAGTCTAGCTACCCTTTTTGTCCCTTAATAGGCAACAACGTTCCAATAAATGAGTAAAATATAACATTTTATTCTATATTTAATAAATTCTTCACTTTTTTATACTATCACCACTACCTTAGTTTTCCAACGAAAAAATTATAAAATTCAGAATATTATCAAACCCTTTATTAACAAAAATTAAATACTATTATCATAGCAGGATGCAGTTTTTAACTTTAAGCCTATTAATAACAACTTTTTGCACCTCACCACCCCATTATTAAAACCATATAGGAGAAGAGGCTGACCTTTTGTAAGGCAGCCTTTCTATTATAAAATAAACTGAGAAAAAAAGATTTTAATGCCGTAAACATTTTACTTCTTAGGATTAATGAAAAACAATATGCGTTCTTTAAACATAGTGTATATTGCTTACTAATATCACTTTTTAACTTTTATAAAAGACTTAATTGCTTTTATAGCTGCTTCATAGTTCGGGTGTTCCGTAATTTCCGGAACGTATTCAACATACTGTACGACATCTTTTTCATCTACAACGAATACTGCACGGCATTCTAAACGATGTTCCTTTATATATGTGCCATAAGCTGTTCCAAATGACATCTTAAAATGATCTGAAAGGGTTTGGGCTTGTTCTATTCCTGCTGCTCCACACCATCTTTTTTGTGCAAATGGAAGATCTACACTAATTGTTAACACTTCTACATCATTTCCTAGATTGCTAGCTAATTGGTTAAACTTCCGTGTTTGTGCGTCACATACTCCTGTATCAAGAGAGGGAACACATGAAATAAGGCGGACTTTCCCTTTTGAATCTTCAAGTGTAACTTTTGAAAGATCGTTTGCTAATACTTCAAAATTTGGCGCATTATCACCAACACGAATTTCACTCCCAATTAACGTAACTGGATTACCAGCAAATGTTACTATACTTGATCTTTCTAAAGACATATTATTTTTCCTCCTATTAACTTAGCAATTCTTCTAAAAAAAGTTATCTTCAACGATAAGTGGTATAGCCATCTATTATGTGGTTAAAGGGTTTATCTATGTGTCTAAATAAGGGGTACATTTCAAAGTTAGTATCATATTACTTCTTAAACATAGTAAGAAGCGCTATCACTACTTATTAAAAAGTTTTCAATTTTTTCTTTTACTACGTTCTGAACTGCGTTTTGGACTAAAGTCACTGTTTCAGTCGGTAGTTCCGACCACTCTTTTTCTGTAACGTGATTTTCTCGATTAAGAGTTTTTATCATCATATGTTCTAAATCCGTTGCAATATTCACTTTACTAATTCCACCATTAGGAATTTGAATTGCATTCTTAATCAGCTCTGAAGGTGTGCCTGAACCGCCATGTAACACTAAAGGTACTGATGTTAATGCACGAATTTCCATTAAACGTTCAATATCAATTTTTGGATCTTTAACAAGATAAACCCCATGTGAAGTTCCGACAGAAACCGCTAATGCATCAATACATGTCTCTTCAACAAACTGTTTTGCTTCTGCAGGCTCTGTAAATAGCTCTTCATCAACGTCGGTTTCAATAAAGTCGGTTGTCCCTATCTTGCCTAATTCAGCTTCGACAGTTACGCCTCTTGAATGTGCATACTCAACAACCTTTTTTGTTATCTCAATATTTTTCCTAAATGGTTGCTCTGATGCATCAATCATAACAGATGTAAAACCAACTTCGATGGCTTCAGCAATTACATTGAAATCCTTCGTATGATCTAAATGTAACACAGCAGGGATCGTAATATTCTCCTCTTGGATCACACGATAAAACTCTTGGCTAAATTCCGCTAAATTAATTCCATATCGTTCCTGCTCCCTCTCAGAAGTTTGAACAATAACCGCAGATTTCTTTTCTTGGGCCGCTCTAAGTATAGGAGCTACCATCTTTGTAGCTCTAGGAGTAAACGAACCGACAGCAAATTGATTTTGCGTAGCTACTGCAAGTACCTTTGTTAATGAACTAACATTGTTTGGTTTTAAATTTACTTTCATTCATTCAAACTCCCTTAAAGATAATTTAACTTATTTCGTTCATTTACCCCCTTTCCGTTACCTTTCTCACCCCCTTATCAATAGATTTGAAGAATATTAAAACTGAAGATGTTTAATCAACGCTCACAGTTCCTTAATAAGCAACATTGTTTCTTTCTATTACCAAAAAATCTTGTATAAAAAGAATGATTAGTTATGTCGATATGTATAACGATCATTGTGCTGATTTTTGATGTTTTAAGGTAATAGGCAAGAAGGCGTCGTTTAATGTTTCAAATCCCGGTAGACTTTATTTCCTAAATAGATTCTTTAGTCCTTCATTATTGATTTTTGTTGCTTATTAAGAAACCGAGTTTCAACATAATTCCAATATTATCTTATTTATAATATTCTTACCTGAAATGAATTTTAACATGTGTATGAATCACTTTCAAGAAAATTCTGAATTTTGTATTCTTACCCACTGAATTTTATTACACTGCTTCCCTTTTACTAGTAATGTAATAGTAATTGATATTTTATTGTTTGGTTTTATAAGAAAATCATAGAACACCTAGAACAACGGTTTTGTATTGGGAAAGCTTGTAACACCTAGAAATACACATGACAGTCATATCTTAGAGCCACTTGTTGAACAAGTGTTAAGAACGTTGGAAAACCGGAAGCTCTTGCTGCAGCTTATAAAACACCAGCAATTACAAGCTACCTATTTAATAAAGGAATCATACCGGCTTTACCCTATACACGCCTCGAACAAAGGAAGGGTTCTTTCGCAAACATGACCATGAATACGATGAACATTTTGATTGTTACCTTTTCCTTCGGGCGAGCTATAAAGTACTCAACAACAAATAAAGAGGGCTATCGAGAGTATAAATCGCCAAAACACATCTGTGCAACATGCACATCTTTATCACAGTTTACAGAAAGCAAAGACCATCAAAAAGTGATACGGCATTTCTTGAACTTCTTTCACCGCACATAGTATGGCAAGATACAGAGAATATATATCCAGTAGACTTAATCCTTTTAAATGAAACTAAAATGGCTATCGCTACTTGTATCAAAGCAAAAGATTATTCGTCAGTCTAGTTATCCTATTAATTAAAAATAAGCTCTTAAAACACATGACAAAACCCCACCTGTTCCCATAGCAACTGGTGGGGTTTTTAACTGGCTTCTACATCTACATCAACCGGGAGGTCCATCTTGTGCAATCACGCCCTTTCATTTAAACGGCTAATTTACTGTATTCATCCAACTGATCTTTGGTTAAATTTTTGATGAAGTGGTCGAAGTTTATCGACTCGATTCCATACCTTTCACAAATCTTCAAATAACTTTCATAGGCTTTATCATGAATGTTCATCATCTTGACTCCTCCTTCTGTTATATAACAATAAATTCAACTTATTAATAATATATAACAACCACAATTTCCCGTCAATGTATTTTTCTGAAAATTCAGTAACAATTTCATTCTCTTAGTATTTCCCATATTGCCCTTCGCTAACCGTCATATAAAGAAAAAGCCGCCTTAGCGAAAGCTCCGATCAAAAGCTAATTCACCCGTTATTTCTCTAAAGCAAGATATAGAATGTCTGTTTACATTAACGACAAATGAATAGCGTAAAAAACCAACTCTCCATATAGGAAAATTGGTTTTTTTCTTTTCAACTATAGATTATCTCAAATTTTAAAACCCTCAAAAAACATTCCAGGTGATTTCAGAAATCCGCTCCCTTTCCGCCGACTGTCTGCCAAGCCGCATCAAAGCAAGCGTCTGTGGGGTCTCGGCTAGCCAGTTTTTCGGCAGGAGTCTTCTTCAATCTATTCAGGGTTTCATCCATATAAAAGGTGAAAAACTAGAAGGAAAATTAAGTTTACCTTTAGAATCATGGTTGTGAGAGCATTCCGAACCTCCTTTTGTCGACAAAAGGGTTTCTATCTAAATATTAGAACTAAGTTGATTGGAGCGAGTGCCTGGAGTGGAAAATAAATTCCGGCAAACTCAATAATTATCAAGTTTATCTACAGCCTGAGCAGGTAATCCCACCTGCTATTCCCTTTTAATGATTAACTAAACAGCGCTTTGTTTGTTCCCTTTTTTGAAGGGGATGGGGTTGGAAGTATTTCTTTTTGTAATATAGGGCCGTATGTATCGACACGACGGTCTCTAAAGAACTGCAGAACTTTTCTAGTCTCTTCTATTTCTTTTAAATCAATTTCTTGCACAATAATTCCTTCTTCATCATCAAGTGAAGCTAAAATATTCCCTAATGTATCGCTAATGAATGAACCACCGTAAAAATTC
Source organism: Peribacillus frigoritolerans (assembly GCF_030676415.1). GTDB lineage: Bacteria > Bacillota > Bacilli > Bacillales > DSM-1321 > Peribacillus > Peribacillus frigoritolerans_A. The sequence goes on along the minus strand of NZ_JAUUTW010000009.1, from coordinate 86,264 downwards.
ATATCCTTTTCCTGGCCCACTCGATTTGTCGCAGCAACGAATACACCATTAGAAATGCCATGAGCAGAAATTGCCTTTTCCCAGGATGATCTTGTTGATAGTTCAGGATGATCTGGCTCTGAACCAATAGCTGAAGGATAGAATAATATCTCTGCACCTTGTAAGCTCAAAATTCGGGCAACTTCTGGAAACCACTCGTCCCAACAAATACCAACTCCTATTTTTCCATAAGCCGTTTCATAGACAGGATACCCTGTATTCCCTGGAACGAAATAATATTTTTCATGATACTGGGGACCATCTGGAATATGATTTTTTCTTGTAATGCCTAAACATTTTCCATCAGCATCAAATACAGCTGCACTATTAAAATAAATACCAGCACCTGCTCTTTCGTAAAAAGGAACAATCAAGACAATTGCTAATTCCTTCGCTAATTCACCCATTTCGGCTAATGCACCGCTATCTACATCTTCAGCTAGATCGTAATTTTCCACATTAACCGTTTGCGGAAAATATTGCGAAGAAAATAATTCCTGTAAGCAAACGATTTGTGCACCTTTATTTACTGTTTCTTTTATTTTCCCTATCGTTTTTTGAATATTTTGTTCAATGAATTCTCCGCAATGAATTTGAATAAGACCAACTTTTACTTTTGACATCTTCTCACTACCCAACTTTTATTATTTTTTTATCTTATACAGTTTGGACGGCCTGGTTTTCATATACTATCTTTCCATCCATAATCGTCATTTTCACTTCCGTTTCAAGAATTTCCTCTGTTGATATGCTAAATAAATTTTTATTTAATACTGCGATATCCGCTATCTTCCCTGCTTCCAATGTGCCTAATTCATTTTCTCTAAAAGACCCAAATGCCGGTGTAGCCGTGTAGTATTTTAACGCTTGTGCTAATGTTACTCCTTCCGACTCTTGCCACGCCTTCCCGGTTAAATCTTTTCTTGTGATTGCCTGATAAATACGCATCATAGGATTTAGGGGCACTACAGGAAAATCTGTACCAAAGGCAATTTTAGCACCAGTATCCACTAGTGTTTTGACAGGATAATATAGAGGTTGTTGTTTTTCACTAATTCTAGCTGTATATGCCTCACTTTCCATTAATTCGATATGTTTAGGTTGAAAGGAAGCGATTACATTTAATTCCTTAAAGCGATGAACATCGTCTGGATGCAATACCTCCACATGTTCAATGACATGTCTAGCGTCTCTTTCTCCATTTACGTTTCTCGCTTCTTCAAATGCATCCAATGCTAAGCGGACAGCACCGTTACCAATAGCATGGAAACGAATTTGAAATTTTTCCTTATCTGCCTTTTTTACTAATTGTTTAATTGTTTCAGCTGGATAAGTGGTTCCACCTTTTGTTTCAGGACGGTCTTTGTAATGATCCAATAAAAAAGCAGTATGACTTGTCACAACACCATCTATAAATTGTTTTAATCCAGAAAAGGTAAGCTTGTCTGACTGATAATCTTTTTGTAATTCCTTTGCGTCAGCTACATCCATTTTTAACTCCGGTGAAAAGTGGATTCTAGTTGTAAGTAACCCTTCTCTATCAAATTCCTTAAAAATTTCAAGATCGTCTAATGGATTTGGCGCAATTTTAGCTCCGTATAAATCATTAACGGATGTTATTCCCAATCTTTTTGTTTCATTAAGAAAACCTTGGAATAGTTCTACACGTTTTTCTTTCGGTAATTTGTATGCATGTTCCGACGCATACCCAATTGCCTGTTCAAATAGAAGGCCTGTCAGTTCCCCATTTTCATCTTTTCCAATTTCTCCATATTCCGGATCGGGGGTATCCTTCGTTAATTGAATCATTTCTATCGCTTTACTATTGATCCATGCGTAATGCACTTCTGCATTGAATAGTAAAACAGGACGATCACAAATATATTTATCTAGTGTTGTTCTATGTGGAAGCACTTTCTTCTTCCAATTGGTATGATCCCAACCAACACCAAATATCCACTCATCATTTGGTCTAGTTTCTGCAAATTCACCTACTGTTTTAGCTACATCTTCTTCTGAAGCTGCATCAAATAATTTGGCACTATCCTTCTGTAAAATGCTTCCCATCATAATGTGCATATGAAAATCATGAAATCCCGGAATAATTAGTCCCTCTTCCATGTCATACACTTTTGTTAGATCTCCAAGAAATGACATTATTTCTTCTTTAGAACCGATTTTAATAATTTTATTATCTTTAATAGCGATAGTTGCCTTTATTGGCTCATCTTGTAACCCAGTAAAAACATGTTGACCAGAAAGAATGATGTCTGCATTTACCATTATTATCCTCCTTAATACATAAAGCTTTTATGCTTGAATTTCTTTTTCAATCGCACTATCAATGGAAAGCTCTGGCGGCCGCTTACTAAACATTTTCGTATTTGAAAGCAGCATGATGACACCAATTCCGAACCATCCCAGTCCGAGTAAGAGTGCCTTTGAATCAAGACTGGTCCATAACCAAATTGTGAAACTCGTACCAATCATCGGTAATATTAGGTATTTCAGTGCATTAATTCCGTTTCGCTTTTTTTCTCTAATGAAATAATGGGAAATAACCGAGAGATTGACAAATGTAAAGGCAACAAGCGCCCCAAAGTTAATAAAAGATGAGGCTGTCACTAAATCAACAAATAAAGCAGATAAAGCAAAAATACCAACTATGATGATGTTGTGTGTTGGAGTTTGAAATTTTGGATGAATATGACCAAATATTTTCTTTGGAAGAACTCCATCTCTCCCCATCGCATACAAAAGTCGCGAAACACTTGCATGAGCTGATAAACCAGAAGCTAGCCCCCCCGTAATATAACCTGCTAGAAAAATAGATTGAAATAAATTACCCCCGATGTACATAGCAATTTCCAAGGAAGCAGAATCTGGATCTTTAAAGGCCTGGAAATTTGGGTAAACAAGGTGACTGATGTATGAGATGGTGACAAACAGACCTCCACCTATTAATGCGACAAGGAAAATGGCCTTTGGTATTATTTTTTTCGGATTGATGGTCTCCTCTGAAAATGTGGTAACAGCATCAAATCCTAAAAAAGATAAACACAAAATGGAAGATCCCGCTAATACTAAAGATAGGGGTATATCTCCATTCACAAATGGAGAACTCATAAGTAATGTTCCTGAACCCATTCCGTTAAGTACCCCTTTAATTGAGAGGAATGTAAATATAACTATTATTAAGAATTGACAGGCAACTAATAAAAGATTTATTTTTGTTGCTATTTTCACTCCAATTATATTTACAGTGGTGATTAAAATTACAAAGCCAATTAACCAGACGGAAAAAGGAACGGATGGAAAATATGCGTTTAAGTAAATAGCGATCAGTAATCCATTGATCATTGGCAAAAATAAATAGTCTAATAGAATAACCCATCCTACTAAGAATCCAAGATGAGGATTAAGAGCCTTTTGAGTAAATGTATATGCAGAACCAGCAACAGGGTAGGCCTTAACCATTTGACCATAACTATAGGCTGTAAACAACATACCAACTAAAGCTATAATATAAGCAGCAGGTACCATCCCTTTCGTTATTTCCGCAACAACCCCATAAGTTGAAAAAACTGTTGTAGGTGCCATATAAGCCAATCCAAATAGCACTAAAGGAAATACTGTTAACGAACGTCTTAATTTTGCATTCTCCATGTATCACTCCACCCTTACTCGTGATTAGTTAACTAATATGCAAATATCATACCAAGCGGAGATTGATCATTTAACGATTGAATCAATGATATTTTCACAATAATTATAATATATTGAATTTTTAATAAATTAATAGTTTTATGCAATCTTACATTAATTATGTAAGATTGCATAATTAGTCGTTAGAGACGAAGATGTCTCACCGCGTGTTGTTCTGGTTGAACCGAATAAGGTCCGATTAAATAAGAGACGAGCCGTAATGGCTCCATCGTATTAGGCCTGACACACGGAGATTATCTATGGATACGAATCTCGCAATTGTTTAGGATTGGCATTAATGCTTATTACGGCATTTTGTTCCATTGATGAAATATATGACTCTAAGAAAGACGATTCGAATGATTAGATTATTATTTCCCGAATTCCCCCTCCAATTTCCTTTGAAGGTGTAACCCTGCGCTCTTTCAGATAGTGATAATGTTGTTTACTCATGAACAAGCGACAAGTCTATCGATGCTGATAATACTTCTTCTCCACGTCCCGCTTCAGCAATTACCCTGCCATATGGATCAACAACAAGCTCTCTCCACAAAACGAAGTTTCCTCTAGCTGTCCGACTCGATTTGCCATAGCGACAAACATTTGATTCTCTTGTGCTCTGGCTCGAATGGCAAGGCAAGACACCGAATCAAACAATATCCCTCCCCTTGAAACTACATTATTCGAGATCAACTTGGGAACCAAAGTCTTTCTTTCAATCCTTTTGCCACTTCTTAATCAAAGAATCAGTATAAGTTTTAAGTGTGTTATACGCATCCACGGATATCACCCCTTCTTTTTTATGCTTGTCAAGTAACTGGTTAAACCTTTGCATGTGCTTGATAACCCTTTTGGCTGCTTCCCGTTCTTCCAAACGGATCACTGTATCCAAATGTGCCTGTAAGGAACGAGCAACACCTTGGTTGGCAAATTCCCCATCTTCTTCGAATTGCTCAACAAGTGTCTTTATATAGAATGCATTAATAAACGTGGGATCACGGAATACTTCCTTCCCCTCGAACAAATTCAACAAAATCTTCGTTTCATTAATTTCCGTTTCTGGGATCTCGAAAAGATTTTTATCCAAAACGACCAAGTCCGCTTTTTTGCCCACTTCAATAGAGCCTCTTTCATCCTCTGCGAAAATCACATTAGCACCGTTTATTGTATAGCTAGTAATCATCTCCTCGAGAGATGCTTTTTCCTTAGGCCATAATGCTTTTTCGGTTTGATCGGTTTTGTCCCGATCCAATCTTGTTATCCCTACCTCTATTCCTGTAAAAGGCCGGAAGTCACTTAGAAATTCACTTGTGGAAGGAAAATCACTTGATGAAGCAACGGGTATTCCTGCTTCAAAATAGCTATTCATCCGATTAAGATTCTTTAATTCTTCTCCTCTGACATCAGCATACCAATCATTTCCAAACCAGGCGGGCTGAGGAACAGGTATTACTCCTAAGTCCTTAAACCTGGCAACATCATCTTCCCGAACCCAGTCTAGATGGGTAATCACATGCCGGGAATCTCTTTTTCCATTTACTTCAGCCGCATATTCAAAAGCGTCTAAAGAGTTACCGCTGGGATAAAATTCCTGATTGCCAATCGCATGGATATAGACGCGGAAACCCTCTTTATCTAAAGCAGCCACGGTCTCCTCTAAAATATCTTGATCCCAAACCAGTTGATTGTCACCGACGCCGTCAGAAAATATTTTAATTGTATCTATCTTGTACAACTCTCCTTGATAATTGTCACGCACTTCTTTAAATCTCCCGATCTGCTCTGTACCTTTGGTTTCATCAGCCCATAACCCTAAATCGTACCTTAAGGTCAATTTACCTGCATTGTCCAGATCTTCAAATGCTTTAAGCAAATTTTCGGTTGGGTAGTGAACGGGCACAAATACCGAGGTAACTCCATTTTTAGCAGCCATTTCCTGAAAAGCTAAAAGCGCTTCTTTAAATTGCTGTACCGTAAAGTCTGGTTGAGGAAGAGCACTAATCACAAGGTTTTGGGCGGAAAATTCGCGGAAAATCCCTGTCGGCTCTCCTGTTTTGAGATCGCGTTCAATAATTCCTCCTTGCGGATTTGGGGTGTTTTTATCTATTCCTGCATTCTCAAGTGCTTTTGAGTTAACCCATATATCGTGATGGCTGCTTGAAATAAAGACAGCAGGAATATCAGGGACAACTTGGGCGAGCCATTCTTTAGGAGTAAGACCACTGGATTCGATTAAATTTTGGTTAAAGCCTACCCCACGCAATTGCTTAATATCGGGATGCTCCTTTAAGTAATCCTTGATGGCCTGTTTGTATTCTTCCAAGGTGGAATAATTAGTAATATCCAACCAAAAAAGACTTTCCGCCATAAGATACGCATGGGCATGGCTGTCGATAAATCCAGGTAAAAGCATTTTCCCCTTCAGATCAATCACTCTGGTGTCGGTCCCTTTGAAAGCTGCAACTCCCTCGTCATCACCAACGTAAAGAATCTCGTCATCCCTAACCGCAACCGCTTCCGCCCAACTTCGATCTTCATCAACTGTGTAAACGTCACCATTTTTAAAGATCAAATCAGCCTTTAGATTCGATTTTTTCTTCGCCGACGTACTCCCTGTAAACACCGAACTAAAAAGCAAAACTATTAATAGAAGGCAAAAATATTTTTTCATCGTAATCAAACCCTTTCCATTGGATTTTAAACCTTTTACTAGTTCTCCCTAAGAAAACAATCCATTACCCGCTTATTTGATTTTCTGAATCCTTTTCGTTTATTTTCCTATTTTCAGAGAGAGGAATACTTTTACTTTGACTATTTCGGACAAATAATACTGAGATAAGAGATGCGATACAAAGAAATACTAAAAATGATGCAAGTGGAACCCAGGAATTATCGTATGTGCCCACTAAAATAGTCGCAATCATTGGAGCAGTTCCACCAAATAATGCAGAACCTGTTTGATAACCAAGTGTTATTCCTGTATAACCAACATTCGTGCTAAACATTTCGGTAAACATTGTACCAATAGTCGCCGCAATTGGAGGCCAGAGAATTCCTAAGCCTACTATTGAAATAAAGTATAACCAAGGAGTAGATTGTAAGGAGAATAAATAAAAGTATGGAAAGGCAAAAAGAGTAATTCCGATTGTACCAATAAGAAAAACGCTTTTACGGCCAATCTTATCAGACAACATTCCCATAAATGGCATGCAAATCGCTGTAACAATGGTTGCAACAGTAATTACATTTAACGCTGTTGTCCTTGGAAAACCTTGTGTTTCTGTAGCATAGGATATAAAAAATGTGGAAAATAAATAGAATGGTCCAACTTCAACACATTTTGCACCTAACGAAATTAAAACAGCTTTCCAATGATATCGTATTGTCTCAAAGAGGGGGATTTTTACGACGTTTCCTTTTTCTTTCTCTTCTTTAAATGCCGATGTTTCCTCAATCCCTCTTCGTATCCAAATACCGATAACCACCAAAACCGCACTTAGTACAAATGGAACTCTCCATCCCCATGATAGAAATTGTGATTCTGGAAGTAAACTCATTAACGAAATAGAGAATGTTCCAAGTAACATCCCAAGAGGGATTCCCATTGCGGGAAAGCTTCCAAAAAAGCCACGTCTTTCTTTGGGTGCAGATTCAACCGCTAAGAGAATTGCTCCTCCCCATTCTCCACCAAGTCCAATACCTTGAACGAGACGAAAAAAAACAAGAAGGATCGGTGCCCAAAGCCCTATCATGCTATATGTTGGAAGGAGTCCAATACACACAGTAGAAACTCCCATTAATAGAAGTGAAAGCACGAGAGTATTTTTCCTGCCAAACTTGTCTCCCAAATGACTAAAAACAAGCCCACCAAGAGGCCGTATAAAAAATGTAATACCAAATGATGCATAAGCAAGCAATAAACTTACAAACGGATCATCATTAGGAAAATACAGTTTATTAAATACAAGTGCAGCAACGGTTCCATAAAGAAAGAAATCAAAAAATTCAATAGTACTACCAAGTAAACTTGCAAATAATATCTTTTTTGATTTCTTGTCCAGTCTCTTTTTCCCACTCAATTTAATACACCTCCGGATTAGTTGAATTTCTGGATGTGGATTCTTGGATGTGAAGATCACTATTCCTCTACATTTCCTTTAATAGAAGGTTAAAGGTTCACCATCATTAATAACGAACTAGGTTACTTCCCCGATAAATAGAGTCTGATCTCCTGCTATTTGCTTACTTTGCTCCTGACATACGAGGTCAAATTCTAACCCCTACGTTGTTTATTGATGCTACTTCTACCTCTAGTATTACTTTCTTGTTCATAATCACCTTGAACATGCAGTTAATGAGCTTCCAAACCCATAAGTATTCCGTATAATGTATTGTGTATACACAATACATTATAGAAATACCTTAAATAAGGACACTAATCGTTCTGGTGAAAAAGCTTAAAGACAATCGCAATTTGTTCTCAACCGTGAACAAATTGATATATCATGTTTATCGGTATATCCAAATTTCTGTGAAATCTCGAGTGCTGCACTCTTAATCTTTTCAACCAATGGAGGCAACAACTCCTTTTGGTAATTCACCTCAAGACCAGCAACACTAATGCCCGCTATGATATAACCTTTGTTATTAAAAATAGGAGCAGCTACCGCAGATATATAATTTTCAAGTTCCGAGTGACTGACCGTAAATCCCATTTTTTGAGACTCTTCTAGAAGAATACGAAGTCTCTCTTTATCAGTAATCGTTCCAGATGCGATCGACTTCAGTTCGATTTTCTCTAAATATTGTTCCCGCTCATCATGTGGCTGAAAAGCGAGAATGACACGAGAACACGCTCCGGCATAAAGCGGTGTTCTCCGGCCAATTGCCGTATTAAGCCTTACACGCTGTTTTGTATCCAGTTTCTCAATGTAGATTGCCTCTTTGCCATCTTGTACAATGAGATTAACAGCTTCCCCTACCTCATCATGAAGTTTTTGCATAATCGGCAAAGCTACCTGCCGAATATCGAAGCGTTCAGCTACTAAATGGCCAAAATGAAGAAATAACAGGCCAAGTGAATATTTTCCATCACTTTCTTTATGAAGAAGACCCATCTCTTCAAGTGACATGACCATTCGATGAACAGATGTTTTCGGTATCCCTGAAAAATGTACGATTTCATTAAAACTTAACTTTGTATGCGTCAAGAAAAGATTAAGGATATCCATTGATCTGACGGTTGTCTTATTTTTGCTTTGCATGAGTTTCCCCTCCTTAACAAAACAAAGCGTTTTCAAGAAAGCTATACGGTCTTTTCAAATAACACGAAACAGGATCATCGCTTTATTAAGAAACCAGTACGCTCCAAGTTGGGATTCAAGTCTTTTCAACACAACTTTAATTATCAAACTTAAACAATAATCCTGCCTTTATCATTCTTTCCCTATAGCTGATTAGCTGAGTATTTTGCCGTATTTTCCTTCATAGAAGGCTAGTGGTGCCCCTTCGCTAATGACGATATCAGTTACTTCTCCAATAAAGAGTATATGGTCCCCAGCTATTTGTTTACTATGGACCTTACATACAATGTTTGCTATAGCATCTTTTATTACTGGCAGTTCATTTATCCAGCCAAATTCAATCTGACGGTTTTCTTTAATTTGCCCCGCAAAATGCATGGATAACTCTTTTTGAGCATCAGACAATATATTTACAGCAAATTTTCCAGACTCATTAATTTTATCTAGCATTTTAGCTTTTTCGCCTATAGATATTAAGACCAATCTTGGATTAAGGGAAACTGACATAAATGCATTCGCCGTCATACCGTGTGCTTCATCTTCTAAAAGTGTTGTAATGACTGTTACTCCTGTAGCAAATTTCCCCATCGCATTTCTGAAATTTCTATCATCCATCAGTTTGTAACCTCCTTAAAATTTTAACTATACTGAGCCATTGACTCAAAAGGTATCTGTTTTATGAATTTAACTGTCAATTCTTCCACAACACCTCCCTTCAGCCATTCTATAATTTGACCGCTTATTTCATCATTTCTCTTGCTAGACCCATATCTTATAAATAAGCCATGACAAGTTTTGTTCTTGTTTTTAATTTCCACACTATATATACCTGGTCTTGGCAGGATATATTTATTTTCGATATAGATCACCATATTTTTCTTTTTCTCATGTTTATGTCTATTTGAATTAAAAACGAAACCTTTAATTTCAAAATGATGTCCCAAATAGCAAGGTACAAGGTGGACATCTCCGTCGCTTACTATTTTTCTAATTAAAGTTGAACTAATTTTTTCGTCATTATGTACCTGTTTTGAAATGACGGTTACATCAAAGGGGTTGTATTTGCTCACTTTTTGCAAATAATCAACAGTACCCTGAGCTTTATTCCCAAAGGTAAAGTCAAATCCTACTACTATGTGTTTAGCTTGAAGACCTAAAACATATTGTTTAATAAAATCAGATGGCTGAAGGGAAGCAAATGATAAATTAAACTTTATGACAAAAAGTTTGTCCACTCCAATAGCAGCCATTCTTTCAATCTTTAAAGCGAGAGGAGTTAAATATCTCCAATCCTTCTCCAATTTGATTACTTCATTTGGATGTGGATCGAAGGTCATCGCCGTGAATTTAAGTTTGTTTTTCTCGGCTATACTTTTGGCCTGCTTTAACAGAGATTGATGACCTAAATGAACACCATCAAAAAAACCTAATGCCATTACGTGAGGCTCCCTTGTATATAGGGATTCCTTTAGTGGATGTGCTAAATGGAATACTTCCAACATGCTTCACCTCCTCCGTCATCAAGATAATGGTTTTTTATCAATTAGGAAAAAATGTTTACTCGATTTTATTTGGTGTAATACTGGACTTCAAAAACCTTGCATCCGTTTGGTAACTTCCAAGGACCATGTTTCGTGCCCGGTGGACAGACATCAACCATTCCTGCTGTAAATTTTTCATTTAATTCTAAGTAAAAAACAAATATTCCATATTCATCCAACAATTGAATGCGCACGCCATTTGTTAACGATTCCAAGTTAGTACACCTGATGAAAGAGCATAAGCACAAATTTAAGCAAGAAAATCAAATTTTTATCCTTCAACTCATCTAGACACTTACACACATGTTCTTTTGTTTCTTCATCCTCTGTTTTATCTTCTTTTATGAATCATGCTAATCCGATTATCCTATCAAAAGTTTCCAAAAGTTTTTGTGTAATGGATTCTGTATACATAATCCATTACACGAAAAATTCAGTTACTTACTTCCTGAGGTAATCCAATTATCAATTTGAGCATTCAGCACTTGGATCCTGCGTAAGAATGTATCAGAGATAAAAGGCCCCTCGTTGTTTAATGTCACGAGAAGCCATTTGATAGATTACCATATTCGTATAGGAATGCAGGATCTGATTCGTTTAACACCTACCTGTTTATTGTTCCTTGGAGTAGTAACGGACCTCGAAAATCTTACAGCCATCTGGTGATTTCCACGGTCCATGCTCCATCCCAGGAGGACGGCAAGCAACCATTCCTGCTGTAAATTCCTCATTTAGACGTAGATCGATTAAAGATCCTTCAATAATATATAATTCTTCCCAAAAATCGTGGACTTGCACTCCATTAGGAGAAGTGTCTGTCCCTGGACCATTATGAAGAATTCTTGTAGCGACTCCTGTAGTAGGGTCAGAAGCAATGATCCTTTCAGAAAGGCTCTTAACCTTACTAAAAGGCTGCGCTTCAAAAGTGGTATGATCGACAAATTCATGTTCTTCTTTATTCTGATCTGCATAATAGCGAACTTCGAATATCCTGCAACCATTAGGTGATTTCCATGGTCCATGCTCCATCCCAGGAGGACGGCAAGCAACCATTCCTTCTGTAAATTCCTCATTTAGACGTAAATCAATTAAGGATCCCTCAATAATATATAATTCTTCCCAAAAATCATGGACTTGTACTCCATCTGGGGATGTATCAGTACCTGCCTCTAGTTCAAGAATGCGAGTTGCCACATTAGTATCTGGAATCTGCGCAATAATTCGTTGGGATGCACCTTCTACAGTTTTTGAAGGTACAGCCTCAAAGGTTTTATACTTTACAAATTCAATTTCTGGTTTTCTAACCATTTTCATTTCTGATTTTCCCATGTCATACTGCCTCCGCATCCACTAAAATATGAACCTGATAATTTAATTGAATTTTGTTATCCGTTAAACGATCATATAATTCTGCTGAAAATGCTTCCCCATAAATAAATTCACCATTTTTAATTGGTAATGTTCCGCAAAACACAATCATATCCTCACTATCATATCCACGTTCCTCTATAATTTTGAGCAATTCTTTAGGATGCAAGAATTCTTCCAGTTTGCCTGTTTGGTACTCTTTTTTCACCCCATCAACAATCATCCAGCTTCTCATTTCAATGTCATCCCATCGATCTTTTACGTCATCCAAGGGCCAAAATTGTGTTGAAATAGGCTTGCTGCATACTTGTTTGGATTTCTGAATTGACACTTTTTCAAGCTCACGGTCCGTGTGATCACTACCTAGTCCTAAATACCATTTCCCTTCCATTTTCATTATGACCACTTCTGCTTCTCCGCTGCTATTTTCTTGAATAACTGAAATTGACTGATTTGTTGTAATAAGATTTGTTGAAAGATCGTAAATCATCGGAACTTGCGGAGGAGCTGGAACGCCGATCTCCTTCAATTCATCAATATGTTTTTTTACAGACTCCTGGTCTTTTCCCGTATAGCCGGCAATAAGTAATCGTTTAGGATCTGCGACAATATTTCTTCCACAAACATTAATATTTATCAACTGAATTCCTCCTGTCTATCTAAGACTCGATGCTTCAAATTAGGGAATACATCACGAATTTTAGTGACCTGAGATGGATCAATCTCTGTTTTTATAATAGTTTCTTCATCTCCTCCGGCAGCCACAACAATCCCCCATGGATCAACCACTTGACTATGACCAGCTAAAAGGACGTCATTAGTATTACCAACACAATTACTCGAAATCAAGAAACACTGGTTTTCCAATGCTCGAACTGAATTGAATAATTTCCAATGCTCCAGCCTTCTATGTGGCCAAGCAGATGTAACTAGAAGTAATTCTGCTCCTAAATCTACTTCTGCACGATACAATTCAGGAAATCGTAAATCATAGCAAGTTGATAAGCCAACTTTCCCGAATTCTGTATCTACTACAGTTGTTTCATTTCCTCTCGTCAATATTTGACCTTCCTTTGAACCATAACGAAATAAATGCATTTTTCGATAGGTTCCTATAAGTGTCCCATCAGGAGAAAATAGAACACTTGTGTTGTAGTATTTTCCATTATTTTTTTCTATAAAACTACCTGCAAATATATATGAATTAACTTCCTTGGCCTTTGAGGAGAAACGTTGTACAAAATTCCCATTCAGTTCTTCTGATTCGTCAATATAACGGTCAAATGAAAAGTACCCCGTTGCCCACGTTTCAGGCAAAACGATTAAATCTTGTCCTTTTAATCCATCAACCATTGACTCCACACGATCGATACGAGCAGATTTAGATTCACTATCTTTAATCTCTAATTGTATTGATGCAATTTTCATTTCTTCAACATCCTTTCATTTATATTAGTTCTTTCACCTGAGTGGGAAGAGAATAGCTTTCTAAAAATTTATCCACCATTTGAACCGGCTCATCATATCCGTAATTTCTAAATGAAAAGCCTTTCGTTACGAAAGGTGCACCATTATAGAACATTTCATACTGTTGATGTCTGCCTCCAAATTCTGAACCAATGATATCCCATACTAACTTAAATAGTTTAATTTTCTCCTCAGCCCCAACTCCCGTAGAACGTATATATTGATACATATCATCTTTCGTTTCAGGATTGATGAGTTCTTTATATGAAGATGGTAATTGTAAAACACCTCCACCGCATAACTCCCTTAAAATTTTGATAGTGGAAGCATAAATAGTTTCCTGTTGACCTACTACTCCATAAAGAAAACGTGGATTCGGTCGTGCCACACCGTTTTTGTCGATGGTACAATTATATTCAGAAGCTAAAAGATTACCTTCTACAGAAGCCGCAATAGAAGCAAGTTCCCCTAACTTCTCTTGGACTGAAGGGATTTTATCAATTCCATTCATAGCAGCAACTTTTCGAGCAGCACCAATCAAAAATTTCAATTTATTGCTAAATCTTATTTGTGCTTGGTTATTGCCTAATACGTGAGCTGGTGTTTCATGGAACTGAGCTCTCACGATGTCAATATTTTTGTAAACAAAAATATCTTGCCAAGGAATAAATACATCGTCAAAAACAACTAATGAATCGCTTTCATCAAAACGAGAGGATAATGGGTAATCAAATGTGCTTGGTGATTTTTCTGCATAACCAGGTCTCGCATAAAACTTTAATCCTTTTGCATGAATCGGCAGTACAAAAGACAAAGCATAATCTTCATCACCAGGTCTGAGTGGTGTAAGGCAACTTACAAATAAGTAATCTGATACCGCTGATGCAGTACCGAGCATTTGAGAACCTCGAACAATAATTCCATCTTCTCTTTCTTCGTACACTCCAACTGGTAGAAATTTATCTTCCTGCTCATGAGCTGCTTTACTTCGATCAATTTGTGGTGGAATAATAACGTATGTTACATACAAATCCTCATCTCGCACATGTTTATAGAAATTCAAAACATTATTTCCATAACCTTCTCCTCCACGATCAAACACTTCGGGTGAACTGGCAAAAGCAGCCAAAAAGCTGGCGACGTGATCAGGACTTCTTCCGACAAATCCACAAGTTGCTTCAGACCATTTAGAAATCGCCAATCTTCTCTCTTTAAGTTCTTCCCGGCTCCTTGGAATCATATATATTTTATTTGCTAGCGTACCGTCCTCAGTTTTGTATGTCATATTCTGAGATTCATCTGATGCTAAATCGTATAAGCCTGCAATGGTATGTGTAATTCCTGTAAAAGCTGGGTGGGTCGTCACATCCTGTACCCGTTCCCCATTTATATAGATTGCTCTATCATCTTTCAATGTCTGTAAATATTCTTTACCTGTTCTAACCATACCTGATTCCTCCTATAAGTTTGAATAAGAAAACAAGAAACATTTAACAGCTTAACAGCGAACCTTAATTGTATTATGTGTGGTGTATTATGTATTGTGTATACATTAAAGGTTTTGACACTACATATATCGAATTTCATGTTTATTCCGTCATATCCTTTACTCTTTTACCTATGAACATTAACAACGTGTTCTTTTACTTCTTGATGAGTGCTGACTTATACGTTTTAATAATTGTGATCTGCACTCCGTAAAATAAAATGTCATGAATCTTTTCCACTACTCCTTCAATAAGAAAGATATTTCCAACGATATAAATTATCAGGTTTTCCAATTTTGGCATTGGACCAAAGAGACAGTGGGTAAACGCTTTCATTTTCAATAAACTATAGACTTAGCTCTGACTGATCTCTCACTGTTTCAACAATAAGACTTACAATTTATAGAAAAAACTCAGGAAAAGGCATTCGAAGAATTTCCCCAAGGCTTTTGCTATAAACGTGACAAAAGACTTGGTTTGACCTTGCAATATATCTTCTATTTCATAGGCTGAAGTTGATTCTAAACCCTTATTTTTTGTCCCTAGAGATGTAGTAAACTACCTTTTATCAGGAGCAATCCCCCCTTTCAAGCATTTGATAGAGAATCAGGAATTATCAACAATAATTAATGTTTCTTTTGTTTTTTCTAAATGGTTTAAAATCGCCTGTGAAGCTAGTTCGGGGTTTTTTTCCTCTAAAGCCTCGATAATCTGATTATGTTCCATCAAAACTTTCTTCATTCTCCCATGTTTACTGACTGCTTTTAAACCCATAAGCTGAGTAAGGTTATGAAGATTGTTCAAAACTTGCTCTATTATGGTGAAGTTTGCTAGTCTTGTCAGCGAGAGATGAAACTCATGGTCTAGCTTAATAAAACTGATCGCATCATCATTTTGCAATGCTTCTTCTTGTTGCTTCAGAATTAATTTAAGTAACCTCAGTTGTTCAGGTGATGTAATTTCTTCTGTTAGTTTTTTCACCGATTCAACTTCAATAGCACTTCTTAGTAAAAAGATTTCATCCTGTTCCTCTGGTGTAATCTTTCTTACCGTTAATCCCTTCCTTGGAATAGAAACAAGTAATCCTTCCTTCACCAAATCTTGAATAGCTGCCCTTACTGGCGTTCTTGAAGTATTTAACCTTTCCGCTAATTGAACTTCTGTAAATATTTCATCCCTGGTAATACCACCAAATAAAATTGCTTTTTTTATTTGCTTATAAACTTTATCTTGCGTTGTTCTTTCCTTTTCGATTGGTTTTAAATGGATTCCTGCCATATTAATCCGCCCTTTTTGATAAGTCTTTTCAATATGAATAATTTGAATCTATATGATTGGTTAAAATTTCATATGTGTTATGTATACATAATACATATAGATCAAAACATAAGTCAATAATATTTTTTTGTTTTTTTCTGAATTTTACAAACCAACCAGAACCTTTTTATTCCGTAAGGAAAGGAGCTGCCAAAGCAACTCCTTTGAAAGAGTAAATTAACAATAGTCGAAAATATTTGTAGATTTTATAAAAAGTTTCTCTAAAACTTCTTTAAAGACAGTTCCGGTCTTTAGCTAACGCACCCCTTGTTTAAGTGCATTTTTCACGTTCCGTTTGTCGACAAAAGGGAGTTTGGAAAGTTTGCCTGCAGTTTTTTCCTTTTAAAAGTTCCAGCTTGATTTCAGAAATCCATTAAGGATTACTGTAAAAAAATAAAGGTTAAACTAGTCTTAATCAAGGTCCGGGATGAGACCATTTGTGTACAGTCCGTACATATAAAAATTTAAGTGTTAGTGCTATCTTGTTTCAATCGCCATACGCAAGTTCGAGATGACTCCAAGAAGCAATATTAACGAACAAACCATTTTTTCAAAAGCTGTTCCAAATAATTGCAGTATAAACCCAAATGACCAAAGCACAACAAAAAACCAACATATCACGGTAATTCCTTTATAAAATATATTTCTGCCAACAAACAGTGTGAAAAAACCTCCAATTATAGAAATAATGGTATTCATAATAGAAATTGGTAGCTGAGCAGCCAGAGATTCAGACCGTCCACCATTAACCCATGTCAATGGAATAATGCCTTTAATAATAAGAACATGGATTAAGATAGTCAAAGAGTAAAAGCTAATCCCCATAAATACAGCTGTTTTCATATCAATTTTTCTAAGTCTTTCTAACAGACAATCACCTCATTTCTCCCTGTTATCATATTATTTAATTTAGTGATGTTCTATTCATATATCTACTGTCGTATGACACGTTACCCTTTGCTCAAAAACCCTCCGAATTTATTCTTCTTTTATTGGTAGTAAGATTTCGGAAGATGTATCAAATATCAACTTTATTCTTTTACTACACTCATCAACGAATCAAGGTGAAATTTAAAAGCATGTGCCCGGTAGATTATCGGGTTCATGCCCTCAAGGCTGCCTAAGTAAATAAAGTGTCTAACTTTTTGGGTTCACTTTACTAATGCAAGTCCTTGTAATTTCCCCTTCATTCTTTCAATGAAGGGAGAAAAATTTCGTGGGGATACTTCTGTTGGATATAGCGTATTAGTGCAGTGACAACTTGCGGACCGGATTCTACGAGTCTACCTTGTTCAAATGCAGTGAAGTTATCACCGCCTGAAGCTAAATAGTTACTAACGGCTACTTCATATTCGTTGCTTGCCTGAATCTCTTGACCCTTCATGTCTTTCAGCGCAACAACGCGGCTGCCAATTGGGGCTTTTGGGTCCCAATTATACGTTAAACCAACCGTTTGTAACCTATTTTCATAATCTTTCGCCCACTGCTGTTCTAAAGCAAGTTTTATTTGATCTCCTGTTAAGATTAACTTACTGACACTATGACCCATAGGCAAGCCTGTATAAAGGTCTTCTACAGTGATCTCCCCTTTTTTTAAACTTTTCCGCATTTCGCCTTGATGGACAAAGGCTATATCTACCCCCAGGGCTTCCCGCTCAGATTCTGCAATCATTTTCGCTAATGGGGATTCACCGTTTGCATCTTGATTTCGTCTGATTTCTTCAGGCATTTCTCCTATTACTTGATTAAAATGGCTCCCCAATCTTTTTCTGTATTTATCTAGAAGAGCAACCGTTTCTTTATCTGGTTTTATATGATGATGTGCAGTGACAATAATCTTTGCTTGTTTCTTAACGATATTTTTAGTATATGGGTCAATTTCAAGTTTTACTTGAGAAAAGGCTTTCCCATTAGAATAAGCTTGAACGATCAGTTTACCAGCTGCAACGGTATTGGCATATCCATGGCTGTGACCGGCAAAAATGACATCGACCTCATCATCGATTTTTGGAGCCATCTCCACTAAAGCTCCGCTGGAATTTGCTCCTGCCTTATCTGATTTAGCTGAATCATGTGCCAGTACAACAATTACTTTGATCCCTTTTTCCTTTAAAATCTTAACGGTTCGGTTAATAGCTGAAACTTCATCCGTAATTTCTACTTCTTTTCGATTTTCAGGTGCCACATACAGGTTGGTCTCTTCTGTTACCACCCCGATAAATCCAATATTAATTCCGTCAATTTGTTTAATAACATACGGTGGTAACACGGAAGTACCCGACTTTCTATCGATTATATTTGCAGAACTGTAAGAAGTATTGGCACCTTGAAAATAACCTGTTTTTTTATTGAATCCTCCATAAATAAGACGTTTCATTTCATTTACGCCTTCGTCCAATTCATGATTTCCAGGTGTCCCGACATCAAAGTGCAGGAGGTTTAAAAATTCAATCGTGGGTTCGTCTTGAAATTGAGAAGAGATTGGGGGACTTCCTCCTACCATATCACCTGCATGAACAAGTAGTGTATTTGGGTTTTCTTGTTTATATTTTTTTAAATGGGCAGACAGGTATTCAGCCCCACCTGCCATGGTTCCTGAAACCATTTGATATTTGTTTAGTTGGCCGTGAAAATCATTAACGCCTAACAAATGTACTTGAATGTAGCGGTTGGATGTGGAATGATTCGTTGTGGAATGATTGGATGAGAATGCTGAGATTTTATAAGTTACGAAAATGATGATAAATACCAAGATGAACAAAGAAGATATGGCCTGAAATTTTGACAATTTCCGATCCCTCCCTCTAGATGTAAATCAAGAATAACTCTTGAATTTTATATCCGTATAAAGGGACCGTGATTTTTTGTTATATTTCATATAATATTTGTTAACTTAACCCAGTACATGCATATCTTTTTAAAATACTCATACGGCTTAACACTTTAGTAATCTGTTAAGATTTTGACTAGAATAAATCCAGTTTTATTTAAAAAGGCTCCAATTTTTCTACCCATTAAACCGCTAGTACTTGAATTTATCCTCATTCTTAAAAATTGCACTTATTCTAACGCACTCCTTCAGTTTAATTACGCTCGTGCGGAAAGTGGTGCAAGGCCTTATCAGATTCCCCGGCCTAATTTGGTACTAATGGACAGGTCTAATCATATTCTTATAAAAAAAACAATAAGAAGGGGTGCAAAGTCAGTTGATAAAAGTTAAGGTTGGTTTACGGCAAGGTTGCCTAACTAAATAAAGTGTCTAACTTTTTGGGTTCACTTCATATTGGCCCTGCTTTTTATTTGACTATTACTTTCCCAACCATTCCTTCCTGGAAATGGTACCGGCATGTCAGTTCATATGTACCGGGCTGTTTCGGTTGCACGGTAATGGTTTTTTCTTTACCTGGCTGGACCTCGGCGTCAATTCCTAGTTTTCCCACTGTGAAGGTGTGTTCTTTTGTACCTTTGTTTTTCAATATCAACGTTGTGACTGTTCCATTCGGAATAGTGATGACTTCCGGATTAAAGTAATCATCGTTTAACTCGACCTCAATCGATTTCCCCGTAGGCTGAGCTACAACACCGGATTCGGCAAATACGCCGAGTGAGCCTAGAGTTGTCACAACTACAAACATTGCAAGCACAACGACCCATCCTGTTACCCGCTTTTTCACAGACATTCGCAATCCCTCCTTCCCTAACACTATTTTTTTCTAATCCATTAATATATTATTACTATTAATTTGGTTGCAAAGGAGAGATGCTAGTCAGCTCCTTTGCAAAGCACCTGATAGCTCAATATCAATCATTTATACAAGATATCATCTCTTAGTGTAGCAACTTTAGTTAAAGCTGTATCTATGTCAGCTTCATTCACTCCAAAGTGAGCTAGTGCATCATTAAGATGTTTTACAATGGCATTAAAATGGTCTGGTTGCAGATTCAATCCTTGGTGAGCTTTTGCCATGGACTGTCCAGAATATTGTTTTGGACCACCTAATGCAAAACTAATGAACTTTGTTTGATGACGGCGTTGCTTTTCCATATCCGTCTTTTCAAAAAAATGATTAACTGTCTCATCCTTAAGAACCAATTCGGAGTAAAAATAGTCCACAACTTTTGCTATCGCTTCTTCTCCGCCGACTTTTTCATAAAGTGTTTGTTCCATATATACACTCCTAATTTGTATTTAATAGAAGTATTCTCTGTAGAAAATTTATTTTTATTCCTTATCTTTCATCAAATCCCTTTAATTGAAAAAATAAGCTGCTCTAGCACCTTATGATCCCTAACATTCTTATGCAACTATCCTTCCCCTTTAAATCCATAAGATAAAGTGCTGCCAAAGCAACTCCCATAAAGAAGAAAAGAATGGTTAGTTTAAGTACATGTTTTCACAAAAAAAACATCCACTATTTTATAAAAAAAGACTGCCTTAATGACAGTCCCGTTTAAGTCCTTTTACTATTTAGTTCATTATGAAAAATCTTCATTAGTTAAATCGGTATTAACTCCAATGGTTACCCTACTTCCTTCACCAGCAGCTATAATAACTTGTGAAGGTGCAATTATAGAAGTATCACCAGCTGCATAAACTCCCTCAATATTGGTGTGCCCCATAGAATCTGTAATGATGCCACTATTTTCATCTTGTTTACAACCAAGCGATTGCCCAATAGATGAAGATTGTTTCCATTCAGGAGTAATAAATCCGCCTTACTATGACTACATCATAATCATCAAATATTACTTTCTCTAGGAAACCATCTTTCCCTTGTAATGAGGCAATTCCCTGTTCATAAATTTTAATTCTTTAATTATGCAACGTTTTTTTTCTTCCTCGTGAGATAACTTTTTCAATAGCCACTTACATTTCATATAGTCATCATAATCTTATGAATTTTCCTTCTTAGATAATGAGAAGGAAATCTGTATTACAAAATATCCAATACAATATTGATCTTTTTATCACCCAAAAGATATTAAAAAGCTTTTATGTCTAGAATTAAACAAAAAATAATGATTTAGCCCATTCAAACCTTTATTATGTGCTAAATCAAGAATAAGGAGAAGTCATCATCCATTAGAGGTTATTAATTTCTAAAAAAAACAATTGTGGACTAACACTTTAGTCGCTTCTCTCCCCTTTTCCTACGCAAAGAATCATAACTTTAACAGTAGACATCAATTTCAAGATAAAAAAGTTACCAGTTTGGCCAAAAAATAAGTATAAGAATGTAATAGATTGGATAAACTAATAAAAAAGGAGTGGGAGATTATGGAGACTAAAATTAAAGAAGGAACGAAAGAAATGTGGAGCGAAATTAATGCATGTATAACTCGGAAAATTAATGAAAAACATGATTTATCTTTTCAAAAGAAGAGCAATGATAATTATATGAATCTATATATTCAAACAGCCGTATTACACACCCTATTTGAACTATCGGATGAGTTCAGGAAAATTGAAAGAAAATATAACGGATTGTGATGCTTTCGGAAAGGTCATGCACCAAATTTAACTTAAAGGTGGATTAGGATTAAACTCTTAAGGGAGCTCTTTAATCCTAATCCACCTTTTCTTTCCAGCTTTATCACTTACCTTATTAGCTACTGCAATTTGACCAGCATTATTACTGTACCATTTGCTTCCCTACCCTATAAATCCTCTTTTTAACCCAACTAGAATCCATTAAGCCAAATAGAAACCCCACCAGTTGTTAATAGGACCAGGTGGGGGTTTTTCATGTGTTTCAAGTATTAGTATACTATCTTGATTGACGGATAATCTTAATGGCACGCTAGCTTTAATACTATTATTTGTTGTTTTATCAATCTAAAATCTTGTATATTTAAATGAGTATATTTTATAACTTACCGATGTTTGAAACGAATGATCCCTAGCAGCTCGGAATAGCTAAAATCATTGAAAATAAATATTTTTGAAAGTGAGCTGAAAGCTGATGATGTGGTCACCACTATTCGAAAATGATGTACCTGCAATTATTCTTCCTTAACGGCAGAAAATTGCATCTCCGTTAGGGACTGGAAATGTTTAGTTAAAACGGAGGGTACAAAATGAAAAACACTATATTAGGTTCTTTATATTTATCACTCGCTGCTAGCATTTGGGGCGGGATGTATGTTGTGGTAAAAGTTGTGGTAGACGTTGTTCCACCACTTGAATTAGTATTATTACGGTATGTAATAGCGATTTTAGCTTTGCTGACAATTGGTTTTATAACAAAACAATCTTGGCGGATTGAAAAACGAGACTGGCTTTTGGTTTTCATTATCGGACTTGTCGGAAACACAATTTCCATCGTAACCCAGGAAGTCGGTACGCTACTATCCACTGCACAAATGGGAGCCATCATTACTTCAACAACACCTGCATTTATGGTGATATTTGCACGTATCATTTTAAAAGAAAAGATCACGTTTAAAAAATCAATTTCTGTTATTTTAGCGACAATCGGTGTCGGTATCATTGTCGGAAATGCCCATATCGGCTCATCTCATCAACTTGGGGGCTTATCACTGCTTATTGCTGCATTAACTTGGGCACTTATGTCTGTTTTAATTAAACGTGTACCTGGGCAATATTCACAAATTGTTATAACGACCTATGCAGTGCTTGTGGCAATTGTCTTTTTAACACCTGTTACAATCAGTCGATTGGATGAGCTTGATTTTCAAGCAATCATGCATCCATCCATATGGGGCGGCCTTCTATACTTGGGCGTTATTTCCACAGCATGTGCCTTTTTACTGTGGAATCGCGGACTGCAAATGCTTACCGCTTCAAGTGGTGGATTATTTTTCTTTTTACAACCTATAGTCGGTAGTTTTTTAGGTTGGTTAATACTAGGTGAACAAATCGGCTTGTCTTTTTGGATAGGTACAATATTAATATTTATCGGTGTGTTATTAGTCATTCGGGAAGAATAACCCACATTAAAAAGTTTATTAGAGTTATATATTAAAATGTACCCTGTAGAGCATTCACTTAAAAAAAGTCTGCCTATAGGGTACTTTTTGTGTTAAAAAAGGGGGATTGGGGAAAATTTGTTTTTTTGTTTGTAATTTCTCCTTACTAATACCCCTTTATGTTAATAATAAGGCGGAATCCAAGAACTCATCGCCGCACCGTCCCAACGGATTCTTGATTTTCAAGACAAAAAGTTGTTTTTTTTCATTCCTATCAGTCTATTTACTTAATAAATACCATTTATACAATCATTACGTAATTATCATTTGAATTTTATATACATTTCGAAATCATTTTTGTTATCATTAATTGATAATCTTTTGGAAATGAATGCTAAATTTTATAACAAAGGAGGAATCGTTCTTGAAAAAACCATATACGGAATTGACGATTGGAATGATGAGAACGGGGATATTAGGTTTCGGCGGCGGGCCATCTGTCATCCCGCTCATCCGCCATGAAGCAGTTTCCCGCTATCACTGGCTCGACGATGATGAATTCGGGGACACTTTGGCGATTGCCAATACACTCCCAGGACCGATTGCCACGAAGATGGCCGCATATCTTGGTTATAAATTAAAAGGCTGGCCGGGAGCCATCGTAAGTGTGGCCGCTCACGTTTTACCTTCATGCATTGCGATGGTTTTCTTGATAGCGTTCATTAATGTTCTAAGTAATTCCGCAATGATCAGTAATATGATCGCTGCTGTCATGCCGGTGGTTGCCGTCATGCTTGGTCAAATGGCTTATGAGTTTGGCGAAAAGGCGGTAAAAGGGTTAGGAAAGGTGTTCGGAATCACCTTTTTTGCGATTTCCTTTTTGCTTCTGCAGGTCATTTCCCTGCATCCGGGTATCGTCATCATGATTTTTCTTATATATGGAGCGTTTCATTTTAAATTAAAGGATAGATTGAAAAACAAAAAGACTGATAGGAAGGAGGAATCCGCTTAATGGGTCTTATTATCCCAATAGGAGTTACTGTTTTTCTGGCGTTTTTCATAGCCAATATTCTTGGTTACGGCGGAGGTCCAGCCTCGATTCCGCTAATGTATGATCAAATCGTCATCCGTTATGGCTGGCTTGATAATACCGAGTTCTCACAAATGCTTGCGTTAGGAAATTCACTCCCAGGACCGATCGCCACGAAAATAGCCGCATATGTCGGATATGATGTATATGGCTGGCCAGGATTTCTAGCTGCATTGGCAGGCACGATCATCCCTTCTGCCGTGGCTTTGATATATTTATTAAAAATCCTGCGAAAATACAAGCAATCCCCTATCGTAAAAGGCATGTCCCTGCTTGTGCAGCCCGTGATTGCGATCATGATGTTATTGCTCACCTGGAATATGGCTGCTGATGCCGTCGGTTCCATCGGCTACATCCATTCAATCGTCATCGCTGGATTGGCCTTCCTGGCTTTAGGTAAATTCAAGATTCACCCCGCTTTCGTAATCATTCTTGCCTTTATGTACGGCGGCTTTATCATACCGCTCACATGATAATAAAAAAATCCACCTATATAGGGGATTTTTTCATTTAAAGCTTCATGCCCATCCGGCTTTTATAGCGTTTAATGAGAATTTGGCAATCAACGCTGACAACCCCGACGACCGCATACAGCTTCTCATTGAGAAAGCGTTCCATCTCCTGATTATCAGTAAAGATTCCGTGCATATGGAGTTTACTCGGACCGGTCATATGGTATAAGCTCGTTACAGCCGGTTCACTTTCTAATTGCTGAGCGACCGATTCCAGATATTTAGGCTCAACCTCAACGTTAAAGAATGCCGAAACATGGATGCCGACCTTTGCTGGATTTATGACTGCGGTAAACCTCTCGATCACCCCGTTTTCAACAAGATGATTAATTCTCATTTGAACCGCAACCCTGGAGAGATCCACTTTCTTCGCTAAGTCGGTATATGAAATTCGCGCATCTTCATGTAAAACCGATATGATTTTCTTATCGATCTCATCAACTTTCAAGCTGGGAATCTTAAAGTCCTCTGCCATCCTACGTAACTCCTTTTCGAATTCTTTATTCCATTATCGCAGAGAACACCATCGGATCACAACAATCTTCCTTTTCACTTCTAATAAAGGCAGAAATTTTTGGGCAGCCCTTATGTTCCCCCTCCTACTTCCATTTGAATGCCCATCATATATGTAGTTTTTCAAACTTAAGGTGCAGTATTTCATCCAGCTGAGTGCAGCCGCCAAAAAGATGGAATTCGATAGACTCAGGGCCGGACAAATGACGGTACTTCCGACACCCCCTTGAGTTCCAGACTGCAGTCCCCCTCCTACTTCAAAAATTGGAAGGCGGGGGTTTTACAGCCCGTTTAATGCAGGATAATAGTTTATGAATTTCCAATGGACACTTCCTCAATCCTTTGTTTGAAAGGTTTTTGCGATATTTTTGTATTCCTCATCATTGAGAATGCCCATTTTTTTGAATAATGCGGAATAAGCCATTATTTTTTTCTGCGTACGGTTTGTACAATTCATATGGATCAGCTCCTTTTTTACATAGTATTCATTTACGACAAAATGTTTCCTTAATACAAAACATTTTGAAAAGACTAAATAAAAAACCTGCCCATTTTCCCGGCAGTTTCAATTTATTATAGGTGTAATTAAAATAAGACCAGTCTATATAAATTCAAGCATGAATAATCATCATCTATTCTTTAAATAACCACTTCCAAAAGTGTTATCGCATGGAAAAACCTAATTCCTCCATTACCATATACAAGACTGAAGAAATGCAGTTTGGGTCCATTTAAAATATTGTCCTTCTTGCAACAAGTCATCATTCGGATTATCGTTGTTTAAGAGATGCGAAGAAATTGAAAATACTGCATACTTTCTTCATACTTTTTCGCTAAACTGACTTTATTCCATAAGAAGGTGAATGCTCATGAAAATCTCCCTTAAGCTCGGACTATCTATATTTGTTTGCATTTTTTTGATGGAAACCGTTTCGATGATTTACTTGCATAATAAAGTGATCCATTCCCGTATCAATCAAGAATTGGAATCACTGAAGGCCCGTGGCAATAGTCATCGTGATGTGTTGGAAATCACGTATTCCGACTCAACCCTTCAGCATATCGGCCTGATGGAATACCATACCGATACAGATGTCGTGATTACGAACACAAGAGGAGATATTCTGATATCTTCCGAAAAGGTAAATGGGGGAATGGAAAAAATCTTGGCAAAAAACATCCAGCAAGTACCTCGAAAAGGCCTGGTCATCCAATCAAGTTGGAAGGATGAAAGATATATAGCCACCGTTACGCCATTTATCAGTGATAAAGGAAAAAAAGGCTATGTTTATATGTTCAAAGATACTAGAGATGTTGAGAATTTAATTGCACAATTGAATAGGCATTTCCTACTTGCGACTGCATTGCTCCTTTTCTTCATGCTTATCACCATTTATTTTCTATCAAAAGCTTTAACTAGACCGCTTATTGCGATGAAGGAAGCGACAACCAAACTCAGCAAAGGGAATTTTTCAGTAGCTGTGCCAGTACGATCTCATGATGAACTCGGGGAGCTTGCCCAATCCATTCAAAGCTTGGCTAATGAATTGAACTATTTAAAGAAGGAACGCAATGAATTTCTGGCGAGTATCTCTCATGAACTGCGCACGCCGCTAACTTATATCAAGGGATACGCTGATATTGCCCGCAGGAAAGATTTGGATGCATCCGAACGAACACGATACTTAGAGATCATCCATGATGAATCTGAACGATTAAACAGATTATTGGACGAACTATTCAATATGGCTAGAATGGATGTAAATACATTCTCCATATCAAGAGAAACCGTCCAGCTCTCTTCATTCCTGCAAAACATTCATGAAAAAGTGCTGCCTGCTTTTGCAAATGAAGAAATCCAATTGAATCTGGAATGTAAGGATGATTTATTTATAGATATAGACCCCTCACGATTTGAGCAAGTCATTCTTAACCTGCTGGATAATGCGCTGAAGTACTCGAACGAATATACAGTCACCACCATCAAAACCACTGAATGCCTTGGCAGGATTTCCATCTCCATAATCGATCAAGGGGTTGGCATTCCCCCTGAAGATATCCCCCATATCTTTGATCGTTTATATCGTGTCGAGAAATCACGCGCCAGAGATACCGGCGGATTCGGATTGGGGCTCTCCATCGTCAAGCAATTAGTGGAGATACAAGGAGGAACCATTTCGGTTAAAAGCAACTTGGAGCAAGGAACATGCTTCACTATCACATTTAAGGAGATAACAAATGAAGACAGTAGTTCTGGTTGATGATGAACAGAGAATGCTTGATCTATTAGAGCTATACATTAAACCTCACGGATATACATGCATGAAGATGAAATCTGGAAATGAAGCCTTACAGTTCTTAGGGCATGAACATGCGGACATAGTACTTCTTGACATAATGATGCCTGAGATGGATGGGTGGGAAACGTGCGAAAGGATCCGTGCGTTTTCCAATATTCCCATAATCATGCTCACAGCCCGGGATGCTGCACAAGAAATGGTGAAAGGGTTGAAAAAGGGCGCAGACGATTATATTACGAAACCCTTTAATGAAGATGTTTTACTTGCCAGAATCGAAGCGGTGACGCGGCGAGTGCATAATCAGGATAATCATGTGATCTTTAGGGGTCTAAAATTAAATGAATCCGCTTATGAAGCACATTATGATACCAAAACAATCCCATTGACACCAAAAGAGTTCTCACTGTTGTGCTTGTTTTTAAAATCCCCAGATCAAGTGTATTCCAGAGACCACCTCCTTTCGACCATATGGGGATTTAAAACGGATACGGAAGATCGGACAATCGATTCCCATATTCGAAATATTAGAGAGAAATTGCGTCATGCCGGTTTTCCAGCAGATCAACATTTGAAAACGGTCTGGGGCATCGGATATAAATGGAGTTCTGTGGATTGATATGAATTTCATTTCTGAGGCATTACTATCCAGCGGCCCTTTTTCCATTGCTGTAAGTTTAGTATTTAATATATTGATTAGCGTGCTTGGTTTTATTCCAAGCGTATTCATCACGGCTGCCAATATCACCGTATTTGGATTTGAAAAGGGATTGATCCTTTCTTACATGGGAGAAATTGCCGGAGCAGTGGTCAGTTTTTCGTTATATCGAAAGGGCTTTCAAACAGTCAAACCCAAGTTCATGAAGAACCGGTGGGTTATGAAGCTGCAAAAGTCACATGGGTTTCATGCATTTTGGATGATCCTGATGCTTAGGCTCCTTCCTTTTATACCATCCGGCGTGATCAACCTTACAGCAGCATTAAGCAAGACGGGAATGATGATTTTCTTTCTCGCAACATCCATCGGAAAACTGCCTGCCCTCCTTGTCGAAGCGTATTCGGTAACACAAGTATTGAAGGCATCGGACGATGTAAGGATTGTTTTGGTCCTGTTGATTCTGGTGGTCGCAGTCGTTTATTACTTTAATAAGAAAAAAGGAATGTAGTAAAAAAGCTTTTCTACATTTAGGTTAAATGGGTAGGGGACTTCCTTTTTAACCCTACATTGATAAGGCACCTACCTTCTATTAAAATTTTTTCAAGAGCCGGTAATCCTTGGTCTCCAAGGGTTACCGACCAGATCCAGAAGGTGGATTCGACCTTTTCCTTCCACGAAGGCATTACCCCATTATATCGGGAAAAGATATTCGACGAGTTCGTTGTTTAATATATCCCTGTGCCGGGAACGGTTTCGCAGCCTTTTTTCTGCGCCGCCTTTTCACTAAAATAGCAACAGAAAGACTCCACTATGGATGGATCGAAATGCTTTCCTTTTTGTTCGTTTATGAAAGATGATGTTTCCGCCACTTCCAGGCTGCTGATCACATCATTGTTTATTTCCCTTGAAATCTTATTTAAAATAAATCCAGCTTTGAACCCAATGATACTGTTCCTTGAATACCCTGTCGTCTGTTCATAATATCAAATTCCAAATAGATAGGCTAAATGAACTATATCCGGATGATAAGGTATATAATACCATACAAGTTTTATACAAAAGTTACTAAGCATCGTTTTATGAGTAAGAGATAGATTACAAGTTTCTGACTGCACCAGGATCAGCCTTCGCATTCCTTTTAGCATATTGCATGACGAAGGGTAAATGGGTTCATTTCCGCGAATGTTACACTTATCTAACGAGATAATGCCTATACTATCTTCCTGTTTTCTGGAAAAAAGAATGAATTTATTGTGTTTTAATGGGAAATTCCTTTATAATGCGCATTAGATGATTTTTTAGCATTGAATACGAGAGGAGACTGAAATATGAAGAAACTATTGTACCCAATCATCATTGGATTATTGGCAGTTGTTCTGACGGCTTGTGGTTCGAACGATGAAGCTGATAAGAAAAATGACGAGAAAGAAACTAAAACAACTGAGAAAGAAACGGCTAAAGCAACTGAGGAACAGCAAAAACAGATGGAAGAAATGCAAAAGAAACTAGACAAGCAAAAGGTGGATGAAAAGAAAACGGTAGCCATCGTCAATGACGAAAAAATTTCAGGTGCGGAATATAATACCGTGTTGTCCACCACACAAATGCAGATGCAGCAATTCGGACAAGACCCAACATCCAAGGAGGGCGCCAAACAAATTAAAGAACAAACGCTCAACTCTCTAGTGGGACAAACATTGCTGCTTCAAGCAGCTGATAAAAAGGGCTACACAGCTTCCAAGGCCGAAATTGAAGAGCAACTTGCCGAAATCAAAAAGCCATATGAGAATGAAGAGAAATTCAAGGAAGCGATGAAGCAAGCAGGTCTGAATTCGGAAATGCTGAATGCTCAGATTGCAGAGAAAATCCCATATACGAAGTATGTTGAAAAAGAGATTAAAGTGGAAGAAGCAACTGATGAAGAAATCCAAAAGTATTACGACCAGGTTGCAGAGCAAGCTAAAACAAGCGGACAGAAGGTACAAAAACTGGAAGAAATGAAGCCGCAAATCAAAGAACAACTAGAGCTGCAAAAGAAACAGGAAAAGCTTGTGAAGCATGTCGAAGAACTTCAGAAAAATGCCAAGGTCGATATTAAGATTTAATGTTGAAAAGAGCTGCCAAATTTTGGCAGCTCTTTCTTTATGGCCTTTTGTCCGCCTACCAAACCGCATTAACGTGTTTAACATCCCAAGCATGTTCAAGGTCGCTCTTTATTGCTAATTATAACTAGCCCTGCAATTTCTTAACAACAACTGCTGCCGCCCACCAAAACCAATCCTGCACCCTCTTGATTTTCTTCTTTGTCTAATGTTAATTCCTCCGTTCCGGTAATTTGTGAATCGATAGCCACTTTGATTCCATTAATAGTTTTAATATTGTCAGATTCCTGCGGTTCATCTAAAGATATGGTAAATTGTGGTCCACAACAACCAGCAACAGAAGTAAGACGAATTCCTCCTGCACCTTTTTCATTTAAAAAGTTTTCAAGTAATTCTTTTGCACCATCTGTAATTTTCATATTAAATCCTCTCCATTTCTCTTCCTATGCATTAGGGAATATTCTTTTTAATGCATCCTTCATTTCTGGTTTCACCTTAATTTTAGGACGTGCGATTTTAGCCATTTCCTCTGCTTCTTTAATCGTATTTGCCTTCCCCAAAGTCAACAAGGTTCCAACCGCAACGGTTCCCGTGCGATTGCTTCCTCCCGCACAATGAAAATACACTTTCTTTCCTTCATTATATGCTTTTACGACATGAGCAATCGACTTTTTAATAGATTCATCTTGGTGTTCAGCATCATCTACAATGGGACTATGCATGCGGCTATACTCCGTATCGTCAGGCGCTTCTGCACGCAAATCAAAAATAATATCGGCTTTCTCATTTTCCATCATGTCTTTCACATCATCTGCGCCACCGATGAATATGCGATCTTTAATTAATTCATGGTAGGTCTTTGTGGTCATTATATCCATCCTCCAATTTAAATGACTTACTCCAGTCAGAGGTACAATCAATTAGTTACTGTAATCTTTCAGCTTTTCATACCCAACCTTTTCCTCATGCTTCCAAGGGATGATTACACATTTCTCAGATGACTTTTCCTTAACTTCATGAATCCATTCTTTTTCTGCCATTGCCTTCCCGCTTAATACAGGGTCTTCCGTATTAGTAGCATATAGACTCTGATTAATTACCCACCACTGTGGGTTGATATTTGCCCTTCTTAAATCATCTTGTAATCGGGATGCTTCTAACACGGGTGTGGCTTCGGCAAGTGTGACGATCACGACGGAAGTTTCTTCTGCATTCCTAATTTGAGGAAGTAATTTTTTTACACTCTCAGGGACTTCACCCGTTGACTTGGCCATCTCTTTACTATAAGACTGTGCAGCATCCAACAATAACAACGTGTGACCCGTTGGAGCCGTATCAATGACGACTATTTCATTTTCTGATTTAGCGACCACTTCTGCGAAGGCTCGGAAGACAGCGATTTCCTCCGTACAAGGTGAATTAAGATCTTCTTTTAAATAAGCGAGTTCTTCTTCATCTAAATCTTTGCCTGCTTTTGTCAGCACATCTGCTTTGTACTTTCCTACTTCTTCTTTTGGATTAATGCTGCTAATCGTTAAGTTTTGATTAAATTGATCATTTTCGAATTGGTAATGTAAGTGACCAGCAGGATCTGTTGTCGTTAAGTGGACACGGTGCCCCTTCTCAACTAAACCAACGGCAATCGCAGAAGCCACCGTTGTTTTCCCCACTCCACCTTTCCCCATTGTGAAAATAAGCTTTGTATTATTTGATGAGAAATCAGTGATCATTTCATTCAATCTTGGAAGATTCGCTGTTTCATCGTCATATGTCACCATCTTTGATGGGATCGTGTACTGTTTAAATAAATATCGTAAATTGTCTATCCCTGTTAAGGAGAAAGAAACAAACGGTAACGAATAAACAGCAACCTGTTTTAAATGTTCTGGTATGTGCTGTAATGCGTTTCTTTGGCGATGATAAAAGGCGGATGACACTTCATCTTCTTCAAGGTGTGTCTGAAGAAGCCCATTCACGATTAGTATTTGGTTTTTCACGCCAATCTCTTTGAGTTCATTGGATGCACGGTCTGCTTCCAATAAGGATGAGGCGTCAGGTCTTGTTACCAGGATTAAAGTGGTTTTACTTGGATTAGATAGGACCTCTACGGTTTTTGCATAAAGATCTTTCTTATCAGACAGCCCTGATAAAGGACCTAAGCATGACGCACCGTGTGTGCTTTCTTCCAAGAATCCACTCCATGCCGTCGGAAGCTGCAAAAGTCTTAACGTATGCCCTGTTGGAGCCGTATCAAAGATAATATGGTCATACTGATTGACTATGTCAACATTGGTCAGCAAGTTGGAAAATTCATCAAATGCGGCAATCTCAACCGTACATGCTCCCGATAATTGTTCTTCCATGGTGGCAACGACGGAATCAGGTAACTTCCCTTTATATGGACCCACCACTTTGTCACGATACGCTCTCGCTGAAGCTTCTGGATCTAAATTACTGGCAAATAAATTCTCAACACCTGGTACGGCTATGGGTGAATTGGTTAGACTGATTCCAAATACATCTTGTAAATTGGAAGCTGGGTCTGTGCTGATGAGCAACACCTTTTTCCCACTATCGGCTAATGCAATGGCGGTGGCACTGGCTGTTGATGTTTTTCCTACCCCACCTTTTCCCGTTAAAAATAAAAAGGGTGTTTGAATGACATTCTTCGGATTGAAAGATTGAAACATGCTTTTTCCCCTTCTTTCTTTCTTTCTTATTTCAGTTGATTTAAATCAATGGAAAGACGAACTTTTGGCTTTTCATTTAACTCTTCAGGTTTTACTTCAAACCATTTCCCAAACTCTTCGTTCGTTGGATAACTTCCCTCTTTTACAATCTGATTATTGACTAAAATAATGGGCAAGACGTCAGGTCCTTTTTCATGTAAAGCTTTATTAATCTCAGGGTTGTCTGCGAACTTAGCAGGATCATTGGTCAATTGATATCGTTGAATATCAAACCCCTTTTTCTCCAAAGAATAAACAGCAGATGCCACCCTTGTTAATTCAGGATCAACACTCGGTCCACATACGCCCGTTGAACAACACATTGCAGGATCAAAGATTTCCACTTTCATCATTTGTTCTCCCCTTCATATATAATCATTTACTTATGCTATGGATAAAACGAAAGCCGAGTGATTACTCGGCTTTTCAATTTTATTTATTCACCCGTTTTAGAGAAACGTGCAATTCTTTCTCCTATTTCATCACGAACACGTTGGAAGGTAGCCCATTTTTCTTCATCTGTTCCTTCCGCTTTTGCTGGGTCATCAAAGCCCCAATGTTCACGTCTCACATGCGGTGGCGTCATTGGACATTTATCTGCCGCATCGCCACACAATGTGACTACAAAATCGGCATTATTTAAAATGTCAGGGTCAATGATATCGGAAGTTTGATTGGTAATATCCATTCCAACCTCGTTCATCGCTTTAACAGCATTCGGATTCAAGCCATGTGCTTCAATTCCTGCACTTAGCACTTGCCATTCGTCCCCTAGATATTTCTTACCCCATGCTTCAGCCATTTGGCTTCTGCACGAGTTACCTGTACATAAGAAGTAAAGTGTTTTTTTAGACATGTTGTTTCTCTCCTTTATGAGTAAATGATGTGTTTAGTGAATAATGTTCAACCATATATACAAGCCAACTAATGTGATGAACAATGTTGGGATGGTTAAGATGATACCCGTTTTAAAGTAGGTTCCCCATGAGATTTTCACGCCTTTTAATGAAAGGACATGCAGCCACAATAACGTAGCCAAAGAACCGATAGGAGTGATTTTCGGGCCCAAGTCCGAACCGATGACATTTGCATAAATAAGGGCCTCCCTGATTGCGCCTGTTGTATGGCTGTCGGAAATGGCAAGGGCATCAATCATAACGGTTGGCATGTTATTCATAAGTGATGACAGAATGGCAGCGATGAAGCCCATCCCAATCGTTGCTACAAATAATCCTTGATCGGCGGTAACTTGGATTAAATCCGTTAATACATTCGTCAAGCCAACATTTCGCAGGCTATACACCACTACATACATACCAATTGAGAAAAAGACGATTGCCCATGGTGCGCCTTTGATAACGGTTTTCGTGTTGACCGCTGGACTTCGTCTTGCCATAAACAAGAAGAAAACGGCGATAACACCTGCAATGATGGATACAGGAATGTTCAAAAATTCACTAATAAAATAGCCTACCAACAGAACACCTAAAACAATCCCAGACAGGCGAAACATTTTGACATCCCGAATGGCATCGACTGGCTTCTTTAATTGAGCCATATCATAATTCTTCGGAATGCTCTTTCTGAAGTACAAATATAATACCAGGATGCTAGCTACTAATGAAAACAGGTTGGGAACGATCATTCTAGATGCGAACTCAATAAACCCGATATCAAAAAAGTCCGCAGAAACAATGTTGACCAGATTACTTACCACAAGTGGTAAAGATGTAGTGTCCGCAATAAACCCACTCGCGATGATAAATGGGAAGATCATTTTCTCTTCCAACTTCAAGTTTCGAACCATTGCCAAAACAATCGGAGTTAAGATGAGAGCGGCTCCGTCATTTGCGAAGAACGCAGCGACTAGGGCTCCGAGAATGCTCACATACACAAACATCCTTACTCCATTTCCCTTGGCGGCTCTCGCCATATGTAGAGCTGCCCATTCAAAGAAACCAATTTCATCTAAAATCAAAGAAATAATGATAATAGCAATGAACGCCAACGTCGCGTTCCATACAATACCCGTAACGGCAATTACATCATTGAAGTCAACAACCCCAAATAGTAAGGCAAGTACCGCACCCCCGCATGCTGACCAGCCGATTGACAATCCCTTGGGTTGCCAGATGACGAATGTTAACGTCAGCAAAAAGATGATACTTGCTAATATAACTGTACCCACTGATGTTCTCCTCCTCGTTAGTCACAACAAATTCGTTTTCCTTGTGCTGTTAATTCTTCTACTTTAAATGCTTGACTTGGCAAATCTTTGATGACCGTTTGAATAAATGAGTAATGGGAAGAAGACGGGTTTAACGAGTAAAATATCCATTGTCCCCTTCTCGCTTCATTCACAATTCCGCTATCTTTCAACTTTCTTAAATGTTGGCTAATAGCAGGTTGGCTCATATCAAACAAGTCTACAAATTCACAGACACAACATTCATGCTCAGCCATGATCTTAATCATGGTCAAACGGGTTTTATCACCTAGTAACTTAAGAATGTTTGCCGTGGTTTCCAAATCCAACGCTTCATTCATAGCTTTTCATCCCTCCTAGCACAAAGTAAATAAGTGTATGCTTATGTGATTATTCATCATCATTGTATAAGCATATTCTTATTTAATCAAGCATTAATTATTCAGCAATAATTTTAAGTTTAGTCTGCTTAAATGATGTTTCATAAAGGCTGTTGTTGATTTTCTTGATGAACGAACGGGACAGGTTAGTTCATCACAAAAAACCCCTTTTATGGTCTCCATTGTCTATGGATTCTAAGAATTTTATTAAACTAAAAATAAATACAGTATTGTATAGAAAATCATATGTGAACAGGTTGATGAGATCAAAAAAGTAGTAGTACAAATATTGAATTTGCACTACTACTTTTAGTTATTGATAAAACAGCTTATAGTTTTGCTGCTGTTTCTTTAACTTTTTCCAATCCTTCCGCAATAATTGTTGGTGCGTTTTTAGGATCTTGAGCATGGCCTTCCACGATTACTTCATCAATGATTTCAAAGCCGAAGTAGTTTTTGATAACAGCACGCATATAGTTCATAGACATTTCCATAGCATCCATTTCAGGGGTATTATAGAAACCACCACGAGCGTTTAATAAAATCACTTTTTTGCCACTTAACAAAAATTCTTTTTGACCTTGTTCATTGTATTTGAATGTGAAGCCAGCTTGTAAATTGTAATCGATAAATGATTGTAACGCTGAGGGGATCGTTAACTTCCACAATGGGAAAGCAAATACTAAAACATCTGCGTTAGAAATGGCTTTTTGAGCTTTTTGCTGTGCCGCTAATGAAGCAGCTTCCCTTTCATTTAACTCTTCACCAGTCTGAAGTTTGCCAAAAGCATTGAATAAATCTTGCCCGTAATGTGACATATTTTCTTCAAACACATCAAATGTAGTTACATTTAGATTGGTATTTATTGTTGCTTCTTCTACGAACTTTTCATACATTTTTGTTGAAATATCATCTGGACGATTGTTTGCTTTAATTACTAATACATTAGTCATGACTTTAAAGTTAGTTTACTTATTGTAAAATTCCTTTATATAATTATTTTAAAATATATAAAAAGATTAGAAAAAATAAATAAATCTAGTATTAATCGTATAGACAATAATTTTATAATTTTGCTGAAAAAGTATTTAAAAAGCTGCAGTTCACTTATATTGCATCAATTATTTACGTAATGCATTACGAACAATCGGGGCCACTTTATTCGCTAGTAAATCAATTGCTTTTTCTACACGAGCAGGTGGTTGGTTCCCCATATCAAATTGACCCATAAAACGTGTATGTCCGAATAATTCATGCTGGTATAAAATTTTCTCTGCTAATTCTTCTGCACTACCAACGGCTAAAACCTGATTCGCTGCACGCTGTGGCATCATTTGTTCAGCGGTAACTGGAGCAAAGAACTGCCCAGTGCAATGGCTCCAAGTAGCATGGCGTAGCTTGATGTAACAAAGTCTAAACGATGATGCTCACCTACACCAAATACATCCAGTCCTGCTTCATCTGACCACTTTGCCATTTGAATGATGTTTTCTATCCGTTCTTTTGCAGGTAACACATAGCCGTATTCATCTGGAATTCGTTCGCCTAATGAATAAACACCAAATTCAAAATTCATTTTTTCACCTTCTATAAGAGAATGATTAGTAATACGAATGCTAAAATTCCTAGAATTGCAATCATGGCTGTATCTTTAAAAGTATCTTTCACTCGAATATGTGTGATAACTCCGCCGATGCCAACTGCTACTAGAATCATAGCGCCAAAAGCAGCCACACCTTCAACCCAGAAACCAATTGCCAATAATACAGCTGCTGCTAACTCAACTACTCCAGTTATAACTCTAAACCACTGAGGATAGCCCCATTTAGCAAACGCTTCTTTATGCATTTTTGAACCAAATGTTTTCTGAGCACCAGCCATTAAAAATAGTAACGCTAAAAGACCTTGTAAGATCCAAGATAAAATAATCATTGTCCATGCCCCCTATTTGTTGAATACAATCGGCATTTTGCCAATCCATTCATTTTTACGAATGGCGTCGTACATACACCGAGCGACATTTTTACGTGAAACGCTCATTTTTGCTTTTGTATCTCCAAATGAAATGGTATAGCCGTTGCCGTCCGTTTTTACATTTGGATTGATAATTCTTACCACTGTCCAGTCCACTTTACTTGCGTTCACTAAACGCTCAATGCCTTTCATTTCTTGATATCCAGGAGGGAAAAATAGCTTTGGCATAAGTGCGGGTATTACAGTAGCGATTTGTTTTTTATCAACGTTTGATTTAGCAGATGGTGTGGCAAGGGTAATAAAACGTTTCACACCTTTTGCTTCCATCACTTTTAAAATCATTTCGTGTGCATCACGGATAGGTAATTCTGTTACTTTCCTGCCACCATTTAGATTTGGACCAAGTGTACTAACAACTGCATCTTGCCCTTGAATCGCCTCCGTTACAATCTTTTCATCTGTTAAGCTACCTACGATGATTGTAAAATTTGGATGCGAATAGTTTAACGAACCTTCACGACGAACGAATGCTTTTACTGTATCGCCATTTTGTAGGGCAATATTGATAAATTGTTGGCCAACCTGTCCGTTGGCACCAAAAACAGTAATATTCATTTTATAACCTCCAACACTTTTTGTTTATGCAACACTTGTTGTAATTAATATTAATACGAGTGTACAGGTCGAACAACCAACAAAATGATAGGAAAAATCGTATATACAACAATTCAGTCCAAATGTTGAAAAAATAGGAGAAGAATATAGAGAATAGTTTAGATCCAAGTTTCTTTGCGGATGCGTTAATTGATAATGAGGGAATATTATGATCAGTTGGAGTCCGTATTGTATGCCAACGAATATGTGAAAAGGGGGATAACCAACAGAAACAGTAATAAGAGAACCATTAGCTAAAAAACGCCTCTGTAAATGTTCGTTTACAGAGGCGTTTTTATTAGCTTAATAATTGTTGTAATGCTTCTTTAACAGAAGTTGGATTTCGACCAAGTAACATTTCTAAATCAGAATGAGCGCTTTCTAATCCGCCTTCTCGAATACATTGTTGTACCATCACACTTATTGCTACTACTTCTTCTGGTAAATTTGCCTCTTTCAACATTTTTCCAAAAGAAGCATCATCCACATTCATTACCTCAATTTCTTTACCTGTTACTTCATTTACAGCATCGACAAATTGCTGCTGTGTTAAGTTTTCTCCTGCTAATTCATAGGCTTTATTTTCGTGTCCTTCACCTGCAAGTATATTTGCTGTTACTTCCGCTAAATCTGGGCGGTAGACCCAACCTACTTTCCCTTCACCTGCGGAAGTAACCCAAGGAGCACCGTTTAAACATTGCTGAATAGTCCCTAATTCATTTTCAACATACCAGTTATTACGTACGAACACGTATGGAATACCTGATTCTTTAATGATGTCTTCACGTATACGATGAACTTCTGCTAAGAAGAACTCGCTCACATCTGCACGTGGAGCACTTGAATAGACCATTTGTGTAACACCAGCTTCTTTTGCGGCTTCCACCGCATATGTTTGCTGATGAATTGTAGCTTCTACATCAACGCGTGTCGAAACAATAAATACCCGATCAACAGCTTGGAAAGCTTCTACTAATGTTTCTTTCTTATCAAAATCTGTTTCGCGTATTTCAATCCCTTGTGTAGCAAAAGCCTTTGCCCTTACTGATTGTGTGTCACGTACGCCTGCAATAATCTCTGAAGTCGGAACTCTTTTCACTAAATTTTCCACAATTTTCGAACCTAAATGACCCGATGCTCCAGTTACCAAAATTTTCATTATATATTCCTCCAATTTTGATTATATTTACTCATGTCCAACTTTATTGTTGGCACCTTTCGGATAAACAACATTTGTTGTATAATCAATTCTATATTCCATAAAAAAAAGGGACAACCGACAATATAAGCGAAACATTGTATATACGACATTTCGTTGAAAATGACGAAAAAATAGGAGGGCATTATGGAGAAGAAGCTAGATCCACGTTTCCTAAGAACACGTAAACTGATTATGGAAGCATTTATGGAGTTAGTAATTGAGAAGAACTTCAAAGATATTACAATAAAAGATATCACGCAACGAGCAACTGTTAATCGTGCAACGTTTTACTATCATTTCTTTGATAAATATGACTTATTGGAAACAGTGATCAGTGAAGATGTGTTGCAGGGCGTATTAAAAGATGTGACTTCACATGAAGCATTAACTCCAGAAGTTTTAAATAACATATTCTTTAGTTTATTATCCTTTCAGAGTGGGTTAGCAAATCAATGTTCACGTAGTTATGAGGCATTTACACCAAAAATTGAAACAATTGTGAAGGAAGAACTCGGCAGGGCATTTAAAGATTTATTAAAGCAAAAGTATCCCACTTGGCCAGATGAAAAAGTAGAATTGCATAGCATCATGATTAGTTGGAGCTTATATGGCATGTCAACTAAATATGTAAAGACTGGCGATCGGCCGTCAGAAGAATTGATGAAAGAAACTTTTGCGCTATTAAATGTTTAACCTTTTAATTAAATTGTATCAATTAGAACTTTGGGCTTGATGATTGGGATAACAATGATGTATTTATTTTTAAAAATAAAAATAGTAATGTAACTTCAGGTTCACACTGCAAACTCCTGTTTCAGGGGAGTTCCAAGTGCACTTCATTTGCCCCCTCGACATCCCCTGTCAGATAAGCCACCACGGAACGGACTTGTTCGTAGCCTGCTGCCAGTATGAATGTAGGTGCTCTTCCGTAAATTTTTATGGGACAAAAACAAGAAAACTGCCGAGTGACCGGCAGTTTTTGTAGCTTTATAAATATTTCCGGTGAATACCTTTTCCATCATAGGAAAACAGGACTTCTTTTCCTTCCATGACTGTTTCCATATGCACGGGGCGGCCCCAAAGCTGATGGATATATGGCATGACTTTTTCGAGGTATTTCAGATCCAGTTCAATATCTTCATACCAATGTTTTAGATAAAGTTCCCCATTGCGCATGAAGTCCCCATCGTTTACTGTGATATAGGGGAAACCGCCGTTAACCCTCATACTGACGAGTTGATCACGAACATGTTCCCATGACTTATCGACGATTTTATAATCCTTGCCCTGCTTTTGGAATAAGTACATATCCTCCCGCATGACCAGATCTTTCGTCAAATAATTGCGGAGAAAGGAAATATCCGATTCGATTTCCCTAACTTCGAACATCTTTTCCCGGCCAGATCCAGGTTTGACGCCCAGCCTGAGCATTTCTTCAGTTGGATTATCATAGCGTTCTTCAATATCTTCAAGCACTTTCAATCCAAGATAATAAGGATTGATGCTGGTCCGTGATGGCTGAACGACGCCTGCGTTCAGTTTTGCGAATTCAATGGCTTCCCCTGAGGATAGATCCAATTCACGGATTATGCGCTGATGCCAATAGGATGCCCAGCCTTCGTTCATGATTTTCGTTTCCAGCTGCGGCCAGAAATACAGCATCTCTTCCCTGATCATCGTCATGATATCCCGTTGCCAATCGGTTAAATCCCTGCTGTACTGTTCTATGAAAAGCATAATATCCTTTTCAGGCCTTGGCGGGAATTTTTTTCTTTTTTTAATGTTGGATTTCTGCGGTTTATCCTTATTATCAAGGTTCCATAAATCATCGTATTGTGTGGCTGTCGGCTTTATTTCCTCTTCTTCTTCCTCATCTTCCATCGTCCAGGCAAGCTTCGGTCTCATCAGAGACGGATCGATATGTTCTTCAATGGCTAAAAGTGCATCGAGGAAGTTTTCGACTTCCTTTTTGCCATGCAGGATTTCATATTCACGGATTCTTTCTGCCGTTGCCGACATACTTTCTACCATATCTCTCTTAGTATTATTGAAACGTATATTATTTTTAAAGAAATCACAATGCGCCAAAACGTGGGCAACAATCAATTTATTTTGTACAAGTGAATTCGAGTCCAGCAGA
Source organism: Peribacillus frigoritolerans (assembly GCF_030676415.1). GTDB lineage: Bacteria > Bacillota > Bacilli > Bacillales > DSM-1321 > Peribacillus > Peribacillus frigoritolerans_A. The sequence continues at coordinate 44,651 of NZ_JAUUTW010000009.1, read as the reverse complement.
AAAGCGTAACAAGGATCAGAGTTAATGACCAGTTCATAGATCTTACTTAATCCAAAGTCGTACTGCAGCTTCATTTTATGAAATTGCTTCCCAAAGCTCCAATGAGAAAAACGGGTCGGCATCCCATAGGCACCAAATGTATAAATGATTTCTGAAGGGCAAATTTCATAACGCATCGGGTAAAAATCCAACCCGAACCCCGTTGCTATTTCTGTAATTTCACTTATGGCATATTCCAGAGCCTTTTGCTCCGCTTCATTCATCCGATATCCCCCTTGTCTTCCGCCTTTAAACTAATGTATGAAAAAAAGGAGGAAAAATGCCGTGATCATGAGTAAAGGTCCTCGATAACATAAAAAAACACCTCCATGAAGAAGATGTCAGGCCAAATGTTTCATGCAGTTCTGCACTCAATCCTTTTGATATTAAAATTTTGCTAATTCCGTATTCACAGCTTCTTTTTTCGTTTTTGAACGGATCCAGGAAATGATGAGCGCTGCAATGATTACAAAACCCAAGTATCCTGTGACTGGGTATACCGTCCCAACCAATTTAATAAAGCCAACGAAACTTGCAAGGAAGGCGAGGATCCCGACCATAATCACGGATATTTTAAAACGTTTCTTTTCGGCAGGCACCAACCTGGCGGTGAATGCATACAGCATCCCGACAGCGGTATTATAAATCATTCCTAAAAGGATGATGGATAGGCTATATCCCAACCATGGAGAAATCTGATTCGCTAAATGAAGGGTAGGCATACCAGAGCCTTCTATGCCTTTCAAGTCGGACATCATCCCCAAATTGATCAAAAATAACAGGAGCCCCAATCCGATCCCCCCCAGAATTCCTCCCATTCCAGCCTGTTTCTTATTCTTGAAGGTCCCGCCCATCACGGCCAGCATGGCAATTCCGGCAGTCATATTATATGAAACATAAAGTAATGAACCCATCATCCAATTTCCGGTTGCAGCCGTTCCTTTACTTGAAGATGAAATGATTTGATTGAAACTTAAATCGGATGTAAAAAATGAATAACCTGAAATAATGATCATGATAACAAATAAAAACGGTGTGACGGCACTAATGATGGACATTATTTTGTTAACATTAAGTAAAAGCGTACCAATCGTGAGCACCGTCATGACGATTGCACCAACTATACTTGGAATCCCGAATTGTTCTTCAAAAATCGTTCCGGAACCGGCAATCATGATGACTGTAACGCCAAACAAGAAAAATGTGATAATAATATCGACCACCCTGCCTATAAAGCGGCCACAAATATGATCGATGATGCTTTTATGGGAGCGTGTTTGGAGAGTGCTCCCCAATTGAGCAACCTGCATGCCTAAAAACGCGAATAAGGCTGTCGCCACCACAATTCCCAATAAACTGTAGATTCCAAAACTCGTGAAGAACTGTAATACTTCTTGTCCTGAAGCGAAACCTGCTCCAATGATGATTCCAATATATGCTCCTGCAAGATTTACACTGTTTTTCATATCAAATACCACCCTAATTATATGATTATTCTGACAATTTCAGTTAAAAGAAATATCTTCCCTTTCATCATTATCCTTTTCTTCAATAGCCTCCCAGCTTCAAGTTAACGGGCCGATGCCCATGAAGCTGGGAGGCTATTTTATTCCAACTCTTATTTACATATCATTTGTTATATCTTTTACTAAAGGAAGTGAATTCATCGACCGCAGCGTAATCGACATCATAGCCAATGCCTGCCGCCTTTGGAACCGTTATGACCCCATCATTCACTGTAACCTCTGGTTGGATGATGTCTTTATGCCAATAGTTCGCTGATGCTGCGGTATCACCAGGCATCGTAAAGTTATCAAGAGTTGTCAATGCGATATTATGGGCACGTCCCACACCAGATTCCAACATGCCTCCGCACCAAACCGGTACATTCCTTTCTTTACATAATTCATGTATTTTCATTGCTTCCGTTAAACCGCCAACCCGGCCGATTTTAATATTAATGATTTTACAGCTTCCCAATTCAAGGGATTTTCTTGCATCCTCAACAGAATGTATACTTTCATCCAAGCAAATCGGAGTTTCGATTTCCGCTTGTAATGTGGCATGATCGACAATATCATCCGATGACAAAGGCTGCTCGATCATCATTAAATCAAATTGATCAAGCTGCTTCAGTAATTCGATGTCTTTAAGACGGTAAGCGGAGTTTGCATCTGCCATGATCGGGACATCGGGATATCGATTGCGTACTTCCCTGATTACATCTACATCCCAACCTGGTTGGATTTTCATTTTTATTCTTTTATAACCATCCTTCAATCCAGCTTCTATCTTTGCCAGTAATTCAGGTACCGTTTTTTGAATGCCGATACTGATCCCAACATCGATTTTTTCCAGTTTCCCGCCTAAAGCCATACTTAATGGGATATTCTTTTCTTTTGCGTATAAATCCCAGATGGCTCCCTCGATTGCCGATTTTGCCATATTATTTTTACGAATATGCGAGAACATATCCGATACATCACGAGGATGCTCTATTTCTTTATCCAATACAAGCGGAATCAGGAAATCCTCCAGCATGGTCCAATTGGTTTTTATGGTTTCTTCGTTATACCAAGGTGCTGAAAACGCCACAGATTCAGCCCAACCTGAAAGCCCCTCTCCATTTTTCACTTCCACAAGAATGAACTCCTTATCCACAAACGTTCCAAAGCTTGTTGTAAAGGGAGCTACCAAATCCATATTTAAATGACGTAAACGCACTTCTGTTATTTTCATCCCGATTCCCCTCTTATTCTTGTTTTTTTAATAAATAGTTTTGAATGTTTTCACCTTGTTCCCGTTCAATCCCGGCTGCAACATATCCTTTGGCAAAAAGCGTTTTGAATAATTCACCCGTTTTTAATCGCCAATCAATCGCAAGGCGGAGATTACCTTTTTTGATTTTTTGAATATCCGTCGGAATGGGTATGGCGATCACCTCGGCATTGGTTTCGAAATGATAATCCTTGATGTAAGGAAAGCCTTGGTCATTCATTCCTGTCGTTACGATGTGTATGGCTTTATCAGAAGGTGAGGTCTCTCCCTTTGCTTCCTGCCGTATGTTCCATTCCACCATGAATCGATCAGTGGACAATCCTTCATTGAGGGTATCATTCATATTTCCATAACAATCTTCCATATATGTAGAGCAAACAGCTTTTAGCTTACCGATATTCAAGTTTGCATTCACACTTTCCAATGGGTCATACGTCCATGTAATCAAGTCGTAGCCTTTTTTGAGTGCTTCTTCTTTTTGTGCAAGTTTAAGTAACCTGCCGTAGCCCTTCTTTTGATGGGCCGGATGGATGGCTAACATATGTGAACAAAGATATACCCTTCCGTCCTTGAATCCCGGGAAACTGTATTGAAACCCGACTAATTGACCATTGATGTAGCCGCCTAAAACAAGCCCTCCGTTTTTGACTGCCGTAATCGTCTGATGGGTGGGAACGCAATCCATGCCCCATACAAGGACTTCCAGTCGCTGCACTTCTTGTAAATCCTCTAGTGTTGATAGGGATTTAATGATTAATTCATCAGTCATGTAATTGTCCCCCCTCTCCATATTTCTCGAAAGTCAGTATGATGGCTTTGGTCAGGATTTCAATTCCCGATAACAAAGCATCTTTGTTGAACGTCATGTTCGGATGGTGGAGCCCTGGTGCTAAATCACAGCCCAATCCAAGCATCGTCGCTTTGAGTTCAGGTCTTTTCAACGTATAAAAATGAAAATCCTCTCCTCCTGTTGTAATGACAGGCGCTACCAGATTTTCTTCCCCGAGTGTGTCGGCTATCGCTTCAGACATTATTTCCTGGGCTTGATCGTTCACGGTTGCTGCAGCAACATTGGTTCCCGGTTCGAGTTTCACTTCGACTCCATGGACAATGGCCAAAGATTCTGCAACCTTTTCCACCTTTTTGGTGAGCTCTTCCATCACTGCATTATTCTGTGCCCGTAAATCCAATGAGAAAGTGGCTCTCCCCGGGATGATATTGGAACTTTCGCCGCCAGCAAAAAACTGCGTCATTTTTGCCGAATAAGGGATGGAGGGATTGAGATGGATACCATTTAACAAAGTGATGAATGCCGCTCCTATTTCGATGGCATTTTGCCCTTGATGCGGTCTGGCCCCATGTGCATCAGTCCCCGCTATTTCTCCTTTAATGAACTGAGCGGCTCCATGGACAATGGCTGGCGCCGCTTGCCCATCCTTCACTTCCTCAACTGGTCTTAAGTGCACCCCATAAAGGAAGTCGACATCATCCAATACTTTTTCTTCAATCATCCTCAAGGCGCCCATACCTTTTTCTTCAGCAGGTTGAAAAATGAATTTTAGCTTGCCTCTTGGACGAAAGTCCATTTCCTTCAATACCAGGAATACTCCAAGTGCCAAGGTCATATGCCCATCGTGTCCACAGGAATGATTGGCTTGAAACGTCCCATGCACCTCCTGCCAAAGTGCATCGATATCCGATCGTAACCCGACTGTGAAATTCCCATCCCCGATTTCCCCAATCACTCCTGTACAGTCCTCGAATGTTTTCACCGCACACTTATTTTCCGTTAAAATATTTGAAATGAAAGCTGTCGTATTCACTTCATTCCAACTCGTTTCAGGATGTGCGTGTAAATGGTCAAAAATATCGAGTATACGAGGCCTTAATTTTTCGATAGATTGTGTGATATCCATTTCTGTCTCCCCCTTGTATCCCGGTTTAATCGGGTTGTTCACCGAACTGATGGAAGTTTTATCTCAATAGAAATAATCGTCTTGATTGAACGCATCATATATAGCTTTTCTTTCTTTGAAACCCTGTTCGTCCTTAATCGATACACCAGCTACTAAACTATTCAATAATGAGAATAACACCGGCGCCGTATCGATAGTAGAAGTCCTTGGTGTTGAAATGGGCAATAAAATGTCAGTGTATTCAGCAATTGGAGCCAGTTCGGAATCCGTAACCCCAATTACAAATGCACCCGCTTTTTTGGCCATTTCCGTGATTTTCACAGTCTCTCTAACATAGCGGTGAAATGAAATGGCTATAAAAACGGAATTTTCAGTCATTTTATTCAACAGTAAAAACATATCATCTGTATCAGGTCTATATAAATGAACCTCTTCCCTAACAAGCCTCAGCGTAAAGGTTAACCAATGTGCTGCCGAAAATGATAACCGGTGTCCGGATATCAAAACATTGTCAGCTGCCGCCAATTTATCGACGGTTTTGGAGAAATCTTCATTTGATAAATTTTTCATTGTCTTTTCGATGCTGATGATATCCTGCCCCATCACTTGAGCCATGAAGTTTGGCTGATTCGCGGCTTCAAGCTTTGAAGAGTGATATTCATTCAAACTGCTGCTCTCGTATATCAACTGATTGCGAATAAGTTTTTGAAGTTCCGCATATCCACTTAACCCCAATGAATAGCAAAAGCGGATGATGGTCGTTTCACTCACTCCTATATCCTTTCCGAGCTTTTGAGCTGAAGTGACTGCAAATGTATGTGAATGCACTAACAAGTATTTTGCTACCTTTTTTTGACCAGTAGATAAACCAGGGAAGACTTCTTTAACTTTTTGCTGTAAATCCATAAAACATCCCCTCTGAAGCAAGATATGAATCCAATACTTTTTATATGACAATATGAAGTCTTTGCTTCATCAATAATAGAGAGTATTTTATCACGGGACTTTTAATAAAACAATAATATTCTGAATTTTTTAACAAAAAAAGAGGGGGACAATGCACTCACAAAAAAACCACGAAGATGGACTCCGTGGTTTTCCTTCATTTATTTTTTATGACGCTTTGCATAGCCACACCGTTTACATAATTCTTCAACTGCACATCTTCTTGAGAAACCATCATACATATTTTTCGCCCGTTCACCATTTAAAATGTCTTCAAGTGATGTTTCGAATATATTTCCCAGCGGTATTTTCCCTTCACTATCCAAGCAACAAGGTACGACTGTACCATCCACCAAGATGCCTAACTGATCTCTAAGAGCATAACAGAAAATATTTTCATCGATAATGTCACGGTCCAATTCCGGCCACTCGAATTTTTCGGCCATGTTAATATAAACCCGGTCCCTTAACTTTATATTATTCTTTTGCTGAAGAGCTTCACTTAAGCGAATGTCCAATGAAAGCTTCTCCTCCAACATGCTAAGAATATCGTCGTTCAGGCCATTACTCGCTTTTAATTCATCCGTATCCATATTCCATAAACGAATGGCACAAATCACTTCACTTTTTTCATTTGCTTCATTTATGAAATCGGCAATATTACTGACATAAGAGTCAAGACTATTGCTCGTATCGTTTGCCTCAAAGCTATGAAGTGAAATATTCACCTGCCGAAGGGCTTTTTTGGAGAGCAGCTTGTCTTTGACCTTTTGAATCAACGTACCGTTCGTTGTAATATTAACCTTCAGGTCATTTTCAGCACTGATATCCAGGAAAGTACCCAAATTTTTATTTAAAAACGGTTCACCCATCAGATGAAAATAAATATGATCTGTGTGTGGTTTGATTTTCTTGATAACATCCGTAAACCCTTCAGGATCCATGAATTTCAGGGTCCTTTGCAAGCTGGAGCTTGGACAAAAATTACACTTCAAATTACATATATTCGTAATTTCCACATAAACTTTCTTAAACTTCCTCATTTTCTAATACCCCTACAATCAAGCTTATTGTTTCAATCTGATACTAACTAACTATACTGGTTAGCTGCTCATAAATGCAATGAAAACTTCATGGAAGCCGAACGGATGGGCATCACTTTCCATTGGTCACTAATCCGATATCCACCATTTTCTGGACAACCTTTAAACGAAATCAGAAAAAAACATCTTCTCGAGGTGAAGATGTTCGATAAGATGCACACCTTAAGCTTTCCGTTTGTTCTGATCTTACTTTCCTTTTTGTTCTGTGACCTTCAAACTAAGTAATTTTTCATTTTTCAAATCATGTTGTACCGTCACGATGACATTGAACTCATTTCCTTTATCCTCGACCACAAATCTGAAATCGTCTTCGACTAGATTTTCCGCTACAGTTTTTCTGCCTTTATATTCGTAATCGGTAATCTCAACTTCAGGATAATCTGCCTGCATTACTGTAATCGCAATCTTTCCGTATTTTTCGTAATCAGGTTTTTGGGCATGTGCTGAAATGGACCCTGCTTGTATAATCAAAAAAATCCCCATTAGCATCACGATGACTTTTTTCAAAAGCTCTACCTCCTCATACTTTCCACCTATTATTATTATGAAAGATTTGTTCAGTTGTTATGCAGCTGCTTCGCTTCTTTTACAAGCATGATTCCAACTAATCGATTCCTCTTCCACTCCTCAGGAAACACAGTCAATGGCGGATTAGTTTCATCCACTAAATAACTAAGTTCGATCGTCATTCCCGGGCGGTGGAATTCAGTTATGAACCAATCCGTAAATCCGCTGCCTACCGCTTCTTTTTCCGGAAAGGTCAGTTCATATCCAGTCAATTCGGCAGTCTTTTTGGCAATCCCATAATCCCTCGCCATATTTTTTCGTTTATTTTTGTAATGCCAAAAGATTTCCCTTCCTGAGGTATGATAGGAAACAGCAATAAGGGGATCGATATCCTTCGTGAAATCCGTTAGCGCTTTCACTTCAGCTGCTTCTAGTGGTTGTCCGCCTTTATAAAATTGATACGTTGGTTTTGTTTCATGACTAATGACTTCTTTCCATCCGGCCGGATACTGCCTATTTAAATCAATGCCTTTAGCGTTTGCTTTCCACCGGGACCAATTCCTGCTATATCGGTTCATTTTCCATACAGCAGCCTTTTCAAGAACATTTAAGTTGGATAAATCTCCTTGCTGGATGCTGACCCCATCTGGATTCAGCATCGGGATGAACCAGATACTCACTTCATCCAATGATTCCGTACGATATTCTCCAACAGGTTTGCCCGCTCGATAGGCGGCTGCATACTCTTCAAGCATGCGCATTAAAAGCAGGGAGCTGAGCCATTCCCGTCCATGATGTGACCCCACTAGCAAAATCGATCTTTTTCCTTTTCCTAACTTGACTGCCTTAATATTTTTTCCCTTTTCAGTTTGCCCGATTATTTGAACGTCCAATTCATACTGCTTTTGGATTCCTTGCAGATCCATTTCCATCTGTTCAGGGGAATACACTTCTGCCGCCAGCGATGGTTCAGGGAAAAAAAGCAGTACCGAAATTCCAATTACCATTATTTTTCTCATGTACTCACCTTTTAGTTTTATTCAGGTAAAAAGCAACAACCGCGGTCCAAATACATCGCCACTTATTGTAAGGAAATGTTCTGTCATATCTGAACAAAATACAAATAGCTCCTTAATAAGGGGGAGAAGAACATGAGGATTGCGGATTATGATCAAGCATTGTTTCACACACACCGTTCTGATTGGGACAGCTTGTTAGTATTGATGGTTCGAACGAAAGATCACTTTCTTTCGAAAAAAATAGAACATTTTTTGCACGCTTACAGGTTTGAGCATGATTATCAAATCGTTCAATCCCACCTATATGCACTGCTTCGTTATCTGGATCATGCGGCAGAAAAAACAAGTGATTATTTAAGTGAACTTCCAAGCTAAAATCAACTATAGTTTTTGCAAAACGGGAAAATTTATACAAGAGGATTGATTTTCGGGGAAATAACTTTGGCTGGTGAAACCCTATAAAAACAAGGAAGGGTCAGGTATTTAATACCTGACCCTCATTTCATTATTTTTTCATTGTAGCATATGCAGTTGCATACATTTTAAGCTCTTCAATCATACCTTCTACAAGTACCGCAGATTCTTCAAATAAACCATCTTTTTCGTAATCGAAGCAATGTGGATCCAAAACCAATTGTTTGGCGATCACATTTGCATAAAGGCTTCGACCCACTGTCCTCATGGAATTCAAGGCGTTAATCCCGCCTTTTCCTCCGCCAGAGACAGCCAATAGAGCGACTGGTTTATGCGTGAATTGTTCACTGCTTAGGAAATCCAAGGCATTTTTCAAGGCTCCGCTCATGGAACCATGATATTCCGGAGTGGTCAGAATTACGCCATCCGCTTCCTCGATGCTTTTCCGAAGACCTTGAATCACTTCCAATTGATATTGCTCACCTTCACCTGAATATAAAGGGATTTCGCTATTGCTTAAATCAATAAGTTCCGCTCCGTATTTCTTGGATATGTAGCGTGAGGCAATCCCCGTACGCCCTTGTTTACGTGGTGAACCATTAATGATTACTAATTTCATGAATTTATACCTCCAATATTCCCGATGTTCGAGATCAGTCGCCAATACAGTATACCAAAACCGAAACGGAATTTCCTAGAATTTTGATAATTCAACCTTCTAAAAATTTGCCATCATGAAAAAAACGAAAGACCGAAGAAGTCTTTCGTTCAGCTTTCATACATTTAAACTAATGCTTCAATCTTGCTCATGAAATCTTCCATGACTCCTGATAACTTGGACTCAGCTTCTGGCATTGATTTACCTTGGACACCGAAATAGAATTTAATTTTCGGTTCAGTGCCTGAGGGACGTAGGCAAACCCATGTACCATCCTCAAGGAAATACTTCAATACATTTGATTTCGGAAGCTCGATCAATTCTTCACCATTTGAAAGTAATGTACGCTTTTTGCTGCTTTGATAATCTTCTTCAGCGACTACCGGAATGCCAGCAATTCGGGAAGGAGGATTTTGGCGGAATTGATTCAAAATTCCTTGAATCTGTTTCGCTCCCTCAATACCCTTTAAAGTCAATGAACGCAATCCTTCCAAGTAAAAGCCGTACTTTTCAAACACATTCAACAACCCTTCATATAGTGTCAATCCCTGCTTTTTATAATGCGCACAGACTTCGACAGCAAGCACTGCAGCCTGAATGGCATCCTTATCACGTGCAAAATCTTTAATCAGATAACCGTAGCTTTCTTCATATCCGAACAAAAAGCTATTTTCCCCGCTTTCATGATACTGATTTATTTTCTCGGCGATAAACTTAAACCCGGTAAGTACATCAACCGTCTTTAAGCCATATGACTCGGCAATCGTCCGCCCGATTTCTGAAGTGACGATGGTTTTTAAGACGACTCCATTTTGAGGAATCTTCCCTTTTTCTTTTTTCTGGGACAGTAAATAGTCCAGGAAAAGTGCACCTGTTTGATTTCCAGTCAGGACAACATATTGACCCATCTCGTTTTTCACGGCAATTCCAAGACGATCGGCATCTGGGTCCGTTGCTATCAATAAGTCCGCTTCCACTTTGTTTCCAAGCTCGATGGCCATTTCAAATGCAGCTGGTTCCTCTGGATTTGGTGACTGAACTGTCGAAAAATCCGGATCTGGCAATTCCTGCTCCTTAACGATATGCAAATTTTGATACCCTAAGCTTTGCAGCGCCCGCCTGACGGATTTATTTGCCGTACCATGAAGCGGTGTAAAGACGATTGACACATCTATTTCCTCGGCAAGCTGCGGATTCTCGGGAACTGTAAGCAACTCACGATTATATGCCGCATCCAATTCCTCACCAATCATTTCGATGAGGCCTTGCCCTTCAAGGACTTCAGCTTCTTCAATCTGAATTTCAAGCTCACTTTCAATGGCATTCACGTAGCTGATTACTTGATCCGCTGCTTCCGGTGGCAATTGTGCCCCATCCGGTCCATAAACCTTGTAACCATTATATTCAGGCGGATTGTGGCTTGCCGTGATGACGATTCCAGCAAAAGCATTCAGCTCGCGAACCGCAAATGACAATTCCGGAGTCGGACGCAATTCATCGAATAAATAAGCCTTCACCCCAAATGTAGCCAAGGTCTTAGCTGCTTCGAGTGCAAATTCCGGGGACTTATGTCTCGAATCATAAGCGATCACAGCCCCTCTTCCTTTTGCTTCTTCCCCAAACGAAGAGATATATTGAGCTAACCCAACCGTTGCCTTCCTTACAGTATAAAGATTCATCCGGTTCGTTCCCGCTCCGATTTCCCCACGCATTCCGCCTGTTCCAAATTCCAAATTTTTATAAAAGGCATCTTCGAGTCGTGCTTCATCCTGCTGCATCTCCTCAAGGAGGACACGTAATTCCCCATTTAAATTCTGGTACCCTGCCCAAGTGGTGTATAAAGATTTCCAGTCCATCTCCAACATCTCCTCCCAAACGCCTTATTTGTGATTATTATGTATCTGCCTTACATATACAAAATTATCATATTTATTCCAATAAATGAAGTAAAGGCTCGCAATGAAAAGAACCGATCCTAGCGTTCTTCACATCACGAGCTCGTTTACCTCTTTATTTTTCGCCATCTTTGTAGTGCAGATGGTAAATATCATGGCGGCGATCTTTCAATTGCTTTACAGTACCAGACTGACGCTCCCGCCTTAAAATCTCCAAATCGACATCGCCAATCAGGACCATCTCAAGGTTCGGGCTGGTTTCCCCGACTATGCCGTCACGCGCAAATTCGAAATCCGATGGAGAGAAGATTCCCGATTGGGCATATTGAATATCCATATTTTCCGTTTGCGGAAGATTCCCGACCGTTCCGGAAATGACGGTATAGATTTGGTTTTCCACGGCACGGGCCTGGGCACAATAGCGAACTCGCAGATAGCCTTGCCTGTCTTCTGTACAAAATGGAGTGAATATGATTTTGGCTCCCATGTCGGTAGCAATCCGGGCAAGTTCCGGAAACTCAATATCATAACAAATTTGTATGGCGATTTTTCCACAGTCCGTATCAAAGACACGAACGCGGTCACCTGCGTTAATCCCCCACCATTTTCTTTCATTTGGTGTGATATGAATTTTATATTGCTTTTCAATCGTCCCATCGCGACGGAATAAATAAGCGATATTATAGATATTGTCATCATCTTCTTTTACGAAATGGGAACCGCCGATGATATTGACGTTATACCTTACAGCTAAAGTGGTAAACAATTCAATGTATTGCTCCGTGAAATCCGACAGTTTCCGTACAGCCAAGCTTGGTGATCTTTCATTCAAGAAAGACATCAGCTGGGTGGTGAACAATTCCGGGAACACGGCGAAATCCGCATTAGCATCCGAAGCAACGTCGGTGAAATATTCAACTTGGTTAGCGAAGTCTTCGAATGAATCGATTTTACGCAGCATGTATTGCACGACACAGATCCGTACCGGCTCTGATGTTTTATAATAACGTTTTGTTTTCGGCTGATAATCGACGTTATTCCACTCCATGAGCGTAGCATACTTATTCGATTGCAGATCATCCGGCAAGTAATTCGGATTGATCCTCATCAGCGTGAACCCATTTAAAAGCTGGAACGAAAGAACCGGATCATATATTTTATGCAATTGCACTTCTTTCACATATTCCCTTGGTAACAGTTCATCCGCATGTTTATGGTAATTGGGGATCCTTCCCCCGATAATGATGCTTTTTAAATTTAAATGGGCAACAAGTTCTTTCCTTGAATCATATAGTCTTTGACCAATTTTCATCCTGCGGAATTCAGGATGGACCATGACCTCGATTCCATATAAATTATAACCGTCCGGATTATGATTCGTGATGTACCCATTATCGGTTACATCATCCCATGTATGGCGGTCATCATATTCGTCAAAATTAATAATGAGGCTGGAACATGAGCCAATCACTTTTCCATCATATTCAGCCACGAACTGTCCTTCCGGAAAAATTTCCAGATGGCTCTCAAGCTGATCTCGCTTCCAGGGAACCATTCCCGGAAAGCAACTCGACTGCAAAGCAATTATTTCATCTATGTCTCCTAGCCTCATATTACGTATTTCCATTATTTTTTCATATTTATGCAGGTCCAAATTAGGCATTTTCCTCAGACTCCTTTAATCTCTTCCATAAGGATTATACCCCTTATTCAAAAATTAAAACAACTGAACCTACCCATGGATTTCAAAATTGCATGGATAAAAACCATTCTTAATGTCCGTTAAAAAGAATATATATTTTACAGACCCCGTCCATACATACTATACTTTTCATGAGAGCAAAAAGAGATGGGGAAGAGGAACCATGAACAAAACTAAACGCAGTGTGGAAAACTTATTATTTGTAGCCTGGGCTGCTTCCATCATTGCTATGTTTGGAAGCTTATACTTTTCTGAAATCAAGCAATATGAACCTTGTGCACTCTGTTGGTATCAACGGATCATCATGTATCCTTTTACGATCATTTTAGGAATTGCAATCATTCGAAAAGATTATTGGATCAGCTTTTATACCATGATATTATCCGCTATCGGTGCATTCATTTCCACGTACCATTACTTGATACAAAAGGTTTCATTCTTTTCTGACCACACCCTTGCATGCGGAAGGGTTCCATGTACAGGACAATATATAAACGTATTTGGTTTCATCACCATCCCGTTCCTAGCCTTGACTGCATTCATCATTATTTTCATATGCAGTTACATCATATGGACAAGATCCAAGGAGGTTGCAGCTTAATGAAGAAAATGGCTATATTTTTAGTGATAATCGTCGCGATATTTGTCCTGCTGGGCGTTTTTACAAACATGAAAAAAGAAGAGAAATCAAAAGGAAATCCATACGGCAAGGATAAGCTTAAACCCGCTACTGTCGATCAGCTGGATGACCCCAATTATCAAAACTTGATCCTGCCGGAAGAATTGGAGCAGGACCTCCAGGATAATGAAGATGTGACCGTTTATTTCTATAGTCCTGAATGCCCTCATTGTCAAAAAACCACTCCAATCGTAGCTCCTTTGGCAGAAAAGCTGGGAATCGATCTGGTTCAATACAATCTTTTGGAGTTTGAACAAGGGTGGAGCGATTATGGCATCAAAAGCACTCCGACAATCGTTCACTATAATAATGGCAAAGAACAAGAACGGATCGTTGGCTTTAATGATGAGGAAACGTTCGAAAAATGGTTCAAGGACCACGATATTAATTAAGAATGGAAAAAATGAGCCGGCCCTAACGGAAATGCTTCTCCCGTTATAGCCGGCTCATTTTTGTTGCCTTATACTAAATATTGATTCGCCACTTGGATGTCCATCATCTGCATATCATTATTCGCTTCATGGTTTATACTTGAAAAATGGTCATAATAAAAAGGGAAGAATATTCCGTATTCATTCAATAGTGTGATGTTATGCTGGAACAATTCTTCAGATTTAGATTCCATCCCTATAAAATCTTCTCTCTTTTGTTTGTCTAATATCGACATAAGGACTTGAAGACATGTCATTACTTGAAATGCGTCTCTTAATGTTGCCAAGTAAGTAACAGAACTTTGATTGGGCTTTAAAACGCCAATCTCGCGAAAATGAAGGATTTCACTTTCCGTAAAGTATTTTGGAAAGACTGATTCGTAGAAACGAGAAACGAGACTCGCTATTTCTTGCTCTTGTTCTTCCGTTGAAGAAAAGACCGTCTTCACTAAAAAAACCACCTTTTTTCAGATCCGTTAGACCTATCTATTATATGTATATTCTAGGACAAGCGATTTCTTTCCCCATAGAATAACATAAAAATTGTAAAAAATATGTGGTAATTTCCACCACCTAAGAATCTTAGCAATAGGTCCAAAGGTTACTTTTTCATGACTAATCCTTAACTATTATATATTTTTTCATTTAATCAAAAACCAAAGTAGTCGAAAGTAGGAGTTAAATTGGAAAATTTCAAAATAACTAACCAACATTTAATAATAGAAGTTCTCCAAAGTTGGAGTGGATTAACATTGGAAAAGCTTTTTAGGGAGCGTTGGAAGGCCCCAAAGAAATTAGTGCATGAATGGAGGATGAGTAAAGAAGTGACAGTGAACGGGAATTCCGTCACATGGTCGACCATGCTTAGTGAAGGAGATACGATCAGCATCCCCTTATTGGATCAGGCTGAAAATGAAACAGTTCCAGCGGCTGACTTAGGAATTTCCATCTTATATGAAGATGATGTGTTGTTGATAGCCAATAAACCTGCTGGAATGGATACTCACCCTTCTCAACCGGGTGAAGCACACTCCCTCATCAATGGAGTCGCGCACCATCTTCAAAAAACCGGCCAGACCTGTATGATCAAGCATATTCATAGGCTTGATAAAGATACCACCGGTGCGGTCCTTTTTGCCAAAAACCGCCTCATTGGGTCGATGCTGGATAGAATGCTGGAAGAAAGGGAAATCAAACGTACATATCTAGCTTTAGTCGAAGGAAACATTAAAAAGAATGAAGGCGAAATCAAAGAAAAAATTGGTCGCGACCGCCACCATGCCACAAGACGAAGGGTTTCCCCTACAGGCCAGACGGCAGTCACCCATTATCGGGTGCTCAATCGTGATCCCAAGAAAAACTTGACGCTCGTCAGCTGCACCCTGGAAAGCGGCCGAACCCACCAGATCAGGGTGCATTTCAGTCATTTGAACCACCCCTTGGCCGGAGATACCTTGTATGGCGGAAAAAAGACATTTCCACGTCAAGCCCTGCATGCAAGGAATATCGAATTCATCCACCCCATTTCAGAAGAAAAAATGATCATTGAAGCTCCTTTCATTGATAGTCCTGAAATATTCGATGTCACCATTTAAACTGAAAATCACCGTTCCATTTCGGAACGGTGTTCTTATTTATTCATTAATATTAATCCAAATATTTTTTTTTTGGGTCCAGCGAACCGGACGGATAATCATCCTCAACGGCTGAAATCATTAGCACTTGGGTCGGATTTTTCCGCTCTATACGCATCTTGGGAATAAATCCGTTCATTTTGGCATAAAAAAATAGCTGGCCACTTGGGCCAGCTTTATTTTTTGTATTTATGAAGCTTTTCTCATGCCTTTTAAGATAAGGCTTAAGATGAAGACAAATACGATTGCACCAATCAATGCTGGAATTATAGCGAAATCTGCTACTGAAGGTCCCCAGTTCCCAAGAATTAATGAACCTAACCATGCACCAACAAAACCAGCGATAATGTTACCGATAATTCCAAATGGTACGTCACGTCCAACGATCATACCTGCTAACCAACCAATGATACCTCCGATAATTAATGACCATAAAAATCCCATAATATATTTCCTCCTTCAAATTAGTTATTTTTTTAATTTCTGCAGCAGACTCCAAGAAATCAAATCACTTCCATATTGTCATGCCTTTTTCAGTTATTTTAACTTTTACATTCAAATGGTATGATGCCGATTACGCAAAATATCTAATGAATGTGAATGTTTAGTTATTGGGTAGAGTTAGCTAGCTATAGCCCTTGAGTAACTGATTGGCCTCATGTAGTGAATTTTTTCTTTTTGTTTGCCGCTGTACTCATTATTTTCCCCGTTTAATTAATCTAAAACCTAATTTTTTTTAAAAATATTTGGCAACGAAAACAGGATTATCAGACATATTAAACGGGTATACCATAGGCTTAACTTTGTCACATAGTTAGTATAAGCAGTAACTGTCTCAATTATGTTCATAAAGGAAAAAGAAAAAGGATGCCCCATTATCGGGACACCCTCTATCATTTGCAATATTCTTTTTAGAACAAAAGTTCATCGGGATTGCTGCCGAACCGTTCATTTTTGTTCAAGGCATCTATTTGATTCATTTCATTCAGGCTTAATGAAAAGTCAAATACCTGTGCATTTTCCTCGATACGGGACGGCGTAATCGATTTAGGTATTACAACTAGATCATGTTGCATATGCCATCTAATCAACACTTGTGCTGAACTTTTCCCGTGCTTCTTCGCTATATGATTGATTGTCGGCTCTTCCAATAGGTTCCCTCTGCCTAGCGGGCTCCAAGATTCTACCTTTATTTCATGTTTTGCACAGTAATCACGAATTTCGACTTGAGTCAAAAGCGGGTGCAATTCAATTTGATTGACGACCGGTTTCACTTCACTGTTTGCAAGTAAATTTTCCAAATGATGAACATGGAAATTACTTACACCGATTGATTTCACCTTCCCATCCTTATAAATCTTTTCCAATGCCTTCCAGGTTTCCAGATATTTATCTTTTCCCGGCCAGTGGATCAGGTATAAATCTAAGTATTCCAAACCAAGGCGATTTAAACTATCATCAAATGCCTGGAGCGTCGTTTCGTACCCTTGCTCTGTATTCCATACTTTAGATGTAATGAACAATTCTTCACGAGGCACTCCGCATTCCCGAATCGCTTGACCAACACCTTCTTCATTTTCATAAATGGCCGCCGTATCGATCGCACGATAACCAACTTCGATCGCTTTCTTGACGGACTCAACCGTTTCATTGCCGTTTTTCACTTTAAATACACCGAAACCCAGCTGTGGCATTTTAACTCCATTATGTAAGGTGATCGTTTCCCAAATATTTGAAATCATTTCATCATTCCCCCTTACTTTTATTTACCAATTATACATCCCTCCACCTTCTATTTCTAACCATAAGCCTTCGGATTTATAGAGTCCCTTAAGCGAAAACACACCTTTAAATACGATTTATATATATTAAAGGGAACATTTTATCTTTTTAATCATTCACCAAGTTAAATATTTTGTAAAAAAATGACGAAACATCTATCCTTATAGGTATGAAATTCGTTACAATTGTATAGTTCGACTTAAAACCAAGTAAAGAAGAAGGTGCCATCTTTAAAGAATAATCAAAAGTAAAACTCCCATTCTAAATATCGAGGAGTTGCAAACTGTCCTGCGCCCATTCATTGGCCACAATCCATATACACTTTACATACTTGAAATCAAGGGAGTCCTCCATGTATGAATAGCATACTCATCTTAACCGCGCTAATTATTATTTTTGCTTTGGTCTTTGACTTTATCAATGGTTTCCATGATACGGCTAACGCCATCGCCACAGCAGTATCAACCAAGGCGCTTAAACCACGTCATGCAATCATCATGGCTGCGGTCATGAATTTATTAGGGGCACTGACCTTTACCGGTGTAGCGCATACCATTACGAAGGATATCGTTGATCCTTTCACATTGAACAATGGTTCTTATGTAATCCTTGCTGCACTAATTTCGGCAATAATATGGAATTTAATCACTTGGTATTTTGGAATTCCAAGCAGTTCCTCCCATGCGATCATTGGTTCAATAGCGGGAGCTGCCATCGTGGCTAGTGGATTCGATGCGATTAAGTGGAGTGGATTCACTAAAATTGTACAAGCATTGATTCTATCCCCTATCCTCGCTTTTACTGTTGGATTCATTGTATACAGTATCTTCAAGGTAGTATTCAAAAATAATAATTTAGGAAAAACCAATAAGCGATTCAGGAGAATACAAATTCTCACGGCGGCCATCCAGTCTTATACACATGGAACGAATGATGCTCAAAAATCCATGGGTATCATCACGATGGCTTTGATCGCTAACGGATATGCCTCTACCTCTGAAGTTCCTTTCTGGGTACAATTATCCTGCGCAATAGCCATGGCACTTGGTACATCAATCGGAGGTTGGAAGATCATCAAAACCGTTGGCGGTAAAATCATGAAAATCCGCCCGGTTAATGGTGTGGCTGCCGATATGACTGGAGCAGCGATCATTTTCGGTGCAACCTTCCTGCATATGCCGGTCAGCACGACACATGTCATTTCTTCTTCAATACTTGGGGTCGGTTCTGCACACCGCATCAAAGGGGTAAAATGGGGGACCGCAAAAAACATGTTGATCACTTGGTTCATTACATTGCCAATTTCTGCTTCCTTATCTGGAATCATTTATTATTTGATTGCTTTATTTTTATAAAACCTTTTGCCTTTCCATATCGGAAAGGCTTTTTTTCTACAGATTTTCCCTTATAATTGTAGGGTTTTTCCCTTTTTTTAATTTTCCTTGTTTTTTTATATAAAGTTTTATTAAGATTTTGTAAATTTTCGTCGAAAAACCTTCCCGTATACTACATGAATTCGTTACAATCAATTTGTTAATACTAAGCGTACGACTAAAGTGCGTAAATTTGCATGACTAATTGGGAGGCTTTAACATGGCTTTTAAATCAAAAAAAGACAAATTCGCGGTAATGCTTTTTAACATCGCTCAAAACCTTAAAGAAGGTGCTGACTATTTCGCGGATTATAAACTCAAAAACATCTCCGATCTAAAAGTATTTTCAGATACGATGAAAGACTATGAGCATAAAGGCGATTCAATGGTTCATAATGTGATCAAAGAGCTGAACAATGCCTTCATCACTCCTATCGAACGGGAGGATATCCTTGAATTAACCATGAGAATGGATGATGTCATAGACGGTTTGGAACACTGTGCGGCATTATTCGAAATGTACTCAATTGTCAATGCAGATGAGTATATGCTTAAGTTTGTGGATGCAATCAAACAATGTACGTATGAGATTGAAAATGCTGTCGATACATTATCCACTAAAAAATTGCCAATGATTCGTGAAAATGCAATCAAAATTAAAGATCTTGAATCCGTTTGTGACGGAATCCAACGTCAATCAATCAAAAACTTGTTTACCGTTGAAAAAGATCCAATCAGGATCATTCAATATAAGGAAATTTACGAAAGCCTTGAAGAGATCGCCGATCACTGTCAAGCAGTGGCCAATACACTTGAAACAATCATAATGAAAAACGCCTAAGGAGTACCCCACTAAATGGATACTTTATTAATTTTAACAATATTAATCGTTTTCTTTGCTTTAGCATTTGACTTCATCAATGGTTTTCATGATACAGCCAATGCAATAGCGACTGCTGTTTCAACAAAGGCCATGAAGCCTAGGCATGCCATCATCATGGCAGCCATCATGAATTTCGTCGGAGCTATGACATTTACTGGAGTAGCGAAGACCATAACGAAGGATATCGTGGATCCGTTCACGCTTCCGAATGGTTCATATGTAATCTTGGCTGCTCTTCTTGCCGCTATCATATGGAACCTTCTTACCTGGTATTACGGAATACCAAGCAGCTCCTCCCATGCATTGATTGGTTCGATTGCAGGTGCCGCCATTGCTGCAGCAGGCTTCGCCGGCATTAAATGGGAAGGGTTCATGAAAATTCTTCAAGCTTTGATCTTCTCCCCGCTAATTGCTTTTGCAATCGGGTTTATCGTATACAGCATCTTTAAAGTAGTCTTTAAAAACAATAACCTGACAAAAACAAACCAAAAATTCCGTACTATACAGATTGCTACTGCAGCACTTCAATCGTATACCCACGGAACGAACGACGCTCAAAAAGCGATGGGTATCATCACGATGGCCCTTATTGCAAATGGTTATGCATCAAGTACCGATATCCCCTTCTGGGTTCAATTCTCCTGTGCGGTGGCAATGGGACTTGGAACTTCCGTCGGCGGATGGAAAATCATTAAAACCGTTGGCGGAAAAATCATGAAAATCCGTCCGGTCAATGGTGTTGCAGCGGATTTAACCGGGGCCTTTATCATTTTCGGCGCGACAGTAATACACATGCCAGTCAGTACAACCCATGTTATTTCGTCTTCAATCCTTGGTGTTGGAACTGCGCATCGTGTCAAGGGCGTAAAATGGGGAACGGCAAAAAGAATGATCATCACTTGGTTCATTACCATTCCCATCTCGGCAACATTAGCTGGTTTGCTTTATCTTTTAATTAACTTCCTATTCTAAAATAAAAATCCCTTCCGGTTTCCATCGGTAGGGATTTTCTGTTTTACAAAGGATTTATCTATGCTTATTAGCAGGAAATCGTTTAAAATTCAAGGAGAAGGAATTTTTTTTAGCGAGGGGCAAAATAAAAATGAAGGAATTCGAAAAAAATAGAGATATTTTTAAAGACCTTTATGGAGATATGATGGAGTTTGCCGATAGAATCAGTTCTGTTTTAGGTTGCCCCATTACAATTGAGGACGGTAACCACCGCTTACTTGCTTATAGCACACACGATGATACTACGGATCAGGCTCGTATCATGACCATAATCGGAAGACGTGTCCCTGAAAAGGTCATCAACAGTTTATGGAAAGATGGCTTCATCCCCGCGTTATTGAAAGAAGATGCTCCCATTAAAATCGGGGCCATCAATGATGTCGGTCTCGGTAACAGGGTTGCGGTTTCCATCCGGAAAAATAATGAAGTACTTGGATTCATTTGGGCTTTGGAAGTAAATGAACCTTTCTCCGAAGAAGATATGAAATTTCTGCAATTCGCTGCCAAAGAAGCGAAGAACCAGTTACAGCAATTGCAATTGAAAAAGAAAAGGAAAGAAGCAGGTCATCAAGAGTTCCTTTGGCGCATGTTGACCGGGCACTACCAAGAAGAATCGGAAATAATTGAAAATTACAAGAAATTCTCCATCCATGTTCCAATGGTTTTTTCCATATTGGTATTCGAATTTCCTAAAGAGATCAATCGCGAAGTGGAGCGCTACATTTCATACATGTTAACGACCACTCAAAAGATAAACAGTTCCCTATTTGCCATTGACCATAACAAGCTCATTCTTTTCGCGGGAGCCAACCAGGAAAACAGCCCTTCTTTCACTTCATCGATTTATGAGTTCATTCCTTTTTTCATTCTGGAGATGAAACGGCGTTTCGGTGTTGAGCATATCCTTGGAACGGCTGGCAATATGTATAAAAACTTAATGGATGTTAAATCAAGTTATGAAGAAGCTCAATACACCCTGAAAATGAAGAATATTTTCCCTGATGACATGAAACTCATTTTACATTATGAAGAACTTGGCATGTTTCAGATGATTGAAACACTCGCAAGCAACAAACAGCGGCGTGTTCATCCTTCCATCCTTAAGCTAAAAGCATACGACATGAAAAACCAGACGGAATTGCTGCAAACACTCACTGTCTATCTGGAGAAAGACTGCAACCCAAATGAAGCTTCAAGAATTCTTCATATCCATGTGAATACGTTGAATTACCGATTAAAAAGAATCTCTGAAGTGGGAAATATTCGGTTAAAAGACCCGATTCAAAAAATGTCCCTCTTTCTTAACATTAAACTTAATCAATATGATGAATTTCACAAGAAAAATTAATCATATATTCCCTGATATGGAATACTAGAAGTGTAGAAAGGTTGATCATATGAAATTTGAAACAAAAGAAGAACTTGAAAAAGAATTAACAATCATTGAAAAATGGGAGAAAGATCAGAAAGGACTTTGGTTTTGGGAACGGATTGGGCGGATCCCATTCAAGCTATTGGATAAGTTCACACCGGATTTCATTCAGAAAAAATTGGGTGTCATGCTTGATGAAATCGGCAGCTACATTCAGAATGGCGGAAAATATTTAACGAAAGAAGCTCATATTCTAAATCAGCTGCAAGCTAAGGTTCCCGAGTTGAATATTACTGCCCTGGAAGATGTTTCAAGCATCCCCCTCCATATCATGGATAGCGTGAGTCAGGATATTAAACATTCAGGCAGCAAATTGGCAACGGTTCAAGGTGCCACTACCGGGATTGGCGGAATCTTCACCTTGGCCATCGACATCCCGCTTCTTCTCGGCATGTCGATCAAAACCCTTCAGGATATTGCCATCACATATGGCTTCAATCCTCGGGACCGCCAAGAACGTATTTTCATCGTCAAATGTCTGCAATTCACAACATCGGATGTTGTCGGCAAAAAGGCTCTATTAAATGAATTGTCGAAAATGAACCAGACTGATTCCCAATCAAAAAGGGAAATAGCCTCCGAACTGCAAGGATGGCGAGAAGTCGTTTATACATACCGTGATCAGTTTGGTTGGAAAAAGCTTTTGCAAATGGTTCCTGTTGCCGGAATCATATTTGGCGCCCTTACAAATCGTTCCATGATTGCCGATATAGCCGATACAGGAATCATGCTTTATAAGAAAAGAAGGATTTTAGAGCGCATTCAAGAACCTATTGCAAAGAATTGAATTCAGCTTTAAAAGGGTCTTGATCCCGGCGAGTCCATTTTTTTTGAAACTGCGTTTGTGGAATTCCACAAATACACCTTTTTCATTTTTCTGATTTCCACATACTAACTGTTTCTTTTTCCAACTATACTTGTGATACAAATAGTAAAACATATTATTGGAGGGATTAAGATGAGAATAGGAATTCCGAAAGAGATTAAAAACAATGAAAATCGTGTAGCTATCACTCCAGCTGGGGTCGTAGCATTAGTCAATGCAGGGCACGAAGTATTAATCGAAATGAACGCAGGTCTAGGAAGCAGTTTTACAAATGAAGCATATCAAGAAGCTGGTGCCGTTATAGTCGAGGACGCTGCTAGCGTTTGGGCAAGCACAGAAATGATCATGAAAGTAAAAGAACCTATCTCATCTGAATATAAATATTTCCGAAAAGATTTAATCCTTTTCACATATTTACATCTTGCGGCAGAACCGGCACTAGCTCAGGCACTAAAAGAAAGCGGTGTCTTGGCCATTGCTTATGAAACGGTTGCAGTAAATCGCACACTTCCTTTATTGACACCAATGAGTGAAGTTGCAGGACGCATGGCTGCACAAATCGGTGCTCAGTTCCTTGAAAAAAATAACGGCGGCAAAGGAATACTCTTAAGCGGAGTTCCTGGAGTTAAACGCGGTAAAGTCGCTGTTATCGGCGGAGGCATGGTTGGAACGAATGCTGCTAAAATCGCTATTGGATTAGGCGCAGATGTTACCATTCTTGACTTAAGCCCTGACCGCCTTCGTCAACTTGATGATATTTTCGGAAATGAACTGACTACACTCATCTCCAACCCTTATAATATTGCAGAAGCAGTCAAAGATGCCGATTTGGTTATCGGTGCCGTATTGATTCCAGGTGCTAAAGCTCCTAAGCTCGTTACTGAAGAAATGGTTAAATCGATGTCTCCAGGTTCAGTCATTGTCGATGTTGCAATCGACCAAGGCGGTATCTTTGAAACGGTCGACCACATAACAACACATGATAACCCTACTTATGTTAAACATGGAGTAGTGCATTATGCAGTGGCGAATATGCCAGGAGCAGTGCCTCAAACTTCTACCGTTGCTTTAACTAACGTAACAGTACCATTTGCACTTCAAATTGCCAACAAAGGTGCCATCAAAGCGATCCTTGAAAATGATGCACTTGCAAAAGGCGTCAATGTAGCGAACGGTGAAATCACGTTCGAAGCAGTTGCCACAGACCTTGGCTATAAATATGTAAGTGTTGAAAACGCCTTAAAACCAAATAACATTAACGCATAATAAAAAAGTAAGACTCCAGAACAATCTTGTCTGGAGTCTTATTTTTTTGGACGAGAACCTATATGAAGCTGTATGTCTTCATACGATATCTGGATCAGGTCGGATTTTCTGCTCGATCGGTCGATTTATCCAGAGTTAGGTTGGATTATCTGCGATTTTCTGCTTGAACGGTCGAATTATGTAGAGTTAGGTTGAATTATCTGCTCGGACGGGCGATTTTTCCGGGTATAAACATCTGCCACTACATAATCAAGTTTGCCCTTTTCCCGATTAATGTTATTACTAAACTAACAAAATGGAGTATTTCTTTTAATCTATGAAGATCTTCCCAGGATTCATTATTCCTTTCGGATCCAATGCCTGTTTGATCGTTTTCATCACTTCGTAAGCTCCTCCATGCTCCCTTCGCTGATACTTCGATTTTCCAAGTCCCACCCCATGTTCACCCGTACATGTACCGCCTTTTGTTAATGCATATTCGACGATTTCTTCATTTAACCTCTTCGCTTCTTTAACTTCTTCAGTATTTTTTAGATCGATCATGAACAATACGTGATAATTCCCGTCACCTACATGTCCTACAATCGCACCCTCCACTTTGGATTGTTCGACTTTCTTCCTTGTATCCAGTATGGCATTCGATAATTCATGAAGGGGCACACTTACGTCGGTCACCATCAGCTTTTTTCCAGGTGCGCTGTGAATGAATGCGTACGCGAGATTATGGCGCGCTTCCCATAAGGCATTCCGTGCTTTTGAATCGGTTTCAAACTGGATATCCCCACAGCCAAAATCACTTACGATTTCCTTGGCAAATTTGACGTCCTGTTCCAGTCCGGCAAAATTCCCATGAAACTCGAGGAATAAAGTTGGTTGGACATCATAGGATTTGTCCATGAATTGATTAACTTTTTTTATGGACTCGGCATCAACCAATTCAATTCGTGCAATCGGGATTCCAGCGAGCATGATCCCATTAACCGCAGATACTGCCTGTTCGACGGTTGGAAATGAGGCTCTCCCAGCCATTGTGACTTCAGGAATGCCATATACCTTTAATGTCAGTTCAGTAAATACACCCAGCGTACCTTCAGAACCGACAAACAAGCCATTCAAATGAATGCCTGAAGATGATTTTGTCGCTAAACTTCCGGAATGAATCACTTCACCGTTTGCTAAAACCACTTCCAAATCCCTGACTTGATCGCGCATTATCCCATATTTGACCGAGGTCGTCCCACTTGCATTCGTAGCTGCCATCCCACCCAATGTAGCATCGGCGCCAGGATCGACGGAAAAGAACAAACCGTATTTTTTTAATTCTTTATTGAGTTGCGTCCTTGTCACACCTGGTTGGACCTTCACAAGGAAATCATTTTCCCTGATTTCCAATATTTGATTCATCAAGGACAAATCCAGGGAAATTCCCCCTTTGACTGGAACGACATGCCCCTCCAAACTTGATCCTAATCCAAAAGGAATGACCGGTATTTCATGCTCATTCGCATAACGCATGACTGCGCTGACTTCCGAAGTATCCCTTGGATATATGACCATATCCGGCAAATGCGGAGTATGATATGATTCATCATGGCTGTGCTGTTCCAATAAAGTTTCATTCACCGTTACTTGTTCTTCTGTCAGAATCTCCCTTAATTCTTCTATATAACCATTCATTATGCAGCCTCCCCTTTTTTCACCAAACATTCTGAAAATGGTAAGCGGATGAGATTGCCGGCTAATAGGCAATCCATCTTTTTCATTTACTGGACCCTTTCGTTTTATCCGTGCAGGCCTTCATTGCTTGTAGAATGCTGGATCTTAGCTGATTCTCTTCTAAAGACGCTACCGCAGATATCGTTGAACCGCCCGGCGTGCAGACATCATCCTTTAAAGCAGCAGGATGTCTTTCCGTCTCCAGTACCATTTTAGCAGCTCCCATTACAGCTTGTGCTGCCATTCGGTATGCTTGTTTTCGTGGAATGCCATCACGGACCCCTCCATCAGCCAGCGCCTCGATGAACATGTATACATAAGCAGGCGACGAACCGCTGATGGCCGGTACTGCGTCCATCAAATCTTCATGCAGGATTTCCGTTTTGCCGAAACTATTCAGCAGTGCAGTCACATCCTCTAAATCAGCATCGGTAATTTCATCATTAATGCTCATGGCAGTCATGCCTTCACCGACAAGCGAAGGAGTGTTTGGCATCGTCCGGGCAACCTTCACTCTTTTTCCGATACTGTTCTCAACTAGAGATACAGTGATTCCAGCTGCCATAGTAATAATCACAGCGTCTTCCTTAACATGATCCTTCACTTCTTCAAGCACTTGCTTATGCATGGCAGGTTGGATCCCTAGAAAGAGAAAATCGGCAAAACCGGCAACCTCTTTATTGTCCAATGTACCTTTAACGTTATATTTCGAGGTGATTTTAGTTTTGGTCTCCACACTCGCAGTACTTACCATTATTCCTTCAGGTGAAATGACCTCTGCAAGCAACATGCCCTCAAGCATAGCCTCACCCATTTTACCGCATCCAATAAATCCTATTTTTTTATTCATATCTTACACTTCCAATCATAAGTTCATCTATATTCCTTCTTATTATAACTAATATGGTAAATGGAAACACGCTGGGGATATTAATCAGGAAGGATTTAGTTATTTCTGGTCGAATTACTTAGTTGATATGATATCTACCTTTCGAAAACAATCCTTCATGCAATTGAATTATTCAGCGAAAAAAACGTTGACTAAATGGTCATTTGAGATTTATAATTTTGACCTACCAGTCACAGGCGAATAAGGAATACAGTACTAGGAATGGAGAAATGGTATGCAAATGGAAAAAAAGGCGGTCAATACCAAGCTTGTCTTAACAGGATTGATCATTGGAATGTTTTTCAGTTCATTGGAACAGACGATCGTCGGTACGGCCATGCCGACAATTATCGGGGAATTGAATGGTTTTACCATCTTTGCATGGGTAACGACTGCCTATTTAATAGCCTCAACGACTGTTGTACCTATTGTTGGAAAGCTATCTGATTTATATGGCAGACGTTCCCTTTATCTGCTTGGTACGATCATTTTTACGATCGGTTCGTTTTTATGTGCCACAGCCACTTCGATGGAGCAATTGATCATCTACAGGGGGCTGCAGGGAATCGGCGGCGGGATGATCATGCCTTTATCCCAAACGATAATCGGCGATATATTCTCTGCGGAACAAAGAGCCAAATGGCAGGGTGTATTTGGAGCCCTTTTTGGTTTAAGTTCCGTCATTGGCCCTTTTCTGGGCGGCCTCATCGTTGACCATATCAGCTGGCATTGGATCTTCCTGATCAATGTACCGACGGGCTTACTATCTGCCATTTTGATTTATGTAGGATTGAAACATGAAGCCATAAGGAAAGCAGAGAAAGTGAATATCGATTATTTAGGGATTTTCACCTTGATTCCTGGTATTGTCCTGTTACTGCTGGGCTTAACCTTCGGTGGTGATAAGTTCGAATGGTTATCACTAGAATCTCTCTTGATTTTCGGCAGCACTCTTGTCTTCATTGCCCTCTTCATCATTTTTGAAAGAAGAGCAGTCGAACCGATCCTTGACTTATCCCTTTTTAAAAATAGAGTTTTTTCCACCACGAATATTTTGGGATTCCTGCTTGGCCTTGGCATGTTCGGGGCAATCATGTTCGTCCCGCTGTTCATGCAAGGCGTACTGGGTGTTTCCCCAACAAAAGCGGGGTCGACCATGACTCCGATGATGATCGGTATGATTCTTTCCAGCATCATTGGCGGGCGGTTGCTATTGAAATTCCGTTTTCGTACCGTGCTTACCTTTGGAATGGCCTTTGCAACGCTCGGCTTCTTCCTAATGAGTACGATGGACGGCAGTACGACTATATTCACTGCGTACTCATTCATGGCAATCCTTGGAATAGGTATGGGTCTTGTCATGCCGACATTGATGATTGCCGTTCAAAACGAATTTCCAAAATCCCAGCTGGGGTCGGTTACAGCGGCTTCGACATTCTTCCGATCAATAGGAGGAACGATGGGCATCACGATTTTGAACGCTGTCATGAATCACAATCTCCAGCAAAATATGGATGATGCGGTCGTAAGCCAAAAGGATCCTATATTGCATCAGGCACTGAAAGCATTAGCCGATAAAACGGATACGTTATTTAACATCATGCTTTATCCTGAAAACCTTAAAATGCCCGCAGAAGTCAGCAACGTCCTTGTGAAAACGATTGAAAATGCTTGGGTCGATGCATTCTCCAGTGTTTTCATCACCGGTATCTTTTTTGTTTCCGCGGGAATATTAGTGGCACTTTCCGTGGGTTCGGGCCGAATCAAAAGAGATCAAGAAACGGAAAAAGAATTAGGCTAAAAATTTGCTCGGGACCGGCTGATAATTCAGCCGGCCTTTTTAAACCCTTCCATCCTATGTTTTTTTTTCATTGATAAGGGAATTTTACCTGTATGAGACTAAATGGGGTGATACTATGAACAAGATGAACCATTCAATTTTGCCTGCTGATTTTTATCAGCAGCCCACGCTTGAACTGGCAAAATCCCTTCTTGGCTGCCTGATTGTAAAAGAAACAGCGGATGGAACCGCTTCTGGATTCATTGTTGAAACAGAGGCCTATATTGGACCTGGGGACAGGGCCGCACATAGTTTTGGAAATAGAAGGACAAAACGGACGGAAGTGATGTTCGGAAATTCCGGTTTGATATATACATACGTCATGCACACACATACACTGGTCAATGTCGTAAGCGGAGGGCCTGAAAATCCGGAAGCCATTTTAATTCGGGCGGTTGAACCCTATTCAGGGCTCGAGTTAATGCATGAAAGACGCGGAATTGCCGATATTCGTAAATGGACCGATGGACCAGGGAAGCTAACTAAGGCACTAGGCATCACTATGGAAGATTATGGTCGATCTTTTACGGATCCCCCGCTATATCTAGCTTCTGGAAAACAGCCTGAATATATATCCAGCGGCCCCCGCATCGGAATTGACAACTCCGGGGTAGCAAAAGATTACCCTTGGCGTTTCTGGGTTACCGACAATCCGTTTATATCCCGTAAAAACCTAATTAATAAAGGGGTACCGAAAAAAACCCCGTGATCTTATCCCCTCCTAAGAGAGCAGTATAAATGGCTACAGGCATTCTTTGGCCGTTACACTCTGAGGGGATAATACATCCGAAAGAAATAATAGCTATGTACAAGACAATGAAGGAAGTTATGCGTACAGTCGGGAAAAGTAAACCAGCAAAGAGTGTTATGGAGCTCTTTCCTGGACGACCTGATTAATTGGCATTGTGAATATAGCTAGAGGCAGACATAGCCACAAAAGAACAAAGGAAAATATTAATAACTTGTCGCTATTTCATCCCCTTTACCTTTCTTTTCATCTTCCAAAATAATTCGTTACATTATTAAACTCTCCTTAACTGTTCACTTACAATAAAGTTGTTTAATCTTAGCACTTCAAACACAGAGAACACCGTTCGAAAATAGAACGGTGTTCAAAAAGTTGTTTAATCTTTTTTATCATATATTCATTTTCCCCAAAACTAAATGTTCTTCAACAATCGCCCCTTTTTGTTGAATCAAGCCTGTACATGCATATTGAACTAAAGAATTACGTTAGCGCAATAAACGTTAGATGCTCTTACCTATAATCTTCAATTAATGATATTTTTCCTTCATTAAGTCCAAATATGGACTTTCCTTTTAATTGAATCTTATCTCACTCTTTAATCCGTTAGGCAAATCAACAGCCAGTATTGCTTCATAATCAATTTGTACTTCTGCTTTATCATCTATAGCATTATAGTCAATAACTGTCTGACGACGATAAGAAAAAATTCTTGATGACTTTTCCGACAATTCTCTAAACTCTTGTATTCCTCTGGTCTGTGTGTTCATTTCGCCATTGGTGAAATTCCTAAACAGTATATCTTTATGAAGGAGTCTAACCATACTTTCAATATCAAACGAATTGTAGGTCATAATATAATTTTCAATGATTTCTTTGCTCTTTTCACTAATCATGAAATATTCCTCTCATCCATATAGATTTTTAAAAATATATTTTCTATAAGACTCATATATTACCTTTTATTTCCCAAACTAATACAATCACATGTAGAGTATCACTTGAGTTACCTAAAGATGTTACTGGTTTTTAGGGCTCTTTTTTGCAAAAACCAATTTTTGCTTCTGCTCTTCAACAAGATTTAACTTTAATGGATCACTCGCTCAAAAGCTTAGTTGAACGTGATAGTCTTCATTTAACAGATGAAAACTATCTAAATGATTTAGAAGCCATCTATTACTCTCCTGGAAAGTTCACTGGCAAACAAGTAACGTTAACCGGGTTTTCGTACAATTTAGATGAGCTAGCCAAAAAACAGGTATTCCTGTTTCGTTTTGGGGTCATTCACTGTGTCGCTGACTCTGGGGTATTCGGTATGCTAATCGAATTTCTTGAAGGAATGCATCCTAAAATGATGAGTGGTATTCCGTGACAGGTGAATTGGAATCCATTTATTATCAGCCATTCAAGAAAACCATTCCCCTACTCATAGTATCATTACATAGTAAAATCGCAGAACCTGACGATCCCTATGTTTATAGACAATATTTAAAAATTAATCATGGAAAGGTAAGGATATTATATTATTCTTACCTTTCTTTTTAATTACCTCAAAACTTCCATTTATGAAGTCTCTTTTAGCCTAGTTATCTCTTTATGCGATATAAAGGATACTGCCCTTCCACTTGAATCTACACAATGTGGCAGATCTGCAAAATAACCTGAGAAATGACGAAAAAGTTGAATTTTATTTAAATGGGTCATGTTTTTTATATGCCTTACCTTTATAATATAAATGCTACATAATTTTTTACCACATCAGGAGGAACTTTCCTAAATGAACAATTCTAAAAACTCTTTCATTCTTGCAGGGACCATTATAGGTACCCTAATCGCCGGCACTTCTGCTTATGCTGGTTCTTATCAAGTTAAATCAGGGGACACCCTAGATAAAATCTCTAAAGCTAATAATACAACTGTCCAACAATTAAAATCTCAAAACCATTTGACTAGTAACCTTATTTTTCCCGGCCAAGTCTTGAAATTTAATACTCTTAACACTAAAAATATAAATAAAACGGAAAAATATGTGGTTAAACTGGGGGATACTTTATCTAAAATTGCTAAAAGATACAACCTTTCACTTAGTGCCCTGCTTAAATTAAACACTAACATTTCCAATTCGGATCGCATTTATATTGGCCAATCCATCCGTGTTTCCGGACAAGCTCCTGCATCTAGCTCTACGGCTAAAACAAATGCTACATATACAGTCAAATCCGGGGACAGCCTGGACAAAATTGCCAGAGTCAATAATATGACTATCCAACAATTAAAGTCTAAAAACCATTTGACTAGTACTCTTATTTTTCCCGGTCAGGTCTTGAAGGTTAATTCCCTTACCAGCACTCCCGATAATAATAATAATAAAATTACAACAGACGTTTATGTGGTTAAATTAGGGGATTCCTTATCAACCATCGCTAAAAGATATAACCTTTCCCTTAGTGCCTTACTTAAAATAAACCCTAATATTTCTAATTCAGATCGTATTCGTATAGGCCAAACCATCCGTGTTTCTGGGAAAGCATCAGCATCTGCAATTAAAAATCCGTCTAAAGCGGCCAAAGCGGATCAAGTTTTGGCAGCTGGCGCTAAATACATGGGAGCCAAGTATGTTTACGGTGCGAGCACTTCACGCACTGATGTATTTGATTGCTCTTCATTCACATTAAGGGCATTCCAAAGTGCAGGTGTTTCCTTGCCTAGAAATTCAGTGGCACAATCACACGTTGGTACAGCTGTATCTTCAAAGTCCCTTCAAAAAGGGGATTTAGTATTTTTTGATACCAATAATGATGGTGTAATCAACCATGTAGGAATTTATGCAGGTAACGGTCAAATGCTGAATGCTTCTACATCTAAAGGTGTATCCTACGCTAACATTAACAATTCTTACTGGGGACCTAGCTTTGTAAAGGCAGTCCGTGTTCTTAACTAAATGATGATGGCAATTAACGATTGTCGGCTAAAAAATTAACTCTATAGGCTTATAAAAGAGCAAAAAAGCGTGTTTTGATAAAATATCATACACGCTTTTTTACGTATCATAATGTCAAATTGCTGCAAACTGGTGATATGGCTTATACCCCCTCTCATTATCTTTTTTGAATCCATCCTCATTCGCGCATTAACCTTTGCATCTCCATAATCGCATAATTGAGTTGTTTTCTGATCCGGATTCCTTCCAAGCTTGATAATTCCTTTCGTTCAGCTATTTCATCCTTCCTTTTTGTATGATAGGACATCGTTTGTTATAATAACCAGGCTTTTCTTAATAACACTTTCATCACCTGCCTGTTTGCATTTCCACTTGCATTTTATGAACTTTTTCTTCAATGAGATCCATGAATAGCTGATTATTGTTGAGATTTTCTTTATTCGACTCTATAAACAACCTAATGATACATTTCTACGCATTTTCATGCTCCCTTATCTACAGAAATAGCCAAACGTAAAAAGAATGGTTTTCTCTACTTAGGAAAAATAGATATTTTCCCTATTATCTCGTGACATTTTTATAATACTCTTAATTTAAAAATTCCCGGTTTTAATTTTGAGATGACCGTGACTGATACTGGTATTATCATTCTGGATATATCCTGTTCTTTTACCTTGCCATTTTTGACCTTGATCTAAATCTATACTCGAAAAAATTTTCCAAGCCGTTCAAGTTCACAGTATCAATTTCCCCAACAAAAAAAGGCCTTCAACAAAGAAGGCCTCAGTTTGTAGACAAAAGGAGTTCTATCTAATTTTTTAAACATAGTTGATTGGAACGGAAGGTGCGAGACTTCTGCGGGAATAGCGAGTCCAAGGGAGACCCCACAGGCGCAAGTGCGCCGAGGAGGCTCCCGGACCGCCCGCGAAAAGCGAGTGCCTGAAGTGGAAATCAATGTCCAAATTTGTACTAGCCAAAAAAAACTGTAGACAAAGAAGGCCTGTCAGACTGTAGACGTTTAGAAGAGCAAGTTAGCCTATAGTTTTTTTCTTTCAAAAAAGTTCCAGTCGTTTTCAGAAATCCGCTCCCTTTCCGCCGACTGTCTGCCAAGCCGCATCAAAGCAAGCGTCTGCGGGGCCTCGGCAAGCCAGTTTTTCAGCAGGAGTGTCACAAAACTTCTTCAATTTAGTAAGGGTTTCATAAAACAGTAAAAACGCATAAAGTATAACCTAGTCTTAGGTACGGGGTGAGACACTTACGAATCCATTTTGTCGACAAACTGAAAAGCCTTCAATACAGAAGGCCTTTTGGCATTACTTTAGTTTCTCTTGCTGTTCAAGATACTTCCTCATTTTTTGCAGATAATCCGGTGCATCCATTTGATCTTTCACGACCAATTCTATAAGGCAAAGTTTTTCGACGCTCATGTCCTGGGCATTTATAATGGCATCATCCAGTTCACCATTAGTCTCGACTCTTGCTGTAAATGCCTCTTGACCAAACGCTTCAGCCAGTTTTGTATAATCCCACTCTGGTATCTCGTTGTATTTCTGTTTTTCTATATCGACTTTTACGTTTAAGAATTTTTCAATCGTATAGCCGTTATTGTTGAGAATGAACACGATGGGCTTGCAGCCGTTCTCCAGCATCGAGCTTATTTCCTGTGCTGTCAGCTGTATCGAGCCGTCCCCGGTAAACAAAAGAACACGCCGGTTTCTATCCGCTATACAAGCACCGAAAGCTGCGGGCGTCGCATATCCAATGCTTTGCCAGCCTCCCTGAGCTATGTAGGTCGCCCCTTTCGGCAACCTGACCTGTGACATGCCATAAGAGAATGTTCCTGTTTCCGTGACCACAATGTCATTTTCTTTCAACATTTGCTGAATTCGAGGATAATAGGAAGCCGCTTTCAGTGGTGCTGATGGGTCTTCCACCATTGTGTCATACGGAAACGAGATGTTTCCAACAGATTCGTTCTGCCGGTATCCAATGTCCTGGAGCGCATTTAGAATTTCCTCCGCCCTGACATTCATATAACTGGCTTCCCCCACTTTTAATGTGCCAGGTTGAATTTCCACCATTTTCAACGGATTAAGCTTTGCTGTACCCTTGGAAGTATTGACGTCTGACCAAACAGCACCAACGGCTATGATGAAATCCGCTTCTTCAACAGTCTGAGTTACATCCTTACTTCCGAAAGCTCCGCCGTATACACCAATATACTGTGGATGGCTCTCATCAAACCCGCTTTTTCCCTGCATTAATGAAGCAACCGGAACATTTAACCTCTCAGCGAGCTGCAGTACGGGTCTCTGCAAGTTATAACGAAGTGTTTTCACGTCGACAAGCAGAACAGCTTTGTTTACATGTTCTAACATTCCTTTTATATGCTTCACTGCTGACTGCAACGCAGCGACATTCGATTGGGCTACATTTTCAGAAGCCTCACTGTGTGAAAGCAACGGTTTTTCAACGAGATCGATAGCCACTACCAAATAAACGGGCTTTTTCTTTTCTTTCGCGATCCTGATTGCAGCCGGTATCTCCCTAGCTGCGTTTTCTGGTGTAAGAATCGCCGTATAACTGGTGATATGCTCATAAACCTTACGGAAAACATCAAAATCTCCGTCCATTAACGTATGATGGGCAAGCGCCTTCTCCTGTTGCATCATGGACATTGGCGAGCCGACAATATGTATGAGCGGCACATTTTCACTGTACGCGCCAGCAATTGCATTACATGCGCTCATTTCACCGACACCAAAGGTGGTGATGAGTGCCGACATGCCCTTCACACGGGCATAAGCGTCCGCTGCGTATCCAGCATTGAGTTCATTTCGTCCATTAATAAACTCAATCCCATCGTAATCTTCCAAAGTATCTAGCAATGAGAAATTATAGTCTCCGGGCACACCAAAGATCTCTGTAATGCCTTCTGCTTTTAAGCAGTCATATAAATATTGTCCCAAGGTTCTGTTTTCAGCCAAGTCAATCACTCCTTCAATCGATTACTCTCTACTTTATTTATACCCAAACATAAGTAGGTTAACCGTATATGTATCCATATACTTAAGGTGGGTTAGCTACTCTAGTACTCTAGTTTTAGCTTTGATGAATGAAGTGAGTGAGACTATCCCAGGCATGGTTCCCATAAAAACGATTCAGTTCCAAATCAAAATATCTGAAAATTCTTGATTTCATGTCTGTTTTTGATTTATATTTGAATCACCGGAACAGTGGATAAGGGGGAAAATGATGAGTGATAACAATGTCAAAAGAGTTTTGGAATGCATCATCAACACATCCAATAATAATATTACCGTGACAGATGAAAAAGGATTCATTTTATTCACGAATCCTAACCATTGGTGGATATATGGAATCGAACCAGAACATTATCTTGGAAAATCCGTTTACCAGCTCGAAACGGAAGGAATCCTTTCACCTTCGATTTCCGCCATGGTATTGAAAGAGAAAACACCTGTCCAGATCATGCAGCAAACGAAGACGGGAAAAATCGTCATGTCGACTGCCTATCCCATCTTTGATGACAATGGTGAATTGATTCGTGTCGTCAGCTATGCCCAAGATCAAACTGAAATCAGGAACCTCCAGGATCAGTACGGTCAATTGGAGAAAAAGATTCAAGAATACCAATCGGAGGTCGAGGAACTTAGGGAACAGGAGGAGCTGATCTATCGCAGCAAGGAAATGCGGCAAATCGCCAAAACGATACACCGTGTTTCCAAAACGGATGCCACGGTCATGCTTCTTGGGGAATCCGGTGTGGGAAAGAGCGTCTTCGCCCGCCGGCTACATAATCAGAGTTACCGCAGCAAAGAGCCATTCATCGAAGTCAACTGCAGTACCATCCCAGAAAGTCTCTTTGAATCTGAAATGTTTGGATACGAAGCGGGATCGTTCACCGGTGCGCAGAAGCAGGGGAAGCAAGGGCTGGTAGAACAAGCAGATAACGGAACCTTATTTCTGGATGAAATCGGGGAGCTTCCCCTGGATATGCAAGTGAAATTATTAAATGTCCTGCAAGAGAAGACTTTTAAAAGAGTGGGCGGAAAAAAAGAACATAAGATAGATTTTCGGCTTGTAACGGCAACCAATCAAAACCTTGAGGAAATGGTGGAAAAGGGAACATTCAGGCTCGATTTGTATTACCGCTTAAATGTGATTCCCATCCAAATACCGCCATTACGAGAAAGAAAAGAAGATATTGCCATCTTAATCAATCATAATCTCGAAATCATCAACAAGAAATACAAGTCAGATAAGAAATTGCACCCTTCCACTTACGAAATACTGATTCAGCATAAATGGTCAGGAAACGTGCGTGAATTGGAAAACCTGATTGAACGGCTCATTTTGACCTCGGAAGACTCCATCATTTTCCCTGGCTTTCTCCCCTCCCTTTTCCATGGACAAGAATCTTTTGAGAAAATAGATGAGACCCTAATGATTGACGATATGATGGTTGATGATCGTGATCTCAATACCGCCCTCGAACAAGTGGAAAAATGGATGATGATGAAAGCCAGTAAACAATGTAAGTCCACATATGAAATGGCTAAATTCTTAGGGATCAGCCAGCCTTCCGTCGTCAGGAAAATGAAGAAATATAAGGGGCATCTGCCTATTAAGTGAAGGTGAAATGAATGAATGTTTCACTGCAGTATCCACCTTTTTCAGCCTATATAAATAGGAGACCAGCGTATCGAAGGTCTCCTATTCCTTACTTATTTGACACGCCTGCAGATTCAAATGTTGCCATTTCTTTAATGACCAATGTCGCTGCCTTAAGGATGGGGTATGACAGGGCAGCCCCTGTTCCTTCCCCGATTCTCATTCCCAGGTCGAGAATCGGCTCCTTTCCAAGCAGTTCTATGGCCGTTCTATGACCAGGTTCTGCAGATCGATGTCCAACAAACATATAATCCGCTGCACGTCCGGAAATCAGGTTTGCCAATACAGCAGCCGTGGTTGTAATGAAACCATCAACAAGAATGGGTATACGGTTATTCGCTGCAGCAAGCATAGCCCCTGCCATACCTGCAATTTCGAATCCACCGATATTCATCAAAATACCGATTGGATCATCAGGATTAGGATTTCTTAATGAAATCGCTTCTTCGATTATTCTTCGCTTATGTAAAATGCCTTCTGAATTCAATCCTGTTCCCTGCCCCACTAGTGATTCGACGCTTTTCCCGCTTACGATGGAGATGATGGCGGTACTGGAGGTCGTATTTCCGATTCCCATTTCACCAAGAATCAGGCAGTTCGCACCACGGGCAATCATTTTCTGAGCACGGTCATATCCAATTTCAAGCGCTTGAATTACTTCTTCCTTTGTCATCGCCTCTTCCTTATAAAAGTTTCTAGTTCCATTGCGGACTTTTCTCGAAGTTAATCCCGGTGCTTCGATTTCTGCATCGATCCCTATATCGACAATATCCAAGTAAGCATCTATCGCGCGGCTTAATACATTGATGGCAGCACCGTCATTCAGGAAATTAATTGCCATTTGTTCCGTCACTTCTTTTGGATATGCCGAAATCCCTTCTTCCGTAATTCCATGGTCGGCCGCAAACACGATCACCCCCGGTTTCGAAATGTCCGGAAATGCCTGTCCTGTCATCTTGGCCAGTTCAATTATCCATTCTTCAAGCCGTCCTAAGCTTCCCTGAGGAACCGTCAGCGAATCGACATGGCCTTTAACCTGCCGTCCCATTTCTTCATCCAGCAACGGGATGGAGATGGCAGCTAACCCATTCGTCATATTAATACCCCCCACAATCCAAAATGAAAAACCTTAACCACAGGAAAAGGTTCTTATCCATCATCTGCTATAAATTCAACTTAGTCCATATAATTATCCTCTTGGCTTTCACTTATATTCACTGTGATCCATTTACTTCGGCACTCCCAATTCATTTAATGGGTAGATACGAAATTTCACTTTGCCCACAAG
Organism: Peribacillus frigoritolerans; assembly: GCF_030676415.1. Lineage (GTDB taxonomy): Bacteria > Bacillota > Bacilli > Bacillales > DSM-1321 > Peribacillus > Peribacillus frigoritolerans_A. The sequence continues at coordinate 6,244 of NZ_JAUUTW010000009.1, read as the reverse complement.
TGATTTTTCAGAAATAAAACCAAATCTTCTTCCATCCCAACTATTCCTTCGATTATCCCCCATGACAAATAAATGACCGACAGGTACCTTGGATTTCCCAAGTAAATCACTTAGGGTGAAATTCTCCGTCAAATTCTCTTCAGGTGGAATTTCCCCTTTTTTTGTATTCAAATATGGTTCTGTATACTTTTTCCCATTGATGTATAAGACATCATCTTTCATTTCGATGCTGTCACCTGGTAGACCGATCACCCTTTTTATATAATTCTCATCCGCGTCCGGAGCATAAAATACGACCATATCGAAGCGCTCCGGCTTTCCGATTTTAGCTACCACGATCCGGTCATCATTATCATAAGTCGGCTCCATTGATTCACCTTTTACTGTAACTGGTGTAAATAAAAACTGTTGGCAAATGAACACGATCATTAAAGCGAATAAGATAGATTTCAACCACGAGAACACTTCACTTTTCATATTCTTCATAAGGACTCCCTCCCATCCATTGTTGACGGCTAAACCAACGATAATTGCTGTATTTTTGGCTTGCAGCGCCAAAAATAATACTTTAGCTCTATTTATTCCTTATGCTTGGTTTTGCCGGTCGGTGATTTTTAGAGGAGATTTTTCAAAAGAAATATCTGGAAAAATTGTAACATATCCTTTTATCGCTTGCGAGAATAATCATTTTTAATAAAAGGAGTGCAGAGCAAATCTCAAACCATTGAAAAAAAGGATAGCGAATTTTAGCTATCCTTTTACTTAGTAAAAATATTGTTCCAAAACCTTATATTTAAACCTTAGTATTTATTCCAAGTCAATATAGTATCGAGCGGCAAACGGACTTTTTCAAATCCTGCTTTAGTTCCTTTTCCAAGGGAAATCAACATGACAGGTTTGAAGTTTTCCGGTACATTGAATGCATCCACGAATTTGGCTTCATCGAACCCTCCCATTGGGACTGTATCGTATCCTTTTGCTTTTGCAGCTAACATGATCTGCATGGAAACCAAGCCACCGTCAATCATGGCAACGCTTAAAGCCTTTTCAGCGGAAAAGTTACCGTAATTATGCAGAATTGAGGCTACATATGGCTCTTTGATTTCATTCTTCATGATCCCTTTATCGACTAATTCACCATAAATCCGCTCTGCATTTTTGTAACCTTCTATATCAGCTAAAACGGCAATGACCGCAGATGCATCGACGATTTGTTGTTGGTTATTGGCGATGGGAAGCAATTCTTGTTGGGTTTGCTTATCTTGAATCACAAGGAATCTCCATGGCTGTAAGTTGGAAGAAGACGGTGCTTGAATCGCAATCTCCAGGATTTCACGAATTTCCTCTTCAGTCATCACGTATTCAGCATCGTACTGGCGAACAGATCTCCGTTCTTTTGCTACCGTAATGAAGTCCGTATCAATAAGGACTTTTGGCTTTTCAAGCGGTATATTCAATTCTTTGGATTTATTTAGGTACTCTTCTTTACTCATTATATTTTTTGTCATTTATAATGACCTCCATTTAACTGTAATTAATACAGGAACAGTATATACCGCATACTGTTCATTTGTCAAATACAGTTTAAGAAAAACGAAACCATGTTAGTTTCGTTTTTCACATTAAGATTTTGATAGTAAATCAGCAATCGTCTTTTGTTCCAAGCCTTGTATAATCCAGCTCTCCATCTCGTTTTTCAATCCGCATAAAGCTTCGCGGGAAGATGGTTGAAAGCATTTTTTATCATTCACATCAAGAAAGCCTTTTGAAAAAGGTTCGGATTTAATTGCAGAGTATATATCTGCAAGAATGATTTGTTCGGGATTTTTGGCAAGTGAATATCCCCCATCCCTGCCTTCCTTCGCTTGAATCAGCCCTGTCTTCACTAAATTACTTAATATTTTTCTAAGAAAACCGGACTCCGAATCAAGCTTATCGGCCAATTTATTACTATTGCATAATCCATCATGATCAGCAAGAACAAGCAGGGCTTGTACTGCAAGACTAAACCACATTATACTGGAAACCTTTTCTGACATTTCTTTCACCTCTCCCCTCTACTTTAAACTATTTTTCAATGAATATACAACACTCCATTGAACAACCTTGCCTAAAACCTTTTTTTGATGAACATCATCGGGAAAACCCTATTTGGAACGATGGAAGTTCCAGGGCAGTGATAGTAATAGGAACGATGAATCCTTCACCAGATCTATCCTTCCAATATGCTTTTCACCATTTTAAAAAACCCAGAAAAAAAATATACAAATTTCTTGTCTTACAAATTATATTTTTAGGAATATGGTAAACTTACTTAATAGAATTTACTTTGCTCAGGAAGTGGATGAATGATACTGAAAACAATAAATGAACAAATGGATAAAATTATGCCCCTTATTACGCCGATAAGCGTGGTTATTGGGGTATTATTGGCCAAACATTTAATGGATTACACCTTTCTTGTTCCATGGATATTTGCCTTCATTACATTTTCCGGAAGTTTAGGCTCTAACTTTAAATCTCTGCAACAGGCAGTCACCCACCCTTTACCTGTTTTCATCGTATTGATCATCCTTCATATACTTATGCCTATTTGGGCTTTTGGTCTCGGCCATTTAGTGTTTCATGGTGATACTTTCACGATTACCGGCCTAGTCCTGGCTGTAGTGATTCCAACCGGTGTTACCAGTATGATCTGGGTATCCATTTATAATGGGAATGCCATACTTGCCCTAACCATCATCTTAATCGACACCCTACTTTCGCCATTCATCGTTCCTTACAGTGTTTCCCTTTTTGGAGGCGGTTCAATCGAAATGGATTTGGGGTCGATGGTGAAAGGATTAATCGGAATGGTCGTTCTTCCCTCCATGCTAGCCATGTTCTTGAATCAGGCTACAAAAGGGAAGATACAATATACATTATCCCCCCGCTTAGCTCCATTTTCCAAGATAAGCGTTGGAATCGTAGTCATATTGAACAGTTCAAAAATTTCGCCTTACTTAACCCATTTCGATAAGAAATTAATGATCATGGCCTTCTTGGTTTTGTTCATAGCGGCTTCAGGGTATGCCCTTTCTTGGATGGTCGGTGCATGTTTAAGATGGGAAAAGGCGGATATCATCACCTTGACATTTACAGGCGGTATGCGAAACATCAGTGCAGGAGCCGTTCTTGCAACCACCTATTTCCCTGCTGCCGTCGCGGTACCCGTTGTACTTGGCATGCTGTTTCAACAAATGCTTGCTTCCTTTTTCGGCTATGTTATGGAGAAGCATTTCCATCGTGGCGTGAATGAAGTGTGATTCGCCGAATGGTCATTTCCCAAGCATCCTTTTCCCTTTCATGTATATTCCAATTATAATAGGTAAGTGGAACATATTTACATGATTATACAAATACTTGGAGGTATTGAAGATGAAAGTTGTTGCACTAGTGGGAAGTATCCGTAAAGAGTCTTACAACCTTAAGCTTGCCAAATATATTCAAACTAGATATCAAGATCGGTTTGATCTCGAAATCTTGAACATTCGGGATTTACCTTTTTATGATCAAGATATTGAAAATGACCCTCCATCGGTTGTTAAAGAATTTAAAAGCAAAGTGGCCGAAGCAGATGCAGTCTTATGGGTAACACCTGAATATAATGGTACGATTCCAGGCGTATTGGGCAATGCAATCGATTGGTTATCACGTGTCGATAAAGTCTTGATCGGCAAACCATCATGGATCATGGGTGCGTCAATGGGGCAATTAGGTACGGTTAAAGCTCAATTGCATTTGCGTGAAATCCTATTCGCAATAGGCATCTCCTCCCCTCTCCTTCCCGGGAATGAAGTATATGTTGGTGCAGTGCATGACAAAATCGATAACGAAGGCAGGCTTACACATGAGTCAACTGTCCAGTTTATCGATACGGTCGTCGATAACTTCATTAGTTGGTATAATCATCATACTCGTTAATGCTTTTTAACAAGAATTTTTCCAGCAGGTTTGATCCTGCTGGGATTCTTGTTGCATCATAAAAGAGGGATTAAACAAAATTCATCCTCTTCCCGCTTGGAATGATGGGTATTTTGTCATTCCTCCGTCAGCGAATAGAGTGATGCCCGTTACATAACTGGACTCTGAAGATGCCAGCCATGCAGCAACCGCAGCAATTTCTTCAGGCTTTCCGATATACCCCATCGGAATCATGCTTTCAAGATCCTTTTTCTTTTCGGGATCTTCAAGCTTGTCGGCATTTATTGGCGTGGCGATGGCTCCAGGACCAATGCTGTTCACACGGATCCCCTTTGGTGCATATTCAAGAGCCAGTGTTTCCGTAAGCAGCTTCACCCCGCCCTTGCTTGCGGCATAGTGAACGAATAAAGGCCAAGGAATCATCTCATGTACACTGGACATGTTAATCACATTCCCTTTAATATCGTTCTCGACAAAATACTTGATAGCTTCACGGCAGCCTAAGAAATTTCCCGTTAAGTTGGTATTGATTACCCTATTCCAGTCGCTTAACGGCATCTCGTGAGATGGAACTGGATTTTCAATTCCTGCATTATTGATGAATATATCGAGTTTTCCGAAATTCTTTATCGCTGATTGAACAAGGTTAATCACATCTTCTTCAACGGTGACATCGCCTTTTACTGCAATAGCTTCCCCGCCATTTGTTTTGATTTCCTCCATTACACTATCCGCTTCCTCTGATTTAGTGCGATAATTAACCACGACCTTTGCCTTTTCCTTAGCAAAGCGAATAGCCATCGCTTTTCCTAAACCAGTGGATGAACCGGTTATAACAACGACCTTACCTTCTAAATCCGTATACATATAATCACCCTCCAATTAACTTTTTGCCATTCCGAGCATAATCCCAGCAATGATGATCAAGATAATTCCGATTATGATTCCAATTAGTTGGCGCTTCGTTTTCTTTTCACGTAAAATGATGATCCCGCCAAGAGTTGAGATGACAATGCCCATTTGCGAAAGGGAAAAACTAGTGGCCACTCCTACACGGGGCTGGGATATGAATAAAAACATATTCCCTGCAGCCCATATCAATCCCGGAATGATATTGCGAATCGTATATTTGTTAAACGGTTTATGTTTAAAAGTCAATAACAGACCGCCAATCACCATCCCGATCGCTTGGGGGAACAACGCTGACCACCCGTCAACATCAAAAAGACGGGCCACGACCACATAAACCAAATAACCGAATGTCGAGATGAGGAGAATTATAATTCCTCTCTTCAAGTTTCCCGACTTGCCCTCTTTCGATTCTTTATCTTCCAAGGAGGTCAAGACAATTCCTATAATAATGAAGACTAATGCCAAAACGCCTAAAATAATCGCTTTCATTGTAGACCATTCGTTAAAGACTATGACCCCGAATAATGTGGTTGAAATGAGCTGCAATCCTGTTGATATTGGCATCGTTTTGGAAACTCCCATTAAATCAATGCTCTTAAGCTGATTAGCTTGTCCAACGGCCCAAAACAATCCAGATACGACCCCGACTCCAAACACCAGAAGTGACAGCTTAATATCTGCAAAAATATAAACACCAATTGAAAAAATCAAGGCGCCAATCGTTGTACCTAGTGTTTGACTATAGGGCCCACCCCCGAGTTTTACATTAAATAAAACGATGCTTCCCCAGAATAATGCCGGCAAGAGAGCTAATAATATATCCATTTTCAACCCCCATATATGTAAGTTCAAAACCAAGCAGTAATTTTCAGTTTGTCTTCTTTTTAATATGTTCGCTTTATTTGAATTGACCCTTGGTAATTTTATGAAGTTTATCCGCAAAAATCGTGTTCAACACAAAAAGGGCTGCCAGACGCAACCCTTTTTGTTGCATATCCATTTCCTAATCATTGGCAGATCCGATAATGATGATGGATAACAAAGAGTCAAAAAGGAAGGAGTTTTAAATTAACATTAATTAAAGCTATAAAAGAGGAAGTATCCCCACATCTTACTGCAATCCTTTTTCTTGTTTGGATGTCATTAGCAATAATCGTTATCGGGAATTTAATGACTTATTAATGAATGTTCATATTCATATCGGGAGCGTCAGTTGGAGAAAAGACAGCTGTACTGCTGTCTTTTCAGACTGTAGACAAACTCGATGAAAATCGAGTTTGTCTATTTTTATGGCTTGTACAATTTGGACGTTGATTTCCACTCCAGGCACTCGCTTTCCGCGGGCGGTCGGGGAGCCTCCTCGGCTTTC
>NZ_JAUUTW010000089.1 GCF_030676415.1 Peribacillus frigoritolerans | reverse complement strand
CTAAGGTATTGCTTTAACTTATTTATTCGGAGTTTCATGGGTATCGGTAATTTTCTCGAGGTCATTTCCCTGATTCGTTTCTTTACCCTCTTCACCGTTTGTTTAGCCAGTAGAACCTTCGGGTTCTTCTTTGACTTCGTGAAACTAAAACCGAGAAACGTTCTGTTCCAAGGGCGATCATACTTCGACTTTTCGTAGTTGACCTTTAGCTTCAGTTTATTTTCAATGAAGCTTGAGATATTCCCCATTGCACGTTTGGCGGCTTTTCGTGTCTTCACAAAGATAGTACTGTCATCCGCATACCTTCCGAATCGAAGATTGCGTTTCTCTAGTTCTTTATCTAAATCGTCTAACATGATATTAGATAATACTTAACGGACCTCCTTGCGGAGTTCCCTCCTCACTTTTATGAAAAAGTCCGCCTTATCATAATGCCTGCTTGAAGGAATTTACGAATCAGTTTGAGAACTCGTTTATCTTCAATTTTCCGCTCTAACATTCCCATGAGCTTGTCATGATTCACTTTATCGAAGAACTTCTCCAAGTCCATA
>NZ_JAUUTW010000088.1 GCF_030676415.1 Peribacillus frigoritolerans | reverse complement strand
GTATGTCGTTCCGGGTACACAGAATTATATAGGTACGCAGATCGGACGATTCATGACGAGGAAACAGGGACTTCGTCTCGTTGGCGGCATGCTTCGTCCACGCGACGGCTCCGCCAACAATAAGAAGCCGGCCGGTCCGTCCGATCTTGCAGGATGGATGATCCAGGAGGCGCACTGATGGCTAATTCGGCAAATATTTCAGCTAATGATTCTGTCCATCAACCCATCCGGGACCGAACAGGTGCTGACCGATCATATGGACGGCCAGCACGCCGGTGAAGCACAGGCTTGTTTCAGAGATCAGCCCGGCCGGGAAAGTCATGGAAAGCTGGCACATACAATTCGAGAAGGCAGAATAAACTTTAGATACACTGAAATTGATTAAAATTTTTAATAAAAATCAAATTGAAATATTCTGGATAGGAATCTATTTTGATCAATCCTTTTTCAAAATAGATTCTTTTTATTTATCGTAAAATGTGGGTTTGCGAGATATTTTTGATTAAACTTTATTTAAAAGCTACACCTCGAAAGAGGGTGGAGTTTGATTGAATTACTAGTAGGATAAAG
>NZ_JAUUTW010000087.1 GCF_030676415.1 Peribacillus frigoritolerans | reverse complement strand
AAAAGTATTTTCAATGGCTGATTCCAATTCTTCTTTTCCTTCTCCTATATAACGTTTGGTCATGTTCAAATCTTTATGCCCCATCAATTTTGAAACGGTTTGAAGGTCTATCCCCTTATCGATTAATGTTTGGCAAAACGTATTCCGCAGCTTATGGGGAGTCGCATTATATTTAGTCAGCATATATTGCACGGACCTTGGCGTGATGCGTTGATTCACACTGGATATGAAGATGGCTTCCGTTTCCATATTTAAAAATTCCTTGTATGCCTTGATCTTTTCACTAGCAGTCAAGGAGAGTGGAATCTTCCTGTCTATATCACCTTTTGAATCCCGGATGAGGATATATTGCCTTTCTCCCTCTTTTTGAATGTCACTATGGTTCAAATCACAAAGTTCGGATACCCGGATACCCGTATGAATCATTGTGTAGACAATAGCAATATTCCTGAAATGCCCAGAGACCTCGATTTCTTTTAGGAGAGCAGCTTGCTCAAGCATGTTCAGGGCTTTTGGCGGATCTTCTTTCTTTTCCTTTGCTTTACGATCGATGTTGAGGACGATTTCGGGTTTATCAAGGAACCTGGAAAA
>NZ_JAUUTW010000086.1 GCF_030676415.1 Peribacillus frigoritolerans | reverse complement strand
GGGTGTCCACGGTGACGTGGAATCTGAAGGAAGCAAGCGGCAAACCTCCGGTCTGAGGAACACGAACTTCATATAAGGCTAGGTATCATTGGATGAGTTTGCGAAACAAAACAAAGTCCTTACTGCCAAAGGTGGTACAGAGTAAATGAAGCAGATAGATGGAGGGAAAGATTGCACTCTTACCCGGGGAGGTCTGATGACAGCCAAGTACACTTGGTAACCTGTCCAGTGATGGACAGCAGAATCATCAGAAGTCAGCAGAGGTCATAGTACTTGTCTACTTGAGAAGATAAGGAAGGACCGAACAGATTAAGGAGGATGAATACTAGGCGTTCGTTATCTGCGAAGAAGCAAACAATTCCTAACGGAACTTATTTGAAGGAAGAAGTGGTGAATACACGGGGAACTTCAAAAGGGCGGAGCAGATAAAGGCACAAATAGACCATCTCGTCCACGCAGGGAAAGGATATCAACGATGTTAATGGAACAGATACTAGAGAGGGAAAACTTAATACAGGCATTGAAGCGTGTAGAAAGAAATAAGGGAAGCCATGGTGTAGATGGAATGCCGGTTCAAAACCTGAGACCGCACCTCGCAACCGAATGGTACAACATGAAAACTGCCCTTTTACAGGGTACCTATCAACCGCAGCCCGTCCGTCGTATCGAAATCCCGAAACCAAAC
>NZ_JAUUTW010000085.1 GCF_030676415.1 Peribacillus frigoritolerans | reverse complement strand
TTACTCGTTATCGAAAAAAATTGATTCATCATCGCACATCAGAGCAGAATCGCATTCACAAAATCCTTCAAGATGCTAATATCAAGCTAACATCCGTTCTATCAGACATTTTTGGTGTATCGGGACGCCGTATCCTTGAAGCGATTCTAAACGGTGAAAAAATAGAGACCGATGGTCTTCGAAAAATGGTGGATTGGCGAACAAAAGCAAGTATTACTGACATTGCCAATGCAATTAATGGTCGGATTCGTCGTCATCATCGTGATATGTTGCGTTACCATTGGGAGCATATGAGTTATTTAGAAAAAGCCATAGAAGAATTGGAAAAACAAATTGATCAACTCCTGTCCCCCTATCGTAAGGAAGTAGAATTATTGGATGGTATACCTGGTGTGAACAAAGCTGCCGCAGCTACTTTTATTGCAGAGATGGGCGTGGATATGTCCGTATTTAAGTCGGCTAAACATCTTGCCTCTTGGGCTGGTGTGAGTCCCGGAAATTACGAAAGTGCTGGTAAAAAAAAACGAGTAAAACCACACAAGGTAACAAAGCTTTGAAAACGATGGCCGTAGAGTGTGTATTAGCAACATCAAGGCAAAATAATCGAATTGCTTCACATCGAAAAAGGATTACTAAACGACAGGGGAAAATGAAGGGACGAATCGCTTCTGCCCATTTACTATTAACGATTACTTACAACA
>NZ_JAUUTW010000084.1 GCF_030676415.1 Peribacillus frigoritolerans | reverse complement strand
TGGAAACGTATCAGGAGGCTCGCTTGAAAAATATTGAAAATCTTCGAAAGCTCGTCGTCGATGCTGCGGCAACGATTTTGTACGATGAGGGTCCTGAAGCTGTGACGGTGCGTAAAGTTGCGCAGAAAATGAATTGCTCTACCAAAATCATATACAACCTGTTTGTCAATAAAGATGGACTGGCTCAGCAGCTTTATCTCGACGGCTGCAAGCTTCTCGCCAAAGAATTCGAGGGAACGCCACACGCTGACGATCCGATGCAGCAGCTGTTTAATTTAGGCGAAACCTTCTGGCAATTTGGACAGCGTTACTCCGGTTATTACAAGCTGATGTTCGGAGGAGCCTTCGCGGATTTCAAACCAGACGAGGAGAGCATACACGGCACCGTAACAGCTATGCGGCAATTGTTGACGGTAATTGGTAATGCGCAAGAGCAGGGACTGATTACCGGTCAGTATGACACGGAAACCGTCGTCCGTATCTTCTGGGCGTCGCTCCACGGTGTTATCCATCTTTACATGTGCGGACATTTTGGAGATGTGCAGTCCGCACATGCCGTTTACAAGCAAACGTTGTCTTTGGTTGTCGGTTCGTTATTTTCGAGTTGAGGCTTCTGGAGAGGAAAAAAAGCACCTTATGGTGTCTTTTCTTTATTTTTTAAAACGTCGCAACTTTATTTCAAAACGACACGAGGGTATTTTTTTAATACAAGCAACCTTGATAAATGAATAAATAGAAAGGGCATGTTTTGAAAAAGATTAATCAAAACATGCCCTTATACTATTTAATTGGATTATTC
>NZ_JAUUTW010000083.1 GCF_030676415.1 Peribacillus frigoritolerans | reverse complement strand
TATCATAATGCCTGCTTGAAGGAATTTACGAATCAGTTTGAGAACTCGTTTATCTTCAATTTTCCGCTCTAACATTCCCATGAGCTTGTCATGATTCACTTTATCGAAGAACTTCTCCAAGTCCATATCCACTACCCATGTATAACCTTCGGTTATATAGGACTTTGCCTTACGAACCGCCTGGAGCCCTTGTTTGTTAGGGCGAAATCCATAGCTATTCTCCGAAAAGGTTGAGTCATATATCTTGGTCAATATTTGGGCAATGGCTTGTTGAATGAAACGGTCTAGAACGGTTGGAATACCCAATAGCCGAACTCCGCCGTTTGGTTTCGGGATTTCGATACGACGGACGGGCTGCGGTTGATAGGTACCCTGTAAAAGGGCAGTTTTCATGTTGTACCATTCGGTTGCGAGGTGCGGTCTCAGGTTTTGAACCGGCATTCCATCTACACCATGGCTTCCCTTATTTCTTTCTACACGCTTCAATGCCTGTATTAAGTTTTCCCTCTCTAGTATCTGTTCCATTAACATCGTTGATATCCTTTCCCTGCGTGGACGAGATGGTCTATTTGTGCCTTTATCTGCTCCGCCCTTTTGAAGTTCCCCGTGTATTCACCACTTCTTCCTTCAAATAAGTTCCGTTAGGAATTGTTTGCTTCTTCGCAGATAACGAACGCCTAGTATTCATCCTCCTTAATCTGTTCGGTCCTTCCTTATCTTCTCGAGTAGACAAGTACTATGACCTCTGCTGACTTCTGATGATTCTGCTGTCCATCACTGGACAGGTTACCAAGTGTACTTGGCTGTCATCAGACCTCCCCGGGTAAGAGTGCAATCTTTCCCTCCATCTATCTGCTTCATTTACTCTGTACCACCTTTG
>NZ_JAUUTW010000082.1 GCF_030676415.1 Peribacillus frigoritolerans | reverse complement strand
AGTTGATCTCGCTGAATAGAATCATGTTTAGAAAGCATCCTCATCACCTCAAGTTTTAATCCTTCTATTTTAAAACAAAAATGACTCCAGGCAAAAGTGTTCTATCTAAAAGGTAAGACAAAGTTGAATGGAACGGAAGGTACGAGACTCCTGCGGGAAAAGCGCGTCTAGGGGAGACCCCGCAGGCGAAAGCCGAGGAGGCTCCCCGACCGCCCGCGGAAAGCGAGTGCCTGAAGTGGAAATCAACGTCCAAATTGTACAAGCCATAAAAATAGACAAACTCGATTTTCATCGAGTTTGTCTACAGTCTGAAGGATCTTCAAACGAAGATCCTTTTTAGCTGCTTGTTCAATTAAAACGCCCGATTGCGGAAGAACAAAATAATGATAATAATTGCTACCTTTAGCTTCTTGAACTAACGCACCCGTTAGCCATCCATGAAGCGCAAAAATCAGCGCTTCACCACAGAGAATGAAAATGGTTCAGAACGGTCAATACTGATTCTACGGCTGGGAGAGGAAGGTCGATGAACTATGGTGCGTTAGAGCCCATCCGTTAGTCTGACTCCAACGACCAAGGTGCACCACTGACTGTCGCTCCCTTACGGGAAGCACACATGGTAGATTAATCCTATTCTGGTTTTTGCACCAGCCTCCAATTATATTGAGAGCCGTAGAAAGGATGTTTTCAATGGAAGTAGTGATTGAAAGAGCATGTGGTATGGATGTCCATAAGGACAATATTACTGCATGTATTATGACACCAGAAGGAAAGGAGATTCAAACGTTTTCAACAAAAACTGTTTTTCTAATACAGTTAGTGGATTGGATTAAACAGAATAACTGTACTCATGTTGCCATGGAGAGTACCAGTGTATATTGGAAACCTATTGTTAATTTATTAGAAGCTGAAGAGATTGAGTTTTTAGTTGTGAA
>NZ_JAUUTW010000081.1 GCF_030676415.1 Peribacillus frigoritolerans | reverse complement strand
CGGTAATCTACCGGGCTCATGCCTTTTAATTTTACCTTGATTCGTTGATGATTGTAGTAATGGATATATTCTTCTAGCTCTTGTTTGAAATGCTCCATGCTTTCAAATTCTTGAAGATAGAGTAATTCGGATTTTAATAAGCCAAAGAAGTTTTCAATGACCGCATTATCGAGACAATTTCCTTTGCGGGACATGCTTTGTGTAATGTTATGTTTTTTCAAATCATGCGAGTATTGTTTCATCTGATAATGCCAGCCCTGATCTGAATGGAGAATGGGTGAATCTTTCGATTCCAAGCGATCAAAGGCTTTATCCAGCATTTTGGAAACGAGCGGATAAACAGCACGAGATTCGATATTATAGGCGATGATTTCTCCATTAAACAGGTCTAAAATGGCCGATAAGTATAGTTTCTCCCCAGCTAGATGGAATTCTGTGACGTCTGTCACCCATTTTTCATTGGACTTTGCCGCCTTGAAATCACGTGCTAGAATGTTGGGCGCAATCTTGCCGATGTTCCCTTTGTACGAACGGTATTTCTTCATGCGAACTAATGACTTCAATCCTAGTTCATTCATCAATCGGAGAACTGTTTTATGATTGATGCGAGCACCTCGGTTACGTAATTCTAGGGTGATACGCCGATACCCATAACGCCCTTTATGCGTATGGAATATCTCTTTGATAAGGGATTTAATTTCTGTGTATTTATCCTCACGCCCGAAGGCGTTTACCCAATAATAGTACGTACTCCGTGCCATTTTAGAAATGGATAGAAGCAGATTTAAATCAAATTGTTTCCTTAGTTCATGGACTACTTTCGCTTTTTCTTTCTTTGTAAGGCTTCCTTTTCTTGAACTAAGGCATTCAACTTTTTTAGATAGGCATTCTCTGCACGTAAGTATTCTAATTCGGCAAGAAGTGCTTCTTGAGAGCCATTAGCTGGCGATTTTTTCTTAGTTTCTTTTTTCATGGATAGACGCCCCTTT
>NZ_JAUUTW010000080.1 GCF_030676415.1 Peribacillus frigoritolerans | reverse complement strand
GCTTCCACCTCTGACCTATCAACCTGATCATCTTTCAGGGATCTTACTAGCTTGCGCCATGGGAAATCTCATCTTGAGGGGGGCTTCATGCTTAGATGCTTTCAGCACTTATCCCGTCCGCACGTAGCTACCCAGCTATGCCTTTGGCAAGACAACTGGTACACCAGCGGTGCGTCCATCCCGGTCCTCTCGTACTAAGGACAGCTCCTCTCAAATTTCCTGCGCCCGCGACGGATAGGGACCGAACTGTCTCACGACGTTCTGAACCCAGCTCGCGTACCGCTTTAATGGGCGAACAGCCCAACCCTTGGGACCGACTACAGCCCCAGGATGCGATGAGCCGACATCGAGGTGCCAAACCTCCCCGTCGATGTGGACTCTTGGGGGAGATAAGCCTGTTATCCCCGGGGTAGCTTTTATCCGTTGAGCGATGGCCCTTCCATGCGGAACCACCGGATCACTAAGCCCGACTTTCGTCCCTGCTCGACTTGTAGGTCTCGCAGTCAAGCTCCCTTGTGCCTTTACACTCTACGAATGATTTCCAACCATTCTGAGGGAACCTTTGGGCGCCTCCGTTACTCTTTAGGAGGCGACCGCCCCAGTCAAACTGCCCACCTGACACTGTCTCCCACCCCGATAAGGGGCGCGGGTTAGAATTTCAATACAGCCAGGGTAGTATCCCACCAACGCCTCCACCGAAGCTAGCGCTCCGGCTTCTCAGGCTCCTACCTATCCTGTACAAGCTGTACCAAAATTCAATATCAGGCTGCAGTAAAGCTCCACGGGGTCTTTCCGTCCTGTCGCGGGTAACCTGCATCTTCACAGGTACTATAATTTCACCGAGTCTCTCGTTGAGACAGTGCCCAGATCGTTACACCTTTCGTGCGGGTCGGAACTTACCCGACAAGGAATTTCGCTACCTTAGGACCGTTATAGTTACGGCCGCCGTTTACTGGGGCTTCGGTTCAAAGCTTCGCTTGCGCTAACCTCTCCCCTTAACCTTCCAGCACCGGGCAGGTGTCAGCCCCTATACTTCGCCTTGCGGCTTCGCAGAGACCTGTGTTTTTGCTAAACAGTCGCCTGGGCCTATTCACTGCGGCTTTTC
>NZ_JAUUTW010000008.1 GCF_030676415.1 Peribacillus frigoritolerans | reverse complement strand
TTGTATACGTACTAGCAGTACACTAAATGGTTCTTCCATACTGTCACAACCAGTTTCTTATACAGGGTATCTTCCTTAAGATCCACCAAAAAAAGTTCAGCCTGGTTGTATTGTTATTTTCCATTATCGTCAAGGGGTTAATGGGTTAGACTCTATTTTTGAGATTAGATTTTCGTAGTAGATGGTGGCGGCGAGGAGCGCCGCCATAGGAGTTTCTTATGAAACTTATCTTGCGCTTTACGATTTGGCTCGCATTCAATTAAAAAACAGCATTCCCCATTCGAGAAATGCTGTCTCACGTACCTTAAGTACAACTCTTGTTTTCAGAGATGGCCTGATAAACGGCCCGCTCCCCGCCAATCAGTTTCGGGCGGGTTTTCGCCATGGTCACATGTGCATGTCCTATTTCTTTAATGGCAGAGCGAAGTGGAACCGCCACATGCTTCAGATGCATGCCGATAAAGGTGTCCCCAATGTCTATCCCCGCATCAGCTTTGATATGTTCAACGACGACAGCATCTTTCCATTGCTGATAGGCGTACGTCGCCATCGATCCCCCAGCTGTTCTTACAGGTACAACCGAAACTTCTTCATAATCATATCGAACTGCGGTTTCCCTTTGTAAAACCAAGGCCCTGTTTAGATGCTCACAACATTGATATGCAACCTGAACACCCGTTTTTTCTTGAAATTCCCTAACTACGGAAAAAATCATCCCCGCAACATCGAGCGTCCCTTCAGTACCGATCCTTTTCCCGATCACTTCACTTGTACTGCAGCCGATCACCAGCAGCTGTGTCTCTTTTAAAGCTGTCTGTTCTTGAAACTCATGTAAAAGTTCCCGAAACTGGTTTTCCCATATCTCAAGCTCATTTGAAAATGTAGCATCACTTGTCATGAAAACGCATCCTTTCAATAAGAAAACTTGCTATCGGAAGAAAAGGGGTCTCTCCAAAAACCATAAGAATTAGCTATGTTTACCTTCATACTCCGCGATCTTACCGATCCTGTTTTGATGGCGCCCGCCTTCAAATTCCGAAGTCAGCCATGTTTGTGCAATTTCCCTGGCCAGACCCGGGCCAATGACACGTTCCCCCATCGCTAACATATTGGTATCATTATGCTGACGGGTCAATTTCGCACTATAGACATCATGAACCAATGCACATCGTATTCCTTTGACCTTATTAGCAGCAATGCTCATTCCGATTCCAGTTCCACAGATTAAAATGCCCCGATCGAACTCACCCCGCGCCACTTTTTCAGCAACCGGCAAGGCATAATCAGGATAATCCACCGACGTACTGCATTCACAGCCAAAGTCCTCAAATGGAATCTGTAACTCATTCAATAAATTCTTTATTTCTTCACGGATATGTATACCACCATGATCCGAAGCAATCGCAACTTTCATCATAATCCTCCTCTAGCTTTTTCATTTGATTTTATTGTGTCACAAAATTATGAAAAGATAAAGGATGTCCATCCTTTTTCCCCGCAAAGAAGCAGGAAACCAAATCGGGTTTCCTGCTGTAAAATGTCAGTGTGAAAGCGGGTGTCCTGTTCAACTTTTCCACTTGCCCTTTCATTTCCATTGCCGATTTTTCGACATTTCCCATGACTATCGCTTGTTTGCTTGTCGCAGTCGTCACTTCTTCCGCTCCAGCAGATGTTTATTCTGCAATAGCAGTCACTTCTTGGGACTGCCTTGATCCTACTCTTTGCATTGACGTTCAACAAGCTTAGTAATATCTTTTACTGCAGCGACCACATTATGTACCCTGTTTATTCTTTAAGCCTTTTGACTAATTCTTCTATTAATTCCTGCAGCTCCCTGAACGTTTCCCGATAAATGCCTTCAGAACCACCAAACGGATCTATTATGTCTTTATCATATTTATCATCAATAATGAATTCTTTTAAAGTAAAAGTCTTATCGATCATTTGGGGGTATTCACGGGTAATGACCGATTTATGCCCTTCCGTCATGGTGAAAATATGAGTCGCCCACTCCATTTCCTTCTCGGATAAAGGCGTTGAATGATGATTATGCACTATGTCATTTTCAACCAATACATTTTTAGCATGCATCGAAGCGTCCTGGCCTGATGAAGCATACACGCCAGCTGACTTCACTTCAACACCCGCAATATTCTTATTTTTCAATATCGCCTCTGCCATCGGGCTTCTGCATGTGTTACCTGTACATACAAATAATACTCGGATCATTTATAACGCCTCCTTTTTTATTCATTATAAGCTATCGCCCGTTTAATATAGTCAAAAAAATCACTCTCATTATGTCCTAGAAAAATAAAAACCGCTCCGTTAATTCGGAACAGTTGAGGAAGGAATGATATGAATTCAGGCTGATCAAAAAGAGAACAATAATTTCAATCCAAACGCACACAGGATGCTTCCGCCAAGAATCTCACTATACACGCCAAGCAAGCCCTGCATTTTTCTGCCCAGTAAAAGCCCAGCCCACGTTAATAGAGTGGCAGCAAACCCAAAACAAAGAACGGTTAAAATCGTTTTTGCACCGTAAATTCCCAGTGTCAATCCTACCGAGAAGCTATCCAGGCTTACCCCTAAAGCAAAAATGAATAGACCTTTCCCGACAGGAGCCAGCATCTTATTTTCCATGGCACCAGCTCCATCCTTTTTACCTGGGATAAACATCTGTATACCAAGAATGATCAATAGTAGACCGCCTGCGTATGCAGCAAAAGTCCCGAATTTTTCTGAAATGAAACGGCCTGCCCCCATTCCAAGCAAGGGCATCCAAATATGAAAAATGCCTACTGTCAGCCCTATAAAAAGTATTTGCCTCAACCTTAGCTTAAACATTCCCATTCCTAGGCCGACTGAAAAGGCATCCATTCCCAACGCGAATGCCATTAGCAATAAGGTGATGATTTCTCCAGCAAATGTATTCATTCCAATCCCCCTCGGACGTGCCTACTACATGTTATGCATGTCCGAAAAGAAATAGAAGAATAAATCAGTCCTTATTACACATGTTCCTTGATGATTTGATGGCCTGCAGCCTTCTCAAGCCGGTTCATGACCGCTGCTCCTATTCCATGGTCAGGAAACATTTCACTAAAAATGACATCGACCTCCAGCTCGTCAAACTGTCTTAAAGCATCATATAAGCCTGTCGCAACAGTATGTAAATCCGCTAATGAACCTGGGACAACCACATAATCCGCCTTATAATCCTGTTGATGTTCATAAGCCGTTATGATTCCCACCTTTAATCCGTCACTTCTTTTTTCATCCACAAGCTTCTGAAAAAAAGCTTGATTACCCTTGACTAAATATAGAGGGGCCTTCGGAGCATAGTGGGTATATTTCATGCCCGGGGCTTTTGGCGCCGTTTCCTGATTCTTCAAAGCGACATCTTGCCTGACTTCCCCTATTACGGCTTCCAGCTGTTCTAGGGTCACCCCGCCAGGCCTTAAAATAACAGGGACTTCCACAGTGCAATCAAGTACTGTGGATTCTACGCCCACACCCGTAGTCCCACCATCGACTATGCCTGCAATTCGTCCCATCAAGTCATCTTCAACATGTTTCGCTGAAGTGGGGCTTGGTTTCCCAGAAGTATTTGCACTTGGAGCCGCAATGGGCAAATCACTTGCACGAATAAGGCCGAGGGCAACCTGATGATCTGGCATCCTGACAGCGACCGTGTCCAATCCAGCTGTCACAAGATTTGATAGTTGGCCCGGTTTTCGTTTCATGATCAAAGTCAAAGGACCCGGCCAAAATTCTGCCATTAGCTTCCTGGCCTGTTCCGGAATCTCTTCTACAATACCTGACAACTGGTCATCGGAGGCTATATGAACGATTAAAGGATTATCACTCGGACGCCCCTTTGCTTCAAACACTTTTTTGACCGCCTCGTCATTTTTGGCATTCGCGCCTAGTCCATAAACGGTCTCTGTAGGAAAAGCAACCACTTGATTAGCCTTTAATAATTCAGCTGATTGGGTAATCTGGGGATAACTTTGTAAATTATCCACATTTTTATCCACTGACCAAATTTTCGTTTTCATCTTGAACACCATCGCCTTTTAACATTTCTTATTTTAAATAACCGCTTTATATGAACGATATTTTCAACTTATCGGACTAATTTCACTTAAAAGATACTTTGAAAGTATAAAAGAAGTATACACATAATTCAAGTGTTATCCACAAATTGGGGATAACTATATCGAATCCGTGGATAAGTTTGTGGATATTAATGATTATTGACAGACTTTTTTGATTTTTTGTTAATAACCCTGTGGATATGTTTTTGAAATTGTCTGATTTTAAAAAAAGAGGGCAGCTTCCCCCTCTTTAAAATAGATCATTGAAGATTTCTGCAAACAAGGACCTCACTTCCACCTCAGGCTCCTTTTCCCCTTCATATAATTGTTGACCTTGTTCATTGGATGCCACAAGTTCAACCTTTTTTTCTTCAACATTCCCTTCAACTACTTCCTCCGTCACTTGTTCCTTATCTTTTACTACTGCCACTTCTTCTTTTACCTCTGGCTCTACAATCTCTTCTTTTACCATTTCCTCCGGTACTTCCTCTTTAACGCTTTCCTCCACTGCCTCTTCTTCAACTACTTCCTCGGGCCCTTTTTCCTTTTCAGCCAGCACTTCTTCTTCAATCACTTCCTCTGCAACAGGTTCACTCTCTTCATTCGTTGCAGCATACGCCTTCCCTTCCGAACTCAAGGATCCTTCATCCTCATCCTCGACAATCGGACTTTGACTTACAGCCGTCCCATTTGAAAAATCCAAGAAACATAATGGGGGAAATAGAACACACCACCAATTAGCGCCTTCCCCTTCACCGAGCGTGATGATCACTGCTTCATAATCACCTGCCGGATATAAATACTGCCCGTAGAGTTTTGTCGGAAATTCAGCTTGTCCAAAATCCACTTTAACTGACTGCTCCAAACCCTGTTCCTTTATAACTGCCTCAGCTGTCGCTTGGATATCCGGTAGATGCGAGGTGATCACATCCCTCGCTTCATCCAAAGAAGTAAGTTCCTCGACCCACTTTGTGATATCTTCATTTACTTCATCCCTAATCAACCGTTTAACGGCTTGATCCTCTTCTGCATCACTATTGGCAAGTATCCGCAGACGAATAGCCTCATCCGGGATCATCTTTATATCTTCTGCACCGACCATCTCCGCTTTAGGCATATATATACTTACGATCGTTCCTATAGTTAAGATTAATAGATAAATAATGGCTAAATGTTTAGTTTTCATCGCCTTCGCCCCCTCACATGAATTAGTCTCACCATTTTCCAGCTATCTTAAACTAGTAAAAATAAAAAAAGTTGATAGCTGAAAATATAGATTCCAAAGGATAATGAGGGGTTTGTCCCTAAAAAAATCCGTCTCACATATGGGAGACGGATCACTTTAATACAGCAAAGACCATTCGATCTTTTTCATTAATGTCATTTACAATGGATACTGCTGCGGCTGGAAAGGTTCGCTTCAATAAATCGGCAACCGCATCACCCTGTCCAGTGCCCACTTCAAAACCGATCAGCCCAGGCACCTTCATGACCAAAGGTAACTGTTCCATAAAACGGCGGTAAAAATCCAGCCCATCGATACCGGCAAATAATGCACGATGTGGTTCATGGCCAGTCACGACTACTGACATGGATTTATGATCATCATCTGGTATATATGGTGGATTCGATAAAAGGATGTCCACCTTCTGGTTTATGTTTATGAAAGGCAAAAGCAAATCACCTTGCATGAACTCCACTTCGGCACCAAGTGATTCGGCATTTTTCCTCGCCACCTCAAGCGATGGTTCCGCTATGTCCGTGGCCGTCACCAACAAGTTTGATTTTTCAAGTTTCATCGTTATGGCGATTGCGCCGCTGCCGGTTCCAATATCAGCTAAACGAAGCTTCTGTCCCTCCATAAAAATGGCCGGGAGTTTACGTAATGTATAATAAATCAATTCTTCTGTTTCAGGTCTCGGGATGAGCACTTCTTCATTCACAATGAAGGTACGTCCATAAAATTCTTCACTGCCGATTATATATTGGATGGGCGTTCCCTCGGCGTGCAGCTCAATAGCGGCCTTAAATTGCCCAAAATCCGCTTCACTAAGCTCATCATGAAGGTTGGCCAGCATTTGTGAGCGAGTTTGTTTTAAAAAGTGCTGTAAAAGGATTTCCCCAGCATTGGCATCACGATCATTTTCCTTTAAAAAAGAAGAAGCCCATTTAAGGGCTTCAAACACTTTCATCGCAGAATTACTCATCTGCATTTTCCAGCCTTGAAGATTGGTCTTCCATGATTAATGCATCAACGACTTCATCCAGTTTACCTTCCATGATTTGATCCAGTTTTTGAATCGTTAAACCAATACGGTGGTCGGTAACGCGATTTTGCGGGAAGTTATAAGTGCGAATCCTTTCGGATCGATCGCCCGTTCCAACGGCAAGCTTCCTATTTTGATCATATTCCGCCTGTACTTCGCGATGGATTTTATCGTACACCCTGGCACGCAAAACCTTCATTGCTTTTTCTTTGTTCTTGATTTGTGATTTTTCATCTTGACAGGATACAACCGTATTAGTCGGAATATGAGTCAAGCGCACGGCAGACATTGTCGTATTGACACTTTGCCCTCCAGGACCGCTTGATGCAAAGGTATCGACACGAACATCCTTATCATGGATTTCAACTTCCACTTCCTCAGCTTCGGGTAAAACGGCAACCGTGGCTGTAGATGTATGAATACGTCCGCCTGATTCAGTTTCAGGTACTCGCTGAACGCGATGCGCCCCATTTTCGAACTTCAATTTTGAATAAGCGCCATTGCCATTAATCATGAATATGATTTCCTTGTAGCCGCCAAGCCCTGTAGGACTTGCTTCAATGACTTCAGTCCGCCAACCCTGCACTTCAGCAAAACGGCTATACATTCGGTATAGACTACCTGCAAATAAGGCCGCCTCATCTCCGCCAGCCGCTCCGCGGATCTCCATGATTACGTTTTTATCATCGTTAGGGTCTTTCGGAATAAGCAATATTTTCAGTTTATCCTCAAGGCCTTGTATGGTCACATCAAGTTCATTGATCTCTTCTTTTACCATTTCACGCATATCCGCATCAAGTTTCTCCTCAAGCATCGCCTTCGCTTCCCGGAGTTGCTCCCGAACCGCTTTATATTCCTTATAAGTCGATGCGGTCTCTTGAATGCTGGATTGTTCCTTAGAATATTCCCTTAGCTTCTTAGAGTCATTAATGATCTCCGGGTCACTTAATAGTTCATTCAATCTTTCATATCTATCTTCTACTGCTTGCAAACGATCAAACAAATTATTCACCTCATAAATTTTCCAAAACATCTGAAACGAATTGGAAGTAATCCATCTTTTCTAACTATAAATAAGTAGCTCAGTGCCCCAGCTCAGTTCACTTCTAGGTTAATTATAGTATAGGTGAATAATCAACGTCAAAGAGGATTCAAAAATGTCGTTATTTCTTTAATTTGACATCTATATTATATTGAGGCACAACCCTATTTATCATGCCTTGTATTCGCTGCATTTCCTCATTTCTTTCTTTTTCCGTCTTGATTTCGCCTTTATCATGGACCGTAACATGTATGGTATTTCCATTAAACCAAACGGAGCCCGCCTCATAATTAGTTTCCGATTCAATGACTCCGCGGATTTCATCAATTTGCTGCCCCATGGATGGAGAATTATTGGATGTATGATGCGGTGTGTTGAGGACCTGGTCTGATGGCCGTTCCGCTTCATTGTCCCAATCATTATTGGATACTTGATTTAAACCATTACCAACAAAATCCCTGCCATCCCGGGATTGATCCCCATATTCCGAATCATTATTTATTGCATTGTCATTTTGACCGCATGCCGTTAGTGCAGCAAGCAGAAAGGCCGTCATAATAAGCAGTTTTGACTTCATATTTTTTCCCTCCATTTTGACTGGTTAAGAAGAACATTTCCTCGTTAGCCTACCCAAAATGGGGCAATATTTATCTTTTATCTCCCTTCCATGTATTGGTCATGCCATCTGAATAGCTCCGGCAGTTTTTCCGCCCGTTATTATTCTATTCCCAACCATTTCTTCATAAAAAAGCACCCTACGATCTCATTGGATCGTAGGGCACCATCATTCAAATATGTTCTTTAATCCCAACAGCCTGCTTACCCGGAACTTCGTGATGATGGCGGCAGCGGGGCTCGTATGATTCCGATGCACCCACAAGGATGATCGGCTCATCATAGGAGGCCGGCTCACCATCTATCAAGCGCTGTGTCCTGCTAGCAGGTGATCCGCACACTTCACACACAGCCTGCAGCTTAGTCACCGATTCTGCAAGCGATAATAGAACAGGCATAGGACCGAATGGTTCACCTCTGAAATCTTGATCGAGTCCAGCCATAATCACTCGATAACCGCTGTCCGCAAGATGCTGGGCAACCCCGATAATTTCATGATCAAAAAATTGCACTTCATCTATTGCAATGATATCCAAGGGCTTGTCCAAATACTTAAAAATATCCGTTGAATGGGCAATCGGTTTTGCCATCACAGAAGAGCCATTGTGTGATACGACAGCCTCTTCCGCATAGCGATTATCAATAGCTGGTTTAAATACAGCTATCTGCTCTTTAGCAAATTGAGCACGGCTGACTCGTTTAATCAATTCCTCAGATTTACCTGAAAACATGCTTCCGCAAATAAGCTCGATCCAGCCTGTTTGTTTCATTACATACATGGAAACAGCTACTCCCTTCCACCTGTCGATCCCTTGGCCATAATTGAATTCGACCCGGCTTTATATAAATTCTTACTTGTTTATGGAAAAGAAAAAACAGGCAAGAAAAATACTTGCCTGTTTTTTAAAAAGTCCGGCTTATTTAATACCGTATTTTTTGTTGAAACGATCAACACGTCCGCCAGCTTCAGCGAATTTTTGACGACCAGTATAGAATGGATGGCACTCTGAACAAGTCTCAACTTTGATCTCTTCTTTAACTGAACCAGTTTCAAAAGTGTTTCCGCAAGAGCAGATTACTTTTGAAAGCTTATAATTTGGATGAATTCCAGTTTTCATTCTTTTCAGCTCCTTATGCCCTGAATCATTCGAAACAGAGTTATATACTTCAAGTTGAGGGAAAAACACCCTCACATTTATTGTAAAAACACATGAACTCATTATAACAACTTAAGACTAGTTGTGCAACTGTTTGTTTCTTACAGGGTTTAAGAACGTTTTACGCTCGATGGCCCCTTTTTCATTTCTGACATCTCTTCATCCAGCTTACTGAAAAATTCTTCATTACCTTTTGTCTGTTTTAGACGGCGAAGGAATTTCTCCGAGAAATCGGGTGAATCTGACATCGTTTTCCTAATGGCCCATAGTTTATCCAGGCGATCTTTCGGAATTAACAATTCTTCTTTACGAGTGCCTGAGCGACGAATATCGATTGCCGGGAAGATGCGTCTTTCGGCAAGGGCACGATCTAAATGCAGCTCCATATTGCCCGTACCTTTAAATTCTTCATAAATGACATCGTCCATTCTTGAACCCGTATCCACCAATGCTGTAGCAAGGATTGTCAGGCTGCCGCCTTCCTCGATATTCCTTGCCGCACCGAAAAAGCGTTTTGGACGGTGGAATGCGGCAGGGTCAATACCCCCTGATAGTGTACGCCCGCTCGGCGGAATGACAAGGTTGTAAGCACGGGCAAGCCGAGTGATGCTGTCCATTAAAATGATGACATCCCGTTTATGCTCCACAAGGCGCATGGCTCGTTCTAACACCAGCTCAGCAACCTTGATATGGTTTTCCGGCACTTCATCGAAAGTCGAACTTACCACGTCTCCTGCGACGGAACGTTCAATGTCTGTCACTTCTTCCGGGCGTTCATCGATCAACAGCACAATCAATTCCGATTCGGGATGGTTTGTGGTTATCGCATTGGCAATTTCCTTGATGAGCATCGTTTTACCGGCTTTTGGCGGTGCGACAATCAGACCACGCTGTCCAAAACCGACCGGTGCCAGGACATCCATAATCCTGGTTGATAAGTTCTTCGGTGTCGTTTCCAGTTTAATTTGCCTGTTTGGATACAGCGGTGTTAAACCTGGAAAGTGGACACGCTCTTTAGCTGATTCCGGATTATCGCCATTGACTGCTTCAACATGCAGCAATCCATAATAGCGCTCGTTTTCTTTTGGAGGCCTTACCTTACCGGAAACTTTATCTCCATTTCGCAAATCGAATCTGCGGATCTGTGAAGCAGAAATATAAATATCCTCCGAGCTAGGAGAATAATTAATTGGACGCAGGAAACCGAAGCCCTCTGAAGGGATAATCTCTAAAACGCCCTCCATGAATAGGAGACCATCCTGCTCAGCTTGTGCTTTCAGGATAGCGAAAATAAGTTCTTTTTTTGAAAGTTTGCTGTAATAGGAAACTTTATATTCACGCGCGTGCTCATAGAGATCCTTTAGTTTCATGTTTTCTAAATTAGAAATAGTTAAATTCATTATGACACCACACTTTTATTAATTAAACGTTTTCACCCATACTGAAAAAGAAATGGTTTGTTAGATGGAAGAAAAACCGCAATCCATGTACCCGACCAGAGTTTTCTTAGAAAGGATGATACATTTTTACATGTAAAGAAGAAAATTATTTGAAGGCTTCTTGAAGTTTGGAGTGAAAGGGCAGATTTTAAATTATTAATAGTAGACCAAGCTTTATTTTACTTTTTTTATTTTAATTATTCAACTTAAATTTTTTAAAAGAGAAAGCGAGCGATGAAACCGCTCGCTTTTTAAAAGTGATTTTTCTAAAAAACGCTATCAGTCAATCAAACCATTCGGTTTAATCTTAAGACTGTGACGCCCATCAATGAATCGAACGGTACCAGATTTAGCACGCATGACTACGGATTGTGTTTCGCCGTAATGCCCTTTAAATTGTACACCGCGTAAAAGTTCTCCATCAGTCACACCTGTTGCAGCAAAAATTGCGTCATCTCCGCGAACAAGGTCTTCCATTCTGAGGACTCTTCCTAAATCAAGGCCCATTTTTCCACAGCGTTCCACTTCTTCATCACTTTGAGGAACGAGCTTACCTTGAATTTCCCCTCCGAGGCATTTCAAGGCAACGGCTGCAATAACTCCCTCTGGAGCTCCGCCAGATCCGAATAAGATATCAACACCGGTAAGATCGAAGGCCGTATTTATGGCTCCTGCTACATCTCCATCGTTGATCAACTTGATACGTGCCCCTGCCTCACGAAGTTCATGAATGATCTTTGAATGACGATCGCGGTTCAATACTGTCGCAACCACGTCTTGGATATCTTTATTTTTTGCCTTGGCTACCGCTTTCAGGTTGTCCAGCACGGAAGCATTGATATCAATCTGACCAACTGCCTCAGGTCCAACGGCTATTTTATCCATATACATATCCGGCGCATGAAGCAAGTTCCCCTTATCGGCTATGGCCAATACAGCCAATGCATTCCAGCCGCCAGAAGCAACGATGTTTGTTCCTTCTAAAGGATCAACCGCAACATCCACTAGTGGCCCAAGACCAGTACCAAGTTTTTCACCAATATAAAGCATTGGCGCTTCATCCATTTCCCCTTCACCGATTACAACCGTTCCTTGCATGGGAATGGTATTGAAAACATCCCGCATTGCAGTTGTTGCTGCATCATCTGCTTCGTCTTTCTTTCCTCTTCCCATCCAACGAGCTGAATTTAGTGCCGCCGCCTCTGTTACGCGGACAAGCTCCATCGATAAACTTCTTTCCATTTCCGGTTCCCCCTCATGTACACTAGCATGATTTATTTATATATTAGTATAACACATTATATCATATATAGTAACACAATGAGGTTACAAGAAAAGGGATCAGCTTTTAAGCTGCTCCACTTCTTCCTGCGTCATTTCTTCACGCCAAATCGTCGCTCCCAAACCTGAAAGTTTTTCAACAAGATGGCTATATCCGCGATCTATATGTTCAAGCCCGGTCACTTCTGTAATCCCTTCAGCCATTAAACCGGCAATTACCAGAGCTGCTCCGGCACGTAAATCGCTTGCCTTCACTTTTGCCCCATGAAGCTGGACAGGACCATCGACGATGCCTGCTCTGCCCTCGACTTTGATCTTCGCATTCATGCGTCGCAGTTCATCAATATGCTTAAATCGTGCCCCGTATATCGTATCGGTAACCATGCTAGAACCGCTTGCTTTTGTTAAAAGGGAAGTGAAAGGCTGCTGAAGATCTGTTGGGAATCCAGGGTAAACCAATGTCTTGATATCAACGGATTTATATTTTTCTCCCGGTGAGACAAATATCTGGTCATCACCCGCTTCAATATTAATCCCCATTTCCCTCAATTTGGAAGTCAATGACTCCAAATGCTGGGGGATGACATTATCGATCAGAATTCCTTCACCGACAGCAGCGGCTAAAATCATGAAAGTACCGGCTTCAATCCGATCCGGTATGATCGTATGCTTGCACCCATGCAAACTTTCCACACCATCAATACGAATGATATCCGTTCCTGCACCCTTTATTTTCGCTCCCATATTGGTCAACAATGTGGCAACATCGATGATTTCCGGTTCTTTCGCAGCGTTTTCAATCACAGTGCGGCCTTTGGCCAAAACGGCGGCAAGCATGATGTTGATCGTTGCCCCCACACTGACGACATCCAAATATATGCGTGCTCCCCGGAGCTCGTCCGCCCTAAGGTAAATGGCTCCTTGCTCATTCGTCACTTGTGCGCCTAGTGCTTCGAACCCCTTAATATGCTGATCTATCGGACGGGGTCCTAAATGGCAGCCTCCAGGCAAGCCGATCACTGCCTTTTTGAATTTACCAAGCATTGCCCCCATTAAATAATAAGAGGCACGTAACTTCTTGACCCTTCCATTGGGAAGAGGCATTGAAATCATCCTGCTGGGGTTGACTGTCATTTCTCCTTCATCAAAGGATACCTCACCGCCAATTTCCTCCATTAACTCTTTCAGCATCTGTACATCCGAGATATCAGGCAGGCCTTCAATCGTTACGGGAGAGTCCGCTAAAATTGTTGCCGGAATAAGGGCAACCGCACTATTTTTTGCTCCGCTGACACGAATGCTTCCCTTTAGAGGATAGCCACCGGCAATTTTAAGTTTTTCCATAATAAACTCCCTTCCACGCTAAGCACTTAGAAGCTACTTTAAAAAGTAATATTTTACCACAAGGAAATTGCATAATCCGACAAGTTTTACTATCTAGTTCTTTAGTTTACACAAAAGTAGAAAATTCATGTAAAAAAAAGATAAAATTTCTATTTTATGTTAATTTTATTAAAACGGTGCAATCTATAGCGACTTAGCGGCAAGGCATTATGCTTCAGTACGTGAATTCCAATCGTTCAAGAAAGCTTCAATCCCTTTATCCGTTAATGGGTGGTGGAATAATTGCATTAAAACTTTATAAGGGATCGTTGCAATATGCGCCCCTTTAAGAGCCGCTTCTGTAATATGCATCGGATGGCGGATGGAAGCTGCAATGATTTCAGCATTGATATCATGGATCGCAAATATGTCAGCAATATCCGAAATTAAATCCAAACCATTTTGGCCGATGTCATCCAAGCGTCCTAAAAATGGCGATACATAAGTTGCTCCTGCCCTAGCTGCCAATAATGCTTGGTTGGCACTGAAAATAAGGGTAACATTTGTTTTGACACCTTGTTTTGTAAGTGCTGAAACAGCCTTCAAGCCGTCTGGAGTCATTGGCACTTTAATCGTGATATTAGGTGCAATCGCAACGAGTTCTTTGGCTTCGGCCATCATTCCTTCAAAATCAAGCGCAATGACTTCAGCAGAAACGGATTCCTTAACAAGGCTTGTGATTTCTTTTAGCCGGTCATGGAAAGAAACTCCCTTTTCTCTTGCAACAAGGGACGGGTTAGTCGTAACACCTGCTAAAACGCCAAGTTCGTGCGCTTGTTTGATTTCTTCCATGTTTGCTGTATCTATAAAGAATTTCATAAAATATCCTCCGTATGTAATCGATTTTTTATTTCTCTATATGCCTCTGAATTCTAATTGTTCGAAAAATAGAGCCCGGATTCAGCCCTGCATCTAAAAGAAACCATTAGGGGGGAGCCCCCCAATGGGAATATTGCCTTTATCATCTTACATTTAAAGGGATGGAACCCTTACCCTTATGTTACGTTTGAAATTATGCTTTGCCGTTAGAACCGAATTCACGTATTTTGCCGATGACAGTTTCTTTAATAGCTTCACGGCCAGGAACCATGTATTTACGAGGATCGTACACTTCAGAATCGTTATTCAGAATTTCACGAACAGCTTTTGTGAACACGATTTGATTTTCTGTATTCACATTGATTTTTGATGTTCCAAGAGAAATCGCTTTTTGGATATCTTTCAGAGGGATGCCTGTACCACCATGAAGAACAAGAGGTTTGTTCGTTAAATCCCGTACTTCTTCCATTTCTTTATAGCCTAGGTTAGGTTCACCTTTGTATGGTCCGTGAACGGATCCCAAAGCTGGAGCAAAACAGTCGACATTCGTTTCTTTAACTAACTGTTCACATTCTTGAGGGTCTGCATATACGACACCATCAGCGATTATATCATCTTCTTGTCCGCCAACCGTGCCCACTTCCGCTTCAACCGAAACATTCCGTGCGTGAGCGAATTCGACAACCTTTTTGGTTGTTTCGATATTTTCCTCGATCGGATGATGTGAAGCGTCGATCATTACTGAAGTGAATCCGGCTTCGATAGCTTCCTTACATTTATCAAAACTTGATCCATGGTCTAGGTGAATGGCCACAGGAACAGTTATTTTCATGTCTTCCAACAATCCTTGAACCATCATGACAGTCGTTTTAAAACCACCCATATGACGGGCAGCACCTTCGGAAACACCAAGGATGACTGGAGATTTTTCTTGTTCTGCAGCAGCTAGAATAGCTTGAGTCCATTCAAGGTTATTGATATTGAATTGACCTACTGCATATTTTTCATCAAGGGCTTTATTCAGCATATCTTTCATAGAAACTAAAGGCATTTGATTTCCTCCTACTAGTGGATGTTATAAATTTTAAAGTTAATTCTTTCTAGATATTCCCTAAAACGAAAGTAGCATACGCTTATAAATCAGAATATCTCTCCTCTTTTAGCATATCAATACATCAAAAAAACAGCAACAAATTCACTTTACGAGCCTCAAAATTTATTCCAAAAAAACACGGCCTATCTAAAAAAGATAGCCGCAGCAATTACTCCATCAATAATATTAAATTTTCAAGACCGTTAATTTGATTGAATCGGTAAGTACTCACGAACGGCTTTTCTAATGTCATCAATATCAAATGGCTTTGCAAAGTGAGTCATTGCCCCTAAATCCTTTGCTTCTTGAATCATATCAAGTTCACCATATGCCGTCATGATTATGACCCGGATGTCCGGATCGACGACTTTCATCCTTTTCAAGATCTCAATCCCATCCATTCCCGGAATCTTCATATCCAGCAATACAAGATCAGGTGAATGGTTATTTAGCACTTCCAAGGCTTGAATGCCATTAGCGGCTTGAAATGTTTCATACCCTTCTTTATGTAGAACCTCGTTCAATAAAATACGAATCCCAAATTGATCATCAACAATCAATATTTTCCCTGGCATTTTATCACCTCTCCCCTTCCCGATTCATCCATTAAATATATTAGCCTATCCGGCCATATTACCCGAAAAAGGGTAGTTACATAGATTGCGTTAAATGACTTAAGGTCTAACGCATTTATTGTTCATATTCGATAATTGTAACAAAATTCCTGCTTTATGGCTAAAAAGAATTTTAATTTTTTTGTTTTTTCTACCGATTTAGTAAATTCAGCCCTTTGGATCAAAAGCCCTGAAACCTGTCAATGCAAAGGAAAGTCCTTTATAATAAGTATATTATTTTTTAAAGGAGTCCCTGATCATGTTAAAAATTTTCTCGACACAGATAAGCGGTTTATTTAAAAAAATGATTGAAAATGAAGCCTTTGAAATGGAGGATGCCGGACGCTTGCTGGCTCAGGCTGCGGTTGGGGACGGTTCTGTGTTCATTCACGGTTTTGGTGAAATGCAGGGCGTCACTGCCGAGGCTTTGGATGGGGCAGAACCCTTTCCTAAGGTAAAAAGATATGAATTAGAAACCATTTCCAGGGAAGATCGATTTCTTATATTCAGCCGCCATTCGGACGATTCAGAAGCATTGATGCTGGCAAAACAACTCAAGGAAAAAGATATCCCATTTGTTGCGGTTTCTACATCCGTCCCTTCTGAAGAAGATTCTCTTTTGGAGCTGGCTGACGTACATATTGATTTACGTATCCAACGGGGATTGATTCCCGATGAAACCGGAAATCGATATGGGTACCCTACCCTCATTGCCGCTCTTTTCGCTTATTATGGGATTAAATTCACTCTTGAAGAAATCATAAAAGAATATGAAGATGAAGAATGATAAATTCATCAAAGAAAAACAGATTGGGAAGTATATCTTTCATCAAATGATGTTCCCGAACCAACTGACCCAAAGCAACACCTTCAACTCCTTAGGTATGATTTCTATCCAGTTGATTGGAGCGGAAAGTGCGAGACTCCTGCGGGAAAATCGCGTCTAAGGGAAGACCCCGCAGGCGCAAGCCGAGGACGCTCCATGACCGCCCACGGAAAGTGAGTGCCTGGAATGGAAATCAACGCCCAAATTGTAGAAGCCATAAAAAAACTGTAGGCAAACTCGATTTTCTTCAAGTTTGCCTACAGTCTGAAACAGCCACATGGGCTGTTTTTTTGTTTATTAAAGATTTTTGCCGAGTTTTAATGACATACCGACAAAGTCACGGAATAGCGGCTGTGGACGGTTAGGACGTGACGTGAATTCCGGATGGAATTGAGAAGCCACAAACCAAGGATGATCTTTCAGTTCAACGATTTCAACTAGACGACCATCTGGACTTGTACCGGAGAACACGAATCCTGCCTCTTCCATAGCCTGACGGTAGTGGTTATTGAATTCATAACGGTGACGGTGACGTTCATAAACAACCTCGTCATTATACGCTTCGTATGCTTTAGTTCCTTCGATAAGCTTACATGGATACAGACCAAGACGCAGTGTACCGCCCAAATCTTCTACATCCTTCTGCTCAGGAAGAAGATCGATGATTGGATCTGGAGTTTCTTCATTAATTTCAGCTGAATGTGCTTCTGGCAATCCCAGGACGTTGCGTGCATACTCAATGGACGCCAACTGCATGCCTAAGCAAATTCCGAAGAATGGTTTTTTCGTCGTGCGGGCAAATTCGGTTGCTGCAATTTTCCCTTCGATTCCACGATCTCCAAAACCACCAGGGACAAGGATTCCATCTGCATCTTGAAGAAGTTCAGCAACATTTTCTTTAGTTACTTCTTCGGAATTCACCCAGTCGATTTCAACATCTGCATCAAATGCGTAACCAGCATGCTTAAGTGCTTCCACTACAGAAAGATAAGCATCTTGCAATTCAACATATTTTCCGACTAAGGCAATTTTCGTTTTCTTTGATAAAGAAGTAACCTTTTTGACTAGTTCCTTCCAATCTTCCATATCCGCTTCGCCACAGTCCAATTGCAAGTGATCACAAACGATTTGGTCCATATTTTGTGCTTGAAGCGCAAGAGGGATGGAGTAAAGTGTATCCGCATCAAGACATTCGATAACAGAATTTTTATCGATATCGCAGAATAAAGCGATTTTATCCTTCATATCTTGTGAAATCGGGCTTTCTGTACGTGCAACGATGATATTTGGCTGAATGCCAAGACTGCGTAATTCTTTTACACTATGCTGTGTCGGTTTTGTTTTCATTTCACCAGCAGCTTTGATGTAAGGAACCAGTGTACAATGGATATACATCACATTATTGATGCCGATATCACTCTTGATTTGGCGAATTGCTTCAAGGAATGGAAGAGACTCGATATCCCCTACAGTACCACCAATTTCAGTGATGACTATATCGGCATTCGTTTCATTACCTGAGCGGAAAACCCGTTCTTTAATTTCATTCGTGATATGGGGAATGACTTGAACCGTTCCACCTAGATAATCGCCACGGCGTTCTTTTCTCAGGACGGTTGAATAAATTCTGCCTGTAGTCACATTGCTGTGTTTACCAAGGTTGATATCAATGAAACGCTCATAGTGCCCCAAATCCAAATCCGTTTCAGCACCATCATCCGTTACAAACACTTCACCATGTTGATATGGACTCATCGTACCAGGATCCAAGTTGATATAAGGGTCAAACTTCTGGATCGTAACATTCAATCCCCTATTTTTTAATAATCTACCTAAAGAAGCGGCCGTTATCCCTTTTCCCAAGGAAGAAACTACTCCACCTGTCACAAAAATATATTTTGTCATCTTATATCCTCCTATAGAATGTTTTCTTCCAATTCTGTTCTTCACATCATAAATCGGAACCTGAATCAATCTTCCGCCACGGGAGCGGTTAAAAGCTAAAAACCGTAAACCAATACAAACCATTAATCACTTAAAGGTCTTTAGTGAGAGTCATGCAGGATACATGAACAAGAATAAATTTCCTTAAATGACAGTTAACATAAATATGTTCTCTATAGTTTTTACAATTCTACGAGAAATCATTTTTAAAAATAAAAAAATGATGTCATTTATTCATTCCATCATTAAAAACAAAAACGCTCCGCTTACAATAAAAGTAAGGGAGCGATATAATTTAATCATTGTGTCCTTTTTTAAGGAGCCCAAAAATGATTCTACAAATTTCGCCTCAAAAAGTCAAGGGCGATTATTTATTTCTCATCCTCTTTATCCACGTCATCCACGTCATCCAAGTCATCTTCGTCCTCATCATCTTCCAGGACAAATGCATCATCTTCGATTATTTCTTCTTCCAGATCGTCGTCATCATCCACGTCATCATCCAAAAGCACTTCGTCGATGACTGGAGTACCTAGAATATCATCATCGTCGTCATCTTCATCCTCGTCCAGATCATCGATATCTTCTTCAAAGTCAAGGTCCTCGTCTTCAAGTTCATCGAAATCGTCGATAACGACAGCAGCCTTTTTGGCTTTCTTTTTCTTTTTAGGTTTTACAACATGTACGACTTCTTCTTCGATTTGGTCAACCGGATACCATGTTTTCAATCCCCAGCGGTTGTCTCCAAGTGAAGTGAAACGGCCATCCACATTTAAATCCGTATAGAATTGTGCAATTTTCTTTTCCACTTCCGCTTTAGATAAATGGTGCAGTGAAGCTAATTCACTTATTAAGTCTTTAAATGGAATCGGTTCATTTCTTTCCACCAACAAATCATATGCCATCTCTATTAAGGACATTTCCAATAATTGCTCTTTTGAGTATTGTTTTAAACTCAAATTCCGCACTTCCCTTCTCTATTCAAACACTGAATTCCGTGTTTTTTCACATAAAAAAATAATCTAAAACAGTAGTTCGGTAAAATAACGACAATTCCTGCTAGACATATACTCCATTATAAACAATCTAAATGGGTTTATGCTAGTTCTATATGATACTTTCACAGATTTACCTCATTGTCTATCATTCACAGGAAACCAAAAGCTAAAGATCATTCCTTTTTCTTTTTGGATTTCTGACGATAGGCTGCCGTAAAAAAGACAACAGTCAGGATAAAAAAAGAAATGGCACCCAATTGATGTTCATACAGCTCAAATAAAAAAATGATGGCAAGAAAGTAACCTATGATTAAACCAATCATTTTCAGGTTCATTTTCTCAACTCCAATAGGGCTGATTCTTCATTTTTGCCCCTTTTCCAAATAATTATAAGGTAAAATCTTCATTTTGTTAAAAAAGACGGAATTTATTTAAAAAAGAGGCCCCTAAACGTTCGGAGCCCCCTTCTTGGTTTACATATTTCTTCGATATTGACCGCCTACATCATATAGCGCCCTCGTTATCTGACCCAGACTGGCCACTCTCACGCAGTTCATGAGTTCAGCAAAAATATTTTCCCCATTCATGGCTGCCAATTTCAGTTTAGTCAGCGCCTCATCCGTGAACTCCTTATTTCTTTCCTGGAATGCCCGGAGATTTATGATTTGCCCTTCCTTTTCTTCCTTTGTTGCACGGGCAATTTCCATGCTGTTCACTGCTTCTTCGGAAGGAGGATTTGGGTTCAAATACGTATTGACACCAATGATCGGCAATTCTCCCGTATGCTTTTTCATTTCGTAATGCATCGATTCATCCTGGATTTTCCCGCGCTGATACTGCGTCTCCATTGCACCCAGTACACCGCCCCGATCATTGATGCGATCGAACTCTTGCAATACGGCCTCTTCAACCAGATCCGTCAATTCCTCTACGATGAAGGCACCTTGCATCGGGTTTTCATTTTTTGAGAGACCATGCTCCTTTGTAATGATCATTTGTATGGCCATTGCCCGGCGCACGGATTCTTCAGTAGGCGTCGTGATGGCTTCATCGTACGCATTAGTATGCAGGGAGTTACAGTTATCCTGCAGGGCCATTAAAGCCTGAAGTGTCGTTCTGATATCATTGAAATCAATTTCTTGCGCATGAAGGGAGCGCCCGGAAGTCTGTATATGGTATTTGAGCTTCTGGCTACGGTCATTCGCACCATATTTATCCCGCATGACCGTCGCCCAAATCCTTCTTGCCACCCTCCCGATAACCGTATATTCCGGGTCGAGCCCATTTGAGAAGAAGAACGACAAATTCGGGGCAAAGTCATCAATATTCATTCCGCGACTTAAATAATATTCGATGTAAGTAAAGCCATTCGCTAATGTAAAAGCCAGCTGTGAAATGGGATTGGCACCCGCTTCTGCAATGTGATAGCCAGAAATGGATACAGAGTAGTAGTTCCTGACTTTCCGATCGATGAAATATGCTTGAATGTCCCCCATTAACCTTAAAGCAAATTCCGTAGAGAAGATGCATGTATTCTGGCCTTGGTCCTCTTTCAGAATATCCGCTTGAACAGTTCCGCGTACCGTTTGAAGGGTATAAGCCTGCACTTCTTCCGCTTCGGCATCCGTAAGGGGACGGCCTAACTCTTCTTCTTTCCGTTGAATCTGCTGATCGACTGCCGTATTCATATACATGGCCAAAATGATTGGCGCCGGTCCATTGATGGTCATGGATACAGAGGTTGAGGGGTGGCAAAGATCAAAGCCTGCATACAGCTTTTTCATGTCATCCAACGTACAGATGCTGACTCCGCTTTCCCCTACCTTTCCATAGATATCAGGCCGGTGATCAGGGTCCTCGCCATATAAAGTTACAGAATCGAAAGCAGTACTTAGCCGTTTAGCAGTATCATCCTTTGACAAATAATGAAAACGCCTGTTGGTTCGGTCGGGCGATCCTTCACCGGCAAATTGCCGCTTTGGGTCTTCCCCTTCACGCTTGAATGGAAAGACTCCCGCTGTGTAAGGAAAGAAGCCCGGAACGTTCTCACGGAATACCCATCCTAAGATCTCTCCATAATCCACATACTTAGGCAGTGATACTCTCGGAATCATTAAACCTGATAAACTTTTGGTTTTCAGTTTTGTGACGATTTCTTTATCCCTGACTTTCGTTACAAACTGCTCTCCTGCATACTTTTCTTTTAATTCCATCCATCCAGAAAGGATTTTTTTGGATTCAGGTGATAAATTCGAAGCGGTTTCCTTTTTCAGTTTTTCTAAAGAAGCCACCATATCGTCGTTGTTATCATTTTCCTTAATTGCATCAATTGCTCCTTCAAGCTGGAAAAGCCTCCGGGCCATACGTACTTGTTCAGCCGCACGCTTATGATACGATCTGACCGTATCACTGATTTCACGTAAATAATACCGACGGTCATTGGGAATGATGACATTTTGCTTGTAAACATCCGCTTCTTTCGAAAAGGCCGTACTCCAACCCGTCCCTGATTTTTCATTAAGCTTTTCAATCAGGGCAGCGAATAATGCATTGGTGCCTGGGTCATTGAATTGGGAAGCGATTGTACCGTATACTGGCATTTCTGATGGATCTTGATCAAAAAGTGTACGGCTTCTTTGGTATTGCTTTTGAACTTGGTTTTTTGCATCCTCGGAGCCTTTGCGCTCGTATTTATTAATGACTATCAAGTCTGCATAATCTATCATATCGATTTTTTCAAGTTGCGAAGGAGCACCGAATTCACTCGTCATTACATACATGGATACATCGCATATTTCGGCAATTTCTGCATCTCCCTGACCAATTCCGCTCGTTTCAACGATGATTAAATCGAAGCCAGCTGCCTTCACGACTGAAATGGCATCTTTTATCGCCAAAGACAACTCACTTTTTGAATGGCGCGTGGCTAGGCTCCGCATATATACACGCTCTGAAAAGATCGAGTTCATTCTGATCCTGTCACCAAGCAGGGCACCGCCCGTTTTCTGTTTGGTCGGGTCAACAGATAGAATGGCGACTCTCTCGTCTGGAATTTCGTTAATGAACCTTCGTATCAATTCATCAGTCAATGAGCTTTTTCCAGCGCCGCCAGTCCCTGTAATTCCTAGAACAGGAACTTTCTTTTCGGAAGTTTTGATCTGCTCAAAAAGACTCTCCACCGCTGCCGCTGATTCCTGTGAAACATCGAGTCTATTTTCGGCAAAGGTAATGAATTGGGCAATGGCATTTGTTCCCCCAGCAATCAATTCATCAAAGCGTTCCTGTAAAGATGGTTTGACTGTCGAGAAATCACACTCCTCCATCAATACGTTTATCATCCCTTGAAGCCCATATTCCCGCCCTTCATCAGGCGAAAAGATACGGGCAATCCCATAATCATGAAGTTCTTTAATTTCCCTTGGGATGATGACACCGCCACCGCCGGCAAAGATCCGAATGTGCTCGGCTCCCTTTTCCTTCAGCAGGTCATACATATATTTAAAATATTCCACATGTCCGCCTTGGTAAGATGACATGGCAATGCCTTGAACATCTTCCTGGATGGCCGCATTCACGATCTCTTCCACCGAGCGATTATGCCCCAGGTGAATAACTTCCGCGCCGCTGGACTGAAGGATCCTCCTCATAATATTGATAGATGCATCATGTCCATCAAATAAACTCGAAGCTGTAACGAATCTAATATGGTTCTTCGGTTTATACACCTCAACTGTACTCATTTTGCTCCTCCTTATTGAAACGTATTTATATCAGTGCTTTTTGTAAGCGATACATTTTGAATCAATAATTGCGTCTGCAGTTCAACATACTCTTGAAGCGTATACTGTTTATGCAAAGCCCATCTTCTAAAACTCCACATCTGTCCCTGAACGAAAATATTATGTGAAACAAGGCTTATTTGTTTTTCCGTCAACGATAGCTCCCCATTCTCAACACATTTCGTGATCACCTTTTCAAACATGCCGACCATCCGAAGTTCTTTATTCAATACATAAGGTAAAGCATCTTTCGTCAGGGCTTTCACTTCCTGATACATGACCAGCACTTCGTCCTGCATATCATCCATCACTTTATAAAAATAGGCGATCGTCAGCTTTAAGCTTTCAAGTGTCCCATCACTCTGTTCTATTTCTTTCTGAAGCTTTTCCTGGACTTCATCATAGATAAAGTCACAGACGAGATATAATATATCTTCCTTGGTTCGGATATACTCGTATAACGTGCCAATACTAAAGCCGGCCGCTTTGGCAATTTCCCTTGTAGTCGTACGATGAAATCCCTTTTCCTTAAAAAGGGTCACCGCCCCTTTAATCATTTGTGTACGCCTTTTTTCAACCAGCCGTTCATCCTTTACAGATGCAAGAACCTCTCTTTTTTCCATTTTCAAACTCCTTTTAAAAAGCCCATCATTTAACTGCCAAAGACATTCTGAAGAAATTGAAAAGGGAATTCCGGTAAAGGCAGTGCCTCATCGGAAAACCTCAGTTTCAACCCTATTTAGTAATCATCCGTGAAATGACCAGCTTTTGAATTTCCTGTGTACCTTCGTAAATCTGGGTTATTTTCGCATCGCGCATATACCGCTCTACTGGATAATCTTTTGTATATCCATAACCTCCAAAGACCTGTACGGCTTCTGTCGTCACTTTCATGGCGGTATCTCCAGCAAAAAGTTTGGACATGGCCGACTCTTTTCCATAAGGAAGACCCACTGATTCCAACCAGGCAGCCTGATAGGTTAATAGTCTAGATGCTTCGACACCGGTTGCCATATCCGCCAATTTAAAACCGATTCCTTGCTGTGCAGAAATTGGCTTGCCGAATTGGACGCGCTCTTTTGCATAATCAACTGCGGCATCCAATGCACCTTGGGCAATGCCAACAGCCTGGGCTGCAATTCCATTACGGCCGCCATCAAGTGTCATCATCGCTATTTTAAAGCCCTCTCCTTCTTTACCAAGGAGATTTTCTTTAGGCACTCGGCATTCATCAAAAATGATTTCCGTGGTCGGTGAGGAACGGATCCCCAGCTTCTTCTCTTTTTTACCGACACTAAAACCCGGGAAATCTTTTTCAATGATAAAGGCACTCGTACCTTTTTGTTTCGATTCAGGGTCAGTCAAAGCAAAGACAACATAGGTATCAGCAATCCCGCCGTTCGTAATGAAAATTTTTGAACCGCTGATAATATATTCATCACCTACAAGCTTTGCAGTCGTTCTCATACCGCCTGCGTCAGAGCCTGAGCTAGGT
This sequence comes from Peribacillus frigoritolerans, assembly GCF_030676415.1. GTDB lineage: Bacteria > Bacillota > Bacilli > Bacillales > DSM-1321 > Peribacillus > Peribacillus frigoritolerans_A. The sequence continues at coordinate 173,128 of NZ_JAUUTW010000008.1, read as the reverse complement.
TCAGTCAGCCCATATGCACCGATTTTTTCACCCTGTGCCATTGGACGAAGGTATTTTTGTTTTTGCTCTTCAGATCCAAACTTATATATTGGCCACCCTGCAAGGGAAGTATGGGCTGATAACGTCACCCCAGTGGAAGCACAAACCCGGGAAAGTTCCTCAATCGCTATGCAATACGCTAAATAATCACTTCCAATTCCGCCGTATTCCTCAGGCCACGGAATCCCAGTCAATCCAAGTTCAGCCATTTTATCGAAGATCTCACGGTCAAATCGTTCTTCTTCATCCCTCTCGGCAGCTGTCGGAGCCACTTCATTCTGGGCAAAATCGCGCACCATTTTCCTGATCATTTCATGTTCTTCCGTTAGTTTAAATTGCATGACTATGCCCCTCCAATTTTTTCATAATTATAGGCTCTTACTGATGACCATTCTCTGTATTTCGCTTGTACCCTCATAAATTTCAGTTACCTTTGCATCCCTGAAATAGCGTTCGACCGGATATTCCATTGAATATCCATAGCCGCCGAACACTTGGACTGCTTCAATCGCCACCTCGACAGCCGTCCTCGAAGCGAATAGCTTAGCCATTGCCGCCTCTTTACCGCACTTCAATCCCTGCGAGCGTAAATTAGCCGCTCGATAGACGAGTAGCCTTGAAGCTTCTATACTCGTTGCCATTTCAGCAAGCTTGAAACCAATCCCCTGTTGTGCTGCAATAGGTTTGCCAAATTGAACTCTGTCTTTTGCATATTGGACAGCATGTTCCATGGCGCCTTCTGCAATTCCCAGAGCTTGAGCAGCAATGCCTATCCTTCCGGCATCCAAGTTGGCCATTGCGATCTTAAAGCCTTCACCTTCTTTGCCTAAGAGATTGGCAGCAGGCACTTTCATATCCTCGAACGTCACCTGTACGGTGCTCGATCCATGAAGGCCCATTTTACGTTCATCTTTACCGATGATTAAGCCTGGCGTCCCTTTTTCCACGATAAAAGCAGAGATTCCCTTGCTTCCCTTCTGAGGGTCGGTTGAAGCAAAAACAATGAATACATCCGCTTCCCCGCCATTGGTGATAAAAACCTTGGACCCATTTATTCGATATTCTCCGTCTTCCTTTACTGCCACTGCCTTCGATTTCAAACTCGCAGCATCGGAACCTGAGCTTTGCTCAGTCAAGCAAAATGCGCCTAAATATTTACCAGCGGCTAACTTAGGCACATACTTTCGCTTCTGCTCTTCCGTTCCAAAATAAACGATTGGATTTGTTCCAACAGAAGTATGAACGGACAGTATGACACCGAGAGTCGGACTAACTTTGGAAATCTCATTGATGGCGATGATATAAGACATGAAGTCCATACCCGCGCCACCGTATTCTTCTGAAATCGGGATTCCCATCAAACCAAGCTCTCCCATTTTTTGCAGAATCGTTTTTGGAAACACGCCTGTTTCCATTGCCTCGATATGAGGGGTAATCTCATTCTCCGCAAAAGTGCTTACCATTTTCCGCATCATTTCCTGTTCTTCTGTAAACTTTAAATCCATCCTTCATTCCTCCCCAGCTGCACATCTTTCAATGATTAGTTATATTCGTAAAATCCCCGTCCTGACTTCTTGCCTAGCCACCCAGCTTTTACATATTTCCTTAACAGCGGACACGGTCGGTATTTATCGTCTCCGAGCCCTTGGTGAAGGGTTTCCATTATGTACAAGCATGTGTCGAGCCCAATGAAGTCAGCTAGCGTAAGCGGGCCCATCGGATGGTTCATTCCCAGTTTCATCACATCATCGATCGCCTCTTTAGTGGCGACGCCCTCATAAAGTGTATAGATGGCCTCATTGATCATCGGCATTAAAATCCGATTAGCTACAAAACCTGGAAAATCATTGACTTCCACCGGTACCTTGTTCAAGGATTCAGCCATCTTTTCAACTTCCTTATAAACTTCATCCGATGTAGCAAGGCCTCGGATGATCTCAACCAGCTTCATGACTGGAACGGGGTTCATGAAGTGCATGCCAATTACCTTTTCCGGCCTTTTCGTGGCAGCGGCTATCTCGGTAATTGGAAGTGAAGAAGTATTGGATGCTAGAATGACATGTTGTGGCGTGATTTCATCCAACTCTGCGAAAATTTTTGTTTTTATCTCCATATTTTCCACTGCAGCTTCAATCACTAAATCCACCGCAGCCGCATTTTTCAAATCAGTCGAGGAAGTCAACCGGGAAAGGATTGCATCCTTCTCCTCGGATTCCATTTTCCCTTTTTCAACTTGCCGGGATAAGTTCTTTGTAATTGTCCCTAACCCTTTTTCTACGTATTCATCTTTTAAATCATGTAAAAGAACCTCATAACCGCTCATTGCGCAAACCTGGGCAATGCCAGAGCCCATCTGTCCCGCGCCAATGACCATCACTTTTTGAATGCCCATGAAAATCCCTCCTCATTCATCTATGAAACTATTAATCTTGCTTTGGCACTTCAATTAAAATGGCATCTCCCTGACCGCCGCCACTGCAGATCGCTGCGATGCCCAATCCCCCTCCACGGCGTTTCAGTTCATGCATCAGCGTAATGATGATTCGGGCACCACTCGCCCCGATTGGGTGACCTAATGCTACAGCCCCTCCGTTTACATTCACTTTTCCCGGCTCGATGTTCGCAATTTTCCCACTGGCCAGTGCAACCGCTGCAAATGCTTCGTTCACTTCAAACAAGTCAATTTCCTCTATCGATTTACCTGTCTTCTTCAGGAGTTCATTTATGACCAAACCAGGCGTTTTAGGGAAGTCCTTTGCTTCCACCGCCACTTCTGCATGAGCTAAAATATAGGCGAAAGGTGTTTTCCCTTCTTTTTCCGCACGTTCCTCACTCATCAATACGAGTGCACCTGCCCCATCATTGACACCTGGTGCGTTACCTGCAGTAATCGTCCCCTGATTATTGAAAGCTGGACCTAATTTAGCCAACTTCCCGGCAGATGTATCTTTTCTTGGGGCTTCATCATGTTCGATGATAATTGGTTCACCTTTTCGTACCGGCACCTGTACGGAAATGATTTCTTCTGCAAGAATACCGCCATCGATTGCTTTTATCGCTTTTTGATGACTCTCGTAAGCCCAGCTATCTTGTTCCTCACGGGTGATTTCAAGATCCTCGGCAGTACTGTTTCCATAAGTCCCCATATGAACACCCGTAAAACTGCAGCTAAGTCCATCCGAAATCATGGTATCCTTCAGTTCTCCATCACCCATCCTTAGGCCCCACCTTGCTTTAGGAAGGATATAAGGCGCATTGCTCATCGATTCCATTCCGCCGGCAACAATGATTTCTTCTTCACCTAAGCGAATGATCTGATCAGCCAATGTGACACTGCGAAGTCCTGAAGCGCATACTTTATTAATGGTTTCCGTTTTCACTTCCCATGGCAATCCAGCATGACGCGCTGCCTGGCGGGACGGTATTTGGCCTTGGCCTGCTTGAAGCACATTCCCCATGATGACCTCGTCTACTTGGCTGCCTTCAATCCCCGCCCGAACAAGTGACTCATTAATTGCTATTCCACCAAGTTGTGATGCCGTCAAACTGCTAAGACCGCCGCCAAATTTACCAAAAGGTGTTCTCACACCGCTAATAATCACTGTTTTCGCCATCATTATTTCCCCCTATAAGTAACATTGATTGAACGCTCGCTCAATTTGGAGTTAAAAAAATAGTGTTGTAAGCGCTTTATATTATATTACACATTTTTCTCAAAAATGAAAATATTTAGTTTATAAATATTGAAAAAATTGCCTACTCCCATTTGTTTCATCCCATATAAAAGAAGCAGGCAATTGCATTTAAATTAAGAGGCTACCGGTTTATTTTCACCTATTACCGCTTTTTCGAGTAGTTCTGCCACATCATACGTTTTCACATTTTCCTCAACTTCTTTTGCTTTCGTACCATCGGATAGCATGGTCAGGCAATAAGGACATCCGGAACTGATCACCGTTGGACTTACGGCCAGCGCTTGTTCGGTACGGGCCACATTAATGCGGTTTCCCGTTTCCTCTTCCATCCACATCAAACCGCCTCCAGCTCCACAGCACATACCCTTCTCGCGGTTACGCTCCATCTCAATAAGTTTCACGCCATCAATGGATTGCAAGATTTCACGCGGCGGGCTGTAAACTTCATTGTACCTTCCCAAGTAACAGGAATCGTGGAATGTTATCGTCTCATTCACAGGAAACTGAGGGACCAACCTGCCTTCACTGACAAGTTTGGCTAACAATTCAGTATGGTGATACACTTCCGCTTCCAAGCCAAAATCCGGATACTCATTCTTGAAGATATTGTATGCATGCGGATCGATCGTAACGATTTTCTTTATTTCATTCTTCTGGAATTCTTCTATATTTTTCATTGCAAGCTCCTGAAAAACAAACTCATTACCCAATCGACGGGGTGTATCCCCTGAGTTTTTCTCCTTATTTCCGAGAATTGCGAATTTGACGCCCGCTTCATTCAATAATTTAGCAAAGGAAAGGGCAATCTTCTGGCTTCTGTTATCGTATGATCCCATTGAACCTACCCAGAATAAATACTCGAATTCTTCGTCTGCCTTTTTTAATTCCTTCACGGTAGGGACGCTGACATCTTCCCGAAGGCTTCGCCAATCTTCTCTCTCTTTACGGTTCAGTCCCCACGGATTTCCTTGACGCTCAATATTCGTCATGGCACGTTGCGCATCAGGATCAAGTCTGCCCTCTGTCAACACTAGATAACGGCGCATATCGATGATTTTGTCGACATGTTCATTCATTACCGGGCATTGATCTTCACAGTTCCGGCATGTGGTACAAGCCCAAAGTTCTTCTTCCGTAATGACTTCGCCAATCAGGCTCGGACTGTAAGCTTCGGTTGCTGCAGCTGATTCCTGCGCCCCCTGCGCGGCACCAGCCAAAGCTATCTTATTTCCCTTCGTATTCCCAAAAACAAAAGACGGCACCCATGGCTGCTTCGTTGTAACGGCAGCGCCTGTATTTGTTAAATGGTCACGCATCTTGATGATGATATCCATCGGTGACAGCATTTTACCGGTACCTGTAGCCGGGCACATATTCGTACAGCGCCCGCACTCCACACAGGCATAGAGGTCCACCATTTGATACTGCGTCAAGTCTTCGATATATTTGGCACCGTAATATTGATTGCCTTCTTTGTCGAAAACCTCTTCTTCCAAATCAACCGGTTTCAATTTCCCTGGATTGTCCAGGCGATTCAGGAATACATTTATCGGACCGGCAATCAAGTGGGCATGCTTAGATTGCGGGATATAAACAAGGAAAGATAATATGATAAGTAAATGCAGCCACCAAGCTACATAAAAAACGACGGTTGCCGCCGTTGTCCCCATCCAGCCGAATAGGAAAGCGATGCTTGATGCGACTGGCTCTGACCAAGTTGCATCGTGTCCATGCCAGATCATTCCCATTCCATTACCCAGCAATACGGTAATCATGATACCTGTAATGAAGATGACAACCAAACCTGCTTTGAAATCCCTTTTCAAGCGAACGAGCTTTTCGACATAACGACGGTATGCCGCCCATAGGATGGCAACAAGAACGGTAAGCGTCACAATTTCCTGGAAGAAAGTAAAGGCCGGATAAACTGGGCCAAACGGTAAATGCCACCCCGGTCTTAAGCCTTTAACGAAAAAGTCAAGTGCTCCAAATTGCACTAAGATGAAACCATAAAATAACATGGCATGAATGATCCCGCTCTTTTTATCTTTAAAGAGCTTCTTCTGTCCAAATACATAAACCCCTATTTTTACAAGACGATCTTTCACACGGTTATCGAATTCCACTTTTTTGCCAAGTTTTATATAAGCTATACGAGTCTTTATCAAATAGACAAACAAACCGGCGGCGTAAGCGGTTACAAGCAGGAACGCAACTAAGTTGATCCACAGTAAACCATTCATTTCCATGCAGTCTTTCCCCCTCAATTGTAAAATTGGCATTTTTCTGAAATTTGATTAATTCCATTATATAATGAATGAGCATTCAGTCAACTTTTTTCTTTCTAAAACTAATTAATTTTTCTGCACCTTAATTATATAATTCGACAATTACGTGTATTACCCTTCTGCATTTTAAAAAAATGAGGACCCTTTCCCCCTTTTTAATGGTTACTAACAGGGAATTAGAGCCAAACTAAATATAATCATTTAGGGGGGATTTTTTTTGAAGATAATCACTACGATTGCCTCTATATTTTTATTGATCTTCTCTTGGTGCTGGGTTGATCTTAAGGTAGGGCATAAGCGTTATTTGAAGCACGCAACCAACATTAAATATCCGCCTCGGAACAGCGAAATGACTGTATTCACATCAGGGAAAATCCTGTTTGAAGATTATATTAAGGAAGTCAAGCAAGCTCAGGATTCCATCCATATCCTTTTTTATATTGTAAAAAATGATAAATTCAGCAAGGACTTTTTGAAGTTACTGCAGTCAAAAGCGGAAGCGGGCGTGGAAGTGCGGCTTTTAGTCGACTGGGTAGGAAGTAAAAAGATGTCCCATCAAACCATTCAGGAGCTAACTAAAAGCGGCGTTCATTTTTCTTTCAGCTTTAAACCGAAACTCCCCTTCCTTTTCTATACAATACAAAAAAGAAATCACCGCAAGATCACGGTGATAGATGGAAAAATCGGCTATCTTGGCGGCTTTAATATCGGTAAGGAGTATATAAACCAAGGGGAGAAGCTGAACCCATGGAGAGATTACCATTTAAAAATGACCGGGGAAGGTGTAAAGGACCTTCAGGAAGTCTTCCTCTCGGATTGGTTCTATGATACAAACGAGGATTACAGGGGAACACCTGCTTATTTCCCGACATTGACTCCCGGGACGCAGGCACATCAGTTTGTGGTCACGAATGGCAATGATCTTGAACAGACACTGACACACATGATTCGGCAAGCCACTAAGAAAATCATTATCGGGACTCCTTACTTCATTCCCAGTGAAACTTTATTTCAAGAATTAAGGGATGCCCTTGCACGCAATGTTTCCGTTACGGTCATCGTACCTGAAATTTCAGACCATGCCCTTGTCAAGGAAGCTTCTTTTCCTTACTTTCGGGTACTATTGAAAGACGGGGCTGAAATCATGCAATTTCAAAGAGGGTTCTACCATTCTAAAGTGATCTTGATTGATGATATAATGTGTGATATCGGTACGGCTAATTTCGATAAACGCAGTTGTTTTTTAAATAGTGAAATGAACTGCATCGTATTTGACCGGACATTTATAGAAGATGTAGAAAAGGAATTGGCAGTGGACCTAGCCGAATCCAAGCCGCTAAACGAGGACGCGCTTTCCAACATGAATGTAGTCCGTTCAGCAAAAGAATCGCTGGCTACCATCCTTTCTCCTTTTCTTTGACATCCCGTTGCTCAAGGAGAAATATTATGAAAATAAGATTTGGATTCGTATCCAATGCCACCTGTTTATGGGAGGCTTCTCCGGCTAAGACACTTACTTTCAAGCGATATAGTACACTTGGCCCAGAAAAAGGAATGGAAAAACTCCTGGATGTGACAAGGCAGAACATTGAAAATACCTTAAGGGTCCTGCAATATAACACGGCACACCAAATAGAAATATACCGGATGTCCAGTTCCATTGTTCCTTTAGCCACACATCCCGAAATAGAATGGGATTTCGTCACTCCTTTTAAAAAAGAGTGGAAACAGCTTGGCGATTGGGCCACTGCACACAAGATGAGGATCAGCTTTCATCCCAATCAATTTACGCTGTTTACCAGCCCTAAGCCCGAGATTACAAAAAATGCGGTAAAGGATATGGAGTTCCATTATAAAATGCTTGATGCAATGGGCATTGCGGACACCTCTTTCATCAATATCCATGTCGGTGGGGCCTATGGTGATAAAGAGTCCGCCCTTGTAAGGGTTCATGACAACCTTAAATCGCTGCCTATGCACGTCAAGGAAAGAATGACTCTGGAGAATGATGATAAAACCTATACAGCAACTGAAACCTTGAGCGTATGTAAGAGGGAAGGCATCCCACTTGTATTCGATTACCACCATCATCTCGCAAACCTTTCAGATGAGCCGCTTAACGAGCTGCTCACCGAGGTGTTCACCACTTGGAGTCAAGCAGGGGCAGTACCAAAGATTCATATTTCATCCCCAAAATCGGCAGGTGAATTTCGTTCGCATGCAGATTATATCGATTTGGACTTCATCATGCCCCTTTTTAAAGTGCTTAAGGATCTTGGACAAGACGTGGACTTCATGATCGAGGCCAAGATGAAGGACCGGGCAATGTTGCAGCTGATTGAAGATATAGCTAAGGTTCGTGGTGTAAAAAGGGTGGGCGGCGGTGCCGTCGAGTGCTAATTAACCTAAAAAAAAAGCGGCTGTTTCGCTAGAAACAGCCGCTTTTTCCATTACATTTTTTCCGGTGCAGAAACCCCGATTAAAGCTAATGCATTCTTTAAAGTAATTTGGACGGATTTGACCAGTCCTAAACGCGCCTTACTTCTTTCCATCTCTTCAACATCCAAAACTTTATCTGCATTGTAGAAACTGTGGAATGTAGAAGCCAGGTCGAATATATAATTCGTCATGCGGTGAGGCATCCGTTTTTCGGCTGCTTCCGCTATCGCCTGCGGGAATTCTCCTAATTTCTTCAAAAGCTCCACTTCTTTTTCAGTAGATAGGGCTGAGAAATCAGTGACTCCTTCATAGCTGATCCCTTGTTCCACACCTTGGCGTAGAATGCTGGAAATACGGGCGTGGGCATACTGTGCATAATAAACCGGGTTTTCATTGGACTGTGATACTGCAAGATCCAAATCGAAGTCCATATGAGTATCCGCACTTCTCATCGCAAAGAAATAACGTGTTGCATCCAAACCTACTTCATCAATGAGGTCACGCATCGTAACTGCCTTACCGGTACGCTTACTCATCTTCATTTTCTCGCCATCCTTGTACAGGTGAACAAGCTGGATGATTTCCACTTCAAGCTGCTCGCGTTTGTACCCTAATGCTTCGATCGCTGCTTTCATACGCGGTATATAGCCGTGGTGGTCTGCACCCCAGATATTGATCAGCGTTTCAAAGCCGCGCTCCAATTTATTACGGTGATAGGCAATATCCGGTGTCAGATATGTGTAAGACCCATCCTGCTTAATAAGCACCCGGTCCTTATCATCGCCTAATTCCGTAGAACGGAACCATGTAGCCCCATCTTCCTCGTAAACATGGCCCCTTTCCCTCAACACTTTGAGTGCTTCATCAATTTTACCGTCTTGATATAGAGATGTTTCGGAGTACCATACATCGAATCCGACACGGAAATTACCCAAATCCGTTTTCAGTTTTTCCATTTCATATTTCAAGCCGTACTCACGGAAAAATTCAAAACGTTCCTTTTCATCGGCATTTACATATTTATCCCCATATTCACTGGCAAGCGTCTTCCCGATGCCAATGATATCTTCGCCATGATAACCGCCCTCCGGCATATCCTTTTCGAGGCCAAGTGCCTGGAAATAGCGGGCTTCTATGGAAATGGCCAAATTATTAATTTGGTTTCCTGCATCATTGATATAATATTCACGTGAAACATCATAACCTGCTTTAGAGAGGATATTACATAACGTATCACCTACTGCTGCACCACGGGCATGTCCAAGATGGAGATCACCGGTCGGGTTCGCGGAAACGAACTCCACTTGGATTTTTTCGCCTTTACCAAAGTCACTTTCCCCATATGCTTCATCCACTTTCAAAATGACAGGAACCAATTCTGTCAAATAGGAATTATTCATGTAGAAGTTGATGAAACCAGGTCCTGCAATTTCAATTTTTTCGATGGATGCTTTTGATTTGTCAAAGTTTTCGATGATTGCTTCTGCTATCATCTTTGGCGCTTTCTTTGCAATCTTCGTTAATTGCATGGCCATATTCGTGGAATAATCTCCGTGTGTCTTATCTCTTGGCAGTTCCAATACAACATTTGGAATCTGCTCTTCCGTTGCCAAACCAGCTTTAATGACTGCCGCTTTAATCTCTTCTTTCAGTTTTTCCTGTACCTCTTTTACTATATTCATGCGCTATGCTTCCTCCTTATAGGAAATCGTCATCTCATATTGACCGGGTTCGCTTCCCTGCATATGTAACGTATATTTAAGGACAAGTTTCCCTTGTTTGGTCTGCTCATCCCATTGATGATGTATCTTCTTCGCGGTCGTCCGTAATCCTAACCTGCCATATATACTTTCATAATGTCCATTTGTCGCTTCCTGCAGGCGGAAAAGCTGCCTCATTTTAATGGCACCATTTCTAAGCAGGATCGTTTCATCCGGTTTGTGCTTGATGGTCGTTTGTGTTTGACCGACTTCATTTTCCTCTTTATATTGCAAATATAAATCTGTACCTTTATACATTTTTGTACCAAATGTGACCAGCTCATACGTTTCCGTTTCTGAGCCGTGCTTGATTTTTGTCTGTAAAGTCACTTTAATGGCATGCTTATCTATATCATGAAGAGTCAAAGCTACACTTCCTTCATCATGTCGTTCTTAACTTTATAAGTATAAATATTCTTCAAGGAAGTTTCAACTTGGAGCGAAAAATAAAGTGTAAATCCAAAAATGTGAGGATAAACTGTCGAAATCATGTTGTTGCAATTCATTTGATTCTAACGCAATAATGACTCATTGGGGCGGAATTATTCAAAAAGAGTCCTTCAGATGTAAAATTCTTTTCCTGAATGGATAAAAAAAGACCATTCCCGCTAAAAAAACAGGAACAGTCAAATTTTCCAACATTAACCTTTTTGAACCCAACCTAGAATCATTTCGCGAATCAGCTTGCTCGCCGTGTTCGCAGTTTGCTCGGATGGATCATAAATCGGTGCCACTTCCACTAAATCGCAGCCGACTACATTAATTTCAGACCGTGCTATCTCATGAATCGAAGCTAAAAGCTCTTTGGAAGTGATGCCTCCACAATCTACGGTGCCCGTTCCCGGCGCGTGCGCAGGATCAAGAACATCGATGTCGATCGTCACATATACAGGACGACCGGCTAACTGCGGCAGTACGTCTTTCAGAGGTTCAAGAACTTCAAATTTAGAGATGTGCATGCCATTTTCCTTTGCCCATTGGAATTCTTCCTTCAAACCGGAACGAATGCCGAAAGAGTATACATTTTTCGGGCCGATAAGTTCTGCGGATTTACGGATGATGGACGCATGGGAAAGCGGCTCCCCCTCATAATCCTCACGTAAATCTGTATGTGCATCCATATGGATGATGGCCATGTCGGGATACTTTTTGAACATGGCTTTAATGACAGGCCATGTGACAAGATGTTCCCCTCCCATACCCATTGGGAACTTACCTGCATCCAACAAGCTGTCGACAAATTTTTCAATCATATCGATACTGCGCTGCGGATTGCCGAATGGTAATGGAATATCCCCGGCATCAAAGAATTTAACTTCCTCTAATTCACGATCTAAATACGGGCTGTACTCTTCCAAACCAATCGAAACTTCACGAATCCGGGTAGGGCCGAAGCGGGAACCCGGACGGAAACTTACCGTCCAGTCCATCGGCATGCCGTATAGCACAGCTTCTGATTCCTCAAAAACAGGGTGGCTTTTAATGAATACATTGCCTGAATAGGCTTCATCGAATTTCATGGTCCACGCCTCCCTTATTTCACTAAATCTTGAACGAATTTAGGCAGAACGAAAGCTGCTTTATGAAGTTCTTTTGTATAATATTTCGTTTCCATTTCATGGAAACGATCTTCAGTCACTTCTAATGGATTATATTTTTTCGATCCGATCGTGAACGCCCAAAGGCCGCTTGGATACGTCGGGATATTCGCTAAATACAGGCTGGTGATTGGGAATATTTCTTTTACATCACGTTGTACATCGCGAATTAAGTCCGCTTTAAACCAAGGATTGTCGGATTGTGCCACAAAAATCCCGTCTTCTTTCAAAGCTTTGGAAATCCCGGCATAAAAACCTTTTGTGAATAAATTGACAGCAGGTCCGACAGGTTCAGTTGAGTCAACCATGATCACGTCATATTCATTTTCACTTTTGGCGATGTGCATGAAGCCATCCCCAACTTGTACGTCTACACGCGGATCTTCAAGCATGCCTGCAATTTCAGGCAGGAATTGCTTTGAGTATTCGATAACTTTCCCATCGATATCCACCAAAGTGGCTTTTTTCACGCTTGGGTGTTTTAGGATTTCACGGATAACTCCTCCGTCCCCTCCTCCTACAACCAAAACGTTTTCTGGATTAGGATGGGTAAATAAAGGAACATGGGCTACCATTTCATGGTAAACGAATTCATCGCGCTGTGAAGTCATTACCATGTCATCCAGCAATAGCATATTGCCCCACTCTTCCGTTTCAATCATATCAAGCTTTTGAAACTCAGTTTGCTCCGTATGTAAAGTACGATTCACTTTCATCGTAATACCAAAGTTCTCTGTTTGTTTTTCAGTAAACCAAATGCTCATTTATTAACGCTCCTTTTCCATTTCATATTGTCAGTCACCTTATAGGTTCCCCAAAATCGGTATAGTCATTAGCTAGAAAAATTATAGACGAATCTAGCAGAATTGCAAGATAAATTTCTTAAATGCAGTTCTTATGTTTAAAATTTTCTTTTTTTTCCATAATAGTAATAGATGATAGATTCTTACTTGATAAGAGAGGTGAAAGCAATGGAATTGATTCCAAGCGAACGATTTAAAAGGACAACTAAATATGTACGGGCCTTCATTATCCTTGCCACAATCGGGCTCACAATACTCTTTGTATTGCTTCTCTCTTTACTGATTTATGCAAAAATATTAGGTCCGCCCCCTTTGGTCGTGCCGCAGTCCACTCTCTATTATAGTGATGATGGAAATGTGATCGGTGAAACGGATAATGGCCAGAAACGTTATTGGGCCGGAATGGAGTCGATTTCACCACAGCTCATCAAAGCGACTGTCGCCGTTGAGGACCGTCAATTTTACACTCATAAAGGATTTGATATAAAGCGGATCGGCGGTGCCATCCTTGCTGATATTAAGGCAATGTCCAAAGTCCAGGGTGCAAGCACCATTACCCAGCAGTATGCCAGGAACTTGTTTCTTGGGCATGACAAAACGTGGTCGCGTAAACTTAATGAGGCCTTTTATACGATACGTTTAGAAATGAACTACTCCAAAAAGGAAATTCTAGAAGGCTATTTAAATACGATTTACTATGGCCATGGCGCATATGGAGCCCAAGCTGCAAGTCAATATTACTTTGGCAAGGATGCCAAGGATTTGACTCTTCCTGAAGCGAGCATGCTGGCCGGAATACCAAAAGGGCCGTCAAACTATTCTCCATTGGATAACTTTGAAAAAGCGAAATCAAGGCAGAGAGTTGTCCTGCAAGCCATGAAAAACAAAAACTACATTTCAGGAAAAAATATCGCGGAAGCATTGCGAACATCCCTTACATTAAAAGGAGAGCATGGAACGGTCACCAATAAGACCGCTCCCTATTTCCAGGATGCCGTCAAACAAGCTTTAAAATCTCAGCTTCATTTGGATGACCGGACGATCGAGCTCGGCGGGCTTAAAGTCTATACCACACTGGATGAAACCCAGCAGGATGCTGCCGAAGAGGTTCTTTCCAATACCATACCCAAGTCTTCAGGCATTCAAGCCTCGATAGTGGCAATGGATCCGGATACCGGGGAGGTCCGTGCGCTGGTCGGCGGTAAAGATTATTCCGAGTCGCCATTCAATCGAGCTACACAGGCGGTTCGCCAGCCTGGTTCAACCATGAAGCCATTGCTATACTATTCAGCGCTGGAGAATGGTTTCACACCATCCACCACCTTAAAAAGCGAGACAACTACATTTTCTTTCGACGATGGTCACTCATCTTACACACCGCATAATTACAACCATCAATACGCTGAAGGCGAAATCACGATGGCCCAGGCCGTTGCTCTTTCCGATAATATCTTCGCCGTAAAAACGCACTTGTTCCTTGGGGAACAGACATTGGTCGATACGGCGCATCGTTTCGGAATCACGGCAAAGATGGATGCGGTTCCTTCCCTGGCACTCGGTACGTCAGGTGTAAGGGCGATTGAAATGGTGAACGCATACAGCATTCTGGCTAACGGCGGCAAGAAGGTTGAACCCGTGTTTATCAAAAAAGTCGAAAATCAAAAAGGTGAAGTGATTTTTGATGAAAATGAGAAACCGGAACAGGTTTTGGATAAGGACAAGGCATTTGTCATGACCCAGATGCTTACAGGTGTTTTTGATGAAACCTTAAATGGCTATACGAAAGTGACCGGCAGCACCATCAGTTCCCAGCTGACCCGCCCATATGCCGGCAAATCAGGCTCCACCCCGACGGATAGCTGGATGATTGGTTACACACCGGAGCTTGTAGCAGGAGTATGGACTGGATATGATCAAGGCAAAAAGATCGAGATCCCTGCTGAAAAAGGCTATGCAAAGAAAATCTGGGCTTCCTATATGGAAAAGGGTCTACAAGGGAAACCGGCAAAATCGTTTAAAGAAACCGAAAACGTAATCGGGGTAAACGTGAATCCCGGAAGCGGAAAATTGGCTACAAAGGATTGTCCTGTCTCAAGATTGACTTATTATGTTAAAGGAACCGAACCTGTCGAATACTGTGCCGAGCACTTTAAGGGTGAGAATCCGAAACATTCCCCAAAAGAAGAAGAACATAAAAAGGCCCCGTGGTACAAAAAAGTATTAAAACCTTGGGGATAACGAAAAACCCCCGAAGCCGGCAGCGGCTTCGGGGGTTTTTCTGTCCTAGTTCCACAGTGACTAAACTGCTGTCTTTAAGTTTACTGATTTTATCGCTTTCCTACAAGTGCATTTTTCACTAAACTTAACATTTCATCCATTAAACGAGATTCAAACCGTCAATGACTCCTTCAGCTGAGCTGAAGAGCGCTCCCACATTCCTGCATCATGGCTTTTCAGGAAGTCTGCAAGCACACGTTTTGATTTATCGTCCATGTCCTCGACGATGATATGTCGTTTCAGCGATTTATCCATCCGGTTAACATGCTCCGGAAGCGATTTGTACCCACGTCTAATTGACCTGTCGACCATCATTTCACATGCCGTCACACCTGCATAGTGCGGACCATTTTGAGTGGCTTCAATGGTCACCCAAACAAGCCAGTAAGGTTTGGCATTCGGTACCTCTTCTTTAGTCTTTAAAAACTTGATCCCTTTTTCCACCACGCTTCTTGCATGCATCGCGCCGATATCGACCTCTGCTGCACCTGCATCCACATCGATGATGACCGGAGAAATATTATCAAGCGTCAAGACCCCTGCTCCATATCCGCCATGCCCTTCTGTTGGGTCGTTTTTTATAATATTGAAGCCTACCTTTTTCTTTGGTTGTTCTTCCATGTTTATATCCCCCTTTATCGTTTGTCATTCCTTATTATTGGTTAAAAAAACAAAAGTGAAAAAAATTGACTCAAGATGCCTCCTACAAATTTAATACCAGTATCCAAAATCGGTCTAATTGTATATTGACTCAGCGGTGTGATGATCAGAATCAAAAAAATAAGGGAGCCGTATTGTTCATACTGGGTCATTTTTGCCCGCAAGTCTGCTGAAACAAGATCCTGAACGATCCTATAACCATCGAGCGGCGGCAATGGTATCAGATTAAATACAAATAAAAGGACATTTAAATTTATGAGTATATTTAAGAAGGGCTCGACGAAAAAAGGTAACTCAGGTCCAACGCCTGCCGCAAGCAACCCGTAAAAAATTAAAAATCCCAAAATTGCAACAATCAAATTACTGAACGGACCGGCAAAAGAGACGAGCACTCCTGCCAATTTTGGATTCTTGAAATGAAAACGATTAACCGGTACAGGTCGCGCCCAACCAAATCCGGCTATTAATATTAACAATGTTCCGATCGGATCCAAATGCGAAATCGGATTCAATGTGACTCTTCCTTCATTCTTTGCAGTCGGATCACCGAACTTATAGGCCACATAAGCATGGGAAAATTCATGAACCGTAAAAGCGATTAACAGTGACACAATGACATATGGAAGTTCTTCCAACCTATAAGCCAAAAACCGTTCTATTTGATCAAAAAATTGCATCGATAGCTTCTCCCCCATTGTTTATTACCGTTAGTATACATCAAAAGTTCAAGAAGTGAAAAAACTCTGACTTCCGTGTCTTGCAATTCTTTTTCCATTGTGAAACACTACAAGATAAGAGAGGAAGGGGGGAAAAGAGATGCCATATGTAACAGTCAAAATGCTTGAAGGCCGTACAGACGAACAAAAAAAGGCCTTAGTCGAAAAGGTGACTGCAGCCGTTACCGAAACAACTGGAGCACCAGCTGAAGCCGTGACGATTTTCATTGAAGAAATGTCAAAAAATCATTTAGCAGTAGCCGGTGTCCGTAAAAGCGATTTATAAGGTTTACATAATGGGGAAAAGCTAAGCCATCAATTCGGCTTAGCTTTTGTTTTTAACTGCTCAATATATTCATATGCCTCATCAATTTCTTCAAGCGTATATTTTTGTTTGCTTTTCAGCGTGAAAATTTTCTCGGTGACTTCCTCTTTTTCAAGCGTGTCGAAGTATAACACCGTTGAAACCAGCTCCAAAAACCGGGCATTCTGTTCGTTCATATCCAGTAAGCATGCCTCAAGTGCCGGCATCTCCACTTCCTGTATGGATAGGAAATCCTGGCCGGCATCCGTTATCGAATAACAATATTGATAATAGCCCGCTTTTTTTTCCCTTACTTCATTCAAGTAACCCATTTCGCAGAGCTCTTCAATCCGTAAGGTCAACTCCTCCGAATACGGTCCATAAAAGTGAAACTGAAACTTTTCATGAAATGGGAAGGACAGCTTCTTCGCGATATAAACGATTTTCTGTAATTTTTTCCGACCCGATATTTCACCGGCAGTAGAAATTGCATTGATAATGTTTGCATGATCCTTAAACAAGGCTCGTCACTCCTCACCAAAAATGTACCACTTTAATCCGATAGCTCCAAAAGCTTACGAATCTGTTTTTTTATATTTTTCTTCGTAGATTCATCCCGCAATAAATCCGCTGGATAATACAACTTATGATCCGTTCTTCTTTTCCCTGAAATTGCATCGACAATTTCGGATTCACGCGATAATTCACGAATTTCGCCATTATTTTTCAGCAAGTGAATCGGCAGTCTCTCCTCTTCCTCACCTGGCCGGTAAAAATCATACGGCAGATCTGATGAAGAATCGACGACGAGATAATAATCCGGATCGATGCCTGCCTTCTTGAATAGCGTCCTTAATTCCATCAATCTGTTCATTTGACTGTTCGATGGATGGAATTCCACATATTTAAATAGTTTGCGGTTAACGAAGCGAGTGCATAAATCTTTTAAAATCGCATCGTTTTCCTCTTCCCATGCTTCGAAATAATAGAGCATCACCGCTTCATCCATTTTCAAATAGTCCCTTAAAGTCACTTCTCCCTTGAACAAGGAATAAAAATGGTGCGGTTCTTGGGCAAACTCATAGCCGGATTCATATAAATGTTTCGCTCTATGTAGAATCTTGGTAAGTATGACCTCCGCACTTCTCGTAACTGGATGGAAATAAACCTGCCAATACATTTGGTAGCGACTCATGATATAGTCCTCAACCGCATGCATCCCGCTTTGTTTTATGACGGCATGTTCTTCCCTTGGCCTCATTACACGCAAAAGCCTTTCCATATCGAAATGTCCATAACTAACGCCAGTGAAGTAAGCATCACGCTGTAAATAGTCCATTCTATCAGCATCGATCTGACTTGAAATCAGGCTGACTACTAATTTGCCTTTATAGGTTTTCGCAATGACTTCTGCCACTTTTTTAGGGAAATCACGTCCAACTCTAAGGAGGGTCTTATTCACTTCCGTATCGCCGAGGATTATCTGCTGTGTGAATTGCTCATGATCCAGGTCAAACACTTTTTCAAAAGAATGAGAGAAAGGTCCATGACCCAAATCATGCAGGAGGGCTGCGCACAAGGATAGTAACCGTTCCTCAGGTTTCCATTCCGGTCTGCCCTCGAAAACATCATCCACGATTCTCCGGACAATCTCATATACTCCAAGCGAATGGCTAAGACGACTATGTTCCGCACCATGAAAGGTTAAATAAGTCGTTCCTAGCTGTTTGATCCTTCGAAGCCGCTGGAATTCCTTCGTCCCTATTAAATCCCATATAACCCGGTCACGAACATGTATATATCGGTGTACCGGGTCCTTGAATACTTTTTCTTCTTGTAATTTTTCGCCGGAATATTCCATGAACTACCCTCTTTTTCATAATCTCGATGCACTCATTATAGCGTGTTTTGACAAAAAACCCTAACTTCCGCCTTGCTAGTAAGAGGGGGCATTTTGTAAGAAAACGGAAGTTCCAGTCTGGTTTTGTCTCGAAAATAAGGAAATAAAAAATCACCGCAGTGTGTCGAATCTGGGTGATGATTACTTGTTCCATTTATCATAAGCAAACAATCCACTCTAACTATATATCATGGATCCTACTTTAGTTTTTTATTGATTTTATCTAGTAACTCGTCTTCTGTCGGTGCAGCAACTGGACGGTTATTGACAAAGGCAAAAGACTTCTTTCTGCCAGGACCGCAATAGGATTGACAGCCCACTTCAATTTTCGCGTCGGGATCAAGCTTTTCAAGACGCGGGATCAATGTTTTAATGTTCACCGCCAAGCAGTCATCGCACACTCTGAATTCATTGGACATCCTCCGGTCACCATCCTTTCCATGACAAACTATTTTTCATCCATTTATATGACTAAAGGGTATTTTACCGTTTCTACTTATGAATATCAAGAGGGCTGGATGATGTGAAATGGAAAGGGCAGCCGCTGGAAAAGGATGTAATCAACCAAAAAACTAGTATCCTTTTAACCTTTTTGTATAAAAAATCCAGAATTTGTCCAAAATGCTAGTAGAACACTCCATAAATCACTGCCACACGATATTTTATATAGTTATTTATTTTAAAAGTTACCAGAAAGGGAGTATGTAGAAATGAAGGTTCGTCAAGACGCCTGGACAGAAGAAGATGATTTGCTTTTGGCAGAAACGGTATTGCGCCATGTGCGGGAAGGCAGCACTCAGCTTAATGCTTTTGAAGAGGTAGGAGATAAGTTGAATCGCACCTCTGCAGCATGCGGATTCCGCTGGAATGCAGTTGTCCGCCATAATTATGATAAAGCGCTTTCCCTTGCCAAGAAACAGCGTAAGCAGCGGCAAAGGATCCTTGGAAAAGATCAAGGAGGGAAAAAACGGCTTCTTTATACACCGCCGTCCCCAACGATTTCCGACATAATGGTTCCCCATGTACAAGAAGAGGAACTAGAGTTGAAATCCGAAGTCGATACTGCCAATTATGAAGCAGCAGAGGAATTCGTTGTGGCTGAAGCCCTCGCTCCTAAGACACAGCACACACCAGTAGCTGTGGAAACGGCCATGAGCCTCGATACCATCATCGCCTATTTGGAATCTATGAACGGCCGCATGCTTCAAGCCGAAGTATTAAAAACCGAAAATGAAAGATTGAAGCTTGAAATTAAAGGGCTGAAAAAGCGAAACGAAGAATTGGAGAATAAAGTCAGCCACCTAGAACAAAACAGCGGCTTGATGCAGGAAGATTATGAAACTTTGATGAATATCATGAATCGAGCAAGAAAGCTGGTCTTGTTAGAGGAAGAGGAACGTCCGGCAACTAAGTTCAAGATGGACCGGAATGGCAATTTGGAAAAAATGGCCGAGTAATAAAATAATGTGGGGTTCAGTTATATAGATCAACCACATGCCAAAGGCCGTTTCACCCATGTTTATCCGAAAAAGGAGCCAACAAGGCTCTTTTTTTCATTGTTTCAAGAAATAAGGAGAAATATCTCCTAGGATGCGCTGCCTATCATACAGGCCTTTTACAGTTTCAGTGAATGCTAAAGTCGTATTAAATGAAAAAAGCCGTTCCTGAATTACTGGAACGGCTTCTTTCATATCAATCCTTTAATGCATCGAATACTTTATCATTGCGTTCCACCACTCTTGTCAAGTATGCCTCATACATCGGCCATTCCTGAGCGGAAAGAGTGTCAGAGAATATCCTTTCGCTATGTTCCTTCAATACATGTAGGAATCTGAGCATCACGTCCTGAACACTCAATTGCACACCCAACAATTCTGTTAGGGACGCCATTACCGAAGGGACGATATCAGGATAAGCGAATTTGGTTTCTGCATTTCCTTTAGCTGCATCATAAAAGCCCTTTACGAGACTGGCACGTTCAGCCCCGCTTCCATTGACACACAAATAGATTTGCACCGCTACGCCATTGCGGATCCTGCGTTGGGATATACCGGCAAACTTTTGTCCATTTATACTTAAATCATAACTACCAGGACAATAGGAACCGACGATCTCCCTTGCCTCCATCGTGACTGGGAAATCGGAAAACATCAATTGGACAAGCTCCCACATCGCATCATATCCACGATTGATTTCAATTTTCTGCTCGTTTTCAGGAAAAATGAGCGAAAGATTAAGAACCCCCTCATCCAGAACGACTGCCAGCCCTCCGGAATTCCTCACGATGGCCTGAAAACCATGTTCTTCTAAATGTTCCAAACCCTTTCTAAGAAAAGGCAACTTCGTATCCTGTATACCCATGACGATGGTTCGATGGTGTACCCACGCCCTGGCTACTGCCGCTGATTTACCTGACCCTACGGAAGCACAAAATGTATCATCCATCGCAAAGGACTCCAGAGCAGGAAACTGAGGTCCAACGGAAGATTGATCAATTATCCTCCACTCTTGCTGCATTAATAATGAATCTGTCTCACCCATACGAATCTCCCTCTACATTTAATCCTCAAGCTGTCTATTGATACTGCGCCACAAACCCCTGTGCCGCTGTAATGACAGCCAGTTTATATACATCCTCTTCACTGCATCCCCTCGAAAGGTCATTCACCGGACGATTCAGCCCCTGAAGGATTGGACCGACCGCTTCGAAGCCACCCAAGCGCTGTACCATCTTATAGCTAATGTTCCCTGCTTCGAGACTTGGGAAAATAAAAACATTCGCATCCCCCTGAATAAGGGAATCCGGTGCTTTTTTTCTTGCTACCGAAGGAACGAAGGCCGCGTCAAACTGAAATTCCCCATCAAGAATGACTTCAGGGGCCATTTCTTTTGCCAAATTGACAGCATCAACCACTTTTAAGGTTTCGGGGGATGTTGCCGATCCCTTTGTCGAAAAGCTCAGCATCGCCACACGCGGTTCGATATCGAACATTAGTGCAGTCTTCGCACTTTCTATAGCAATTTCAGCCAGGTCCTGGGAATTAGGGTTTATATTGATCGCACAATCCGCGAATACATATTTTTCTTCATCCCGGACCATGATGAATACTCCCGATGTTTTTTGGACGCCTGGCTTTGTTTTAATGATCCTTAAGGCGGGACGAACCGTATCGGCAGTCGAATGCGTTGCGCCACTCACCATTCCATGTGCCAGTTTCATATGGACGAGCATGGTGCCAAAATAGTTCTCATCCATTAAGATTTCACGTGCTTGTACATCGGTCGCTTTACCATCACGGACCTTCACGAACGCTTCAACCATTTCATCCATCATGATATAATTCTTCGGATCATATATTTCGATTGCATCAAGGGAGATTTTTAAATCTTTTGCCTTCTCTTGAATCAACCCGATATCCCCGATCAATACCGGCGTCACCAGTTTAGCTTTGGCAAGCCTGCCTGCCGCTCCCAAAATCCGTTCATCCAACCCTTCTGGAAAAACGATCTTTAAATTATGCCCCATAATTTTCGATTCCAATATTTCAAATAAATCACTCATTGGCCCTTCCTCCTTTTTAGATACGTTTCCCCTATTATTTCTATACTTAACCATTCGGTAAAATCCGTTGCCGTCTTCTTTTAAGAATACTCTAGCAGCCAGGTAAATTCCAGCCACTTTGGCCTGCCAATCCGCAAATTTGAAAATTGCAGAAACACCGAAAAACAGTGATGGTGTTTGCGGGTTGATATAAATTTCCTTATACTGAAACTATGTTATATTAAAGTTATAATAAGACTTAGGAGTGATCGTAATGAGTGAAGCAGCACAAACACTGGACGGCTGGTATTGTTTACATGATTTCCGTCTGATCGACTGGGCTTCTTGGAAAACGTTATCAAGTGACGAGCGCCAATTGGCCATCTCAGAATTCCAAGGTTTACTGGATAAGTGGAATATGACACAAAGCGACAATGAAGGCAGCCATGCCCTATATTCCATCGTTGGTCAGAAAGCGGACTTCATGCTAATGTTTGCCCGCCCAACCATGGAAGAATTGAATGCCATTGAAAACGAATTCAACAAAACGAAGCTTGCCGAATATACAATTCCCGCTTATTCATACGTTTCCGTCGTGGAATTAAGCAATTACTTAGCTGGTGGAGATGGTGAGGACCCTTACCAGAACCCTCATGTTCGTTCCAGACTTTATCCGATACTTCCAAAAGCGAAACATGTATGCTTCTATCCAATGGACAAGCGTCGTGATGGTGATGATAACTGGTATATGCTTTCCATGGAAGAGCGTAAAGGCTTAATGCGTTCCCACGGCTTGATTGGCCGCAGTTATGCCGGTAAAGTAAAACAAATCATTTCGGGTTCTGTCGGTTTTGACGATTATGAATGGGGCGTAACACTATTCGCAGATGATGTCCTTCAATTTAAAAAATTAATCTATGAAATGCGTTTTGATGAAGTGAGTGCACGTTACGCTGCATTTGGTTCTTTCTTTGTAGGCAATATCCTGCCGGAAGAAAACGTACCTTCATTCCTATACGTATAAGACGATGAGCTTCCGGTTTCCGGAAGCTTTTTTTGCGTCCCCTCCTTTTTATTTTTCTCCGGCTGTGGAATAAATCCAATCCACATCCCATACATTTTCAATAGTGATGAATTTATTTTTTCACAGTCCCATTCAGCTTCAGGAAAATTGATCAAGGCAATTCCTGACTCCAGCGAGGTGAAGGAACGTTACTTCTATTCATTAGCCGGCAAGAGGATATGGCTTATATCATGAACGGCAGCCGTTATGTATCGCTTAACATTCATTGTGGTTTTTTAAGCCACCCGGGGATTGTCCAGAAAACATACACAATACTACCGGTCGCTATAAATCGCACTGTTTCTTCCAGTCCACACTCTCGGATTGTCCAAATTCCACAGTATCAACTAAACCTTGAATTTAGGAGGGAATGCAATGTCACAAAATAATCCTTATGGTAATTACCCGTACGGAGGAAGCCCCTATTATCCCTATGAGAATAACGAGCCTGAACTAAGGCAGCAGAATCCTAACCCGCAGCAAGGATACCAACAGCCATCATACCAGCCACAACAGCCATCATACCAGCCACAACAGCCCACTATGGCAGGCACGCCACAACAAGTGCCGATGACGATGGGTCAACCCCCTTCCGGACCACAGATACCTGGCATGCTTCCGGTCGAAGCGTCGTACATCGAGAACATATTGCGTTTGAATAAAGGGAAATTAGCCACTGTTTATACAACGTTTGAAAACAACCAGGAATGGAATGCCATGATCTTCAAAGGAATCATCGAGGCTGCAGGACGCGATCATTTAATCATAAGCGATCCTCAAACGGGAAAACGATACTTAATCCCGATGGTATACTTAGATTATATAACGTTTGATGAAGAAATCGAATATGACTATCCATTTGGAGGCGCTGGGCTTACCACCTATTCGCCAAGGTGAAAAAATCCAATAAAGAAAAGAGCCTCAGAATCTATTTGATTTTGAGGCTCTTTTCTTTATTGGGATGACTTTTTTCCAAAAAAAAAGCTGACCAAAGAAGATCAGCTACCTTCATTACAAGTATTTATATGCAGCAATGATCATTAAGACCCAAGCAACCAAGAAAGAAACTCCGCCAAGCGGTGTGATGGCCCCAAGGACTTTGATTTGCGTAACGCTTAGAACGAATAGACTTCCGGAAAACAGGATAATTCCTATTAACATAAGCCAGCCTGACCAGTTGATCAGCGGACTTGAAATTTTCCCAGCCAATAAACCGAGTACCAATAAACCCACAGCATGGAACATTTGATATTGAACAGCGGTTTGCCAGGTTTCTAAATATTTATCAGGAATTTTCCCTTCCAGCCCGTGTGCACCGAATGCACCTAGTGCCACAGCAATAAACCCATTCAATGCACCTAAAATGATGAACAGTTTCAATTATTTCGCTCCCCTTCCCTAATTTAAAAATCGAACAAGGACTCCCCATTGGCCTCATCCATTTTAACCGGTTCTACATTCGGTGTTGCCGACAAAACGGGCTGGGTCAATGTGATTGGCTTCGGCATGCTGATGTTCGCAGCTTTTTCATCAACCATTACTTCACAAAGGGACTTAATGGCAATTACATACCCCTGCACCTTATCCTCTGAATTTGCCTGTTTAGCTTTCAATACAAGCTCTTCGATTTTATCTAACATTTGTCTTGATGAAATATCCAACTTTACCACCTCGTCTATATACAGGTCAAAACTATCATAACTAGCATAGCAAAAATCAGAGAAGAAAACACCTTGCATATTTCCTACCTTTTATTTGGCTTGGCTTGAAATTTCAAGCATGGCTGTCCTGAAGAATGAAAGACATCAAGAGAAGGCTGATTTGATGTTTTGAATTGAAAAGCACGGCAGCCCTTTGGAAAACTGTGATCCCAAGTTATATAGAAATGACGGCACGCCATACAATTCACCCGTTTCATTTTCTTGCCCATATCATCGATTCGAGATTCTCCAATCAACTGGGGATTCCCCCATTTCCATCAGCAATTGATTTGTTTTGGAAAAAGGTTTGGTGCCAAAGAAACCACGGGAAGCCGACAGCGGACTCGGATGTACGGACTTAATGATTTTATGGCGGGTTTCATCAATCAAAGGGATTTTGGTTTGAGCAGGTTTCCCCCACAGGATGAATACAACCGGTTTCGGACGGTCATTCAATCGGCGAATAATTTGATTCGTAAAGATTTCCCATCCTTTTCCGCGGTGTGAGTGTGCCTCTCCCTCACGAACAGTCAAGACGGTATTCAATAGAAGCACTCCCTGTTTTGCCCATTCGAGTAGGTAACCATTATTCGGAACCTCATAGCCAAGATCGGTGTGTAACTCTTTAAAGATATTTCTTAAAGAAGGTGGGATGCGAATTTCCGGCTTAACTGAAAAACTAAGGCCATGCGCTTGACCCTGGCCATGGTAAGGATCCTGTCCAAGGATGACAACCTTTACGTCTTCATAAGGAGTATAGTGAAGCGCATTGAAAATATCGTCCTGATCCGGATGAATGACTTGCTGACTGTACTCTTGCTTTATAAATTCCCATAGCTCCTGGTAATATTCTTTTTTGAATTCCTCTTTCAATAGAGGCCACCAATCATTTGTTAAAAACTGCTTTGCCATGTGCCACAGCCCCTTTCCGCTTTTTGAAACTATATTATAGCAAACTAATCGCCTTGCCTTTTTCAATAGATTACGATTTATGTTTCTATATACCCCAAAAGTGGGAAAATAGAAAGTTAGCAAGCAATTTAACCATGTTGGAGGATTCCCTATGAAAAAATGGTACAAAAGAAAAAGATATCTGCTTGTCAGCATTTTGATCGTCATTGCAACCGTAATCGTCTATAACAGCTACAAGCCTCTCCCCGATGGCATTTCTTATGAAGGGAAGATTCATCATGTCGAGGATATCGATTTCATCTATGACCTTTCCTATCACGATGAACAAGGGAATCTGCAACATGAGCAGCGAATTTTCCAAACCATAAATCAAGCCATAGAAGAGGCTGATTCTTATATCGTAATCGATATGTTTTTGTTTAATGCTTTTTATGATGAAAAGATAAACTTCCCGAAGTTAACCGAGACTCTGAAGGATAATCTGGTTGAACAGAAGAAAAAGAAACCTGACCTCCAGGTTATATTCATTACAGATGAAGTGAATACTTCCTATAATGCCTACCAGTTAGAGGCATTGGAAACGATGAAGAAAAATGGAATTGATGTCATTGTTACCAACTTAGACCGCCTCCGGGATCCGAATCCTCTCTATTCAGGTGTGTATCGGACCTTTTTCCAATGGTTCGGTGAAAGCGGGAAAGGCTGGATTGTCAATCCAATGGCTAAAAGCGCACCAAAGGTCACCTTGCGTTCTTATCTTAGACTGATGAATATCAAAGCCAATCATAGAAAAGTGGTCGCTACTGAAAAAACGGCCATCATCTCATCTGCCAATCCTCATGACGCAAGTGGATTCCATTCCAATATTGCGTTCCAGATGGATGGGAATATCATCGGCGATTTTGTTAAAGCCGAAGAAGCCGCTTCGAAATTCTCGGGAGGACCAAAGTCATTTCCTGAGTTCAAAGAGACATCAGCAGATAAAGGACCGATATCGGTACGACTGCTAACGGAAGGAAAAATCAATAAACATGTCCTAAAGGCAATTAAGGATGCTGAAAATGGTGACAAGATCCATCTTGCCATGTTCTACATTGCCGATCGCGAGGTTGTCGAGGCATTAACCGATGCTGCTAAACGGGGTGTGAAGATTCAAATGATATTGGATCCGAATCAAAACGCTTTCGGAAGTGAAAAAATCGGGCTTCCCAATCTTCCGGTTGCCGCCGAATTCGAAAAACTGGGGGAAGAAAACATTTCGATCCGCTGGTACAAAACACATAAAGAGCAGTTCCATACAAAGTTGATGATGATCCAAAAGGCTAGTGAGACGGTTATTCTTGGAGGATCTGCTAATTACACCTCACGCAATCTAGATGACTATAACCTTGAAGCAAATGTTGAAATCCATGCTCCAAATGATGCTGACGTTTCCAAGGATGTCGATAGCTATTTTCAAAGACTCTGGACAAATCGAAACGGAACATACACGGTGGATTACAGTGAATACCAAAAGAAACTGCCTGTCTTCAAATACTTGACCTACCGCATACAGAAGGTATTCCGCTTCACCACTTACTAAATATTCTTCGATATAAATGTTTATCAGTGCCCAAACAAGGTTATATAATACTATAGCCAATCAGCAACTGTAATAAGCAAGATTCCATTTACCTATATTCAGGAGAATCTCACTAAAATTCAAGGAGGAGTTTATATGTATCAAGTACATGTAGTAGAAAACGGTTTACAAGCAAAGGAAAAAATCGATGAACTAGTTACATCAGGTTATACGAAAGACGATGTATATTTGTTTGCCCATGATAAAACCCGCTCAAAACACCTTACCGAGAATACAAATACAGAAGGTGTAGGCATGAAGGAACAAGGTTTCCTTGATACCGTCGGAAATCTCTTTAAATCACGCGGAGATGAACTTCGTAGTCGAATGAGCAACCTTGGCCTTAGTGATATGGAGGCAGAACGTTACGAGGAAGTTCTTGACGAAGGAAAAGTAGTCATCGTTGCTTCCAAACAAGATAACAAAGACGGGGTTACACACTAATACCCGATAACCATTACCCTATATGGATTCATAAAAAAAATGAGGCTCCTTAACCGGCAGCCTCGTTTTTTTATAATCATTATCCCAGGATGCTTTGGTACGTGGCCTTAGCATGGACCATGTCCTTCGTACCGTGAATCAAAGCCCGGCCATCCTTGAAAATGACGATACGTTCCCCAGCTTTTTCACAAGAGAGAAGAAATGGATTGAATTTCACCAAATAGCCGCTGCCGTCCAGATCTTTGGCTAATTTCTCGAGTTGCAGTTCCAAAGGTTTTGGCGGTCTTACCTGTACAGTATCCCTCCCGCAAAGAACAGCCGTTTTTGTTGCATTTTCCATTGTTAAAAAGGGGTATGTCCTCCGCTCCCCGCATGAAAGACAATCTTTCTTTTTCGCTTTTGTCAATTTAACGGTTTGGTATTGATTTCTCCATAGATCAAAAGAAACAAGTGCAGGTCGTACCGATTCCCAATCTTCAACAAGGATTTTCAAAGCTTCGGCAGTTTGGTGTGCCACTACCATCGTTACAGCTGGTGATATGATTCCTCCTGTGTCACAGGTCATTCCTTGAATGGGGATTGCTTTAAGCAAACAGTGCAAACATGGAGTCTGTCCGGGAAGGATCGTCAAAGTCATACCCACACTCCCCACACATGCCCCATAAATCCACGGTATATGAAGCTTTTGTGAAAAATCATTAATAATCATCCGTGTCTCAAAATTATCGGTTGCATCCAATATCAAATCAACATCACCAAGCAGCTGTTCGAGGTTCTGGGCAGTTGCGTCCATGATGATGGCATTCACTTCAACTTCATGATTGATATCAAATAAATGACGCTTTGCCGCTTCTGCTTTTGGCAGCTTCTCCTCGACATCCCGTTCCGTATACATTTGTTGGCGCTGTAAATTACTGGTCTCGACATAATCCCTGTCGACAATGGTGAGCTTCCCTACTCCTGCACGAGTAAGGGCCTCGGCATTAGCAGATCCCAAAGCCCCTGCACCAAGAAGTAAGACATGCTTCTTCATAATTTTCAATTGGCCCCCTTCACCAATGGGGGCGAATAAAGTCTGCCTTGAATATCGCTCTATCACCGTGAACCCTCCCTTCCGAAAGTTTTAGCCTCCACTTACTGGAGGAATGAAAGCAACTGTATCTCCATCAGATAGAATCGTGTCATCATCGGCAAATTCTTCATTGACCGCTGTCATCACGGTTTCAAGACCTTCCAATTGAAAATCCACCTTCATTTTTCCTTTTAGCTGGGCCACACTCATTCCATTTCCTTCTATAGAAAGAGTCTCTTTGCCTAGCTCATCTTTCAATTGGGCAAATAAAAGTACTTTAATCATCAATATCCCCCTCTTCCGGTTTCCCCGATGGATATGGAACGGTTTCCAACTGGTTTCCTACCCATGTCTCCCCATCTTCCCAGTGTTCTTTTTTCCAGATCGGGACGATTTCTTTAATTCTTTCAATCGCATACCTGTTCGCCTCATATGCATCATTTCGATGTGGCGTACTAACGGCAATAACCACTGCGATATCCGTGATTTCAAGTTTACCTACACGATGGGTGATCGCCGTTTCTGCATCAGGCCAACGTTCCTTGATCTCAGATCCGATTTGCTCCAATTTCTTGATGGCCATCGGTTCATACGCTTCGTAAATTAAGAAGAGAGTCTTTTTTCCTTTCGTCATTTCCCTCACTGTACCAATAAAGGTCGTGACGGCACCTGCATTTCGCTTGACTACTTTATCAATCACTTCCTGGGTGACAATCGGCTCTTTTGAAATATTATAATTCATGTCTACCATCCTTTATATATAATTCAGTTTGATCAATATAACCTGCCTCTTGATAATCTTCCCTCGTATTCATATTGAAAAAAAGGTAATGAAAATTTTCAGGATTCCCGCGATATAACGTAAAGTCGGTTTCTTTCATGATTTTCACCGAAATCTTTTCCAAAAATAGACTCATTTTTAATTCAGATTTTAATAAACACTCCGTCAGTACAGGAAGACACCTTTTATGGTAAACAGCAAAAAGCGGCTGGAGCCTGCCATTTATTTCTGGAATGACTGCATCGAATTCAGGTTCGTAATGGGAAATGATATCCTTAATGGCATCTGCACTCACAAACGGCATATCACAGGCTGCAAGGAACTGAAGCTCCGTTTTCGATGAGGTCAACCCTGCATGCAATCCGCCAAGAGGTCCTTGATCTTTATGTAAATCCGGAATTAGCGGAAGTTGCAGGAAATGATATTCTTCAAATGTATTCGTAATGACCATAATGTTTTCTGACACCTTTTTCAACTCGGATGCCACTCTTGAAATGTTCACGACGCCACCTATGGTCAACAGGGCCTTATTCACTCCCATACGGCTTGATTTCCCACCAGCTAAAAGCAACATTGTCCATTCCATAGAAATCAACCTCCCTTTTTTGGGTTTAATCCAGCATCGAACGGTAAAGCTATACTAAATGTGTCCACTATATTTAAATATTTTAAATCAACTTTGAAAATAATGACACATTCACAAACTTTGCTTTGTATATCAAAAGCTGGAAAATAGGATGCAAAGCTAAAAAGCAGGACACCCATCCATCCCATTTCCTGAATTCCAGGTCCGAAGAATGACTTATGCGAGGCCATTCCATTACCTTCTCTAATGCACTCATATTAGGGTGAAAACTAAGTTTTACATAAAAGAAATTTTGGTATATTCTAAAAATAGCATATTATCTGGTATGCTGATAATATCGATATCTAATTCTCCTGAGGAGGTCACATAATGACTATGAAAAGAGCTATGACAGTTGCCGGATCGGATTCGAGCGGCGGCGCGGGTCTACAAGCTGATCTAAAGACATTCCAAGAATTCGGCGTTTACGGCATGTCCGCTTTAACGACAATCGTGACGATGGATCCGAAGAATGGCTGGTCCCATAATGTATTCCCTACGCCGGTCGAAGTTTTGGAAGCCCAAATCGAAACGATCCTGTCAATCGGCATTGATGCCATGAAAACGGGAATGCTTGGATCAGTGGAAATCATTGAACTTGTCGCCCGTAAAATAGACGAGTTGAAGCTGGACAAGGTCGTAATCGATCCAGTTATGGTATGTAAAGGTGAAGATGAAGTATTGCACCCTGAAACGGCTGTAGCTCTGCGCGAACTGCTTGTTCCACGTGCAACCGTAGTCACGCCAAACCTGTTCGAGGCCGCTCAGTTAGCGGGAACTGCGCCTATCAAGACAATTGATGATATGAGGGCTGCAGCTGAAAAGATTCATGCACTTGGAGCAAAATATGTCTTGATCAAAGGCGGTAATAAGCTGGATCTTGATAAAGCCATTGACCTTTTATATGATGGAAAAGAATTTGAAATCCTTGAATCAGAAAAAATCGAAACGACCAATACACATGGTGCCGGCTGTTCATCTTCAGCTGCCATTGCAGCTCAATTGGCTGAAGGGAAAAGCCCGCATGAGGCTATCCTCATTGCTAAAGACTTCATCACCGAGGCGGTTCGCCATTCTTGGAAGATGAATGACTATGTCGGACCAGTCAATCATGGTGCATACCATAAATATGGAATTGCGGAAAAAACACAAAAATAAAATAGCAAGTTTAAAGGCCGCTCAAATTCATCGAGCGGCCTTTTTCGCTTTTTTTGTTTTTATTTAGTAAAATAGAAAGAAGGAAAAGCTTATCTAGCCGCCCAGTTAAGGAGGAAATTATAGAATGAAACCTATAGACCGTACAGAGGTGCAAAATGCCATTGATTCTTTCGCCGGACAAGATGTATATCTTCACCTTGAAACGACAAATGGTGCCTATGCCACTCATGTAGATGAAGCTTTCTTTTCGGCAGGTGCTTATATTCGTAATGCTCTTATTCAGTATGAACATGGGAAGATAGTTGGGGATGGACCCTACCGCATCGGCTTGAAGCTCAATATTGGCTGGGTATATGCAGAAGGTGTTAACCACTTTGAAGTGGATGAACAGGGGAGATTGCTATTGGCAGGCCTTGATTTTTCCGGAAAGCTTGCTGTCTCCATGCAGCTCAGTCCCACTCCCTTTGAATGATGACAACCCGCTGGATAAAAAACATATAATTCCGATGAAAACTCCCATTCACCGATAACCATACTCACTGTAAGTAGAACGGAAGGAGAAATATACCTTGGAAAAAGAACGCCATGTATTAGTTATATTCCCACATCCCGATGATGAAGCCTTCTCGGTCTCCGGAACGCTTGCCCTTCATAGAGAAGCGGGCACTCCTGTCACCTATTTATGCTTAACTTTAGGAGAAATGGGACGTAATTTAGGAAACCCTCCATTTGCAACAAGGGAATCGCTCCCCAAAATTCGTAAAAAGGAATTAATCGATGCAGCAAACGCGATTGGCATCCAAGATTTACGCATGCTTGGATTACGTGATAAGACAATTGAATTCGAAGATGATGAAAAGCTGACTTCATTATTTACCGATGCCATCAATGAATTGAATCCTTCATTGATCATTACGTTTTACCCAGGATACAGTGTCCATCCAGACCATGAAGCGACAGCACGGGCTGTGGTTCGGGCCGTCGAAAGAATGGAAGAGAAAGAGAGACCTAAACTTCATTGTGTCGCCTTCTCGAATAACTGCATTGACGAATTGGGGCAGCCTGACATCATCCATGATATCTCTGCCGTCGAAGAAAAAAAGGTAGCTACATTCACTGCCCACCGTTCGCAAACGCAGGCAATGGTGATCGATTGGAAAGAGAAATTCGAAAATCAGGATGCAGATTTTCTAGACTGGATCCGCAAAGAACGATTATGGACCTATAAATTTTAAAGAAACCGCCAATAAAGAGGTTTGAGTTTGTAGACAAAAGGAGTTCCAGCTAAATTTAAAGTAAAGTTTATTGGAACGGGTGTGCGAGACTCCTGCGGGAAAAGCACGTCCAAGGAAGACCCCACAAGGCGCAGGGCTCCAGGACCGCCCGCGGAAAGCGAGTGCCTGTAGTGGAAAATAACATTTCGGCAAACACGATTGCCTATAGTCTGAAACCGCCAATAAGGCGGTTTTCTTTGTTTATGGCATAAAAAAAACGCCTGTGGATTACAGGCGGAGAAAAGGGGGATACTTTGGAAAATCAATCATAATATAAGCATCCCCAAAATTCTTCATTTTATACAATCCTATTAAAAAAATTAGGCAGATAAGCGTTCCTCATGCTGCATTTTCATTCTTGCCGAGGCTTTTTTTCCATGTGCCAAGAAATAAATTCCAATAAGTATGAATGCAAAGATCGACATTCCTATGAATAACCCTTTGAACCCTGTATATGGAATAAGGAATCCCAATAGGAATGGGCCAACACCAATACCGAAATCATACATTGTAAAAAACGTGGATGTGGCTAATCCCATCCGATTTGATGGGGCTTCCTTGATGGAAATCGCTTGACAGCTTGATTGAAACGTACCATACCCCACTCCGATAAAGACGCCGGCAATCAGAAGCGTGATACCATGATGGGATTGGCTGAGGATAACCATACCGACGGCAAATAGGAAGAGCGATGGGTAAATAACTGCATTTTCCCCCTTCACATCAAACATCCGCCCTGTAAATGGACGGGACGCCAAAAGGAATACAGCAAATACGACAAAGAAAAAGCTCGCCGCATCCATTAAATCCATTTCCTTTGCAAAAGACGTTAAATAGGACAAGATGCTCGAATAGGTAAATCCGGCAAATCCGATAAAAATGGAAATGGGCAGTGCCCTTTTTTCAAAGTAATCACTGATCTTAAATCCTTTTTGCGGTGAAGCTCCACCCTTTTCCCCTTCAGGCACATTCATGAATAATGATGCAACTAAAGAAAATGCGGCAAATAAGGAGGCTGCATAGAAAATGATGGAATAACTGAAATGCTGTGTTATCAGCAATCCAATAAACGGACCGAATGCCATGGCCAAGTTTGTACTCATGGCAAAGTAACCTGTACCTTCCCCGCGTCTTTCATTGGGAATGATATCTGCAGCAATCGTTCCAGTTGCCGTAGTGGCAAGGCCAAAAGCAAAACCGTGAATAAGCCGATCGATCAATAAGAGGGATAAACTATTCACCAGGAAATAGCCAATGGATGCGATCAGGAATAGAACCAACGAGCCAAGCAACATCTTTCTGCGGCCGATCTTATCAATTTTTTTCCCTGCAATCGGTCTGACAAGCACAGCCCCGAGAACAAAAATACTTGAAGCAAGCCCTGCTTGTGCTTGCGACGCATGAAAGTTATCCATCGTGTAAATGGTCAATGTCACCATCAAGACATAAAAAGTTAAAAATAGAAAAAAGTTCGCAGACGAAACAATCAGAAAGTCTTTCGTCCACAATTTCGGTTTGTGATTCATTTCAATCCTTCTTCCTTACTATTGTTTTAATTTTTCCTTCAGGAAAATCAACGTTCGTAACGTTGCCTCTCGATCCTCTTCAGCCAAACCGCTCATTAATTGAAGTTCAAACTCTTCAACTACCTTTTTGGCCTCTTGATAAGTCCTTAAACCTGACTCCGTTAACTGTATTCTCCGTTCCCGCTTATCTTTTCCTGGGATTTGTTCAATCAAATCAAGTTCTTCCAATCGGTTTACCGTCCTGGTTACCGTCGGTTTCTCCACATCTAGATAAGTGCTTATTTCAACAAGCGTAGAACAGCCAAACTGCT
The DNA here is from genome assembly GCF_030676415.1 of Peribacillus frigoritolerans. GTDB lineage: Bacteria > Bacillota > Bacilli > Bacillales > DSM-1321 > Peribacillus > Peribacillus frigoritolerans_A. The sequence continues at coordinate 138,621 of NZ_JAUUTW010000008.1, read as the reverse complement.
TCAGATAATATACAATCGACCATTGGGAATGAAAAAGATCAACCTTGGCCAATTGTTCATTTAACTTTTTGGTAAATGACCTTGAAAATTGTAAGTTATGATGAAAAAAACCATTTTGAAAGGACAAAGGTATTCCTCCTGTAAAGTAGTTACCTAGGTAACTATACACCTGTTCATTAGAAATGTCTAGCCTTCGGATGAATGAAAATACCGTATGCACACTGTTTCCTCGGCTTCTCCATTGCTTCCGAGACAAAAAAATACCCTTTTCAGGAGATTCGGGCTTTTACATGGGAGTTTCGAGCAAATACTCGTGAGTTTCACGCTTTTACTCGTGAGTTTGAAGCAAATACTCGTGAATTTCACGCTTTTACTCGTGAATTTGGAGCAAATACTCGTGAGTTTCACGCTTTTACTCGTGAGTTTGGAGCAAATACTCGTGAATTTCAAGCTTTTACTCGTGAGTTTGAAGCAAATACTCGTGAATTTCACGCTTTTACTCGTGAGTTTGAGCGTTACTCGTGAGTTTCACGCTTTTACTCGTGAATTTGAGCGTTACTCGTGAATTTCACGCTTTTACTCGTGAATTTGGAGCAAATACTCGTGAGTTTCACGCTTTTACTCGTGAGTTTCGAGCAAATACTCGTGAGTTTGGGCGAAATGGTATGGGTCAAATCGGGGCCATACACAAAAAGAAAACCCCGCTATTTAAAGCGAGGCTTCCAATATTCGATCTTTGCGTTCCGGAATGATTTCATTTGAAAACTATTTTGATCACACAAATAACCTCATCTCCGAACTTCTCATTGATAATTTCAAGGCATATTTCCTTTTAACCGAGATAGTGGCAAACGATAAAGTTTATCATCTTTTTCATCAGGGTTTCCTCGGCCGTCCGTATTGTTGCTTATGAAATAAAGGAACTCTTCATCAACGAATACATCACGTATTCTTCCTGAGCCCGTATTGATATTAGTCAGTTTTCCGCTTTTTACATCATAACTCTTAAGCGCTTCGCCCCTTAAGGCTGCAAAATAAAGCTTTCCGTCAAAATAGGCCATGCCAGAAGGAGCCCATGTATTTTCACTGGAATGAATCAATGGTTTTACCATATCAGTTTTTTGCTCATCGCCCTCTATCTCTGGCCAGCCATAGTTCTTACCCGGATCAATTTTATTTAATTCATCGTGAGCCGAATCTCCGTGCTCACTTTCATACAACTGTCCTGCTTCATCCCAGGCCAGACCTTGTGGATTGCGGTGACCGTACGAATAGACGTATGAATTCCCGAAAGGATTATCTTTCGGAATGGTGCCATCCAGGTTCATGCGCAGAATTTTCCCGCCTAAAGAATCTATGTCCTGTGCGATCTCAGGCTTTCTTGCATCACCTGTTGTTGCGTATAGCTTATCATCCGGACCAACCTTGATCCTGCCGCCATGGTGGTAGTCCCCGCTTGGTAGTCCGTCGATTAAGGTCTCCATCTCCTGCCATTTATCATCCTTTTTTTCTAAAATGACGATTCGATTGATGGAATCGCCGCCTTCTTCATAGGTATAATAGGCGAAAGCTTGTCCGCTCTTAGAGAAATCAGGAGCTAGCAAAAATCCAAGCAACCCAGCTTCCGCTTTAGCTGACAATGTCTTTTTAAGGTTGACCTTTTGCTGTGTCATCTTATCCTTGTCCCATTCAACGATGGTTCCTGTCCGCTCGGACACATACATTGTGTCCCCATTCTTCTGAATCGACCATGGGGCCTGCAGGTTTGTTACCAGCACATCCGGATCTTCCCCTAAAGTGCCCGTCACTTCTTTGTCAGGATTCGGCTGGGTTTTGCTGTCGTCATCATTCATGTTACAACCAGTTAAAATCAATGTAACCATAAGGAAAAATAAGAGCGATTTTTTCAAAGTCTTTCCTCCCTCGATTCATGAGTTTAATAGGCTGACTGTTTAAGTACCTTTAAAATGGCCTCCGCTACACCGGATTCATCATTCTTGCCTGTTACTTCATCACACAGTTTTTTAATTTCGAGCGGGGCATTTCCCATTGCGACAGACAACCCCACCCGTTCAAACATGGATACATCATTATAATTATCCCCAATAGCCATCGTTTCCTGCATCGAGCCGGATTTTCCATTCACATATGCTTCAAGTGCCGTTCCTTTTTGAGCTGTTTCACTCATAATTTCCACATTTTCACGTCCCGATGAAGTGACTGTAACTCCCTGTCCTTTCAATTTCGAAGCAATTTGATTTAATAAAGTTAAATCCTTTGAAAAGCTGAGAATTTTATAATATTCCTCATTCGAACGGCTGAATAACTCGGAATAATCGGAAATGGAAGTTACCTGTCCAAGCTGTAAACGCTCCTCCGCATATTTCCTCATGCTCTTAGGGTCAATGTCCGGATTGGCTGTAACGAATACATCAACCAAAACAGATATTGCGTTTTCATAGTCTTTAGAATAAATTCCCTGACTCGTATATATTTCGAAATAAATCCCTTGTTCTTCGAGGAATCCAGCGACCATTTTAGCAGTGGCAGCTGACATTGGATTGGAAGCGGCAATTTTTCCTTCCTCCGTGAAGAGGGCAGCACCATTTACACTGATGACAGGGCAAACGATGCCTGCTTCATCTAACGCGAACCTTGCTTCCACATAAGATCTTCCAGTAGCAATGATCACTTCCACTCCCTCGCTTTGCGCCCTCTGGATTGCATGTTTATTTGCCTCACTGACCTTTTGCATTTTGTTTAGCAATGTTCCGTCCATATCAATCGCAATCGTCTTTATCAATTCAATCGGCCCCTTTTTTTCATAATAATCCCTATTTTAACCGAAAGAGGGTGGATAAACACGTTTAACAAACCCGTATATATTCTTGGTGTGACTTCCGTCATTAAAAAATCCTATTATGTATATAAACAAACTGCACCTAATATGATAGGTGCAGTTTGTTTTCTTAATGCAGAATCGTTTTTCTATCGACATCTTGTGCCCGTTCAATAATCTGTTGGTGGATGTCTCTTTGAATGTCATCGATGGCTGTAAAATCCATTGCTTTTACATAAATCTTTTCGAGTTCGTCATGCAGCTCTTTTGCCTTAGCCAGATTTGCTGTCGCTTCATTCATTTTCGTCCGGTACCTGGTGGAAACATCCTTTAACTGATCGGCATATATTTCATCTGTTCCTGGCAGGATGGCCGTTTTATATATATCAATGATTTCATCCCCTCCACAACTCGGGAAATATTCATGCGGGGATGTGCTGTCAAAAATGGCGATCCCTGCCTCCCGGACGATTACCATGTCCAAGCTATGCGGATCGAAACCACAATGATATACTTCCACATCAAAGCCTCTTTGCTCCGCAGCCTTTGCAATCTTCTTCAGCATCGTTGATTTACCGGAACCTGGACGTCCCTTTAAAAAGTACCGTTTTTGTAACCCCTCAGTAATATTGGGGATGAAATCAACTGCACCCTTTGGTGTAGCTGCACCTAAGAATCGGTGACGAACATCCGACTTCTTATTAAGAATGATATCTCTATAAAAGCCTTCTATCAATTTATTGGTCAACCCATTCAATTTAGCAAAATCAATATTTGCCTTATAAATGTCTTCCCATTCATCATGTATCCTCAATGCATCAGCGAATAGGGTATATGCCTTCTCGAAACTCTTGCTTCTCGCATTCGTCAATCTTATGATGGCCGCTCTCTCAGAAGCCAGCTGCTGGGAATTCCAGGCAGACCCTAGATTGACATATTCCTCAATGGCCCCTGGCGCCTTCGGCTCAATCACATGCGGCGCGGTCCCATCCACGATTCCGATTTTCAAAGCCGGTATGATTACTCCATCAATGGAATCATTATCGGATGAACAATGTAAATACTCGATGTCATAGTCTTTATCCAGCCATTCTTGGCCGATTTTTTTCATAATGGTCGATTTACCGGAACCAGGTCCGCCTTTCAATATGAATAATCTTTCCAGACCTGTTAAGTTGGAATCATATAAACTATAAAAACCTTTAGCCGTATTGCCTCCAGCGAAATAATTCATCACTTTTCCTGTCACTTTTACACTCTCCCTCACAATAAAGATGGTGATCTTCAAGACAGCGTATGAAGAAAAGACCCAATAGGTGAATACCTAAAGGTAAACAGTTTATTTTATTAGGGCTACAGATTCCGCTTGTGTGACTTCCAGGAATTCTGACGGTTTTAAAACGATCTGTGTACCGATTTTCCCTCCACTTACGATGATTTCAGGCAGGTTTGTTGCACTTTCATCGATAAAGGTCGGGTATTGCTTTTTCATTCCGATCGGGGAACAGCCTCCCCGAATATACCCTGTGTATTTTTGCAGATCTTTAACCGCAAGCATTTCAATTTTTTTTGCACCTGCGGCCTTCGCTGCTTTTTTTAAGTCAAGTTCGGTGGCTACAGGAATGACAAAAACGTAAAGCTGCTGCGGTCCGTTATGGGTAACCAGCGTTTTAAAAACGGATTCTGGCGCTTTTCCAATCTTGTCCGCAACAGTGATCCCGTCGATCTTTCCATCGCTGGCATCATAACTCATCATGCCATACTCTATACGTTTGTTATCAAGAATTCGCATTGCATTCGTTTTACTGGCTCCCATAAGAAAATTCCCCTTATCGTTTTCTACCATTTTACCATTTTAAATACCAGGCAAAAAGAAAAGCACAGCGCTTATGCATCTGTGCTTCCCTAAAAATTATTCTAAATGACGTCTTTGGAAATCAGCGATCCTCTTGTAGTCGCCTTCCAATTGTCTGCTCACGGATAAATAAATCGACATTAATTCTTCATACACTTCAACGTTCTCTTCGATCGGGACAAGTTCATTCGTTTCACCAACCATACCCTCAACCTCATCAAGGCTTTCGATTTCGCCTAAAGCATATAATCCAAGAACGGCGGCACCTAAGCTCGAACTCTCAAAGCTTTCAGGAATTGTCACGTTTTGATTGAATATATCAGCCATGATTTGGCGCCAGAGCTTCGAGCGGACAAATCCGCCGCTTGCATGAATCTTCTCGGGAGCACCAGTCAATTCCTTTACAGCAATAAGGACACTGTACAAGTTATACATCACACCCTCCAGCACCGCCCGGACCATATGGTCACGAGTGTGATGAAGCGCCAGTCCAAAGAAGGAGCCCCTTGCATCGGCACTCCATAATGGCGCCCGTTCCCCTGCCATATACGGGTGGAATATCAATCCATCAGAACCAGGTGCAATATTAGAAGCCATATCCGTCAGAATCTCATAGGAGTCCTGTCCCGAAGCCTTCGCTTTTTCGATTTCCATACGGCCCAATTGATCGCGTGCCCATCGGAAGGTGATTCCCCCATTGTTGACCGGTCCGCCGATTACCCAATGATTCTCGGTAAGGGCATAGCAGAATGTCCTGCCTTTGGGATCGGTAAGCGGCCGGTCATTGACGGTTCTTACTGCACCGCTCGTTCCGATTGTCACTGCCAGAACGCCTGGCTTGATTGCGTTTTGCCCTAAGTTGGCAAGCACGCCATCACTCGCGCCAATCACAAACGGGGTACCAGCAAGAATGTTCATTTTTGCAGCTAATTCCTCACTTAAGCCTGAGAGGATATGCGTTGTAGGGACAAGCGTCGGCAGCTTGTCAGCCCCAATTCCAGCAATGGTGAGTGCCTCTTCATCCCACTTCAGGCCATTCAGGTTGAACATGCCCGTTGCAGAAGCTAGCGAATAATCCATCACATACTCATTGAAAAACTTATAGACGATGTATTCTTTAATTCCTATAAATTTGTCCGTTTCGTTAAAGATCCCGGGATGCTCATTTCTTAACCACATTACTTTCGTGATGGGGGACATTGGGTGAATGGGTGTTCCCGTCCTGTGATACAATTGCATCCCCTGTTCCGAAGCCTTCAATTTCTCCGCATAGGCAGCACTTCGATTATCCGCCCATGTAATGCTATTCGTCAGAGGGTTGCCGTCTTTACCCATTGCGATCAAGCTATGCATCGCCGAACTGAACGATATGAAGCCCAATTCTTGCTTTTCTATTCCGCTTGCAATCATAACCTCGCCTATTGCAATGATGACCGCCTTATAAATTTCTTCGGGATCTTGTTCCGCAACGGAAGGAGTTGGACTGTGAAGAGGATATCCCCTCGAACAAGATTGGACAACCTCCCCCCCTTTTGAAAAAAGAACGACCTTCGTACTCGTCGTGCCAATATCGATCCCCATCATATAACCTGAATGTCCCATATTTACATCATGCTCCTTTCTCTTAAACAATTGAATTCAATAGTAAGATCAGGATAAATGAAACGACTGATATAATCGTTTCCATAACCGTCCAAGACTTTAACGTTTGTGCGACTGTTAAATTAAAGAACTCTTTGATCATCCAAAATCCTGCACCATTCACGTGTGATAGAATTAATGAACCTGGAACCGATTGCAAAGACCAGCAATTTAATATAACACCTGGTATAGAAGATATAATCGGCATCACAATACCTACCTCAGCTGTCATCGCGACAGTTGATGAACCTGTGGCAACACGGATCATGGCTGCAACGAGCCAGCCAAACAAAATCGGTGAAATATTAGAGTTGTCGCTAGACTTGCAATGGCCTCACCCCCCCCGCTCCTATAATCAAGATGAAGGATGCAGTTGGGGCAAGGCAGGCGGACATGAATTGGTTTAGTTCTTCTTTATTAAAACCTCTAGCGCAACCTAATGTAAAGAATGAAACCAACCATGAGGGCGATGATTGGTTTTCCAATCAAGTCAATCCAATCATTCAATATTGAATCTTCACCAAACACAGCACCGCAAGCTCCGATCAACATTCAAAAGACCGGCATTAAAGTCGTGATCAAGGTAATGCCGAAACCTGGGAGCACGCGGTTATGTTTATTGGATAATTGTTCCGCTAGCCCCTCGGGTGCTTGTACATCATTCTTTTAGATATGCAGGAACCAATAACCGGACAACTAACAGGGGAATCCCGATTTTCACAAGGAATGAACCCGTTCTTTTTGCAATCGTATAAACAATTGGAATCAGTAAAACGACCCAACTTCGAAGCATACGGGCATCCCTGCCTTGAAGGCAACGATCATCATCGCCCAATGGACTTTCTATTCACTGAACTTATCCAAAAGGGGATTCGCAACCCTCTCTGCACCGCCCGACTCGACCATCATCTTTCCAAGCACGGTACCTAAACCGACAATGAGTGCTATCTAACCAAAAGTATTACCTACCCCTGTCTGAACAGCATCTGCAACATCCGGAATATCCATACCTGCGATAATCCCTAAAATGACGGAAGCGATAAGTAACGCAATAAATGGGTGCCATTTTGCTTTGGCTATGATAATGACTAGGAAAATGATGGAAACAAGCGCATAAATCAACAAACTATTGTTATGGCTCTAGCTCTATCCAAATAAACAAACATCTCATTCAATCATTCACTCTGAATAAGGATAAGGAATCCATAAAGGTAAGATCTCAATGAAAAAAGCATCGAACCAGTCCATTGTGAACTAAACTCGATACCTGATTCAGTCAAGAAATGATTATTCACCAATAAAAAGAGGACCGGATCGATGCTTGATTTCTTCCTCCAGTTGTTCAGGATAAGCAATGAGGAAGCAGGTGGATGGTCCTGATGATTTTTCAATATCGACATTATTACTTATGTGCACAGAAACACCTTCACCACTTTGATCCAGATGCTCCCATTCATATGCTATCCCTTTTGAGCCGACTGGAAGTGCCTGAACGTCTTCCATTTCACATAGGCTTTTATATAAAGATAATGGCGCGACCCAATCTTGCTGTTCCATTACTTCTTCTCCAACGAGCGGCCTGCCGATCAAAGCGATTTTCCGTAAAGGATGCTGCTTTTTAACGCATTCATTCTCTCGTTTACCAATCACCATAAGACCAAGTGCTGATTGAAGAAGCGGCATGTTACTTTCTGTGCTGCCAGTAATGGGAAGGTCCTCCATTCCCAATTCATTCAGCCCCTTCCTGACACCCCTGGTCAAGTCCTCCCAGGCTTCATCACCGCAGAAATTATTTAGAACGACGGATACTGGACTTCCGCCAACACCCAAACATTCCATGACTGCAACCCGAAAGGAATAGTAGCCAACGACCTCATAAGGGACATGGACAAGATCTTTGTCCTTCAGGCCGATTCCGCCGCTATTATCACTTGAAACAATCAATGATTCTGATTTGGAAAATGGTAAAATCAATGAATCACTCATTCTACGAGTCCATTTTTAAAAATCATTTTTTTCAAAACAGGCTCCAAGCGTGGCAGTAAAAGAGCTGCCAATACTACATTTACCGCCGTCGCGGCCGTTAATCCCGGAACCAGAAACGTGTAAAAACCAGGGCTGACCAGAAATGCGAAAGGCAGGGCTAGAATGAAGGCATTACCGATAAAGAAGAGGAAAAATGCGCCTACTTTTTTCCCGTTTATATATATAATGCCGAACATCCATGCGAGGACTGCCATTTCGACCATGATCAAAAAGTGGAATGGCCCAAGTGTCATGCCGCCGATGAACGCTGAAATGATATGACCAAGCCCAGCTACAATAGCCCCCGGTACCGGGCCAAGTATGATGGCCGCCAAAAGGGCCGGAAAACTATCCAAAGCAATACTCCCGATCGGGGAAGGGATTTTAATCATTGCCCCTACTGCGGATAAGGCAATGAATATAGCAATTGCACTAATTTTTCTTACATCCATGTTTACTCTTTTTCCTTTCTTTTCCCTCCACGGAACACATTTGCGCTACGGATATATTCCACATCTTTCACACCAAGACGGAAATTGATCACACGTGCAACAGCAAAGAAGTAATCCGACAAACGATTTAAATATTGAAGTGATAATGGTGAAACGGCCGCACCCGACTTGATCAATGAAACGACCAATCGTTCCGCCCTTCTTGTAACGGTTCGGGCAATGTGAATGGTTGCAGCCGCTTTTGAGCCGCCAGGCAAGATAAACTTTTCCAGTTCCGGCGCTTCAAGTATGAAGGCATCTATTCGTTCTTCCAAATAGGTAATGGCCTCATCCGTCAGCTTTTGTGGGGCCTTCTCGGAAACGGTTGCCAAATCACCGCCGCAGTCAAACAACTCATGCTGGATTTTCTCTAGATCAGCCAGTACATCCGTAAATATCGCTGAATCCAATTCTGTCACCGCAAGACCGATATAGCTATTCACTTCATCCACCGTTCCATAAGATTCAACACGGACGTCATCCTTGTCAAGCCGACCTCCGATTACGCTTGTTTGTCCCTTATCCCCTGTACGTGTATAAATTTTCATCCCAATTACCTCCTCTACTTTATTCGCTGGTTCATTCCATACCAGATGATATCAACGCGCCTTGATATGGATGCTACATCTTGAAAGACCCATCCGCAGGCATCGCGCCATCTGCGATCTCTTGCTTCCATCGGGACAATGCCCTTGGAAATATCAGAACCGATCACAATGCAGTTGTGTTCATCCCTTTCTTTCTCCCATATTCGCCAATCAGCCATGATTTCCTTCCATCTTTTTCGAATCGAATCTGAATCCATCATTTCTGCATCTTGTTGAACCCATGCATCCAACCCTTGCAATACAACAGTCTTGCCTTGAAAATCAATCAATTCCGGCTGTTCTTTTCGATAACCGGATAGCCAAAGGACATCATTTTCCAAACCATACAATTGCTTTACCCATTTAGTTTTCCCATTATAGGCGCCTCCTGTAACAAAGTGCAGCGTTCTCCCCTCCTTAAGCTGTTCCGGTCTTCCCATATCAGCTCATATCCCCTGCCATGGGAAATCCCCCAATCAAAAAAAGACTTTTCCTTCGGGGCATAGCGTACCAATAAATCACGAATTACCCCTCCATGCGTCATTAGGGCAAATCGGTTCTCCTTACAGGCAATCAATTGGTTCCATCCATTATTAACACGCTCGGAAAAAGCCGGATAGCTTTCACCCCCAGGTACCAGTGCCTCCATGGGACGTTCCAGCCAATTAAGATAATCTCCGTCTGTCTTCAAATCATGATACGTCCGCCCTTCCCAACTGCCGAAGTTCATCTCACGGAACAAAGGGTTTTTGACCGGAACCATATTTGGAAACAACAGTCGTGCAGTTTCCACACAGCGGGGTAAATCACTGCTGTGAATTTTTTCATACTGTGGGTACGAGCCCCTTAAGTCCAGTATTTCCTTTTCTCCTTCCGTACTTAATGGAGAATCGGTCCAGCCTAAATAGGCCTTTCGCTCATTTTCTACTGTCAGCCCATGGCGAAGTAGTGTAATAGCCACAATATCAGCCATAACCAAAGCTCAACCCCTTCCACGGATGCCCCCAGTACATCCCCCGTTATCCCACCGAACCAACTGACGATTTTACATTTTATATAAACCAGGAAAAACACCGCAGCCAGACACATGATGAAAAATAAGGTGACAAGCTTAAAATCGATGATCCAGGCAATCGCCAGACTTACAAGGAGGTACAGCCAATAAATGGGCAAACTGCTTTTCATTACTGCACTTTGAAAAAAAGCACCGAGCCCCTCTTTTTTAGCCAGCGGCATCCGGATGAGTAGATAACCCATCACACATTTGCTTAAGAGTGGAAGGGCAATGATCAAGAAGTATGTCCATTCATTTACCCTTTCGACAATTTCATAGATAAATATGAACCGGGCAGCCAATAGGACTATGACGGAGATGACACCGAATGCACCTGTCCTGGAATCCTTCATGATTTCCAATCGCCGCTCTTTATCCTGATAGGAAAAAAAAGCATCACTTGCATCGATCCAGCCATCGAGATGCAAACCTCCCGTTAATGCCATCGTCAAAAACCAAAGGAAAAAGGCAATCGAAAGCGATGACAATGGGGTCCATTCCACTAGTGCATACAAAACACCGCCCAATATCAAGCCTAGCAAAAGACCTACTAATGGAAAGGTTTGAATGGCACGGTGAATATATTTCTTCTCCATCGGAAGCTGCTTCTTTATTGGAAAAACCGTAAAGAACTGCAGGTTAATTAAAAATCCGATCACTCCGATCATTCCTGCATGCACCCTTTCTTCCGCAATGGAATTCCCGCTTCTACAAGATAGGCTTCATCGGCCTGCCCGACGATCGTTTGATGAAGCTGGCCCAGTGTTTTTCCGTATATATGGAGGAAATCATCCTGGAAAATCGGTTCCTGCACCAACTCATTGCTCACGACTATTAAACAGCTGGATTGTTTTCTTATCTCATTGATCCCGGTTATTATTTTTGAAAAAATGCTATCTAAAAATTCTTCTTCAAGCGGAATACCAGGGCCAAATAGTTCGTTATCAAGCAGGGTTGTCAGACAATCGAGCAGAATAATAGAATCCTGATCAATGTCCGCCCCTATTCTTGTAATATCCGTTGCGTATTCGGAAGTTTTCCAAGCAATCGGGCTGCTTTCTCTATCTTTCCGGTGCCTAAGGATGCGTTCACCCATTTCATCATCACTCACACGGCCACAGGCAAGGTAATGCAAGTTCCCATCCATTTGGAGTGCATACTCCAGGGCTTTTCTTTCTGCGAAGCTGCTTTTTCCGGAACGGACACCCCCGGTTATAAAACAGAGCCTTGCTTTCTCCACTGTCTTACCCCCTCCATCAGTGCTTGGTTATCATGTTCACTCTTCACTGCAAATCGAAGCCATCTTCCATCCAAACCAGGGAAATTATAGGTATGGCGCGGTACGATTCCTTTTTTCAGCAAAAAGGGGAAAAGGGATAGGGATTCATCTTTAACCAAATAAAAATTAACTGTGCTATCGGAGACAATCAACCCTTGCTCCTTATAAAACCGGAATAGTTTTTGCTTTTCCAATGCAATATAGTCTCTTGTTTTTCTCATATAGGCTTCTTCTGCAAGACAGATTCCCCCTACTTCAAGTGCCACATGGTTGACGCTCCAATGCGGTTTGTAATTTCTTACCCGTTTGATGATGTCAGGTGCCGCAAGCAAATAGCCTAGTCTCAAACCCGGAATTGCAAAGATTTTAGTCATTGATCTTAGAATGAGTAAATGTGGAAATACATTGATTAAAGAAGCATAACTAAAGGCATCTTCCGTAAAGTCATAAAAAGCCTCATCCAGGACAACCAGGCAATCCGCTTTTTGGCATTCAATGATCAATTCCCTGACTGTATCGCGCTTAAAAGAAACACCCGTCGGATTATTAGGCGTACATAAGAAAATTGCATCATATTCGGGTAATCGGGGAATCAATCGATCCAAGTCCAATTGCCACTCAGGAGCATCCAGCTGGTGAAAATCGACCTTACATCCCGCTGCCAAACAAGCTTCAGCATATTCCGCAAATGCCGGCTGAATGATTAGCACCCTTTGATTGGCTAATCCGTTCGCTACCAACATGATTATTTCAGCACCACCGTTCCCCATCAAAACGGATTGCTCAGGAAGAGCTTCTTTTTTTGCAATTGATTTTGTCAGGTCAATGGCATGCGGATCTGGGTATTGAAGGATTCCTTCAAAAAAACCCGACCACTGTTCCTTTATGCGTAAAGGCGGACCCAATGGGTTGATGTTGGCACTGAAGTCGAGAACCGATTCAGGCATTTCGATTTCCAGCGCTTTGTAAAGATAATGAGGATTAGAGCCATGAGAAGGTAATGTCAAGAATAAGTCCCCCTAGCCATAGCATCAGTAGAAATAGAAAAGATGACCGATGCATGATGGTAATCGTTTGTGGTATATGTTTTGCTTCCAATCGAACAAGCGGAACTCCCATCCTCGCACGGTCGGAAACAATTCCTTTGTACATATTCCGGCCTCCAAGCTGTATTCCCAAAATGGCAGCAACGCCTGCTTCACACCACCCGCTATTCGGGCTTGGATGTTTTTTTGCGTCATTGAATAATATCTTCCATCTGGTACCAAATCCATGATAGCCGGATTTCGAGCTCAGCAACATCAGGAACCCGGTGAGGCGGCTGGGAATCCAGTTGACGATATCATCGAGCTTGGCTGAAGCCCAGCCGAATTGCCCATATTTATCATTTTTGTATCCTACCATGGAATCGCAGGTATTAATCGCCCTGTATACCATCGCGAGCGGCGCACCGCCAATGGCTGCCCAAAACATTGGGGCTGTAATCCCATCACTGGTATTCTCCGCTACGGTTTCCACGGTGCCCCTGACTATTTCGGATTCATCAAGATCAGCAGTATCACGGCCCACGATATAGGAAAGCTTTAGCCTCGCTTCAGGAAAATCCCTTTCATTCAGCGGAAGGCAAACGTCCATCCCAGCTTGCTTCAAGCCCTTCTGAGCTATCGTGGTAGAAATGACAACAGCTTCCCAAAAGATACCTGCAAGCGGATGGATTCGATAAGCTAAATAGACGGTGAGACCAGTAATCAATAACACCACCGATAAGACGATGATCAACATGAAGAGTCCATTCCGTTTCTTATATGCCCCTCTATTGAATGCCAGATCCAACTTGCTAATCATCGTTCCTATCCATTTGACTGGATGCGGCCAATTTGGCGGGTCACCAATTAATAGATCAAGGAAAAACGCCAGCGTAACTGCCAAAAGATGATAGTAAATCATAGATCCTCAATCCGTTTCCGATTATTCTTTAATGCTTCCACTGTACAATCATATACACCCCGGCTGATCAGCTTCCCTAACGGAGTGATGGTGCCTGCGTATTGAAGCTTTGCCCCTCTTTGAGTTGCCGCAATCAAAATGCTGTCTGTCGATGTTCCTGTTGCACATGTATTTGTCACCTTATCCAAGACATGCAGATCATGAAGCGCTTTCACTTTTGCCTCGGTTGCAGTAACTATACTGTGGATGAAAGCCTCTTCTGCCAAATGCCCATTTACGAATATCCATGTATTTATCGTTCCTGGAGTGGAACTCCAAGAATGCCGATCAGCTAAAGAAGCGTCGATGGCATTCCCCACACCAGCCGTCACGATAATAAAAACCGAGAAATCTTCAGCTCTTAATAGCTTGAAAGCAACCGTATCGAGAAAGACAGCTGTCATCATCCCCACCGTTTCCTGAGGTTCAAAACCATGAGTTTTTAAATAGTCGGCCATTTCAACATGATGATCCTCGCAATCATAGCCATGATGGACGTGCCTATTCACAAAATATTTATGCCAGCCCGTCCCCGAACCAGTCACTCCAGAAGACATCGTTCTAAGCGGGATTGGAGAATCCAATTGAATCATCTCAGGTCCGATTGTCAAATACGAATCATCAATTTCCAATGGGGCAGTATCATGGCCATGCTTTTCCGGAACGATGAACATCTGCGGTTTCGGAAGGGCGGGATGTGGATGTTTTTCGATTGTCGTATGATATACACCCTGAATCCGTTCCTGTTGGAGCACTTCATTCGGCACATCAACAACCTGAATCTGCCCTTTCTCAAGCAACATGAGCCGATCACAATATAATCCAGCCAAATTCAAATCATGAAAAATTGAAATGACGGTCAACTTCTGCTCTTTTGCCATCTTCCTCATTAGATCAAGAAGATCTTTTTGATAGGAAAGATCCAAGTGGTTCGTAGGTTCATCCAAAAAAAGGATTTCAGGCTCTTGAGCAAGAGCCTGTGCCAGCAGGACCCTTTGTCTCTCCCCTCCTGATAATCGTTCAAAATGAAGATCCTGAAAATCAGCTACTCCCGTTTGTTCCATAACCCGTTGGACAATCGATTCATCTTCTGCGGACCAACTATGGAACCAACCTGATTGATGGGCATATCGTCCAAGGGAGACCGTCTCTTTTACTGTATAGGAGAAAGCTAATGAGGAATGTTGGGGGAGCACAGCAATGACCTGTGCAAGTTGTTTTGACGAATAATCCTTCAAATCCCTACCTCTTAACCGTACGCTTCCGCCTTTATAATCGAGCACCCCGCTAAGCATACTTAAAAGCGTCGTTTTTCCGCTGCCATTAGGACCAAGAATCCCGAATAACTCCCCTTTATGTACATCAAAAGAGACAGAGTCCAAAACAGCTTTGTTGTGATATCCACCTGTTAACCCTTTTACTTCAAGCATCCGTTTTTACCCTTCTCTCCGTCTCTTTAATAAAATCAGCGCAAATGCAGGTGCCCCGATAAGTGAGGTGATCACCCCGATCGGCAGTTCCGATGGGGCAATGACCGTCCGTGCTGCAAAATCCGCCAATATTAAGAATCCGCTTCCTATCAGCAATGACAACGGAAGTAAATGTTTATGGTCAGGTCCCCAAATCTTTCGGACAAAATGAGGAATGACCAATCCTACAAAGCCAATCGCCCCTGAAACGGCAACGGCTGCCCCTGTCAATGTCGAACCAGCTACCAAGATCCACATTTTCCGCCGCTTAACATTCACACCTAAGTGTTTGGCCCGGTCTTCCCCGAAAGTCATCGCATTCAATTCGCTTGCATTCATGATCAAGGCCAACGAACCAATAAGAAAAAACGGCAAAATGATCGCAATATAATTCCATCCGCGCATTGAAACGCTTCCCATCAGCCAGCCGATGATTTGTCTTAATTCATCACCCGTCAGCGCAATCATCAATGAAATGAAGGCACTTAAAAACGAGCTGAAAATGATTCCCGTTAGTATGATCGTTTCCACTTTCATCGATCGATCCATTTTTTTTGCAAATGTCAGTACACAGAGCATCGTGAGCACTGAGCATAAGATGCTCAATGCCGGAAGAGTATATAAACCGATGAACGGCATTGATATATTCAAGAATATTGTCAATACGGCGCCGACCGATGCTCCTGATGAAATACCTAATGTGTAAGGATCAGCGAGCGGGTTCCGGAGCAGTCCCTGAAAAGCCGCACCCGCAATCGCAAGTGATGCCCCAACCAAACCCGCAAGCAGCACACGCGGCAAGCGGATGTTCATCACGATATTCGTAAGCATCACATCCGGATCAGCAGAAATCGGCAAATGGAAAGTCTCCTTGCCGATTATTTGCATAAGTACGGGAATCGGTACTGGCACCGAACCAAAGGAAATGCCTATCGTCATTGCGAATAACAAAAATAACAACGCAATCAAATAGGCAAGCGTCCATTTAGTTTTCAAATTGGTTCGGATAGACTGCTTTGGCAAGTTCCTCTACTCCCTCTATTAAGCGTGGACCGGAACGGGTCACCAGGTCAGAATGAACATCAAAGACTTGGTCATTCTTAACAGCATTTACGTCTTGCCATCCTTTTCGACCCGTCACTTCACTTTCTGAATCCTTCGTATAATAACCATACGTTGTAATGATGACATCCGGATTTTCAGCAATCATCGACTCTTCATCAATTTTTGCCCAACCGTCCAATTCAGCAGCAGCATTATCCGCTGAAATAATATTAAGCATTTCATTCATGAAAGTATTTTTTCCAGGTGTGTATATTTCCGGTGATGGCGAAACTTCCACTAAAACGGTCTTCCTATCCTCTTCCTTCACGGATTTGGCTTTTTCCTGGATATCCTTGAGCTTCGTTTTCATATCCGCAACGATTTCTTTTGCCTTATCATGTTCTCCCGTTGCCTGTCCAATCATTTCAATAGACTCATAGACTTGGTCAAAGCTTTGTGCATCATTGACTACAAGGACATCTATTCCAGCATCCTTAAGCTGCTGTAAACCCTCATTTGAATTATGGGCACTTGATGCATGTGCAAGAACAAGGTCAGGTTTCATGGAGACAATCAGCTCCGTGTTCATTTCCATTCCGCCAACTTTTTCAATTTCTTTCGTTTCTTCCGGGTAATTATCATTGTCGGAAACACCAATGACCTTTTTACCCAAACCAAGTGCAAACACCACTTCCGTATTACTTGGTATCAACGAAACGATTTTCTTCGGTTTTTGTTCTATCGTTACTTTTTCCCCTGTTGCATCCTTAATCGTAATCGGGAAAGCTTCGTGTTGAGCATGATTCGTTTGCTGCTTTTCTTTTCCTTCATCAGTAGCGTCACTGCAGCCAACCATCATGCCTGCTGTAAGCAACATCAACAGTATCAGACCAAAAATTTTCTTCATTTTCATTCCCCACAATCTTTTTATTTAATTTCTTCCCACCTAATAAAGAAAACGCATTCCTGGCAGATGCCCCCAAAACAAAAAGCACCTCCCGTTAAACGGAAGGTGCTTGTATGGCAACAATATCATTACGGACTCTTTCTAAGGGTCTGCCACACACCTTCCCATCCGCGTAGGTTACAGGTGTACGAACTCTGGCAGGTCTCCTGGCTCATGGTCATCGTCAACGGCACCTTCCCATATCTTATACAGTGGTACACAGCCGTCAGCTCCCATTTACAGTGGCGGGACCGCGCTGGCATTTCACCAACTTCCCTTTTAAGTCATTAAGACACCAAATCGTTCATATGTATATAGTTTTCACTGCCTTCATTATACACCATGTAAGAATCGATTATTATATGATTTTTCTGAACAAGTTCGAAATGCCCCGTCCCCCTTCAATGATTTGAAGAATTTTCAATCAGTGACGCAAACCCATCGACTGATAACCCGAGTGGTATCCTAACTCGATGCAGGGCATACATCCCTTGGTCCCTTGAAGCTCCCCCAGGTTCGGTAGTGACTGCCATCTTGTATCCAGCTTCTTCTGACAGCCTGAGACTCTCTTCGTTATACCGGTCAACCGGATAGGAAAGCACTGTCGTGTCCTAGTCGAGGATACGGTCGAATAGCCCCTTCGACTGAACCATTTCCGCTTCTTGCTCCTCTGCCGTCTTGCGGTTCAGCTCAAAAGGTTGATAGTATGGCTTTCGATCGAAATCCCATTCCTGCTCATCTCCAACATTTGATTTTCAGTCAGGTGATGACCTTTATCAATGGACTTCCCGATCATGAAGACAGTTGCTTTCGCATCATTTTCTTTCAATATCGGGAAAGCCTCCGTGTAGCTGCCTGTATAGCCATCATCAAAAGTAAGCCAGACGCACTTCTCACTTGGCATCCGACTTTCGGTTAAAACGAGGAATGTTTCATCTGGGGATCGGAATTCCTCACTTGGAACCCGAAGGCCATCACCTTCAGAAATGCTGTGATACATCTATCGGAAGCTGGATCGCGGACTCGGCCGTTATCCAGTCTCCCATATCGATTTGGCCCTCCAAATCCTGCCCTGTCCCATTCTCAGCTGCTTCGACCACTTCAATGTCATCTTCCGCAATCGGTGCAGCCGTCTTTGTGCCTATACCCTCTAAAATCCCTTGTGAACATCCAGGTAAAATCAAAATCCCCAGTAATGCCGCCATCCATAAAACTCTATATTTTCCCACTATCATTCTCCTGATTTTTTCTAGCATAATAGTACCAGGAACCTAGTAGTTAATAAAGTATTCCATTTAATGATAAAAAGGGAAATGCAAGAGCTTAGTGACCTGTTAAGCATTTATGAGAATTTTTTTCATAAGTATGTGCTATTAGCTTGAAAAGTTTGCCTATAAGAAATATAATAAATAAGTCGTCGACTTTTATATATGTCCCAGTAGCTCAGCAGGATAGAGCGACAGCCTCCTAAGCTGTAGGTCGTAGGTTCGATTCCTATCTGGGACGCTAATGTTTATAAGCCCTGTTATAATGCGGTTTCTCCGTGTTGTAGCAGGGTTTTTTTCTGTTGGTATAACCGTAAAAGCCGTAAATTGCATGTAGGATAAAAGCATTTCTGTACGTAGGAAACAGTGATATTCCATTTCACTATTATTTTTCTATGTCTGGAGGTGCTTTTTTTCATGAAGAAACACGTTATTAAACAGCGTGGAACTGCGTTAAAGGAACGGAAATTGAACAGTAAGGCTACGGAAAGTTTCACGATTGAATACACACTGCAAGAAGCCTTAGATATTTTTCTCCGTGCAAAAGTTGCTGAAGGTGTCCGACAGCGAACATTAGGCGAATATGTTCGACACATTAGGTATTTAACGGAATACTTATCTGTTTATCATCCGTCTTTTAATTACGTTAGCGAGCTATCCCCTTCTTTAATAAGAGAATATATCACTTTTTCAAAAAATAAGAAGGCTTATGCAGGCGATGAACAGCGTGAGAAAACCACTACTTTATCAGTAAATACAATCAATATCAGGTTACGAACATTGCGAACCATGTGTAAATTCTGCGTTGAAGAAGCTATTACACCTGATAATCCAATGAAGAATATCAAGAATTTCTCAAGTGGGCTGATATTGGACTGACTATTTTTCTTAAAGAGGGTAGCATCATGGGGCTACCCCATATATAAGTTCTTTGAATGTTTTATTGTAATATGTGGTATCCAAATGTGGCAGCTACCAAAGAAATTAAGAAGATTGTAACCACAACTGCCAAGATGATAAAAAAATACTTCATGACTTTTTCTATTAATCTCATATAGACTTCCCTTCTTAACAATTACAGTTATTTCATGATTATATCGTAGAATCGCCCTCGAAGCACCCATTTATTCCCATTGAGACTTCTTAGACATGCCGTATCCAGTTTAAGCAGGAGAATGCCCCATACACAGCATAGCGTCCGGGGGGATACCCCTTCATCCTATTGGGACGTTAACGGATCTGCGTGCAGCCGGGAAAGGTCAGGGCAGGATAGCAGGGACATTCCGTGCTTTCTATCATTCTATCTTGATAATCACATTTGAGACAGCTTGAAGCCTTGTTCCTGCGTTACTTGCTTGCTGTTGTCATTTGTGTTGATATTTGATGACGCTATCGTGTGTTACCTTGCCTCTATGTGTATGGGTAGCCCTTCATTAGTCCACTGTATTGGCATTGCTGTTGAGTTAAGGACATTGGTCAACCCCACTGGTACTGCTGGATGGGTGCTGTTAAGTAGGTAGGGCTAGTCATTTCCTCAAAGGAAGAGACTAAAGAAATTCATAAAAAAAAAGCCCTCATTTCTGAGAACCTTTCTTCGTCCCTAATGCCCATGCAACCGGAATTGTAAAAGCAACCACAGACTCCCATTGTACGTGCATAGAAACTTCCAAAACCAATTGTAATACCAACATTCACCTAACCCCCAATTTAAAAGTCACCTTGCGGTGCTAAGCATACATTGGACAAAATCAGAAGCTCCCAGCACGTGTCATTATCCATCGTTTAACTGATGATCAAACGCAAACACGCCTAAAAAACCAAGCGATTCGAGAAAAGAAGAAAGGCATTGTCATGAAGGAGAAAAGTAAGCACTTGATGGGCATGAACGTCTATATTACGAACACATCTCCAGAAGAAGTCCCCACTGATTATGTCCATTCCCTCTATTCCCTGCGGTGGCAGATTGAGATTTTATTTAAAACATGGAAGTCATTCTTTGAAATCGATGAATGTAAAACAATCAAAAAAGAACGCCTTGAGTGCCACTTATATGGCCAACTTATCGGCATTCTCCTCTGTTCTTCTACCATGTTTCAAATGCGACAGTTACTTCTTAAAAAGAAAAAGAAGGAATTAAGTGAATACAAAGCGATTTATATGATTAAGGATTACTTCCCGTTACTGTTTCAAGCGATGTCAGTTGGCACAGAAGAACTTTTGAAAATTTTGCATCGCCTTTATCATCTACTCAAAAAGAACGGTCGTAAATGTCATCGGTATAAGAAGATGACTGTCTTTGATATTCTTGGGGTTGTGTATCAATCGACGGTGAAGGATAGACAAGCTGCCTAGAAAAAAGCGCATATTTGATAGGCTTCTTTGGCATGCCTGGTTTTCAAGAACTGGGTAGTTTTGGAACAATATCATTTTGTGCTAGTAATTTATGTTGTTAGCTTGATGGGCATGGGGTAGCATCAGGAAAATGCGAATTTACAACGCTAAGGGAATGTCACCTATTAAAAAAGCCGATTTCCTTCTCAAGGAATCGACTTTTTTAGTTATTCTTATTCAACTAAAGCATGCGTTGGTTCCATAAGTAAGAGGTTTGAAAAAATAGTAACAAAATCGCCCTAGGATCAGTCCATAACTCCTAACTCCAGCACCTTCATACGGCCTTCCCTATGGCCTGTACAACTATACTTCGTAACGGCATACGGCACACATACTATCATAGAGGTATGCACCAGGGGGTAGTTATAAGGTATCTCCCATACACCAATCGGTGTACCTATCACCACATAGATATTGACAGTAGGAAAGGGTGAAATATCGGAAGGCTACCATAGGGGGACGTAGGTACCTCCATCCGACCCCGCTGTTGGTTGGAAAATATACACCACGGTTTGCGAAAGTAAACTTACAAATAATGGTATTTTTATATAACCATAAACCGCTGCCGGGCTAATTGTGAGGTATTTACTAGATAGGGTGTCGCTGAGGTGGACTAATGTTCGATAAAAAAGTAATTACCTTACTATTCAATACAGGGATGGGATGGTATAGTATAGTTATATAGTCATAGTAAAGGGGAATGAGTTAAATTGAGTAAGGGAAAGAAAATCAAGGTAAAGAAGCCATTTTATAAGAAGTGGTGGGTATGGGTTCTAGCCATTATTGTGATTGCCAACATAGCAAGTGGCGGGGATGAAGAAGAGACTTCTACTGAAACGAAGTCAGATACTAAGGCTACTGAAACTACAGCCAAGCCGGAAGAGAAGAAAGAAGAGCCCAAAAAAGAAGCTCCTAAACAGCACCAAGTAGGTGACGTTGTAAAGGTAGGCAAACTTGAATATACAGTTAAAGGCGTGGAAGAAACGCAAAAGATCAGTAACGTTCTTGGAGACAAAACAACTGAAGGTAAATTCGTAATAGTGGAAATGGCAATCAAGAACCTTGATAAAAAGGAACGTATGGCCGATTCCAACATGTTCAAGATAAAAGCTGATGGCGCTGAATATGGTGCTGATGCTGAACTAGACATGTACGTGAATGAAGGAGGCATTGGTTTCTTCTTAGAAACTATGAATCCAAATATCTCGAAAACAGGTAAAGTAGTATTCGAACTTCCTACTGAAGCTAAAGCATACAACATTGAAGTATCTTCCGGTGCTGGCTGGTCCGGT
Source organism: Peribacillus frigoritolerans (assembly GCF_030676415.1). Taxonomy (GTDB): domain Bacteria; phylum Bacillota; class Bacilli; order Bacillales; family DSM-1321; genus Peribacillus; species Peribacillus frigoritolerans_A. The sequence continues at coordinate 116,457 of NZ_JAUUTW010000008.1, read as the reverse complement.
GGAGAATACGAGCAAATCAAATTGAAGTAACACCCAGGGAGGCTTCGGCCTTCCTATTTTTTTACATAATTATATTTCCATTATAAGGAGTGTTTTCCAGAGTGTATTTAGAGGACATGATATTTTCTTTTTTCATCATTGGTATAGTGATGGTGCTAGGCACAATTTGGATTATAAAAGAGGAACTAAATGCAAAGAAACGTAGGAAAGAATGGGAGCGAAAAATAAGACACTCAGGGATTTATGAAGTGGACCGGATGAAGGGCTCAGAATTCGAAGTGTTCCTGAAATTCCTTTTAGAATCCCACGGGTACCAGGCCCAGGTAACGAAAACCTCCGGTGATTATGGTGCCGACCTGGTTCTAAGGAGTCCAGGGAAGACTATAGTAGTCCAGGCGAAACGCTATAGTAAAAAGGTGGGCCTGAAGGCCGTCCAAGAAATTGTATCAGCAAAGAGCTATTACAAGGCCGATGAATGTTGGGTCATTACAAATAACTACTTCACGGCTCCGGCTATGAAGCTAGGAAACTCCAATGAAGTGCTTTTAATTGATCGTGACGAATTGATTGAATGGATGCTTGAAGAAAAAGAAGAAGAAGGAATAGCTAAATAAAAAAAGTAGTGGATAGTTAAGGAGAATATTATGAATGAACGTTTTGCTGTAGGTATTATGTTCTTCTGTGTAGCTGTAGTAAGTGGCATACTGATTGATTTAGGAAGGCTGGATATTGTATTCATACTTCTTGTAATTTGTGTATTGGCTACTCTTCCTTCCAGATGGTTCCGCAAATGGTTTTGGAAGGACTAAAAATTTTAAATTCTGTACGTTGCATATGACATGTGACATCGCTAAATAAAAAGGAGTGGTTAATGTGGAAGCAATATTGAAATTTTTCTTATATCTAAGTACATTTGCAAACTATAGGGTTTTGGATAATGAGCGCAATGGTACACATATACACTATATACATAACCTTCGTGTATGAAGGATTCTTTTGGGCCATTATATCGTTCTTCTTTCCTGGCGTATCTCAACTAGTTTGGATATTTAAGCTTACCCCATCTTTAACGGATATAGCGTAGCCGTCATTGTGCTGTTCGTTATGCAATTTGTATTTGCCCTTATAAGTACGCTTCTTGAAAATAAAGTAGAAAAAATCGAAGAAGCTAAATAAGAGGAACTTATATGTTTTGGATGTGGGTTATGGTTTACGGCCTCCTGGCCACCCCTGTATTACTTATCATTGCCAATAATTACAATAGTTTTAGGATAGGGGCCGGGTATTTCCCCTCTCTAGCGATCCTCTAGGCCTCTAGTATACAAAATAGAAGCCGGAAACATTGTTTCGGGAACGTCAGACACTTTTATTTAGTATTTACGCATGGTATACGGTAAAAGCATGGAAATTGCCATTATAATAGCATTTATAAACAGTCTATACCCACTGTTAAGGAAGCTGTAATAAGCAGTGCCTCCTAAGCTGTAGGTCGTAGGTTCGATTCCTATCTGGGACGCTAATTAAAAAACCCTGTTACAACGCGGTTCTTCCGCGGAGTAACAGGGTTTTTTCTGTTGGTATAAGCACAAGTGATTTATGGGATGGAGGAAAATGCAGGTCTCAAAGCTAAATTAGACAAAGTGACCACTACTTCATCAAGCCATATAGATATCAAAAAACCTGAGCCCTGTAAAACACAGAACCCAGGTTTTTTATATCGCAAGATAACCAATATTTATGCTTACAAATTTCCCTTTAGCTATACTTACTTCTCAATCAAGCCTATCTCGTTGATTTTTTCTTCAAAAATAGGTCCGAAACTTTCAGAATAAGTATTCGTTAAATGTCTATTGTCCCGGTAAATTATAACATTGCCAATAATGGGCTGAAATTTACCGTTTACCTTGAAGTAATCTGTTAAGTCTATTTTATGCAATGATTTATTCTCTTTTTCAAATTGTCTCCAAAAGCTTTCGTCTTTCTGATTATCTGCTGAATTCATTTTTTTTGTAGTTTCTTCTAGTCCATCTGTTTCTAATGATTCCAATACATTAAAACTATATCTTGGATCATCACGTACCGCTAACACTTCAATACCATATTCATCTTTAACATACTGCAGCTGATCAACCATTTGTTGCTGTATTTTATTATTAGGCGTATCAGAAGCTGTAGCGTGAGATATGACAAGATCTACATCTTCATCCTTTAGATAATCCAGAACATTATTGACCCAGATACCTTTCAAATCATCATCCGAATAACCTGTTGAAAACCGTGTACCTGAACGAGTCATATTCAATACACGATAATTATCATCTTTTGTTGCTTTTAATATGGCACCTAACCAATGTTCTGAGTGGGAACTGCCAATCAGAGCAATTGTGGCATCGTAATTTTCAGTTTCGCCATATTCCCCAATTTTCAAGTCACTTTCCTTTAACCCTTGGTTACTGCCGTCCAAATGCGCTTTTGGTAAATCATCAAAGACTTCGGAATATGATGGTATTGGTTCTTGATCAGGTATATCGTCAGGGTTTTTTACAGCTAACGCTCCTGGATAATTTTTATCGTTTATATTATTTTCCAGCTTATTATGATCTATATATACTCCAATCAAAAGAGAGGCAATCAAGAGTACATTCACACTGCCCATTATTCCGAGTCTCTTGAATGAAAATTTATTGTCCTTTGAGCTTCGAATTGGTTCTTCTATATATCGAGTCATTAAAAAAGAAAGGGCAATTGATGAAATGATAATAAGAGTTCCGACGATGAATCCTGGAGTTTCTTGGACATTATAACGATAGAACTCCAATAATACCCAATGCCACAAGTAGATTCCAAAAGCGATTCCACCTAGCTTCACCATTACGGGTGAACCTAAAAAGCGTTTGACACCATATTTTGCATCGCGTGTACCAGACAAAACAATGAATAATGCGCAGGTCATTGGCCATAAGGCAATATACCCCGGAAACATTTCAGATACATTGAAAACTATTCCCGTTAAAATTAAACCGATTAATCCAAGCCACCCTATCACTGTTGCTATATATTTATTTACCTTAATTGATGATAAATTGATACAGAGCAAACTGCCTAAAGCAAATTCCCAAACACGTGTCATCGTTATGAAATAAGCCCATGGCTGATTGACAGAGGTTAAATATATGGAGTATATAAAAGAAAAAACAAATAATATTCCTAAAATCGTATTGATTAATGTTTTAACTTTAGTTAATTTATATTTTTTTATTAAAAATAAAATCAAAGTGAATAATAAAAACCAAATTATATAAAATTGTCCTTGTATAGACAAAGCCCAAAAGTGTTCAACAGGTGTTTTCATTTGACTGGAATCTAAATAATCCGTGCTCGAAAAAGCCAGTTGCCAGTTTTGATAGAAAAACATAGAGGCAAATACTTCATGTATAGTTTTACCTAAAATTGATTTAGGTAATAAAAACCAACTTAAAACCAGAACAATTGCAAGAATAAAAAATACAGATGGAAGTAATCTTTTCATTAATTTTGTGACATATGGCCGAAACCGAAATTCCCCTGTTCGATTAATTGTGGAAACAATTGAAGTGGTAATAAGAAAACCTGAAATTACAAAGAATACATCAACCCCGCCAGAAACACGATTAAGCCATATATGATAAACCGCCACCAGCAGTGCGGCAACAACGCGTAACCCTTCGATTTCGGGTCTGAACTTACTCTCAGTATTAATTAATTTTTGATTCATTTGATTCTATCTCCTACCTTTTGTCATGCATACAATTTAAAATTATATCACTTTACAATAATGATTTGTCAACATAGTAGAAAAGGTTCTTTAATTTTCACAAGTATGGATTTTTTTCCAACTTTTCAACCAAGGCCCCTTACAGAAAATGTACGTTGCCTGGGTACGAAGCCACTTAAAAAAGTTGCAGTGGAACGTTACTTTATGAAAAAACGTCAGTCTGCTAGGGGACGCAAACATGGCATGCTCCAACTGTCCGAGTTAGTTAAATCGGAATGTCCTAATTGCGATGAAACAACCATAAGAACATTCCCGTACAAAAACGAACAATACAATTCAAACTGTTTGATAGTAAAAAGAAGTCTGGTTTAATACGTTTTTCGATATTTATCTGCAGAAAAATAATGGGTTTTTGGATATAATCATGCTTTTTTTAAAATATATGTTTTAACCTGTCCCATCCGGGTATACAAATACTGTAAGACATTCTCACCAAAGGAGATGATGTGCATGATGAGTACAATCAGAAGCCAATGGAACAAAGAGAATGACGCAGCGGTGTTTAGTCCCGGTGATCAGCGTTAGAGTCAATTGAAGCGTCAGATGATAACCAAAATGGGAATTATTAGTCTTCTCACCCAAAGGAGGAGGATACTGATCATGAGTATTTACAGCCTATGGAATCCAGAGAATGATGAAGCAATTTTCAGTCCGGGTGATCAGAAGCCATTCAGTACGCTCACACGAGTAGATTCGGATAAACACACACACTGACAAAACACTTGAATATGAATTACATGCACCGTACTGAATGAAATTTAACAGAAACATCGATATACAGGGAAAGGGATGGAGCGCTCGCTCCATCCCTTTCTGCCGTCTTTTTCTTTAATATGACTTTTACCTTCATCAAGCGGCAGCCCTGTTGTCTGGAAAGATGGGCCCGCCGACAAGGAAATTTGACCCCGAAAAAAGAGCCCTTTCACCATGGGGCTAAAGGTGAAGGACTCTTTTCTTTTATTTATCGAATTTCAGTTTTGCCAAGGCATCCGCGAATGCAGTATTGATCGGCTCTTCTTTATTTTGCTTTTTCATATAATTGGAGACTTCATTTTTGGATACTTTTTGATTTTTATTTTGCCCTCTTCGTTTATTGTAAGAGGAAAGTTTTTCGTGAAAACCGCATTTACAGGTGAATGTCTGTGCTTCTCCTTGACCGCGCATTTCCATCTTTTTATGACATTGTGGGCATCTGGCATTTGTTACACGTGAAACACTTTTTTTGTGGCCACATTCACGATCTTGGCAGACAAGCATTTTCCCCTTTTTACTATTCACTTCAAGCATCAGCTTGCCGCAATCAGGACATTTCGTTCCTGACACGTTATCATGCTTGAATTTTTGGTCACTATTTTTGATTTCATGGACGATATTTTTGGCATAGTCGCGCATATCGCCGATGAAAGCCTGTTTTGGCAGCTTTCCTTTTGCAATCGCCGTTAACTTTTGCTCCCATTGAGCTGTCAAAGCTGGAGATCGCAAGTCTTCAGGCGCCAATTGAAGAAGTTGTTTTCCTTTCGAGGTAACATGAAGGCCCTTTCCCCTCTTCTCGATCAGGAAGCTATTGAACAGTTTTTCAATAACGTCAGCACGCGTTGCAACAGTTCCAATCCCGCCAGTTTCACCCAAAGTCTTGATGAGCTCTTTGCTTTCCCCTGCCATGAAACGAGCAGGATTCTCCATTGCCGAAAGAAGTGACCCTTCATTGAATGGTTCCGGCGGTTTCGTTTCACCCTCTGTTTGTTTCACAGTCGATATGGTTAAATTGTCACCTTTTTGAACGTTCGGAAGCAGTTGCTCCACAAGGCCATCTTTAGCCTCTTCCTCATCGAATTGGTGATCATAAACTTCCTTCCATCCTGACTTCAGGACGACCTTCCCTTTTGCCATGAACGTCTCCTGCCCCATTTGTGCGGTGATGGTCGTTTGCTCATATTCAAAAGGCGGCATCATTACAGCAAGGAACCTTTTAACGACCAAATCATAGATTTTCGATTCTTTGTCGCTCAGTTTTCCCGGCAGCGGTGTTTGCTCAGTGGGGATGATTGCATGGTGATCAGAAACCTTGCTATCATCCACGAACGATTTATTGGCCTTAATCGGGCTGCGCAGGATCCTCGATGCATACTGTGCATATGGTTTAATGCTTACAGCCTGTAATCTTTCTTTTAGCGTATCGACCAAATCCGTTGATAAAAAGCGTGAATCCGTCCTTGGATAAGTCAAGACTTTATGGCTTTCATATAAACGCTGCATGATCGATAACGTCTCTTTCGCCGAATAGCCGAATTTCTTATTGGCGTCCCGTTGAAGTTCTGTTAAATCATATAAAGAAGGGGCAAAACTTTTCTTATGGGACTTGTTCACTTCAACCACTTCTGCACTTTTCCCCTTAACGGCTGCAAGAACCTTTTCTGCCTTGTTTTTATCAAATGTGCGGATATCTTTTGTTTGGGCATCTTGCCAGATCAGGCGCAAATTGGATTCTGCAATTGCCGAAACTCCATAATATTTCCTAGGCTGGAATTGTTTTATTTCTTCTTCTTTTTTTGCAATCATCGCGAGTGTCGGCGTTTGGACCCTCCCGCAGGATAACTGGGCATTGTGCTTGGTCGTTAGGGCACGTGTCGCGTTCATCCCAACGATCCAGTCCGCTTCCGCCCTTGCCACAGCAGAGGCAAATAGGTTTTCATACTCCTTGCCATCCTTCAGATTTTTAAATCCATCTTTGATCGCTTTATCCGTTACAGAGGAAATCCAAAGCCGTTTGACCGGCTTCTTCACATTCGCTTTTTCGAGAATCCAGCGTGCAACAAGTTCCCCTTCACGGCCTGCATCCGTTGCAATGATGACATCCTTGACATCATTGCGGTTCAATTGTGTTTTAACCGATTGAAATTGTTTGCCTGATTGCTTGATCACGACCAATTTCAATGTAGACGGCAACATGGGCAGGTCCTCAAGGCGCCAAGTTTTATATTTTTCATCATAAGATTCCGGATCTGCATGGGTGACCAAATGACCTAGTGCCCAAGTGACGATATACTGTTCGCCTTCAAAAAAGCCATTACCCTTTTTTCCGCAATTCAAGACTTTTGCTATATCTCTGCCGACCGAAGGTTTCTCGGCCAGTACGACTGTTTTACTCATAATAACATCCTTTCGCTTTTAAACTGGTTCCTCTATTATCTCATATAATTTATGACAGGGCGATAATGCACAGCATGGCATTGGATCCATGGGGTTCACATTAAGGACTTTACTTCGAGGGGCTCCCCGTACCCACATATATGTAAATTAATAGATTAGATAGCAATCCCGTGCAGATTTTAGTATGATGAAACGTAGGGATTTTTTCAAATTAATTGGGAGGTTCAATATAAAATGAGCTTACTTTCTATAGATAAATTAGCACACAGCTTTGGCGACCGTACCTTATTCAAGGATGTTTCCTTCCGCCTGATGGCCGGCGAACATGTTGGTCTGGTCGGGGCGAATGGTGTCGGGAAGTCAACGATGATGAATATCATTACAGGACAACTCATCCATGATGATGGACGGGTGGAATGGACACCTGGTGTCGAATATGGCTATCTTGATCAACATACGATACTTTCTAAAGGTAAATCGATTCGCGACGTTTTAAGGGATGCATACTTACCTTTATTCGAGCAGGAAAAAGCATTGAATGAAGTTACAGAGAAAATGGGTACGGCCACTCCGGAGGAACTTGAAGAACTCTTGGAACAAATGGGCGAAATCCAGGACAAGCTGGAAGCCGGCGGTTTTTACAACCTGGATATTAAAATTGAAGAAGCGGCACGCGGCTTAGGATTGGATGCAATCGGATTGGACCGTGACGTTTCTGCCCTAAGCGGTGGACAACGGACAAAAGTTTTACTAGCCAAGTTACTTTTGGAACAGCCTGAAGTACTGCTCCTTGATGAACCGACGAACTACTTGGATGTGGAGCATATCCGCTGGCTGAGCAGCTACTTAAAGGAATATCCTAATGCATTCTTATTAATTTCACATGACACCGAGTTCATGAACGGCGTCGTCGACGTCATCTTCCATCTTGAATTTTCTAAACTGACCCGTTACACGGCAACTTATGAAAAATTCCTTGAGCTGGCTGAATTGAATAAAAACCAACATATTAACGCATATGAAAAACAGCGCGAATTCATTAAAAAGCAGGAAGATTTCATTGCAAAAAATAAAGCCCGTTATTCAACGACCGGCCGGGCAAAGAGCCGTCAAAAGCAATTGAACCGCATGGAACGTATTGATCGTCCAGAAACTGCAATGAAACCTACATTCGACTTTAAAGAATCACGTGCGAGCAGCCGTTATGTCTTTGAAGGTGAAGATCTGGAAATCGGATATGACCGCCCATTGCTTCCGAAGTTATCCATGACAATCGAACGAGGAGAAAAAATTGCCGTGGTCGGCTGTAATGGAGTTGGTAAATCCACTCTTTTAAAAACGATTTTGGGTAAAATTGATCCTCTAGGCGGTAAAAGATCACTTGGGGACTTCCTTTTTTCTTCTTATTTTGAACAGGAAGTGAAAGCAGGCAATACGACGCCAATCGATGAAGTATGGAATGCATTTCCGCATCTGGACCAGCCGCAGGTACGTGCGATTCTTGCCCGTGTCGGTTTGAAAAACGAGCACATTACACGTCCGATGAGCCATTTAAGCGGTGGAGAACAAGCAAAAGTGCGCCTGTGTAAACTCATGCTTACCGAAAGCAATTGGCTGTTATTCGATGAACCGACCAACCATTTGGATGTAGTTGCAAAAGAAGAACTGAAACGTGCATTGAAAGAGTATAAAGGAACGATTGTCCTCGTATGCCATGAACCTGATTTCTATGAAGATTGGGTAACCAAAGTATGGGATGTAGAGGAATGGTCGGCCCAAAATTAATTTTTCAGGGGATGTCGCATAACGCGGCATCCCCTTTATTATGAAATATAAAAAGCTGACTGAAAAGACTCCTTCAGTCAGCTTTCATTTCCTCTACATGCAGCTTAAACTCGTTCCGCCACCAAGGTATATGTTTTTGGAAGCCCAATATCATGGATTTTATGATTCGGTTCTTCCTCGAGTACTTTAATAACAAGCCCTGATTGACCTAATGACGTTATAAGTTCCCCGATTGTCCATTTACGCTGTACAACTCTTGAAAGGCTCCCTTTTTCCTCATCCGGCATATGCTTCGAAAAAGCGACCTCATTGTTTTCGATTGCCGGAGCGAAATAGTTGCCTGTTATTTTATGTTTTTTACCATTTGAAGTAATGAGCTTTGTTGAAATCGGGTGAAATTCATGCAGTACGAATCGGCCTCCAGGTTTCAACATCTTTTTAATTTTTTCAAATAACGGCTGCAGATCTATTAAGTAATGAAGCACACCGAGCTCCATTAAAACCAAATCTTGATTCCCTGATTCATGCTCGGATGATAGCGAAAGGACATCCGAAACGATATACTCGATGGAGACATTGGCCCCACTGGCCAGCTCATTTGCAAACATTGCGTTTTCCTGGGAAAAATCAACAACTTTCACTTCAGCTCCCAATATGGCGAGGGCAACTGCTTTAACACCGTTCGACCCCATCAAATGAGTGATTTTTTTACCGGATATTTCTCCCATATATTTATAAAAAGGGTGCAGTCTCCATTTTGGATTTTGCTTGATTTTTGATGCCAATTCCATGGGATCTCCATAACGATTGACCAGCGCTAAATAATTATTCTGGTTCCACGCCTGTTCATTTTCCGCTGTGAACCCCTGCTGCTCGGCAGATAAGTAAGCATGGATCTCGGCACTGTACTTTCTCATTTCTTCGTCGTATAGATAACTGTATAACGACCTGCACCAAACCTCCATATCCCCCATCTTTATAGACAAACGATAAGGGTCCGTTTTAATGGTCGTGTTAAACCGGCAGCGCACAGTAGCAGAAACCCCCTCGACATCCATTAGAAAGAAGGCAGTCTCAGGATTTCTTTCAGGCTTTGTTGGGGAGTATTCAGAAAAAAGGTTTAAAGCCTCATTAAAGACATCCCATTGTATATCAATATCGATGTTCTTATACTCATCGATATCCACTCCTTGTACGAACAGAGCAGATCGACCTGTATATTGGTAAGGAATACCAGCTTGATCCAACATGTTCGTCATTAATGTGATTGAATGATAAAAACTTGCCTTCATATGAACCTCCTAAACATCAAAAGAACATGACAATTATTCTTCTATAGCATATTTCAAACCGGTACTCGTAATGGCAATGAGCTCTTCATCATGGCGGTCTATGCCATAAACGAGTAATGTAACAAGCATATATATTGCCCTGAACCGGGCTAAGCCCTCTGTTTCCTTTTCTATTTCACCATAGATTTCAAAAAAAACTCTGCGTACCTCTTTTGGGAAATAACTGTATAAAAAGGAGAAATCAATGGCTGGATTCCCGACATGAACATCTCCCCAATCAATGATACCTGCGAGTACGCCTTCGTCATCAAGTAAAACATTCCGGATATGAATGTCTCCGTGAACGAGTGAAATCGGATGCTGAACCTTCAATTCGCCTAAGGTATCAACAAAATCCTTAACCGCATGCGCCTGTTCAAAGTATCCCAGCTTTAATAGATTTGAGACATTTTCCATTAGCGATTTCTTTCGATAGGATACATCAAGCCTCATCATCCCATCAGGCAGCACACCTAAACGCATAGCCCTTTCCACAGGGAAACTGTGAAGTACCTTCAAAAAATGGGCAAACCTTTTTGCCGATTCGACCTTATTTGCCATTGATCCTTCTACAGGCAAGTGTCCCTTTACCATTTTATAACCAGTAAAAGGATAAGGATACAGTGTACTTGGCTTCCCGAAAAAGACCGGTTCAGGGATAGCAAGCGGAAAAGTGCCTGCAATGGAAGGCAAAAGCTGATTTTCCACCTGAATCAACGTAACCGCAATAGGGCGACGGGGGAAACGGAATACAAATTGCCCATTGATTTGTATGACCGTGTTATCGAAACCCTCCCCAAGTTGCTTGATCTCTTTCAACTCAATTTCCGGAAACTGCACCATGATCAATTTCCTTGCTAGCTCCAGCGAAACTGGATATTCTGCCAACCAAGGCTTTTCCACTCCCGTCTCCCCCTTTTACCGGTTTCTCCCTCTATTGGGGCTGCTGCCAGATCCACCCCTACGATTACTTGGCCCTTGTGGACTAGTAGATCTACGGCTATCTCTTTGATCTCCTCGTGGATTGTCACGCTTTGGTCCACGGCTGTTTTCGGGACGGCTTCCCCTTGATTCGTCACGTTTGGGTCCGCGGCTGTTTTCCATCCGGCCTCCCCGTGGTTTTTCCCTCTCGACTTCACGATTGTCCGCTTGATTTACAGAACGGTGACTGCCTCGATTCGGTCCTCTCGTATCTATCCGTTCCCGATGTTTCCTTCCACCTCCCGAACGCGGTCGGCGGGTACCCTCATCGGAAGAGTCTTCATGACGCTTCCTTTTTTGCCTCACCTCATCGGGTTGGAACATTTTCACTCCTTCAATCGTCTTTCTTTCTATTTTCATGGAGATCCCTTTTTCAATATCGCTTAAAAGCTGAAGGTCCTTCGTTGCTATGAAGGTTACAGCCAAGCCATTCTCACCCGCTCGGCCCGTCCGGCCAATTCGGTGGATGTAACTTTCTGCATCCTCGGGAACATCATAATTAAACACATGGGTTACACCTTCTACATCGAGCCCTCGTGCAGCAACGTCCGTTGCCACTAAATATTGAAGCTTTGCGTCTCTGAAGTTTTTCATGACACGTTCCCGCTTTGCCTGTGAAAGGTCACCATGAAGCTCTTCAGAATTGAATCCAGCTGCCTTCAGGGCATCATTCAAAACCGAAACGCGACGTTTTGTACGGCAAAATATGATCGCAAGGTAGGGCTGTTCTTCTTTGATCATGTTGATTAATGAAGACTGTTTGGCACGATCGGTCGTCTCGATGACAAGCTGCCTGATTTTCTCGACCGTTACTTGCTCAGCCTTCACAGCGGCAGTTAATGGTTTTGTCATGTAGCGTTTAGCCAATTGATGCACCTGTTCAGGCATCGTCGCTGAAAAGAGCAACGTTTGGCTCTCCTCTGGAAGCTGTCCCATGATCTCTTCCACTTCTGGTAAAAATCCAATATGAAGCATTTGATCAGCTTCATCAAGCACGAGTGTTTGAGTTTGTGATAGATCGATGGTGCCTCTTCGTAAGTGATCTAATAACCTGCCTGGCGTGGCGACCACCACGGAGATGTTTCTTGTCAGCTTTTTCATTTGCTGCTCGACATCCTGTCCGCCATAAACTGCAAGCACTTGAAGTCCTTCGATTTCATTAGCGAATTTTTTCAATTCAGCAGTGATTTGCAATGCCAATTCCCTGGTTGGCGTGACGATCAGTGATTGTATGTGGGATGCGGCTGGATCGACTTTTTCCAGGATTGGCAGCAAAAAGGCCAAAGTCTTCCCTGTCCCCGTCTGCGCCTTCGCGATGACATCCCTTCCAGCAAGGATATCTGGTATCGATTTCTCCTGAATCGGGGTAGGGGCGGATATTCCTATTTGCTTTAATATCATGTTAATCGCCGGGCTGACGCCAAGGTCGATGAATTCTGTCATGTATGGGCCTACTTTCTGAATTTCTTCATTTAATTGATTGATAAATCCACTTTAATGGTAACAGCTTCCTTACTTAAAGTCCTTTTCCTTAGTCTAAGCTATTTGTTAGTATATCATTATCTATTTTCGAGAAAACCTGTACCTCAAAATTTTTCATGCTATTGTACTTTAGTTATTTTTCTAATATAATTTATAAGATTTATTATCCATATATCGAGCTACTTACTTGAAAAAGGGTAAGCATCTCCTCCTTGTAGATTTTTGCAAGGATTTTTTGTATATAAAAAAGGAGTGACCGCATGTTTAAATTAAAAGAACGGAATTCAAATATTAAGACGGAAGTACTTGCGGGACTTACAACCTTTTTAACACTGGCTTATATCATCGTTGTAAACCCAATGATCCTTTCTGATGCGGGTGTTCCATTCGCCCAGGCATTCACAGCAACCATAATCGCAATAATAGTCGGTACCCTATGCATGGCCCTTTTAGCCAATTACCCAATTGTCATAGCCCCGGCAATGGGATTGAATGCTTATTTTGCATATTCGGTACTGGGAACCCATGATATTTCATACACAGTTGCCTTCTCTGCAGTCTTTGTTACCGGTATCATCTTTATCCTTTTATCCCTAACCTCTTTCCGCTCAAAATTGATCGAGGCCATCCCAAATAACTTGAAGCATGCAATCAGTGCAGGAATCGGGCTTTTCATCACTTTTATCGGACTTCGTTTGTCAGGTGTCGTAACACAGCATGAATCCAACCTGGTAACCCTTGGAAGCTTCAAGGATCCCAGTGTGGCGCTTACTTTGGTTGGTTTGGTCATAACGATCGTGCTGATCGTTCGCAATGTGCAAGGAGCGATATTCATCGGAATGATCGTGACTGCCATAATCGCTTTCTTTACAGGCCAATTGGAAATTAACGGTCTGGTTTCCACTCCTTCATTACCTGAAGGGATAATAGTCGCCAATCCAATCACATCTATCGCCGATGTCATTAACTACGGGCTTTATGGCGTCGTCTTCTCCATTTTGCTTGTAATGCTTTTCGATACGACCGGTGCTTTATTAGGCATAGTCCGGCAAGCTGGATTGCTGAAGGATAATAAGCTTGAAAAATCCGGCAGTGCCTTCTTTGCAGATTCCATCGGCACTACAGTTGGCGCCATGTTCGGTACAAGCCCTACCGCTGCCTCAGTTGAATCATCAGCTGGTGTAGGAGCGGGCGGCAAGACAGGTTTAACCGCGTTGGTAGTGGCCATCCTTTTCTTAATAACCGCCTTCTTCAGCCCACTGATTGGAGCTGTCTCAAATGTCGCGGCAATCACGGCACCTAGCTTGATCATCGTGGGAAGTATGATGATCAAAAGCATGAATGAAATTGACTGGACACACTTTGATGAATCATTCCCAGCCTTTTTAGTCATTGTCGCCATGCCGTTAACATCAAGCATCGCCAACGGGATAGCACTCGGATTCATCGCCTATCCCATTTTAAAAATGGCAAGAGGCAAATTCCGTGAAGTGCATCCGTTCGTGTACATGTTTGCTGTTCTATTTCTTTATCAACTGATTTTCCTAGCTTGATCATTTTAAGAGGGACCCCTTGTGGTTCCTCTTTTTTTATAGCCCCGAAAAAAGAAAAAGGAGGATATCCAACTTGTCGTCAGATATCCTCCTATATGTTCACTGGTTCATTTGATCGAGAAAATCACCCAGGAGATCGTCAAGATTTTCCTCTTCCGGTTCGGTTTCTTCCTCTTGTTGTGAGGGTTCATCCAAATTCCAATCAAAGTCATCCAGATCTTTCTTAGGTAAGTCTTCCTTGACCTTCTCCACTTCCTTTTCTTCAAGCTCAACCTGCATATATTCCTCATTCGATCCATTACTGTTCAAAGAGGCAAGCAAGGCGGTAGCGCGTAAAGGATCGGATAAAAGGTTGTACATAATCGTTCCAAGCATAGCTTCTGAGTGGGAATGCTTGAGCCAATCACGCTGAGATTTGCTTAGCTTGTTCGGCATGGGCAGGGCAATCATTTCCCGATCCTGATGGGTGGATTGCCCGACTCCATCGAGAACAAATTCGGCAATTTTACTGGAAAAATTCCTTCTTTCCGTGTCCTTCAATTTCTGCAGCTGTCTTAACGTATAATCTGATACATCCGAAGGGATACGAAAAGTGATGGCTTGCCCTCTTTTAATTTCAGAAGAAGCTGTTTTTTTCATTCTCTCACCTATTTAATAGAACCCGTTCTTTGTTCTTTCTTCTTTTGCTGGGACTGATTCTGTTCCTTTGAATTCCGGCGATTAAAATCCGAAATCAATTTATAATAGGCGTTTGCCATCATCCAAACGCTTTCTCGTTCATCTTCGAAAAAGTCTATATTGTAGCCATCGAAATTTTGATTCAATGTTTTCAAGTAATCTTTCAGGACAATCGATCCCCCGCCTACAAAATAGCAGATTTCCGTTTGGGAATTTTTTTGCCATACGTTGCGCAGGTGACGATATTGCTTTTTAGCCAGTTCACCTAAAATGCGGTCGACGATATCATGGACGCTTGTCCTGCTTCCGCGAACCATAATATGATTGCGATCATTTTTCTTCGTGATGATTTCAACGACGTCACGCCTGCTATCCAGCTCGACACCATGTTTCTTCCTGATTTCTTCACGAATCGATTCAAGGGCTTCAGCTACTCCCAAGTTGAATCCTTGCGCTTTGTCATCGTCAACTTTACGATTTTTAATGACCGCGATGTCCGTCGATAATCCACCGATATCCTGAATGAGTATTCTTCTATCTATTAATTCACGGTTAATGATATTCAAATCTTTATCCATGACCAAATTTATGTATGCAGCGAAGCCCTCTGGATAGACTTTCACTTCATCGAATTTGATATTAACCTTCATG
Organism: Peribacillus frigoritolerans; assembly: GCF_030676415.1. GTDB lineage: Bacteria > Bacillota > Bacilli > Bacillales > DSM-1321 > Peribacillus > Peribacillus frigoritolerans_A. The sequence continues at coordinate 101,032 of NZ_JAUUTW010000008.1, read as the reverse complement.
CCTTGGTATTTAGGAGTAATTAAAAATTCGACCTGGTGGACTGAACCAAGTAATTTCGAGCGGTACCCGACATCTTTCCCTTCTTTAACCTCCCGAAGTGGCAACCCTGTTCCAAGCGTATAGTTGGCTTCCACAACGTTATTCACTTTTTTGAATGTATCGTTGTCCCCCAACTTGGCAGCGTCTAATGCAAGAGCCGCAAAAAGCATGACTAATGTTTGATCTTCTTCCGATTTACTGCTTCCTAAATCCAGTTCTGTAGGATTATCACTTTTTGTCGCCAAGTTCCCAACGCGATAAATCGCATTATTGTCTTGAAGGGCCGGTGAATGGACCCTAATATGAATCCCTTCCAATGGGTTTTTTTCATTAAGTTCCTCAATCCCAATGACCGGACGGTCCTCTATGTCTTTTGCAATGACGTTCGGTATATAAAGTTCAGACTCTAGCTTTCCAAAAATAGCCTTGATAGCATCATTTCCTACGTCTACTGCTGCGATTCTAGAACTCATCTAAAAACATCCCCTTTTTTATAGAAAAAAAATTAGTGAAGCATTCCCTTTAAGGATAGAAAAAGTTCCCACGATAGTCAATGCTTCATTAGTAATAGCTATATTTGTCGAATTGTTTTCAAATTGTTTACAATAGGAACAAATATGTATACACCTTATATATAGCTATGTGTACGTATTTGTACACATGTATACGTAATTGTGCACGTTGTATCTTTTTTTTGTTTACACGTATACGTATTTGTACACAAACCATATATTGTATTTTTAATTGATCTTTCCCCCTGCAAAAATAAGCGTATAAATAGCGAATTTGGTTATGGTAATAAATGGGCGATTCACAAATGGACTGTAAAGAGGTATTCAAATGACTGAGAAAAATAAAGTAACTCCCCAAATTCGTGAACCCTATTGGCGCAGTCCGTTAAATTCCCCTTCGTTTTCTAAACTAGATACAGATATAACCATTCGGAATTACAGGGATTACTCAGCTAAACAAGGTATTAAAGTTACACCGATAGAAGCTGGCGCAATCCTTAACGGAACAACGGGACACACCACAGCATGGCCTGATTTGCGATTTGTTTGTTCACTTAAAACATGGTGAAGAGAAAGCCAAACTATATTATGTAGCCAATGCAGTTATCAAAGACTTGGTAGAGAACATTCCATTGAATGAAATTTGACTGCAATGGATACCTATATTCACGCGAATACTGAAGAATATAAAAGAAGAAAATAAAAGTGAAATTTCAAAAGAACTAAACGCCTATCGAAACTATCCATTCGCGGGGATTATGCATAAGAATCCCTTTCTCCTTTCCTTGTAAATATTCCATGATCCAAGCACAGTTTCACCCCTTTAAAATATTTAACGGCCTTCCCTCCACAATTCTGGAAGCTGAAAAAGTTTCCACGATAGTCAATACTTCATTAACAGTAGATATAATTTTCGAATTGTTTACAACAGGAACAAATATGTATACACCTTATATATAGCCATGTGTACGTGTTTGTAAACATGTATACATATTTGTGTACAACATGTCTATTTTTGTTTACATGTATACGTAATTGTAAACAAACCAAATAATGTATTTTTTTAAACCTTTCTTCTTACAAAAATAAGCGTATAAATAGCGGATTTGGGTATGGTAATAAATGGACTATTCACTAAAGAACTGTATGGAGGTATTTAAATGACTGAAAAAAATACAGACCTTCCCCGATTTCCGGAACCCTATTGGCGCAGTGCGTTAACTTTCCCTTCTTTTTCTAAACTAGATACAGATATAACCGCTGATGTCTTAATAGTTGGCGGCGGAATTACTGGCATCACTTCAGCTTATCTGCTAGCTAAACAAGGTGTTAAAGTCACACTGATCGAGGCAGGCGAAATCCTTACTGGTACGACAGGACACACTACAGCAAAAATCACGGCTCAGCATGGCTTGATTTACGACCAGTTGATCACTGACCATGGTGAAGAGAAGGCCAAACTTTATTATGAAGCCAATGCAGATGGAATGAAGCTAGTCAAAGACTTGGTAAAAGAACATTCCATTGAATGTAATTTGACTGCACAGGATGCTTATGTCTACGCAAAGACGGATGAATATAAAAGCAAAATTCAAAAAGAACTGAAAGCCTATCAAAAACTCGGCATTCGGGGGGATTATGCAGAGAGTATCCCTTTCTCCATTCCTTGTAAAGCTGCTGTGATAATGAAAGATCAAGCACAGTTTCACCCGTTAAAATACTTAACTGCCCTCATTTCGACAATTCTCGAAAGTGGAGGCACAATTTATGAACGGACAACGGCAATGAAGATTGAAGACGGCGATCCACCGACCGTTCTGACGGATACTGGGCATACAATCAAAAGCAATCAGGTAATCGTTGCCTCGCACTTCCCTTTTAATGATGAAATGGGCTTATACTTTGCCCGTGTTCATGTACAGAGGTCCTATGTACTTGGTATCAAGACTGAACAGGAATATCCAGGCGGGATGTATTACAGTGCAGACAGCCCTACCCGCTCCCTTCGCTATACGGAGTTGGACAATGGGGAAAAACTTATACTAGTCAGCGGAGATGGCCATAAAACAGGCCAGGGAATCCCGATGATCGAGCATTATGAAGCACTGAAGGACTTCAGTTCCCAATATTTCGATGTGAAGGAAATTCCCTACCGCTGGTCGGCACAGGATATTGTGACACCGGATAATATTCCCTTTGTCGGACCAGTGACGCCCAATCACCCAAATGTCCTGATAGCTACCGGCTATGCAAAATGGGGAATGACGAATGGATCGATTGCAGCCAAGATTCTAACTGACAGTGTTTTGCAAAGAGATAACCGGTATGCAGATTTGTATGACCCTGCCCGTTTAAAAGGCATGAAGAATATAGTCCAAGATAACGCTGATGTAGCAAAACATCTGATCAAAGGCAAATTGGCTGTCATTCATAAAACGCCGGAAGACTTAGGAATTGATGAAGGAGCAATCGTGAAGGTGAATGGAGACAAGGCTGGGTGTTACCGTGATCATGATGGCCTGCTGCATATTGTCGATTCCACATGTACCCACATGGGGTGTGAGGTTGCCTGGAACAGCGGTGACCGTACTTGGGATTGCCCATGCCATGGCTCCCGCTACTCTATCGCTGGTGAAGTTATAAATGGCCCTGCTGTCGAACCATTGAAAAAAATTCGCTAATGGTCAATTTGTGATTTTATCTAATAGTCGACTGGGTCCGTTGTTTTCCTTATACTGAAGTTACTGCATGATTGAATGGTTGCAAATAACTCTAAAAGGATTGAATCGAACATGAACGGTAAAAATCGGAAAGATATTACCCCAGGTACCTCTGTGGACATTGTACTTAAAGCAGATCAACGCAGCGGAAAACTGACAAGCGGCACTGTAAAGGATATTTTAACCAACTCCAGCACTCACCCTCATGGAATTAAAGTAAGATTGACTGATGGCCAGGTTGGCAGGGTTCAAGTCATTCATAAGTAATGTGCACTCGGTCCAGGCCGAGTGTTTTTTTGTGATTGTTCGACGAATTAATGACAATGGGGATATTTCAATCATGTTTCCCATTCATAATTCGTACAATAGGGGTGAGATTATCTCTTTAAAAAGGCTGGTGTCAAAATGAATCAAGAATACAATGCCCCCGATAAGGATTATTACCGCAACGATGAACATACATTGAAAGTTTCCGGCTCAGAGACGCTTCAGGCTGCTCCGGATCAAGCCACAATCACCCTTGGAGTCATAACAGAGGATAAGGATCCGCAAAAGGCCCAGCAAGCCAATTCCCTAGCAATCGCAAATGTCATCGCATCACTTAAATCCGCAGGCATACCCGAAGAACAATTGAAAACGAGTGATTACAGAATCGATCCACAATATGATTATATTGACGGAAAGGAATTGTTCAAGAACTACAAAGTCCAGCACATCATCCAGGCCCAAACGACCGACATCGAGAAAATAGGCAGCATAATCGACACGGCCGTCAGAAGCGGCGCCAATTCAATCACCAACATCCGCTTCTCCTTATCCAATCCAGATGCTTACTATAACCAGGCACTTTCTCTCGCTTTAAAAAATGCATACGAAAAAGCACTCTCCATGGCTCGAACGCTAGGAGTTTCATTGAACCCAGTCCCTAATAAGGTTGAAGAGCTATCTGAAACGGCAACTCCAATGCTTTATCAAACCAGTACCTTTTCAAAAATGGCGACTACCCCGATTCAGCCTGGTGAATTGAACATCACTGCCTCAGTAAGAGTGGAGTACACGTACTAGCACTCACTAAATTCCATCCTAAAAACCCCCCCTTGGCAACCCAAAGGGGGGTTTTTCACTTTAAAAGACTACCGTTTTATTTTCATGAACAAGAACGCGGTCCTCCAAATGCCATTTAACGGCACGTGCCAGCACCCTGCGTTCAGCTGAACGACCGATTTTCTTCATATCCCCAGCAGAATCACGATGGTCCACACGTTCAATATCCTGCTCGATGATTGGACCTTCATCCAAATCATTCGTCACATAATGGGAAGTCGCCCCAATCAGCTTAACACCTCTGTCATAAGCTCGTTCATAAGGCCGGGCCCCAATGAAGGCAGGTAAAAATGAATGATGTATATTTATGATTTTGTTTGGATGGGCCGCTACGAAGTCCGGCGTCAATATTTGCATATACCTGGCTAATACAATAAGGTCCACTTTGAATTCTTCCAGAAGTCCAAGCTGTTTAGTCTCCACTTCCTTACGTATATCCTTATTTGCAGGAATGTAATAAAACGGGATGCCCATCGATTCGACAATTTGCCTGGTATCTTCATGATTACTGATGACTAGCGCAATATCAGCTAATAAATCCCCGCTTTGCCACTCCCATAGCAATTCCAGAAGGCAATGCGGTTCCTTGGAAACGAAGATCGCCGTCCTCTTCAGATCACTCACATGGTTAAATGTCCATTGCATCGAGAATGCTGTCGAAACTTCCTGGAAAGCCAGTTGCATACCCGTTGCCTTATCCTTCAATCCTGGGCAATCGAATTCGATCCTGGTGAAAAAGGTACCGCCCTCAGGATTCATCGAATACTGACTCAATTCAACAATATTTGCATCATACTCTTTAAGAAAGGCTGTAACTGTCGAAACAATTCCGGGCTGGTCCGGACATTTTATAATTAAACGGCCCCTATCTTGATTCTTTTCGCGAAACTCCTGTAACTGTTCTTGCACAAAGTTGCTCACCATTTTCCCAACTGCCCTTCTTCTATTTTGCTATATTATACTTCAATTCATAGGCAAAATTAAAGGCAGTCAATCAATTCGGGATTTTGTTGACAGCCACCATGGTCCTTTTTTGAAACCTCCATAGTTTTATTCCATCCCGTCCATTAGATAAGGTTTTCATCCGTTTTTCTCTTTCGATAGAATCTAAATCATCACCCTGAAGTGTTTCAAATTCATCTCTAGAGTTGAATCTTGCCGAAATTTCTTACTCAATTAAATAATTATTGTCATTATTTCAGGAAATTACCGGTAATTTGGAGGAAATGAAGGCACAGGCAGAGAACCTTTTATGAAATGCATAGTGAAGGGGATTCTTTAATGAAAGGTCGGCATGATCTGGACACCCTTTTTTATTTCAGTTTTATTTTCTCTAGTTAATGAGGTTATTCACTGCCTCAAAAGGGTATAGACCATTCTATTAGTTTTTTTCAAAGGGGGAAATGAAATTATCATGAAATCATCAGTTACATTCATTCTATCCATTCTGGCTGTTCTTGGTCTTCTATCCGGCTGTGCTGAAAAGGACCAGCTAGAGGATGGGAGTAAGCTGATCAATAAGGACCAGTTTGTATTCGCTGCCTCAGGCGAATTCAAGCCATTCAGTTATGTTAATGATGACATGACCGTAACCGGATTCGATATTGAGGTTGGCGATGCAATTGCAAAGGAACTCGACCTGGAGCCAGTACCTAAACGGATAAAATTCAAAGGTATCGTGGAAGGTGTCAAGACCGGTCGGGCAGACGCCGCGGTTGCCAGTCATACAATTAATGATCAACGAAGTAAACATGTTGCCTTCTCTACCCCTTATTACTACTCAGGTCCTCAAATTTTCGTCCGCACAGATAGTGATATTAAAACGGTGGAAGATTTAAAGGGAAAGGAAGTTGCGGCTTCTAAAGGCTCTACATACGCAACCACAGCAGAAAAATATACATCCAATGTAAAAACCTATGATAGTGATATCACCGCCCTAAAAGCATTGAGCGGAGGACGTCATGATGCCGTCATCACCGACTTTGTAACCGGCAAGGAAGCGACCAAGGAAGGTTTCGACATCGAAGGACGACAATTGATCGAACGAAGCGAGCAGGCCATCGTCCTGCCTAACGACAACCCTCAGCTGCTTGCACGCATCAACGAAGCACTTGAAAACCTCCGGGAAGATGGAACACTTGCGGAAATCAGCAAAAAGTACTTTGGTGAGGATATCACAACCAAGCCTGAATAAAGATTGATAGAAAGGGAGTCATTACATTGCCAAGTTTTTCACATTTTTTTGATACATTATTTAGCTCCTCGGATGTATTCATCCGAGCCATGCTCCTCACATTGGAACTGACGGTAGTCTCCATATTGGTAGGTATCGTCATCGGGTTGCTATTTGCACTTTTAAAAATTTCCAATATAAAAATTCTCACATGGATTTCAGATACATATGTATTCCTCGTACGGGGAACCCCTTTAATCGTACAGATATTCATACTCTATTTCGGTATCAGCAATCTCTTCTTACTGCCAGACTTCTGGGCGGCGTCACTTGCCCTAGCCTTCCATAATGGAGCTTATATCTCAGAAATTTTACGAGGTACGATTCAATCCATCGACAAAGGCCAAATGGAGGCCGGACGCTCCCTTGGCATGAGCAATTCGCTCACCTTAAGGAGAATCATCTTACCTCAAGCCTTCCGCCGCGCATTGCCGCCGCTTGGCAACCAATTCATCATCGGACTGAAGGATTCATCACTGGCCGCCTTCATATCCATGAATGAGCTGTTTAATGTGGCTACTACGTTAGGCTCGAATAATTTCGATGAAATGACTTATTTATTGATTGTAGCGGTCTACTACTTGATTCTAGTGGCTTTCCTGACCATTATCGTCAATTTATTCGAAAAGAAACTGTCCATTAGTGATCGATAGGGGGAATTGAAATGGAACAAAAAGAAATGATTCGCATAAGGAATTTAAATAAATCGTATGGAAACCTGCATGTACTTAAAGATATTGATATGAAAGTATTGGATAGCGACGTAGTCTGCCTGATCGGACCAAGCGGTTCCGGAAAAAGCACCCTGCTCCGCTGTTTGAATTATTTAGAGAAGAAAGACAGCGGGCAAATCCTCATTGAAGGAACGGAAATCAATCCAAGTACCCATGATATTAATAAAATCCGTGAGAAAGTCGGAATGGTTTTTCAGCATTTCTACCTCTTTCCGCATATGACCGTGCTTGAAAATGTCATCGAAGCACCGACTCACGTCAAAAAGGTCCCTAAGGCACAGGCGATTGAAGAAGCAAAAGCATTGCTTGCCAAAGTCGGCTTATCAGATAAAGCGGATGTCTATCCAAGCAAGCTCTCAGGTGGCCAGAAACAGCGTGTCGCCATAGCCCGCGCCCTTGCCATGAAGCCTGATATCCTACTCTTTGATGAGCCTACCTCGGCTCTGGATCCCGAACTTGTCGGGGAGGTTCTTGCCACGATGAAGGAACTTGCCTTGGAAGGGATGACAATGGTAGTCGTTACACATGAAATGAGCTTTGCACGTGAAGTTGGAGATTGGATTGTCTTCATGCATAATGGGAGGGTTGTCGAAAGCGGCCCGCCAAAAGAATTCTTCACCACTCCAAAAGAAGAGCGGACAAAAGAATTTTTGCAAACGACAGTCTTTTGATTTGAGTACTAAAATCTGTCTAATCTCGTGAATAAATCGTCCGTTAACGCAGATATTCCGGCCTAGAGCCTATATCATCATTATAAGCAATACAGGCGTGAATTCCTGTATTGCTTTTTGCATGTAATACGATTTATTGGTTTCTTTAACCTTCAGTTAGGTAGTCCCTAAATTACTTGATCAAAGTTTCAGGGATATTTTCGCCCTGATTGTACAAACTAAATACTTGATGAATTGTTTCAGATAAACCCTGATTCCGGCTCGAACATGGAAAAATATCTGTATTTATGGTATATATACAGGTAAAATTAAAAGAAGTATATAAATGAAAGAGGTCGAATTCAGTTGGAAAATAACTCTTCGAATTTTATTAAAAATATTATAAAAGATGATCTAGAGTCCGGAAAACATGATCATATCATCACCCGCTTCCCTCCTGAGCCAAACGGATATTTACATATCGGGCATGCCAAATCCATCATTTTGAATTTTGGGGTGGCTGATGATTTCAATGGGAAAACTAACCTTCGTTTCGATGATACGAATCCATTGAAAGAGGATATTGAGTTTGTCAACTCCATTAAGGAAGATGTAAAATGGCTCGGTTACGACTGGGATAATCTTTTCTTCGCTTCCGACTATTTTGATGAAATGTATAAAAGAGCTGTGCTGCTCATCAATAAAGGACTGGCATATGTGGACGACCTTAATGCCGACCAAATCCGTGAATATCGCGGAACGCTGACTGAGCCGGGGAAAGATAGCCCCTACCGCAATAGGACCGTCGAGGAAAATCTTGAACTATTTGAAAAGATGCGCAGCGGCGAATTCGGAAACGGTGCAAAAGTATTGCGTGCAAAAATCGATATGAGCTCACCTAACATTAATTTGCGTGATCCCGTCATATACCGTATCTCCCATACTGAACACCATAATACCGGCAACAAATGGTGCATCTACCCAATGTATGCCTTTGCCCACCCAATTGAAGATGCCATCGAGGGAGTCACACACTCCATTTGTACGCTTGAGTTCGAAGATCAACGCCCTCTTTATGACTGGATCGTTGAAAATTGTGAAATGGAAAGCAAGCCAAAACAATATGAATTTGGCCGTCTTAACCTGACCAATACAGTAATGAGCAAGCGAAAACTGAAGCAGCTTGTCGATGAGGGCTTCGTGGACGGCTGGGACGACCCAAGGATGCCTACTGTTTCAGGCTTGCGGAGACGCGGGTATACACCCGAAGCGATTCGTGCATTCTGCCAAGAGATAGGTGTTGCAAAAACAAGCGGTGTCGTAGACTCTCAAATGCTTGATCATTTCGTACGGGAAGACTTAAAGCTGAAGGCTCCAAGGACTATGGCTATCCTAAACCCGCTTAAAGTGGTCATCACCAACTATCCGGAAGGCGAGATAGAATGGCTGGATGCTGAGGTCAATCCAGAAGTTCCGGAAATGGGCACACGCCAAATCCCGTTTTCACGTGAAATATATATCGAACAGGACGATTTCATGGAAAACCCGCCGAAAAAGTATTTCCGACTTTTCCCGGGCAATGAAGTCCGTTTGAAACATGCTTATTTCATTAAATGTGAAGAAGTGATAAAAGACGAAGCCGGTAATGTCATTGAACTTCGCTGCACATACGACATTGAAACGAAAAGCGGATCGGGCTTCACTGGCCGTAAAGTAAAAGGTACATTGCACTGGGTCGAAGCTTCACAAGCCGTTTCAGCAGAATTCCGCAACTACCAGCCTTTAATCTTGGATAAGGAAAATGATGAAGAGGAAGAAAAATCATTCTTGGACCGGGTAAACCCTGATTCTGTAGAAGTTTTACAAGGATTTGTCGAGCCTAACATGAAAGATGTTAAGTCTCAGGATAAATTCCAATTCTTCAGGCATGGCTATTATAATGTTGATTCAAAACTTACTGCGGCCGATCACTTGGTTTTCAACCAAATCGTTGGGTTGAAAAGTTCATTCAAGTTATAGAATCACGGAAAAGAACCAGATTCCTAGCGGATCTGGTTCTTTTTCATTCTCTGCACCCTTATATCACTTTTTCTCGTAAAGTTTGATCCCTTGCTTGAAAAGGGCCTGTTTAAGAGTACTATGTGTCGAAACCTGACTAAAATCAAGACCTAACTGAATCGATGTCTGGGCCACTTCAGGACGAATCCCGGAAATGGTCGATTGAATGCCTAACAGGTTCAGGGTACCTATCAATTGATAGATCTGTTGGGCAACCATCGTATCTAAAAGGGAGACTCCCGATAAATCGATGAATAAGTGAGTGACATTTTTGCTAATGCATTTGCTTGGAGTCGCATTCAAAATTTCCTTTGCCCGATAGGTATCGATTTCACCGATTATCGGCAATACAGCAATGGCATCAACAATGGGAATGACAGGTGCGCCCAGTTCATTAATCAGGTCCTGTTGAGCTAGTAAACGTTCTTTTGTCAAAAGGTAATACTGCTCAGTGAACTCACGGTTCAATTGATCGAAGGCACCATTAATAAGCCGGCTCCACCGGATGATTGTCTCCTTCGTTATTCCCGTATCCTTGAGCATATAATCAGTGATAAAGGCCCAATATGTTTCCCGAACCTTATTAAGCGCTTCCAACACTTCGTAAATGGGGGTGTCCGATTCAACCCGGCTTTTCGCGACAAGTGTGGCCCATTGCTCCATCGTGTCAATAAAAGCAGTTTTATCTTCAAGTAAAGCACTTGTCACTGTCTTGATGGTCAATGTATTCTGTTCTCTAAGAAGCTTTTCGATTTTCTCATTAGAGTCCATTGAATAAATGGATCCAGACTGCTTTTCCCTTAAAGCCAGCCAGTTTTCCGTAATCTTGGATGAATTATCAAGGATATATCCATATAACTTTTCATCTATTTTATCCATTTGTGTTCCCCTATCTCACTAGTTATTTCATTTTAAAAAGTAATAATAAGTCTCCATATCCCTCTTTCTCCATTTCATTTCTAGGAATGAATCGAAGGGCAGAAGAGTTTATGCAATATCTCGTGCCTTTAGGACTTGGGCCATCAGGAAAAACATGTCCAAGGTGTGAATCGGCGTCCCTGCTGCGCACCTCGGTCCGGGTCATTCGGTGGCTGAGATCCATTTTTTCATTGACACTTGCCGACATGATGGGCTTCGTGAAACTTGGCCACCCACAACCGCTATCATACTTATCCCGCGAACTGAATAGGGGCTCCCCAGAAACGACATCCACATAGATGCCTTCTTCAAAGTGATCCCAATAAGCATTATCGAAAGGCGGCTCCGTGCCATTTTCCTGGGTTACATGAAACTGACTATCCGTTAAGGTCTTTCTAAGGTGTGCATTATCCTTAGGCCAATTTTCTTTAATGAAAGCATCCCGTCCTGAGCCTTTACGATACAATGCATAGCGAAATTGATTTTTTCGATAGAATTCTTGATGATATTCCTCAGCCTCGTAAAATTTCCCCGAGGGTAGAATACCCGTAACAATAGGTTTCTTAAACCGCCCGCTCATCATTAAATCTTCCTTCGATTGTTCTGCCTCCTGTTTCTGACGTTCATTAAGATAGAAAATGGCTGCCTTGTATTGCTTTCCCCTATCCGAGAACTGTCCATCGTTATCCGTAGGATCGATTTGGCGCCAGAATATCTCTAACAACGTTTTATAGGAAATGATTGATGGATCGAATACCACTTGAACCGCCTCAACATGATCAGTCGAACCGGTAATCACTTGTTTATAACTAGGCGCGGCAAATTTCCCGCCTGTATAACCTGATGTCACTGAAATAATACCATCCATTTCATCAAAGGGAGCAACCATGCACCAAAAGCAGCCTCCTGCAAAGATAGCCGTTTCTTTTCCATCCATCGTCATCCTAAAACTCCCTTTCACGTCTGTCATTTTATGTATTATATACCAGCAAGCCAAACACCTTCAAATTCAAAACTTGTTTTCTATATTTGCTGTGTAAATATAAAAGAGGCACTTAGGAATAAACCCAAGTGCCCTTTTGTGTTAGATCCGCTAATTAAAGTATCACACTTACAATGATCGCTGATAGGATGCTGACAAGAGTCGCACCGTACAACAGCTTCAAGCCGAAACGGGCTACAACATTTCCCTGCTTTTCATGAAGTCCTTTGACTGCACCGGCAATGATTCCAATAGATGAGAAATTAGCGAATGAAACCAAGAAAACCGAAACGATCCCTATCGTCCTTTCGCTCAAGGCTGCTGATGCGTCCCCTAAGCTCAGCATGGCAACGAATTCATTGGTTACCAGTTTCGTCGCCATGATTCCGCCAGCAGTCACGGTTTCTGAAATCGGTATACCCATGATAAAGGCAAACGGTGCAAAGATATACCCCATGATGTCTTGGAAGCTGATTCCGAAGATCATGTCAAATACGCTGTTGATTCCTGCAATTAATGCAACAAAACCAATTAACATCGCTGCAACAGTGATAGCAACCTTAAATCCATCCATGATATATTCCCCAAGCATTTCGAAGAAAGACTGCTTCTCTGCCCCTTCTTCAACAGGGAGAATATCCTCTGCATCCGTTACGGTATAAGGATTGATGATGGATGCGATGATAAATCCACCAAACATGTTAATAACAATTGCCGTCACAACGTACTTTGGTTCAATCATCGTCATATATGCGCCGACAATCGACATCGATACCGTTGACATGGCTGATGCACAAAGCGTATACATCCGGGATGGCGGAATGGCACCGAGTTGCTTTTTCAAAGTAATGAAAACCTCGGATTGGCCCACTATTGCTGAAGCAACCGCATTGTAAGATTCCAATTTACCCATCCCATTCACCTTACTTAGAAGGAATCCAATCCACTTCATGATGAACGGAAGGATCTTGAAGTGCTGTAAAATCCCGATTAATGCTGAGATGAAGACGATAGGAAGAAGGACATTTAAAAAGAAGGGCGATGCTCCTTCGTTTACAATCCCGCCAAATACAAAGGTGATCCCTTCATTTGCCCATTCTAAAAGTTTTCCGAAACCATCGGCAATCGAATTGATGATCACTAAACCAAACTTCGTATTTAATAATAAATAAGTTAAAATAAGCTGAATGACCACCATGAGGATGATCGGTTTAATTTTAACTTTCTTCCGGTCACTGCTAACTAACAAAGCTAGTCCAAAAACAATAAGCAGTCCTAAAATTGCAATCAGAAATTTCATATATTCTGCCTCCACTAAGGGTGAATTTAATGATCGTGCATTAATAGTAGGTTACCCTCAAAAAATTTATGCAAACGTTTTCTCTTTCATCCAAAATACATGTACGTACCTCTCCAGAAGTCTATATTAAACTAATATTTTTTTAAGTGCAATTATTATTTCCCTTTTTAAAATAACAATTAGTGGCAATAATGGGTTTCATGAATTAAAAAAGAAGGCTCCCCTTCAAAAGGAACCTTCTCCTACCTCGAAATAGTATCGACTTTTTAGGCTGCTGTTTTTCTGGATATCACCGATGTCACTAATCCAGCGCCTCCAATTACAAAGATGATGATGGATGCAGCCAAGCCACCTGCCCCTTGATAAAAGTCCATGAATTTCCCTGCAAAAGAGTCTCTGCCTTGGAAACCGCCACCGCTTGGCATCTCTCCTGGAGTTCCAGAACCAATGGTCCCGCCTTGGGGAGTTGTCCCCATATTGCCCTGCGTATCATTAGCTGCCATTTCCGCAGTTGAATCATCGGTCCCCGTACTGCCAGTAGCCGATTCTTCCGTATCATCCGATTCTGTTGTGTTGCGGTCGGCAGGCTGACCCATCATCGCCTGTCGATTCATGGGTTCCTTGCCGCTGCCATCCACATACATCATGATCCCGATGACTGCATGGGCCATTAAAAGGACCGAAGCCAATATTCCAACCAAAAAGTGTAACTTACCAAGTCTTTTCATCAATGATTTCCCTCCGAAAATAAGTGTATTCATAAGATGATTATCTAAAAAGACCCTTAATTTTTCCTTAAGCAACAAGGAAAAAAAGTAAGGGTCTTTTTACTATTGGGTGGCATCTAAAGGTGGATTAATTTTTCCTGTGATTTCTCGGAAAAGTGATTTCAAAACGGGTGCGTTCATTCTGTTCACTTGTAACCTTGATGTTCCCTTGATGTGTGTTTACAATCCATTTGGCTATGGATAGACCTAAGCCGGATCCTTCATTTGCCGAACGGGATTGCTCCACTTGATAAAAACGGTTAAAAATCAAGGGGAGTTCTTCCTGCGGAATGCCTTTTCCATTATCCTCTACAGTAAGAATGATGGATGAAGCATTCTTTATGCAGGATAGGGAAATCTCCCCGCCTTCCTCGGTGAATTTCATGGCATTATCCACCAAGATCACCAATAGCTGATGAATTCTCTCTTTATCCCCATGAAACACCACCTGTTCGGGAGCATGGCTAATGATTGATTTCTCTTGAAAAGAAGCTATATCCGTATACTGTTCCACGATATCCATAAGTAAGTCATCAAGGAAAAAATTCGATTTCTTAACCTCTATTTGATTCGAATCCGTTCTGGTCAAGGTTAAAAGTCCGTTAACCAGCTTATTCAATCGCCGGACTTCTTTCGAAATGATGGATATATCAACGGCTTTTTCCTCGATTGTCGCGTTCGGTGATTGAAATAGCAAATCAGCCCGCGATTGAATGACAGCAAGCGGCGTTCGAATTTCATGCGAAGCATCCGAGACAAACTGCTGCTGCTGATCCCACGATTTCTTGATTGGAATCAGGGCCCGTCCTGCCAGAAGATAGCCTGCACCTATCGCCACTAGACTTCCAATTCCTCCACCAACAAACAATATGAGCAGCAAGCGATCGAGCATTTCCTTTTCTGTATCCACATTCCTGATGAATTGTACGGTCATCTCTCCATACTCCGTATCGACCTTGGTGGAAAGGGCACGATACGTCGGCCCATTTACCGATATTTCTTCAATTTCATCAAATCTTTCAGGGTAAAATTCCGATTCGTTAACCTTAATAAAATTGTCTACACTCAGTCTTGGCTCAATGATCGTATCATCAGGTCCCCAAACGATGACACTCGGTCCCGGTCCTAAGAGAACCTCACCTTGCGGACGTCCGCCTCGCATGCCTCCATTATTGAAATCCCTGTAATCCTGTTCAAGTGAATCATTGACATCCCTATAGATCTGATTTTCCGTATAGAAATAAATCGTTCTGCTTAATATGGCTATTAAGACAATAAAGACGATAGAATTCAATAATGTTAGTTGAAGCCGTGTTTTTTGGAACATAATGATCCCCTTACGGTTGTTTTAGCATATAACCAATACCGCGAACGGTTTGAATATCTTTATGATAATTGAAAGGTTCCAATTTCTTTCGAAGGTGATGGATGAACACTTCCACAATGGCAATCGTCGTATCGGAATCAAACCCCCAAATGCGGTCGAAAATCTGCTCACGGGTCAATATTTTCCCATTATTTTGAATGAGGTATTCCAGTAATTCAAACTGTTTCAAGGTCATTTTAATGACCTTTCCATCAACCATAATATCCTTTTCTTTTTCCAACAGTTCAATATCACGGTATTTCACATGCTGCTCAAGCGATATAATGCCGCTCCTTCGAAGCAGGGCACGAATCCTGGCCTTAAGTTCCGGTGCCTGAAACGGCTTAATTAAATAATCATCGCCGCCCATTTCCAATCCTCTGACACGATCCTCAAGTGCATCTTTTGCCGTCAAAAACAAGACACTTGTATCTATTTTTGCTTCCCTGATTTTCCGTACGATTTCAAATCCATCGATTCCCGGAAGCATTACATCCAAAATGATGATATCGTATATACTTTGCTGAGCCATGAATAGCCCATCTTCCCCATTATCCGCTGTATCCACTTCATATTCATCCGTCAAAATTTGTCGGATCGATTCTAATAATGAAGCATTATCTTCTACCACCAAAACCTTCATGCAGGGTACCTCCCAACCGCCTCAATTCTGATATATGTTGATTTTATCCTTTTTTATATGCAAAAGAAAGCGGGCTTTTAATCGCCTGCTTTCTTCCAAATTGAATGTTCATTCGTGACGCAGTGCTTGGATTGGATTTAACCTGGATGCCTTATTGGCAGGAAATACGCCAAACATTATCCCGATTAAAATGGAGAATAAGAAGGCAAACAGTGTCACCGACCATGAATAACTAATCGTTAAACTTGAAAAAACTGAAATCATTTTTGCGATTCCCAATCCAATTGCAACTCCCAACAATCCCCCTAAGCAGCTCAGGACCATCGCTTCAATCAAAAACTGAAGAAGAATCGACTTCCGATTTGCCCCGATTGCCTTTCTGATCCCGATTTCCTTCGTCCTCTCTGAGACGGATACCAACATGATATTCATGATTCCAATTCCGCCTACAAGTAACGAAATACTGGCAATACCGCCAAGCATGAGTGTGAACGTATCCGACACAGTGCTCATTGTATCCATCAGATCTTCTTGATTGGACACCGAATAGTTATCACTCTGTTCTGGGAATGATGTGGTCATCGTATCTTGTACCTGGTACATCGCCCTATCTATGATATTCTCGTTCTCCGCTTTTAAATAGACGGTTCCGATTGTCATGCTGCCTGTAGCCCTTTCGGCAGTGGTGATTGGTGCAATGATTACATCATCCCCGCTCGATCCCATGAAGGTGCCTACTGATTTCAGGACACCAATCACGCGATAGGAAACACCGCCGATAAGAAGGTTCTGATCCACCGCTTTTTGATTTTCAAAAAGCGTGTTGGCTGTATCTGACCCCAGGACAACAACCTTGGAGCGTAATTCTGTTTCCATATCGGTCAAAAACCGGCCTTGACTGAGCTCCAGATCCCTAACTGATAAGTAGGATGAAGTTGCACCGGTCATTGAAACCTGTGCCGCAGCTTCTCCGTTTTTTGCATAAACGCGTCCGGTAACCACAGGCGCCACTTCCGATATCCCATTCAGCTCTTTAAACTGTCCAATTATATCATCCGTCAGCTCCAAGGAGTCGGTATCCGTGACACTTACCGTTATCAGGTTCGTTCCCAGGCTATTGATCTCATCCTGAACGGACTGTGAGGAACCCTGCCCGATTGAAACCAGAACGATTACGGAGGCAACTCCAATTATGATCCCAAGCATGGTTAAAAATGCTCTGATTTTATTGGTTTTGATACTGCGTATAGCCATCTTCATTGATTCGCTCAGGTTCAATCCAATCACCTCCGTATTCAAATAGCTGACCATCCTGTATCCGAACGACACGAGTTGCTTCTTTTGCCACTTCCAAGTCATGGGTTATAAGAATGATTGTTTGTCCCTTTTCGTTCAATTCTTTCAGCATCTGCAGCACTTCTTTACTCGTTTTACTATCCAGAGCCCCCGTCGGCTCATCCGCCAATAAAACGGGAGGGTTACCGGCAAGTGCCCTTGCAATCGCAACCCTTTGCTGCTGTCCACCCGAAAGTTGGGTCGGCAAATGATTCTTCCGGTCACTCAGGCCTACCATATCAAGGCACGCATTGGCCACTTCTCTTCTTTCCTTCACGCTTGCCCCCCTATAAACCAGGGGGAGTTCGACATTCTCCAACGCTGTCAGTTTTGCCAACAGGTTGAAATTTTGAAAGATGAATCCTATTTTAATATTACGAATGGCGGCCAACTCATTATCCTTCATCTTTTCCACTTCTTTTCCATCAAGAAAATATTCACCTATGTCAGGCTTGTCAAGGCAGCCAATCATATTCATGAACGTCGATTTCCCTGATCCGGAAGGTCCGATGATGGAAATGAAATCGCCTTTATCGATTGTAAGACAGACATCTTGAAGGGCCTTAACCTTTTCACCGCCTAATTCATACGATTTAGACATGTTCTTGATTTTTATGATGCGTTTCGCCATTTTACTGACCTCCCTTGCCGCTTTGCATTCTTATTTCGCCTCCTTGGCCTCCCCTCATTCCATCGCCGCCACTGCCAGTGGAGCTTTCATTGATGGTTATGGGCAAGGAAACATACTGGCCCTCTTCAAGCCCGGAAGTTATTTCAATATACCTATCGTTGCTGATCCCAGTCTCAACCGCTGTCTTTGTACTGGCAGCTCCTTCAGATGAACCGGATTGTTGTATATTCACATATTTCTCTTCACCGTCCATTTGGACGGCTTCAATCGGAACATATAAAGCATCTTTTACACTATTCGTCAAAATGCTCACTTCAGTCGACATCCCAATTTTTATATCGCCGGGTTTGTCAATTTTGATAGTGACATCGAATGAAGAAACCCCATTCTCATATGTACCTTCCTTTGCTACACTGGTCACTTCCCCCGTGAACGTTTCTTCTTCAAAAGCACTGGCTTTTATTTCGACTGTTTGTCCCTTTTTAACACTTGGAACATCCAATTCATCAACACTTATAGTAGTTTTCAATTTTTTATAATCCGTAACATGTGTCAACACTTCACTGCTTGATACACGATCCCCTTCTTCTGCATCCAATGTTGTCACTGTACCATCGAATGGGGCCGTTATCGGGTCACTTCCATCCGTGAAGGTAATGAGTTCATCACCTTTCTCAACCAATTCATTCTTCGCCACAAGGACTTCATCCACTTCACCCGTTACAGAAGAAGTGATGTCCTCACTATTGATTGCGGCGACCGATCCGGAACCGCTAATTTGAACTTCAAGATCTCCCTTTTCAACTGTAGCCGTCACTGACTTTGCAACAACAGGCTCTGCATTTCCCTTCATGAAAAAACAAATGCCTCCCCCTATGGCCAGCACTAAAACCATACATATCATTATCCACTTTTTCATCATTTTTCTCCTTTCAGATTTCCTTCGTTGAAACCAGTATCGTGAAAGAAGCTTAACTTTTCCTTAATGGTCGTCGGTTTTGATTTCATAGTCGTTCGTTGATGTCTCCCTTTACTTTTGCTTTTCACCCATTTCTCTCTCTTTAAATAATTAACACTATGTCGAACAAAAAAAGTTTTATTTTAAGTTTTTAAATTTACAATATATTCTGAAAAATATATACTGATACTGTTATCAGAAAAATTGGTAATGAAAACCAAACTAATAGTATTGAAGGGGGAACCAACTTGGCATCAAACGATTCAATCGCTAAGGAAACCAAGGTAAGCGCTTCCACGGACTACACCAAGATTGTCCAATCACAATCATTTCAAGAACTCCTAAGGAAAAAACGCAATTTCATCGTCCCACTATCCATCTTTTTCATGGTCTTTTATTTCACCTTACCCATACTAACTTCCTATTCTAAAGTTCTTAACTCCTATGCTTTCGGGGCAATCAGTTGGGCCTGGGTTTTTGCCTTCGCTCAATTTGTCATGACCTGGACCTTATGCATCCTCTATTCCAAAAAAGCTGCAAAATTTGACCAATTAGTTGAAAAAATCGTTAAAGAAGCGAAAGGATAAAGGTGAATTTACCATGAATATACTTGCTTTTATATTATTTCTAATGATTGTCGGGTTAACATTGGTCATTACCTATTTTGCTTCACGGCGCACCAAAACGACCGCGGACTTTTATACCGCGGACAGCAGCCTGACTGGCTGGCAGAATGGCTGGGCCATTGCGGGTGATTATATGTCTGCCGCCTCTTTTTTGGGGATAGCCGGCATGGTCGCACTCTCTGGATTTGATGGCTTTTTCTATAGCATAGGTTTTCTGGTTGCTTATCTGGTCGTTCTTTATATCGTGGCCGAACCGCTCCGTAACCTTGGTAAGTATACACTGGCGGACATGATCGCTGCCCGTTTTAATGAAAAGAAAGTGCGCGGGGTCGCTGCCCTTAACACCATTTCCATTTCAACCTTTTACATGATTGCCCAATTAGTCGGTGCAGGTGCCCTTATAAAACTCTTACTTGGAATTGATTATCTATACTCCGTCATCATTGTAGGTATTTTAATGACCGTCTACGTCGTATTCGGCGGTATGACAGCCACCAGTTGGGTCCAAATCGTAAAAGCCATTTTATTGATGGCAGGTACATTCATCATCTCCATCATCGTATTGGCGAAATTCGACTTTAGCGTGATCGAGATGTTCAAGCAGATGAAAACAGCCACTCCTTTGGGTGGGGATTTCCTTAACCCCGGTAACAAATTCAAGGATCCTTTGGATACTTTATCCCTTAATTTAGCGCTTGTACTCGGTACAGCTGGACTTCCTCACATTCTCATCCGTTTCTTTACGGTGAAAGACGCCATCACGGCCCGAAAGTCCGTTGTATATGCCACTTGGATCATTGGCATCTTTTATATAATGACCATTTTCCTCGGATTTGGAGCGGCAGCTTTTGTTGGGTACGATAAAATCATAGCCGCGAATGCTGCCGGCAATATGGCCGCTCCTCTGCTTGCAGAAGCCATTGGAGGTGACTTCCTGTTCGCCTTTGTCTCTGCAGTTGCTTTCGCTACCATTTTAGCCGTTGTAGCAGGTCTCGTTCTATCGGCAGCTTCTGCTTTTGCCCATGACTTTTATGGCCACATCATCCGTAAAGGTCAGGCCACTGACAAAGAACAAGTCGTTGCAGCTCGTTGGGCATCCATCGGAGTATCCGTCCTCTCCATCATCCTTGCCTTATTTGCCCAAAACATGAATGTTGCCTTCCTTGTTTCACTTGCCTTTGCCGTTGCTGCCAGTGCCAATCTGCCCATCATTGTTTTCACGGTATTCTGGAAACGTTTTAACACAGCTGGGGCTGTCACGGGCATGATAGTTGGACTGGTCAGTTCTTTATTGCTTGTTTTCCTAAGTCCCAATGTCTGGTCACCGGTAGAGGGAGCGGCAATATTCGTTGGGGAACCAATATTCCCGCTTGCCAATCCAGGCATCGTATCCATCCCAATTGGTTTTATCGCAGCCATCGTCGGAACGCTTCTGTCAAGCAAGAAAGCTGATGCCAAAAAATTCGACGAAATTTTGGTTACTGCTAACACTGGAATGAAAGATCCCATATAAGCTGGATTCATTATCATTTTAAAATATAAAAAGAGAAAGGAGATCAGGGTTCGGCCTGCTCTCCTTTCTCTTTATTTAGAAACATAGATATCAGGAAGATTGAAAATAATCCCGCTAACTTCTCAATCTTACCTTCCTTCTATTGTATTTATTTACTAACTGGTTCATGACTTCTGCAAAGATCAGCCCCATCGCAATGGCACCAGCCAGCATGAAGACCTTGGCGGCCAATTGAACGGCGACATAAAAATCGTTTCCGACAAAATGCTTCATCGCATCATACGACAAACCTCCAGGCACGAGGGGGATGATTCCCGATACATTGAAAATCGTGATCGGCGTTTTATACCTTTTGGCAAAATACTGGCTGATAACCGCTACGATAAATGCAGCCGCTAATGTTGCAATGATGCTGTTTACCTCATTTTCAACCAGAAAAAAGTATAAGATCCACCCCAACATCCCTACGAAACCACATTGAAATAATGAATTTTTTGGTACATTGAAGATGACTCCAAAGGCGGCTGAGGCAATGAAACTTGTAATAAGATGTGCAATCATCATTCTTCCTCCCCTAAATCATAAGAAAACAAACGCAGCCGATATTCCTGCCCCAATGGCTAAAGCAGTCAAACCTGCATCCGCACCCTTGGATAGACCCGAAACCAAATGTCCAGCAATTAAATCCCTGGCAGCATTCGTAATTAGCAGCCCTGGCACAAGCGGCATCACCGCTCCAATGATTATCGTGTCCAAATGACTTCCAACTCCAATCTGGACAAAGAACATAGCTACTAAACCTACGACTAAAGAGGCGATGAATTCAGCAAAAAAACGAACTTCCAGTAACCAGTGCAAATAAAGAAGGCAAGAGAATCCCATTCCTCCAGCTATACAGGACCAGATGAAATCATTCCACTGTCCTTGGAACATGATTAAAAAGCAGCCGCTCGCTATAAAGGCAGCAAAGACCTGTACCCACATGGGATACCCCATCCCGGCCTTTTCGATTTGTTTTAACCGTAAATATGCTTCCTCCGGTGTCATTTCCTTGCTGGAAATGCTTCGGGATATACTGTTAACCAGCGTCACCTTATGTAAATCTGTAGATCGTTGGGAAACTCGAATTAATTTTGAAGCTGGGTGCATACCATCCAGCGAAAAAATAATTCCAGTAGGGGTCGAAAAACTGTGTGATTCACCGCACCCAAACGCTGCAGCGATTCTACCCATCGTATCTTCCACCCTTGATGTTTCCGCTCCGTTCTGAAGCATGATTTTTCCCGCAAGTAAACATACATCTATAATTTCATTGTATGGTAAACGATCATCCATTTTATCCTCTCCATCACTTTCTGCATGAGTTTCTCTCAATAACAGATAACGATCCTACCAATTTAAATCCACCTCATAATAGCCCAATTCCTGTGAAAAGGATATAAAAATATTACCTATTTAATTTATCGATTCCATTTACCTGCACTACTGACTTCCTTAGTACCAGTATTCCCTTTATTTCTTGCCGAAACCGTTTAGTCAGTAGAAAAATTCAATTATAAGTGAGGCATCAAAAGAAAGGGAATGAGGGTACGAACCCTGCATCCCCTTTTTCATATCCTGTACGACTTATACTCCCTTTTGAATAAAGCAATCCACTGTTTCGTTAAACAAATCGCTTTCTTCCATAAATGGACAATGACAACTATCTTCAAAGATTACTAGTTGGGAATTCGGAATGTTTTTATGCAAATGTTCCCCTGCAGCTACAGGAATGACTTTTTCATGCCTTCCAAAACAGAGAAGTGTCGGAATATTGATTGCTGGCAAGAATTCACGATAGTCCACAATCGATTGGTCAAATAGAATACTGCTAGCAATGGACTCCGGCATTTTGGTCACTTCCCCAAGCATCCAACTTGCATCCTCTGAAGATAATTCATTGTTGAACATGGAAGCAAGGAAGCTTTCCAAAAATGGGGCACGATTCGTTTGAATTTCAGTCATGAAGGCTATCAACGTGTCCATATCAAATGCACCGATATTAAAATCGGGCCACTTAAAATCAGAGGCCAATTCATCCACAATCACAGTTGAATGAATATTTCCCTCGCCGAATTGCTTAAGATAATCCCAGACGACAAATGCCCCCATCGACCAACCTACAAGTATGACATCCCTTAATCCAAGTTCACCTATGAATGCATGAAGATCTTTTGCATAAACGGAGACCGTGTTTCCGTAATGTACATGATTTGACTGGCCATGGCTTCTTAAATCAAGTAAGATCGTTCTATATTTTTCTGAAAAGTATGGAAGCTGCCTTCTAAAGAACCGGCTGCTCATCCACACACCATGGATAAAAATAATCGGTCTCCCTTGGCCCTTTTCTTCATAAAACAACCGAACGCCTTCTTCCACCTCAACAAATGCCATTCTACCCCTCCTTCACGATATCTTCACAACCCCTTCCCTATTATTATTTATTGCATTTTTTCTTCTAACATTCCTTCCTATAAATAAATATTGTCATACCTCATTTTAGAGTTGATAATGAAGTATATTTTTATTGATATCTTCATCCTGAAAGGACGGAATTTTAATGAAGAACTTTATCAAAAACTATCAATCCTCTTTAATACTGCTCACTGCCATTATTATCGGTGGGATAGCTGGCGTGGTTTTCGGGGAGAAAACCTCGGTCATACAGCCGCTAGGGGACTTATTCTTAAATCTGATGTTTACGATCATCGTGCCATTGGTATTTTTCAGCATTGCTTCAGCGATTGCCAATATGAGCGGAATGAAGCGTCTCGGAAAAATCATGGGAAGTATCGTTCTCGTTTTCCTGACAACAGCCGCGTTAGCCGCCGTCATTGGATTTATTGGGACAACCATCGTCAATCCCTTGGAAGGCACAGATACGACAGCCATTAAAGAACTGATGGAAAACAGTTCCTCTGAAGAGACCATCGAAGAAGTTTCTTTCTTCAGTCAACTGGTCAACACAGTAACCGTGTCCGACTTTCCAGAATTGTTCTCCAGAAGCAATATGCTTCAGCTTATCGTTTTCTCAGTATTAATCGGACTTTCCACTGCACTGGTCGGTGAGAAAGCAAGACCGATTACTGATTTTTTGACAGCGGGTACAGCTGTCATGATGAAGGTCGTCAAAATCGTCATGTACTATGCTCCAATTGGACTTGGTGCTTATTTTGCGGCGATTATCGGGCAGCTTGGGCCGCAGATTTTAGAAGGCTATGCTCGCACTTTCATTCTTTATCTAGTCTTGGCCTTGATTTATTATTTCGGCTTCTTCACTTTGTATGCCTTTATCGCAGGCGGGAAAAATGGAGTTAAAGTATTTTGGAAAAATGCCCTGACCCCATCCATTACAGCTATCGCAACTTGTTCCAGTGCCGCATCCATTCCTGTCAATCTGGAATCAGTCAAGAAAATGGGCGTGCCTAAGGATATAGCGGAGACTGTCATCCCACTCGGGGCCAACACCCATAAAGATGGTTCGGTATTCGGCGGTATATTGAAAATCGTTTTCCTATTCAGCTTATTTGGAAAGGATATGACAAGCATTTCAAGCATTTTAAGTATACTTGCTGTTGCCTTTTTGGTTGGAGCTGTTATGGGTGCCATTCCTGGAGGCGGCATGATTGGGGAAATGTTGATTCTTAGTGTATTCGGCTTCCCTGTTGAAGTCCTGCCTATCATTGCCGTTATATCAACGATCATCGATGCTCCCGCTACACTGCTTAACTCAACAGGAAACACGGTTTGTGCCATGCTTGTCACAAGGCTTGTTGAGGGGAAAAACTGGTTAAAACAAGCTTTCGTTAAAGAAAACTCAGCCGTATGATTCTTAACTGACTGGCTCCTGGTTAAACAGGAGCCAGTTTTTTCATTTTCACGACTTTCTTTCAAATAGTTCTTTAATTGACAAGGTGTTCCTTCCCCTTACATGGAATTAAAGATTGAAGGAGGGAATTGAATGTTAATGAAATGCTTACCTGCTGCTATCCTTATCACGGGACTATTATATATTTTTTTTATACCGGAAGAGCCTTTAGTCATTAAAATCATATTCAAGGTCATCCCCATGTTATTAATTTTGCTCTACGCCTGCACAAATGTGGGAAGACGGGATCGTTACCAATCCTTAATACTTCTTGGTTTATTCTTTGGTATGCTTGGAGATGGTTTGTTAATCTGGTTCGTCATCGGGCTTTCGGGCTTCTTGATCGGCCACCTTTTTTATATTTCGGCATTCTTAAGACTTTGGACCTTTTCATGGCTTCGATTTGCGACGATTCTTCCGATTAGCATTTACTCCACTTGGATTGGCCGTGAAATTGTACATTCTTTAATTGAAAAAGGTGAATATAACCTCATCACCCCTGTAGTCTGTTATGTAACGGTCATCTCCATCATGGGCTGGGCGGCATTTATGACCGGAAATGCCGCCGCAATCATCGGCGGGGTCCTGTTCGTGATTTCCGACTCCATTTTATCTTGGAACAAATTCATCGATGATGTTGCCTTTTCTGGTCCACTGATCATGCTTACCTACTATGCAGCCCAGTTTTGCATCGCTAACAGCATTCGCATGAAACCTTCTTTTCATTTATCGAAAGGTTTGAAAAGTGAACGGCCTATCCAGTGAATCTGAATGTCCAATCGTTTCACATGAAACATTTTCATTATAAAAAAGGCATTCACAGCTCTGCTTGAACTGTGAACGCCTTTATTTATCCTTTAATTTTCTTAATGAAGACTACTTTTAAATAATTCCCTTCCTTATATTCCGGAATTGTTTTAAAATCAGCCGGCAATGAGAATTGTTCCACGATCTCATATTTTCCATTCATTTCCTTGAAGGCAACATCAATGAAGTTCTTGAATTTTTTCATGTCGAACGTACTGCAATTAGTTGAGGCGATAATGACCCCATTGTCTTCCGTAATGGAAATGGTATCCTTCAATAGATTCGTATAGTCTTTTCCTGCACTGAAAGTAAACTTCTTCGATTTGGCAAAGCTGGGCGGATCAAGGATGACCATTTCAAATTTCAAAGCCTTCTTCACTGCATATTTAAAATACTTAAAAACATCCATCACTACGATATTGTGAGCTTCAGGATCT
Source organism: Peribacillus frigoritolerans (assembly GCF_030676415.1). Taxonomy (GTDB): domain Bacteria; phylum Bacillota; class Bacilli; order Bacillales; family DSM-1321; genus Peribacillus; species Peribacillus frigoritolerans_A. The sequence goes on along the minus strand of NZ_JAUUTW010000008.1, from coordinate 74,792 downwards.
ATTCCATTCACACTGAACTGCTCGATCGTCTTTGGTAAACTGCGATTCGCCAAGTCGACACTCGTTGTTTTAACAGCACCGCCTAAAGCGGCAAATACCGAGAATGCCCCCGTATAGGAGAACATATTCAACACCGTTTTCCCTTTTGCGTATTCATCCCGGATTTTCCTTCTGACATCGCGTTGATCAAGGAAGACACCGACCATTGCCCCATCATTCAGATAAACAGCGAAATGGACTCCATTCTCCTTGACAAGAAGCGGAAATGCCGGCTGTTCACCCATGACAAAATCGTCTTCATCCACATACTGCCCCTTTGTATCAAAGCGTTTCTTCTGATAAATCGATTTGACCTCGACCGACTCCTGCAAGGCCTTAATGATGTAGTCTTTAAAGGAATATATCCCTTTGCTATACCAGCTAATGACATAGTGGCCATCATAATGATCAATGATTAAACCGCCAATTCCATCACCTTCCCCATTAAACAAGCGGAAAGCTGTAGTCTCCCCATCTTCAAAAAAAGACTTTCGGGATTCATATGCTGCCTGGATTTTGCCGTTAAAGAAGGATTGATCGATCTTTTCATTTTCTCTTCGGGTCAATACCCAGCCATAGCCCTTGTTCTGTTTACCATAATATCCTTTTGCCAGAAAGCGGTTGTTTTCATCCACCAAACGCACCAAGGCCCCCTCTTCCTTAAGGTCATTAAGGTTGGCTATCGATTCTTTAACAATCAAGGGGAAACCCTTGCCGATTTTACTTACGAACTTAGCTTTCACTTTTATATCTATTTCTTTTCCCATATATATCATCCTATCTATGCAAATGCTTTCCTCCCCATTTTACCCTAATCCCTTTATAAATAAAAACCAGCCCGGTTCCTTAACCAGGCTGGTTTCCGAAAACTTTGATTATGAAACTTCCAAATGAAGATCGCCTGGCTTAACTTTACCCATCATCTTCAATACCCGATGTAAGGCAAGTGTGATCACAGCTGGCAATACCATACCCACTGCCACATAAACCAAGAACGTGTACAACCCCTGACCAGTTATGATGGCAATCGGGGCAATCATTGAACTCAACCCCATACCTCCAAGCTCATACGGCACTTGAAAATCGAATGCCAAGGTAGCGATAGGCGCACAGATGATTGCCGCCACAAAAGGCGGAATTACATATAATGGTTTTTTGATCAAGTTAGGAAATTGCACTTTTGGCGTAACGACCATCTGTGCCAGGAACCCGCCCATATCATTATCTTTATAAGACATGACAGTGAACCCCACAAACTGAACGGTACATCCGATTAGAGCTGCAGCACTGGAAACGGGATCTAATTGCAGGGCGATAGCCAGTGCAGCGGAAGACGCCGGTGTCATCAATAAAATGCTCCATACCAAGGCTATGACCATGGAACCGATTAAGGGAGAACCCTCGACCGCAGCGGTGGTTTGACTGCTTATCCATGTTAGGAGCGGAGTGGTGACAAGAGCCAGGCCATATCCCGAAACTCCACCGACAAGAACTGCTCCCATTGGGATGGCCATGATGTCCAACTTCGTTTTGCCGATTAGGCGCTTACCTATATATGTTGCAATTACCGCTGCCAAGACAGCACTTAGTGGCTGACCCGTAACAATCGTGAAGGCACCCTCAGCAGTTCTGTGAATGGCAGCACCTCCAACAGCACTTGAAGCCATGGCGCTAAAGATAATTAATGAATTTCCTCCTAGCTGATATGCGATACCTGCTCCTAAAGCTGGTGCTAGCAAGACCTTTGCGGCACCGCCTATTGCCAGGAAGACCTCCCAACCTAAATATCCCCCTATGGATTCAAACAATAACCCGATCCCTAATGTAACCAAAACAGCGTTTGCTATCCCTGTTGATGCCTTGTACATTCGATCGCTGATGTATTCTTTCCTGCTCACTTTATCTCCACTCCTTATTAATTATCAGAATAATCAAATTTCTAAAAATCGAAAAAAAATAAATGGCTTCATTTAAAAGGCCTATAAAGTATATCGCAGCGCTACCTATAATATAATGTCTGCTCGTATAATAACATGAATTTTCTGATAATGTAAGGAAATTTTTATTCTAATAAAATAAAAACGCTTTCAAAAAATAAGGTTTAACACATTCTAATACAATAAAAGCTAATATTGTATTATTTCAAAATAAATTACCCCTTTTAAGAATGTGCTACATGGAGATATTTCGATACATTTGCGGCCAAAAAAAAGAACCCGATTCAAGGATTCTCTCACTAGCTGGATTTATGACTTTTCTAATAGATACCCATCTCATTTCTATTGAAAACCTTCCAATTTTGCAAAAGTGTCCCTCAAAAATTGGTAAAACAATTTCTCCGTTGGCATCAGTTCCCTATCAGTCGGAACGATGACCCCTACAGCCCTGGTTACAGATGGATCCTCCAGCGGCAATTTAACCGTAAAACGAGGCAAGCTATCAATCAAGGAAATCTCAGGAATCAAGGTTAAACCCAGACCTGCCGCCACCAGGCCTTTTATGGCATCAGTATCTTTCCCTTCAAATGCCACTTCCGGTTCAAAACCATGCAGTTTGCAAGCTTTCATAACGAGATCCCTTAAAACATATCCCTTTGGATATACGATGAACGGGTTTCCTTGAAGCTCATTTAAGGATAATGATTTCTTCAATGACAAAGGATGGCTTTCTGGTAAAAGGGCAACTAAGTTTTCAATAAATAGCGTTTCACCTTTGATTTTCTTTTCATTCACCGGCAGTGGGCCAATCAAGGCCATGTTTATGTTACCTTTTATCACAGAATCTATGAGGTAGCGATATGAACCTTGTTTCAATGTGAATTTTGCCTGCGGATAACTTTCCCTGAAGTCGGAAATGACCCTTGGCAATATATAAGATGCTAAACTGCTGGGAAAGCCAATGCGGATTGTCCCTTTTTCTGGATCCAGGCTTTCAGCCATCTCACGCTTGGCACGATCGATTATATCCATAGCTTGTTCCATATGAGATAAAAATGTATGCCCTATAGGCGTCAATCTAATCTTTCGGCCTTCCCTGATAAATAAGGGCACGCCCAGCTCTTCTTCTAAATTGTAAATTTGGCGACTGACAGCAGACTGGGCAACATGCAAGTCCACTGCCGCTTCCGTCATATGTTCACGCTTTGCCACTTCAATGAAATATTCGATTTGCCTTAATTCCACTCTAAGCTCCCTCTTTCATATCAAAACAGCATGTTATTTATCTAATATTCAGATTGTTCGTTTCACTTTTAAATTATATCATGAAAGTATCATATAAAACCGATAGACTTACCCTATTTAATATTTTATGACTTTATCTAAAGGAGAGAGAACAATGACAACTTCACAGGAAATCGAGCATAAGGAATTACAAGATGCCAGAGAGTTCGTGAGTCAAGTATACGCACAGGTAAAGGAGCGTAACCCCCACGAAAGTGAATTCCACCAAGCCGTAAAGGAGATTTTCCTTTCATTGGTCCCCGTTTTTGCGAAACATCCTGAATATATGAAAAGCGGGATATTGGAAAGGCTGGTTGAACCCGAAAGAATGATCACCTTCCGTGTCTCTTGGGTTGATGACCTGGGAAATGTTCAAGTCAACCGTGGTTTCCGTGTACAATTCAACAGTGCAATCGGGCCATTTAAAGGCGGTCTTCGATTCCATCCCACTGTAAATTCCAGCATCATAAAGTTTCTTGGTTTCGAGCAAATCTTTAAAAACTCTCTTACAGGCCAGCCGATAGGTGGGGGGAAAGGCGGATCCGACTTCGATCCAAAAGGAAAATCGGACGCGGAAATCATGCGTTTTTGCCAAAGTTTCATGGCAGAACTTGCTCGCTATATCGGACCTGATACAGATGTACCGGCTGGTGATATCGGAGTCGGTGCAAGGGAGATCGGTTACCTGTTCGGTCAGTATAAAAAGATGCAAGGCAGTTACCAAGCTGGTGTTCTAACTGGTAAAGGCATAAGTTACGGCGGAAGCTTGGCCCGTACAGAAGCGACTGGATATGGAACAGTTTACTTTGTCGAAGAAATGCTAAAAGATAAAGGATTACAATTCCATGGCAGCACTGTCGTTATCTCCGGATCTGGCAATGTATCCATTTATGCCATTGAAAAAGCTACACAGCTAGGCGCAAAAGTTGTTGCATGCAGCGACTCCAATGGCTACATATACGATGAAAATGGTCTGAACCTTGATACAGTACGACGTCTAAAAGAAGTGGAACGAAAACGATTGAGCGAGTATATCGATGCGCACCCGGAAGCTGTATACCATGAAGGAAGCTACGGCATTTGGTCTGTACCATGTGACATCGCACTTCCTTGTGCCACGCAAAATGAAATCGATGAAGAAGCAGCAAATTTACTGGTCAAAAATAATGTGAAGGCAGTCGGTGAGGGTGCTAATATGCCTTCAACCCTTGAGGCCATTGATGTATTCCTTAATAACGGCATCCTTTTTGGACCAGCAAAAGCGGCCAATGCAGGCGGCGTAGCCGTGTCTGCACTCGAAATGGCCCAAAACAGTGCCAGAATGCCTTGGACTTTTGAAGATGTCGATGCCAAACTGCATGAGATCATGAAAAACATCTATAAAAACAGTGTAGAGGCTGCAGAAGCATATGGTGCGCCTGGCAACTTAGTTGTTGGGGCCAATATTGCCGGATTCCTTAAAGTGGCGGATGCTATGCTGACTCAAGGTATACTCTAGCAATCAGTTGATTTAAGAGGCGGTTCCGACACGGGCCGCCTTACTTTTGTAAAAGAGTGATTTCACTTCTTATACCCTCTTATTCATATCAATTCAAGCTGAATATCCACAAACAGATAGCATCAATGGGATTAAAAACATTTCTATCTTACTAACAAAAAGAGTGCAGTTCATTTCAAGGATTCTCTCACTAGGTGGATTTATGACTTTTCTAATAGATACCCCTCTCATTTCTATTGAAAACCTTCCAATTTTGCAAAATTGTTCCTCAAAAATTGGTAAACCAATTTTTCCGTTGGCATCAGTTCCCTATCAGTCGGAACGATGACCCCCTACAGCCCTGGTTACAGATGGATCCTCCAGCGGCAATTTAACAAGCTATCAATCAAGGAAATCTCAGGAATCAAGTTTATACCCAGACCTGCTGCCACCAGGCCTTTTATAGCATCTGTATCCTTTCCTTCGAATGCCACTTCCTGTTCAAAGCCATGCAGTTTGCAAGCTTACATAACGAGATCCCTTAAAACATATCCCTTTGGATATACAATGAACGTTTACTTGAAGCTCATTTAAGGATAATGACTTCTTCAAGGCCAAAGGATGGCTTTCTGGTAAAACGGCAAATAAGTTCTCATTAAATAGCGTTATTACTGCCCAAAAGATAATCGGTGTGAATTGCAGGACCCCCCCATTACTTAGCCCTTTTTAGTTATATGTAATCATTTACTAAATTACCATTTTAATACTATAATTATATAGTAACATACTAAATTTTAGGAGAGAAAGTAATTATGAAACTAGAAAAACTACTTATTGTTTTAGGTCTAGCACTGGTTTTAGGAGTAGGTGCTTTAAGTCCCAACCAAAATGTGACCGCATTTGCTGCAGAAAAACAAGAACAAAAACAACATACGGGTATATTTTTAACTCAAACGGAATTGGACAATGTAAAAGTTGAATTACAAAAATATGGAGTAGACAACAAAATTATTAAAAAGCTAGTTACTAAATTAGCAAATCAAGAAGTTCTTGATTCTATGTTATATGATACAGATAGTGCAGTTAGTGTGAAAAAAATCGAAACTTCAACAGGGTATGAAGAAGTACATACTTTTTCGGATGGTTCAATTAGTGTTACAGGTGTTGAAGAACTTGATAAATTAAACGATGGTGGATTCACTACAATGGGTACTGGAATTTCAGGTGGAAGTTGTACAGGTGGAAGTGGATATATGAATTGTTCAAATAGAAAAGTGTACTACTCGAATCCAGGTGTTTGGGAAATGAGTTTTAGAGCAAATTACACTTATGTTAATGGCGGTTATGATTATATTTCATGGTCAGGTAATCAAAGTACTTGGCTGATATACGGAACAATTGGAGACCCATATAGGAGAATTATTCGTTCAAAAGAGACTGCATTTAATAAAGCAGAAGCTAGATACTCTGCTTACCTTTATATAGGTGGCTCATATGGTACACAAACAAGAAGCGTATCATTAATTGTAGGTGGAAATTCAGCTTATGCTCGTGGGAATACATATTATTAAATAAGACTTTACTTTAACTAATAGGAGACTGTTATGGTTCTAGGAGATACTATATTTCAATTGGTTGTATATGGCGTTCCATTATTAATAGTAGTTTTACTAATTATATTAGTTAAAAGGTTAAAAAAATAAAAAAAGCCCTTCTCGTTGAACTGTACCTTTTGGATAGTATAAAAAAGTGCCTATTCGGCTAATAGGTGGTCCCGGTATTGTACGGGCCACCTATTAGCCCCCATTGATAACGATGAACATTATCTTCTTCCATAACTTGTTCAACTTCCCCTTCACATCCATTAAATTAGTACATGTTTTATATTCTGCCAAATCCTTAAGTGGTCAAAAAAACTTTCCATCGGCTCATCATCCCAATAATTCCCTTTACGGCATATGGTTTTGCTTCACCGTTTCCCTGAGTCGGAGCTTCATTTTCATTCATTCCGCATCCTCCTAAAACCAACATCGCCAGCATGATCATTCCGAGCTGTAGATAGCCTTTCAAATGACATTCCCCTCCCAGAATAACATGAGTTTACCTTTAACAAATTCCATAATTTAGTTATCAATATCAACAGGTAACATGAATGGAATTAAAAACAATCTTTCCTTACTACAAAAAAAGAGTGCCGGAACTATTCCGGCACTCTCATTGTTTGCGAGACAATCATTCTTTGGTGACCAATTTCAATGGAACGGATATTGTGTCATCCACTTTGTCGCCTTTTAAGAATTTTTCAGCCGCATTAACCGCTTCTTCACCGATAAGTGCCGGTTGTTGGGCGATTGTAGCTTTTAGCTCACCTTTTTCAACTGCTTTCAATGCATCATCATTTCCGTCAAAACCAACCACGATGATGTCTTTTCCTGCCGCCTTGATTGCTTCAATGGCCCCAAGTGCCATTTCATCATTATGGGCGAATACCGCTTGGACGTCATTATTGCCTTGCAGGATATTTTCCATGACGTTAAGCCCTTTTGTCCGGTCGAATTCCGCCGTTTGGCTTGTCAGGACATCTAACTGCTTGTCCGCAATATTGTGGAAACCTTTCCCGCGTTCACGAGTAGCAGATGCTCCGGATACCCCTTCAAGTTCCACTACTTTCGTTTTTTCGCCAAGCTCTTTAACTAGATATTCTGCAGCCATTTCCCCGCCAGCCACATTGTCGGAAGCGATGAACGTTTCAATGTCACCTTCGTCTGAAGAGCGGTCAATCGTGATAACGGGAATGCCCGCTTCATTTGCTGATTGAACAGCTGAAGATATTGCCGCAGAGTCGGTAGGATTCACAAGAAGGACATCAACCTTTTGAAGGATTAGATCTTCAATTCCGCTAATTTGTTTTGCCGTATCATCCTGGGCGTCAACAACTGTGACTTTCATGCCTTTTTCTTTTGCTTCTTTTTCAATACCATCTTTTAAGGAAACGAAGAATGGGTTGTTTAAAGTAGAGATGCTGACTCCGACTTTCACGTCTTTCATGGAGTCTTTCTTTTCTTTTTTATCATCTGTCAGGCCAGAATCCATTGAACAGGCAGCTAAGACCATTAAAGAAAGAACCATGATGATCGATACTATTTTTTTCATTGATTACACCTCTTCTTATGATTTTTTACGGTCGAGTAAGACCGCAATTAATATAACTGCACCTTTTACCACTTGCTGGTAGAAAGAAGATACACCAAGTAAATTCATGCCGTTATTCAAGGTACCGATGATCAGGACACCCACGAGCGTACCGAACAACCGCCCTTTACCGCCTGAAAGGCTTGTTCCCCCTAGCACCACGGCTGCGATGGCATCCATTTCATAGGATTGGCCTGCCGTCGGCTGTGCCGAATTCAGACGCGATGTTAAAATGGCACCAGCGATTGCTGCCATCGTACCGGCCAGACCATATATGGCCACCTTGACTCGGTCAACTTTAATCCCCGAAATACGGGAAGCCCTTTCATTTCCGCCAATGGCATATGTTTTACGGCCAAATGATGTTTTATGAAGCAGGAACCATAGGATTAAGAAAGCGATGACCATCACAACAGCCGGTACTGGCACTCCCAGGAAGTAACCTCTCCCAAGCATCTGGAACATTACAGAATCGCCAATTCCAGTAATCGGCTTTCCATCCGTATACACAAGCGTTAATCCCCGGAAAATCGTCATGGTGGCCAGTGTCACGATGAAAGGGGCCATTTTTCCCTTTGAAACGAGAATCCCATTGATTACACCCATTATTGCACCTAGTAGAATGCCTACTAATATTGCTAAAATCGGATCTAATCCCGAGACCATCATACCAGCCATAAGTGCGCTGGATAGAGCTAAAATGGAACCGACGGACAAGTCGATGCCGCCTGTCAATATGATAAAGGTCATTCCAAATGCAATAAGTGCATTGATGGAGGTTTGACGCAATAAATTCAAAATATTATTCGGTTCCATGAATGATGGATTTAAAACGGTTATTACGATAAATAAAAGTACCAGGGCCAGTAACGGACCAAATTTCTGCCAAATCCCGCTTTTCCCTGTAGCCTCAAGTTTCATCCTAGTTCCCTCCTGTCGCAAATGCCATAATTTTTTCTTGCGTCGCTTCCTGCTTTAACAATTCCCCAGCAATCTCACCTTCGTGAACCACAAGGATTCTATCACTCATTCCAATGATTTCCGGAAGTTCTGACGAAACCATGATGATGGCGATGCCTCGCTCCGTCAATTCATTCATCAACTCATAAATTTCACGTTTTGCACCAACATCTATGCCCCGGGTCGGTTCATCCATAATTAAAACTTTAGGGGAAGTGCCGATCCATTTGGCTATTACCACCTTTTGTTGATTTCCTCCGGATAGATTGCCGATGACCGTTTCAGCAGAAGAAGTCTTTACGTGAAGTCGCTTAATCATCATTTCGGCAAAGTTCATCTCATCTTCCGTTTTTACGATTCCGTTAGGAGCAAAACTCTTTAGATTCGGCAAGCCGATATTTTCCCTTACAGAAAAGTCCAAGATCAACCCTTCTTCCTTACGATTTTCCGTAATGAAAGCCAGGCCGTGCCGAACTGCATCCGTTGGTTTTCGTATGGAAACTTTCTTGCCTTCAATGGTAATTTCGCCGCTGTCTATTTGGTCGACACCAAAAAGGGCGCGCATTATTTCTGTTCTGCCTGCTCCCATCAATCCGGCTACACCGACAATCTCACCTTGGCGAACAGCGAAATGGATATCTTCAAAAAGTCCCTTTTTAGTTAAACCTTTTACATCAAGGACTATGTCGCCAGCATTCGCTTCACGATGAGGAAAACGATCCTCCAGTTCCCGCCCGACCATTTTTTGAACGACTTCATCGAAATTTGTATCTGGAATTCTTTTCGTATCGACTGTTTTTCCGTCACGCATTACGGTGATCCTGTCACAAATGGCGAATATTTCTTCCATTCGGTGAGAAATATAAACAAGCGATACACCCTTTTTGGTAAGTCCCTTCATCACTTCAAAGAGCTTCTCTATTTCTCTATCAGTTAAAGCGGCTGTGGGCTCGTCCATGATGATGACTTCGGCATCCGTCATGAGTGCCTTGGCAATTTCAATCATTTGCTGTTCCCCGACAGAACAAAATCCGGCTTCCTTATCAAAAGGAAGGGAAATATTAAGTGTTTTAAAAATCTCTTTTGCACGCGCTTTCATTTGTTTCGTCCTCAGGACACCGAAAGCATTCACCATTTCCCTGCCGATAAATAGATTCTCCAGCACGGTCATTTCTGGCCAAATATTCAATTCCTGACGGATAAAGGCCATTCCCGCCTCTTCCGCTTCCTTTGAATCCTTGAATGAGGTTACTTTACCGTTAATCTCAATCGTTCCTTGATCTTGTTTATGCAGCCCGGTCAAAATATTCATCAAGGTTGATTTCCCCGCTCCATTTTCCCCCATTAGTGCATGTACTTCCCCAGCCTCTAAAGAAAAATGAACACCTTCCAATACCTTGTTTTGACCAAATGCTTTATAAATATTGTGCATTTCGATTTGCATGCTCATCATCTCATTTCTTTAAAAGAATACTCCAGACTGCAATATGCAATTTGAATATGGCGTCGTCTCTCCGGTCCGGATTATTGCTTTCGCGTTACTTGTCAGCCTTTTAAAATCCTCATGGGAAACATATTCAATCGCTGCTCCGAATTGCTGCTCCATGTATTGATGCTGTTGCGGGTTTTTAACCTTCACTTCTGTGGCAGCGATAACTTTTTCAACAACCATATCTTCGTGAACCGCCCGGACGACATCTTGAAATGATGGTGTTCCAGGTGTCAATGCTAAATCTATCTTGCAAACCCCGGGTGGCACTGGCAGCCCGGCATCACCTACGACAATATAATCGGTATGACCAAGGTCAACCAGGACCTTGGCTATTGAACTATTGATGATTCCTTGACGTTTCATGCTTCAAAGCCCCTCTCGACCTCTAACCTTTGCGGCATGCCACCTTGTGCGCCTAACTTCGTCACGGAAATTGAGGCTGCCCGATTCGCGAATAACAAACATTCGTCAAAACTTTTTCCTTCTGCAACAGCCACCGCAAAGGCAGCATTGAATGTATCCCCTGCACCTGTTGTATCTACCGCTTCCACTTCAAAGCTTGGAATAACCTTTTCTTCATGTCCGTCAAAATAACGGACGCCATTTTTCCCTTCGGTAATGAATAATTTATTGGGATACTCAGTCAAGACTTTTGTTCTATCTCTCCCATTGAATAGTATCTCGAATTCATGTTCATTCGGAGTAAGGAATGATGCCTGTTGAATGACTGCCTCACTTAACTTACGGGCGGGAGCTGGGTTCAATAGTAATCTCTTTTGAAGCGTGTTGCACAATTCAGCCAGATATTCCACAGTTTCCTCGGGTATTTCCTGCTGGACCATCACGATATCCGATTCCTCTATCACCTTTTTCGCCTTTTGTACATATTCAGGAGTAATGAAATCATTCGCACCTTTTACCACAATAATGCTGTTATCACCTTCCGAAAGGGTAATGTGCGCTGTCCCGGAAGCAGAACCTGTAACCGGTTCCACATACTCCGTGTTTACATGATTTTTTTTCAGGTTTTCTAAGATGATCTCTCCATAGACATCATCTCCTACACATCCAACCATCGACACTTCTGCACCAAGACGTGCCGCTGCAACAGCCTGATTGGCTCCCTTTCCTCCAGGAACCGTGATAAAGGACTCTCCTAAAACCGTTTCCCCCGACATTGGCCGCTTAGCTGATGTCACCACTAAGTCCATTGAAGAACTTCCCACTACTGCAATTCTAATCATGTCTTCTCCGCCTTCCTTCTCGTTGTTTGTCTCTCCACAAAAGAAACAGGGAGCTTTTTATGTGTTACATCCATTTTTTCTTGATTGATCCTTTTAATTAGCATTTCCGCCGCTTGTGCCCCCATCTCATAGGCTGGCTGCCGAATTGTCGATAACGGCGGGTGCAATAACGCTGTGAAGGAGATATCATCATAGCCAATTAATTGTATGTCTTCCGGTATCCGTATTCCCCGTTTTAAAATCTCTTGAAGTGCTGCGGCAGCAACAATATCATTACAAGCAATGATTCCATCCGTTTCCGGATATTGCTCGAACAGCTGCTTCACGCAAGTTTGGCCGCCCTGAAGAGTTAGGGATGAATCCATGACTTGCACGTTCACTTTTGCTTGTTTCAATTCTTCCAATGCTGCCATGTACCGTTCATATACAGGTTTTATTTCGACTGGCCCCCTAATGAGGACGATATTCGTACTGCCTCTATCCAGCAATACGCGTGCTGCCAGCTTACCGCCTGTCTTTTGATCGGAATAAACAGCTGGTAATTTCTCTGCTGTACGGTCGAGAAGGACAACTGGAATATCCAGATTATCGAAATTTCCATTGGCTTCTTCACTAGTTGAAGCAATCATGCCCACTACATTATTTTGCAGAAAAGTGTCAATATATTCTATTTCTTTATCTCTCTTTTCATCACTATTTCCAAAAATTAACCGATATCCAAATTGCTGCAGATAATCCTCGACACCTCTTGCCATTTCTGGGAAGAAGGGATTCGTAATGTCCGGCAAGATCAAACCAACCAATTTGGATTTACGTTTGTAGAGGGACCTTGCCACTTCATTCGGTTTATAATTTAATTTTTCAACAGCTGCCATGACCACCTTTTTTGTATCCTCATGTGCATAACCACTGCCATTCATAACTCTGGAAACCGTTGCCACAGAAACCCCAGCTTCCTTTGCCACATCCCGAATAGTTGCCAATATATCACCCTCAATAATTTTGTGTAACCGTTTACACAATAGCTTATCACCAATTTATATGAACGGCAAGCCCCATTCCAAAGATTATTTTTCAGGGAATTTGAACCAAAGAGGATAACATAATCCTTTTTATGCGTACATTTAATAATTATCGCACTCTATCGTCTCTTTGGTTTCGCATATATAGGTTTACTTCCTCATTACTGTAGGCAACAGGAGTTCTGCCTAACTGTTAAAAAACAAAGTGGATTGGAGCGGGTGTTCGAGACTCCTGCGGGAATACGCGTCCAAGGGAAACCCCGCCGCCGAGGGCGGACCGCCCGCGGAAAGCGAGTGCCTGGAGCTGAAATCAACGGTCAAATTTTAAAAATCAAAAAAACTGTAGACGAACTCAATTCTTATCGAGTTTGTCTACAGTCTGAAACTGGCTCAAAAGTCTGAGCCAGTTCAACTTTATAAAGTTTTTGCAGGTAACTTTTCATAAAGGGCATTATTCACATACCCAAATTCAGATGCATGCGGACGGTCTTCACCATCGCTATAACCATATTGAAGCATCCGATTTCTATTCAGGCAGAGTTTTGTTAATTTTGGCGCAAAGAAATTGAATGTATCGAAACGATCCTGTAACACAGGGAATTTTTTCTGATGCGTTAGGATTGTTTGAGCGACGCCTTCCCAAAAAGCATTCTCATCCAAAAGGGACCTCTTCATCAGAAGTGTTGACAAGTATCGGAAATGACAGATGAATAGTCCTGTGAAAATGAATTGAACCAGCCCCTCGGGAGTCTCACTTCTTAGTACTTTCCTTAAATCATCAGGAAGGCTACTTAATTCAGGAAGCGGCTGATCACTGACGTTAACATCATCTACAAAATCCTTGATGGCCAAACGGTGAGGCCTGTAATCCTTCAAAACTAAAATGGTATTTTGACCATGCGGCGAGAAGACCAATCCATATTGATAGATAAAATGTAGTAATGGTGATAGAATGACGTCGAATAATTGAGCTGTCCAGGCTTCTGCAGTCAATCCCGATTTTTCAATAAGGCTTTCCACATATGGTTTCCCTTTGCTGTCCACATGTAAAAGGGACGCAAGCGTAATGGGCTTTTCATCTTCTTCCATATAACTGTAAATGCTTTCTCTCCAAATACCGCCCAGCATCTCTAAATATTGATAGGGTACATTCTCTAGCTTGGCATAATACGGGTGATCAACATTTAAACTGGCCACTTCACCAGGAAGCACTACTTTGCATTGTTCTTTCAAGAATGAATCATTTTCATAAATGTTCTTTATATACGTTGTGATTTTTGGGGCAATGACCGTGCGCTCCGCTGGTAATCCACGGTAGACTAGCGTATTTAAAATGCTCATCGGCAGCTTGACGTGATGTTTATCCTTATTCGATACATTAACAAATGTCCGAATGGATTGTTGCGGCAAATACTCATCAGGACCATTTCCCAAAGCTACGATCAGCCCTTTAGCCAAGTCATCGGTAAAGTTCTGGATGATTACATTCTTCCACTGCCATTCATGGACTGGGAGGTAGTAATAGTTTTCTGCGTTCAGCCCTTTTTCCGTCAATCTTTTTGCAAATGATTTTTGGGTTTCCCCATCCAGTTCATTCTCCATCAATTGCTTATAGGATAACGTTTCGACTGAATTGAACTCACCCCTCGTTTTATGGACGGCAATCCAAGATAACTGAACTTCCTTCTGGTTTTCTGGAGCGAACTTCAAATAATCATCATAACCGAATCCGATTCTTCCCTTGTTATAAGCAATCCAAGGGTGACCGCTCATTTCTCCTTCAATTAATGCATAATCCAGTTCGACTAAATCATCCGCATCTTGTTCAGGTTTGGATAACAATTGGAGATCCGCAAGCAGTGTATGATGAAATTCTTTGATTAAATGTCCTGTTGTTTCTGCAGTCATCCCAATTAACGGCTGAATGTCTAAAATGAACTGAATAGCATCATTGGCCTGTGTAAAACCTTCCGTTTCACATACCTGGATCGATTCGGCCTGTACTTCATAGCTGTCAAAAAGACGGGGCGACGCCAAAAATCGATAAGATTTCCCCTCATTTATCTTTAACTCATATAGGTTTCCTGCTGCATTTTCGTTCAGAACAGCTGGATGGATCATATCTTCATACATATACTCAGAAATCATCTTGGCCAGCAGGTTTTGGTTTACTATCGACCAGTTATTTTCTGAAACCGCCTGTTCCACTTCATTTATGAACTGCATATAATTCTCCCCTTCCCTTTTCTTAGTAAGCCATGACGGTTTTTTTTACACGGAATGACTGAAATGCACCCTTTGGCTCGGATGGATAAACTTCTTTACCTGCCAATTGATTGATGATTATCGAATTTCGGAATGCCCCTAAGCCTAGATCCGGAGCACCCACACCATGTGTATGCATCTCTCCATTTTGAATAAAAAGGTGATTCGGTGTTGAGATGGCCGTTCCTACCCGATAATCTTTCGTTATTGCAAGACGCCCCAAGTCATCGCGGACTAAATGGTCCTCCATGGTTTCAAGGAATGCCGGAAGGGTTGATTTATAGCCCGTTCCAAAAACAATCGCCTCTGTGTCCACATCAAATTCGCTATCTTCTACCCACTGTCGGCATTTCAAACTCCAGCCATTTTCAGCCGGGGTAACCGCCGCAACTTCCGTCATGGCCCGAAGTTCAATGGAAAGTTCGGCATTTCCAATCGACTTTTCGTACATCTTGTCAAAAATTGCTGCAATTGTCGTAGCACTGATCCCTTTATACAATAAATCCTGTTTCGGCAGGATTTCATCCTTCTTTTCCTGTGGCAGCCGATAAAAGAAATCAAGGTAGTCTGGAGTGAAGTATTCCAACCCTAGTTTTGAATATTCCATAGGGAAAAATCCCTTGGATCTTGTATACCAGTTTAGCTGATAGCCATTTTCCTCCTGCTCATTAAGCAGATCCAGAAAGACCTCGGCTGCACTCTGTCCAGATCCGACAACCGTTACGGATTTTTTCTTTAAGACATTTTCTTTATTCCGTAAATAATCGGCCGAATGCAGGATGCTCTCTCCCATATATGGATGAAAGGCCGATGGAACAGCCGGGGCGCTGCCAATTCCCATGACTACATGACGGCTATAATAGACTTCGATCTTTTGTGTTTGTGCATCCCTTACACTGATTTGATAGAAGGGTTCACCTTGATCCCCTATATATTCAACCGCCTCCACCGCTTTTCCAAAACGGCAGCTATCAAGTTGATGGGCAGTCCAGCGGCAATAGTCGTTATATTCTTTTCGTGGAATCAAGAATTTTTCAAGGAAATAGAAATGATAAAGCCGATCATGCTGCTGTAAATAATTCAGGTAACTATATGGGCTTGTCACATCTGCCATGCTAACTAGATCGGCAAAGAACGGCACCTGCAGAGTTGTCCCTTCCAACAGCATCCCTTCATGCCAATTAAATTCCCGCTTTTTCTCAAAAAAGACGGCATTCAACTCCGGGGTTTTCTCCAAAAGGGCCGCAAGTCCAAGGTTAAAGGGACCTATTCCTATCCCTATCAGGTCATAGATAGATTGTTGCTTCTCCATACTTCCACGTCCTCTCGAAATTCCCCCGTGTACAAGACATAAGCAATGCTGTTTTATCAGGGAGCTCAATTTCTTTAATTGGGGTAAACCCGCACTTTTCAAATAAGTAAATCATCTTCGCATTTCGAATATCCGGTTCAGCCATCACTTTTTTTGTGGTCGAAGTCAGTAGTTGGAATTTAACCATTGCACGTAAAAACGGCAAAGCCAGTCCCTTTCCTAGATAATCCGGATCACCAATGAGTAAATGAATGCCTTGATCTCCCTCTTCGGATTCATAATAATCTTCGATGATATCGCCTTTTACCCAATACGATTCCCAATAGCTCATGGGAATTGAGTCCAGGCAGCCTAAATAGAGTGTTTGATGTGTATCAGCCAATGCCTTTTTTAAATGAACAGCGAATTTTTCTTTTGTGAAATTCAAATTCCAGTAGGGTATCACATGATCTTCATGCATCCATTTATGCAGTGTATCTAAATCCCTCTCAAATTCAACTTTGACAAATGAAAGCTGTTGATTACAGTCCTTCAGCATTTCTTCATAACTATTTTTCATGGACGGCCATAACCCCCTGCGCGAACGGATTATCAATCGTTGTATAAACGGATTGTGTCTCAAGTGAACCAACGAGCTCATCCATATCATGAAATCGTGTCAGTAAATTAGCCTTACAAGATAATTCCCGTGCATGAAGCAACTTTGAAACAACTCGATTCAACCCTTCATCCTCGCTTTTCCTGCTGCTTGTTTCCAGTTGTCCCTGAACAAGCTGTAACAGGGTTTTCTCCGATACTAATCCTTCCGTCCCAAAATTATTGATTAAGCCTAATAAGTGATTAAAAAAGAAGTAGTATTGAAGTCTTTCTTCAGCGACTTCATCAGAACAAATCGTGAAGCTTTTTTCACTTAGTTCAGGCAGGATCTTCTGCAGCCTGTCCACTTTGGATTCACAATAGTAATACCCTTGATTATCACGATAATAAAAAGTGGCTGGATACCCATCTTGAAGTTGAATGATGGAATTTTGCTGATGGGCTTCTAACACAATTCCATACTCTTCAAATAGCCAAAGCATCGGTTTCAATGTCATTGACAGATAGGTTTTGAACCAATCCTTACTTACTTCTTCGGTACTGCGGTTTTCATCAGCTGATAATTTGCGGATGATCGCTCCAAGTCTTGATGGTGCACCATAGGCATTATCCTGACATAAGCCGGCAATCAGGCTTGCTTGTTTATCGTTTTCATAAAAAGGATTTTCCCGGATATCAACATCGAATCCCGATTCTTGCTCGGTTGTTTTGATCGTTAGGTAAGCAGGGTCCTTGATGATACGGAAGGAGGGGTGCCGTTCTTTTAGATCGTCGCCCACTTTAGAATCTATTAATTTTGCAATTTCCACACCACGATCTAATTCTTTTTGCAGATTTGCACGTAAGGAATTCGTTATTTTAACCGGAACGGAAAATTTGTACATATATCTCGATGTGGCACTATATACCGTTCTAAATGAAGATGTGGCCGTGAATTTTTTCCCAAGCGGTCCTGCATAAACTAGTGTCCCTTGCTCGATTAGCCTCTTGACCTCTTCTTTTTCGATGAGCACTTTTGCCTGGAGCGGGTGTGCCGGGATGATGATATATCGGCTTTCCTTTTGGCAATACGTTCCTCTGAATTCACTGGAAATCTCTGAGTCACCTGCTAATTCCTGTTTTATGATCTCACTTGCCGATCGGACTTCACTGGAATCCTGGATGACAATCGAAGGCTCTGCCAGGAAGTAGTGCAGCTGAAACTCCCCTTTTAATTCGGGTGAATAGATCCATTCATCTTTTTCTGAAATGCCTTGCTTGCTTTTCGGTGTCGGATGGAACAGGTGCCCGAATAAAAGCGACTGCTCTGCTTCGATGTAGGTGAAATCAGGACTTTGAAGTGCATCAATGTCTTCCGTCCTGGCTTCAACATACCGTTGAATATTTTGGCTGCTTAGGATGACACGCAGCATCAATTCATCTTCACTATCCGTTCGGCCCTGCTCATTCAATAATTCCTTAGAAACAATCGAGACCATTGTCACGTAATCTAATTCATGCACTTGTTTGGATGCCGTTTGATAGTAAATCGGGAAGTTGAAAATATGACGCCCCGTTTCCGACCAATATTTAAGCGGAACAAGCAATGCAATATCTTGGGATATGAGATTACTGACTAATAAAGAACCCGGAATGGAACCCTCCAAATCAGGCCAGTTCTTCGTTTCCTCCAAACTGCAATTCCCGGTTTCCCGGAAATAACAATTCAGAAAGCTTTGCATCGTCGCCCTTTCAGCTATCTGCTTACCATTCATCTTCATTCCTCCATCATCTTGAACATTTCACCCAATACTCGAATTTCGTCTAAAATTCCCTCTATATGTTCAAGCTTTGTCATTGGATTCAATAGTGTCATTTTTAAATACACCTGTCCGTCAAAACGCGTTTTTGCTAAAAATGCCCGTCCGCTTTTGAGTAATTCTTGCTGAATCTGTTTATTTAATAGATTTATTAGCTGATCACTTTCTCCCTCGGGATTATAACGGAATACAACCGCATTCAATTCAGGATCTTTGTTTAATACAGTGAACCCTTCCTCTTTATCGATCTTCATAGCCACTTCACGTGCAAGATGACAAGTATAGTCGATCATTTCAGCAAAGGTATCCAGTCCAACGACCTTCAATGACATCCAGAGTTTCAGTGCGTCGAACCTTCTCGTCGTTTGAACCGATTTATTGACTAAATGAACCATGCCCTCCGCTTCATCTTCCTGTGGATTCAAGTAATCGGCATGATGCTGGATATATTGAAATGAGTTGCTGTCAGAGACAAGAAAAGCACCACAACTGATGGGTTGATAGAATAATTTGTGAAAATCAACCGTAATCGAGTCGGCCCGTTCAATTCCGCTGATTAACTCTTTGTAATCCTTGCTTAGAATCATTGCGCCGCCATATGCAGCGTCCACATGGAGCCATATCCCATTCTTCCTTGCAGCTTCGGACAATTCATGTAATGGATCGATTGAACCAAAATCCGTCGTTCCACAAGTTGCAACGATAGCAAATGGATGTAAATCCTGTTCCTTCAAAAGCAGCAACTGATGATTTAATTCATCCATGGACAGACGATGATTTGCATCCGTTTTAATCGTGATAACCGCCTGTTCACCAAGCCCTAGCTGTGCCGCTGATTTACGAACCGTAAAGTGGGCAGCCTCGGAGCATAAGATCCGCAATTTTTTCGCCTCGACTGGCAAGCCATGCTGTTGAACGTCCACATCCCAGAAACGCTTACAATAAGCGTCCCTCGCCAATAGAAGTCCCATATAATTAGATTGGGTACCACCGCTTGTGAAAATCCCATCCGCTTGTTCCGGTAATCCAACCTGACTGCACAGCCAATCTATTAAACGCTCTTCAACGAAGGTCGCCGTCGAGCTTTGGTCCCATGAATCCATGGATTGATTCAACGTACCGATAATCATTTCGGCAGCAACGGCAGGAATTAGTGTAGGGCAATGCAAATGCCCGATACAAGCAGGGCTGTGTACATTGATGCTGTCATTAATAACAAACTCCGCCAGCTCAGCCGCTACTGCTTCCATTGCCTCCCCTTTTAAAGAAGCGAGGGTCAGCTCGTTTAATCTTGCTTCGATTTCATGCGGATTTTTCCCAGAGTATGGTGAATCGTTCCCTTTTAAAAAGGCCGTCAGCTTCTTTTCAATGATTTTTAATGACTGGCTATAGTTATTGAAACCTTCTTCGTTATTCAAGAACAATGGAGAATAAGCAAAATCAGTTTTATTTATCATTTCGATCATTGATCATTCACCCTCTTGCAACAGCTGCACGAACAGCTTGTTCAAAAATTGCAGTGGCTTCGCGAAGCTGGGATTCCGTTACGATCAATGGAGGCAAGAACCTCACTACACTTCCATGTCTGCCGCCAACTTCCAGTATCAACCCTCTTTGAAAACACTCCTGTTGAATGGCACTGGCAAGTTGCGAATCAGCAGGATGGCTTCCATTCGCATTTTGCGGTTCTTCATGATTGATCATTTCGACACCGACCATCAATCCCCGGCCTCTGACATCACCGATCTGCTTAATATCTTTTTGCAAATCTTTAAGAATATCCTTTAAGATTTCTCCCATTTTAGCGGAATGCTCCACAAGATTCGTCTCTTTCATGTATTTTAAAGTTGCTGTTCCTGCTGCCATCGCCATTTGATTTCCGCGGAACGTACCGATATGTGCACCCGGTGACCATAGGTCCAGCTCTTTGTTATAAATCACCACCGATAATGGAAGACTTCCGCCTATTGCTTTAGATAGGACAAGAACATCCGGAACGATTCCTGCATGTTCAAAGGCAAACATTTTCCCTGTACGGCCGATACCTGATTGAACTTCGTCGATAATTAGCGGAATGCCCTTCTCTTTTGTTATTCTTCTGATTTCCTTAAGCCATGGAATTGGAGCTGGAATGGAACCTCCCTCGCCTTGTACTGCCTCCAAAATCATTCCTGCAGGTGCCAATAATCCTGATTCGGGATCATTCAATAGATTTTCGATATACTGGCTGCTGATTTTATGGCTTTCTTCTCCGCCTATTCCAAAGGGGCAGCGATATTGATAGGGATACGGCAGGAATTGTACATCTGGCATTAACCCTTGTATTTTTTCCTTTGGTTTTGTATTGCCGCTGATTGACATGGTTGCATGCGTTGCCCCGTGGTAAGCTCCTTGGAAGGATAAAATGCTTCTATTGCCTGTCGCTGTTTTAACCAGTTTAAGAGCTGCCTCAATGGCATCTCCGCCAGTAGGACCACAGAATTGAATTTTTGCATTTTTCCTGAACTCCTCTGGCAGGCATTCAAAAATTTCATCAACGAACTGCTCTTTGATCGGCGTCGTAAAGTCCAATGTATGTAAAGGGCGTTTATCCTTAAGAACTTTTTCCATTGCTTCAAGCACTGCCGGATGATTGTGTCCGAGCGCTAATGTTCCAGCCCCGGCAAGAAAATCAATATATCGTTTTCCATCCATGTCTGTTAGGTAAATTCCCTCCGCTTGATCGATCGCCATGGGTAATCTTCTAGGATAAGATCGGGCATTTGATTCCCTTGTATTTTGTTGTTCCAGTAGTTGATCATTTTTTGTAAGCATGTTCGTTACCATAGTGAACCTCCATGTATTGAATTAATTGAGAATAATTATCATTATCATGAATCTTATTTTACTGATAATGATAATTATTCTCAATGAGTAAATCCACTCATTTTTCTTCTAGTAAATTCCAATAAAATTAAGAAAAGGTTAAAACTGGGGCCTATTCTCTATTTATCTATTAAATATAAAAAAGTTTGTGGAAGCCGAGACAGAAAGCGTTATGGGTGACGACGAGAAGGGGGCAGGTAACGGCAGCTCCTCCAAAGATATGATTATTCTATCTTCCGTGCTCCTAATCTTATTATTGGGTGCAATGGCTTTCGCCCACTTCTTTAAACGAAGAGGTAAAAAAGGAAAATAGACTATCCCCCTCCAATAGGTTAGGAATGGTCCCATTCCGAAACATGATTAAGGCTAGGGTATACTAATGGTTTTTACTGTTTTTTGAAACCCTCACTGGATTGAAAAAATTTGCGACACTCCTGCCGAATAACTGGCTAGCCATAACACCAAAGGCGCTTGCGGCAAGGCTTGGCAGACAGTCGGCGGAAAGGGAGCGAATGTCTGAAAACACCTGGAACCTTTTTTAAAGAAAACTGTAAGCAAACTGATTTTTCGAGTTATCTATGAGTCTGAGGTATCCCAAAATATTCGGGATGCCTTTTTTATGATTTAGCTTAAGCCTTCCGGGTTATTCCTCAACATTTGAATAATTTTTAGCTGCTAATCAATATAAAATACCCTTATTTGGTATAAAATAGTAATATAGAGAGGTAAATGAACCTCAATCTAGAGGGTTATTCACTTGTTTATCATTTGAATTTAGGGGGTAAAGATTTTCATTATTACTTTATCCGATCGTACAGTTTCACTTTTGTTAAAAACGGGTCGGTGTCAGGGGGGGAACGGATGAAAAGAAATCATACGATGATGCAATTTTTTGAGTGGCATCTTGAGGCAGATGGTTCTCATTGGGACAGATTGAAATATGCAGCCTCCAAGTTGAAGGATATAGGAATTGACTGCGTTTGGCTTCCGCCAGTTACCAAAGGGCAATCCGTTGGGGATAATGGATATGGAATATATGACGGATACGATTTGGGGGAATTTGACCAAAAAGGAACAGTTCGCACCAAGTACGGGACCAAAGATGAATTGCTGCAAGCAATAGCCACCTGTCATAACTACGGACTTTGCGTTTATATCGATTTAGTCATGAACCATAAAGCAGGAGCTGATGGAACCGAAAAATTTGAAGTCATTGAAGTCAATCCAGAAAATCGTATGGAAGATATCTCAGAACCATTTGAAATGGAAGGCTGGACTAAATTCGATTTTCCAGGCCGTAAAAATAAATACTCTGATTTTAAGTGGAACCATACTCATTTTAATGGTACAGACTATGATGCCGAAAACGACAAAATGGGTGTCTATCGAATCACAGGCGAAAATAAGCACTGGAATAAGCATGTCATCGATGAATTCGGAAACTATGATTATTTAATGTTTGCCAATATCGATTACAGCCTGCCGGAGGTTCGTCAGGAAATGATTAGTTGGGGAAAATGGATGGTTGATACGTTAAAGTGTGATGGTTTTCGTTTGGACGCCGTTAAACATATCGATTATGAATTCATCAATGAATTTCTCCAAGAACTCATTCCCTATACAAAGGAACATTTCTTCATGGTCGGCGAATTTTGGAAGGCGGATGTTAAAGCTTGTCAAACATACTTAGAGCAAACCAATCATGACCTCAACTTGTTCGATGTTTCCCTGCATTATAAATTTCATGAGGCCTCAAAAGCAGGAACAGACTTCGACCTCTCAACCATCTTTGATGATACCCTCGTCCAAACCAATCCGGCACAGGCCGTCACTTTTGTCGACAACCATGACTCCCAGCCTCATGAATCATTGGAATCTTGGGTAAAGGACTGGTTCAAACCATCGGCATATGCACTTACTTTACTTAGACTTTGCGGTTATCCGTGTGTCTTTTACGGGGATTATTATGGAATCGGCGGACCTTCTCCAGTGCCTGGGAAAAAGGATATTCTAGATCGCCTATTATATGCTAGGTATGAAAAAGCTTACGGAGAACAGACGGACTACTTCGATGATCCAAATACGATAGGCTGGGTCCGGCACGGAGTTGAAGAGCTAGAAGGCTCGGGGTGTGCCGTCATTATCTCGAATGGAGATCACAACAGTGAAAAAAGGATGTTCGTCGGTGAACATCGTGCTGGCGAAATCTGGAGTGATTTAACTTGTCATAGAGATGACCACATTACCATTGAAGAAGATGGTTTCGCGACATTCCCCGTTCATGGGAAAAGCGTATCCGTATGGGCCTTGAATAATCCACTCTAAAGAGAGATGGCAAAGAACGGCATGTCGTTTGCAGATATGCTGTTCTTTGCTGATGACACACCTATGAAGAATTGGAAATAAGTCTTTATGTCTCATAGAGAAAGATAATTTTTCCATTCCAATCAATCATGGTAAGATAAGGGAAAAAGGAGTTGAAGGAAAAATGAAAAATGAAATCATTGAAAGATTCACTTCTTATGTGAAAGTGGATACCCAATCGAATGAGGAAAATCCCTCATGCCCCTCTACACCCGGACAGTTGACCTTGGCAAATGCATTGGTCAAGGAACTTCAATCCATTGGGATGAAGGAAGTGACAATTGATCAGAACGGATATGTCATGGCAACCTTGCCAGCCAATTCAAATAAGGATGTCCCGACAATCGGTTTCTTGGCGCATGTCGATACAGCAACGGATTTCACAGGAAAAGAAGTAAAACCGCAAATCGTTGACAACTATGATGGCAAAGATCTTACTTTACATGAAAAATTGGATGTCATTCTTTCACCTGATGATTTTCCTTCGCTTAAGAACTATATAGGGCATACCTTGATTACAACGGATGGGACAACCCTGTTGGGAGCAGATAATAAGGCTGGAATTGCCGAAATCATGACTGCCATGGATTATTTGATCCAGCATCCGGAAATCAAACATGGAAAAATCCGTGTTGCTTTTACTCCCGATGAGGAAATCGGCAGGGGACCCCATAAGTTTGATGTAGATGCTTTTGATGCCCAATTTGCTTACACCGTGGACGGTGGCCCACTTGGAGAACTTGAATATGAGAGCTTCAATGCAGCATCGGCCAAAATCCTGATCAAAGGGACGAATATTCACCCTGGTACAGCTAAAGGGAAAATGGTGAACTCGACAAAAATCGCCATGGAATTCCATAATAAGCTCCCAGTGGCAGAAGCACCGGAATATACGGAGGGTTATGAAGGATTTTATCATCTGCTTTCATTTCACGGTGATGTGGAAGAGACCAAGCTTTCTTACATCATCAGGGATTTCGACCGCCAAAAATTTAATGACCGCAAGGAATATATCACAAAAGTAATCGAAGATTTAAAAGAAAAATATGGGCAAAACCGTATCCAGCTTGAATTACACGACCAATACTTCAACATGAAAGAAAAAATAGAGCCCGTGAAGGAAATCGTGGATATTGCCCATGAAGCAATGGAGAGACTCGATATAAAACCGAAAATCTCACCAATACGAGGTGGTACGGACGGTTCCCAATTATCGTATATGGGCCTGCCAACACCCAACATCTTTACGGGCGGGGAGAACTTTCATGGCAAATATGAATTTATTTCCGTCGATAATATGATCCTGGCCACTAAGGTGATCGTTGGCATTGCATCGCTTTTTGAAGAAAAAGCAAAGTAGCTTGATGTCTTTACTGAAAAACCAAAACCCCCGACTCCAAGTCTGGGGGTTTTTCATCCAATATTAAGCGCGTTTCCAGTGACGGTGCTTGGCAATTGCCTCGATAAAGGCAGAACCACTATTTTTATCCGTAACAGCTACAATCCCTGAGGCTGGATCATTGGAAACGATGCCTGCCTTCGATAAGATCTCGGCTCCTTCTTTTCCCGCACCAATCGCTTTGAAATGATTGTAGGCTTCATCAACAAAGTAAATGGGTTCCTTGGATGCCTTTAGAGCATCGACACTCTCCTGGCCTCCTGCCACATATACAGCGTCGAAAAGT
Organism: Peribacillus frigoritolerans; assembly: GCF_030676415.1. Lineage (GTDB taxonomy): Bacteria > Bacillota > Bacilli > Bacillales > DSM-1321 > Peribacillus > Peribacillus frigoritolerans_A. Next base: position 49,258 of record NZ_JAUUTW010000008.1, on the reverse strand, counting down.
ACCGAATCGGCTGTCAGGAATGTCTGATTCACCTCAACCTGCTGGCCTTCAGAGCCTGTAAGCACTCCACGATTATTACTGATGATTTCAGCCGTTATACCTGCCGATTTAAATGATTCCAAAACTTGATTAACCTCTGAACCGTTGAAACCATCTGCAGCCAGGATTGCCACTTTTCTTGTTGCCGCCGTGTTCACTTTCATTTGCTCCTGGCTTAAGGCCGGAGAAGCCAAATCCATTTTGACCTCACTCTTGTTGGCTGGAGGATTCACGCCCACTCCACTAGCGATTGTTTTGGCCAGTTCGACATCCACATTGCTGAACATCTCGACAATTTGCTGTTGAACGTCCTTACTTTTCACTTTTCCCACTTCAAAGTGGAAAGCCTGAATAATATGCTCCTTCTCCACTTCCGTCATGCTATTCCAAAATAGTTTAGCCTGGCTGTAATGATCCTTAAAGCTTTCACTGCGTTGCCGGACCTTCCTGCCATCAACTTTTTCCTGGTAATGTGCATAGCCGCCTTCCTCTTCCGAAGCAGGTTCAGGAGAGTTGCCTGCAAGGGAATTTTTGTGGTAGCTGGCCTGCCCTGGATTTATTGACATCCGGTGCATACCATCGCGCTGATTATTATGAACGGGGGCAACCGACCTATTAATCGGAAGCTCATGGAAGTTCGGTCCTCCTAATCGGGATAGCTGGGTATCCGTGTATGAGAATAAACGTCCCTGAAGCAGCGGATCATTTGAAAAATCAATACCCGGAACAACATGCCCCGGATGGAAAGCTATCTGTTCCGTCTCTGCAAAAAAGTTATCCGTATTTTGATTCAAAACCATTTTTCCGATTATTTTCACCGGAATTTGTTCTTCCGGCCATAGTTTAGTAGGATCGAGGATATCAAAATCGAATTTGAATTCATCTTCTTCCTTAATCATTTGCACGCCAAATTCAAATTCAGGATAATTTCCGGTATCTATCGCTTCCCACAGATCTTGGCGGTGAAAATCAGGATTCTTCCCTGCAATTTTCTGTGCCTCATCCCATACAAGGGATTTAACTCCCAGTACAGGCTTCCAATGGAATTTAACGAAATGAGCCACGCCTTGTTCATTTACAAAACGGAATGTGTGGACACCAAACCCTTCCATCATTCGGAAACTTCTCGGTATGGCCCTATCAGAAAGATGCCACATGATCATATGTGCCGTTTCTTCATTGTTGGCGACGAAATCCCAAAAAGTATCATGGGCAGACGCGGCCTGAGGTATTTCATTATGAGGCTCCGGTTTAACCGCATGAATTAAATCCGGGAACTTAATGGCATCCTGAATAAAAAATACCGGAATATTATTTCCTACCAAATCATAGTTTCCTTCCTCAGTATAAAACTTTGTAGAGAATCCCCTTACATCACGGACCGAGTCTGCCGACCCGCGGGAACCTGCTACCGTGGAGTAACGAACGAATACTGGTGTCTTGACTGAAGGGTCTTGAAGAAACTTGGCTTTTGTATATTCGGTCATCGGTTCATATACCTGAAAATATCCATGTGCTCCAGATCCACGGGCATGGACAATCCGCTCAGGAATACGCTCATGGTCAAAATGAGTCATTTTTTCACGGAAATGAAAATCCTCCATCAAAGTTGGACCACGGGTTCCCGCTTTCAAAGAATGCTCATCCTCAGAAATACGCAAACCTTGGTTAGTCGTCATCTTTTTCCCAATATCGTCCACTCGATATTGATCCAACTGCCGCTGCTTACTTTGCTCATCGATTCTACCGCTTTCATTTGCTTTTTTCATCCCTTTTCATTCCCCTCCATATCTAAGATTTCAGATTAAATCGTGCTGTATGTATTTTCTTTATTCGAAATAATTGCGTTATCCTTCCTCATATACCACTCTATTTTGACGGATAAACAGAATTCAGAAAAAGAATCTCACGTCCTCATGAAACAAAAAAGGTTATTACAGTGAGGACTGATTATTTCGGGGGGAGGTCGAATTATTTCCGAATGGGTCGAAATATCCTGGCGCAGGTCGAATTATTTCCGGATGGGTCGAATTCTACCCGTCCCCCAGTTTTGAAACACTGGGGACGGGTAGAAAAACATATAAAAAAGAAGCGGGAAGACCAATTTTTGGTCTTCCCGCTTCTTTTTCATTCAACACCTTTAGTTCTTAAAGGCCTCTGAAACCTTCAAAAGTTTGCCTTTTACTTTTGTATTTTTCATCACTTTCAAGACAAGCGGTCCCTTTTCATTCAATATTTCCACATAAGAAACATTATCCTGGATCGTAATGATCCCGATGTCCTCTGCATTCACCCCATCAATCTTAGCAATGGTTCCGACAAAATCCACAGCCCTTAGTTTCTTTTTCTTTCCGCCATTAAAATACAGCTTCATGATTTGTTTATTCAATTGTTCACTTTTATCTTTTTTGATCTTTGGACGAGCTTCCAGTTTGGCTTCGAATTCCATTTTTTTATTGGCGACTTCCTCTTTTGAAGGAACAATCATCTTAGAGATTTCAAAACCGATATATCCTTGAATCTCAGAAAGGAATTTGTCTTCGTACGGCGTCACAAAAGTAATGGCTTTTCCTTTTTTACCGGCACGGCCCGTTCTTCCAGTTCGATGTACGTAACTTTCCTTTTCCAATGGCAGGTCATAGTTAATCACATGGGTTATATTGTCGATGTCAATTCCACGTGCAGCAACATCTGTCGCAACCAAATAGCGGAATTCACCTCTTCTGAATTCATTCATCACGGCAAGGCGATCTTCCTGAAGCATGCCGCCGTGAATCATATCACACGGATATTCCAGTTCCAGCAGCTGTTCACATACTTGGTCAACCCTATCTTTTGTCCGACAGAAAATGATGCAGCTATCGGGGTTTTCCGTTATGGTGACGTCTCTAAGCAGGGAAAACTTATCATCTTCTTTCACTTCAATAAGAGCATGTTCTATTTTCTCCGTCGTTACCCCCTTTGCTTTGATTTCAATATCCAAAGGATCTTTCATATATTGCTTGCATAGCTTTTTTATACTCTCAGGTAACGTAGCAGAGAACAGCATGGTTACTCGATCTTTCGGAAGCTCTTTAATAATGGCTTCCACTTGTTCAATGAAGCCCATATTCAGCATTTCATCCGCTTCATCAATAACTAAATGAGTTAAGCGTTCCAAGGCGAATGTCCCTTTCTCGATATGATCCAGAACACGCCCCGGGGTTCCAACGACTACATGGCTTTTTTGTTTTAATTCAGCTTTTTGCAATGCGAATGGATGTTTTCCATAAACCGCAGTAGCCTTTATCCTTTTAAATCTGCCTATATTCGTAATATCTTCTTTTACCTGTACAGCAAGCTCACGTGTCGGTGTTAAAATAAGCGCCTGAGGCTTATTCTCCTCCCAATCGACCATTTCGCAGATCGGTATGCCGAATGAAGCGGTCTTGCCACTTCCCGTTTGGGATTTAACGACAAGATCCCGCTTTTTCAGCGCCACTGGAATCACTTCACGCTGTACTTCGGTTGGACGTTGATATCCCAAGCTTTCTAATGCCCTTACAATTTCATCGCTTAATGTATAATCAGTAAAACTCAATTCATTCATATAACAGCCTCTTTTGTTGTTTAGTATGTTACTTTATTGTTTCCATAATCGTAATTTCCTTATACAAGGTTCTATTATACGCGATATGCACCGATAAACCTTGTAATAACCAAATTCAATTGCCTTATTTCAATATAATGAAACGTCCGTCTTCATTAAAACAATGGTCATCAGGATATCATGATCTGAGTTAATCAAAATGGACCCTGCTTCTTTCAATATGCTAAAATATGTATGATATAAAAGCCGAAATAGGGTGTAGCTTCTAAACCGATGTCCAAAAGGAGTGCTGATTTATGATAATCGTAACGAATAGAATCAGAGTCAAAAAAGGGATGGGTGCAGTCATGGCCCCAGGATTTACTGCACCAGGTCCACTTGATACTACGGAAGGCTTCGTAAAAGTTGAAGTATTATTAACGCAGAATTTGTCGGACCACGATGAACTGAGCGTTAATATGTACTGGGAAAACCTTGATAACTTTACTGCCTGGAGAAATAGCGATGCATTCAAAGCTGCACATAAACGGCCTGAACAAGGTTCGGGTGCAAAAAAAGAATCTCCAATTCTAGGCAGCGAGCTTACAACGTATGAAGTCGCCTCGGTAAAGGAAATAGCTAAATAATAAAATCACGCCAAAAAGAGGCCGCGATATATGCGACCTCTTTTTGTTTTTTCTCTTAGTGAATTACTGGGCTTCAGCTTTCTTGATTTGTTTGCTTCTAAGCTGGCCGCATGCCGCATCAATATCCGTTCCATGTTCTTGGCGGATTTTACAATTTACGCCCCTCTTTTTCAGCGTATCATAAAACGAGAGAACGGACTCTTTTTCACTTCTTTGGTATTGACTATGCTCATCTACAGGATTATATGGAATCAGGTTGACATAGAGCCGATGTTTTTTGTCCTCAAGAAGATTGGCGAGTTGCTCGGCTTCTTCTTGATGGTCATTGACATCTTTCAATAGGATATATTCTATCGTAATTCTCCTATTCGTTTTCTCTAAATAATAATCAAGAGATTTCATTAATTTTTCTATCGGAATACCTCGGTTTATTTTCATGATTCGTGTCCTGAGTTCATTATTCGGCGCATGTAATGAGATGGCCAGATTCACCTGTAATTGGGTATCTGTGAATTCATAAATCTTATTGGCAAGACCGCTCGTCGAAACAGTAATCCGCCTAGCAGCGATAGCAAGACCCTTATGGTCCATGAGCACCTTCAAAAAGTCTATCATATTTTCAAAGTTATCGAACGGCTCACCAATCCCCATTACAACAACATGGCTTACAACATCCTCTTGTTCCAATTTATCCAGATGCAGTTGAACGTTCATGATTTGTTCCACTATTTCCCCGCTGGATAAATCACGGCTTTTGGCCAATAATCCACTGGCACAGAAACTGCAGCCAATATTGCAGCCCACTTGGGTGGTGACACAAACCGAAATTCCGTATTTATGTCTCATCATAACCGTTTCGATAAGGTTTCCATCCTGTAATTTAAACAAGAACTTGATCGTACCATCCGCTGATTCTTGCTTAACGTGCTCGGTCAAAGTCTGGATGACAAAGTGCTCTTCAAGTAATTGTATGCACTCTTTATTAACATCTGTCATTTCAGAGAAATTCGTCACACGTGTTCTATAAAGCCACTCCCAGACTTGGGAAGCTCTGAATTTTTTATGGCCATGGTCCAAAAGCCATGCTGTCAATTGTTCGAATGTTAAACCATAAATGGACTTTTTATTCATTCGTTACCCTCTTTTCATTACATTAAGATTTAATATTTTACCCTATTACCATTCTGGGTATTTCCCCCGGAATCAGTTCTTTCATTTATGATATGGTTCATTTCTATTTATCCGAAAAGCCCGATATATTTGCTCCACTAGAACCAGTTTCATTAATTGATGCGGAAAGGTCATTTTCGAGAAGGAAAGGGCATAATCACTTCTTGATAACACCTCAGTGCCAAGCCCAAGCGACCCGCCAATAATAAAGGCAATTTTGCTCTTTCCATAAGTGGCGAGCTGATCCATATGAGTGGCCAGCTGCTCTGAAGTAAGCTGTTTTCCATTGATCTCAAGCGTTATTACGTAGGTGTCCGGGCTGACTTTCGCCAGGATTCGTTCACCCTCCTTTTGCTTTACAATGTCCATGTCCGCTGCACTCAGGTTCTCCGGAGCCTTTTCATCCGGTACTTCGACAAGTTCTATATTAGCATAGGCGCTTAACCTTTTTGTATATTCAGCAATTCCTTGCTTTAAGTATTTTTCCTTTAGCTTGCCAACAGTAATAATCGTTATTTTCATATATATCCTCTAGCTTTCATTATGTTTTTACTATCAATTGTTGGATTTGCCTACCTATTATCATACCTTACAGTGTCCTATAAGCAAAACAAGCATATCCTTTCCAATTTTTAATGTTTTTAAAATAAAAACCGCTGCCATGAAAGCGGCAACGGTAACTTTCATTATTTTTTAATGTTTATTGAAGAAATTGGGATGGACATAGTTCAGATCCGATAAATAATTGTGATGATTATTCGTACAGCCAAAAGCTTCAATCTAAACCGTTCCACCCGCGCTTTCATCTCCGGAAAATGTTAAGAACAGGTTAAGAACAGGTTACGAACAGGTTATCCACAAAAGTTATCCACATATCCACAAAAACTATCCACATCTTGTATGGGAATATTAGTTCCCTACTAGATATATTGCCACGTTTCGACAATATTCACAGGTTGTTGATAACTGATTTTCTTCGGGAACCAGCGTTAAAACAGGATAGGTTTCACATTCGTATACCACTTCATCCAGCGCCATGTCCACGTGTTCCTGACAGCAATATAATTTCATCTTTCATATCTCCTTTCCCACTCATTATTCCCAGTACTTCCATTCCCAATTATCCACAAGTTACTTGAGATCTTTAATTTCAGTATATATCCACAGGTAATCGTAACAAAAAATAAGAAAATCGCAAGGAAATAGAAAGGACAGGAGGCATTTTTCCCCCTGTCCTTTTGTGCTTTTTAAATTTCGCTGCTAGAAAGCGTGACTTCCGTAGTTTCTTTCTTTCCGTCACGGTAATAAATGATTTTAACTTTATCACCGATTTTCTTTTCATTGTAAAGATATTTTCGTAATTCCACGACGTCATGGATTTTTTCATTATCCATTCCAACTACGACGTCAAATTCCTTCAATCCTGCTTTGGATGCTGGAGAATTGCTTTGAACGCCTGTTATTGCAACGCCAGAAGTAACTTTCCTTGGCAGCTTTAATGTATTTTGTTGATGATATTGGGAAATTTCTTCAACAGATGCCAGGTTCACACCTAAGAAAGCACGTTTCACTTCACCAAATTCCTCTATATCATTAATAATCGGGATAACTGAATCGATCGGAATGGAAAGACCGATTCCTTCCACTGCATTTTCTGCAATCTTCATCGAATTTATTCCGATGACCTGCCCAGACATATTAACGAGTGCCCCTCCGCTGTTACCTGGATTAATCGCCGCGTCGGTCTGGATGACCTCCGCATTCCAATCCACTTGTCCGTCCTCATTGATATCCACCTCTATCGTGCGCTCCAAACCGGAGATGATCCCTTGTGTAATCGACCCAGAGAATTGAAGGCCTAATGGATTACCAATGGCAATGACGGGCTCACCAGGTTTCAATTTGCCGGAGTTTCCGAATTCAGCAATGGTTTTGATTTTTTCACCATTCACGACAATGACCGCTAAATCTGTCCATGGGTCACTGCCTTGTAGTTCAGCTGGCAATTTAGTGCCATCACTTAATGTCACTTCAAGTTCATTAGCGCCTTCAATGACGTGATTATTCGTGACGATATAGGCCTTGCCGCCATCTTTCTTGTAGACTACTCCAGAACCAGTGCCGGCTTCTGCCGAACTGTCCTCGGCGTTGCTCCCTTGACCCCAGAAGTTCGTTTCCTGAATGTTAGTGATGCCGACCACTGCGTCGCTGGCTTTATCAACGGCATTGGTGACGGCACTTGTTACATCAAGAGTAAGGTTTTGCTGGGACTGCTCCGTGGTCTCTCTCTCGGTTGATTTTTCCGTTGTAATTTCGTTTTCATCGTTATTTAACAGTCCACTTCCCGGAAAGGCTAATAAAATAAGTAAGGCCCCGATGATGGCGCCCCCCAAGCCTGCTAGAAAATAGCTCGTATGGCTTTTTTTCCGTTTATTCTGGTTCTCATCATTCTGATCATAATAACCCAAGACCGCCCCATCCTCTCATTTTAGGAATGAATTATAGCAATTCTATTGTTTGGTATCCTCCCTCAATTATACTCAATTACCGAAATTTTTCTAAAAAAATGCATGCTTAATTTAAGGGGCAACATAAAATGGACTAGTATCAGCCATTTTCCTTTTACCTATACAGTTCTAACCAAACGATACCCCTTTTAATCCGATCCGTAACTTACGAATCGAAATTTTTAAAAATAAAAAGGAATGAACAAGGTATCCCTCATCCATTCCTTTTATTTATAACGTAACAAGTTCCGTTGGTCTTTTCGGGTCAGTATCGTATAAGGAAAATTGTTCACCAACGATGATCCCCTTTGTCTTTAACGTCTGTTCCACCGACATTCTTGCTAAATCCTTCATATTGTTATCAAGGCTTAAGTGGGCCAAGTAAATACGCTTGGTCTTATCACCGGCCACTTCACTCATTGCGAGGGCAGCGTCTTCATTACAAACATGTCCGACATCACTTAAAATCCGGCGCTTGATGCTCCATGGATATTTTCCCATCCTCAGCATGGACACATCATGGTTACTTTCAAATACATAAGCATCGGCATTCGAGATGATTCCTTTCATCCGATCACTTACGTACCCTGTATCGGTAATGACCACAAGTTTCTTATCTTCATGATGAAAGACGTAAAACATCGGCTCTGCTGCATCATGTGAAACGCCAAAAGATTCTATATCAAGACTGCCGAACGTTTTGACCTGTTCCATTTCAAATGTGAATTTTTGTTCGGCTGCAATTTCACCGATTGATCGATCCATGGCATCCCATGTTTTTGCATTCGCATATATCGGGAGTTTATGTTTTCTGGCAACCACGCCAAGACCTTTAATATGGTCGCTGTGTTCATGGGTAACAAGGATACCGGACAGCTTCGACATATCACGGCCTATATCCTGAAACAATGCTTCCAGGGCTTTACCGCTTAAGCCGGCATCGACAAGGAATGATTGATCCTCCGTTTCCACGAAAAAGGCATTTCCTGTACTCCCGCTTGCGAGAACACTAAAATGCATTGTCATCTTATACTCACTCCAATATTTTTTCTTCTGTATTCAATTCAATGACCTCTCCATCAAAAGCATTCACGAAGAGATCCGTTTCGTCATCAATGACCACCCACCAAGTTGGTACAAGTAAATGTGACACAGATGTCGTCTGCAGCGAATTGTAATATCCCAATTTTACATTCGTGATGTCGCTTTTGGGATCAATATCACCATTCTGAAACAATGCTCCGATAGCATTTAAAGCAGATGTCAATTCTTTAGGTTTATTGAATTTTTCGATCTCCTCTAAATACATCTGTTCATAGGAAACGATTTCACCCTTCTTGTTCAGATATAAAGTGACCTTCCCTTTACTATTATTATAAAACATCTTTTTATCTGCCACTTGATAGCAGGTGATGGTCTGGCTGATTTCATCATAGCTCCAAAAATGATATTCATTTCCATTTAATATATACTCCTTCAGGAATATATCAAGGTCTGCAGCCTGAATTTCCGATTTCATGCCAATCGGTGTTTTAAATGTACCCACAAGCTTCTTATCATCGATGATTTTTGCTTTTTGATCTTTCAGGTACTGAATATCTTTCTTCTCGAAAGTCTTGCTTTTGGCAATCAGGAATTGATCCGTCTTTTGTTTCGGAAGTGGGGTTTCTATTGAAATCTCATCTTCTTTCAACAGTTCATCTGTAGAGGACTCCGTTAAACTTTCATATTGGGAGTCATTAATCTTTTCCAGGAATTGATAAAGAAGAAAAATATTCAAAACGAAGAAAACCATGATGAAAATCGACTTTGTATTATTCCAATCCACTTTGATCGCCTCCCGTATCTTCATCAAAAGGCACAATAAACCATTTATCGCCGATACGATAATACCAAGTGGGCTCAAGTGTAACTAGAGTTACAAGTTTGGAATCCAGGGATTTATTCAGTTTATAGCCAATCGAGATGTCCTCCACACTTTTGAAATCGATATTATCTTTCGATTTCAGCTGATTCACTACTTCTTTACCGCTTTGTAAAGTCTTTGGCGATCCTTCTGACGGGAGGACTGAGTCAAGTGAAAAGTATGGGCGGTCATAGCTATAAATTTCTTCTTTCCCCCAAATTTGCTCGATTTCCGTCATTCCAGATTCATTGAAGGTCGGATAACCATTTACGAATAAGCGGAATACCACTCGTTGCTCATCCTCCGACATATAGGCAAAGCGGTAATTGTTATCTTCCCAACCGTCATGATCATTGATGAAATTAATGCTTTTTTGCAAAAGGTCACTGGAACTGCCAAATAACTTGCTCTTTTGTGCCGGATTGATATAAGAAATTAGGTAATTGTCTTTATTGACCGTCATCAGTCTTGTTCCATCCGTGTATTCCTCACCGACCGAAACGGGTTCCTGACGTACGAACTTCGGATAAGTAAATAATGCATTTTTCAAGTTTCCAATATCCAAATAGTCAATATAATATTCAAGTTTGTTGATCTCCACTGGTTTTTCCGGAACGAACAGCGTCCTTTTGCTGTTTATGGTCTCGGCCGTGTATTCAGGGTGCTTATCGTAAGAACCCCGATAAAATGAATCCATGAAATTCCTTAGTTTTTTAGAGTCGACCATGCCTTGATAAATCTTCCCTTGATCGTAGGAAACAAAATAAACGGCAGATTCATTACCGCTGATGTCCTTTTGTTTAATGATGATTCGATCAAACGAAAATTTAGGCACTTCCTTATCCGTTATATTCAATACGGTTTTATAAAGGGCAATGGGAATATCATCGGAAAATTCGATTTCAATCGACCCATCTTCATGGACAAAATCGTCAAATTTCCTTTGCAGCCTGTTTACGGATACCTCTTTTATGCCTCTGAAACGCCATTGCGAAAATTCTTTTTCCATTTCATTCATTTCTGCCGGATTGGAAGTCTGGAAATGCTGCCCATTGCCATGGAAAAGGATACTGACTGGTTTAATGACATCACTGACAATCTGGACATCGCTCTTAATCTTTATAAATTCCGACGATTGTTCAAATAGATCATATTCAGGCTCGTACGTCCAAATGCTCCATGTCAAAAAAATGCTTGTCCCAACCAAAATAATCAGTATGATACTTTTTGCACGTTCAAAATTCATGACCAATCATCCTCTTCTTCCTGTTCGTAAGGAAGTGTAAAGAACACGGTAGTTCCTTTTCCATCCACACTTTCCGCCCATATTTTCCCGCCATGCGCCACGACCATCTCTTTTGCAATCGCTAAACCAAGCCCTGTCCCGCCTAAGTTACGGGCCCTTGCTTTATCCACACGGTAGAAGCGGTCGAATATTTTATCAATGACGTTTTTCGGGATACCCACTCCTTGATCTGTAATGCTCACAATGATAATGCCATCAGATGCCCTGACGCGGAAAGTCACTTGACCCCCTTCAGGTGAGTACTTTAATGAGTTGGAGATTACATTATAGAGAACCTGGGTGATTTTATCTTCATCAATATCCACAAAATAAGCTTCCTTCGGCAAATCACGCTTAAACGTGATGTCATCATTTTTCGTCATTTCAAAACGATCGATGATATGGTCATAGAATTTATTGAAATTCACCCAGCCCGTTTTAAGCCTGTAATCTTTACTGTCCATTTTCGAAAGCTGTAACAGATCATTAACAAGCCTGATCATTCGCTCCGTTTCATTTTGGGTCACACTTAAAAAGGATGGAGCGATTTCCTCGTCCTTCCATGCCCCTTCAGCCAATGCTTCCAGGTAACTTCTCATCGTCGTTAACGGAGTTCGCAGTTCATGTGATACATTGGCAACAAATTCCCTGCGTTCACTCTCGATTTTTTCCTGCTCTGTTATATCATGCAAAACGGTAATCAAACCATTAACGAATCCCGTTTCCTTTTGAATGACCGAAAAGTTCCCCCTCAAAACGAAAGGCCGATTTTTTTTGCTGTAATCAAGGATAATGGATTCTCGCTCTTCCAGTAAATCCTCAAATTTATATTCTTCTTCAAGACCCAAAACCTCAATGATCGGTTGGTTCATGACGGTTTCACTCGAGACATTCAATAATTGTGCCGCCGGTTCATTAATCAAGTTCACCCGACCGCGCCTGTCCGTTGAAATTACGCCATCCGTCATATTGGCAAGGACAGATGATAGCTTACGCCGCTCTCCTTCTGTACTTGATTGCGACTCTTGAAGCTTTTTGGTCAAATTATTGAAAGTGACGGCAAGCTGGCCTATTTCATCATCGCCATATACCCTGACTTTTCTGGAGAAATTCCCTTTCGCCATCACCAGGGCCTGTTTTCTCATATCAGACATGGGTCTGGTGATCGTTCGTGCGAGCAGGATTCCCAAGATGGCCGTAATGACTAAGGCGATGGCCGTACCCGTCATGAAGATGCTATTGATTTCATCCATCTGCTCAAAGACATTTTCCATCTCTGCTATTACATAGACGGCGCCAATGACCTCCCCATTTGCTTCAATGGGTGTCGAAAGGACCCAGAGCCGCCTGCCTATTTTCTGATCCCGAAATACATCACTAACTTCTTTTCCAAAAGTGAGCGTATTCTTAATAAGGACCTCTGTTGTCTTCTTCCCTACAATATCCTGGTTACCTGGGGCTGAAGTTCCGATCACGCGTCTGCTGCGGGTGTCGATGACACGTACTTCCGAAATATCATTCGATGAATTATCCCGGTCTCTCAATATCGTATCAATCGCTTCTTCGAGGGTTGGATCTTCCTCTCCCCTCTCTTTTTCCATTTCTTCACCAATGCTGTAGGTAAGCAGGTTAACGTGGCCTTTTATTGATTTCGTAAAGTTCCCAACAAGATTTTCTTCCAATTCCCCAACAAAATATACCCCGATTATTTGCATTGCTACGAAAATGAGCAAAACATAAATCAGAACAAATTTAAAATGGATTGAGCGAAAAAAACCAACCTTTTTCATAGAAACTACTCCTGTTCAGGGTTACGCAGGTAATAACCGACCCCTCTTCTAGTTACAATCCAGCCAGGATGGCTAGGATTGTCTTCAATCTTCTCACGAAGACGTCTGACCGTTACATCGACCGTCCGTACATCCCCGAAATAATCATAACCCCACACAGTTTGCAATAAGTGCTCCCTTGTCATGACCTGACCGATGTGCTTCGCTAAGTAATGAAGCAACTCAAATTCGCGATGCGTCAATTCAATCGTATCGCCCCGCTTGGATACCACATAGGCATCCGGATGGATGGTGAGCGTTCCTATCGTAATTTCCTTCGGTTCATTTTCTTGATCGGGAACCGGAACAGCTTGCTGACGTCTTAGGTTCGCCTTAACGCGGGCAATTATTTCCCGGGTACTAAATGGCTTTGTCACATAGTCGTCTGCACCAAGCTCCAATCCTAGGACCTTATCTATCTCTGAATCTTTTGCCGTTAACATGATGATCGGCGTTTCATACTTCTTCCTTACTTCCCTGCAAACTTCCATCCCATCACGCTGCGGCAGCATGATATCAAGTAAAATCAAATCAGGTTGCCGTTCTTCTACCATTTTGAGGGCTTCATTGCCATCATAAGCACAAAAAACTTCATAGCCTTCTTTTTTTAGATTGAATTGTAATATATCAGCAATTGGCTTTTCGTCATCCACTACCAGAATCTTTTTATCCATGTACTTATCTCCTTTTTAATAACTGAACTGAATCTATTAAAAACCGTGTCCTTATCCGGGACCTTATTCACTTTTCCTTCTGCTTGCACCAAGCTGGCGACCTAATTCAGCAAAGTTACATATATATACCCAATAAAAGGGGCTGAACACCGGAATGAAAGCAAATTGTCTCTATTCTACTTTATCATTTTATAGGCATTAAATCACCTTTTTCCTATTATTCTCATCTATGTACGAAGCAGAAGAAGTCTTCGAATATTTTTCGAAGACTTCCACCGGTTACTGACTTATAAAGTTTAGCGGATTAACGAGAGACCCATTTTTATATATTTCAAAATGGAGGTGGACACCAGTCGAGTGCCCTGTTGAACCCATCATGCCGATTTTCATGCCTTTTTCAATCTTTTGTCCTGCTGTTACATCTATTGAATCCAAATGGGCATACACTGTCTTATATCCATTATTATGATTGATCGTTATCTTATTTCCATATCCTCCGGAGTTTCCGGCAGTTTCGATTATCCCATGATCTGCTGCCGTTATGGTCCTGGTGGTTGGCCGGGCAATATCAATACCTTTATGAAGTTTCCCCCAGCGCTGGCCCTGCTTACTGGAAATATAGCCCCCATCTGCAGGCCATGAATATGTACCGCTGCCCTGTGAAGGAATGACCTTGGTGCCTTTTCTGGTGATTTCTGTTTTGGCTTTTTCCGTGACTTCTTTCTTTACGATCGTTTCACTGATTTTCTTTCCGTTTGTTTCAGATACATTATAGGTGAATGCAAGAATCCCCTCATTCCCCACTTGTTCAGTAATGAGTTCGCCCTTTGGAAGTTCGTCATCCTCCTTCACTTTCTTTTCAAAAGGAATCCTCTCTTCTTTTAATACTTCTCTTTCTACCATTACCTTCACATAGGGGGTACGCTGGGTCACATAGAGACGCTCGCCCTCTTTAACACCTTTGTACTCATCCTGTCCCGGATTTAGCTCCAGCAGTTGATCCAGGTCCATATCATGCCTAGTGGCAATGGCTTCAAGATCCTCATCTTCCTTAGCCTCATAGATCGTCGTTTCTTCCTTTCCTTCTTCTATCAAGGAAAGGGTTTTATCGACGCTCTTGATTTCGTCTGGATCTACCATTGTCTCTTTAAACGTAACGGGAAGTGAAAATTCGATGTCCAGAATTCTACTTCCTGGCTCTTTTAACGGGTCCACATCTTTTTCACTTTCTTTTTTACCTGATTCGTATTCAGCGTATTGCTCTTCATTTACATATAACAAAGTGATTTTCTCCAGAACATCCTCGGCATCTTCCTTTGACGCAACATAAGCGACCGCCTGATTATCAATGTCGATTTCATACGCCTCTGCCTTCACATTCAACTGATCTTGAATTCCCTTAACAGCCTGATCCTCTTTTACCTCTTCATCGAATACCTCTTCAGGTACAAACGTCAGCTGTGTCTCCTTATCGAATGTAAAGTCAGGATAATCTTCCTGGGCTTTTTCTACCTTATCGGCTACGATCTTTTCGATTTCCTTTTCATCCGTCACACTTCCGACGAACTCATCGTTAAGATAAACATGCTGTATGGTTGTAGTTTCCGATATCCCAGCAGCAATTGCCCGATTTCCTGCAAGCACTAAAATGATGGAAACCATCAACAGGATGATCCCCTTACCTTTTGAGCTAAACATATATTGTCCTCCTTAACGGCTCAGTCACCAATTAAGAAACTAATCAAATTTATTTTGAGATTTATTAGTCCAATTTAAATATCCATATGCTTATGACTGATTTCTATAATGATTTTTATCACTCATAACTCTACCATATTAGGAAAAAAAACAAGAAACAGACTTCATAATGTAATAGAACTGTATAAATGGTGACAACATGTACCAATAAATATGGTAATGGGGAAAGTTCAATAAACTGCGGAAAAAGGAGTGGGCCTAAGCCCAGTATGGTTAAAAGCGAGTCATATATCAAATTGGTCGAAATTGGTATGTTACAAATCGTTAACAATCTATTAACAAGATTTCATTCAAAATACAATCTGGATGCAAAACAAAAAAACGCCCTAAAAGAAAGACGTTTATAAAAGGATGGCTCAGGACGGAATCGAACCGCCGACACAAGGATTTTCAGTCCTTTGCTCTACCGACTGAGCTACTGAGCCAAATATTCTATTTTAGAATAAAAATAAAATGGCGGTCCCGACGGGAATCGAACCCGCGATCTCCTGCGTGACAGGCAGGCATGTTAACCGCTACACCACGGGACCAGTAAAACATTTATATAAAGAAGTGACCCATACGGGATTCGAACCCGTGTTACCGCCGTGAAAGGGCGGTGTCTTAACCGCTTGACCAATGGGCCGGAAAAAATGGTGAGCCATGAAGGATTCGAACCTTCGACCCTCTGATTAAAAGTCAGATGCTCTACCAACTGAGCTAATGGCTCGTTCTAATGAAATGTTTCTTTGCAGAATGTAAACTTAACATCTGCAGCTTGTTAATGGCTTGTTCTATTGTGACGACGCTTTTGATAATATCATGGTTAATATAGTTTAGGCAATAGTTTTTTGAAATAAAATTATTTTTTTTCATATCTTTTTCATTTTCCCTACAGTTTAATCCATTCATTCGGTATCCCGAACGTGACATTTAATGCATAGATGTTAATAACGAAAGAAGAGCCGGCAAAAAAGCCAGCTCCTTTTTCATGAATTATGCTAGACGCCAAGGGCTTCTCACGATATTTGTTTGGTTACGGTCAGGACCGACAGAGAAAGTAGTCAAAGGAATGCCTACCAATTGAGATACGCGCTCTACATAGTGGCGAGCGTTCTCTGGAAGCTCATCCAATGATTTGCAACCTGTGATGTCTTCTGACCAGCCTGGTAGCTCTTCATAGACTGGTTTACATTCGCCAATCGCTTTCAAAGTCGCTGGAACCTCATGAATGATCTCGCCTTTGTATTCATAAGCCACACAAATTTTGACCGTATCAAGACCTGATAATACGTCAATTGAGTTCAATGATAAATCGGTAATCCCGCTGACACGGCGAGCATGGCGAACGACAACAGCGTCAAACCAGCCTACACGGCGCGGTCTGCCTGTAGTTGTACCATATTCACGGCCAATTTCCCGGATTTGGTTGCCGACTTCATCATGCAATTCTGTAGGGAAAGGACCATCGCCCACACGGCTTGTATATGCTTTACATACTCCAACAACATGGTTGATTTTCGTAGGACCTACACCAGAACCGATCGTAACTCCACCTGCAACCGGGTTAGATGAAGTGACGAATGGGTATGTTCCTTGATCGATATCAAGCATAACACCTTGTGCCCCCTCGAATAATACCCGTTTTCCTTCATCAAGTGCGTCATTCAATACAACGGATGTATCACAAACATATTTCTGCACTTGTTGTCCGTACTCATAGTATTCTTCCAAGATATCTTCGATTTTAAAACCTTCCGTTTCATAGAAACGTTCAAACATACGGTTTTTTTCGACAAGATTTTGAGACAATTTTTCCTCGAAAATTTCACGGTCCAAAAGGTCTGCCATACGGATTCCGTTACGAGCAGCTTTGTCCATATATGCAGGGCCGATTCCCTTTTTAGTCGTTCCAATTTTGTTGGCGCCTTTACGGTCTTCTTCGACTTCATCCAATTTGATATGGTAAGGAAGAATGACATGTGCACGGTTCGAGATACGAAGATTATCCGTACTCACCCCATGGCTATGTAAATAAGCAAGCTCCTCTACAAGAGCTTTTGGATCAACCACCATACCATTTCCAATGACACAAATCTTATCACTATAAAAAATCCCTGACGGAATTAAATGCAGTTTATAGGTAACGCCGTTAAATTTTATTGTATGCCCTGCATTATTCCCACCTTGATAACGAGCGATGGCTTCCGCATTCTGGGATAGAAAATCTGTAATTTTACCTTTACCTTCGTCTCCCCATTGTGTACCGACTACTACAACTGATGACATCTGAATAAAGCACCTCCAAAGGTTCACGTAATACCGGTCATTAACCGGTTCTTATCAAACAAACCTATTTTATCAATAATCCAAACTGGAAGTCAATACAAAATCCGAACAATACACTTTTCAATAAATGCTTTGTTCGTAAATATGAGAAAATTCTTTCCGATTTTACATTGGGTTTTGGATTGTCAATCATTATTGTACCCTTTGTTTTCTTTTTCTATTATCATAACGCCCTTTCTTTTACCCAAAACAAAGAAAGCCCGCCATTGCATGAATGGCAGGCAGTTCCCTATGCGCCGGGAGACATCGAATCATCATCGAAGCGGCGTTCGAGGTTAACGAATTTATTATATTCTTTTACGAATGCAAGCGAAACCGTGCCTACTGGACCATTACGCTGTTTCGCTATAATGATTTCAATGATATTTTTGTTCTCGGATTCTTTATCATAATAATCATCACGGTATAAGAATGCGACGATATCTGCATCTTGCTCGATACTCCCGGATTCCCGGATATCAGACATCATCGGGCGCTTATCCTGACGCTGCTCCACTCCCCGCGATAGCTGGGAAAGGGCGATGACGGGCACTTTAAGTTCACGAGCGAGCGCTTTGAGTGAACGTGAAATCTCGGATACCTCTTGCTGACGGTTGTCGCCTGAACGGCCATCGCCTTGAATCAACTGCAGGTAATCGATCAATATCATGCCAAGGCCATGTTCCTGCTTCAAACGACGGCATTTTGAACGGATTTCACCAATCCTCACACCTGGCGTATCATCGATATAAATGCCGGCATTCGACAAGCTTCCCATCGCCATCGTCAGTTTACGCCAATCCTCATCAGTTAAGGAACCTGTCCGTAAATTCTGAGCGTTGATATTCCCTTCAGCACAGAGCATACGCATAACGAGTTGCTCTGCACCCATTTCAAGACTGAAAATCGCTACATTCTCCTCCGTTTTGGTCGCAACGTTTTGAGCGATATTCAATGCAAAAGCGGTTTTACCAACCGAAGGACGGGCACCCACTATAATGAGGTCATTACGTTGGAACCCCGCTGTCATTCGATCCAGTTCAGCAAACCCTGTCGGTATTCCCGTGACATCCCCTTTACGGGTAGTCAAAATTTCTATGTTATCGTACGTCGCAACCAATACATCTTTAATATTTTGAAAAGACCCGGAATTTTTACGCTGGGCCACTTCCATGATCGTTTTTTCTGCTTCCCCGAGCAGCTCCTCGACCTCGTCCTCGCGACTGTAGCCTTCCTGAGCGATGTTGGTCGCTGTCCTGATCAAACGACGCAGCAATGACTTCTCCTCGACGATGCGGGCATAATATTCAATATTGGCCGCGGTAGGCACCGATCCGGCCAATTCACTTAAATAAGAAACACCGCCAACTTCTTCAAGGTTTTTTGTCGCAGCCAGTTCCTCTGTCACCGTAATCAAATCGACAGCTTTTCCTTCGTCATTCAATTTAAGCATCACATTAAAAATCTTTTGATGAGAGCTTCTGTAAAAGTCCTCCGGAATCAAAACTTCCGATGTAACGGTCAATGAAGAGGGCTCTAGAAAAATGGCTCCCAGTACAGCCTGTTCGGCTTCTATATTTTGAGGGGGAATCCTATCCTGAAATTGTTCTATCATATCTTAAAACCTCCCAATCTAAGAGGATACCTTTTATATGTTTCTAGTAAAAAAGAAAAAAGTGAAAGGACAACATGCCCAATCACATTTTTCGTCTATCTCTATTTTATCAATTTTTCACAGATATGAAACAGCTAAAATTAGTTAATTTCTTTCACATGTACAGTCAGTGTAGCAGTGACTTCAGGATGAAGCTTGACTGGAACCTTGGTATGCCCTAAAGAACGGATGCCGTCAGCAAGCTCCATTTTACGTTTATCAACCTTGATACCGTTTTTTTTCTGAAGCTCTGATGCAATTTGTTTAGTCGTGATGGAACCGAATAAACGCCCGCCCTCACCGGCTTTGGCAGATAGTTCAACCGTTAATTTCTCCAGCTGCACCTTCAATTCTTCAGCATGCTGCAGCTCTTCTGCTGCAAGTGATTCTTCTTTATTTTTCTGAGCTTCCAAAGTTTTTACATTTGTATTATTTGCTTCAACGGCCAATCCTTGTTTAAGCAGGAAATTATGTGCATAACCATCTGCAACATTTTTAACTTCCCCTTTTTTCCCTTTACCTTTAACGTCTTTTAGAAATATTACTTTCATTCTTTTTGTCCCCCTTCTAAATATTCATCAATAGCTGATTTTAATCGACTTTCGGCTTCATCAATGGAGCATACCTGTTGAGTGGCGGCATTTGTTAGATGTCCGCCTCCATTCAACATTTCCATGATCACCTGTACATTGATATCACCAAGAGAACGCGCACTTATGCCAACTGTATCATCAGATCGCTTAGCCATTACAAAGGAAGCGACAACGCCATCCATGGTCAATAGGGTGTCCGCAGCCTGAGCAATGAGCACCTGATTATGAACCTGATCGGTTTTTGCCGCGGCAATGGCAATTCCCTTTTTATAAAAGATGACTTCTTCAATGAGCTTCGAACGTTTGATATAGGTGTCCACGTCTTCTTTTAAGAATTTCTGGACAAGTACCGTATCAGCTCCATGCGCCCTTAGATAAGAGGCTGCATCGAAAGTACGTGAACCTGTTCTTAAGGTGAAGCTTTTCGTATCGACGATGATACCTGCAAGAAGCGCCGTCGACTCCAGCATATCAATCTTTGAGCGTTTCGGCTGATATTCAAGCAGTTCGGTTACAAGTTCTGCTGTTGAAGATGCATAGGGCTCCATATAGACGAGCAATGAATTCTTGATGAACTCCTCACCCCGGCGATGATGGTCGATGACTACAACCTTATCGATCCTATTCAATAACCGCTCTTCAATTACCATGGAAGGTTTATGTGTATCGACCACAACCAGCAAGGTCTCATCCGTAATCATTTCAAATGCATCATCAGGTGTTATGAACCGGGCATACAGCTCTTCTTTATTTTTAATCTCTTCCATCAAACGAAGGACACTGCTATCGAGCTGCTGGGTGTTAATGACAATATAGCCTTCACGTTCATTCATCTGGGCAACTTTCAAGATGCCGATCGCTGAACCGATTGCGTCCATATCCGGGTTTTTATGGCCCATGACAATGACTTTATCGCTATCAAGGACTATATCCTTCAATGCATGGGAAATCACACGGGCACGGACCCTGGTGCGTTTTTCCATCGGATTGGTTTTGCCGCCATAGAATTTCACTTTTCCATTCGCTTGCTTTATGGCTACCTGGTCACCGCCACGTCCTAAAGCGAGATCCAAGCTAGACTGTGCAAGCGTACCTAGTTCCGGCAAGGATGACACGGCCGAACCGACACCGATGCTCAGGGTCAATGGTACATTTTGCTTGGCAGTCGTTTCCCTGATTTCATCCAAAATCGAGAATTTCCCCTTCTCAAGCTGCTGAAGGATATGCTCATTAAAGACAGCGATGAATCGTTCCGAGGAAACCCGTTTAAAGAAAACGCCATTATCCCTTGCCCATTTATCAAGAAGTGAGGTAACCAAGCTGTTAATGCTGCTTTTACGCTGATCATCCATACCCTGTGTCAAATCATCATAGTTATCAAGAAGAATGATCGCAATTGCCGTTCGCTCATCTTCATATAATTTCTCAATTTCCACTTGCTCCGTCACATCAAAAAAGTAAAGAAGCCTTTCATCACGCTTATGGACCACCTTGAATTTCCGATCGTGGAGCGTAAGTGTCTCTGTCTCGATCTCTTGCTTGATTAACGGTACTATCGAGTCCGCAACATCGTATAGCGATCTTCCTGCCAAGGAGTCTTCACTAAAACAAGAAGCCAGGAATGGATTGGTCCATTCAATGTAAAAATCCTCATTAAAGAGCATGATCCCAATCGGCATTTCCAATAACGCTTCCTCGCCCACCTTCTTTAAACGGTAGGATAAAGTCGTTATATACTCTTCGGTCTTCCGTTGCTTTTTTTCTACCATTCTTAATGTTAAATAAAATAAACCAGCAAGAATCAATAGTCCAACAAGTGCAATAACCCAATTATAATAAGCCAGTACGCCCAAAAGGAAAACGACCGCGGCCAGCACCCCATACAATGGGGACTTAATCGAGTATTCTTTCAAATAAGATGGCATAGTTTCAGCTCCTAAAAGCATCTGTTTTACAAAAAAGTCTTCTATTCCTTTTTCTTGATTGTCTCCCTAAAAGGAAAGCCTAAATCTATTATACCTAAAAATCGGACGGCCGTCGTAATAATCGGAATCGGCAGAAGCAAAGAAAAAACCACGATTAAAACAGGTATGGCCTTAGCCCATGACTTAACATGAGCGATATAGAATATCAGGGAATATCCTTGTAATAAAATGAAGAACTGCAGTATGAAAAATAGGTTCGTTATGGCCATATATACAAAACTGTTCTTGTCCGTATTCACAAAAAGAGCAAGAAGCATCGTAATTAAATAATACCATAAAAGGCTTTTCGGGAGTCGCAGATCTCGAAAATGGGGCCATTTTAACGCCTTATCACTGAATCTTTTCAAAATGGGATGGGCCGCAAAGAAAATTAATAAAACCATGATGACGGACATCAAGACGAACAAACTGGGCATCAACGTATTTATCATATCGATTGATTCATACATCCGCTTTTTGACTTGTTCCGTCGGTGCCTGTCCAAAGGAATCCATGATGCCGATTGTATTTTCGAGGGACCCCTCAGCCATGTTCATCGATTCTTCTATGTAATTAACATCCGTTATCAACACTGAAGCTGCATATATTAATAAAATGCCTCCCAGGAAGACAAGGACTGCGCTTATGAACATAGGTGCCATCGGTTTGTCCTTTTTCAAAAAATGGCCGATCGCAATTCCCGTCGCCCCCATGAGCAAGGTCAGCGGAACAGACAATATCGTCCCGATGAGAATCGACAATAACGAGGCTACAAATAAGTAACCAAGGCTCCACGATAACTTTTGTTTGATTGTGACCAGTATGAATGGAATGGGTAAAAAGAAAGTAGTGAAAATACCCAATAGTGGGACTTGAATGGTGATGAACAATAAAATGCAATATAGTGCCAGAAGTGCTCCGCCCTCGGCAATTCGTCTCCCGCTATTCATCTTTATTTCACCCCCTGTTATGATTGATGTCTTATCTCCATCTTTATATTGTATCCGTTACGGCCAGGATATTTCAAACATCACATTCTTTTTTAGGATATGATTATTTTTTCTGAGGAAAACGTCCGGATAACTTCCTTTTGAAATAAAAAAACCGCAATTCAGCGGTTTTCAATCATAAGTGACAACTTATAAAAAAGGCACATTAAGGATAACTCCTCAATGTGCCAATTTATTATTCACCAGATACATATGGTAGTAATGCCATAGTACGTGAGCGTTTAATAGCAATCGTTAATTTACGTTGATATTTAGCGCTTGTGCCAGTTACACGACGTGGTAAAATTTTACCGCGTTCTGAGACGAATTTTTTAAGAAGATCTACATCTTTGTAATCAATTTTAGTGATTCCGTTAGATGTGAAATAACAAACCTTTTTACGCTTACCGCGTCCTTTACGTCCACCCATTGCCATAATAAATTTCCCTCCCTGCTTTTTAAATTTTCATTTTAAACGGCTGTTTAAAATGGAAGATCGTCATCTGAAATGTCGATTGTTTTACCGTCATTTGCAAATGGATCATCATCTACACGAGTGTAGTTGTTATTGCTCCGTTGATTCTGATTAGGATTTTGTCCATACGAATTGTTGTCATTTCCGTTATTATTGCCATAACTTCTTTGACCCCCACCGTAAGAACCGCCTTCATTTCTTTCACCCGCTGAACTGCTTCGTGGTTCAAGGAATTGAACGCTCTCAGCCAGAATCTCCGTCACATATACGCGTTTGCCGTCTTGTCCTTCATAATTACGTGTTTGGACACGTCCATCCACGCCAGCTAAACTGCCCTTTTTCAAGAAGTTAGCTACATTTTCTGCCGGTTTACGCCAAACTACACAGTTAATGAAATCCGCTTCACGTTCACCCTGCTGATTCGTAAAACTACGGTTCACAGCTAAAGTAAAGGTAGCTACGGGAACTCCATTAGGTGTATATCGTAATTCAGGATCTTTAGTTAAGCGTCCTACCAAAACTACGCGATTCATCATCAGAATCAACCCCTAGGTTTCAAGCTTGTTCCATGTGAAACAAGATTAGAATTTATATTAAATATCGAATTATACTTCTTCTCTAGTAGCCATGTGGCGAATAATGTCTTCACTGATTTTAGCAAGACGATCGAATTCTTGAATCGCAGCACTTTCAGCGTTAACTTTAAGAAGCATGTAGTAACCATCACGGAAATCATTGATTTCGTATGCAAGACGGCGTTTACCCCATTCTTTTGCTTCTACTTCCGCACCATTATCAGAAAGGATTGTGTTGAAACGTTCAACTAAAGCTTTTTTAGCTTCTTCCTCAATGTTTGGACGGATGATATACATAATTTCGTATTTTCTCATCACTGTCACCTCCTTTTGGTCTAAGCGGCCCAATTGGGCAAGGAGCAATTATTTATAATTACTCACAAGATAAAATTATAGCATAGTTAAAGAGGCTTTGCAACGAACTGATCGACTTATTACAATTAATTGTAATCCAATAATTAAAGTCTCAAAAAAAGACCCTACATGGAATGGTAGGGTCTTTGAATCTTACACGTTAAAACGGAAATGGATAACATCGCCATCATTAACGATGTATTCTTTTCCTTCCAAACGGACTTTCCCCGCTTCTTTTGCAGCACCATGGCTGCCCGCTTCAAGTAAATCGGTATAAGAAACCGTTTCGGCACGGATGAAACCACGTTCGAAGTCCGTGTGAATGACGCCGGCACATTGAGGGGCTTTCATTCCTTTGCGGAATGTCCAAGCACGCACTTCCTGTACACCAGCTGTAAAGTATGTTGCCAATCCAAGCAGATTATAAGATGCACGGATCAACTGATCAAGGCCTGACTCCTCGATGCCAAGTTCAGATAGGAACATTTCCTTTTCTTCACCTTCAAGCTCTGCAATTTCTTCTTCGATTTTGGCACAAATCACGATTACTTCGGCATTTTCCTTAGCAGCATATTCACGAACTTGCTGTACATATTCATTATCATCAGCATTGGCCACTTCATCTTCGCTCACGTTCGCCACGTAAAGCGTCGGCTTCGCTGTAAGTAAATGCATGCCCTTCACGATTTTTTGCTGCTCTTCAGTAAACTCGACGGAACGTGCAGGCTTTTCATCTTCCAATGCTTCTTTTAAAGCCACAAGGATTTCATGTTCTGCCACAGCGGCTTTATCTTTTTGCTTGGCCATTTTTCCGACACGGTCGATGCGTTTGACAACAGATTCCAAATCGGCAAGGATCAATTCTAGGTTGATGACTTCGATATCATCGATTGGATTTACTTTTCCTGAAACATGGGTAATGTTATCGTCTGCAAAACAACGGACGACTTGACAAATTGCATCCACTTGACGGATATGGGAAAGGAATTTATTACCCAATCCTTCTCCTTTACTTGCTCCTTTTACAATCCCGGCGATATCCGTGAATTCAAATGCTGTCGGAACCGTCTTTTTCGGTTTTACCAATTCAGTCAATTTTTGCAGACGGTGATCTGGCACTTCCACAATCCCGACATTTGGGTCGATCGTACAGAAAGGATAGTTGGCAGATTCCGCACCTGCCTGAGTAATTGCATTAAATAAAGTGGATTTACCTACGTTAGGCAAACCGACTATACCAGCTGTTAAAGCCATTTATATTTCACTCCTTCAAGATGATTCGTACATATGGGAAAAGAACTGATCTTCTATAAAGACCATCCAATTACCTAAACCTTTCCCAATTATAGATTTCGCTTCCTAAAAAGACAAGTAAATCATTGAGATGACAGGACTGCTTTCACTCCGAAAAAAAAGCATGATCACTCCTCATGCTTTTGCAGAACTTTTTTCATTTTCTTCGCGAATTCACGTCGAGGCAGCATCACGCTATGACCGCACCCTTCACATTTTATCCGGATATCCATACCGAGCCGTATAATTCTCCACTTATTCACTCCACAGGGATGTGGTTTCTTCATTTCCACAATATCCTTAAGTGCAAATTCCTTTTCTTCCATAACCATGAGCCCCCTAATTCCTATGACTCGCTGCCATTGTACGTAGATTTAATCCCACTTGAATCAAGCGCAGCACTTATTTCTTTTCTTAATATCCTACTGATTTCAATGTGATGCATCGGCTTTGTTTCCGCTTTAATCCGAAAGACGATTTCTTCAGGACTGATTTTTTCAATTCCCAAAAATTCAGGTGCTTTGATCAAGGCTTCGTATTTACCTTCCATACTGTTTAAAAGATCAATCAGCACCTTCTCAGCACGCTCGACCGATCCATCGTTAGGTATGGTCACGTCAACCACAGCCACACTGTTTAAAATGGAATAATTCGTAACCTGGATGATGCTGCCGTTGGGTATGAAGTGCAATTCCCCTGCACCGCTTTTAATTTTCGTCGTACGAAGCCCGATTTCAATGACTTCCCCTTCAAAAGTATTGATTTTAATATAATCCCCAACCGAGAAATGATCTTCAAAAATAACGAAAAACCCGGTAATTATATCCTTGACCAAACTTTGTGCGCCAAAACCAATGGCCAAACCGAGAACACCGGCACCAGCGAGTAATGGCATTACATGAAGACCAAGAATCTCCAGAATCATCAACAAGGCAATGAAATTGAAGACATAGGTAATGATATTTTCCAGCAATTTAATGAGTGTCGCTTCCCTGCGCTCCGATACCCGAATGGGACTTCTTAAACGTGCTTTGAAAAATTTATTCAGAATAGTCTTTCCTATTGTAATAATAATACGCGATAACAACAGAACAAGGAAGATTTTAATAATGCCCTCGCCCATCAGCAGCCATATCTTCTCATCCAATATCTCTTTTGAAACGTTATCATAAATGCGATCCATATTTTCCTCCTGCCTCATGCAAATAACTGCAAAACTTCTATATCTTCTATATGATTTTTTCCCATATA
This sequence comes from Peribacillus frigoritolerans, assembly GCF_030676415.1. Classification (GTDB taxonomy): domain Bacteria; phylum Bacillota; class Bacilli; order Bacillales; family DSM-1321; genus Peribacillus; species Peribacillus frigoritolerans_A. The sequence continues at coordinate 22,420 of NZ_JAUUTW010000008.1, read as the reverse complement.
GACGTATTCCTCTACCCATCATGCATTGAGATAACCATGAGTTAGAGAGATTTTCTCTATTTTATCAATAAATAATGGTTTCTGTACAAAAAAATTATGGGTATATAGGTAAAAGAATTAGAAGGTTTCCCCCAGATATTCAAGTAATTATTTACTAGAAAGTATAAATGAAAGCAATTGGTAGAGGAAGAACGTCGATTCATTTCCCCTTCACCTGTTTGCATGTTCTACAAAAAAATCCCTCATCCATCATGTTAAATACCGTATATTTTTCCCTTTTTATCCGTATACTGTAATACCAAATAAAGTAAAGGAGTTGAGCCGATGAATCTGAATTCTAGTCTATTTAATAATAATAAAAATAGATTGAGTCGCATCCTGCATGAAGATACGGATGCATCCAAACAAATTTCCCAGGAATTAATCAACCTCCTACCAACCGGAAAGCTTCAACCAATCGTCATCGTCTGTATAGGCACAGACCGTTCCACAGGCGATTCACTCGGACCACTTGTCGGCACTCTGCTTAGTGAAAAAGCTGAAAACAGTTCTTCTTCATTCCATGTTTATGGCACTCTGGATGACCCTATACATGCGATGAATTTACAGGAGAAATTAAATGAAATTAAAAAGATTCATGCCAATCCCTTTATAGTCGGAATCGATGCTTGCTTAGGGAAAATGAAAAGTGTCGGCATCGTTCAAATCGGCCAGGGACCAGTAAAGCCAGGTGCCGGGGTCAATAAAGATCTTCCTTCCGTTGGAAATGCCCATATTACAGGAATCGTGAATGTAAGTGGATTCATGGAGTTCATGGTCTTGCAGAACACGCGTCTTAATCTTGTGCTAAAAATGGCCAAAACCATTGCCCAGGGAATTTATGAAGCACAAAATCATTATCCAATAAAACCTTCCATCACTCCTTTCACATGGTCATTCGAGCAAGAAAAAACCCTTTGATCGGTTTTACTTATCATAAAAAAGAAGGAAGGGGCCATCCCCTTCCTTCTTTTTTATACATAATACATGAAAGTAACCAGAATGGCAGTGATCATTATGCCCGGAAGCAGATTCGCCACCCTGATTTTGGTGACACCGATAATATTCAAACCAATCGCCAAAATCATGACTCCCCCAGTTGCCGTCATTTCCAATATGAAGGAATCCATTAAAGCAGTTGGGATCATCGTATTGATCTGCCTTGAAAAAACCGCCAGGAATCCCTCATAAAGAATGATCGGAAATGCTGAAAAAAGTACACCTATGCCTAGCGTGCTGGCGAGGACCAGTGCTGTAAATCCATCGATGATCGCTTTTGTTATCAAAACATCATGATCATTCCGGATACCGCTATCCAGGGCACCGATAATGGCCATTGCCCCAATGCCAAATATGAGCGTAGCCGTTACAAACCCCTGGGATATCGAGGTTCCTTCCTTCGCTTTCATCCTGCGTTCAATCCAATTGCCTAAAGAATTAAGCCTGCCCTCAAGATTCATCCATTCACCCAGGACAGCCCCTCCGACAATACTTAAAATGACAACAAGGAAATTATCGCTTTTAAACCCCATCTGCAAACCTAAGACCATCACGGCTAAACCGATACCGCTCATGACCGTTTCTTTTATCTTTTCAGGTATATGTTGTAAAAACCTTCCTAAAATCGAGCCGATTAAAATGCAGGCACCATTCACCAAAGCCCCTAATAATACCATCTCATCCACCTAATTTTCTGCATATGTCGTGACGATCTTTTCATAAAGGGGATCTAAGAGGAAAGGTTCTCTTGATCGATCAAGTTCAAAATTCTCTCTAAATCTTCTTTTGAAAAGAATTCTATTTCTATTTTTCCTTTTTTCTTGCTTTGTTTTATCGTTACGCTCGTTCCTAGTCTTTCACGCAGACTTGTCTCCCGTTGCTTTATGAAGATATCTTTTTTCTCTTGTTTTTTAGTTTTGGTTTCACGTGAAACGGTATCATTCAATTGATGTATATATTGCTCTAGCTGTCTGACATTCATACCTTCTCTAAGGATTTTATCCGCTACCGGCTTAAGCATCTCTTTTTTCTTTAAACCTAGCAATGCCCGGCCATGCCCCATGGAAATTTCCCCATCAGAGATATATCTCCTAATCCCTTCAGGCAAAGATAGTAATCTAACATGGTTTGCTATATGGGGTCGACTTTTACCCAGTCGATTGGCCAACTGCTCCTGGGTAAACTCCAATTTTTCAAGAAGCGTTTGATAAGCGGCAGCTTCCTCGATCGGATTCAAATCTTCCCGTTGCAGGTTTTCCAAAATCGCCAGTTCCATCATTTGCTGTTCACTCAATTCCCTCACAACGACCGGAACTGTCTTCAACCCAGCTTCCTTGGCAGCACGATAACGCCTTTCCCCAGCCACGATTTCATATCCCTTAATACTTTTCCGGGCAATAATCGGCTGTAATATCCCGTGTTCCAAGATGGATTGCTTTAATTCCTCTATAGCTTCAAGCCGAAAACTCTTTCGGGGCTGATAAGGATTTGGCCTTAATTCCCTTAATTTGATTTCGCGCACGATTTCATCTTTACTGATCTCCCCACTATTGAAAAGTGCGTTAAGTCCTTTGCCAAGCCCTTTAGCCATTTGATACCACTTCCTTTGCCAGTTCTAGATAGACCTCCGCTCCTCGTGACTTTGGATCATATATAATTATCGGTTCTCCATGACTCGGTGCTTCACTCAAACGGACATTGCGGGGAATGATGGTTTGATAGACTTTATCCTGGAAGTATTTTTTGACTTCTTCTATGACCTGGAGACCTAAATTTGTTCTTGCATCCAACATCGTCAATAGCACACCCTCAATTTTCAAATCATGATTCAAATGCTTTTGGACGAGGCGGACCGTATTCAATAGTTGACTCAAACCCTCCAATGCATAATATTCACATTGTACCGGAATCAAAACTGCATCAGCGGCCGTTAAGGCATTAAGCGTAAGCAAACCCAATGATGGAGGACAGTCAATCACAATGTAATCATATTGGCCTTGCACCTCTTCTAACGCCCTTTTTAATCGGACTTCCCTTGAGATGGTTGGAACAAGTTCAATTTCTGCACCTGCAAGTTGAATAGTCGCAGGTATAGCATATAGGTTTTCTACCTTTGTTTCCATGATAACGGTACTGGCCTCGACATCATCAACCAATACATCATAAATACATTGTTCCACATCTGCTTTGTCAATACCGGCACCGCTTGTCGCATTTCCCTGCGGGTCAATATCGACCATTAAGACTTTCTGTCCTATGTATGCAAGACAGGCACTTAGACTGACAGAAGTTGTCGTTTTTCCAACACCGCCCTTTTGATTGGCAATGGCGAGAATCTTACCCACGAATTCACCTGCTTTCAACTATCTTCATCATGCTATATCTATTGAATTTTACCGTAAATCCATTTATTTCTTTCTATTTTATCATGAATGTTACGGGAAGAAATCGTTTTCTGAAATTCCTCTTAAAATTAGAAATTTATCTAAAAGCATTAAAAATTCGGGAAAAGCTGAATGTTTTTAAGGTGACATACCAGTTTTGGAAAGCAAATAAAAAAAGCTTGGTAATCAGAGACTACCAAGCGGGCTAAGGATAGGGAATCAAGTTTTTTTCTTGGGTATTTTAATCGTGAACTGATAATACTCCTCGAATTCTTCTTCCTCTGCATCCAAATTTATTCCATTGTCTGTAACCATACTGAGTGATTGGCGTATGGTATTCACGGCAATCCTCATGTCTTTACTAAACGCTTTTCGTTTAGGTTTCGGCTTTTGCACAGTACCCGTTAAGAGCTTGACGACCTGCTCTTCGGTCTGCTTGACGTTTAACCCTTTTTCGATGATTTCCAAAAGCAGTTTTAGCTGCTTTTCAGGACTCTTCAACGGTATCAACGAGCGGGCATGACGTTCCGTAATTTGCTTTTGAAGAAGTGCATCCTGAACCTCCTGGGGCAGCTTAAGCAGCCGAAGCTTATTCGCCACGGTAGATTGACCTATTCCCAGTCTTTGTGCCAAAGCTTCTTGGGTTAAACTATGCAGCTCCAATAGTTTTCCGTAAGCCAAAGCTTCTTCGATCGGTGTCAGCTCTTCACGCTGAAGGTTCTCTATCAGCGCAACGGAAGCCGTTTCTGTATCAGTGAAATCTTTGATTATAGCAGGTGCCAATTCCCAGCCAAGCTTTTGCATGGCCCGGAAACGACGCTCACCTGCAATGATTTCATATTTCCCCTGACCATGAGCCCTTACTACAATTGGTTGAATGATCCCATGTGTATGGATCGTTTGAGCCAATTCGGCAATTTTATCGTCATTAAAAACGGTCCTTGGTTGAAATCGATTAGGCACAATATCAGAAATGGAAATTTTTCTTATCTCTTCATTATTATTGCTAGGTGTCTCCATCTCTAGTTGCTCTTCTTCTTTTTCGCCAAACCCAAAGAACCGCGAAAAAGGATGCTTCATCTTCCTACACCACCTTTTAAAACTCCCAAATAACATATTCTCTATTTAAAGGACAAGTCCTGCATACATTTCCCGACATGGTTATACATATGGCCCTTCACTGTAAAAAACATGTCGACTGGCGCCATCAAGGCAATAATGAGGAATGGCTGGCCAGTTATTATAAATATCGGCCGGCTTGCCCAAGATTATTTCCCTGAATCAGCCAGCACAGGGCACACGTTTTAACATGTACCGAAAATGCCTTTTTGTTGGCAAATGCAGTATTGCGTGAAAAGAATAAGGTCATACATTTATAGTAAAAGAAAATAAGGGCCAGTACCAGCATATATCCGAATCATCTACGATTACTATGAAAACATACTCATCGTGCAGAGGTCATTCTATAGGCTGCTTATTCGGTGTCCCTGGTTTTCTCGGGTACTTTTTAGGAGTCTTCCTCACTTTTTTTACAGTAATGATGTTTCTTTCACTATTTTCCTCTGGCAATGTGAAAGGATGAATTTCTTCGATTTCTCCGCCTAACGTAAAAACGGCCTTCTTCCCTGTGTCCATTTCATCTTGTGCACTAGCCGCTTTCATGGCAATGAACGTCCCATCCAGTTTAACGAGCGGCAAACATAGTTCACTTAAAACCGACATCCTGGCTACCGCCCTTGCCATGACAATATCATAGGATTCGCGATGCTCCTGTTTTTGGGCGAAGGTTTCCGCCCGGTCGTGATAGAAGGAAACTCCCTTTAATTGCAAGGAATCCGCAAGGTGATTCAAAAAAGAAATTCGCTTATTCAAGGAATCCACAATCGAGACGTGGATATCAGGGAAACAAATCTTCAATGGAATACTCGGAAATCCAGCTCCAGCCCCAACATCGCAAATTCGATACGTTTTGTTAAAGTCAAAATAAAAGGCTGCACTGATTGAATCATAAAAATGCTTAAGATAAACTTCTTCTTTATCAGTGATGGCTGTTAAGTTCATCTTTTCGTTCCATTCCACCAATAATCGATAATAAGTGTCAAACTGATCAAGCTGTTGAGGAGAAAGCTTGATCCCTTTCTCCAGCAGTGCTTGTTGGAACTGTTCAATATTCATGTTTTCTTCAATCCTTTTCGGGTATTTCCACTACTGAGATACTCTGGCAATCTTACCTTGTTCCAAATAAACAAGCAAAATGGAAACATCAGCGGGATTCACACCGGAAATTCTTGAAGCCTGAGCTACTGATAGCGGGTGGACCTGCTTTAATTTTTGACGTGCTTCCGTTGCAAGACCAGAAATTGCATCATAATCGATATTCTCTGGAATCTTTTTATTCTCCATTTTTTTCAGGCGATCGACTTGCTGCAAGGATTTTTCGATATATCCTTCATACTTGATCTGGATTTCGACCTGTTCCGTCACTTCATCACTCAGTTCGACATCACTTGGCGCCAACTTCTGAATATGGGAGTAATCCATTTCAGGCCGTTTCAATAAATCGGAGGCACGGATACCATCCTTTAACTCACTGCCGCCACTTGCAGTAATGACTTCTTGTACCTCTTTGGTCGGTTTGATGAAGTTTGATTTCAGTCGTTCCTTTTCCATTTCAACCGCTTCTTTTTTCATAAGGAAACGATTGTAGCGTTCTTCTTTGATCATTCCGATGTTGAATCCAATTTCCGTTAAGCGTAAATCGGCATTATCATGACGCAATAATAAACGATATTCTGCACGTGAAGTCAGCAATCTGTATGGTTCATTCGTGCCTTTCGTTACAAGGTCATCAATGAGAACACCAATATAGGCATCCGAACGGCTTAAAATCAGTTCTTCTTTACCCATTGCATTCAATCCTGCATTAATACCGGCCATCAATCCTTGTCCTGCTGCTTCCTCGTAGCCGGATGTCCCGTTAATTTGACCAGCAGTATAGAGATTTTTGATTTTCTTCGTTTCAAGTGTAGGCCATAGCTGTGTAGGAACGATAGCATCATATTCAATTGCATATCCAGCACGCATCATTTCCGCCTTTTCAAGTCCTGGGATTGTTTGCAGGATTTTCACTTGTACATCTTCAGGCAGACTGGTGGATAAACCTTGCACATAAACTTCCTTTGTATTGCGACCTTCAGGTTCCAGGAAGATTTGATGCCGTGGTTTATCATTAAAACGTACGACTTTATCTTCTATCGATGGACAATAACGCGGTCCAGTTCCTTTTATCATTCCGGAATACATTGGTGAACGGTGTAGATTCTCATCAATGAGCTGATGTGTCCCCTCATTCGTGTACGTTAACCAGCATGGCAATTGATCCGTTATGAACTTTGTTGTTTCATAAGAAAATGCACGCGGCACTTCATCGCCAGGCTGAATTTCAGTTTTGCTGTAATCTATGGAAGAACTATTTACACGTGGCGGCGTTCCTGTTTTAAAACGGACCAAATCAAATCCTAACTGCTCTAAATGTTCAGAAAGCCTGATGGAAGGCTGTTGATTATTAGGACCGCTAGAATATTTCAGTTCCCCTAAAATGATTTCACCGCGTAAATATGTTCCCGTCGTGATGACGACAGTTTTCGCACGGTACACCGCGCCTGTTTTAGTGATGACACCCGTACATACGTCGTTTTCAACAATTAATTCCTCTACCATTCCTTGAATCAATGTCAAATTTTCTTGGTCTTCTATCGTCTTTTTCATTTCTTGTTGATAGAGAAATTTATCTGCCTGCGCCCGCAACGCACGAACAGCCGGACCTTTAGCCGTATTGAGCATCCTCATTTGAATATGGGTCTTGTCGATATTTTTTCCCATTTCACCGCCTAAAGCGTCAATTTCCCTAACGACTATCCCTTTTGCCGGCCCACCAACGGAGGGATTGCATGGCATAAAGGCGACCATATCCAAGTTAATGGTGATCATCAGCGTCTTAGCTCCGACTCTTGCAGCTGCAAGGCCTGCCTCACTGCCAGCATGACCGGCACCAATAACAATGACATCATAGCTACCTGCTTCGTATTGCATATCCTTTTCCTCCTTTTACGCTTATTTTCCTAAACAAAATTGAGAGAACAATTGGTTGATTAAATTATCCTGAACGCTTTCGCCAATGATTTCTCCAAGGAGCTCCCATGCTTTTGTGAAATCGATTTGAACCAAATCAACCGGCGTACCCATTTCAATAGCTTCGATTGCGTCTTCGATAGACTGTAATGCCTGTCCCAGTAACGCTATATGCCTGGCATTGGAAACATAGGTCAGGTCTCCCGTTTCTAAAGAACCCTCGAAAAATAAAGAAGCGATGGCTTCTTCCAATTCATCGACCCCTCGATCCTCCAGTAATGAAGTCGTAACAACTTTATGGGATGCCGCTTTTTCCTTAACCTTTGCCATATCGATTTTTTGTGGAAGGTCGGTTTTATTGATGATAACGATAACATCCATACCCTCAACCGCTTGAAATAGTTTCTCATCTTCAGTAGTAAAATCATCGGAATAATTCAATACAAGCAATATTAAATCAGCCTCTTTTAATACTGCACGGGACCGTTCAACTCCAATTCGTTCGACGATATCTTCCGTTTCGCGAATTCCTGCCGTATCGACAAGTTTAAGCGGTACACCGCGAACATTGACATACTCTTCAATTACGTCACGTGTTGTACCTGGAATATCAGTGACGATCGCTTTATTTTCATGAACTAAGCTGTTAAGTAAAGAAGATTTTCCGACATTAGGGCGCCCTATGATAACGGTCGCAAGCCCATCCCGAAGTATTTTCCCCTGTTGGGCCGTGTGAAGCAGTTTCTCTATTTCATTCTTCACATAACTGCCCTTTTCCAAAAATAAACGATGCGTCATTTCTTCGACATCATCATATTCCGGATAATCTATATTTACCTCGACTTGAGCGAGGGTCTGTAAAATTTCTTGACGCAGGTTTTGGATTAATTTTGAAAGCCGGCCTTCCATTTGACCTAATGCAACATTCATGGCTTTATCCGTTTTAGCGCGGATTAAATCCATAACGGCCTCAGCTTGAGAAAGATCGATCCTGCCATTCAAAAAAGCCCGTTTCGTAAATTCACCAGGTTCCGCTAAACGAGCACCTTGTGAGAGAATAAGCTGCAATACCCGATTGACCGAAACGATCCCACCGTGACAATTTATTTCAACTACATCTTCCCTTGTAAATGTCTTTGGACCCATCATGACCGAAACCATGACTTCCTCTATGATTTCACCTGTTTTAGGCTGGATAAGGTGGCCATAATGAATCGTATGTGATTTCACTTCAAGCAATCCTTTTCCACCTGGTCCTCTAAAGATCCTATCGGCTATTTCTATGGCCTCATCACCGCTGATCCTAACGATGGCGATTGCCCCTTCCCCTAAGGGAGTAGAGATAGCGGTGATTGTATCGAATTCCATGCTTTCACCTCTTATATATTGATGTTTCTATTTTTTTCTGATAATAAAATCGTCGAATCCCTAAATTACTACAATACCACAGTATATTCATGAAAAAAAGTAGATACTCCTACCTCTCAAGAGTTATCCACATGCAATTAATCCATATTCTGTAACATCCATTCTAACTTATCCACATGTGAATAACAAATATCCCCCACTTCCCTTTCTTTCATTGCCTTTACGAATCAAGAGAATATATAAAGAAATATGTCACTTCTTGTTGAATTGATACTTGGTAAAAAAATATTCGACACACAACGATATCATGACCAAAAAAAAGAACCCCTGCTTAAAAGCAGAAGGTTCATTTAAGTGGAGTAATGACCAAGTGGCGATATGGCTCCGTCCCACTTGAAGTTGTTTTTATTTTTGGATAATCCAAGAGAGCATTATGGATGACCTTACGTTCATAGGATGGCATCGGCTCCAGTGAAACAGCTTTACCTGTTTTCATGGCTTTATTTGCCATCCTTTCAGCCAACTGGATTAAAGTGTCATTGCGGCGATTTCGATAATCTTCTGCATCTACAGTAATATTCAAAAACTGCTTCGAATATCGATTTGCAACCAGCTGCGCTAAATACTGAAGTGAATTTAGTGTTTGACCCCTTTTTCCAATCAATAATGCAATTTTATCACCTGATAAATGGAATGTTACGTTCTTACCTTTACGGGTGACATCAATTTGTGCATTGACTCCCATTTCCACGCTGACATTCTTCAAAAATCCAAGTGTCTCTTCAATGGGATCGGCGGGCAATGTCACATGGACAATTGCCTTCCTTGCACCAAATAAACCAAAAAATCCTTTTTTGCCTTCATCTTCTATTTCAATCTCCACGCGATCCTTAGTGCTGTTCAGTTGAGCTAAAGCTAAATTTACTGCTTCTTCGACAGATTGTCCTGTAGCAGTTACTTTTTTCACTTTTTCTTTGCCCCTCCCGCGTTTTCCGCAGCTGCTTTTCTAAGATCCGGACCTTTGATGAAATATGTTTGAACGATACCAAAAATGTTACCAACTACCCAGTAAAGAGAAAGAGCAGCGGGGAAATTAATAGCAAAAACAACAATCATGATTGGCATGATGTAAAGCATCATCGTCATTTGTGCAGCCATTTGTGGATTGGAGTTCATTCCAACCATGGACATCTTTTGCTGGATAAAAGTCGTGATACCCGCAACGACCGGTAAAATATAATAAGGATCCGGGGAACCTAAATCAAACCAAAGAAAACTATGTAAAGCAATTTCTTCCGTACGGCTGATTGCATGGTAAAATCCGATCAAAATTGGCATTTGTACCAATATCGGCAAACATCCCGCCAATGGATTCACATTATATTTTGAAAATAGAGCCATTGTTTCTTGCTGTAGTTTTTGTTGTGTGGCAGCATCTTTTGAGCTGTATTTAGCTTGAAGTTCTTTCATTTCAGGCTGAATGGCCTGCATTGCTTTCGAGCTTTTCACCTGTTTGATCATTAATGGAAGTAATGCAAAGCGAATGATTAGTGTAACTCCGATGATTCCCAAACCATAGTTCTCACCAAATGCTTCAGAAAGCCAAATGATCAGGGCTGATAATGGATAGACAATGTATGAATTCCAAAAACCTTCACTATCCGCAGTAATAGGTTCTTTAATTTCCGTACACCCTGCTAACAACATCATTATCGAGGCTAGTCCAATAATGAGTAATATTCGTTTTTTCAACCGTAATTTCCTCCTAACTGCAATCAATCTTTTTTGAAACAATTGTGAACTGTTTATTAGAAGATTTCAAGGAAAAGCAATCTACTTTTTCCACAGTTACAATCGGAATTTTCTATGTCATCTTTCTCAAGTAACCACATGATCCGAGGAGTGCTTATTCGATATTAAGGGGACTTTATTGTTTTTTCATTTTAAAGTTTAGTGATTTAGAACGTTTCAGGACATGGATCAAACTGCTTTTCACCTGGAAAAAGTCCATCTCCGCAGCTGGTTTTCGAGCAATCACAATATAATCCTTACCCTCTTCTATATCTTCTTTCAATTCCAAAAACGCTTGCCGTATGTATCTTTTAATTTGGTTCCTAACAACGGCGTTCCCGATTTTTTTACTGACTGAAAGGCCGATCCGAAAATAATCCTGACCCGGCTTTTCAAGGACATAGACAACGAATTGCCGATTAGCAGAAGATTCACCTTTTTTAAACACAAGCTGAAATTCGTCCTCTTTCTTAATCCTTAACTTTTTTTTCATTTTTACACCTTCATTACATGAATTGAGTCTCAGCAAATCTCTTATTTTGCGAAAAAAGACCACTGAGACTTTTCAGTGGTCTATGCAGATAATACTTTTCTGCCCTTACGGCGACGTGCAGCGATTACTCTACGTCCGTTTTTCGTGCTCATACGTGCACGGAAACCGTGAACTTTACTATGTTTGCGGTTATTCGGTTGATAAGTTCTTTTCATTATATGACACCTCCCTGAGGAATAACAGTTAAAGACAGTCTTTACAATTATATAGATGGAGGTTTCTACTTGTCAACCTCATCCATAAAAATATTTCTTTTTTAATGCTCAATGTCCAGTAGGCCTTTTTTTACTACCTAGCCTATTGTAAATGATTTTGCTCCGAACTGATATAGAAATTTTTGGGGAAAGGGAAATTTCCATCATTTTATCCATTAGCACAAATATGAGATTCGCGAAGAATCCTCCCTTGATCGACACAACATTCGACAAATAATAAAAATGAACCTGAATCACTTTAGATCTGTCTCATGCAGGTTTTCTGGCTTGAACAACTAGATTTAAGTTAAATTATTCGAGCCTATAATCACGGTCTGTGGATAAAATTCGACATGTTTTTTTCTATCCACAACCCATTTTATAGACTTTTGCACATAACAATAGCCTGTGGAAAAGTTTTTCCCACAAGCTCGGTAAGTTGTGGATAAAGTTTTCTAACCCATTGCAAGACGCCTGAATTTCTGATATTATATTTGTGTTTTCACTCTGAATAACTTTATCAACAGGTAACGTTTATCCACAGACTGTGTATAACTTGTGGATAGTTTATCCGACCTGTGTATATTAATCTGTCCACATATGGTGGATATTGTCGAAAACCCTTTTTTCTTCTTTATTATATATTTCTTAAAATACCTGTTGATGAATAAACATTCAAATCTACACTGGCTCACCAGATGTAGTCTGTACAAAGGTTGTACAGCGCAAGATATAGTTTTTAGGCACTTCACATTACACAACACAAAAATCCCTTATACAGCTCACCGAACCTTTGCTGTCAAAATTAATATAAAGACGGCAATCGATGAGTTTATTTGTGCCTATACATTTAAATACAATTATTAAAAATATTTTGCAAAGGAGGGATAAGTTTGGATAACATCGATAGCCTCTGGAACCAGGCGCTCGGAAAAATCGAAAAAAAAATCAGTAAACCAAGCTTTGAAACTTGGCTTAAATCAACCAAGGCTTATTTACTGCAAGGTGATACATTAACAGTCACCGCTCCCAATGAATTTGCCAGGGATTGGCTTGAAGAACGCTATTCCCATCTTATTTCCGATGTATTGTTTGAACTTACCGGTGAGGAATTGGAAGCAAAATTCATCATTCCCCCCAATCAAGAAGATGATGATTTTACCGTTCCTGTTCAGCCTAAAAAGATAAAAAAACAGGATAAAGAGCATGCTGCATTTCCACAGCATATGCTGAATGCGAAAAATACCTTCGATACATTTGTCATCGGCTCCGGCAATCGTTTTGCCCATGCCGCGTCTCTCGCTGTCGCAGAAGCTCCGGCCAAAGCCTATAATCCCTTATTCATATACGGGGGCGTAGGTCTTGGAAAAACTCATTTAATGCATGCAATCGGGCATTATGTTCTTGAGCATAATCCGAATGCAAAGGTCGTTTATTTATCGTCTGAAAAGTTCACGAATGAATTCATCAACTCGATCCGGGACAATAAAGCTGGGGAATTCCGTGATAGATACCGAAGCGTGGATGTTTTATTAATTGATGATATTCAATTTCTTGCGGGAAAAGAACAAACTCAAGAAGAGTTTTTCCATACATTCAATGCGTTACATGAAGAAAGCAAACAGATCGTCATCTCGAGTGACCGCCCGCCAAAAGAGATACCTACACTCGAGGATCGCCTCCGTTCAAGGTTCGAGTGGGGCTTGATCACGGATATCACACCTCCTGATCTAGAAACGCGGATTGCCATATTGCGTAAAAAGGCAAAAGCTGAGGGTCTTGATATCCCGAATGAAGTCATGCTCTATATTGCCAACCAAATCGATTCCAATATTCGTGAGCTTGAGGGTGCACTTATTCGTGTCGTCGCTTATTCTTCATTGATTAATAAAGATATAAATGCCGATTTGGCAGCTGAAGCATTAAAAGACATCATCCCTAGCTCAAAACCTAAAATAATCACCATCTTGGAAATCCAGAAGACGGTCGGTGAACATTATAGTGTCAAACTTGAGGATTTCAAGGCGAAAAAACGGACTAAATCCGTAGCCTTTCCAAGACAGATTGCCATGTATCTTTCCAGGGAGTTAACGGACTCATCCCTGCCCAAGATAGGTGATGAATTTGGAGGTCGCGATCATACGACCGTTATCCATGCGCATGAAAAAATCTCCAAACTCATGCAAACGGACACCCAGCTACAACGTCAGGTTAAAGAAATCCAGGACCAGCTGAGGGTATAATGGATTCTGGATAATGTGAATAACTGACGACTACTTACACACAGTCTGTCCACATGTGGATAGACTGTTTTTCCTTAGGTTGAGTGGACTTATCCACATATCAACAGGCCCTACTACTATTACTACTATCTTTTTTAATAAAAATTATTAATAAATATGCCTATTCGGCAATAAAAAATTGGAGGATGAAACATGAGATTTATAATCCAAAGAGATCGATTAGTTCATAGTGTCCAAGAAGTAATGAAAGCAGTCACATCAAGGACGACGATTCCGATTCTAACGGGGATAAAAATAAGCGTTACTAGTGAGGGTGTCACTTTAACAGGAAGTGATTCAGATATCTCCATCCAATCATTCATTCCGGCTGAGGTTGACGGAGACGAGATCGTTGAAGTTAAAAGTAGCGGCGGTATTGTCCTGAATGCCCGTTTTTTCAGTGAAATTGTCAAAAAGCTGCCGATGGATACTGTTGAAATTGAAGTGGAGAATAACTTTCAAACGATTATTCGCTCAGGTAAAGCTGAATTTAATCTAAATGGACTGGATCCTGAGGAATATCCACATCTTCCGATCATTGAAGAAGAAAATATTTTCAAACTGCCAACGGACCTTTTAAAGACCCTTATCCGTCAAACTGGCTTTGCCGTGTCCACGTCAGAAACACGCCCCATCTTAACAGGTGTAAACTTAAAGGTTCAAGATGACGAATTGACCTGTATTGCAACAGATAGTCATAGGCTTGCAATGAGAACAGCCAAAATAGAAAATAAAATTAACGGGACCTATAGCGTTGTAATCCCAGGTAAAAGCCTGAATGAGTTGAGTAAAATCCTTGATGATACAAACGAACTCATTGAAATCGTCATTACCGAAAACCAAGTACTTTTCAAAGCTGAAAATTTATTATTCTTCTCAAGACTGCTTGAAGGGAATTATCCTGATACATCACGCTTGATTCCAGCAGATAGCAAAACGGATGTGACTGTTCACACTAAGGATTTTCTTCAAGCGATCGACAGGGCTTCTTTATTGGCGAGAGAAGGAAGAAATAATGTCGTCAAATTGACGACCCTGGAAGGCCGTATAATCGAAGTCTCTTCCAATACTCCTGAAATTGGTAAAGTAATTGAAGAGGTTCAGGCAGAAGCCATTGAAGGTGAAGACCTGAAAATCTCATTCAGTGCCAAATTTGTAATGGATGCTCTAAAAGCATTGGAAGGTTCCGATATAAAAATTAATTTCACAGGTGCAATGCGTCCGTTTGTCATTCGCCCGCTACATGATGATTCCATGCTGCAATTAATTCTCCCGGTAAGGACTTATTAAGCTAAAATAATATTTCAAAAAAATTAAAGGCTTGTATAGCAGGCCTTTAATTTTTTTATATTTAAACATAGGTTTCCAAAGGTTTTTTAGTGTTTTTTTAATGCTGTACGGAACCCTGAATTGCTAAAAACAAGAACTGAAAAAGCTATACTTTGTCTTAATGGGATTAATTTAGTAAAATGAAATATTAAAGACTACTTAGAAATGAGTGAGGTATGAAATGGACTCCATAAAAATCAGTACCGAATATATTACGCTTGGACAATTCTTGAAATTGGCCGATTTGATCCAAAGCGGCGGAATGGCGAAATGGTTCTTAGGTGAATACGAGGTTTACATTAATGGCGAATTAGACGTGAGAAGAGGCAGAAAATTAAGATCAGGTGATAAAATAGAGATTCCTGGATTTGGCACCTACACAATTACAAGCTAAAACATAAGGGAAGAGCGGAATATGTATATTGAAAATATAAGTTTGAAAAATTACCGCAACTATACCGAATTGAATCTGACTTTTGAGAATAAAGTCAATGTAATCCTCGGCGAAAATGCTCAAGGAAAAACAAATGTCATGGAATCCATTTTTGTTTTAGCAATGGCAAAATCCCATCGGACCTCAAATGATAAAGAACTTATTCGCTGGGATGAAGAGTATGCTAAAATAGAAGGAAGAGTTAGAAAGAGAAATACCTCAATACCACTTGAGCTGACCATTTCAAAAAAAGGGAAAAAGGCGAAATGCAACCATATTGAACAAAGAAAGTTGAGTCAATATGTCGGAAATATGAATGTGGTCATGTTTGCGCCTGAGGATCTTAACCTTGTAAAGGGGAGTCCTCTAGTCAGACGCCGTTTTATAGATATGGAAATTGGCCAGGTTTCTCCCGTATACCTTCATGATATGAGCCAATATCATAAAATACTTCAACAAAGAAATCATTACTTAAAGCTTCTGCAGACCCGGAAACAAACGGATACGACGATGCTTGACGTGCTGACTGATCAATTTATTCAGTATGCAGCGAAAATTGTCGAAAGAAGATACGAGTTTCTTTTAAAGCTCCAGCAATGGGCAGAGCCGATTCATTCGGGGATCTCCAGAAATCTAGAAGTATTGAAAATCCAATATAAACCGTCGCTTGATGTATCAGAATCTATGGATTTGACGAAAATGATAGAAGTATACACAGAAAAATTTGATAAAATAAAAACAAGGGAAATTGAACGGGGTGTTACACTGGTAGGTCCTCATCGAGACGACCTGGTTTTTTTTGTGAATGACCGTGATGTCCAGACATATGGTTCACAAGGACAACAGCGTACGACTGCCCTGTCTTTGAAACTTGCCGAAATTGAGCTGATCCATGAAGAAATCGGCGAGTATCCCATTTTATTATTGGATGATGTGTTATCGGAACTTGACGATTTCCGTCAATCCCATTTACTGAATACGATCCAAGGGAAAGTGCAAACATTTGTGACGACACCCTCCGTTGATGGAATCGATCATCAAACCCTAAGAGAAGCGTCCACCTTTTATGTTAGTCAAGGAAGTATAAAAAAGGTTAAATGATGAGGTGAATGTATGTATCTCCATATTGGTGAAGACATTCTTGTGAAAACGGACGATGTCATAGCCATTTTAGATAAAAAGCTGCTTCAGGCCTCTCCAATCATGAGTGAATTTTTGGAGAAAAAGTCTGCTGTAACTTACCATTTAGCAAAAAACTCGGTTAAATCGATTGTAGTGACGGATAAGCAGGTATATTATTCACCGCTTGCGTCGTCCACTTTGAAAAAGCGTTCACTGCAGCCATCGCTCTTAATCGATGATATAGATATTCTTTGAATTGTAGCTAAACGTTATAATTATTTCTGAAAATTGATAAATGCCAAAAGAAAAGTGTAGGTGATACGTATGACAATGGAACAAAGAGAAGTACAAGCTCAGGCATACGATGAGAATCAGATACAGGTTTTAGAAGGCTTAGAAGCAGTTCGTAAACGTCCGGGGATGTATATCGGTACTACCTCTGCAAAAGGACTTCACCATCTTGTTTGGGAAATTGTCGATAATAGTATTGATGAGGCACTAGCTGGTTTCTGTACGGAAATCAAAGTGACGATCGAGGAAGACAATAGCATTACCGTAGTCGATAATGGTCGGGGAATCCCGGTAGGCATCCATGAAAAAATGGGACGCCCAGCTGTAGAAGTAATCATGACGGTCCTTCATGCGGGCGGAAAATTTGGCGGCGGAGGTTATAAGGTCTCCGGTGGTCTTCATGGTGTGGGGGCTTCAGTAGTTAATGCCTTATCCACGGTATTGGAAGTTTATGTTCATCGTGAAGGTAAAATCCATTATCAGCAGTTTAATCGCGGCATCCCTAAAGAAGATTTGAAAATTATCGGGGAAACCGATCATACTGGAACGACTGTACACTTCATTCCCGATGGTGAAATCTTCACGGAAACCTTGGAATATGATTTCGATACATTAGCCACACGAATCCGTGAGCTTGCATTCCTGAATAAAGGGTTGAAACTGATCATTGAAGATAAACGTGAAGAAGAAGAGAAAATCAGGGATTACCACTATGAGGGCGGTATCAAATCTTATGTTGAGCATTTGAACCGTTCTAAAGAGGTATTGCATGAGGAACCGATTTTCATGGAAGGCGAGAAAGATGGAATCTCTGTTGAATTAGCCTTGCAATATAATGACAGCTATATCAGTAATGTCTTTTCTTTTGCCAATAATATTCATACCTATGAAGGCGGTACACATGAATCAGGATTCAAGACTGCATTAACCCGTGTCATCAATGATTATGCGCGGAAAAATGGTCTTTTAAAAGAAGCTGATTCCAATTTCTCAGGTGAAGATGTCCGGGAAGGATTGACGGCAATCATTTCGATTAAGCATCCTGATCCACAATTTGAAGGTCAGACGAAAACCAAACTTGGAAACTCTGAAGTAAGAACTGTTACCGATTCCGTTCTTTCGGAAAGGCTTGATGCCTTCTTATACGAAAATCCTGCCGTGGCCCGGAAAATTGTAGATAAAGGTCAAATGGCAGCGAGAGCCCGTATGGCAGCGAAGAAAGCACGTGAATTGACCCGAAGGAAAAGTGCTTTGGAAGTATCCAATCTACCGGGTAAACTGGCAGATTGTTCTTCCAAGGACCCGAGTATCAGCGAATTGTACATCGTTGAAGGAAACTCTGCGGGAGGATCGGCAAAACAAGGGCGGGACCGCCATTTCCAAGCTATCTTGCCGCTAAGGGGTAAAATCCTTAATGTTGAAAAAGCGCGATTGGACAGAATCCTGCATAATGAAGAAATAGGTACGATCATCACAGCACTTGGAACAGGCATTGGTGATGAATTCAATACTGAAAAAGCTAGATATCATAAAATTGTTATCATGACCGATGCGGATGTGGATGGTGCCCATATCAGAACACTGATGTTGACATTCTTCTACCGGTATATGCGAAAAATCATCGAGTATGGATATATATATATTGCTCAGCCGCCACTTTTCAAGATTCAGCAAGGGAAAAAAGTGGATTATGCTTATAATGACCGCCAGCTTGAAGAAATCATGGCGAGTTTGCCAAGTACTCCAAAGCCTAACCTGCAGCGTTATAAAGGGCTGGGGGAAATGAATCCGGAGCAATTGTGGGAAACGACCATGAACCCTGAAACGAGAACGCTGCTTCAAGTCAGTTTGAAAGATGCTGCCGAGGCAGATGAAACTTTCGAGATGCTGATGGGCGACAAGGTGGAACCGCGACGTAACTTCATTGAAGAAAATGCAATTTATGTAAAAAATCTTGATATCTGATTTTTGACAGGATGCTTTTTACATCCTGTTCTTTAAATAGTGCACGGAACAGTTAAATTAAATGAGAGTATAAGCTTTTAATAGGAGGTTGGCTCCATGTCAGAAAATGAAAGATCAGGCGTTAAAGAAATAAATATAAGTACCGAGATGCGAACATCGTTTTTGGATTATGCGATGAGCGTTATCGTGTCACGGGCTTTGCCTGATGTAAGGGACGGTTTAAAACCGGTACACCGAAGAATTCTTTATGCAATGAACGACCTTGGAATGACTTCGGATAAACCATTTAAGAAATCAGCCCGTATTGTCGGGGAAGTAATCGGTAAATATCACCCGCATGGTGATTCGGCTGTATATGAAACGATGGTACGGATGGCGCAACCTTTTAACTATCGCTATATGCTTGTAGATGGTCATGGGAATTTCGGTTCAGTCGATGGTGACCAAGCTGCCGCAATGAGGTATACCGAAGCGAGAATGTCAAAAATCTCGATGGAGTTACTCCGAGATTTAAATAAAGATACGGTTAATTTCCAGGATAACTACGATGGTTCAGAAAGAGAACCAGCCGTTATGCCTGCCCGTTTCCCGAACTTGTTGGTGAATGGTTCATCAGGAATAGCAGTAGGGATGGCAACCAATATTCCGCCCCATCAATTAGGTGAGGTAATTGACGGCGTATTGGCTTTAAGCAAGAATCCTGAAATTACAATTCCAGAGTTGATGGAATATATCCCTGGTCCGGACTTTCCGACAGCCGGTTTGATTTTAGGGAGAAGTGGAATCAGAAAGGCCTATGAAACCGGAAAAGGGTCTATCATTCAACGGGCGAAAGTCGAGATTGAAGAGAAACCCAATGGTAAACAGGTAATCCTTGTTAAGGAAATCCCTTATCAAGTGAATAAAGCAAGATTGATTGAAAAAATTGCAGAACTTGCTCGAGATAAGAAAATCGAAGGCATTACCGACTTACGGGATGAATCGGATCGCAATGGCATGCGTATTGTCATGGAGCTTCGAAAGGATGTTAATGCGAATGTCCTTTTAAACAACCTGTATAAGCATACTGCGATGCAGACCACCTTCGGAATCAATCTGCTTGCTTTGGTGGACGGTCAGCCTAAAGTGCTGAATTTAAAACAATGCCTGCAATACTACTTGGCGCATCAGCAGGTAGTCATACGGCGCAGGACTGAATTTGATTTACGGAAAGCGGAAGCCCGTGCCCATATTTTGGAAGGTTTGCGCATTGCACTTGATAATTTGGACGCAGTCATTTCGTTAATCCGCGGTTCCCAAACGACAGAAATTGCCCGTGAAGGCTTAATGACACAATTCTCACTTTCTGAAAAACAGGCGCAAGCTATCCTTGATATGCGTTTACAACGCTTGACAGGTCTGGAACGTGAAAAAATTGAAGATGAATATCAGGCATTAATGGCTATAATTGCAGAATATAAAGCAATTCTTGCTGATGAGGAAAAGGTTCTTGAAATTATCCGTGAAGAGCTTCTTGAAATTAAAGAACGTTTTGATGATAAACGGAGAACTGAAATCACATTAGCGGGCTTTGAAAGTCTGGAAGATGAAGATTTAATCCCAGAGGAAAATATAATCGTGACACTTACGCATAATGGTTATATTAAACGCTTGCCTGCAACCACATACCGCAGTCAAAAACGCGGGGGGCGCGGAATCCAGGGTATGGGAACGAATACAGATGACTTTGTCGGTCACTTGTTAACCACTTCGACTCATGACACTCTATTATTCTTCACTAACAAAGGTAAAGTCTATCGTTCCAAAGGTTATGAAATACCTGAATATGGTAGAACGGCAAAGGGATTGCCGCTTATCAACCTGTTGGAAGTCGATAAAGGCGAGTGGGTCAATGCAATCATACCGGTGAAGGAATTTGCTGACGATTGGTATTTATTCTTCACGACCAGACATGGGATATCGAAGCGTACACCTCTGTCATCTTTTGCAAATATCCGTAATAATGGTTTAATTGCCCTAGGTTTACGTGAAGATGATGAATTGATTTCTGTCCGTCTTACGAATGGAGAGAAACAGATCATAATTGGAACGAAAGCCGGGATGATGATTCGTTTCCCTGAGACGGATGTACGGACAATGGGACGTACTGCAGCGGGAGTCAAAGGGATTTCCTTAGGGACGAATGATGAAGTTGTCGGAATGGAAATTCTTGAAGATGATGAAGAAGTCCTGATCGTTACGAAAAACGGCTATGGAAAACGGACCTCTGCGGAAGAATACCGTATTCAAAGCCGTGGAGGCAAAGGAATAAAAACATGTAACGTCACTGAGAAAAATGGTGAACTTATAGCCGTGAAAACAGTTACGGGTGTAGATGAAGATTTGATGCTGATTACAGCAGCTGGTGTATTGATCCGAATGGAAGTCGAAGGCATTTCTAAAACGGGCCGTAATACGCAGGGTGTTAAGCTCATCCGACTCGAATCCGCAGATAATGAATATGTTTCGACGGTAGCCATCGTAGGAAGAGAAGAAGAAGAAGAGGAAAAAGACATGGATGATATAGAAACGGTCACGACTCTAGATACGGATTCTGATTCTGAACCTACTGTAATTGAAGCAAATGAAGAAACTGAAAAAGATACGGAAGAATAATCTTTCCAAAAAAAAGACCCAGGCAATTAAGCTGGGTCTTTCTTTTGCGCATAAGATGAATTTCAAACTGATATCAAGAGTGTTCAGGTATGAGCAAAAAGACTTATCGATTTTGAAGAACCTAAGATAATGATGCTAATATTAAATTCATTTTTTTAGGTCTTTAATCATAATAAAGATAGATTCTACCTCAAGAACTTATTCTCAAAAATCATTGCTGTTGCGAATGTATTTCACGCCATGACTTCCGAAAGGACATATAGAAAGAAACAGTCACCGTTTAAGGTATTGGAAATGATCTTACATGATGACTTTGGTAAATTTGATATTGGGGTAGTTAAAACCTTGTCATCAAGCTACGCTAATTTTCCCATAGGAAGCAGGGTCAAACTGAACAATGGATTCATCACTGAAATCTTTTTTATTGATGCCGGCTCGCAAACAAGCCGGTCATAAAGGTGATGGATAGTGAGCAAATTATCAATTTAGGGTTTAATCGGGAATTATATATTGAAGAAATACTATAATGTTTAAAGAAAAATTTCACTCTTAAAAGTTAGGCTTTTTCTTCTTGATTAGGGGTGCAGTCATAGTATTTGCATTCTATGAATTCATGTATATTATTTATTTTAAAATAACTATTGCTTTTATTCCTGATACTAGATATAATAACTAAGTCGACATCGAGAGAATAAAGTTGTTGACAAAAAATAATATAGTTGATATATTATTAAAGTCGTTTCCAAACGAACGACATAAATTGCTCTTTGAAAACTGAACAAAACAAAGCGCCAACGTTAAATTTTAAGTGAGCACACACTATCAAAAAAGCAAAATGAGCAAGTCAAACATTTCTTCGGAGAGTTTGATCCTGGCTCAGGACG
>NZ_JAUUTW010000079.1 GCF_030676415.1 Peribacillus frigoritolerans | reverse complement strand
GGGCTATTCACCCTAAAAAGCACCCCTTCTCCCGAAGTTACGGGGTCATTTTGCCGAGTTCCTTAACGAGAGTTCTCTCGCACACCTTAGGATTCTCTCCTCGCCTACCTGTGTCGGTTTGCGGTACGGGCACCTTACATCTCACTAGAGGCTTTTCTTGGCAGCGTGGAATCAGGAACTTCGGTACTATATTTCCCTCGCCATCACAGCTCCGCCTTAATGGAAACGGGATTTGCCTCGTTTCCGGCCTAACTGCTTGGACGCGCATATCCAACAGCGCGCTTACCCTATCCTTCTGCGTCCCCCCATCGTTCAAACGATGTATAGGTGGTACAGGAATATCAACCTGTTGTCCATCGCCTACGCCTTTCGGCCTCGGCTTAGGTCCCGACTAACCCTGAGCGGACGAGCCTTCCTCAGGAAACCTTAGGCATTCGGTGGAAGGGATTCTCACCCTTCTTTCGCTACTCATACCGGCATTCTCACTTCTAAGCGCTCCACCAGTCCTTCCGGTCTGACTTCAACGCCCTTAGAACGCTCTCCTACCATCGACACCTAATGGTGTCAATCCACAGCTTCGGTGATACGTTTAGCCCCGGTACATTTTCGGCGCGGAGTCACTCGACCAGTGAGCTATTACGCACTCTTTAAATGGTGGCTGCTTCTAAGCCAACATCCTGGTTGTCTAAGCAACTCCACATCCTTTTCCACTTAACGTATACTTTGGGACCTTAGCTGGTGGTCTGGGCTGTTTCCCTTTCGACTACGGATCTTATCACTCGCAGTCTGACTCCCAAGAATAAGTATTTGGCATTCGGAGTTTGACTGAATTCGGTAACCCGTTGGGGGCCCCTAGTCCAATCAGTGCTCTACCTCCAATACTCTCATCTTGAGGCTAGCCCTAAAGCTATTTCGGAGAGAACCAGCTATCTCCAGGTTCGATTGGAATTTCTCCGCTACCCACACCTCATCCCCGCACTTTTCAACGTGCGTGGGTTCGGGCCTCCATTCAGTGTTACCTGAACTTCACCCTGGACATGGGTAGATCACCTGGTTTCGGGTCTACGACCTCATACTCATTCGCCCTATTCAGACTCGCTTTCGCTGCGGCTCCGTCTCATCAACTTAACCT
>NZ_JAUUTW010000078.1 GCF_030676415.1 Peribacillus frigoritolerans | reverse complement strand
CCATTCAGTGTTACCTGAACTTCACCCTGGACATGGGTAGATCACCTGGTTTCGGGTCTACGACCTCATACTCATTCGCCCTATTCAGACTCGCTTTCGCTGCGGCTCCGTCTCATCAACTTAACCTCGCATGAAATCGTAACTCGCCGGTTCATTCTACAAAAGGCACGCCATTACCCATTAACGGGCTTTGACTACTTGTAGGCACACGGTTTCAGGATCTATTTCACTCCCCTTCCGGGGTGCTTTTCACCTTTCCCTCACGGTACTGGTTCACTATCGGTCACTAGGGAGTATTTAGCCTTGGGAGATGGTCCTCCCTGCTTCCGACGGGATTTCTCGTGTCCCGCCGTACTCAGGATCCACTCAGGAGGGAACGAAGTTTCAACTACAGGGTTTTTACCTTCTTCGACGGATCTTTCCAGATCACTTCATTTACCCCGTTCCTTTGTAACTCCATGTTGAGTGTCCTACAACCCCAAGAGGCAAGCCTCTTGGTTTGGGCTAATTCCGTTTCGCTCGCCGCTACTCAGGAAATCGCATTTGCTTTCTCTTCCTCCGGGTACTTAGATGTTTCAGTTCCCCGGGTCTGCCTTCAGTACCCTATGTATTCAGGTAAAGATACTGTTCCATTACGAACAGTGGGTTTCCCCATTCGGAAATCTCCGGATCAAAGCTTACTTACAGCTCCCCGAAGCATATCGGTGTTAGTCCCGTCCTTCATCGGCTCCTAGTGCCAAGGCATCCACCGTGCGCCCTTTCTAACTTAACCGTTAAAAAAGATCTTACAGATGCTTTGAAAAAAATTAATTGCCTTCTATCTATTATCTAGTTTTCAAGGAACAAGCTGTCCCAATCACAACGTGATTGTTTCATTGGTGGAGCCTAGCGGGATCGAACCGCTGACCTCCTGCGTGCAAGGCAGGCGCTCTCCCAGCTGAGCTAAGGCCCCGTTTTGGGAAATGGAATGGTGGGCCTAAATGGACTCGAACCATCGACCTCACGCTTATCAGGCGTGCGCTCTAACCAGCTGAGCTATAGGCCCATTCACATAAATAATAAGCTTCTGCTTCCCAAGCTTATCACGGGATTGCTATTTAATTGAATGAATCACTCATTCAAAACTGAACAAAACAAAAGCGCTCTCGTAATTATCCTTAGAAAGGAGGTGATCCAGCCGCACCTTCCGATACGGCTACCTTGTTACGACTTCACCCCAATCATCTGTCCCACCTTAGG
>NZ_JAUUTW010000077.1 GCF_030676415.1 Peribacillus frigoritolerans | reverse complement strand
CCATCGATTCGCTCGACTTGCATGTATTAGGCACGCCGCCAGCGTTCGTCCTGAGCCAGGATCAAACTCTCCGAAGAAATGTTTGACTTGCTCATTTGCTTTTTTGATAGTGTGTGCTCACTTAAAAATTTAACGTTGGCGCTTTGTTTTGTTCAGTTTTCAAAGAGCAATTTGACTCTTCTAAAAGAATCAACTTTCATATCATAACAAATCCAAATGGGCTTGTCAAGTTTTTTTGGTGGAGCCTAGCGGGATCGAACCGCTGACCTCCTGCGTGCAAGGCAGGCGCTCTCCCAGCTGAGCTAAGGCCCCAAAAAAATCATGGTCGGGAAGACAGGATTCGAACCTGCGACCCCTTGGTCCCAAACCAAGTGCTCTACCAAGCTGAGCTACTTCCCGGAAAAAATATGGTGCGCCCGGCGGGAGTCGAACCTACAACCTTCTGATTCGTAGTCAGATGCTCTATCCAATTGAGCTACGGGCGCATATTAAGATGGTGCCGAGGACCGGAATCGAACCGGTACGGTAGTCACCTACCGCAGGATTTTAAGTCCTGTGCGTCTGCCAGTTCCGCCACCCCGGCATAAATAAATAGTGGAGCGGAAGACGGGATTCGAACCCGCGACCCCAACCTTGGCAAGGTTGTATTCTACCACTGAACTACTTCCGCGAACATGCGGGTGAAGGGACTTGAACCCCCACGCCTTGCGGCGCCAGATCCTAAGTCTGGTGCGTCTGCCAATTCCGCCACACCCGCATAATATAATGGTGAGCCATGAAGGATTCGAACCTTCGACCCTCTGATTAAAAGTCAGATGCTCTACCAACTGAGCTAATGGCTCATATAAACTATTTATATATGCTATATCAAGCTTGTATGAAAATGGTGCCGGCAAGAGGACTTGAACCCCCAACCTACTGATTACAAGTCAGTTGCTCTACCAGTTGAGCTACACCGGCAAGTGTAAAAATGGTGGAGGATGACGGGATCGAACCGCCGACCCTCTGCTTGTAAGGCAGATGCTCTCCCAGCTGAGCTAATCCTCCATATATAACTGCTTGGCGGCGTCCTACTCTCACAGGGGGAAACCCCCAACTACCATCGGCGCTGAAGAGCTTAACTGCCGTGTTCGGAATGGGAACGGGTGTGACCTCTTCGCTATCGCCACCAAACATATCAGGAACGTTGTTCCTTCAAAACTAGATAATAATAAGAAGGTATTTCATTTTTTTAAAAGCGTTGGTTAAGTCCTCGATCTATTAGTATCAGTCAGCTCCACATGTCGCCACGCTTCCACCTCTGACCTATCAACCTGATCATCTTTCAGGGATCTTACTAGCTTGCGCCATGGGAAATCTCA
>NZ_JAUUTW010000075.1 GCF_030676415.1 Peribacillus frigoritolerans | reverse complement strand
AATTAATAAGCCAAGCTGAATAGGGCTTTGATGTGTGATAGATAGCGAACATTACTTGCTTCTTTCATCAATGTAGCCGGCAGACCTTTAAGGGAAGTGTTATTGGCCCCGACGGTTGCCACTGCATCCTTACGGCCAAGGCTCGCAAGTGTACCTGAGTTTACAGGTGAAAATTCTTCAAGTTTCTTGCCTTCAAAGGCTGCAAATAGGTTGTATCCAACAAGCTCACCCATTTGCCAAGCATTTTGTGCAGTAGGAGCGTATGGACGGCCGCCTTCTGGAGGGAAAGCAACGGCACTGTCCCCGACAACGAATACGTCATTATGGGATTTGGATTGCAAATACTCATTAACGGTTGCTTTGCCGCGATCCACTTCAAGGCCTGATTCGCCTACGATAGGAAGAGCCGCAACTCCGCCTGTCCAAACAAGCGTATTGGCCGTTATCGTTTGTCCATCTTTCAATTCGATTTGATTTCCTTTAACACCCGTTACAGGCAGGCCTGTCAAGAATTCAACGCCGCGTGCTTCCAAGCTTGTCATGGCACGTTCGATTAAGTGATCAGGCAGGACAGGAAGGATTTTTGGACCAGCTTCCACAAGCTTGATTTTCAAGTCCTTGAAGTCCACTCCGAACTTTTTGGCGATTTTAGGGAAATGATCCACGATTTCACCGATTAACTCGACGCCCGTCAATCCGCCGCCGCCGATCACGATGGTTGCGTCCGCTTCATTATTCGATTGTGCATATTCGCGGATGCGATCTTCGATATGTTTGTAAATCTTGTTTGCATCGTTTACGGATTTCAAGACCATGCTGTTTTCCTCAAGTCCCGGAATGCCGAAGAATCCTGTTTGGCTGCCCAAAGCAACAACCAGGGCATCATAAGATAAAGTGGAACCATTGGCAAGTTTCACTTCTTTGTTATCGACTGAGAAAGACTCCACTTTGGAAATGATAAGGTCGATATCTTTTCCTTTGAAAAGCTTTTCCAAAGGAATGGAAACGGCTTGTTCAGAAATGGATCCGCCTGCAAGACGGTGCAATTCGGTGATGATTTGGTGCGTTGGAAATTGGTTCACCACTGTAACCTGAACTTCATCTTTATTGTAATATTCACGTACGGATAAGGCAGATAGTAATCCTGCGTAACCTGCACCTAAGATGACGATTTGTTTTGACATAGTTAATCCCCCGTCCTAACTGATTGAAAGTTTATCAAATTATTTATTTTTGGTTTTTACGTTCTGAAGAGACTTCAAGAAAAGCTTGGGCGAAACGGAAAAGTTTTTGTGCTTGCGGATCTTTCATCATCCTTAACAGACCAAAAAGACCGATCACATCATTATTCACTTCAGCACGATCCTTAGCTTCGATGGCATTAGCCGCAAGCCCTTTCACTGAATGGACTACAGGTGTCGCGATCTCCGAAATGGCGCTGACCGTATCATTTTTCAAAACATCATCAGTCGCAACCGATTGAGCGAAATCATAAGACTTTGTTAAAATATTCACTAACTCAGTCAGTTTTGGTAACTGCTCAACTAAAGTGTTCAATGATTCCTGAACCTCAGGCTTTAA
>NZ_JAUUTW010000074.1 GCF_030676415.1 Peribacillus frigoritolerans | reverse complement strand
TTAGTCATAATGAACGAAAACGGCTCCCATCGCTTAACGTAGATTGCACTTGGTCATAATGTTACTACCAAAAATAAAAAACCAAGTGTAGAGCTACACACGAAAAGGAGCCTATATTATGAAGGATGTTCAAAAATTTGTTGGTTTAGACGTATCTAAAGATTCAATTGCTGTTGCGATTGCTGATTCTGGTCGTGGTGAACCTAGATTTCATGGAACTATTCAAAATAAACCAGAGGATATTCGCAAATTGATGAAAAAGTTAGGGAAGCCTGAAAGCCTATTAGTATGTTATGAAGCAGGATCTTCTGGGTATGGAATTTATCGATTTCTTCTATCTATGGACATTGATTGTATGGTTGTCGCACCCTCCCTTATTCCAAAGCGATCGGGCGATCGTGTGAAAACAGATAAAAGAGATTCTATTAGATTAGCTCAGCTACTTCGCGCTGGAGAGCTTACTTCTGTATGGGTTCCAGATGAAGATCATGAAGCATTGAGAGACTTAATTCGTGCTCGTCATGATGCTCGTGAGGATTTACAAAGTTCTCGCCAGAGACTTGTTCACTTCTTACTTCGCCATGGAATACGTCCTCCGCAGGGAGTTAGAAATTGGTCCGTAAAACATCGTGAATGGTTAAAACGATTAACATTTGAAAGAGCTTCTCAACGTATTGTTTTTCAAGAATATCTTCATGCAATCAATGAGGTTGAAGATCGTATGAAACGAATCGAAGCTCAGATCCACGAAGAAGCCCTTCAAAGTGAACATGCTCCGGTAATTCAAGCTCTTCAAACATTAAGAGGAGTCGCAGAAGTCACAGCTGTTACTTTGGTAGCTGAAATTGGACAGTTTTCTCGCTTTTCAAACCCAAGACAACTGATGTCCTATGCTGGACTTGTTCCAAAGGAATACTCGAGTGGGTCTAGTCGTTGGCAAGGTTCCATTACGAAAACCGGAAACTCCCAAATTTGTCGTTCCATAGTAGAAGTTTGTTGGTCTTATCGCCATCGACCATCTCTTAAAGGTGAATTGCTTAAACGTCAAGAAGGTCAAGATCCAGAGGCAAAACGTATTGCTTGGAAAGCTCAACACCGTCTTCATATGAAATATCATCGCATCTCTGCTAAAGGAAAAGGTGGAAAAGTAGCTGTTGTTGCAGTAGCCAGAGAATTACTTGGTTTTATTTGGGCTATCGGTTGTGCCATTGAGGATAAGCAAGTATGTGTATCGAATGTTGCTTAAGTAGATTGAAAGTAAGATTATGTAATAAATGATTTTATCGAATCATAATTTTGTGATTTAGAATTGAAGATTTGGCTCGAAGGCAAACCCCCGGGAAGGAGAACCCTCATGTGCAACTATGCACTAGGTCTAGAGACTGAACGTGCGCCGTTAGTCCGAGGCAGCTCCGTGACGGATGGAGTGAAATGTGGTAACCAACCCACGCATATCAGTTTGTATACCACCGTCAACGTTTTTGCCTTCGTGCCAAGTTTTTAAGGTTATCCTTGTTCAACTTTTAGAATTGTATCCATTTCGATTTAGCTTATCAAGGGAAAGTACGCCCTTGACAAGCTAAATCCGAAAGGATATTTGGTTTATAAGTTGAACAAGGAATAACTCTATTCATAGCTGAATGAAACACCATTTAAAAACATTTGGGTGTGGTGGGTTGACAGTTTCGTT
>NZ_JAUUTW010000073.1 GCF_030676415.1 Peribacillus frigoritolerans | reverse complement strand
ATGCGACTCCCCATAAGCTGCGGAATACGTTTTGCCAAAAATTAATCGATAAGGGGATAGACCTTCAAACCGTTTCAAAATTGATGGGGCATAAAGATTTGAACATGACCAAACGTTATATAGGAGATGGAAAAGAAGAATTGGAATTAGCCATTGAAAATACTTTTGATAATTTATAAGGGAGGAAAACTTCTTGTATATCGGGAAGTATTCCCAATCCTTTTCATTATATAAATTCCAATGGCACTGGGGAATTCTTACTGCTGAAAAATAGCCTTTCTCTCAGTTTTTCCTTATGCTCTTTCCTTTCTTTTTTCAATTTTTTCATTCTTACCAGAACTTCAGAGCTTTTTTATTGGATACCGTGAATAGTAGATTCTTTAGTTGGGGAATAAATTAGTTTGTAAAAATGAATGGCCTCTGCTCCCCTCCTTTTCTAGGGTTGGTTGCAAGGGGTATTCTTTGCCTTACACGAATCCCAAGATCGGAACGAGTGGATAAAGAGGTGTTCTGTGGGAAAAATGTAAAAGCTCATTAAGTATACTTCGACTATGTAATCACATTAACTAAGTCTAATTCCAAGGAGGAATAAAAATAGGTAGAATAAATCAGGAGAGAGAGTGGGGCTGGAAATACCTAATTAGGACGTTTAGTGCCCAAAATGAATATCAGCCGATGCTTTCAAGGTATTAGCTTTTTCGTTTTTATCAATTTATGTAGCATTTTTATACTTGACTGTTTTCTACCTCGGAAGAAGCCTAACTGTTGCATAAAAAAGGGGATTTATTTTATATACTGATCCCGGTATTGGCCTCACCTACGCTAGATACTATGACGGCTACGCATGCATGTCATCCTAGAAACATCATTGGACTTCTTATTCTACTATTTGGTGTTGCAGGGTTGTTTCTATTAGTAGTTTCTCGGCTTCAATTATAAAAGCACCCTTGTCATGTAGGTATTCAAGTGAGATTCCCCTTCTTAATGCTGTTTGTTCCATTAATCTAATTTCATGATACATAGCAGCAGACAAGATACCTTTTTCAATGTTCTTATTTATTTCATAATAAAACCCCGCCAATAATTCTAACGGTAATTTATCGTAAAGGGAACTTTTTTCGTTCTCCATAAAGCACCTCCTCATTCGACAATAAATCTAGTAAACACATTTGTAATAAAAACATAAGGGATCTTATTGGGAGCTTTCAAGCTAGGGAAACCCTGAATTTGACCGATTTGGCTGAATACAGAGTTTTTTTGTATTTGAAAAAAGGAGCAAAGTGCCCACTTAACATGATTGATGAATCACTGTTTCCTATTCGGAAGAAGTTAGCTGTTGCATAAAGTAGGGGGTTTATTCTATGTACTGATCCCGGTATTGGCCCCACCTACGCCAGATACTATGACTGCCACGCATGCCATCCAACCTATTATCATAATAAAAGAAAGCGCTTACATTGTCAAGGGTTTCATTTGGAAATACGAGCAAAAACCCTTGGTATGATAAACGTCACAGTTTGTGTCAACTCTAAATTAAGTCTTATAGAACTATGGAGTGCGTTAGCTGAAGGGGAGCTGTCTTTAAGGCAGCTTTTTCGTGCGCCCGGCATGGGTGCAATCTATAGGGTGAAAGTCCCGAACCATGAAGGCAGTAGTAGTGGTTAGCTTAATGCAAGGGTGTCCACGGTGACGTGGAAT
>NZ_JAUUTW010000072.1 GCF_030676415.1 Peribacillus frigoritolerans | reverse complement strand
TCCTGATATGTTTGGTGGCGATAGCGAAGAGGTCACACCCGTTCCCATTCCGAACACGGCAGTTAAGCTCTTCAGCGCCGATGGTAGTTGGGGGTTTCCCCCTGTGAGAGTAGGACGCCGCCAAGCAATGTTTAGCACATCAATTAGGATTCATAAACCCGTATAAACAGGTTCAAATCCTATCTACGCATTCTAAACCTTAGGATTTTCCTAAGGTTTTTTTGTATAAATTCCACCATTCGTTGGAAAGGCTTTTTAATAGCATGAGTTTGGTAGGGGGCTTCTCGAATGACCAGTAAAGAAGAAATCCTGGACAATAAACAAATTCTTCATTCTTTTGCGGAATGGTTAATGGGTCAAAATAAATCCGATGGTACGATTAAAACCTATGTGGGAGTTATCTCCCAGCTTCTTCAATGGTTTAAGGATGAGGCGGAAGAGATTGAAAAATCCCACGTCCAAACCTATTTAGACGATATGGAACAGTCAAACAAGAGTGGAGGAACGATTGAAAAACATTATTCAGCCATTACCATGTTTTCCAGGTTCCTTGATAAACCCGAGATCGTCCTCAACATCGATCGTAAAGCAAAGGAAAAGAAAGAAGATCCGCCAAAAGCCCTGAACATGCTTGAGCAAGCTGCTCTCCTAAAAGAAATCGAGGCCTCTGGGCATTTCAGGAATATTGCTATTGTATACACAATGATTCATACGGGTATCCGGGTGTCCGAACTTTGTGATTTGAACCATAGTGACATTCAAAAAGAGGGAGAGAGGCAATATATCCTCATCCGGGATTCAAAAGGTGATATAGACAGAAAGATTCCACTCTCCATGACTGCTAGTGAAAAAATCAAGGCATACAAGGAGTTTTTAAATATGGAAACGGAAGCTATCTTCATATCCAGTGTGAATCAGCGCATCACGCCAAGGTCCGTGCAATATATGCTGACTAAATATAATGCGACTCCCCATAAGCTGCGGAATACGTTTTGCCAAAAATTAATCGATAAGGGGATAGACCTTCAAACCGTTTCAAAATTGATGGGGCATAAAGATTTGAACATGACCAAACGTTATATAGGAGAAGGAAAAGAAGAATTGGAATCAGCCATTGAAAATACTTTTGATAATTTGTAGGATTGGGAATACTTAACGATATACAAGAAGTTTTCCTTCATAATATAAGTTCCAATAGCACGGGGAATTTCTTGCTGATGATTTAAAAATAGCATTTCTTTTATAAAGTGTAGGCCTTTTAAAGGACAGATTAAAAAGACTAGGAATTTTTAAGGCGATGATTTCTTTTGGTGAATGCCACCCAAAACAACCCTTTGGTAGCCAAGAGGGTTAAAGGAATCTATTCTATATACTGTTCCAGGCTTACCTAGGGTAGACTAGAAAACATCATTGGACTTCTTATTCTACAATTTAGGGTTGCAGGGTGGTTTCTCTTAGTAGTTTCTCGGCTTCAATTATACAAGCACCCTTGTCATGTAGGTATTCAAGTAAGATACCCCTTTTTAATGCTGTTTGTTCCATTAAACTAATTTCATGATACATAGCACCAGACAAGATTCCTTTTTCTATGTTCTTATTTATTTCATAATAAAATCCTGCCAATAATTCTAACGGTAATTCATCGTAAAGGGAACTTTTTTTGTTCTCCATAAAGCACCTCCTCATTCTACAATAAAACTAGCATACATATTTGTAATAAAAACATAAGG
>NZ_JAUUTW010000071.1 GCF_030676415.1 Peribacillus frigoritolerans | reverse complement strand
CTTAATGAACTCCCTCAGTTTAATAAATAATGCTCACGAATACTCGCTTATTCGCAGGATTTCAAACCACATGGTATAGGTTGCTTTAGATGAACGAAAGAGATAGGACCGTTTTGATAAGATGAGGGCAGATTGAAATAGGGGATCTGTTAAAAATCCCATATTATTACATATACTGCACGCATTCTCCACGCTGCCCCTGGAGGCTTTCCCTCCCATGTCTCAACGGGTCATAATCCTATGCCCTTTCATTCCTTCGTCATGCCTATCCAAGGGGTGGAGGCCGGTTTTGCTAACGGAACGGGTCATTGCCCTTTTGTTCATTACATCCAGTACTTCGTGCTTTCTTTGAAGTCCTACGAATAAGCCAACTTTCGTTAAAATAACCATGTGAATGTAAATTTACGCTGCTAGTTGTTCAAGAGGGAAGACCATTTCCGGTTTATAGGCAGAGCCATTACGAGCAATACCTACTAGGACACGGGCGAGTTTTCCACAAAGTTTCATGATGGATTTCATTTTCTTAATCTTCTTCACTTTAACATTATTTGAGTGTAGGGCTTTAAACTCAGGGTTATTCATCACCAGACTCATGGTCGCAAGGTAGAGGTAACGCCGCAGGCGTGATCTTCCACGTTTGGAAAGAACAATTTGGCCTTTCCACTTCCCAGAACTGGCTTCAGCGAGATGTAATCCTGCATGACGAAGGAGCGCATTCCCGTGAGAGAACCCACTCAGATCTCCAGCTTCTCCTAAGATTCCCGCCAATGAAATCTCGCTGATTCCTTTAATGGCAAGTATTTGGTTAACGAATGGAATCTGTTCCAAGACGTTTGTGACTTCTTGCGTCACTCTTTCAAGTTGGGATGAAGCGAGATCATATTCCTCTAATAACTGTCCCAAGTGAAGTTTATACGCATCAAGGGCTTGTTTCGTACCAATTGAACGCTTGGCCAATACAAGCAGGGAACGGGCTTTTTTATGCCCGGAATGTCGCTTCATACATGATTTCCAACCGGTTACGATATCTTGAGGCTGTAAGGAACATAATTCAGCTGGGGTAGGAAAGAGGCGTAGGGTTGCGATTGCCCCTTTACATGATACGTCTTTAAACACTTGCCGGAGCTCGGGAAAGACCACATCCACCCAGCGATTAATTTGGTTGATGGAGCTAACAAGACGCTTAACGATCACATCTCGGTTAGCCATAAGGACACGAAGTTTTTCAAATGATTCTGAAGTGGAACGAACGAAGGCATAGTAGCCATTCTTCACCATATCAGCGATAACAAGGGCATCTTTTTTATCACTTTTGGATTGCGTATTATCACGATTTTCTTTGTTTCTTTTGACATGGTGAGGATTGACCGTGACGACATCGATGTTTTGTTTGACTAGCCACTTTGAAAGGTTCATCCAATAATGACCGGTAGGTTCCATTCCGACTATCGTTGTGTCTAGGTTTTTCATGTGTTTTAGTTCCTTGATCCAGTTTAGCAATCGGGTAAAACCTTCTTCGTTATTTTCAAAAGACAAAGGTTTCCCGACCACAATGCCCCGATAGTTTACAGCACGGGCCACGTGTACATGTTGGGCAATATCCACACCAACAACTAGATGTTGATCCGTAATTCTCTCAATTAGTTGATTTTGTTTGTTTTGCATTTTAAAATTCATAGTAGGGCTTCCTCCTTAAGATGAGTTTTGGTTTGTGTGTACTCTCATCATACTGAGGGGCTCTTTTTTTTTCAAAGCCGATAATTAATGCTCTACAGGAATGCTA
>NZ_JAUUTW010000070.1 GCF_030676415.1 Peribacillus frigoritolerans | reverse complement strand
GTTTTGCATTTTAAAATTCATAGTAGGGCTTCCTCCTTAAGATGAGTTTTGGTTTGTGTGTACTCTCATCATACTGAGGGGCTCTTTTTTTTTCAAAGCCGATAATTAATGCTCTACAGGAATGCTACTGGTGCTTTAGCTCAAGATCGGAGCTGTCTTTAAGGCAGCTTTTTCTTATGGAACTAAAGGGGTAGCCCTCCATCTGTTTAATTGAGTGCCAGCTCATGTTATAATGAATAACTTACGATATATTTTTGAACGGATGCCAACTAAAGCCTCCGCATAGCGATAAAATATGGAGGTGTATGAGAATGAATAAACAATGGACGATTGGTAAAATTAAAGAATTTGTTGAGAACAATTCGGAAAGTAAGTTGCTAACGACGGAATATCACGGTTTTTCTCAAAAGTTACTATTTAAATGTAGATGTGGTAGCAACTTTGAAAAAACGTTTACGAAATTTAAAAATAATAAACAACGTAAATGTGATGTGTGCCAACCGCCTAAAGCTACACGATAACTTATAGTGAATAAACGAAGTGCTGATTTCTTTAATGAGAAGTTGGCACTATTTTTATTTAATAGGGGGAATAAAAGTGGATTTCCTAAAGGGGAGGTCTAGACGAATATTCCTTCTTAAACTAACGGGTGCGCTAGCGCCTTTTCTTAGTGCACTAACGAGGCAGGTTAGCTAAATAAGGGACAAATTACCAGTACATAAGTTTTGATATTTTGAGATAATTAATAAGCACCAAGACTGTAATAGGGTGGATTTGTGAAGAATTGGCTTGGTTTTGGGTGTATTAGTTGTAATTGTATGCATAAACATTTCATGGGGAATGTATTACTAGGACTACCAATCGGAATATTTATTGCAGCCTATATAAGGCAATACACAGATAAAATTATAAATAAATTGTAGGTTCCATAAAATACATAGTTAAATAACTTAATCTTAATTAACTATAGTTCGGTTTGGTTGAAAATGGAGTTGACGGGAGCTCTTTTTTCACGTAAAAGAACAGGCATGTTATAGTATAGAGAACCGGATTTTATATTATCTGAGGTAATCTTAATCATCAAAGGAGTTTATTCATAATGCATGTGCTACAAAAAACACAAAAAATAGTTCGCTATCAGAATCAACAGGGCAAGATACATTACGGTATTGTTGAGGATGAGATGATATTACAACTGTCTAGCAGTTTTGCTGAACTTGTCAACAAGGAAGTAAAGTTTGACGGGGTAGAGGTGAAATATAGTGACGTGAAAATTTTGGAACCTGTAAAACCTTCGAAAGTGGTTAATTTCGGCTGGACATATGCAGGTCATGCGAAGGAAACGGGGGGAGAGGCAAACCTTGTTGAACCATTTCTATTTTTAAAGCCATTATCTTCGCTTATTGCAGACAAGGAGAAAATTATACTTCCTCCAAATGATCTATCCAACCAAGTGGAACTTGAAGGGGAAGTAGCCCTTGTCATTGGAAAGCGCGGAAAAAACATTAAAGAAGAAGATGCGCTTGATTATGTATTTGGTTGTACGATATTTAATGACGTCACAGCAAGAGATCTTACAAAAAAAGATCCACAGTTTACGCGGGGCAAAGGATTTGATACATTCGGTCCTTTGGGGCCGTGCATCGTTACCGGGGTAGATCCCACTAATTTGCGGATTGTGACCACTTTAAACGGCCGCGTTGTCCAAGACGGAAATACCAATGAAATGTCCCTAAGCATTCCGTTTCTAATCAGCTGGCTTTCACAGGTGATGACACTGGAACCCGGTGACATTTTGGCCACGGGTTCACCATCTGGAAGCTGCCCGATCAAGTCGGGGGATGAGGTCGTTGTTGAAGTCGAGAATATCGGTCGGTTGTGTAATGGTGTCCAGTAGGATTTGCTGGAATTATTAATACCAAAATCATAAATAGTTAACAAAGATTAGAGCTGTCCTTATGAAGTGAACCCAAAAAGTTAGACACTTTATTTACTTAGGCAGCCTTGAGGGCATGAACCCGGTAATCTACCGGGCTCATGCCTTTTAATTTTACCTTGATTCGTTGATGATTGTAGTAATGGATA
>NZ_JAUUTW010000007.1 GCF_030676415.1 Peribacillus frigoritolerans | reverse complement strand
TATCCATTACTACAATCATCAACGAATCAAGGTAAAATTAAAAGGCATGAGCCCGGTAGATTACCGGGTTCATGCCCTCAAGGCTGCCTAAGTAAATAAAGTGTCTAACTTTTTGGGTTCACTTCAATGAACGGGTCTTTTTCCGTTTAATTGGCAGATAACTTCATGCTTTCCTGCATCTGTTCATCTTCTTCAACTAAAATGCGATGTTCGGTCCCTTTATCAAAAAAGTGTGCTTTATTCATGTCGAGTGCAAGTTCGATGTTTTCGCCTGCCTGGATAATATTCTTGGCATCGACTCGTGCAACAAAGTCCTGCCCCTCTAATGTGGAGTACAGCATGATCTCCGCGCCCATGAGTTCGGCCACATCAATTTGGGTCGTGAATGTAGTGTTAGGGGACTTCGTGAAGTAGGCTCCTTCATTATGGAAATCCTCCGGACGGATGCCAAGGATTATATCTTTTCCGGCATATCCTTGATCACGCAGCATTTTCATCTTCAATTCAGGTATTTCAAGCGTTTGTTCGCCTATTTTAATTCTGCCTTCTTTTAATGTTCCGGTAAAGAAGTTCATGGCAGGCGATCCGATAAAGCCGCCGACGAAAACGTTTATTGGTTTCTCATAAACGTCCTTTGGGGCACCGACCTGTTGGATGACACCATCTTTCATTACAACAAGACGTGTCGCCATGGTCATTGCCTCTGTTTGGTCATGCGTGACATATATCGTAGTGGTGTCGAGCCGTTTATGTAGTTTAGCGATTTCCGCACGCATTTGAACCCGCAGCTTTGCGTCGAGATTGGATAATGGCTCATCCATCAAGAAAACTTTTGCGTCCCTTACAATGGCACGGCCAAGTGCCACACGCTGGCGCTGACCACCTGAAAGGGCTTTAGGTTTCCTGTTTAGCAGCTCTTCAAGTCCGAGAATCCTTGCCGCTTCATTGACCCTTTGCTTGATTTCCGCTTTTGGCGTTTTCCTGAGCTTTAATCCGAATGCCATATTGTCATATACGGACATATGGGGATATAAGGCATAGTTCTGGAAAACCATCGCAATATCACGATCTTTAGGGGGGACATCATTGACTCGCTTGCCGTCTATGTATAAATCCCCTTGGGAAATGTCTTCCAGTCCGGCAATCATCCTTAATGTCGTCGATTTGCCGCAACCTGAAGGTCCCACAAAAACTATGAATTCCTTATCGGCAACACGAAGGTTGAAGTCTTTAACAGCCGTCACCTTTTTATCATAAATCTTGAATATATGATCTAACACTAACTCTGCCATGAAAAATCCCCCTTTTAAACTCCTGATTACTTGTACCAATTAGCTATAGTCTAAGCTATCGGTTTAGAAAAAAGTATGGGCACATTGCACAAAAAAGGATGATATTACCTGTTTGTATTGGAATTTAATCATTTAGTAAAAGTATCAAGTACGCAGTAAGGGCATGACGGAAGTTTCTAATATCGAGACCAGTTCTTTCAGAGAATTTATCGATTCGGTATTGTAAGCTGTTCCGATGTATATAAAGCTGTTTGGCGGCATAGGTGGCATTGGAATTACATTCGATATACGTTTTAATCGTTTTGATAAGTTCAGTATCCTGTTTGGTCTTGCCAAGAATCTCATTGATATACCACTTATCATTCTTAACGGATGGATCATTTATTAATGAGTGAGGGATGATGTCTGCCAAATCAGCCACCTTTAGATCCGGCAGGTGCACCTGTGCCAAATCAAAACACTTTTTCTCCTGAGTCCAGTGAAGATGAAGGTCTTGATTTACAGGGTGAAAGCGCCCGGTGAACATACGGGTCTTAACATAAAAGTCACTTTCAAGTGTGGAAGAAATGGCGATTAGTTCTTTATTTGATAATGGTTCATCCTTGTCGGTTTCAATTAAGACTCCTGCCGTTTCATTTTCCCAGACAATAGCTGCGTCAGATGGAACGAAAGCGAGGAAGGCCTCTTCAAAATCGGAGTTGGAAAAATCAGCATGAGTCAGCTTAAAATGAAGAAATCGAACATTCTCCCAGCTAGTTAGAGGCAATGGTGCATTCGGTTCGGATAAAAAAGTTTCCCATGATGAGTCTGGATGTACATTGAGGTTATTTGGGTTTATGGAAGGAGCAAAAAGCAATTCCAATAAACGGATTTCTTCGGCTGTGATTTCTGAACGGGGAATGCCAAGTATACTTCTTGAGTCTTCGAACCAAACATAGTCAGAAATATCATCAGTATCCTTTTTATTGGTAAGAGTGTTCGGGAATTTTTGTTTGAGATTTTCAAGCATCGTTTCCACCTTCTTTCTCCCTTTCCATATCATTATAGCGAAAAAGAATAAAGTTCAAAAGAATAGGATATTGCCAGTTTTTCCGAGAAGGGAAATTCATGGTTCAAAAAGAGAGTTCAAAGAAAAGTTGCAAGTATTGTTAATTTTAGGAAAGGGTATTGCGTATGCTTTATGGAATATCGTTAAAGAGGAGGAGATCTTATGAAGATTTTAATATTGGGTGGCACACGGTTTCTAGGCCGATATTTAGCAAAAGCTGCGATAGTGAAAGGGCATGATGTCACACTTTTTAATCGTGGTAGCGATCCTTATGTTTTTCCCGAAATCGAACAGTTAAGAGGGGACCGCGACGGGGATCTGGAAATGTTGAAAGGAAGACAGTGGGATGCAGTCATTGACACATCGGGTTTTATCCCTCGAACTGTATCGAAGTCTTGCAGATTGCTTAATCAAGTTAAACATTATACATATATTTCAAGCATCTCAGTTTATAGTGATCCAACCGAACCCGGTATTGATGAAAATGGGGAGGTTCATACACTGAATGAAGATAAAGCAGAAGAAATCACCCGCGGAACTGCTGGACCGATATACGGTGAATATTATGGACCGTTAAAATCATTAAGCGAAAAAGCAGCTGAAAAGGAACTGCCGGGGAAAGTCTTGTCAATTCGTGCCGGGCAAATAGTGGGTCCATATGATTACACTGACCGATTGCCGTACTGGCTTAAAAGAATAGCGGAAGGGGGAGAAATTTTATCTCCTGGACGCCCTGGACGTCCAATCCAAGTTATCGATGCAAGGGACTTGGCTCAATGGATCATACAAATGATAGAAAAAAGTATGACAGGTACATATAATGCCGTTGGACCAGATTATACACTAACTATGGGGCAATTACTTGAAGGCTGCAAAAAGGTAACAAGAAGTAATGCTGATTTTACATGGGTATCTGAAAAATTTTTAAATGACAATAAAGTAGAACCGTGGGGAGAAATGCCTTTATGGATACCGGAAGAGTTCCCATTACCGGGAGCTAAGGAACCTTTGAATGGATTTTTGGCTGTCGATAACAATAAAGCCATCAATAATGGACTAACATTCCGTCCCCTTTCAGAAACTCTCGAAGATATTTGGAATTGGGAAAAGGGCCGTCCGGAAAGTGCCGATAGAAAAGCAGGTATCCACAGACAACATGAAAGTGATCTTCTTGGATTATGGAAACAGACAGTAGGTTGAAACCTTCTTTTACTATACGGAAGTATTGACGGCACATTTTATGTGCTTGGTGAAAAGGATGATTTTAATCGAAAAATGTTAGGACTTGATTCCTTTTACTTCCCGAAGGTATTAAGATTCAAAAAAGCGATGGGGTAAAAACTCCATCGCTTTAGACTGTAGACAAATTCGAAGAAAGCGAGTTTGTCTACAGTTTTTTTAATGTTCCAGTTGCTTTCATAAATCCGCTTCCTTTCAGCCAGCAATCTGCCAAGCCTCCTCGCCGCAAGCGTCTGTTTTATTTGGTACGGTCCGTTAAAACGATTCGAGGAAAAGGGCTATTATGTCAATAATCCAGCATTTCCATCCAGGTTAATTATTCCAATATTTCTTGTCAAAAAGGTAAAGTGGTACTACATTTATTATAGTGAAGTTAAAAAAAGGAAGATGAAACTATTTTTGTACAATGATGGGGAGGCAATTGAATGATAGAGACTAAGACGATAAATGATGTGGTTTGTGTGCACGGGACTCCTGGCGGGAACAAGGCGGGGATGAGTGTTTATGTCTTTTTAACGGATGGCCTATTAATAGATACTGGAGCACAGATTTTAATGGAAGAGCTTATTCCATTCTATGAGTCCGCAGACTTCGACTCAGTGGCCCTGACTCACTATCATGAAGACCATACGGGGGGCGCTGCATGGATACAGGAACATAAAAAGGTCCCGCTTTTCATTCACCCGATGTCGGTTGAGGTTTGTGCAAAGGATGCTGTATATCCTGAATATCGCAAAATTTTCTGGGGAAAGAGAGACGCCTTTAAAGCTGAGCCGCTAGGGAAGGCCATTCATTCCCGTACCCAAATATGGGAGCCGATTTTTACCCCGGGTCATGCGAAGGACCATATGGTGTATTTGAATAACAGTAATGGCATGCTCTTTTCAGGAGACCTTTTCGTAACACCAAAAACGAAGCTTGTCTTACGGGAAGAGTCTGTCCCGGTCATCATCGATTCCATAAAAAAATTACTTCAATATGACTTTGGGGAAGTGTTTTGCTGCCATGCTGGGCATGTCCCTGATGGGAAGGAAATGTTTCGAAAAAAACTAGATTATTTGGAAAACCTCCAAGGTGAAATTTTACGCTTACATTCCCAAGGACTGACCGTTCATGAAATCCAGCAGGTCGTTTTACCGAATCGC
This sequence comes from Peribacillus frigoritolerans, assembly GCF_030676415.1. Taxonomy (GTDB): domain Bacteria; phylum Bacillota; class Bacilli; order Bacillales; family DSM-1321; genus Peribacillus; species Peribacillus frigoritolerans_A. The sequence continues at coordinate 205,290 of NZ_JAUUTW010000007.1, read as the reverse complement.
TATCCCCTTATAGAGATATCTGGGCACGAATGGGATTCAGAACATATCATTACATCGATATTAAACGAAAATATTTTAAGTGCGAGGGAGAATGGAACTATTTGAATGTTATCCGTTTAACGGTCTGACTGCATACACTTGGAGATGAACGGGATAGGTAAGTCCACATCAAATAAAGGAGAGCTCTCCATAAGAGAGCCCACATAATTTATTTATTGATATTGGGATCTGTTTCATCATAAAAGTCATGTGCTTCTTCGATGTTCTGAAGGTCAGCGACTTCATACACATTTCCGCCCGCCATTCCTTCATTGATGATACGGTCGATATCCAGGTAAACGGAGTCTTTGCCATCATATTCGGTATCCTTCAAAAATGTCATTTTTTCTTTATCCAAAATAAATCCCTCCTAGCCTTTTCTTTAGTTTAGGCAAAGGAGTTTTTTTTATTCTGTTTAGGGATTTCATGAAGGTAAAGGGGGTTCATTCATATACATGGAAGATCATTAAATCATGTATCATGCTTTTGAGTTTGGTTTCATCTGTTTCGGAAGGCGGATTGGCTGTCCACTCGATGGATCCATCTTTATGATACAACGCTTGCACTGCCTGCTTGTTGAAATAAAAGGAAATTTTCCATCCTGGCAGATTCTTATGCAATGGTGCCCATTGAAAATGAGTGATCATATGTATTACCTCCATATATACAGTTTCTCATTTAATTATAATGGAAAACGGCAGCTGGAGGTGTTATTTTGTCAGGTTAGGAAAAGTTAATTCAATGAAAAGATTTTTTAAATGCAAAAGCCTGTTTGTTTCAATTGCCTCCTCATCGAATTGCATAGGCTTTGAGTTCACTTCGTATATGAAGAGCGAGCCCGATTCGTCTTCCCCAATATCAATGGAAAACTCTCCGAGAAACCCGATTTTTTTCGAAAGTATCTCTCCGCATTTTTGGGCGATATTCGCTAATTTTAGATTCAGGATTCTTGATTGCAGGTCTTGATAAGGAAAAAGCTTACCCCCTCGGGGAGTGTGGGTGGTGATTTCCTGAGTTTGCGACATCCTTACCGCTTTGCCGGTCACTTTATAAAAACCTTTTTCATAATGGACGAGAATCCGGTAATCATAACGATGTCCAAAAAGTTTATTTGGTATGATCGCCTGTTGAGCCAGATAGCTCCTTTTTAATAAGTCCCTTTTTTTTGTTTCCCAGAATGACGCGAAATCCGGGAAGGACTCACTATGCTTTAAGCTATTGAACAATAGTGTATCATCATCATTTTTGATTATGGTATAAATGCCCTTCCCTTGGCTTCCTTTGCAGGGTTTGAGGTATATATGCCTGTAGGTCTCCAGGAAAGCATCAAGGCAACCGCTGTTTCGCAAGAGAGCGGTGGGCGGAAGGTAATTGGTGAGGGATCCATCTTCAATTAATGCTTCGAACATCATATATTTATCTATGAAACAGGGGTTGAACAGATTCATTCGGCATTCTTTAAAATATTTGATGAGGTGTTGGAATTCCTCTGACGCCTCATAGCTCCTCGAGGGGATACGGTTATAGACGATGTCAGGGAAGGGCACTTTACATTCGATCCACTCGTTTGAAATGGAGGAAAAAACATACCCTCTCAACAAGTTGGAATGAAGGGAATTTCCTGTGAATACATACGCCAATATTCCATGTTTCAATAAATATAAGGATAGGTCCCGAAAAAGGGTCAGGTTTCCACCCAAACCTGATTCCTTTTTGGGATTGGAAACAGTTAAAATCCCGACGACAAGCATCCGGTTATCCGGAAATATTGTGATTGGAATTAGGGGTTGATTCAAATGGTCCTTTTTATAGCTGATTTCCTCTTCGGCAGGGCCGGCGAAAAGTTCCGCATTCTCATGATTGTGGTACCAATTTTCAGTGGGGATATCGTAAAAAATGTTCATCGCGGCACACTGATTGATTTCGTAATCGTCTGTTCCGTGAGATAAATGGCATAATCAAGGCTTAGCTTTCTGGTCAGCAATTCGAAATCCTTGAGTTTTGGATGGGAGAAGATGGAACGTCCCGGTTTGGAATTGGCTTCAAACATCCAAACCTGCCCTTTTTTATCCAATCCAAAATCAAATCCTATTTCTGCAATGATACCGTCCAAGTTCTTCTCTATACTGTCACTTAAAATCAGTGCGGCATCCGATAGCTTTCGTTCGACTTCTTTCGCCTCATCGCCATCTCCAAACAGTTCGGCAACCGTTTTGATGGCACCCCCGCTTTTGATATGGGTCGTGACGCTGCCGGCGCCGGCGATTTTTGCGGCAATCGCGGTTACCTGCCATTTTCCATTACTGTCCTTGTTCGTATGGACCCGGAAATCCACTGGACGTTTTTCAGATCGAATTAATGGGATGCCCTGCTGCACGATAAGATTCTCAAGCTGTCGGTCGTGAAAAATATGTTTAACGATGGATTCCAATGTGGAAAACTTTTGCAGTTTATTTTCTTTTGCTTCATTTGTATAGCGGCAATAGTAAACATTCTCACGCTTATCATAAAGAATTTGGTGAATCCCTAGACCGAGACTGCCGTGAATGGGCTTTATATAAACTTGCCGGTAATGGGAAAGAAGGGTTTCCACAACGGACATGGATTGAAATGGATACGTTTCCGGCAAATATGGCAGTGCCCGCTCATCTGCGCATAACCTTTCATTTACATCCCATTTATTGAAAAACCCAGGATTATACCATGGAATGGTAAAGTCTTTTTGGAATTTCTGCTTCACTTCTTTAGGTCCATCGCGGTTTTCCGTCAACCGATTTGGGAGACGGTCATAGATGACATTAGGAAAAGGAAATTCATTAATGTGCCAGTCATCGTTATCAAACACATAGCCTTTGATTGTCTCCTCATCCCAATTGATTACATTCTCTCCAAAAACAAAGGGGATACAGCCTGTGGTCCTGCTAAGCGAAAGGAGCTTTGCAAAAAATTCCGATCTCTCCCCTAATGGTTTGTTTGAAAGGCCAGTAAAACCTGAGGAAAAGATTCCGACAAGCGGTCCGATATGGATGCTCTTGCCGTAAATAAATAAATGAAGGGGAATATCGGTATGATCGAATATTAGAGATTCAGCAAGACTTTCCGATAGGACGATTGATTGATTGACTGCCGGGTTTTGTTTGACGATGGCAGGACATGAATGTCGTCCGAAATAAATTAATTCAATCTCTGCCAAATCTCCAAGCTCTGAAGGGTAGTAGAGAACATTGCCAGGGATAGCGGCAATTTCGGCAGGATAAGTCTTTCTCACTTTCTATTCACCTGCTTTCTGAAGATGTTCGGCTAAATACTGGCAATATTGAAACGGTGCGCGATGAATATCTTTCATGGTCTCCGGCTGTAGTGCCTGAATGATTTTCCTTCCGGGCTTCGAGTTAATGTCCATTATCCATATTTGGCCTTTTTTATCGATGCCTAGATCAATCCCCAACTCGAATAATCTTTCAAAGACAGCTTCGGTTTCTACGGGCAGGGAACGAAGGATATGCTGAATCTTTTGTTCGACAGCAATCGAAATCGTTTCCGGGTTTCTTTTGATGAAAGTATCCAATGAAATGGCTTCCCCGCCTGTGGCAAGATTTGAAGTAATTCCGTCTTTTTGTCCCGTACGAATTCCGCGGCCCCGTTCCATCCATTGATTCTTTTCGTTTTTTTGAAGTAAAATCCGTAAATCGAATGGCTCGTTATTTTGGCTGCAAAGTTCCAAATATGGCTGGCAGAGGTAACGGTATCGATTTAATAAATGCTGCAGCCATTTGTTAAGCTGGGATTTGGAGGGGAATTGGCGGTCATATTTGGTGCCCTTTTTCGTCATGGATACCATAGTGCCGTCTTCGGTTTTTGAAAGGAGATAGATTCCTGTACCGCCTGCACCGAATTCAGGTTTGATGATGATTTTATCCATGCGTTCCAAATGACCGGTAATATCTTCAGGTGTCGTCACTTGTACGGTCTCTGGAAAAAATGCCTGTAGGTGTGGATGGTTTTTTAGGATTTGGTACACTTCCCACTTACCAGGAAGGCCAAGCCCTAAGAAATTCGAGTTAGCTTTTAACCAATCGATTTTGTGTCGAGTTTCCGTTGACTCACGTACTAATCCGTGAAAACAGCGATCATATACAAAATCAGGTAAATCAAAAGTTGTGGCGATCCAAGTTTCGTTCTCGGCATCAAAACGCTCGCCCTTCACTTTTTTCAGATCCATATCAATATTTTCCGGTGAGAATTTACAAACTTTCATATTAAATGATTTAGCGGTTTTGGCTATTTCGGTGAAGTAGTTGTTTTCATGTGTATCCAACGCGGCCATTAATCCTATTAACACGTGCTAGCAACTCCTTTTATGGATGGTTTTCGCGGTTAAGGGCAAGCATGAAATCTATGATTGACTTTACTGATGGACGAAAGGTTTCATAGTTGCCTTGAAATTTTTTCGAAGGTTTTGAATTCACTTCGATGATCCATGGGTGGGTATCGGTATCCAGTGCTAAATCGATCCCTAGCTCACCGAATGAATCGTCATGGTTTTCCACTAAGGCCTGGGCAGTGTTTTTAGCAAGCCGTACGAGCTTTTGATATATGCGGCTGGCGTCCTGAAGGTCAAATGCTTCCTTTAGAAAATCCGGCCCATTTTTCATCAATCCGCCTTGTGCAATATTGGAAACGATAGTACCAGGGTCCCCAATCCGGGCAACCATTGATGAAACTTTCCATTCAAGCTGATCGTTCCGGTGAAGAAGTATGCGGAAATCAACTTTTCTCTGATCGGTTTCGAATAGGGAAATCCCTTTTTGAAGAATGAAGGATTGTTTTCTGGAAAATCTTTTTAAGGCTTCATACAACTTTTCATCCGTATCAGCAAAATGCACATCCTGGAGATGTCCAGATTGCTCGATTTTCCATTTTCCAGCTACTTGCGTTAATCTGCAAATATTCCTGCCTTGGCTGCCTGATACGGGTTTAAAGTAGATTACCGAATGCTTTTCTATAAATGTGAAGAAAGATTCCTTTTCGTTAAAAAGAATCGTCTCTGGCAAATTTGGCAACAGCTCATCTTCTAAGATTAGCAGCTCATGTACATCATGTTTGGAGAGGAACCTTCCATTGAACATCGGTATCGACCGTTCCTCCAGTTCAGTTTTAAACAGCTTGAAAGAATGTGATTCCTCAAGTTTGCGCGAATGTATCCGGTTATAAAATACATCAGGAATGGGGAGGGGCAAGGTTTGCCAGCCATCTTGCCCTGGCAGGTAGCCTTCCACAACTCCATCTTGAAGAGACTGCAGTTTTACTAAATAGAAGGGGATGCCCTGCTGATTACAATATGATTTCATTTCCTGATAAAATTTTTCCATCTCGCCGAATGTCCCGTCTTGTAAGGGAGTCTGATTCATGAGTGAAGCGAAGAATGGGCCTATTTTAATTGACCTTCCTTCCGCATGGTATGAGACGGAGATTGGATCGGAAAAAGTGGGTAAGGATAAAATTTGGTTCATATCATATGAAAGTTTCAATGTAGGCTGGGATGACGGGAATGGCTGGACAAGTACCGGGACGGAACGGCATCCAGCCATGATCGTTACGGGTTCTCCAAATTGAAGGCCCCATTCCTCAAATAGTTTTTCTTCGATAAACAGTAGCGCCTTCTTTCTAGTCTCTGCGGGATTTACCGTAATGAAAACTTTGTGATGGTTAAGGTTCATAATAATTCCCCGTTTGCACTAAGTTTGATATCCTTTTATAATTAAATGCTGGGCAAATGTGGATAACACATTCTATGTTTTTTTTATTAGAAGGTGTCATCAAGCCTCTATTTCAAGCAATAAAAGGAGAAATTCATGGGTGAGTTTTGGGTAACGATACTGTTTATGGTCGTCGTAGGTGCTGTAATAGGAGGCTTCACTAATTTATTAGCTATCAGAATGCTGTTCAGACCTTATAAACCAATCTATATTTTCGGGAAACAGCTGCCGTTGACACCAGGGTTGATTCCGAAGCGGCAGGATGAGTTAGCGAAACAATTAGGCAAATTGGTGGTTGATCATTTAATCACGCCAGTGAGCATTCAAAGTAAAGTCATCAATGATGCTTCTATACAGAATATGAAAATTTTCTTGAAGACAGAAGTAAAGAAAGCATTGTCCACGGAAAAAAGTACTGCTCAATTGCTTGATCAATTGGGAATGAAGAATTCTTCATTTACGTTAGAACAGAGATTACAAACATTCATTCTTGGTAAATATGAAACCTGGTCGGAAGAGAATAGGAGCAAGAGCTTGAAGGATATCGTCCCGCCGCACATTCAGCAAAAAGCCCTCGACTCGATTCCTGATTTGTCACGTTTCATCGTGAAAAAGGGAAAAGAATATTTTGACAGTGCAGAAGGCAAAAGCCGTCTTGAAGACATGTTGGATGATTTTTTCAAGGAACGTGGCAAGCTGATCCATTTAATTCAGATGTTCATTGGAAACGAAAGGTTAATTGATAAGATACAGCCGGAAATCATTAAATTCTTTGAACAATCGAGAACGATTGATATATTGTCAGTGATGATGGTGAAAGAGTGGGGAAATCTCGAGAAATGGGATGTAGAGAAAATCGAGGGAATGGTCGGACGAGAAACGATAAAACAAATGATTACCGAAAAAACGGCTGAAATGCTGCCTGTCGCTTCGATCATGAATAAGCCGGTTCGAGAATTGACGGCCAATTTCTCGGACACCATTGTGGAAAAGGGCGTCCCGATTTTCGTGGAAAAAGGTGCCGAGTACTTAATCAATCATTTTCAGCCGCTATTCCAAAAACTACATTTGGACGATATCGTGGAAGAACAGGTTTCGTCATTTTCGGTGTCCCGACTTGAGGAAATGGTCGTTTCCATCACTAAGAAGGAATTGTCGATGATTACATACCTTGGGGCTTTGCTTGGTGGAATCATCGGTTTATTTCAAGGTTTCGTAACTGTTTTAATAGGATGACGTGTAATTCATAACCGGATTTGTTATAGTGGAAAAGGTGTAGGAATACAATGATTACCGGGAGGGGAAATAAATGAGTAACGTATATGATGCAGCGTATGAAATGGAAAAGGCGATTAGGGCAAGTAATGAATATGCCGATTTGCAACGCTTATATGATCTTGTCAATTCTGATGTAGCAACAAAAGGAATGTTTGAAAACTTCCGTAATCTCCAGATGTCATTGCAGCAAAAGCAAATGATGGGACAGGAGATTGCACCGGAAGAGGTTGAGCAAGCACAAAAGACGGTCCAGCTTGTCCAACAAAACCCAACCATTTCACAATTGATGGAAGCGGAACAACGGATGAGCATGGTCATCGCAGACCTCAATAAAATTATCATGAAGCCGCTTGAAGATTTATATGGCTTGCCTGAACAACAGCAATAAGCGATTGGAGACTCCCTTCTATAATGGTTGGGGGTTTTTTTGTTCCCTGAAAGCACCGGTGCAAGGGTCGTGAACCACTATTTGTTCTATTCTCCAAATTTTAGTCATAAATTTGAAAGAGGATACTACAGATGGGGGAGATCAGCATGGTATATCGACTACTTGCGGTCAATATCGACGGGACATTGCTCCAGTCGAATGGCCGTTTAAATAAATCGACTAAAGAAGCAATAGATTATGTTCACCAAAAAGGTGTCCATGTTGCACTTGTGACGTCAAGAAACTATCACTCAGCAAAAAAAGTGGCCAAAGCCCTAAAAATAAATCCGATGATCGTTGCTCAGCAAGGAGCCTTTGTCGGAGCTTCCATAGAAAAGCCGATAATGGTAAAAAGAATACCAGAAGAACTGACTGCAGAGCTCGTGCAAATGCTTGAAAAGACCACGTGCCAAATATTGCTCATTCATGAAAAATACTCGCTGGGAAATCGGGTGAACCTTCCGGAGAATTTGCTTGGTAAAACGGTTATGTATTTGAATGATCAAAATATATATGCTCAAAATTATGTGGACGATATCAGTGAAGAGCTTATTGACCAGCCTATGGCCCCGACGAAGATGGACATAATATTTTCAGAAAAAAGTGATCGTAATGATATATTGAAATTGATAAAGGAAATGTTCCCTGAAGTCGATGCAATCTTACATCCAGGACATAAGATGACAATCGTTCCGAAGGGTGTTTCTAAATGGAGCGGTGTATTGTATTTAGCTGACCACTTAGAGGTGAAAAGAACGGAAATCGTCTCGATTGGAGATGGATTGGATGACATGGAAATGATTGCCGGTTCTGGTCTGGGAGTTGCCATGGGCAATGCGGATGAGGAAGTAAGGAAAGTGGCAAAATGGGTGACGCGCTCCAATGATCAAGATGGTGTTGCCTATATGCTGAGGGAATTTTTCCGGAAACAGCATCCGATCGATTTTTTACAAAAGATGAATATGCTTAAGTGAATGGCAGGGCTCCTTCATATAGAAGGGGCCCAATTCAGATAATGCAGCTTGCGAGGCCTGTTATAATTCATAAATAATTAAAAGCTTCTTTCCATAAACTAAAGGAAAATCAGTAATGGAAAGGAAGAATTCAATGGGTGTAATCAATGCAAAAGAAGTGCAAGTCGGAGACGAGGTGTTTGTGATTTATAATAATCCCCATGTTCCTACCGTTTCGAATATAAGGGCAGCGGAAATTGTTCCGCATCCCAAAGATCCCAATGCAGTTGCCTTGTTCCTGAACGATACATTTCATACGATTGAGGATGATGATGCTTTGTTCACTTCGGAAGCCGCAGCAGAAAAAGCATACAGTGATTATATGGATAACCAAATGACTTAAAGAGACGTTCACTTCGAATGAACAGAAGAAAGCCCTCGCTTATAGGCGGGGGCTCCTTTTGCAAACTCACGAGTAAACGCTCAAAATTCACGAGTATTTGTTGCAAACTCACGAGTAAACGCGCCGAACTTACGAGTAAACGCTCAAAATTCACGAGTATTTGTTGCAAACTCACGAGTAAACGCGCCAAACTCACATGTAATGTATGAAACTCACGAGTAAACGCTCAAAATCACGAGTAAACGTATGAAACTCACGAGTAAAAGCTCGAAATCCGGAGTATTTGCTCCAAACTTACGCGTAAATGTATCCAAACTCACATGTCAGAAGCCATTAGTGATTAAAACAGCATATTTGACTGGTGAATTTCCGTCTTAAATAAAAAAAACTGCCACTCATTTTTTCAAGAAAAACAGAGTGACAGTTACTTAATCTCAGTTATTGGATTGTATGAATAGTTTCATTGCGTGAATTTGGCCTATATGATTGGTTTCATGCAAGACTACAAAATTAATGAATTCTCCCACTGTTTCCATTCCGTTGAAAGGCTGTGCCGTTTTTTCTGTCAATCGTTCTTCCGGAATTTCAAGAAGTCGACCAAGTTGTTCATGCAACTGTTGCTTTAAAACTTCAACGGTAGGTACATCCCCGGTCCAGTTGGCAGGTTTTGAACCATATCCGAATAGCTGGCCGTAATTCGCTGGTAAATTGCTGTTGGAGTTCAATAAAAATTTTTCCGCTGTAGTAAGGACATGTCCAATGTGCCAATGGATTGTATTATTAAATCCTTCAGGCTGCACATCCATAAACTCTGGCTTGATTCCCTCGATTTCTTTTAAAAGATTGCCGCGCATGGCTGTCAGTTGATTTTTAACATAATTCATTTTACATTCCCCTTTCAATCTTGTTTTTTCTTACCGCTATCTCATGAAATTATAGCAAGGATAATTCAATATTATCAAATTTTAGATAAGCCTTTTCAAAAGGGAAGGCTTATCAATTTACAATTTATTTCATTTTAAGGGTTGTAATTGTCAGAAGATTTATTATAATTAAAATAATGTCAGGTTAGCTTACATATTTGTGTTAAGTTAAGGCGCGAAAGTGAAACGGAATATTGGCAATTGAAGTGTGTATGTGCACTTGAAGAAACGGAAGAGTTGCATCAGATCTAGTATTGGAATATTTGGCGGTATAGTTTGGCAAAAGGAGAGAGGGTATGCGTTTAACAGCAAGGGAACAGGAAAAGTTAATGGTTGTAGTGGCGGCAGATTTGGCAAGAAGGCGAAAAGATCGCGGCTTGAAATTGAACTATCCGGAATCCATTGCCTTGATTACCTATGAAATTGTCGAAGGGGCCAGGGATGGGAAATCAGTATCGGAACTGATGCATTTTGGCAGGACGATTCTTTCAAGTGAAGATGTTATGGATGGGATTCCTGAGATTATTCATGATATTCAAGTCGAGGCGACATTCCCGGACGGTACTAAGCTTGTGACTGTTCATAATCCGATTCAGTAAGGAGGGGGAAGCCATGATACCCGGTGAATATATCTTGAAAAAAGAACCGGTCGTATGTAACGAGGATAAAATTGCCACGTTCTTGACTGTCATCAACAGGGGAGACCGTCCGATACAGATTGGCTCACACTTCCACTTTTATGAAGTGAATCCTGGACTGGAGTTCACTCGTGAGGATGCTTTTGGGAAAAGGCTGAACATTCCTGCCGGCACAGCTGTCCGTTTTGAGCCGGGGGATGCGAAGGAAATTGAATTGATCCCATTCAGCGGCAAGAGGGAAGTTTATGGATTGAGCAATAAAACGAATGGTCCGCTTGATAAGGAGTGAAAATATGAGTCATGAAATGTCACGTAAGCAATATGCCGACATGTTTGGTCCGACAACAGGAGATTTAATTAGATTGGCAGATACCGAGCTTTTCATAGAAGTGGAAAAGGATTTTACAAAGTACGGGGATGAAGTGAAGTTTGGCGGGGGTAAAGTGATCCGTGATGGTATGGGGCAACATCCAACCGCTTCAAGAGATGAGGTGATGGATCTTGTTTTCACGAACGCGATCATCATCGATTATACTGGCATTTATAAAGCAGATATCGGCGTGAAGAATGGAAATATTTCAGCTATCGGAAAAGCGGGAAATCCCCTATTGATGGATGGTGTGACAATGGTGATAGGAGCTGCTACTGAAATAATTGCAGCGGAAGGAAAGATCGTTACTGCTGGAGGTATTGACGCCCATATCCACTTCATTGCCCCGCAGCAAATCGAGACTGCACTTTCAAGCGGAATCACGACAATGATTGGTGGGGGAACCGGACCTGCTACGGGAACGAACGCTACGACGTGTACTCCGGGAGCTTGGAATATACATAAAATGCTCGAAGCGGCAGAACATTTCCCTATGAACCTCGGTTTTTTAGGCAAAGGCAATTCCTCGGCTAAAGAACCGCTTGCTGAACAAATAGAAGCTGGCGCGATTGGGCTGAAATTACATGAAGATTGGGGTACGACGGCTGCAGCGATCGATACAAGTTTAATGGTGGCAGATGAATACGATGTTCAAGTGGCGATACATTCCGACACGCTTAATGAAGGTGGTTTCGTCGAGGATACGATCAAAGCGATCGGCGGCCGTGTCATTCATACTTATCATACCGAAGGGGCCGGCGGTGGGCATGCCCCTGATATCATCAAGGCGGCTAGTTATCCGAATATTCTTCCGTCCTCGACGAACCCTACCCGTCCATATACGATCAATACGTTGGAAGAGCATTTGGATATGCTGATGGTATGCCATCATTTGGATCCATCCGTACCCGAAGATATCGCTTTTGCCGATTCCCGGATTAGAAAAGAGACGATTGCAGCTGAAGACATTCTGCATGACCTGGGCGTCTTCAGCATGATCAGCTCCGATTCCCAAGCGATGGGGCGTGTAGGTGAAGTTATAATGCGGACATGGCAGACAGCCGATAAGATGAAAAAACAGCGTGGGAAAATGATGGAGGAGGCAGGGGAAGGGGACAATTTCCGCGTTAAGCGTTATGTTGCCAAATATACGATAAATCCTGCAATCACACATGGAATCTCTGATGTCGTCGGATCTGTGGAAGAAGGGAAATTCGCTGACCTTGTGCTATGGGATCCTGCTTTTTTCGGTGTCAAACCGGACATGATCCTAAAAGGGGGCATGATTGCGCACAGTATGATGGGAGATCCTAATGCTTCGATTCCAACACCTCAACCTGTGTTATACCGCCCGATGTTCGCCAGTTTTGGAAAAGCCGTTGCGAGTACGTCGATCACGTTCCTATCAAAAGCGTCATATGAAGCGGGAATTCATGAAGACCTGGGTTTGAAAAAAATAGTGAAGACTGTCTCGAACATTCGCAATCTTACAAAAAAAGATATGAAGTTAAACGGGGAGACACCCGTTTTGGAAGTTGATCCGCAAACATATGAAGTGACGGTTGATGGTGATTTAATTACGTGTGAGCCAGCGGAAATCCTGCCGATGGCGCAACGATATTTTTTATTCTGAGGTGATAGCATGATAGTTGAAGAAGTATTGGGAAACATAGAGTTTATTGAAAAAAAAGCGAAACATATCGAAAAGGTTTATCTGGAAAGCGATTCATTAAGAAAACGGATACTGAGGGTTAAAACGGATCATGGAAATGAAATTGGGATTCGCCTTAAAGAAAATAAGGATTTGCTGGATGGGGACATCCTTTATATGGATGAAAATAATATGATCGTGATCCATACGATAGATGACGATATTTTGACGATCTTGCCTACAACTCTAGGGCAGATGGGCGATATAGCGCATCAATTGGGAAATCGCCATCTACCTGCCCAATTTGATGGGGATAAAATGCTTGTTCAATATGATTATCTGGTGGAAGAGCTTTTGATGGAAATGGATATACCGTTTCGCCGTGAAAAGAGAAAGGTGAAGCAGGCATTCCGTCACATCGGCCATTCACATGATTGAACGTTTGTTTCCGTTGATCCAGCTTTGTGATTCCAATTTTCCATCTGGGTCGTTCTCCCATTCATTCGGGATGGAGACATACATTCAAGAAGAGAAAATACATGATGCCGCTTCTCTAAAGGAGTTTTTGAAGGTATACATTTCAAAATCATTAACCTATTCAGATGGACTGGGGTGCCGGCTTGCTTATGAATTGATAAGAAGTCATGGGGCTGAAGGAATATGGGATCTGGATGAGAAGCTGTATGCTGCCTGTTCAGCCCGGGAATCCAGAGAGGCTTCAAAAAGAATTGGGCAGCAGATGGCTAAACTATGCTCGAAATTATATCCATCAAAAGAATTATCGGCATACTTGAAGAAAATCCAAGCAAAACAATGCTACGGACATCCGGCAATCGTATTTGCGCTTGTTTGCACCGAACTGAACCTTACCGTAGAAATGGCCATTCATGCCTGTTTGTATGCAGCCGTTTCCTCACTGATCCAAAATGCAGTAAGAGGAATCCCTTTGGGTCAGACTGCGGGACAATCCTTGTTATTATGGACACATGATGTTATCCAGACAGCTGTTGCATTCATTAAAGGACTTCCGGAGGGTGAACTCGGACGGACACTGCCGGGGTTGGAAATCGCACAAATGAGACATGAGCAATTACATGTAAGACTATTTATGAGTTAACCAGAAAAGAGGTGACAGGTTTGCCCTATTTAGAGGGTAAATCGATAATGATGAAGCAAGTAGTCAAAATAGGTGTAGGCGGCCCGGTTGGTGCCGGAAAAACGATGCTTGTCGAGAAGTTGACGCGGGTAATGGAAAATGGCTTCAGCATGGCAGTCGTAACGAATGATATATATACAAAGGAAGATGCCTTGTTTTTAATGAAAAATGGTGTGCTTCCTGAAAATCGTATCATCGGCGTGGAAACCGGCGGCTGTCCACATACAGCTATACGTGAGGACGCTTCGATGAATTTTGCAGCTATTGATGAATTGATGGAACTCCATCCGGAACTGGATTTGATTTTTGTGGAAAGCGGCGGTGATAATTTAGCGGCGACCTTCAGCCCTGAACTCGTTGACTTTTCCATCTATATCATTGATGTCGCACAAGGGGAGAAAATCCCCCGGAAAGGTGGCCAGGGAATGATTAAATCGGATTTATTCATCATTAATAAAACGGACTTGGCCCCGTATGTAGGAGCAAGTCTGGAAGTGATGGAGAGGGATACATTAACGACCCGAGGGGATAAACCTTTCTTTTTTACTAATTTAAAAGACGAAAAGGGATTGACTGATGTCGTGAACTGGATAAAGTCAGAGGCATTTCTTATAGGACTTGAGCAGTGAACTGGACAGGCAGCATTCGCTTAAAAGCGGTAATGAAAAATGATCGTACAATAGTGAAGGATACTTATTATGACGGGGCATTCAAATTGTCCCGTCCTGTGTTTCTTGATGAATTTTCACCGACCTATTTTCTCATTCATGTTGGGGGCGGCTATGTAGGAGGGGACAGGTACCATCAGCTCTTTTGTTTGGAAGAAGGGGCTACAATGACGTTGACGACACAGTCGGCGACAAAGGTATACAAAACGATGGGGGAGCCGGCATTGCAGGAAACCGAGCTGGTATTAAAAAAAAGGAGTTTTCTTACCTATGTGCAGGACCCTATAATTGCCTATGAATCTGCTCGATATATTCAGAATATGACGATACATATGGAAAGTGGAGCGGGATTGTTGCTGACGGATATATTTACACCGGGATGGTCAGAAAGTAAGACGGAATTTACATATGATTGGATCCGCTCCAAACTAAACGTGTTCCATGATGGTAAAAGGCTTATAATGGACCACTTGCTTCTGAATCCTTCAGACGAGATGGACTCTGTGCTCTTATTGGAAGGATACAGTCATTTTGGCTCATTATTATTGATACATGAAGAGGTGGACGGGGAAATCATTAACGAACTGGATGAAATGCTTTCCCCGTTAAGAAGCAATGTTAGAATAGGTTTTTCCCGGCTGCCAATACGTGGTTTGATACTGCGGATATTAGCAAATCAAACTCAACAGATAGAAAAGGTATTTTCTGTTTGTGAGGATCTCTTCCGAAGGAGGGTCCTGCGGGAGGATGCAATCTTTTATCGTAAATATTAGCAAAGGGAAAGGAGGGGGTTTATGGAAATGAGTTTATTGCTGGTTTTAGCGATTGGATTTGCATTAGGCATAAAGCATGCCCTGGAACCCGATCATATCATTGCCGTTTCTACGATTGCGAGCCAAAGCAAGAAAATATGGAAATCTTCACTTGCAGGCGTATTTTGGGGAATCGGGCATACACTTACTCTTTTGGTGTTCGGTGTCATCCTGATTCTTTTGAAAAACGAAATTCCGGAAGCTTGGGCAATGTCATTGGAATTTGTTGTGGGAATCATGTTGGTATATTTAGGTATCACGACGATTTTTTCTTGGAAGCAAACGGAGCAGCATGACCATACAGGACGGGCTACCTATCTAAAATCGATGTTAGTGGGAATCGTCCATGGACTTGCCGGCAGTGCTGCAATGGTCCTGCTTACTATGAGTACGATAGATGCAGCGTGGCAGGGGGCAATCTACATTATCATATTTGGTGTAGGTACTTGTATAGGCATGCTTCTGTTCACTACGATTTTAAGCATCCCCTTTGTCACAAGTTCTTCTTCCAAAAAAGTCAATCGTTCACTCATCCGATTGACAGGTGTGATAAGCACGGTTTTCGGAATCTATTATATGTACAATCTGGGTATCAACGAGGAACTATTTTCAGTTTGGTTTGGTTGAAGGAATACCAGGGTCAGGAACTCTCAAGCCAAAAGCTTGAGGGTTTTTTTGCTGCTAATAAATCGATAAACATTCCTATTACTCTTTTGGATGGACTAGTATAATGAAATATATTGGATAATTAATCCATCCAGGTATGAGGAGGTGGCATTTAATGAAAAGGAAATTATTCCTGCTTGCACTTAGCCTATTAGCAATAACGTTAACTGCAGGTTGTACAACAAAGCAAGAACATATTTCCATTCAAAAATTTGAAGGGAAAAACTACAAATTCGAAGCATATAAAGAAAAGATAGAAATAAAAAGAACAGAAAAAACAAAAGAAATAGTAAAAAATGCTGATTGGGAAGAATTCGCATTGGAGAAGGATCATTCTAAGGCGGACTTCATCTTTTATTTTAATGATGAAAAAAGCGAAGGTAAAATAGCTGTATATTATGTTTGGGTTAATACTGATGAAAATATTGTAGAATTGACGAAGGATGAACATAGCCAGTATGTACAGTTAAATAGAAAGGATTCTGAAATTTTATTAACACTGCTCCACTAATTAAAAGGAGGAGAAAGGCAGGACTTGTACTTTCAGGAAACCGCCAGACAAGCATTTTTTTATTGCATTTAGAACTCTTATGAGCCCGAATATCAACAAAGTTATTTAATGTAGACACCTTTGGAATCGAGGCATTAAAAAAGAACTAAACCATTAATCCTTCCTGTTCCACTAACAGATACGTGATTTCCCAAAAAATAAAGTGATCACATAAGAGTTCCATTTGTTTTTAGAAAAATCAACATTACACATTAATGTTCCAGACTGTAGATAAATTCGAACAATGCGAGTTTGCCTACAGTTTTTTGCCTTTTAAGAAAAAGCTCCAGTTGTTTTCAGAAATCCGCTCCCTTTCCGCCGACTGTCTGCCGAGCCTCCTCGCCGCAAGCGTCTGTGGGGTCTCGGCTAGCCAGTTTTTCGGCAGGAGTGTCGCAAATTTCTACAAATCCAGTGAGGGTTTCATAAAATAGTAAAATCCGTGAAAAGTATATCCTGGTCTTAACCGTAGTTCGGGATAAGACAATTCCGAACACCCTTTTGTCGACAAGCTGCAACATTTAACATTAATGTTTGATAACACCTGGTTTCTTTCATTCTGCTCAGGCTGAATCAGTCTTCTTATTCGTTGTCCTCAATAGTGGCATTGTGCAGCAACGAAAAGAGCCGCCGGACTTGATGATTTCGCTTATATCGACTTCGATGACTTCGTATCCGCGTTTACGAAGCTCACTATTTACCTGTTTATTACACGGAAGACTGAATAATTTTTTATTCCCAATCGAAAGCACATTGGTTCCTAATGTGAATTGTTCTTCTTTAGTCACTTCAATCATGTCATAACGTGAGGCTAATAAATCCATCTCTTTTTTTGTAAAGGACTCTGGAAAAATAAGCGCCTCTGTCGGTGATATGATATTGAAAACACAATCTAAATGAAGGAATGTTTCAATGAAAGGAACCGCGATGATATCGTATTCCGGTAATAGGGTTTGAAGATGCTTGACGGATGTTTCATCCGTTCTTTCACTGATTCCAATATAGATGGTCTTTCCGTCAATAAGGACATCCCCGCCCTCAATATGATTTTTGAGGAGGTTGAAAAATGAGATACCATTCGTTTCAAGCCAGGATTTCAATATTTGTTCTTCACCCTGCCTGATACCTGTTGCCAACTCAGCAACGTAAACGGTATTGCCAAGAGTGAAACCGATATCTCTGGTAAAGACTTGTTCTGGATATGTAAATTGTGGCGGAAGTTTTATGACTTCAATCCCTTCATGTTCAAGAGCCTTTATAAATTGGGCGTGCTGCTTCAAGGCAAGTGCCTGATCGATATTTTCTTCTTGAAACTCTTTTTGGGTTTCGTTAATGATCTCCCGGATCTCCATATGACGAGGTTCACAGACGATCACCCGTGATAGCTTTGAATATTCACTCGCGCAATAAGCTTCTAGTTCTTCGTTTATTTTGTTTACCATAAATGAGCTCCCTCTAAATATAATTGTATCTTTACTATTTCCTCTTTTTTCTAGAAAGAAACATAAAAAATATTTCATGGAACTGCACCAATAAATTTGGTTTAAAAATAAAATATCAGATTACCTCCTAATTAAATGACTTCGGTATTTACCGGAGACATTTTCATACGAGTTTGCCTATTGATTTCAGAAATCCGCTCCCTTTCCGCCGCCGTCTGCCAAGCGCCTCCTCGCCGCAAGCGTCTGTGTGGTCTTGGCTAGCCAGTTATTCGGCAGGATCGTCGCAAATTTCTTCAAACTAGTGAGGGTTTCATAAAAAAGAAAAAAACCATAAAGTGTAACCTAGTCTTGTTTAAAATCTTCCGAACCCCCTTTGTAGACAAAAGGGTTTCTATCTAAATTTTAAAACAAGGTCCCTACAGGCGCAAAGAGCGCCGAGGGCGTACCGCCCACAGAAAGCGAGTGCCTGGAGTGGATCCAAAATAATCGTAAAAGGATCCTAGGGAAAAAGGATTATTTTTTTTCTGGTCGAATATATAATGAGCATGCTTTTAAAATAAGGGGGAGATTGTAATGATGGATACTCCATTGATCATGACTCAAATCATTGAGAGAGCTGAAAAATATTTTCCGAAGAAAGAGGTAGTTTCGCGTACGGATGGTGGAATTCACACATTTACATATGCTGAGATTGCTGAGCGTACAAGAAGGCTGACCAGTAATCTTGAAAAATTCGGTATTCAAACAGGTGACCGTATTGGAACACTTGCCTGGAATCATCATCGGCATTTAGAAGCTTATTTTGCGATTCCTTGTCATGGTGCTGTCCTACATACAATCAATATGCGTCTGTCTCCTCAACATGTTTCTTATATCGTCAATAGTGCGGAGGATCGATTATTATTGATAGACCCGGATGTCATCCCCCTTTTGGAAGCAATTAAAGATGAGTTAACGACAGTGGAAGGTTATATCATAATGACGGATAAAGATGAGCTGCCTGAAACGACCCTTTCACCTATTTATCATTATGAAAAACTATTAGCCGATGGGAATCCGAAACAGCCATTCATTCAAAACTTGGATGAAAATGCACCTGCAGGCATATGTTATACTTCCGCCACGACCGGAAATCCAAAAGGTGTGGTTTATTCACATCGCGGAATTTTGTTGCATGCGATTGCATTGGGGCTTGCCGATTCTACAGCATTAAGTGAACGTGATGTGGCCCTTCCTGTCGTTCCCATGTTTCACGTGAATGCCTGGGGAATGCCTTTTGCCAGTGTTTGGTTTGGAACGAAGATGGTTTTGCCGGGACCCTACTTCACCCCAAAGATTTTGGCTGAGTTTATAGAAACGGAGAAGGTTACAATCGCAGCAGGCGTTCCGACGATATGGCTGGGCTTATTGAAGGAGCTAGAAGAAGGCAGCCATGATACGAGCAGCATTCGTGCTGTTTTATGCGGAGGGTCGGCTGCTCCGAAAAGCATGATTAAAACCTTTGAACAAAAGTATGGGATACCATTCCTGCATGCCTATGGAATGACTGAAACAAGCCCGCTCGTATTTGTATCCAAACCAAAAAGCTATCAGGAAGACCTTCCTGAAGAAGAACTTTATGAGTTGAAGGCCAAGCAGGGCCTTGTTTCGCCAATGATAGAAATTAAAGTGATCGGTCAGGATGGCGAAGTGAAACCTGATGGAAAAGAAATGGGCGAATTGCTGATCAGGGGTCCTTGGATAGCAAATGAGTATTTTAAGGATGAGCGGTCAGAGGATACCTTTAAAGATGGCTGGCTGTATACGGGGGATGTTGTCACGATTGATGAAGAAGGATTCGTGAAAATCGTCGACCGGACTAAGGACTTGATAAAAAGCGGCGGTGAGTGGATTTCTTCCGTAGATATAGAGAATGCATTAATGGCCCATGAAGGAATCTTTGAGGCGGCGGTAATCGCAGTGCCTCACGAAAAATGGCAGGAACGGCCGATTGCCTGTGTTGTTTTGAAGGACGCATACCAGGGGCAAGTGTCCCAGGAGGACATCATCGAATTTTTAAAGCCGCAGTTTGCAAAATGGTGGCTGCCGGATGAAGTGGTCTTTTTGGATGATATTCCGAAAACGGGTGTTGGAAAGTTCTTGAAAAGGGCTTTGCGTGATCAGCTTCAGGATAAATATATCAAGAAATAATGTTATATTTGTCTAATTATAACTTTTCGCCCTATTCTGATAAATAATAAAAAATATATAATAGAGTCATAGGACGATAGAGGAGGAAATAAATTGAGTATTGAATCGACATCACCTGCAGGCACTGTTTTAGTCACATATTTGGACCGGACGGCTACTGTTGCAATGAACCGTCCAGAGGCAATGAATTCTCTAAATCCGCAAATGCTGCATGATTTTATTTATGCCCTTAAGGAGGTAAGTGAGAATGAAGAAGTGGACGTCGTCATTTTAAAAGGGAATGGGAAAGCATTTTCCGCTGGTGGTGACATTAAGATGATGCTCTCGCCTGGAAAAGAAAACGCTTTCGATGAACTGATGGATGGAATCAGTGAATTGGTGACCACTCTATACTTCATGCCTAAATTGACCATCAGTGCCATTCATGGTGCAGCTGCAGGGCTTGGGTTGAGTATAGCTCTTGCAACCGATCATCTTATTGCCGATTCGGAAAGTAAGATTGCTATGAATTTTATCGGAATTGGATTAATCCCTGATGGCGGCGGACACTTCTTCCTTGAGCGTCGTCTAGGTGAAGTGGGTGCTAAAGAGTTGATCTGGGAAGGTAAAGTGCTTACAGCGCTTGAAGCAAAAGAAAAGGGCCTCATTCATGAAGTGGCAGACGGAACCTTGGAACATGCGGTAGAGAAGAAAGTGCAAGCGTGGCTGCAAAGTCCGGTACAGGCCATGATTAAAACAAAAAAGATCCTTAGTGAAAAAAATCGCCCACTATTAATTAAGATGCTTGAGATTGAAAAAGCTGCTCAGATGAAAATGCGTCAAACAGCGGATCACCAAGAGGGAATAAGAGCTTTCGTGGAAAAAAGAAAACCGAACTTCATCGGAAAATGAATGAGAAAGGCCGTCTCTTTTCTAGTGACGGCCTCAGTTTGTAGCCTTCGGAAAACGTATCTTTCATCAATTGATGTTCCTGAACCGTCTGACCCCAAAGCAACACCTTCAACTCCTCGGGTATGGTTTCTATCTAAAGTCTATAACAAAGTTGATGGGAGAGGAAGGTGCGAGACCCCGCAGGGCAAGCCGCGGGCGGACTGCCCGCGGAAAGCGAGTGCCTGGAACGGAAATCAACGTCCAAATTGTACAAGCCATAAAAAAACTGTAGACAAACTCGATTTTCATCGAGTTTGTCTACAGTTTGAGGTCGTCACGTTATTGTGACGGCTTTTCTATATAGATTAAAAAGGAAGATACGGAAAACTTGATATTTTTAGTGATTGCGCTTCCATTTTTAATCAGCGATGAAAAAGCAATAAAGCGCCTGAAGGTGATGTACAGCGATGTGTTTGATCTTGATAGTTTTTTTCCTTCAATAGGTTTTGTCCCAATTCTTTTGCTTGTTCATCATTCTCGGCTGTAAATGATTCATCCAATAGTTTTTCCCCTGACGGTTCAAAAACGGTTAATTTGTATATTCTGCTCATTTTCAAAAACTCCCTTGTCAAAATAATACTGTCTTTTTTCTAAAGATAGGTACTGTTATAAAAATTTTATCATTATCAGTCAATTTTGACTATTGTTATGTGAGGGAAATGTATTAAGACTGGGAATATTGATAAGTGGCTGAATATCTTCAAAAATGATGGAAAATAACTATACCGAACTAACTTCATAGTTTTTTTCCTTTAAGTTTGGAAAGAATGAAAACAAAACCCATTTATACTAGAGGAATTCTCTCTTTAAAATGAAAAATCATAAATGATATAATAAACCTGAGTAAAAGTGCATGTAGGAAGTGTATGGATCGAAGGGGGATTTTTTGAATGACGGTAAAAATCGTTAATAATATCACTGAATTGATAGGAGATACACCTGTTGTAAGGATTAATCATTTAACAGCGGAGGGTGACGCTGAAGTATTTGTGAAACTTGAATATTTCAATCCAAGCCGAAGCGTGAAAGATCGGGCTGCCTTCAACTTAATTAGGCAGGCTGAATTGGATGGAATCATTCAATCCGGGGCCACGATCATAGAACCAACATCAGGGAATACAGGTATTGGGCTTGCTATGAATGCTGCAGCAAAGGGGTATAGGGCCATTATGGTCATGCCGGATAATATGTCGAAAGAAAGAATCAATATCTTAAAGGCATACGGAGCGGAAGTTGTCCTTACCCCTGCATCAGAGAGGATGCCGGGAGCCATTCGTAAAGCTGAGGAACTTGCCGCAAAGATTCCTAATAGCTTTATTCCGCAGCAATTCGAAAACCAAGCCAATCCTGATATTCACAGAGTGACGACAGCAGTCGAGATTCTAGATCAGATGGATGGAAACCTGGATGTGTTTATCGCTACTGCTGGAACGGGAGGAACGATAACCGGTACAGGTGAAGCCTTAAAAGAACATCTGCCGGATTTAAGGGTTGTCGTTGTCGAGCCTAAGGGTTCCCCGGTTCTTTCCGGCGGAAAGCCTGGTCCTCATAAGTTAGTGGGTACGAGCCCTGGTTTTATCCCAAACATTTTAAATACAGAGGTATTTGATGAAATCGTACAAGCGGCTGATGAAGATGCGATTTCCACCATGAAGGACCTGGCTTCGAAGGAAGGGATATTGATTGGACCTTCAGGAGGTGCCTCTGTCTGGACTGCCCTGCAGGAAGCCCGTCGTCTTGGAAGTGGAAAACGAGTATTATGCATTGCACCGGATAATGGTGAACGCTATTTAAGTATGGATATTTTTAAATGATGAAAAAGACCGAATGCCGTGCATGAAACAATGTTCACGCCATTCGGTCTTTTTCTTGCTGAATTTGCCAATACTGGAATATCTGGGTACCATGATGCCGTATTAAAATAATAATGTATGGGAAAGTATGTTCTGTTCGTGTTAAAATTAAACGTGAAATGTTGATAGAAATCGAGGTGATACTTTTGAGCGGTGTGAAGTTCATTCATGCGGCGGATCTCCATTTGGATAGTCCCTTTTCAGGGTTGAAGGATATGCCGTCATCTATATTAAAGGAATTAAGGGAAAGTCCATTTAAAGCTTTTCAAACTATCATTAATGAAGCAATTTCCCTTCAGGTTGACTTTATCGTGTTATCGGGGGATCTATTCGATGGGGAAAACCGGAGTCTCCGGACACAGGTCCGCTTTCGAACCGAAATGGAAAAACTCCAGCAACATCAGATCCCTGCTTATATCATTCATGGTAACCATGACCATCTTAGCGGCTCATGGATTACTGTGGAGCTGCCGGATAATGTCCACGTATTTTCAGGGCAAACCGAAGTGAAACGGTTTGAAAAAATCGATGGGACGACTGTCCACCTTTATGGATTCAGTTATCCACGCCGTCACGTAAGGGAGAGAATGATCGAAACCTACATAAAAGCTGAAGGGGCCGATTATCATATAGGTCTACTTCATGGGAATTTGGAAGGCAATTCGGAACATAGCCCATACGCCCCTTTTTCATTGAAGGAACTAGCTGCTAAAGATTTCGATTACTGGGCATTAGGCCATATTCATAAACATCAGGTGGTTTCAGAGGATCCGCTAGTGATATACCCAGGAAATATTCAAGGCAGGAACAGAAAGGAGTCTGGCGTTAAAGGGTGCTTGCTTGTCGAATTCGACGGGGACATGAAGCGTCATTCTTTTATTGAAACCTCTGAGGTGATATGGGAAAGCGAAACAATTGAAATATCCGCGGAAGGTGGATTTGATGCCCTGTTCAAGCAATGCAAGGAAGTAATTGAACAGAAGGGTTTCGATGGGAGGAGCTTTCTTTTGGAATTGAAGCTGGATGCAGGTGACGCAGCAGGAGCTTCCGGGGAATATCTTGAAGAATTGACCCGGATCTTGCAGGAAGAGGACCAAGGGGAATCATTTGTCTGGGTGTATAAAATCAAAGTCATCCAGTCCATGCCGATGATTAGGTCAAATGAAAGAATATCGCCATTTATGGCTGAGGTATCCAGGCTTGCTTCTGAATTTGATGACACGGAGGATGCTCTGGCCCCGCTTTATATTCATCCGGGTGCAAGAAGGTTTCTTGATTCAATAGAGCCGGAAGAGGAGAGGGAACTTTTGGATGAAGCGGAAAGATGGCTTTTGCAAGTTTTTGAAGCGAATAAATGAGTCTAGGAAGGAGGAACGGATTTGATTATTAAAGACCTCCATGTTTATGGTTACGGCAAACTGGAAAATCAGCGGTTTCCTGAAATGGGACAGCTGCAGATTTTCTTTGGGGAAAATGAATCGGGCAAGTCAACCATCATGTCCTTCATTCATAGTATGCTATTTGGATTTCCGACAAAGGTTCAAAACGAACCGCGTTACGAGCCCAAAATGCATGCCAAATATGGGGGAAGGCTCAGTCTCATAACAAAAAAAGATGGGGAAATCGTTATTGAACGTGTGAAGGGAAAAGCTACTGGTGATGTAAAATTGACCTTCGAGGATGGAAGGGTCGGAGGCGAGGAAGAATTGAATGAGATTCTCCATGGTGTTGATAAAAACTATTACCAAGCCATTTTTTCTTTCGACCTTCAAGGTCTGCAGGGCTTACATACACTAAGTGAAGGGACCATGAGTAAATATCTGCTTTCAGCCGGGCTGATTGGGAATGATAAACTTCTTGAAGCCGAAACGAAATTGCAAAAAGAGCTCGATTCAAGGTTCAAGCCATCAGGCCAAAAACCTTTACTGAATGTGAGATTAAAAGAACTTAAGGAATCGCAGAAAAAGGTGAAAGCATCAGAAAAAGAACAGCAGTCATATACGGCATTACTTCAGGAAGAGGCAAAACTTAAGGAGGAGCTCTCTAAGGTCACGGAAGATATTCAAGAGATTGAAGAAAACCTTGTTAACGTGAGTACTTTTTTGCGAATTAAACCCTTGGTTGAAGAACAGGGGGAACTTGAAACAGAAATAAGTAAAATTCCGGATGTAAGTTTTCCTGTTGATGGCTTAAAAAGACTTGAACAGTTACAGGCGGTTGGAATGCCAATGAAAGCCCAACTTGCCGCATTGACAGAGAAAATGGACAAACTTGAAGGAAAACTCAAGGAAATCGAAATCAATCCGTTCATCAAGGAGCATAAAGAGCAAATTGAACAGGCAATCGATCAAGGAACATTGCTGGAGAAGCTCGAGCTGGATATAAGAACAGCGGAACACGAAAGGCTGTCGGAAGAAAAGAATATCGAAAAGGTGAAGCAGGAATTATTCTTGGATGTTTCCGATGATGAAATAAGAAAACGGGATATCAGTACATTCATGAAGGAAAAGGTGAAAAGGGCCGAGAGGGAAAAGCATCAGCTCCAAAATGATAAAAAACAGCTTGATGAGAAATATGGACTGCAAAAGGAAAGTCTGGAAACGACAGAAGCCCGCTTGAAGGAGATAAAGGCCCAGTTACTGCCAGATGAAAAAAGAATCGAGCTGGAGTCCTTATACAACAAGCAGAATAACATCGAATTTGAAGCAGCACAATCCCTTATTCTTGATGAACAAATACTCGAACTTGAAAAACAATTGGCAATACAGAGGAAGAAGGAAGCGCATAATCGAAAACGTTCACTTATCATGAATGGCAGTTTAATAATACTTCTTTGTTTAGGTGCGATCGGAAGTTATTTCAGTGAACAGATTTTGTTGGGGATTACACTTCTAGTCGTGTCTGTTCTGTTTGCGGTTTCCAGTTATCTCTTTAAAGGTGATGATATACTGTCCGGATATATCAGGCAATTGGATGAGATGAAAAGGAAAAGGGCTGCAATTGGGAGTGAAACCAATAAAGTGAGTGAAGGAGAGTCGATGGGACGGTTGCTTGAACTGGACCAACGTCTTCAAAGGCGGTTTGAAAGTGAAAGGTTTAAATATGAAGAAAGAGAGGAAGCGTTTGAATCGACCATTCAGGAGTATGCTACTTGGGAAGCTAGCAGGGACCGATTGGATAATGAAGTGAGGAGCATCTTAAGTGGTTGGGGTTTGTCTTATCCCGGAATGGAAATCAATCTTGAATCTGTATTTGAACTTCTTGAGAAATGGAAGGAAGCCGTTGATAGGAAATATGAAACAATCAAGAGGCACAATTTTCTGCATGCAGAATTTGAGGGTAAATCGAAGGCTTTATTTCATTTTGCACACAGCCTTAATTTTGAACCATCCACATGGCGGGAAGCGATTGGCATATTGAAACGGGAAATGAATAAAGCGGTTGAATTCTCTGTTCAACTAACACAATGGATGCAGGAACGGAGTCGTTTGACGAACGAAATCGAGCAGTTGACGATGGAAAAGGGCTATCTTGATGCAGAAATGGAAATGCTTTTTAAGTTAGCGAAGGTCAAGGACGAGGAAGAGTTCAGGCAAGCCGCTGCATTGTCCGAAAAGAAAATCACTTTACAAAAACAGCTTGATTTGATTACCATTCAAATTGGGCAATCCAGAATGCTGCCTGAACAAATTCAAACTTACCTAAAACAGGGGATCAACACGTATACATTTGAAAATTTAGAACGGAAACGGAAGGATTCTGTAAAGGTGAAATCACTTTTATTAGAGAAACAGGCGGATGCGAAGCATAAGATAAAACAGCTTGAAGTTTCAGGGATTTATGATGACTTACTTCATCGTTTTTATGAAGAAAAAGCTGCTTTTAACGAAGAGGCGAAGGAATGGGCGAAATTGGCAATAGCCAAAAGCTTATTGAATAAAACCTTGGACCGATATAAAAGGGAACGCCTACCGAAGGTAATCACTGATGCCGAGCGGCATTTTTCCTTTTTAACGAATGGAAACTATCGTAAAATCATCCTTGATCAGTCGGGAGAAGGAATTTGGGTACAGCGCAGTGATGGTTTGAGTTTCAGGGTTGAAGAGGTCAGCCGCGGGACAGCAGAGCAAATTTATGTTTCCCTAAGACTCGCACTTGCTGATCATACTTTTGAAAATGATACATTCCCTCTCATCATTGATGATAGTTTCGTCAATTTTGATGCGGATAGGACAAAACGGATGCTCGAGTTATTGAAAAAAGTTTCGGAAAAGCGGCAAATATTATTTTTTACATGTCACCGATATATAATGGAGTACTTTAGCGAAAATCAAGTGATTCGTCTATCCAGCCCCGTATTGCGCCAAAATATGAATGAATTGATATCCCCGAAATATAATGGGTTTTAAACTATAAATAAAGAGAGTGAAGTCATTGAATATGAATGAGTTTGTAAGCCACCATGATTCTTCTTTGGAGTTAATCATCGAAAAGGAGTTTCCTGGTAAACGATGTGTTGGGGGAAAATATTCTGCCAACGGACATAGCATCACTTTATATGAGAGAGATATCGAAATTCAGTGTGAACGCTCCCTAGGTTCGCTTGCAAGGCTTGAGGAATATACATGGGTAATCCTCACACATGAGATGGGCCACGCATTAGACCCTGATCTTGCTGTGCTTAGTGAGGAGCTATACAAAACAGGAAAATCAGAAATCCTTTATCAAATAGAGGTCAATGCATGGAATATTGCAGAAGGATTAATTCCTCTTATCGTTCAGGATTTATTTACCTTCATTAGGGATGAATCCCTGGAACATTGTACAAATCGCCTGCTGGTCGGTTAAAAGGCTCTCCATATGGAGGGCTTTTTTTATTTTCCGCTAAATGGAGTTTGGAAATTCCGAAAGGGATTGCGCGGAGGGGGAGAATGGACCATTGAATCGTTCGGAAGCTACAGGAAGTGGTAAATCATATGGCAAGTTAATATAATGTGCTGATTTTTTTACATTAATGTTTCCAAAGGAAGCTTCATATCTTTAAAGGAGTATTCACTTTAATGAATCATTTAAGAGGAATGGAACATGGAATTTTTGGTTTATATTATTTTTTAAGATTGACAGTGAGAATCATTTTCATTAAACTGGTATTATTAGACTAAAAGGGGAGTATTTTAATGCGACCAGCTATTAACACACAGTCTTTATCGCTCGGTTATGGTGATAAATTAATTATAAATGATATGAATATAGAAATACCCAAAGGGGAGATCACCGTATTTATCGGTGCTAATGGATGTGGAAAATCAACACTGCTAAGGTCGGTTGCCCGATTGTTAAAACCTCAATCCGGCTCAGTTTTGCTCGAAGGCAAAGCGATTTCAACCATGTCATCGAAGGATGTAGCAAGAAAGATGGCGATTCTTCCACAATCCCCGGTTGCTCCTGAAGGCCTTACAGTCTATCAACTTGTTAAACAAGGAAGATATCCTTATCAAAGTTGGTTGAAACAGTGGAGTTCCATGGATGAAGAAAAAGTTCAGAAGGCGATTGAAGCAACGAACCTGACCGATTTAAAGGATCAGGCAGTCGATGAATTATCGGGTGGCCAGAAACAAAGGGCATGGATAGCAATGACGTTGGCTCAGGATACAGACATCATTTTGTTGGATGAACCGACTACATATCTTGATATGACCCATCAAATCGAGATTTTGGACTTATTGTTCGACTTGAATGAGTTTGAGAACCGAACGATTGTGATGGTGCTTCATGATTTGAATTTAGCTTGCCGTTATGCGGATAATCTGGTGGCACTTAAAGATGGGGCGATACATGCTCAAGGCCGGCCAGAGGAAATCGTCACGCCTGAATTGGTACAGCATGTATTCAGCATGGAATGTCAGGTTTCCTTTGATCCAATTTTCGGCAGTCCCATGTGCATCCCGTTTGGTAAAGGCCGCTATGCTCAAAGTCAGGTAAAAGCGCTGGCCAATGCATAACCTCACACCATCTATCGAAAAAGAGCTGCAAGGATATCGCATATCCTTTCGAGATGAAGCCAAAGTTTCCAAGTCCTTCAATCATGCTGATGAGCTTATTCAGTATGCACAAGCCCGGACTGGGGCAGAAACGTCAGGGATAGCAATTTCAATGTGGTTCAGACGCTATGCTTTTTTTGTCACGGCACAACTTTACATGTTCAGCAAACATAGGCTTATCTGGGAAGGCAAACTTCAGGACATTGGCGTTTTGGATGATCCGGAAGATGAACATTGGCTCCCGAGTTTTTTGCTGAAAACTAACAGGTGGAGCAATGTCACGGAAATGGAAAGCCCTTCTGCCCTCCATTCCATATTAAGCAGCTTTGGTGCTGATGCCATCCGCTTCTTTTCCGGAACTGCTAAAATATCGAAACTAGTACTCTGGGAAAATATTTGGAGTTATACGGTATGGATGTATAGTGAGTTATTGAATCAGACAGATATAAAGACGCGAGTTGAAAAGGACATTGAAATGCTGCTAGAAGATGGAGTATGGCTGAATATTGAAACGCATTCCCCCTTTAAACGATTCATTGGGGAAAAAAGTGTTCCGGCATCCATGAATCCTTATAAACGGGTGACATGCTGTTTATATTACCGAATTGAGGGCCATGAAAAATGCGCGTATTGTCCGAACAAAAACTGTTGAAATAGATTTGATGGGAGAGCCAGGCTTGGGGTCAAGCCTGGTTTTCTTGTGGAGTGATAAGAGACGGTCAGCTTAGGCTTTTCTTGTCCATTGTCTATCACTTATTAACGAAAACTAAACGCACTAACGAGATTGGTATGTTATAATGTTGATATTTAATTGAACGGAGGCAGTCGCATGGGAAATGGGATCATACACTACGGAATTGGTGAAGTAGTAGATATATATATGTACATTAAAACGAGTACAAAAGCGGTGGCAAGTAATGGAAAGCCGTTTTTAACATTGATTTTGTGTGATAAAACCGGGGAGATCGAGGCAAAGCTATGGGATGTTTCCGAGGCTGATGAGAAAACATACTGTGCGGAAGCTACGGTGAAAGTTCAAGGGGAAGTCCAGAATTATCGAGGACGCAGCCAATTGAAAATCCGTAATATAAGAATTACTTCAGATACTGATGGGGTCACGAAAGCCGATTTAATTCAAACGGCCCCTTTAAGTCAGGAAGAAATGATGGAAACCATCACTCAATTCATTTTTGAAATGAGGAATCCGAATATCCAAAGGGTGACTAGGCATCTCATTAAAAAATATCAGAATGAATTCCTGACGTTTCCTGCTGCCACCAAGAACCATCATGAGTATATGTCGGGTCTGGCCTATCACGTTGTATCCATGCTAGGGCTGGCTAAGGCCATTTCAACCCTATATCCTTCGCTTAATAAGGATCTTTTGTATGCAGGAGTCATTCTGCATGACCTTGGAAAGGTACATGAGCTATCTGGACCTGTTTCGACTGTTTATACAGTGGAAGGGAACTTGTTGGGGCATATCACCATCATGGTAAATGAAGTCGGAAAAGCTGCAGAGGAATTAGGCATTGAAGCGGAAGAAATCATGATTCTCAAGCACTTGATATTAAGCCACCATGGTAAAGCTGAGTGGGGCAGTCCCAAACCGCCAATGGTTAGGGAAGCGGAAGTGCTGCATTATATTGATAATATGGATGCCAAGATAAATATGATGGACCGGGCATTGGAAAAAGTGAAACCGGGTGAATTTACGGAAAGAGTCTTCGCGCTGGATAATCGTTCATTCTATAAACCAACATTTTAATGAAATATGCTTCTTTCTCGATGGAGAAAGAAGCATATTTTTTTTGTTCGCGCATATTCTCTATTAAATGAATAGTAGATTTTTTGGGAGGGAATGGACATGCCAATTTGGATCTGGTTCGTGTTTATTGGGATAATTGTCAGTGCAGTCATGTCGATATGGACAGCTAGGCAGGAACGCCTCATAGATGATGCTTGGATAGAGAAGGAAGGTCAGAAGTACATTGAACGCATGGAAGAAGAACGCGAGAGGCGTAAAAAGGATATAAACCAGGGAGCATAGCTCGAGTGATGAAAAAAAGCGACAGGAAAATCCTGTCGCTTTTTACTATTCAATTATTTTTCAGCCTTGGTTGCGTCACCAGAAGTGATGGCATCTTTTAGATCTTTATCATTAATCTTCACGTCCGCTTTTTTGACTTCTGAATTCAAAATGTCCTGAACTTTAGTTTGGTCAATTTGAGCGACTTTCAAATCATATTCAAGATCTTTTTTCATATCTTTGTATGATTCTTTTTCTTTTGTATCAAGAAGTTGGATGATGTGGTAGCCATAATCGGATTTAATCGGCTTGCTGATTTCATCTTTCTTCATTTTGTAAGCTTGTTCTTCAAATGCAGGAACCATTTCACCTTGTCCAAACCAGCCAAGCTCTCCGCCTTTTTCAGCTGTGCCTGTGTCTGTTGAATATTCTTTTGCAAGTTTAGCGAAGTCTTCGCCTTTGTCCAATTTAGCTTTAACTTCGTTGGCTGTTTTTTGGTCTTCCACTAGAATATGTCTTGCTTTGATTTGTGGTTTATAGTCTTCATAAGCTTTTTTCACATCAGCTTCTTTTACTTTAATATCGGCAACGGCTGCTTTTTCTTGAAGCATGCCGATTTTAAGTGCACGTTTAAGATCATCTTCGCTCTTATATCCGGAAGAGGCTAGGGCAGTTTCGAAATTTTCACCCATTTGCTCTTTAAGTTCGTCCGTTTTAGCTTTAACTTCTTTATCCGTTACTGTATATTTTTCAGAAAGAACTTTTTCATAAACAAGTTCTTGAAGAACGGTTTCACCATAACGGTCTTTCATTACATTGTAAAATTCTTCTTTAGTGATATCTCCCGCTTTAGTTTCCACGACTGCTTCCTTGTCGCTGTTGCATGCTGTAAGTCCGATCAGCCCTGCAGTAACAGCAATCGATAATGCCCACTTCTTCATAAAAACAACTCCTAGTTTTAAGTTTCTGGTTTGCTATTTACCGTATTTCCACAAAATTAACTATAACATATTCTGGTTACTTTACAAAAAATAATATATTGGTGAATGAATAAGATTTTTTTGAAAAATGGGTGTAAGCCTACCCAGATAATAAACCATTACATATGATAAATCGAGGACAACAAAAGGGGGTAGCATAATGAGTAATGGATTTAACGGAGGCTTCGCTTTGTTAGTGGTGTTATTCATTTTATTAATAATTGTAGGAGCAGCCTATTGCTAATCGGTTGCAAAATTAATAATGGAAAGAGCCCACTCCTTTTGCCATGGAGTTGAATAGGATAGGGTAGCCGCTCAACAAAAAAAGATTGAAGTGATTCTCAAGCTATGAAAGGAATGGATTCCTTTTGGCGGATATAAGAGTGTGCATGAAATTACTATTACTTAAGAATGGAAAGGAGGAAGATCAATGTCCGGAGGAATAGGTGGAGGCTTTGCTCTAATTGTCGTTCTTTTCATCCTGTTAGTCATCATTGGAGCTTCTTGGTTATAAACTAATAAACAAAAGGCGAAGCTGCTGCTTCGCCCTTTTTCTTTATGTGGATAATGCTCCGGGTATCACCAATGTATGTAACAAATGATGGCCATCATTTGTTGCCCATCTCTACGTATACAAAATTTCAATATAGGAGGATAATAACATAATAGTAATTAATACATTAATGGTCCTGAATACTTTAGGCTGCCGGTCTTCAGCAATTTCCTTTTGAATGCATAAAGAGTTTGTCATTCTATTAATATTATAAAGGATCAAAATAGCGAAAATAATAAACCAGAACGAGATCAAAACCTAAAATCCCTCCTTGCAAAACATCATGTATAAATACGATACCAAATTATAATGAAAAAAGATACCTAAAAATCTTATTAGGCATCTTTATGAATAAATAAGAAATCACTTTTGAATAAGTATATCGTATCCTTCGAGATGTTCCTCGATAAAAGATTGTCTTGGGGAACCAACCAGGTTTTTTATATAAATAAAATCCGATACGCATAATCCGGTGTGCAGGGATAATAAAATAGTGAAATAATGGATGTAATGTGGAAAACTAAGGGCACAACCAATCAATACGACAGACATAATGACGAAAGGCAACACAAGGGTCAAGAGATAAAGATGCTTTCGAATCGGATCATGCACATTGACTCTGCATAAAAGCACAAGGTTCCACTTCAAGGACCAAGAAGTTTTTACTTTTTTACATAATAATCGTAAAGGTAAATAGTGTAATAGTTTGTGAACAGGATATAATAAGAGCAATAGGCTAAAAAATACCATTGTTTGATCGCCATACAAAATAACATGGGTTAAAAAGACACTTAATAATGTATAGATCAGAACAAAAGACATCAATATAGTAAAAACTGAAAAAAAGACCAGACGGCAATTCCCATATTGTTTTGCCACGTCAATTGTTTTCCACGAATTCATTTCGAAATCAGCCCTCCAAAGCTGTTGAATATACTTACATACATTACGATGAATGGGTGGAAAAAGCAATGAAATTCTTGGATTAAGTTTAAGATAAAATCACTTTAGTGTGTAAGCAAGCTAAGGGCGTTTTAAGGCCAGGTTTTCAACCAGGTGTCAGGCGGGTTACTGAGCGTGGAAAATCAAAAATTGGTTATAAGCCTTATGTTAAATTGAATGATTGATTGGGGATTAGTGATGTATGAAAAATATAAATGAAGAAATAGAAATACTCCGTTTTCATCAACGGCTTTTATTAAATCTTATACGCAATCCGGAGGCCAAGTTGGACTATCTATTTGTGGAAAAAAATTTCACGAAGAAGGAAGCGGAAGAATTATTGGAAACATGTGATATCTTGAGCAAACGCTATGAAATAGAAAAAGCGGAAGGGTATATGAACTTTCGACCGCTTTTTAATCAATTTGAAAGAAAAGTTAATCCAAAAATAACCATTAAGGAATGCATTGATGCATGCCTCTCACAAGGTTTATATGTATCATTCATGAAGGAAATGGATAGAGTATGAGATTAAACTGGCTCAGTTTCTTTCTCTATCTTTTTTTTTGTGATTTTACCCTCCACGTCAGTAAACTCCTGATCAATGTTATCGAAGGATCGTTCAAAGATTTGCATGAAATCTTCACCGTATATATTTCGGATGATGGCCATCATTTCAATCATATCCGGAAACTTGCCATAAAGCTCACGCAGTGGAAGTGCACCTGAGAAAGCAGAGTTCTTACTTGGGTCGTATGTCTCCATTAAATCAAGTAGAATTTTTTCACCTTCCGCTGTAATCTCTATATACGTATTCCTTTTGTCATTTTCTTTTTTTGAAAATGTTAAGTACCCGCGTTCCTCTAATTTTTTTGAAAAGTTAAATGCCGTAGAAACATGCATGACCCCAAATTTTGCAACATCTGAAATGGAAGAGCCATTAAGATGGTAGGCAATCCAAAGAATATGGTGCTCATTGATATTTAAATCATAGGGCTTGATCCATTGCTGCCAATCTTTTTCAATCGATTTCCATAATGCTTTGCTTAATTGTGCAATTCGTTGACTAAAAATCATTGCTTCTTTCATAGAATAATTTTTATTCTGCATATTATGGGCTCACCTACTTATAAGATTCTATATATTTATTATGACAATAAAATAAAAATTAATAAAGATAAATATTTGCGAAATTTTTAGAAAATTTTAGTTTTTTTAATGAATTCTCCATTCTTCTCCAATAAACCATGTAATTTATTGGGAAAAATGGAGAATCAAGCTTGTGTAACGATGTCAGCTATTAATTTTTAGAAGAAGGAGTGGCCGCTTCCAATTCTTTCAATGAATTTTCAATTTCTTGAACGTTCTTCAATAATTCATTCTTATTGGGTTCGATTTCCCGCTTCCAGTTCTCGATGACGACCTGAACATCCGAAATGAACGTTTTTACCGTTTCTTTGCTGATTTGGGAAGCTTCCATCGTGTCATCTTTAATATTTAGCATTTTTACCTTTAACTCATCAATTGTATTCTTAATTTCGTCGGTATTCGTTTTGATGCGGTTCCGTAGGTCTTTACCTGAACTTGGTGTTGAAAGTAAGGTTGCCGCACCAGCTACTATTGTTCCGGTCAAAAAGCCAATTAGTAATGATTTTGCTTTCATTAGGATCACCTCATTTAATAATATGTTTTCGCTTTCCATGGTCTGAATCCCTGCTGAAAAAAGCATCAATTGGAAATTATGATAAATAGGGAGAGAAATACTATTGATATCAAAATACCATAATTTTCATCCTTATGGAAGACTATCGACCATATTATCTTTATATCACAAAAATATTTTTTTAAACTTAGAGAGTAAATATATAATATTTAAAAATAACTTGAAGCTTTATTAATAATGCTTCATATAAAGGGAAGATCAGCATATAGATAATAAAAACAAGCTGTCGGAACATGGATGGCACTGGTGGGTTAATAATGAAAATCATTTTTTTATTAGGCCTGGTATGCCTGTGCGGAATGGGGTATTTTCTAAGGCAAGCAAAAAATCCTGGCATCTATCCGCCTAAGAGGGTGCTCCAGGCTAGAGCCTTCGCTATGGGTCTCCCCGGGGTTTTACTGCTTTTCATTTGGTTTATGTGGATATTGATTCATTGACCCTTGAAGGATGATTCTGACTAGAATTCCAGATTCATAAGATTGGAAAAAAAGCACCGGAAATTCCGGTGCTTTTTTAGGTATGATGATCCTGCTGCTTAAGCATTGATGGGTATATTTGATTTTCTTACGATGCCGTTCACAATTGGATAAATGATGGCCATCGCAACTGTATTTAACAGTACGGCAGGAAGTACAACAGCGCCGAAAAGTGCAACGAAAGGCCCTGGAAGGGAAACGATATAATAAGCCGATCCAAGGAAGACAGCGCCGGAAATCATTGTTCCTACGGCAGTCAAGATACTAACGGTGACAACGGATGTTGAAAACTTCTTAAGACTGATGAATAAAAGGTAAAACAGAAAGGCTGTTGCCAATTTGTCTATGATATTTGGAATCTGTCCTCCAGGAAATGTAGTTGTCATGGCAGAGATGGCTCCAGCAGCCAGGGCGACAATGAATACATTCTTCTTCGCGGGAAACAGGGTAATCGCCAAAAACATCATCAACAGCATCATATCCGGTTTCATTCCTAGGAAGAATCCAGGTACGATAAAATGCAGGGCAGCCCCAATCCCGATTAATAGGGACAGTGACACAAGGGTTTTCGTTTTCATTTACTCATCTCTCCTATTCTCATCTCAACTAACATCTTTTCTTCAACAATGCACTATTGCCTGTTGCAAGAAGTTTAAAATAGTATATCATAGGACCTATTTTTTTAGAAGTTATATTTGTTTGAATTAAAGAGTTTGAGCTTCCTTCGCTTTATACGATTCCTGGAATTTCTTCATGAAATCAGCAAGGTCCTGGCAATGGGATAGTGGGACCGCATTATAGATGGATGCTCTGCAGCCACCGATGGAACGGTGACCGTTTAGTCCTACGAATCCGGCTTGCTTCACTTCTTTAAGGAATTGTACTTCAGCTTCTTCAGACGGAAGCGTGAACGTTACATTCATTAATGAACGGCTGTCCGGTAGGGCATGGCCTTTATAAAAACCATCACTGCCGTCGATGGCATCGTAAATGACTTTTGCTTTTTCTTCATTGATTTCAGCAATCTTTTCCACGCCGCCCTGTTCTTTTGCCCAATCCAACACAAGGGACAATAAGTAAATGGCCAATGTCGGAGGAGTGTTGTATAAAGATTTATTTTTCGAATGGATAGAATAGTTCATCATGGATGGGATTTTGTCATTATCCGTTATTAAATCTTTACGGATGATAACGACTGTGATTCCCGACGGACCTAGATTCTTTTGTGCACCTGCATAGATGATGCCGAATTTACTAATATCAATCTTTTTGCTGAGAATATCACTTGACATATCAGCTACTAAAGGAATGTTTCCTGTTTCCGGAAAATCCTTCCACTGTGTTCCGTAAATCGTATTATTGCTTGTGATATGAAGATATGCAGCATCATCATTCAATTCGATGTCTTCGACTTTAGGGATGAACGTATATTTTTCATCTTTGGATGAAGCGACTACGGCCGTTTCACCAACCTTTTTGGCTTCTTTTAATGCTTTTTCCGACCAAGAACCAGTGAGGACATAATCTGCCCTTTTTCCATCATTCAAAATGTTCATGGGAATCATGGAAAATTGTAGACTTGCTCCTCCTTGCAGCAGGAGAACTTCATAATTTTCAGGAATTTCCATAAGGTCTTTTAATGATTGAATGGCATGGTTATGAATTTTTTCGAATTCGGAACTTCTATGGCTTAATTCCATGACGGACATACCTGAATCCTCAATATTCAACCATTCGTTTTGGGCTCTTTGTAAAACCTCTAAGGGAAGGGCGGCTGGCCCAGCGTTAAAATTGCGTGCACGTTTCAATTTTTTTCCTCCTATACGACTATGTGATAAAGTATTTGAGACTAATATATCCTACCAGAAAACTAAATTCAATAGGAGGAAAATTTAGAATTTTAAGCGACAATTCTTTTTAATGATGGCCCAAAGTAAAAAGGTCCTGCACTTTGAGTGAGGACCCAACCGGGATTATTGTTTTTTTCATGAACCAGCGTTTAGCTAAAGTTCCATTGCAGATATAACGAAAGGAGAAAGAAAACCCTCACAGGCCATCACAGTCTCATTTTAAATGCTGTGCAATGGAGTCAGCGATTTGTTTCAGGTCATCTGGTGTATAGTCGCTGGTATTCGTTTTCCAAACAGCCCCAAAGCCGTCACCTTCGCCATACCGGGGAATTAGATGCATATGAAAATGGAAAACGGACTGTCCTGCGGCTTCCCCGTTATTATTTAAAAGGTTCAGACCTACAGGTTGGAATTCCTGTTTCATGGCACGGGCAATTTCCGGAACCACTTCAAAAAGATTCTTGGCAATTTCAGGTGTCAACTCATAAAGATTTTCCTTATGTACTTTAGGTATTACCAGCGTATGGCCTTTGGTTACTTGACTGATATCGAGAAAGGCCAATACATGTTCATTTTCGAAAACTTTCGTACTTGGAATTTCCCCATCGATTATTTTGCAAAAAATGCAATCACTCATAAAAAACGCTCCTTTAAAAGTTTAATGTATTTTGTTAATCGTACCATAGCTTGAATCCTTGAGAAAAGGAAAAATCATAAAAACAGGATGCAACATTAAGTTGCACCCTGCCTGTCGAAAAAGGGGGTTTTGCTTCAAAATTCGCATTAGCATAAATTCTCTGCGACAAACACCTCATCTACATTGTAGTAAAATATGGTTATTATCTGATTAGAGATTTTCCATTCAAAGCAACCATCTCCTATATCTTTAAAGTTTCATCAACTTTCAAGCATAATTGATAATTATTGAATGATTTTTCTGCTTTTACGTGCAAGAGAACCATCTCCTTGCTCGAAACGATTTTTTTAATGAAGCTTCTGGTTTAATTCAGTTATACGTCTTTAACTGACACCTCATTTACAATATGATGTGAATCACACGTAATGACTAACCCCTTCTTCCTTATATATGATGACCACCAAGCAGGAAAAATATAATTAGTTATTTATGGAAATTTAGTTCTGGGAACACTCGACTATATAAAAGCAGGAGAATTTGATAAAATGGAAATAAGAACCTCTATATAGAAAGGATTGTTTATATGTCCTTATTGGAAATAAAGCAATTAGTGGGCGGATACACGAAAACGCCCGTTTTAAAGGGAATAAGTTTTGACATTCAACCAAATGAGCTAGTAGGGTTAATTGGGCTCAACGGGGCTGGGAAAAGTACGACGATTAAACATATCATCGGACTCATGGAGCCGAAAGGCGGAAGTGTCTCGATTCATGGTAAAACTCTTGCCCAGGACCCGGATACATATCGTAAACAATTCACTTATGTTCCAGAAACGCCAATCTTGTATGATGAGCTTACACTTGAGGAGCATTTAAAGCTTACGGCCATGGCACATGGTTTGGCGGAGGCCACATATAAAGAAAGGATGGACGTTCTGTTAAAGGAATTCCATATGGAGAAAAGACTTAAATGGTTTCCGGCCCATTTTTCAAAAGGAATGAAGCAAAAGGTCATGATAATGTGCGCCTTTTTAGTACAGCCGTCTTTATATATCGTCGACGAACCCTTCGTAGGTCTTGATCCATTAGGCATTCAATCCCTGCTCGATTTGATGAGGAAAATGAAAGAGAGTGGAGCGGGAATTTTAATGTCTACACACATACTGGCGACAGCCGAAAGGTATTGTGATTCTTTCATCATACTGCATAATGGAGAGATCCGGGCAAAAGGCAATCTTGAGCAGCTTCGTGAACAATTTTCCATGCCGGGGGCAACTCTTGACGATTTATATATTCAATTGACGAAAGAAGAAATCGGTCATGAATAGCCAAAATCTCTGGAAGGAAAGATATTTAGGCTATATAAATGAAACGCAAAAATATCTTCGCTATATTTTTAATGGTCATCTTGTATTTGTCATGGTATTGGTTCTTGGTGGTTTGGCTTATTATTACAGTGATTGGGTGAAGACGTTAGACAGTGATTTCCCTGTTGAATTGATCATGGCCTTTGTTTTATCGATCATTGTAACCAGAAGCCCGATAAATACTTTTTTGAAAGAACCTGATACGGTATTCCTGCTTCCGCTTGAAACGAAGTTGAGAAGCTATTTCAAGAATTCATTGATATTAAGCTGGGTCATGCAGTGTTTTATTCTTCTGGTTGTCCTAATTGCATCTATACCGATGTATTCGAAGGTTACGGGTGCAGGAGGTACGGACCTTGGAATCATCCTGGTCGTTTTGCTAATTTTAAAGTTCTTGAATTTAACCATGCGCTGGCAGGTGTTGAAATATCAGGATACATCAGTGAGCCATTGGGATTCTCTCATCCGCTTTTTACTTAATGGAGTGATTCTTTATTTCATCTGTTCAAGGGCAAATATACTGTTTGCACTTATAACATTTTTATTGTTGTTAGCACTTTACATGTATTACCGAAGTGCAACTAAAGGTTTTGTGTTGAAGTGGGAACGGCTGGTGGAACTGGAAAACAAACGGATGAATTCTTTTTATCGAATAGCGAACATGTTTACTGATGTTCCTCATTTGAAAGGGAAGGTAGCGAGAAGGAAATGGATGGACTGGCTATTATCTTTCATTCCGTATGGTGATAAATCAACATATACCTATCTTTATGCCCGTACTCTGTTGCGATCCAATGATTATGTGGGACTTTGTCTTCGCTTGACTATCATTGGGTCAGTGATTTTAAGTGTATTCACTAACATATGGGCACATTTGATTGTAACGTTTATGTTCCTATTCATGACCGCCCTGCAACTGCTGCCGGTTTGGAAGGCTCATGAATGGAAAGTGTGGGTCTCATTGTATCCATTGCCCGCAAAAATGAGAGAATCTGCAGTCATAAAGCTAATTTCCTATTTCTTATTATTTGAGGACCTGGTCTTCAGTTTGATCCTGCTTGTGAAAGGGGAATGGATGTCCGCTTTAGCTGCCTTGGCAATGGGGTTTGTTTTCTTATTCGGTTTTAAAAATTATGCAGTAAAGAAAATTAAAAACTTTTAAGCAGAAGCTGATTTTTCATAAAATCAGCTTTTTCTTTATTAATGTTACAGCTAATTTCAGAAATCCGCTCCCTTTCCGCCGACTGTCTGCCAAGCCTCCTCGGCGCAAGCGCCTGTGGGGTCTCGGCTAGCCAGTTATTCGGCAGGAGTCTCGCAAATTTCTTCATTCCGGTGAGGGGGTTTCAAAAACAGTTAACCATTAAGGAATAATCTAGTTCAGCTGATTGGAACGGAAGGTGCGACACTCCTGCGGGAAAAACGCGTCCAAGGGAGACCCCACAGGAGCAAAGAGCGCCGAGGAGGCTCCCGGACCGCCCGCGGAAAGCGAGTGCCTGGAGTGGAAAATAAC
This sequence comes from Peribacillus frigoritolerans, assembly GCF_030676415.1. Lineage (GTDB taxonomy): Bacteria > Bacillota > Bacilli > Bacillales > DSM-1321 > Peribacillus > Peribacillus frigoritolerans_A. The sequence continues at coordinate 164,478 of NZ_JAUUTW010000007.1, read as the reverse complement.
GTTCAGATTTTACAAACCCTCAAAAAAAACGTTTCAGTTAATTTTATGAAAAATCAGCTTTTTCTTTTAAGAAATGAAAATAGAAAATAAAAGCCTCATAGGGGGTGTATACATATTAAACGGAGGTGTTAAAAGATGGATGAATATGGACAAAAGGCATTATCGGAATTAGTATTATGGAAAAAGAAAGTAGCCAGGAAATCCGGCAGGCTTGAGCGGATGTCCAAAAAGGCGCAAATCAAATTGAATAGTTATATTCCAGACCGAGTGCACAAAATGATTACTGATAGTATTAAAGGGATGATAGAGGCCGTATTATCAGGTTCGAAATATATGTCTAAAGAAAAAAATGTAGTGCTTCTATCCCTGCAGCAAAAAGAAGAATGGGTTGCGGAAATTGTAACGGCCTATCGGAAAACGGCCGTTATAGAAGGTGTGGGAACCGGAGCGGCAGGGCTTTTAATTGGATTGGCTGATTTCCCATTACTGCTTAGCATCAAGATGAAATTATTATTCGAAATATCCCGTATATACGGTTTCGATCCAAATAAATATGAGGAACGATTGTTCATTCTCCATATCTTCCAGATGGCATTTTCAAGCGAGGAAAAAAAACTGGAAACATTACGGGTAATAGAAGAATGGGATTCAGGGAAATGGCCGGAAATAGACTGGCAAGAATTTCAGCAGGAATATCGCGATCACATCGATGTCATCAAAATGTTCCAGCTCGTTCCAGGTTTTGGGGCAGCTGTCGGTGCATATGCCAACCATCATTTGTTGGAACATCTTGGGGAGACGGCTGTGAATTGTTACCGAATAAGACTTCTTAAAGAGTAAGGGACGGGGATAACCCGTCCCTTTGCCATTACCGCAATAAAGATTCATTCACCTTTTCGGATGATTGTTTCTTATTGTGATAGGTTACAGCTGCAGTGCCTAATATTTTGGCTGCAATGAGCATCGCTTTTTCATCAATGTCAAATAAAGGATGATGATGCGGATATGTATGTTCATTTTTTGGCCTGGCCCCTGTAAAGAAGAATGTACCTTTTACATTTTGTAAATAATAAGAAAAATCTTCACCTGTCATATCTGGGTCAATTTCCTCAGTAATCAAAACTTCCTTGACGGACTCAGTGCTTTCGATGAGGAATTTAGTTTCCTCAACATGCGGAATAACAGCGGGATAACCTTGAAAGTATTGATATTCATAGGTGCAGTCCGCAGCTAGGCAGGTTCCTTTAACAATCCGCTCCATTTCTTCGCTTATGAATGAACGGACATCTTCCTTGAAAGTGCGGACGGTCCCGATTATTTTAGCCTTATCTGCAATGACGTTAAAGGCATTATCTGCTACAAAGGAACCAACGGTAATGACTGCAGAATCTATTGGGTTAAGGCGGCGGCTTACGATTTGCTGTAGGGCCATGACTAGCTGGGAGCCGACTACGATTGCATCACGGGTTTTATGTGGCTGGGCTCCATGTCCGCCCCGACCTTGAATGATGATTTCAAAACGGTCGGCAGCAGCCATAAGGGGTCCATTAGCGTATTGGACTGTTCCGGTAGGGACCGTAGCCCATAAATGGGTGCCGAAAATTACATCCACCCCATCAAGGCAGCCAGCCTCAATCATTGGTTTGGCGCCTCCTGGAGCATATTCTTCAGCATGCTGGTGGATAAATATATATTCACCTTCGAGCTCATCTTTCAGTTCATTCAGATTTTTTGCAAGGACAAGGAGTGTCGCTGTATGGCCATCGTGTCCACACGCATGCATTACCCCGGGTACGGAAGATTTATAGGGAACTTCTTTTTCATCTTGAATGGGTAAGGCGTCGAAATCAGCGCGCAATGCTACGGTTTTACCAGGCTTACTGCCTTTGACCTTGGCAATAACACCATTACCGCCTACATTCGTCCGGTGTTCGATTCCGAGTTTTTCATAATATCCAGCGATGAAGGCCGCCGTTTCGGTTTCTTGAAAAGAAAGCTCGGGATGTTGATGAAGATAACGTCTGATGGAAACCATTTCTTCATATGAACCATCTAGAAGATCGTGTAATCGCTGTATCATTTTGCACCTCCCAATGATTGGATTAATTGTAAATAGTATAGCATATTCTGAATAATCCAAAGTGAATTAAATACCTCGAGGAGAGATATATAATGATTAAATATTCCTGGATTGCTACTGCTTTGCTTGTTGCTATTCTTTTTTTTGATGCATGAAGTCCATAGTGAGAAGACTTTAGCGTTCGATACATATATTGCGGACCTTTTTTCCGTAGGTGAGAATACATTTTCTTTCACTTCCTTCAAGTCCATTACCTATCTTGGGAAATCCAAGTTCATCGTTTTGGAAGCTTATTATGTGTTCTATATTTGTGGATGATAAAGAAGGATTATTGGACCATGGCCGTCTTTTCTATCGGAATGGCTGGGGCTGATGTATTAAACGGGTGGATAAAAAATCATATTAAACGAGTCCGCCCTGAAAATCATTTGATGGAGACTGCTGGCTTCAGTTTTCCAAGTGGTCACGCAATGGTGGGCCTTGTTTTCTTCAGTATGGTTGCTTATATAATCATGAAAGAAATTAAAGGAAACTCATTGAAATGGGCAGTGGGAATCGGTTTCGTTTGTCTGGTTCTGCTTATCGGTGTCAGCAGGATCGCTATGAAAGTTCATTTTCCAACTGATATCTTGGCAGGTTTTGCATTAGGAGCGGCATATAGTTTTACCTTGTTTAAATTGTATAAATTCCTGGGGCTAAAGTACTTTGAAAAAAGGATTCAGATAAAATATATGTAAATATCCGTTGCATTTCCCCGGAAATAAAGAAGGAATTTGTCGGATTGTTATAGGTTTATATGATTTTTGGGCCGTCCAAAATAACGCTCTGTATTACGATGAATTCAAAGAGGCCCATCCTTGAAGGATGGGCCTCTTATTGAGCAAGAATGGATTATTCTTCGGAATCCTTCACCAATGTATATTGCGTTATATAGGCTTCACCTGAAAACATTTTCTGGCTGGAATTCGTAACGGGAGCTTTGGAGTCGCTGTTATGCGCCTTCTGAAAGGAACTGGAGTTCTTCCAGTTCAGGAAATCGGCCTGTTTCTCCCAAATCGTTAGAATTACATAAGTTTCAGAGTTGATTGGCCGCAGTACTCGAAGTGCGACGAAACCTGGTTCATTTTCAATGAAACCGGCCCTGTTTTTAAAACGATGTTCGAATACCGGCCTCCCTTCTTCACTTACAGGGATATTGTTCATGACTACATACCCATGATCCTGAAGGTTTCCTTTCCCATCAACTACTTCATACTTACGTGGAGAGCTGAAGATCGTTTTACCAGTTGTTTCATGTAAAAGTACTGCAGTGTCAGGATTTTGCATAAGTAATATTTTTTCATTCGGGTGCTTATCTTTTTTGATTTTCAAAAAATCGTAAGTGCCTGATGTGATGAATACATTCATAAATTCCCCTCCAATTTCTATATAGTACCTGTATACCCATTTTACCCAATGAATAGTGCTTTTACCATTTTCAATCTAACCAATAGGCTTTGATACCGGTTATAAAAACGTCGATTTTCTGACAAATATATAGGTTGGCTATACTTCTATTATAGAAAAAGCTATAGTTTAAGGAGATTCGATTTGAAATTCAACATCCTTCTGATATTCTATGAAGGTAATGAATAAAAATAGAAACGTGATTGCTTGAAAGGTGGATATTAATGTCTAAGGAAATTACGAATGATACATTTTTAAAAGCTGCAAGAGGAGAGAAAACGGATCATGTGCCTGTTTGGTATATGCGTCAGGCTGGCCGTTCACAGCCGGAATACCGTAAATTGAAAGAGAAGTATTCCCTTTTTGAGATTACTCATCAGCCGGAATTATGCGCTTATGTGACTAGATTGCCAGTTGAGCAATATGACGTAGACGCTGCAATTTTATATAAAGATATAATGACACCGCTACCAGCCATTGGTGTCGATGTTGAGATTAAGTCCGGAATCGGTCCAGTCATATCCAATCCGATCCAATCGGTGACGGATGTTGAAAAATTAGGTGAATTGAACCCAGAGAAAGATATCCCATATGTGTTGGACACGATTAAATTATTGACCACGGAACAATTATCCGTTCCTTTGATCGGTTTCTCCGGGGCACCGTTCACCATTGCTTCATACATGATTGAGGGCGGCCCATCCAAAAACTACAATAAGACGAAAGCTTTCATGTATTCCGAGCCAAAGGCCTGGTTTGCATTAATGGATAAGCTAGCGGATATGATCATCGTCTATGTCAAATCACAAATTAAAGCCGGCGTTAAAGCCATCCAAATCTTTGATTCATGGGTGGGTGCTTTGAACGTTGAAGATTACCGCGTGTTCATCAAGCCGATCATGACTCGTATCTTTTCTTCATTGCGTGAAGAAAATGTACCGCTAATCATGTTCGGGGTCGGCGCAAGTCACTTGGCACTTGAGTGGAATGATCTTCCGATTGATGTAGTCGGGCTTGATTGGAGACTGCCAATTACAGAAGCAAGACAAATGGGAATACAGAAAACGGTACAAGGTAATCTTGATCCTGCCCTGCTATTATCATCATGGGATGTTATAGAAGAACGGACGAAAAGGATCCTGGATCAGGGCATGGAACAGGACGGCTACATCTTTAATCTTGGACATGGGGTTTTCCCTTCCGTAAACCCGGAAACACTGAAGAGGCTGACCGCTTTCATTCATGAATATTCATCAAAAATGAAGTAAGGTGAGCGAACCATTTGCTAAAAATCCATAATTGGATGCACAATAAAAGAACGAAATCTTTAAAAGAGGTGTAATCTCATGTCAAGAAAAAAAATGGGCCTTTTAGTCATGGCTTATGGTACTCCATACACTGAAGAGGATATTGAAAGATATTATACACATATTCGTCATGGGAGACGGCCAAGCGACGAATTGATTGCCGACCTAAAAGGCAGATATGAAGCGATCGGTGGATTATCCCCGCTTGCAAAAATAACGGAAGGACAAGCTGAAGCCCTTGAAAAGAAATTGAATTCCGTTCAGGAGGAAGTTGAATTCAAGGCATATCTTGGACTGAAACATATTGAACCTTTTGTTGAAGACGCAGTGAAACAAATGCATGAAGATGGAATCAAAGAAGCGGTCAGTATAGTATTGGCACCGCATTTTTCAACATTCAGCGTGAAGTCTTATAATGGACGTGCCCAGGATGAAGCCGCTAAATTGGGGGAACTGACCATCACTTCCGTTGAAAGTTGGTATGATGAGCCAAAATTCATTCAATATTGGGTAGACCAAGTAAAAGAAGTAATCGGGAAAATGACCTCGGAAGAACGCGATAATTTCGCTTTGATTGTGTCGGCACATAGCCTCCCTGAAAAAATCTTGCAATCAGGAGATCCGTATCCAAATCAACTGAAAGAAACGGCAGACATGATTGCTCAAGGCGCAGGGGTTACCAATTATGCAGTAGGCTGGCAAAGCGCTGGACAAACACCTGAACCATGGCTGGGACCTGATGTACAGGATTTAACCAGAGATCTTCATCAAGCAAAAGGTTATAAAGCTTTCATTTATATTCCTGTTGGCTTCGTTGCCGAGCACCTTGAAGTCCTTTATGATAACGATTATGAATGTAAGGTTGTGACGGAAGAGATTGGTGCAGGCTACTATAGGCCGGATATGCCCAATGTTAAACCTGAATTCATCGATGCTTTGGCCACAATCATTTTAAACAGATTACAGGAAAAGTGATCAGTCAATAGAGGAAACCAGTTTAACCATGCTTGCAATGTGCTCTACATATTTTCATTTGAAGTTGGATTATGTTTTCGAAAAAGTGGCTGTCCAGTAATGAGGATGGCCATTGTTTCTCTAAGAAATTGAAAATATAATTGAAAAGACTGAAAATTTTTGGTATGATATCGTTGAACATAATGACTGTTTTGTCCGTTTGGTCAGGATTGAGGTGGGAAATGTCTGTTGATCGTAAAAAATTAATTTTAGAAGCCGCGACCAAGTCGTTTTCACTTTTTGGATATAAGGCTACGACGATGGATCAAGTCGCTAAAATTGCCAATGTGGGAAAAGGGACCATTTATACCTTTTATAAAAATAAAGAAGAGCTGTTTAAAGAAATCGTTCAGCGGATGATAGAGGAAATGAAATATGAGGCGGAACAATCTTTGGATGACCAACTCTCCTTTTTTGAAAATCTGCATCGGGCCGTTTATCGAATTCTGGAGTTCAGGCAGGAACATCAATTATCTTTAAAACTTCTTCAGGAAGAGCGGGAAATTGGTACGCCGGCCGTTCAGGAAATGGTTAATGAAATGGAAGAAGCCATTGTATCCTACATTAAGGAAAAACTTAAAATAGCGATTGATAAGGGCTATATACAGCCTTGCGATCCAGAGATAACAGCTTTCCTGATGCTAAAGATGTACCTTGCCCTGATTTTTGATTGGGAAAGGAACCATGACCCATTAGAGAAAGCGGAAATTGCTGAATTATTTAAAATATATTTGTTCAAAGGATTATCCGTTACGTGATAATTCTATTTTTTTGCTGAAAGGCAATGAATCCCAATAAAAAAAGAAGAGATACCAATCATCGGTATCTCTTCTTTTTATTGGGGATGTTTTCCAGCTGTGAAACCGAACCTTATATGAAATCATCCTGCTATTTGGGAAGTGGATGGTGAAACACAAGACTACTACTCTCCAGAAAGGCAATGATCACAGTGGTTTCCGTAACATTCGTGCTGTTCTTCAATTTTTTTTCCACATTCCGTGCATTGTTTCGGAGGCAGGTTTTTAAAGAACTCAACGCTACTTTGAATCATGAACATCATCTCCTGGTTTTTTTTATTATTCGCTTTTCTATGGTTTTATTGTATTATAACAGATTTGCGATGTCAATGAATGTTTTATAACATAAGTAAAAAAGGTGAAATAAGGGCAAGAATAGTTTATATTAATGGGGAAGTCATTGAGAGAAAAAAAGGAGTGCCTAAGCATGAAAATCACCGTAATTGGCTGCTGGGGCGGTTATCCAGCTAAAAATGAGGCAAGTTCCGGCTATTTGCTTGAATATGAAGATTTTCGCATTCTGCTTGATTGTGGCAGCGGTGTTCTATCACAGCTGCAAAACCATATGAAGCCGGAGGATCTTGGTGCAGTTGTATTGTCCCACTATCATCCGGATCATGTAGCGGATATTGGTGTCCTGCAGCACGCTGCGTTCATACAGCAGATATTGGGCAGCGAAAAAAGGACCATTCCTATTTATGGTCATGATTTGGACGAAGTCGAATTTGGTAAGTTAACTTATAAAGACGTGACAAAGGGGATAGCCTACTCTGCTGATCAACCCTTGACCATTGGCCCGTGTAAATTTACATTCATGAAAACAAAACATCCAGTCCCTTGTTTTGCAATGAAGATTGAAGCTGAAAATCATTCAATAGTTTACACAGGTGACAGTTCATATATGGATGAGCTTGCAGATTTCGCTAAAGACGCAAATGTTTTATTATGTGAAAGTAATTTTTACAGTGATATGGATGGTTCAAAGGCGGGGCATATGACGGCAAGAGAAGCGGGCATGCTAGCAGAAAAGGCAGACGTCCAGCTTTTGCTGTTAACTCATCTCCCTCATTATGGGAATCTTGATCAACTGAAAAAAGAAGCATCCGAGGTATTCAAAAGGGAAATAGCTGTAGCTAAAACCAATCTCGAATTCCAACTATAAATGAAACATCAGTGATATGAAGTCTACAAGGAGGAACACCTGTGCTTTTTATAGATAATAAGGGAATTACAGATCCAAGAATTAACCTGGCCATCGAAGAATATGCGCTTAAACATTTAAATATAGATGAAACCTATCTTCTATTTTATATTAATCGTCCTTCAATCATCATAGGTAGGAATCAAAATACGATTGAAGAAATCAATGCCGATTATGTAGATGAAAATGGCATTACAGTTGTTCGCCGCCTTTCCGGGGGTGGAGCGGTTTATCATGACCTAGGGAATCTCAATTTCAGTTTCATTACGAGGGATGATGGGGATAGTTTCCATAATTTCAAGAAATTTACCCAGCCTGTCGTGGAAACGCTTGAGAAACTTGGAATACATGCTGAATTGAGCGGTCGTAACGATATTCTTGCTGAAGGAAAGAAAATCTCGGGAAACGCGATGTTTTCAACGAAGGGCAGAATGTTCAGTCATGGGACATTGCTGTTTCAATCAGAAATGGATCACATTGTATCCGCTTTAAAAGTGAAAAAAGATAAAATCGAGTCCAAAGGGATTAAATCGATAAGAAGCCGTGTCGGTAATATCGCTGATTTCTTAAAAGAACCGATGTCTGTTGAAGAGTTCCGTTCATTCCTTCTGCAAAATATTTTCAAAGATAGCGGAAAGGTTACAGAGTATGTTTTAACGGAGATGGATTGGGAGAAAATTCACAAAATCTCGGAAGAAAGATATCAAAACTGGGAGTGGAATTACGGAAAATCACCTAAATTCAACTTGCAAAACTCACATAGATTCGCTGTGGGATCTGTTGACATCCGCCTTGAAGTGAACAGGGGAATCATTGAGAATTGTAAAATCTACGGTGATTTCTTCGGGGTCGGAGAGATTGCGGATATTGAACAAAAGCTTACTGGAACACGCTATGAAAAGGAAGCAATCGGCAGTGTACTAGATGAAATTGATGTTCGTCATTATTTTGGCAATGTAACGAAAGAAGAAATATTGGCTTTAATATATTAAGCCAGAAAAGCCGTCCCGACATAATAGGACGGCTTTTGTGCTAATAATGGCAGTAATTTCTTGAATATGGATAAAATTGTTGCTGTGATTGCTTTCTTTTAATATAATGAAAATGTATTTAGTTTACCATAAAAATGAATGATTGTTCATTCATGCTATTTGCAGGGGAGGGAGAAAGATGAATTTATCTGAACAGCTTCATCAAATGGCTTTAAAAAAGGCTGATAAGCCAGCATACTACTTTATGGATCAATCCACTTCATATGGGGAATTGGATAAAGCCGTGACGAAGTTCGCAGACGAATTACATAGGCTTGGTGTTTCAAACGGTGATAACGTTGCCCTGTTATTGGGAAACTCTCCACATTTCATCATTTCGTTGTATGGAGCTATGCGAGCAGGGGCGACCGTAATTCCCGTCAATCCAATTTACACACCTGACGAGATTGGTTACATCCTGAATAATGGCGATGTAAAGGTTGTTGTGGCATTAGATAAGCTTTTACCCTTACTAGAGAAAATGGACCCGATCCTCTCAAGCGTAGAACAATATGTAATTTGTGAAACGCAGCCGGATAATGGGGATATAAGCAAATTTAACATCTACCCAAAAATGAAATCGTTTACAAAAATGATCGAATCGGGGGATGACGGCTTTAAAGGTCCAGAACTGGATCCTGAAGATACGGCAATCATACTCTATACTTCCGGGACAACGGGGAAACCAAAGGGGGCCATGCTTACACATACCAATATATTTTCCAATGCACATGATGTTGGTGAATATTTAAAAATCACGGAAAATGACCGTGTCATTACGACATTGCCAATGTTCCATGTTTTCAGTTTAACGGTAGTTGTGAATGCCCCATTGATAAGCGGAGGTACGCTTTTAATTGTCCCGCAATTCAGTCCAAAGGAAATATTCAGGCAAATCAAAAAATACGATGCAACCGTTTTTGCTGGAGTGCCTACGATGTATAACTTTCTTTTCCAATATCCAGATGCGAAAGAAGATGCTTTGAAGTCGTTGCGGATATGCATATCGGGCGGATCCGCCATGCCAGTGTCCCTGCTTGAATCATTCGAGCGGAAATTTAATGTCAGGGTTTCAGAAGGATATGGCTTATCCGAAGCATCCCCTGTTACCTGCTTCAACCCTTTGGATCGTCCAAGGAAGGCGGGGTCCATCGGAACCTCCATTCTTAGGGTGGAAAACAAAGTGGTCAATGAGCTTGGAGAAGAAGTGCCGATCAATGGGGTAGGGGAATTGATTGTCAGAGGTCCGAATGTAATGAAGGGTTATTATGAAATGCCTGAAGAATCAGCCGCTGTCTTGAAAAATGGCTGGTTATATACAGGCGATTTAGCCAGGGTGGATGATGAAGGCTATTTTTTCATTGTAGATCGTAAAAAGGAGCTTATCATCGTCGGTGGCTATAATGTCTATCCACGTGAAGTGGAGGAGGTTCTGTATGCCCATCCAGAAGTAGTTGAGGCAGCAGCCATAGGCGTTCCCGATCCCAATCAAGGAGAAGTGGTTAAATGCTTTGTGGTAAAGAAAAATAATGCATTGACCGAGGAAGAACTGCTTGCCTATTGCCTGGAATACTTGGCCAAATATAAGGTGCCGGCAAAAATTGAGTTTTTGGATGAACTTCCAAAAAATGCGACTGGTAAAATATTACGCCGCTCCTTGAAAAACCATGTACTGCAAAACTGAATATTCATTGATCATAAGGGGATCATTGCCGATAAACGGCAATGGTCCTTTTTTTGTACAACCAAAGTGTATCAGGCTGCATAAAATATATTGGCGCATCTTAAAACCTTGATTCTTGTTTCGAAAAGAGTTATGATTGTCATTAAAAATTTCCACATAATTGTAAGGAGGGGTTAGATGAGAGATGTAAAGCTTTTAGATATTTTTACACATCCCATTGCTCAAAAATACTTGAACCGTTCAGGTCTGGCACATGCAATTGCGGTAGCATACCATTCGTTTCACTTAGCAAACGAATACAATATAGACCCTGATATTGCAGCTAAAGCTGGACTTTTGCATGATATGGGTCATTTCACCTGGTATCGCAATGGTAAATGGGATTATGATATGTATAAACAAAATGATATCCATCCCATCAAAGGTGCAGAACGGGCACATAAACTGTTAATCCGCTTGGGAGAAAACCCGATAAAGGCAAAGACCATTTCCCTCGCCATTTTATTTCACACCGATTCGTTCTTACCTTCAAATGATATCATTCGTACACCGCTTCAACAAGTCGTCAAATGGGCCGACGAAAAAGATGAAGAAGAAGGTGGAAAACACCATTATCGCAAAATTGATTTTCTCCGGGCAAAGGAGAGCATCATGAAACTTGATACGCTCATAGATGAGGAACAAAGAAGAAGGCTATCATCCTGAAGGCAAACGGGTTGATAGCCTTTTTACTTTCAGGAGGTCCACATTTTAAGCATTTTACAGTTTAAATTTGTTTTCAGGTGAATTTTTGATGTGAAATATAGACCAATAGAACTATTAGTGGCGGACAATTATAAAAAATTACCGGATTTATAACAAATAATGAAAGTAACAGGTGAAGTTATGAAGTCGATTAAGCTAATGATATATGGTGGTCAGGGAGGACTTGAGGGAATCATCGAAAAAGAAGAAGACATTAAGGACATAGGGGTAACTAGGAAAGAATGGAAGTTCTTGATTCCGATCATCCATCATTAGTCATGCCAGATGTTATTCTTATTGATGCCCGGTCATCAGGGAAGTTGGACAGGAAGTCATGCCAATCCTAAAGGAAAACCATCCATCCACTCCTTTCCTCATTTTTACTGCTTATTCAGAAGATCATTATCTTATCGAAGCCATATGCCATGGTGCTGCAGGTTATGTGTTACAGGATGGCGGAATGAAACAAGTGCTGTCGTGTCGGCAATCCGTCAATGTGCCAACGGTCAGATAGTTTATCCTGCCTCATTTAAATCAATTTTAATGAAGAAGCTACAGCAGGATGTTGAAAGATCACCAGTAACTTTGGATAAGGCAATAGAAAAATTGTGGGCCTTTTCTAAACGAGAGTATGAGCTGCTTCCCCTGCTAATACAAGGCGAAACGAATCAGCAAATTACAAAAAAACTTTTTCTATCCATCGGCACGGTAGTATTTACAGAAAACTGAATGTTAATAATCGACCGGAGCTTATGGCACTTTTGTATAGTTTTCAAAATAGCGGGATGAGGGGATGACAACTCAGGCCCGCCTTCCTTTAATCGGCTTCTTTCATAAATGGCCTTTACACGGATTCTTTATCTAATTCACATTCCAAAAACTTTGATGAAACGATTTTCATCAAAGCAATTAGTGGCGGCAAAGGGACAAATTCGTCGTTACCTTAAACCTCCCAGCCGTTTTTTTATGTTTCTGCATATACATCATTCCGCCTCCTCGTATGTCCATGAAAGTACATTTTTGACTGAAGGTGCATTCTGTGAACTCTTAAGGTTGATAATCCAAGAATAAAAAATAAAAATGAAGAAGGTTTAAAGGAATAAATAATATAGAAGGGAAATGCGGTTCTAACCTGTCCATTTTGGATTAAACTATTAAGAGGGAGATTCGTTTAAGGAGGGGCATCATGGTAAGAAAATGGGCTGGAAGAGCGATTCTATTATATATCCTTTATGCAGCAGCGATGTATTGGTATATTTTTTATGGAGCTGATACCTCCATTCCCGAAGCTTTGCGTGGAACTGCAGCAGATCCTGCAACATTCCTGAATGCAAGGGAACTAAAGCTTAGCGAAGAGTATTCAGAACTGCGGAATTTTATTTTTTTCGTATCCACGCCATATGAATGGCTGCTGTATTTCTTCATTTTATTATTTGGTTTTTCAAAAGTATTCGAAAAATCGTCAATGGCAGTCTCGAGACGGAAAGTGATCAGAACGGGCATTTACTTATTCTGGCTCTCCGTTATTTCTTACCTGGCACTGTTTCCAATCAGTTTCATTGGATATCGGATGAGCAAGAGTTACCAAATAAGTACACAAAGTTTCACTTCGTGGATGAAGGATGGAGTCATCGAATTCTGGGTGAATTTTGGGATGATGTTCATCATCGTTTCCGTTTTATATTGGTTAATGAAGAAAAGTGTGAAGAAGTGGTGGCTCTATGCTTGGATGTTGTCCATTCCATTTACCTTGTTCCTGATGTTTGTTCAGCCTGTATTGATCGATCCGCTGTATAATGAATTCTATCCGCTCAAAAATAAAGAACTGGAAACGGAAATATTGGCACTTGCCTCACAGGCTGAAATTCCGGCTGAACACGTGTATGAAGTAAATATGGCGGAAAAGACAAATGCCTTGAATGCATACGTGACCGGTATAGGTTCCAACTCAAGAATAGTCCTTTGGGATACGACCCTGAACAAACTGAAAGAAGATGAAATCCTTTTTATCATGGCTCATGAAATGGCTCATTATGTGGAAAAGCACATTTATATAGGGATTGCAGGTTATTTAGGACTGACTTTAATCGGTTTGTGGCTGACATCGAAAATCATGAATTTTATTATTAGACGCTGGGGCGATCTGTTAAAGGTCCGTTCGGTTGACAGCATTTCTTCTCTTCCATTATTTCTCTTAATAACGTCCGTGCTGCTCTTTGCTTCAAGTCCGCTGTCCAATTATGTTTCCAGATATCAAGAAACAAGGGCTGACCGTTATGCCATTGAAATGACCGGGGATAAAGAATCAGCTATCACGACGTTCCAGGAACTCACGAGGTCGGGTTTGAGTCAGGTCAACCCACCATTCCTGGTTAAATGGCTGCGATATTCCCATCCAACCATGCTTGAGCGGATTTCAACAGTTGAAAATGCAGATACAAAGGGTGATTGAAAGCCAGCTGAAAACCAGCTGGCTTTTTTTTTTGGAAAGTTTCAGAAAAAACTATTATTTTTAAAAATCTTAGGTTCTCTACTATAATAAATTAAATTCCCAGTTCGTTTTAAGGAGATCGGATATGTATAATGTACTTTTCATCACTTTAGGCTCAGTGCTTGTTGCAGTAGCCTACAACTTATTTTTGATACCTCATTTAATTTTAAGCAGCGGACTTAGTGGACTTGCGATTATGTTCGGAATCATTACCCCAGTCAACACAGGGATATTGAATTTTATGTTGAACCTGCCATTGCTGATTCTTGGATACCTGAAATTAGGGAGACGCTTTATCACCTATACGATATTATCAGTTGTCGTGATTTCGGTCAGTTTATACCTCATTCCTGTTCACGGAATATCCACTGAACCGATTTTGTCTTCTTTATTTGGCGGAATCATATCGGGGTTCGGTATAGGCATCATCTTTCGTGCTTCGGGGTCTTCGGGCGGTTTTGATATCATTGCCATGCTATTGGCTAAGAAGAGCGACTTTCCACTTGGTACATTGCTTTCGGTGATGAATGCAGTTGTGGTGGTTATCTCAGGCTTCATCTTTGGGTGGGATGCTGCATTATATACGCTGATTTCCATTTATGCAGCAGGAAAGGTGATTGATACGATCCATTCCAATCACATTAAATTAACATTGATGATCGTTACCAAAAAGAGTGATGAAATGAAAAATAAGCTCCTGACCAACCTATATCGCGGAATTACAGTCATGGATGGTGAAGGTGCATATTCAGGAGAAAAGAGTAAAGTAATGATGACAGTCATTACACGTTATCAGTTAACCGATGTAAAAACGATGATAAAAGAAGTGGATCCGAATGCTTTTGTCAATATAACCGAAACAGCCGAGGTCATGGGGATGTTTCATAAAGAGTGATGATAATTAGAAAAGCCTCCCAACATTATGGGAGGCTTTTTTGATCATTAGGCTGTTTTTTAGTCATGCATTTTAATTTCCAAACTGTTTTAGTAAAACGTTCATTTCAGAACTTAGTTTTAAGAATAAAGGTTTGTTTTTCATATCCAAGGCTTCATCGATTTGTTTTGCAAGGATATTCTTTTTGGTAGTAAGGACGGCTTCCTGAATAATCATATCAATTAACATTTCCTGAACCACGGCATCGTTTTTCATTTCGCTCATTGATAAGGACTTCACTGACTCTGAATAAGATTTTTCATTTTTCAAAGTTACCACCCCTGACCCTTTTTATTATTATATGGATTTGAGCGGATAAAATCAACTGAAAATTTAAAAAATTTAAATCCTAATAGAGAATGTGTCGTTTAAATGACGAAAAAGCCACTTTATAAAAGAATTTTTAATTTTTTGTGAACTTGCTTTTTATGTTTAAGGGTTGTGCTATTATAGTGAGTAATTTAACATACATTTACTATCTCCCTTCACTCTTCTTGGACAATGGGGAATGGAAGGGTTCAAGCAATTAAGAGGATAAGCTTTGGTCAAGTAAAAGCGGTGTTTAGCAATGAGGAAGAGGTGGATTAAAAATGAAGGAAAATAATCAGGGTATCATCGAGGAATACGAAATCACGCCACATACACTAATGGTTTCGCCAATTAATTACGGCAGTAAAATATATGCCCGCATCGTTGAAATGGAGGACGAGTTCATCTCCCCGTTTAAACCTATGGAAATAATAAAGAAAAGCTGTGAGTTCTTCGGATCAAGTTATGAAGGACGCAAGCGAGGCACGAAACAGCTCATAAACATCACACATAAAGCGCCTATTGCGATTGATCCGACCAGTTCGATTTTCTTCTTTCCCACTACATCTCCGTTGCGTCCTCAATGCATCTGGTTATCACATGAGCATGTGGTATCCTATGATCGCCTGGATTCCAAACATACAACCATCACATTCAGGAATAGACAAACCATCGATATAGAAGTATCATGCAGTTCTTTCGAAAACCAGCTGCACCGGACATCTTTTTTAAAAACGAAATTGATCCAGAGGATTGAGGAAACAAAGAGGAAATCATTCTATCTGTTCACCGAAGCAAATGGGGCAAAGGCTTCAGAGGTAAAGTCAATGTATATACCACGGTAGAGGGGTTTCAGGGATAATCATAGAAGAATGCAAACGGGATTCATTCAAAATTAAAGCAAGCCCTTCTTATATTTCAATGCTTTCTTTAGCAAAAGGGTTTAAGGCATAACGAAAGCCCTTCTCATATGAGAAGGGCTTTCGAATTAATCTCCAAATAACTCATCCATAAATTTTCAAAGTCTTCTTTGACAAACCATCGATATTCAACATATCTCCACCTTTTGCCTTATTAGGATAATTTAGTATATACCTTCATCGTCTTTACAATAATTTTCTGGATCTGTAGAAGTTAGCTGCATACAGTTTAAATATATGTATCATAAGATCTAAAATTACTTGAAATTTGTACAGACTTCTTCTCTCAAATGGTTCAGGAATAGAGGTGATTCAATTAAAAATAGGATTACAATGGAGAGAATGCTAAATTTCATTATTGCAAAATCATTCTAAAATGAAACTACCTATTAAAGTGATAAAAAAACATGTTCCCCCAATAAAAAGTGCCTTTTTGGGGATTGTTAATTGCTTTTCAAGGTAATATATATACCCAAAAATGAAAGAAGTTCCTAATATAAGAATAATGTGATCGACTTCAAAACCTAGAATTGTATAGTTATACCGGTATACTTTTAATATAACCGATAACGAATACTCCTATTGCAATATATCCAAGTATAGAATTTATTACAAAGCTACTCTTCTTCATAATTTCCCCCATCTTTATTTTGACAGTACTTCATAAGCACCCGTACATCATTATTTAAGGCGACATGCCGTAAATCAATATGAGGGTATAAAGATTTATACGTTTTGGAACTTTTCTCTTTTTCTGACCCCGATGTATAATTTCTGTCTCTATATAACCCTTATTATCTCTTTCCACTAACTCTTCGGGAGAGGTCTTGTACTTTCCGTCTACTTTGTTATGTATTTCTTCTGGATAAATACATAACAAAGTTTTCGAAATCAATATCGACTTTCTGAGTTTAGACAAAATATTTCCCGCTATTTAGTTCTAATAAATTGTACACCATATATATACTATGTTTGGATATAATTAAATGTTTTTAGAATATTTATATGTAGTGTAGTTCAACAATTCAAATTTATTCGATGGAAAATCATTTGCTGATAAAGTTCCAATTAAAAACAATATCAGTTTATTCTTAACCACATTTGAAACATCCCGTCACGATAAATCCTCAAATTTACTGATTAAGCCTAACTTGTCTCTCAAATAAGATAGTGGATGTTATTCTCTATTTCTTCTAATGAAGGTTTATAACAATCTTTTGCAAAAACGTTGTGCTGACTCTAAAATGTATTGACGAATAGTATAAGTAAGGAGCTAATTGTGCAAAGGGCTTATGTAACAAAAAGGGGAGAAAGGACGATGACAGTCCTCAGTTCCTATAATGGGGAAGAGGAGATTATACCAGAAGGTACAGTGCCGAATATGGAGGGACATTCTGCCGTTTAATCATGAAGAACAAAGGCGATGCTATACATACAGCAAACTTAATGAAGGATGCCATAACAAGGGAGCTTGAAGTAACCGGTCAGTTAAATGTAAAAGGTTTCTTAGGAGTGACGTTTAAGGATTTGAAAGGGAATGTATTCGGGTCCCTTTGTGTAATGGACAAGGAGGAAAAGGTGTTTTCAGGAGAAGATATTAACTATCTGAAATCCATGGCAGACATTTTATCCCACATGATAAAGCTCAATCACAAAGTATAGTATGGTCTTTTTATGCGTACCGATCATCCCGATTACTAAAGGCATTTCCATTCTTTCGATACAGGGAATTGTTGACCGTAATCGATCAGGGCTAATCATGAGTGATGTGTTACATTCTGCAGCGGATAGTGATATTGATTGCTTTATCATTGATTTGTCGAAGCTCCTAGTAAAGGGTGTCACTCCAAGCTTTGCCAAGGAGCATGTAAATAACTTTGATTTAAAGAATCTCAAAACAAAAAATGATTAAGGGTATTCAGTATGCACTTGATTACATAGGTTATGCTTGATCGAAAAGTAATATTTAATAGAGCTAAATCCATGGTTTGAACTAGCCAATTAAAGTATGATAATGGAAAATCCAAACAGGTAAAAGGAAGTTAGTGAGTCTTATCGATCTTAATTCTGAAAAATTGAAATCCCTTATCTTTATGCCAGGAAAAATGGGCAGCTTTTTTAATGGTCATACTTTTTTAAATCCAAGGGCATCTGTATCCTCCCGGAAAGGCTCCAAACACCCATATTTCACAGGCAAACATATATGGAGGATGCCTGTAACCCGCTATTTCCTTGAACGGTGTTTTTTTTCTAAAAAGTAATAACATAACAAGTCTTCGGTTTTATTGCGAAGGCGGGGATTGAAATAATTATGATGTTCCTCGTATCCTTTATATAAAAAACAATACATCGTGAACGATTCATCGCGTTTGATTTCACTAACCTTTATATTCTCCTTGCGCAAATAGCGCCGTACCTCGGCAAGTTCGTCTTGAACCACTTTTAAAATATGTTCGACTAGCTCCGAATAGGGCCTTTTTAATTTAAACGGACTAATTTCGATGACCTTGAGATCCCGGTTTAAGACTGTAATAACCATAGGGAGGTAGATGGCTTTTTCAATCATATTTCGGTCATCTTCTGGAATGCGGGTCATCTTGACCGCTCCTTTCTAAAATAGCACGTTTTTAATATTAGTATGTATACCTTGTAAAAAAAAAAGAACATTTGTTCTATTTTTTATCCTAATGTATTTTAAGTGTATATGCAAGCAGTTTTGATAAATCAAGAAATATTCGTTAACAAGATTATGTTTTCCGGAGATAGGGAAAGTATGAAGGTATATGGATAATAATTCTTGCAATTTCAGGGGAAAGTGATATATCTAAAATAAACAGTTTTTAATAAGTTTATGCTGCTTTGATAGTAGCATGTCGAGGGAGATAATTATGGATTTGGATACTATACGAGAGTGGTTTACACTTGATAATATATCTGCACTTATTCAGCAATATCGCTCATTCGGTCCAATTCCTGGGATCTTACTGCCGATGCTGGAAGCTTTTTTGCCCTTTTTGCCATTAGTGGTGTTCGTGCTTGCTAATGCAACGGCTTTTGGTCTCTGGTGGGGATTTTTATTTTCTTGGATTGGTGCGGTAGCGGGTTCTTTTTTAATCTTTTTGGTTATTAGAAGATATGGTCAATTGAGGTTTTTCCGATTTTTGCAAAAGCATAAACAGGTGCAAAGGTTGATGGTGTGGGTGGAAAGCCATGGATTCGGTCCTTTGTTCATATTGCTCTGCTTCCCTTTTACACCTTCGGCTATCGTTAATATCGTGGCAGGACTTTCAAAAGTAAGTCCCTTGCAATATGGACTTGCAGTAGTGGGAGGGAAAGCGGTGATGATCTTTACGATCAGCTTCGTAGGTTACGATTTAGTATCATTAATTCATAAGCCTGTGCGTACGATCATTATCGGGATTGTCATCTTTATCCTATGGTATGTGGGGAAAAGACTGGAAGTCAGGTTAAATAAAAGCATGAAGAGAGAAGAAGGACAATAAATTAGTATATAAATGTAGTAGGGGTTGAACTAGATGGAAAAAACAAACAAGAATTCTTTATCCGATTGGATAAAACCAGTGATGATAGCTTTTGTTATTTACATCTTAATCCGTACATTTCTCTTTTCAAGCTATGATGTTGAAGGGAAGTCGATGCAGCCGACCCTTGAAGATGGAAATAAACTTGTCGTGAATAAAATCAATTACCAGATTCATGATATCAACCGTTTTGACATTATTGTTTTTCACGCGAATTCACAAGAAGATTATGTTAAGCGAGTTATAGGGATCGCAGGTGACCGAATTCGTTATAAAGATGATTGGCTTTACGTAAATGGTGAGAAAGTGGATGAGCCTTATCTTGAGAAATTCAAGGAAGGTTTCCCAGGACAGGATTTTACGGGTGATTTTACATTAAAAGAATTGACGGACATGACCAAAGTTCCGGAGGGCAAGCTTTTTGTCATGGGTGATAATCGTCTTGAAAGTGCTGACAGCCGTCACTTTGGTTATATACCGGTTGAAAATGTTGTCGGTAAAGTGGATGTTCGATATTGGCCGGTCAAAGAATTCAATTATAAATTTACAGGTGAATGATTGTATTGATAGTGGAAGCCCGAAAATTATGTGGGCTTTTTCTTTTGGGGAAAAACGCGAACGTACGATTGGTGTTTTTTAAAGGGAAACGGTAAAATAATAGAAAGTAAATCTAATTGGAAACAGAAACCTAGTCATAAAGACGAAAGTATTTCTGGTATGATGGAACTAGATATTATGTTGTAAGGGGGAAAAAGAGATGTCACTCCGTTTTTTACTGGGAAGATCGGGTGCAGGGAAAACTTCGAATATATTGGACGAAATTCGCTCCAAATTGGCAGAAGATCCCGAAGGAAATCCAATTATCTACCTCGTTCCTGATCAGATGACGTTTCTATCTGAATATAAATTAATTAAAACACCAGGCCTTGCCGGAATGATCCGGACACAGGTTTTCAGTTTTAGCAGGCTTGCTTGGCGCGTTCTTCAGGAAACCGGGGGGATGAGCCGGCTGCATTTGGACAGTGTTGGCGTTAATATGTTGATACGGAAGATCATGGATGATAAAAAGGAAGAATTAAAGATGTTTGGTCGATCTGCTGATAAGCAGGGGTTCATTGCACAGATGGAGCTAATGCTGGCTGAGTTCAAGCAGTATTGCATCCAACCTGACGACATTCAAAACTATTTGGCCGAAACCTCACAGGCCGGCAGCGGCATTCAGGATAAACTGTATGATCTTGAATTGGTCTATCAGGCTTTTGAGGATGAAATGGTTAACAAATATTTAGATTCCGAAGATTATTTCACTTTACTGATCGAAAAAATGTCAGAGTCTTCATATATAAGGAATGCGGATATATATATCGATGGTTTTTATAGCTTGACTCCACAGGAATTAGTGATTGTGGAAGAAATGATGAAGCTGTGCAGGAGTGTAACGATCTCGCTGACGTTAGATCAGCCCTACAGACAATCTGCTCCGGATGATTTGCAATTGTTCAGGCAAACAGGGAATCTTTATCATCACCTTTATCAGGCTGGATTGAGGAATGGCATACCCATTTCAGAAGATCGAATCTTAAAAGGAACCGAAAGGTTTGGAAAGAGTCCGGGGCTGAACCATCTGGAAACTTATTTTGCCATTCGTCCTGCACAAACGTTTGAGCAGTCACCAGATGTAACGATCGCCCAGGCAGTTAACCGCAGAGCTGAGATTGAAGGAGTTGCCCGGGACATCTTGTCGCTGGTCAGACAGAAACAGCACCGTTTCCGTGATATAGCGATTTTAGTCCGTAATGGAGAAGCATACGCAGATATTTTACAAACCGTTTTTCGGGATTATCAAATTCCCTTGTTCGTCGATTCCAAACGGACGATGCTGAATCATCCTCTGATCGAACTGATTCGTTCCACTTTGGAGATCATCAATGGCTATTGGCGTTATGAGCCGGTATTTCGTGCAATCAAGACGGAGCTTCTATTTCCGCTGCAAAAAAACCACGATAGGATGCGTGAACAGGTAGATAAGCTGGAAAACTATGTGCTGGCCCGTGGCATTAAAGGAAGCAGGTGGACGTCCAAAGATCGTTGGACCTACCGGCGCTTCCGCGGACTGGAACTCGAGGATCGGAACCAAACGGATAAGGAGATGCAGCTTGAGCAAGAGTTGAATGAGATGAAGCAATTATTTACCGAGCCCATCCTGAAGCTCTCAAAACGTGTTAAAAAGGCTGCTAATGGCAGGGAATTGTGTGAAGCACTTTATCTATATCTTGAAGAATTGCATGTACCGGAAAAATTGGAAAAGCTGAAACAAGAGGCAGAAGAAGCAGGTGATTTAGTATCGGCTAGAGAGCATGAGCAAACATGGAATGCGGTTGTCGACCTATTAGACCAATTCGTTGAACTGCTGAGCGGGGAAGAGCTTTCCATGAAACAGTTTGCGGTAATCATTGAAGCTGGTCTGGAGTCTCTTGAATTTTCTTTGGTACCGCCGGCAATTGACCAAGTATTAGTTGCTAATCTGGATTTATCCCGCCTGGATGATGTGAAGACAGCTTTTGTTATCGGTCTGAACGAAGGGGTTCTGCCAGGAAAAGCTGTATCTGACGGGATATTTTCAGATACTGATCGTGAGGCGCTGCTGGCTGGTGGACTTGATGTTGCCCCAAGTTCAAAAGTGCGCCTGCTGGATGAGGAGTTTACAGCGTACAAAGCATTTACTACGCCTGCTGAGGCCCTTTATTTATCATATCCGCTTGCCGATGAGGAAGGAAAGGCACTTTTACCCTCATCCTATTTAAAACGGGTAAGGGACGTATTGCCTAACGTTTCCGATGTATATTATATGAACGATCCGTCCGATCTGTCTGCTGAGGAACAGGTGAAATATGCTGCAAATCATGATGTGGCCCTATCGTACCTGGCTGCCCAATTGCAGCTGAAAAAAAGGAACTATCCAATCCATTCACTATGGTGGGATGTATATAATGCCATTATGGATGATGAAATGGCCGGTCCTTCAGCAACTAAGGTTTTATCGAGCCTTTTTTATCAAAACAGGACAAAGAAATTATCTGAGGAAACAAGTAAGCAATTATACGGTGAGAGCATTCTTACAAGTGTATCCCGGATGGAAATGTTCAATAGCTGCCCGTTTTCCCATTATGCCGCTCATGGCTTGAAATTGCGGGAACGGCAAATTTTCCGTTTGGATGCACCGGATATAGGCGAGATGTTCCATGGAGCGTTGAAAATGATTTCCGATTACTTAAAGGAACATGATATTCCTTGGTCTACATTGACCT
Source organism: Peribacillus frigoritolerans (assembly GCF_030676415.1). Lineage (GTDB taxonomy): Bacteria > Bacillota > Bacilli > Bacillales > DSM-1321 > Peribacillus > Peribacillus frigoritolerans_A. Next base: position 141,670 of record NZ_JAUUTW010000007.1, on the reverse strand, counting down.
CGGAACAATGCTTGGAGCTGGCTAGAATTGCTGTGGAGAGACTTGCTCCTAAACTCCAAAATCAGATTTTGTTAAGTACGAACCGCCATCACTATTTACGCAGGAAACTGGAACACGTGATTGGACGTGCCTCGATCGTATTAAGTGAACATGCAAAGGTGAGCGGTTTTGCTCCAATCGGATTAGAACTTGGATTCGGAAAAAATGGCGAGCTGCCTCCACTTTCTTTCACATTGAAAAACGGTACGAAGATGGAATTGATCGGGAGGATCGACCGCGTGGATAAAGCGGAAGAAGATGAGGGTGTCTATTTGCGTGTGCTCGATTATAAGTCGAGTGAAAAGGAACTGAACATGAGTGAAGTATATTATGGACTCGCGCTGCAAATGTTGACATACCTTGATATCGTCGTCACCCATTCCAAGTCGCTTATTGGAAAAGAAGCGATTCCAGCCGGCGTTTTGTATTTTCATGTGCATAATCCCGTTGTCAAATCAAAGGGAATGCTCAGTTTGGATAAAATTGAAGAAGAAATTTATAAAAGTTTTAAAATGAATGGACTTGTACTAGATCATTCAAATGTCATTCAGATGATGGATACCTCGCTTGATATTGAAAATTCGGGTAAGTCGGATATCATCCCAGCTGGATTTAAAAAGGACGGATCGCTCCTGGCGGCTTCCAAGGTTGCCAGCAGGGAAGAGTTTTCGCTTCTGAATCATCATGTGCGCCGTATTTATCAGGAGGCTGGTGATCGAATGGTCGATGGTGATGTGGAAATAACGCCATACAAATTAAAGGAAAAAACGCCGTGTACCTTCTGTTCCTTTAAATCTGTATGCCAATTCGACCAGTCACTGGAGGAGAACCAATTCAGGAATTTGGCACAGAAGAAACAAAATGACGTTCTTGAGCTATTAAGGGGGGAGGGGGAGAGCGATGAGTAAAACGAAAATTCCTGCTCTGCCAGGAGACGTGACTTGGACGGAAGATCAATGGAAGGCGATATGGGCTAAAGATCAGGACATACTGGTTGCGGCCGCTGCAGGTTCAGGGAAAACAGCGGTACTCGTCAATCGGATCATTCAAAAAGTCATTTCAGAAGAAGATCCAATCGATGTTGATGAACTGCTCGTGGTTACATTCACCAATGCCTCGGCTGCCGAGATGCGCCATCGGGTAAGTGAGGCATTAGAAAAAGCGATCAATGATAATCCGCATTCACAGCATTTGCGTAAGCAGTTGAGCTTGATTAATCGTGCTTCGATTTCCACACTTCATTCCTTTTGTTTAGAGGTGATCAGGAAGTATTATTATCTGACGGATATCGACCCGGGCTTCCGGATTGCAGATTCTACGGAGATCCAGCTGCTCCGTGATGAAGTGATGGAAGAGCTTTTTGAGGAGCAGTATGGCCAAAGTGATAATGAAGAGTTCTTTAATTTGGTTGATGCTTTCACAAGCGATCGAAACGATGATGCACTTCAGAATATCGTTCGATCGCTGCATGATTTTTCACAATCGAATCCAGACCCGGACCGATGGCTCGATGGTGCCGCTGGCATGTATGAGTTGGCTGATGATGATGGGATTGATGATCTTTCGTTTATCGATTCATTGAAGTTCGATATTGGTTTACAATTGGACACTGCCAGGGATTTATTGGAACGCTCGCTTGCGTTGACAAAAGTCCCTGGGGGGCCGGCACCAAGGGCTGAGAATTATATAGCCGATCTTGCCCTGGTTGCTAAACTTTCGGAAGTGAAGGACCAATCCTGGAATGCTTTTTATGAAGAAATCCAAAACGTGAAATTTGGGACGGTAAAACGCCTTACTGGTACAGATTTTATCAAAGAAGTCACGGATGAGGCTACCAAGTATCGGGATAAGGCAAAGAAGATCATCAAATCGTTACAGGAAGAGTTATTTTCCCGTAAACCGGAAAGCTACTTGCGGGATATAAGGGAGCTCAAGGGTTATGTCGATACACTTGTAATGCTAGTTAAACGGTTTGACGATCGATTCTTTGCTGCAAAAGCAGAAAAGAACTTGGTGGATTTCGCGGATTTGGAACATTATTGTCTTCAAATTTTGACAGGGGAAATTGTGGATGGTGAACGAAAACCTTCAGCGGCAGCCGTCGAATACAGGAACCAGTTCAAAGAGGTACTTGTAGATGAGTATCAGGACACGAACCTGGTTCAGGAATCCATCTTAACACTTGTGACGGCTGACAGCGAATATCATGGGAATCTTTTCATGGTAGGCGATGTTAAGCAGTCCATTTACCGGTTCAGGCTTGCGGAACCGAATCTCTTCCTTGGAAAATACACACGTTTTACCCATGATGGTGTTGATTCCGGACTGAAAATTGATTTGAACCGCAATTTTCGGAGCCGAAAGGAAGTTCTCGATGGGACCAATTTCTTGTTTCAACAGTTGATGGGCATTACAGTCGGTGAGATTGATTATGATGAAGATGCCCAATTGAAAAAAGGTGCTCCATATCCCGAAGACGATCCAAACCCGATCGAACTCCATTTAATTGATGGAACAGCCGATCCGGAAGCTCATTCGGAAACGGAAGGATCGGATGGCGGGTTTGAGGCCGAGGAGCTCGAAAAAGCGCAGCTCGAAGCAAGGCAGATGGCCAAGCTCATTAAAAAGGCTATAAGCGAAAAGCATCGGATATATGATACGAAAACCAAAAAGTACCGATCTGCCACTTATCGAGACATGGTCATTCTTCTTCGTTCGATGCCATGGGCACCGCAAATCATGGAGGAATTTAAAAAACAGGGAATTCCAGTTTACGCCAACTTGTCGACAGGGTATTTTGAAGCGACTGAAGTGGCCATCATGATTTCCTTATTGAAGGTGATTGATAATCCGCAACAGGATATCCCATTGGCATCCGTTCTCCGTTCACCTATCGTCGGGCTGGATGAAGAAGAGATGTCAAAGGTGCGTTTATTCCATACAGGAAGCTATTACGAAGCGCTAGCTGATTTTTACAGAAAGAGTGACCCGGAAGAACATCCGGGGCTTTATGAAAAAGCCTCTGCTTTTTATAAAAAACTAGTGAAGTGGAGGAAGGTTGCCAGGCAGGAGGCATTATCAGATTTGATCTGGCTTCTATATCGCGAAACGCAGTTTTATGATTTTGCAGGTGGGATGCCGGGTGGTAAACAGCGTCAGGCCAATTTAAGAGCGCTGTATGACAGGGCAAGGCAATATGAAGCAAGTTCTTTCCGCGGTCTGTTCCGTTTCTTGCGGTTCATAGAAAGGATGCAAGAACGTGGAGATGATTTAGGGGCAGCTCGGGCTTTAGGGGAACAGGAAGATGTAGTCCGGCTGATGACGATTCACTCGTCAAAGGGGCTTGAGTTCCCGATCGTGTTCATTGCCGGTCTTTCCAAGCAATTCAATATGATGGATTTACGCAAGCCCTATTTACTGGATAAGGATTATGGCTTTGCGGCAAAGTATGTGAATTCCGAATTACGGATAACTTATCCATCCCTCCCTCAATTGGCTTTTAAGAAAAAAAAGCAGCTTGAATTAATTGCCGAGGAGATGCGTGTCCTCTACGTGGCTCTTACAAGGGCTAAGGAAAAGCTTTATTTGATCGCCAGTATCAATGATGCAGAAAAAACGCAGCAGAACTGGGAAAGTAATGCGGCACATGGGGATTGGCTATTAAAGGACTATGTACGGGCAGGTGCAAAAAGTTATCTTGATTGGATTGGTCCATCCCTTGTCCGACATCGGGATTCTCTTGGTGCTGCAGGTCTTGGCTTGGAAATGGAGTCGCATCCATCGAATTGGTCCATTTCCGTCATTCCAAGTGAAGAGCTTGCTGTTCTGGATGAGGAAGAGGCACTAGTTCAAGAGCAAATACTTGATCATGTCCAGAAATCGGAGAAAGTCGGTATCGTTTCCGAGTTTTATGATGATATCAAGGAACAGCTGGAATGGGAGTACCCCGAACATGAGGCGACGGTGTATCGTTCCAAGCAATCCGTTTCCGAACTAAAACGACAATATGAACTTAAGGACGAGCAAAGCTCCACAGAGTTGTTGCGTAAATTTAAGCGTCCTATCACGAAGCGGCCGACTTTCATGCAAGAAAAGTCACTGACTCCTGCTGAAAGGGGTACGATTACACATTTAGTCATGCAGCATATAGATCTATCTAAGGAGATTACCATTCAATCGATTCAGGAACTGAAGGTTGACTTGATTCAACGCGAGTTGTTGACGGAGGAACAGAAAGAAGCTGTGGATCCGGAGACGATCGTCGAATTCTTTGACAGTGAAATCGGACAAAGAATGCAGAGGGCCGAGAGCATTCGCCGTGAAGTCCCATTTACGATGTCGTTGCCTGCAAAGGAAGCTTACGGCGATTGGGCAGCTGGAGATGAAGAGATCCTTATCCAAGGTGTGATTGATTGTATCTTTGAAGATGAACAAGGTCTTGTGCTTCTCGATTATAAAACGGATACAATCACCGGCCGTTTTGCTAGCGGGTATGAAGGGGCTAAAGAGATTCTTGCCGATCGATACCGGATGCAGCTTCAGCTCTATACGAGGGCTGTTGAGGGGATAATGAATAAGAAGGTAACCGGCCGTTACTTGTTTTTCTTTGACGGCTCGCATTTATTGGAAGTATAAGAGAGAAGGAGTGTCCCATTGATGTGGGATACTCTTTTTGGTTGAATAAACAGAATAGTTTGAAAAGTCATGAATGCTTACTATATACTAGTGGAGAAAAATACCTTCATAAAGGAGTAGAGAATAGTATGAAGAGTGAGATCAAGAGCAAGGGATACTTTGGTGAGTTCGGTGGAAGCTTTGTACCGGGTGAACTTCAGGAAGTAATGGATAGTTTAGAAACGGAATTCCTGAAATATAAGGATGACCCGGAATTCATTGAGGAGTTTCAATATTATCTGAAAGAATATGTCGGACGCGAAAACCCGTTAACCCATGCAAAGAATTTAACGAAAAAGGTTGGCGGGGCAAAAATATACCTGAAGCGTGAAGATCTGAATCATACAGGGGCTCACAAAATTAATAATGCGATTGGACAAATCCTGCTCGCTAAACGGATGGGTGCCAAACGCATCATCGCAGAAACTGGGGCTGGACAGCATGGTGTGGCGACTGCGACAGCATGTGCGATGTTTGGCATGGAGTGCGTGATCTATATGGGCAAGCTGGATACGGAGAGACAGGCATTGAATGTCTTTCGGATGGAATTGTTGGGGGCAAAAGTCGTAGCGGTCGAAAAGGGACAGGGTCGATTGAAGGATGCCGTTGATGAGGCATTGAATGATTTGGTGCAAAACTATGAAAATACTTTTTACTTGCTTGGTTCAGCAGTGGGACCACACCCATATCCAACGATCGTTAAGCATTTCCAATCAATCATAAGTGAAGAATCAAAGCGTCAGATCCTTGAAAAGGAAGGAAAACTGCCAACTGCCATCATTGCTTGTGCAGGAGGGGGAAGTAATGCGATTGGTGCTTTTGCTCATTATATCGATGAAGAAAATGTCCGTTTAATTGGTGTAGAGCCAATTGAGGCCCCGAGTATTTCGCAAGGCGTCCCGGCAGTATTGCACGGATTCAAAAGTTTGACGTTAGTGGACGAACAAGGGGAACCAAAACCGACATTTTCCATAGCAGCCGGTTTGGATTACCCAAGCGTGGGGCCCGAGCATAGTTTTTTGAAAGATAGCGGACGAGCGGAATATGAGACAGTAAAAGGCGAAGAAGCTCTTGAGGCTTTTCAGGTATTATCCAAGACAGAGGGGATCATTCCAGCTCTCGAAAGCTCACATGCTCTAGCTCACGCCATGAAGCTGGCAAAAGAGTTATCAAGAGAGGATGTACTGATCGTTAATTTATCAGGCAGGGGAGACAAAGACGTCGAGCAAGTATTTAACATGTTAGAAAAATAGGCCGAATTTAAAAGCCTCCCTGGAAATGGGAGGCTTCTTCTTTCACTAATTATTCCCTGTAATGGGCTGGTCGACCCCATTGATATCAAGGACATTGCTTCCATTCAGGCCATTGGCCGTGAAGGTGATTGCAGCTGTGTTCCCCGAACCGGATCCGAAAACGGATTTGGACGAAGACTTAGGGGAAATGACGGCGCAATCACCGAATACCAGGTTTCCTTGCGCGACATTAAATACTTGAACTGGGCCGGTAATGGCGGGCATATGAACCCCTCCTTTAAAAGTTTAAGTGTTGTCCGTTGAATCTTTAGGAACCTCTCGAATATGTTTCGCTCTTGATTCCATACGTGCATGGCCTACGTTCCCCACACCAACCACAGATGAGGCTGATATCCCGATTATATTGATATTGCCGACCCGTATGAAGGGATTCGGATTTGAAAAACTTGATATGACTGGTTCATTCAATCTCGGGATATAAAGTGGTTTCTTAAAAATGTCATAGTTCTCGAAATGAATATCCACTGAATCGAAAGTTTCACTTTTCTTCTGAACGGCTATCGCCAGGGCATTTCCATCTATATATGATGTATCCCCGATTTGCAGGGTGGAGCTGAATGATACCGTGTCGGATAATAAAGATTTTACTTTTGATATTCTAGAAAACATGTTATTTATCCTTCTGGAGAAAACGGCACGAATGGCCCGATGATCAGGGATTCCGGCGGGGTATCGAATGCTGAGGATAGTTGGACCGTTTGTACATCCCCTATGAGAAATAAAGCAGAGCTTGCTACACCGGTAATTTTAATATCTCCTACACAAAGCTGGTGATTGGTTACATTAAACTCCATTTGGATTTCCTCCTGTCTCGGCTTGTGAATGGGTAATGAATTGTAATAATGCAGTTTGAATATCGGATTTTACCTTCTCCCTGACCTTTTCCTTGACATTCTCCCGTTGCTGCGGTGCACGTTCCGCGTAAGAAAGATTATCGAAATACATATTGATTCGTTGATGAAGCTGGCGTTCGACGTCTTGCCTTATGAAGTCATGATAAGAGGGTTCCAATGATATTTTCAGCTGGGTTTCCGCATCGTGGATCATATTTTCCAAGTCTGAAATTATATCATTGTGAATTTCCTGGACAACGATTTCCCTGCCTGGAAATAGGTTTGGTGCTGGTTGAACGGGTTGGTTGTTGACGGCAAATTCATCAATGTTGTTAAGGTCATTGGGATTTAAACCGATATTCAACGTTCCATCTAAAGATTCTACTTTTAACTGATCGAATTTATATTCAATTTTATCTACATGGATTGGCGGTTTATTTTTCAGCTCGGCAAGTTCATCTGTCAGGCGTTTGAGTTCGTGTTCAAGTTTCATGATCCGTTTATCCTGGGCTTCAAGAAAACGCTGCATTTGTATGGAATATGAATATAGATCCTGATTCACGATTCAACACCTCACCTTCACAATATGTTAATTTCATATATGACAGTATATGAAAAAGTTGGATGTAGGTGAATGCCTATTAACTAGGAGTAAATGGGACGAAACTGGTTAACGGGGTAACATCAGCTTCAATTTCGGGAGCAGGCTCAGTGAATCCTCCAGTATTGGCTAATGTGGAATATGGTTTAATAACACCGGCACTTCCTATTTGAAAAACGGATGAATTGGCGATGCTTTCAATTTTTATCATATTGATTTGTATGGTCTGGTGAATATTGAAGATCATGCTGACTCCTTTCTTAAAAACATTAGAGATTTAAGACCAGTGGCTGATCGACACCATCTGTATCATTTGTATTTGTGGTGCTATAGGCATTATAGAGGGATATGGATTCACCCGTATTAAACGAGCCAGCACCTGCAAACGTTTTAGAAGTGGAATATGGACTGATTTTAAAGACGTCACCAATATGGACAATTCCACTGCTACCGACGTTGATGACTTGAACGATTCCTACGATGGCCGGCAAGAAAATCACCCTTTTTTTATTCTGGTTTTCCCCTTGAATCTTAGGCATGAGCCTATAACTGAAGGGAGTTTCAATGTATTGTATGTTGACTCATGATTGATGTGATTCATCCGCCTATCAATATATTGTTATATAACAACGGCTGATATTATTGAAAAAATGGGAACAGATATGGTAATATAAAACTAATTCAGAATTTTCAAATAAAATAAAAGAGGTGAGGAAATGAACGTACCGTTAGTATTATCGCATTTCTTAGATCGAGCAGCCTTACTATATGGCGATAAGAAAGCCATCATTGGAGATGACAAGGTATTAACCTACTCAGAGTTGAACGGCCGTGTAAACCAGCTTTCAAATGGTTTAAGGGATCTTGGAGTCAAAAAGGGTGATAAGGTGGCATATTTGGCACCTAACTCAATTGAGATGCTTGAAGGCTTTTATGGGGTATTTCAACTTGGGGCAGTAATCGTTCCATTGAATATCCGTTTGAAGGCTGCCGATTATGTATTCATTTTGAACCATAGCGAGTCAAAGGTCCTTTTCGTAGATCAGGAATTGTATCATCTAATTTCCCCTGTCAAGGATGAACTTGAATCGGTGGAGCACATAATCGTTCATTATAAAGATGAAGAAATAAATGAAACCGATTACAACCATTGGCTGGAACGTTATGATAACATGAGCTTTAACCGGGAGTCAGTGGATGAAAATGATGTTTCAAGCCTCCTTTATACTAGCGGGACCACAGGAAATCCCAAAGGGGTGATGCTGACTCACCGCAACAACTATTTACATGCCCTAGGTGCGATGCATCATTTCAGGGTCAATGACCGCGATACATATTTGCATGTACTGCCGATGTTCCACGTGAATGGGTGGGGTGCCCCATTTTATTATACGGCAAATGGTGCCACTCAAGTTTGTTTGAGGAAAACCAGCCCCGAAATGATATTTGATGCACTTGAAAAGCATAAGGTTTCCATAATGCATATGGCACCAACGGTTCTGAATTCACTGTTTCAATATTATGAACGGAATGTTCCGAATATCGAGCAGGATATCCGAATCGTTGTTGCGGGTTCCGCTCCGCCTCCTGCATTCGTTACAAGGGTGGAAAAAGAGTTAGGCTGGGAATTCATTCAAATTTACGGAATGACTGAATCAACACCGGTTAGTCTGATTTCGCTGATTCGTTCTGAATTCGATGATCTTCCGGAAAAAGAAAAATACAGAATGAAGGCGAAAGCCGGATATCCCATCATAGGCAGTGAGGTAAAGGTTATCCATGACAATGGTGTGGAAGTTGCCCATGATGGCGTGGATATCGGGGAGCTCATCGTCCGCAGTCATGGAGTGATGTTAGGTTATTGGAAAAATGAAGAAGCGACCAGCCAGACACTGATAAATGGATGGCTGCATACAGGGGATATGGCCACAATCGATGAAAATGGTAATGTTGATATCGTTGACCGCAAAAAGGATATAATCATTAGTGGCGGAGAAAATATTTCTTCGATTGAAGTGGAAGGAGTACTCTACGAACATCCGGACATTCTTGAAGCGGCAGTCATTGCCGTTCCGCATGAAAAGTGGGGAGAGACGCCGCATGCCTTCATTGTGCCAAAAAGGGGCGTGGAATTAACGGAGGATGATATAAGGACCTTCACACGGGAAAAACTAGCTCATTTCAAATCAGTTACCAGTGTGTCGTTCGTCGATGAGCTTCCAAAAACGGCATCGGGGAAAATACAAAAAATCCACCTCCGTAATGATTACTGGGAATCTAAGGGGAAATCAGGCAGATTCGTTAATTGATGCTTCGCTGACGCTGTTCAGAAATGATCAGCGTTTTTTTTCTGTTTGCCCGTTCGATGGGTTTCATATTAAGCCATGAAGATATCGACCCTGATGAAATGAAGATTGAGAGGGCGATATATATGTTTCCATTCGTAAATAAGCCACAGTAACTCAAGCCATTGTTGGATAAGGATGGTCATTCAGGAGCACTTGAATTTGTTTCGATAAAAAGCTTCCTGTTTAACGATAAAGTGTTACTATTAAAATATTTCAAATTATTATAGTTTTTCTTTTTCATCATGTTGATTCTAAGAGTTTTGGATTGTGGGGGAGAACATTGAAACGTATTCATTATAGCTGGGTTATTTTAATCATAACATTTTTCTCGATTATTGTAGCCGGAATCGTTAGGTCATCATCGGGAGTATTCATCGTACCATTTGAAAATGAGTTCGGGTGGGACCGGTCCGTCATTTCTTTAGCCTTCGCCATAAGTCTTTTTCTTTATGGATTATCGGGTCCATTCATGGCCGCTCTAATTGAAGTGCTTGGATTGAAGAAAATGATGGTATTGGCCATGTCCACTTTATTGGCAGGGATTTTCCTCACTTTTTTCATGGAGCATGAGTGGCAGCTCATGCTAATTTGGGGAATTATCATTGGATTGGGTTCTGGAGTGTTTTTAACGGTATTAAGCCCATATGTGGCAAATCGTTGGTTCGAGAAGAGGCGGGGGCTGGCGGTCGGGATACTAACGGCAAGTACAGCCACAGGTCAGCTCATTTTACTTCCGGTTTTAGCCATTATCATTGAGAATCACTCATGGAGATGGGCGATTGGATTAATTTTGGTCCTTAGCTTGATCATGCTGGCAATCATCCTTTTATTCATGAAAAACAATCCGAAGGAAGTCGGCACTCTTCCATATGGATTAGAAGAGGAAAGTCAGGAGGCTGTTACAGTCCAAAAAAAGAACCCCATCGCCATGGCTTTTCAGTCGTTGATTGAAGCAGTGAGAGTGAAGGAATTCTGGTTATTGGCAGGAAGCTTTTTTATATGCGGACTTTCAACGAGCGGGTTGATCGGCACACATTTCATTTCTTACTGCATTAGTTTTGGTTTACCGGTTGTGACGGCAGCATCACTGCTATCTTTCATGGGAATCTTTGATTTGATTGGTACGACTGTATCCGGGTGGTTATCAGATCGTTTTGATAATCGTTGGCTGTTGTTTTGGTATTACGCTCTAAGGGGTGCTTCCCTCGTATTACTGCCTTTTGCGCTAAATGAAGGCTCAATCGGTCTATTGATCATCTTCTCCGTTTTTTATGGCTTGGATTGGATAGCCACTGTTCCTCCGACCATAGGCATTTCAAGGCAAGTATTTGGCATGGAGAAAAGTGGGATTGTATACGGGTGGATATTCGCGGCCCATCAGGTGGGTGCAGCAGTGGCGGCGTACGGGGGAGGGCTTATCTTCAAAATATTCAACTCCTATACATGGGCATTCTTCCTTGCAGGAATCTTTTGCTTATTGGGGAGCTTGTTTGTCATACTGATAAAAAAGCAAAAAGCGGTCACGAAAGTCAAAGATGATGCAATGGAGTTATAAAAAGATGTTAAATCGTTATGGATGAAAGAGGGTGTACCTATGAAGGGCACGATGGTACCATTGCAGGAAAGTAAACGGATCGTAAGCATCGATATTTTACGTGGATTAGCCATTTTAGGGATTTTTTTAGTGAATATGCCTTCTTTCCACTCTCCGCTCTTGTACATAGATGGTGCCGAGCGGTGGTCCGGAGGATGGGACAGAATTTTGTACAGATTCAGTGATATTGTCGCACAGGCCAGCTTTTATCCGTTATTTGCCTTTTTGTTCGGTTTCGGGGCAATCATACTAGCTGTAAGGAGTGAAGAAAAGGGTATTTCATTTCCTTTGCTATATATGAAAAGGCTAAGTTTCCTGCTGGTACTTGGGTGCATTCATGCTTTTTTCATCTGGCATGGGGACATCCTCATTAATTATGCTGTATTTGGGTTTGCCTTTTTGTTTTTTTATAAGATGAAGGGCAGGAATTTAATTCTGCTAGGCTCTGTTTGTTATGTCCTGCCTTTTGCGATATTGGGTTCACTATTTCTTATAATGGGCATTTTTGATAGGGAAGGGATGGCGATTACGACTGATTCGGCGATGATGAAACAGTCTTTGGAAGTTTATCAATCTGGTACATTTACGGAAATAATGAGTCAAAGGGCACTAGATTGGTATATGGTGAACAACCCATTAAATGCCCTTATGCTTTTTTTATCGATTTTTCCGTTTTTTTTAATTGGAGCAGGAGTTGCAAAACAAGGCTTTCTCCAAAACCCAACTCAATATAAACGACAATTGAAAGCGATATCGATTATAAGCGTGCTGTTGGGCATTTCAGTTAAGATTCTGCCATATCTGACGATATACCACTTTGGTACGATATTCGTGCAGGATTATTTGGGCGGACCGTTACTTACGATTTTTTATATCACGGCAATCGCGCTTTTGGCGGAATATCGAGGAGCTTCCCGTCTGTTCCGCCCGCTTTCGTATATAGGAAGGATGTCGATGAGCAATTACTTGTTCCAATCGATGGTATGTACGGCCATTTTTTATTCATATGGCCTTGGTTTATATGGATCAGTCTCTTATACCACAGGATTTGTTTTTCTATTAGCCCTGTTTTGCCTGCAAATTTTGCTTTCCTTATTGTGGATGGGTCTGTTTAAATACGGACCGGTTGAATATATTTGGCGTCTTGTTACATATGGTAAAAAGCCGGTTATGCGCCGGTGAGGACCAGTTAAGAAGAAATGTAAATGATGTTCATTAAATTGTTGATTTTACCTATTCGGATAGATCCTTAGTTTTGTTTTTGTGTAAAAGCCTATGATATGATGAAATGGAAACTGAACGAGGGGGTAAAAAAATGACACATATGCATATTACAGCTTGGGTTATCGGAATCATTCTTTTCTTTGTCACATATTCGATGCTTAAAGGTGGAAATCCGAAAGCGAAAATGCTACATATGATAACACGGTTGTTTTATCTATTGATTTTCCTTACTGGCGGCATGCTGATTACGGATTTTGGTGCTTACGCAGTAAAAATGATTGTTGGAATCATCGTGATTGCGGCGATGGAAATGGTGTTGGTTCGTACGAAAAAAGGAAAAAGCACAAGTGCCATGTGGATATTGTTCATCGTAGCGCTTGTATTCGTCCTTTATTTAGGGCTTTCGCTGCCACAAGGAATGGACTTTTTTTAATACAGAATTGAAAACGGGTAAATGAGGAAATCTCATTTACCCGTATTCTTTTACCCATATTGTGAATTCACTTTCTCAATGACGATTCTTTTTCCAGTGTTCAGGGTGAATTCAAAACGATCGTGATCCTTTTTCCCATAAGAAAAGTGGTGTTGAACGAGACATATTTGGCTCTCGTTATCAAAGGTGAAGAAATTCACGCCGGACTGGTTAGGGACGGCCCTTAAAAAAGTGAGCTGGTTATAACTATATATACAATCATAAATAGAAAAATCAAGTGAATTCAATGTCGTTACAAATTGGAAAAAGGAATCGTCGTTCAATTCTTCCAATAAACGTTCAAAAGAGTAGAGCAGTTTTTTGCGTATCCGAATTGGCTCATTTTCCCTTAAGAAGGTGATTTCCCGGTGAAGCAGGATTTTCCCCTCTTCTTCAACTACTCCTTGCTGCCAGCGCCCACCCCTGTACACTTCAATGATGCTATCAACATGGTCTTCAATGGAGCAGGCCTCATCTGTTTCATCATCGAAAAAAATCCATTGTTGATTGATATTTTCCACTGTTCCTTCGGTAAAAGCTCTTGTTTGCCTGTTCATTAACTTGGTTCGTTGTTGCTGACTCATACATATACCTCCAATAGTGGAATCCTCACCTACTTTTTAGTCAAAATCCAATGAAAATATAACTGTATATTTTAAAATATTATGGACAAATAACCATCCTTCCGTCTTTGCATAGGCTATGTTTAAACACGGGATGCTTTGCTCAACAATTCATTAACAACGCCGGGCGTTGTGGGCAGTGGGTCCTACGGAATGATGCCGATCGATACTTAGGGACTGTAAATCTTTTTAAGACAGGGAGCCAATATATTTTTGATAGTCCGGATAGAAAGGATGAAGTGTAAAATGTGTGGGATAACAGGCTGGGTGCATTTTCAAAAAGATTTACGGACAAAAACGAAAACACTGGAAAACATGACAAAAACGTTGGCAAAACGGGGGCCAGACGAAGGAAATGTTTGGAGCGAAGCCCATGTTGCCTTTGGCCATAAACGGTTAACGGTTGTCGATGCGGAAGGCGGAAAACAGCCGATGACGAAAAATCACGAAAACGGCAGATATACGCTTTGTTATAATGGTGAGCTATATAACACCGAGGATATTCGTAAACAGCTATTATTAAAAGGATATTCCTTTAACGGTCATTCTGATACAGAAGTTTTGCTAACTTCTTATATAGAATGGAAAGAAAAGTGCATTGATTTGTTCAATGGGATTTTTGCGTTTGCGATTTGGGATGAAAAGGAACAGAAATTATTCGTTGGAAGAGATCGCATGGGGGTAAAACCATTCTTTTACGCGGAAAGGGACGGCGGGTTCATTTTCGGATCGGAGCTGAAGGCGATTCTGGCCCATCCGGATGTTAAAACGGAGATTGACCGCGAAGGGTTGTCTGAAGTTTTTGGTGTTGGTCCATCCCGAAAGCCAGGGTCGGGCATATTTCATAATATCCAGGAATTAAGGCCTGCCCATGCGCTTACCTTATCAAGGAAAGGCCTCCGGATTTGGAGATATTGGAATGTGAAAAGCGAAGAACATCGGGATACGCTTGATGAGACGGCCGAGAAGGTTCGCTTCCTTGTCGAAGATGCAGTGACACGGCAACTTGTATCAGATGTTCCACTTTGTACCTTCTTATCAGGAGGGCTTGATTCAAGCGCGATAACGGCCATTGCTGCAAATGCCTATCAAAAAGAAGGGCAAGGCCAGCTTCATACGTATTCCATTGATTATGAGGATAATGAGCGCTATTTTAAGGCAAATGATTTTCAGCCTAACTCTGATGGCTATTGGATTAAAAAGATGTCGGATAGTTTTAACACGGTTCACCATTCATCGATCATCACTCAAGAGCAGTTGACGGATTATTTAACAGAAGCTGTCCTTGTAAGGGACCTCCCAGGCATGGCGGATGTGGATTCTTCTTTACTTTGGTTTTGTAAGGAAATTAAGCGGGATTTTGTCGTAGGCCTGTCAGGCGAATGTGCGGACGAAATTTTTGGAGGCTATCCTTGGTTTCATCGTGAGGATGATTTGAATCGTGCTGGTTTTCCATGGATGAGATCGACCGGGGAGCGGGTATCTTTATTGAAAACGGGATGGCGCGAGAAATTGAAGCTGGAGGAATATGCGCAGGAAGCTTATTTGACCACCCTTGCCGAAACGCCTAAATTGGAAGGGGAAAGCGGTGTAGCAGCAAAGCGGAGAGAGCTTTTCTATGTAAATTTATTATGGTTCATGACGACGCTCCTTGACCGAAAGGACCGGATGAGTATGGGTGCAAGTCTAGAGGTGCGCGTGCCATTTGCCGATCATCGCCTTGTTGAATATGCATGGAACATTCCTTGGGAAATGAAAATGGAAGGCAACCGTGAAAAGGGCATTCTAAGGAAGGCTTTGGAGGGGCTGTTACCGGATGAAGTATTGTATCGTAAAAAAAGCCCATATCCAAAAACACATAATCCTATATATACAGACCGTGTGCAGGCATGGTTGAAAGACTTACTGACGGATAAAAATTCGGTCCTGCATGAGTTTTTCGATAAACAGAAGCTAACAGATATAGTAGATTCCAAGGGTGCCGCTTTTAAAGTGCCGTGGTTCGGGCAATTGATGTCAGGTCCACAGCTGCTCGCTCACTTGGCACAAACCCATGTATGGTTCAAAGAATATGATATCCAAATAATCGATTAAAAAAAACGGGGCGGATGATTTTCATTGCCCCGTTTTCATTGCCTCAATGATTGAATGCGAGAATTTTATATTGATAACCGCCCAATTCAAATTCACCTTCCTGTGTGGTTTCCTTTGTTCTTAAATCCGTTAGTGTACGTCCTTCCAAATCCAAAGGGAGGGTAAAGGATTGCTGGACATCCGTCGGATTGATGAGGATCACGACAGAACGTTTTTCATTATACTTTTGGTAGGCCACGATATTTTCGTTTCCGGCTGTATCAAGGAATTTGAACTTCCCGTCATTGGCAAGTAACCGTTCTTCTTTTCGCAAGTGGATCAATGCCTTAATTTCATTGAAAAGCTCGGTATTTTGTTTTTCTTCTTCCCAGACCATGCATTTTCGGCACCCTGGATCCATGCCCCCGGTTAAGCCGATTTCATCTCCATAGTATATACAAGGGCTGCCATTGAATGTCAGCAGGATTGCGTGGATGAGCTTGGCTCGAGCTAGATCTTCCCCGCAATCCGTGAAAATCCGCGGTGTATCATGGCTTCCAAGAAGATTGAATGTCATGTCAAAAACATTGGTAGGATAACTGTGATAGATGGCTGTCATTTCTTCTGTGAACTCTCGTGCATTGATGGTTTGTGAAGCGATCAAGCGAAAAACTTGGTTGGTAAAAGGGTAATTCATGACCGCATCGAACTGATCGCCTCGAAGCCATGGCATGGAGTCATGCCAAATTTCCCCAAGGATATAAAGGTCAGGCTTTATATTTTTCACCGTTGTTCGAAATTCACGCCAGAATGGCTGATCGACTTCATTTGCCACATCGAGCCGCCAGGAGTCTATATCAAACTCTTTGATCCAATAAGCCGAGACTTCGAGCAGATATTCTTTCACCTCCGGATTCGCCGTATTCAATTTTGGCATCGATTCAAAAAAACCGAATGTTTCATAATTGGGTCTTTCCCCTCCTTTAAGAGGGAAGCTGTGTGGGTGGAACCAATCCTTATATTTCGATTTCTCTCCTTTTTCGAGTAAATCCTGAAAAGGGGGGAAATAGTAGCCGCTATGGTTAAAAACGGCATCCAGCATGACCCGGATATTCCGTTTGTGGCATTCGGTTATTAGTGTTTTCAATGTTTCCTTCGTTCCGAATTGAGGATCGATGCTCAGATAATCAATCGTATCGTATTTATGATTGGAGTGGGCATGGAAGATTGGCGTGAAATAAATTCCGTTGATGCCGAGATTCACTAGGTAATCCAAATGTTCAATGATCCCTTCGAAGTCCCCGCCAAAAAAATTATCCACGGCCGGATCTTCACTTCCCCAGGGTTTTACACCATCCGGATCGTTGTCGGGGTTTCCGTTCGCGAATCGTTCAGGGAAAATTTGGTACCAAATTGTATCCTTGACCCATTCCGGAGCCCCGAAAACTTCATTTTGATGTAGATAGGGAATCGCGAAATAGCATCCGGGATCTCGGGGGGGTTCTTTAAAGAAGCCCTTTTCCGTGTAAATGGCACTTTCATCCTCTGAGGATACCTTGAACCCATATCGAATTCTTCGGTAGGGAGGCTTCACATAGATATGCCAATAATCATAACGGTTATCGCTGCCTGACAAACTCATGGGAAGTTCTTCGTACTGCCATTTACCATTATCTGAAATGTATGGATCCCCAAAAATCAATCCAACTGAGGAGATATCTTGTTTTTTTGTACGTAGGCGGATATGTAGGGTTTCAGTGTTGATGGGATAGCCGTAATTGTCATTAGGTCTATGGTGTATGGATGAAAATTCCATTAAAAACCACTCCAATTCTATAAGTATTTGGGGATGTAAAAAAGGAAACTTCCGGCTGTTTATGAGGGGGGGCTCTATGAAGCTGCACTAGCCAGGTTAAGTGTTTTTTCAATATGGTTATATACCCAATTTCAATTGAAAGAAGCACTTATTAACTAAAAAATAACAAAAAGTGTTCATCACTACAAGGAAATAAATACGCCAAGGAAAATGTTGTAAAAACCAAAGCCGTTCATATAATGATAACAATAGCTTTGGTACCGCTTTCATTGAGTGGCCTTATTTGAATGACTGAACTGAAAAACAGTATTATTTGGTGCTTTTGGACATGATAAAATAAACATTTTAAAAAGGAGAATGAAAGTGAAGAAGCTGATTTTTCATTTGTTCATGTCCATGTTTTTGATCGTTAGTGTAAGTGCTTGTGGTTCCAGTCCAGATTTGGAAAATGAAGTAGTGAAGGAAAATAAGAAAAAAGAAGACGAAGCCAGCAATGAAGCGAAGCCGGAAAAATTAATCATTTGGGAGGAAAAAGGTAAAGCGGATGCCCTAAAGCCGGTGATTGAAGCTTTTGAAAAAGAATATGGAATCAAAGTTGAACATGAGGAGCTAGAAATAGCTAGCGAAATGTATGAGCGGCTTCGTCGTGATGGGCCAATCGGAAATGGAAAGGCCCCGGATGTCGTAACTTTTTCTCATGAAAAAGTCGGGCAAATCGTGAAGGAAGGCCTAATTCAGGAAGTGAAGGTGAATGATGATGTATTAAATGCCTTCATTGAACCTTCAATTAGGGGAGAAATATATCAAGATAAGGTATTTGGGTTGCCAAAATCCGTAACCACTTCCGTTTTCATTTATAATAAAAAATTGATGGCTAAGGCTCCTGAGACGATGAATGACCTATATAAAATGGCGAGCAAATTAAGAAAAGGTAACGTGCATGGTTACTATGCCAATTGGAATGAATTCCATGATTCGTATGGAGTAATGGCTGGAATGGGAGGTTATATATTTAAAGATAAGAATGGAAAACTAGACCCTTCTGACATTGGTTTGAATAATAAGGGTGCCATAAAAGGGGCTGCGTACATCCAAAAATGGTATAGGGCGGGTTTGATTCCTAAAGGCGACAAGGCAGCGATCGAGAAGTTGTTCATACAAGGGAATTTGGCTTCTTTCATGAGTGACGGGACCTCATTTACCGAGCGAAAGGATACAGGCACAGCACCCATGCCCGAATTGCCCAATGGCCAGCCAATGAAAACGTTATTGAAAATCAAAGGCTGGCATGTAACAGCATTCACCAAACATCCTTATTGGTCTACGAAATTAGTTGAATATTTAACAAATGATGATAATGCAATGCAGCGTTATGGTTTAACAGGGGAAGTCCCTCCGAATAAATCAATCAAACACAATGCCGCAATCAATGAAAATGAAAGGGCACAAGCCTTAAGCATACAATTACAATACGCTGAACCAGTGCCGAATATTCCAGAAATGAATAAGGTATGGGGACCGATGAATTCAGCCATGGATGAAATAACCACCCAAAAAGCAAAACCAAAAAGAGCCTTGCATAAAGCGGTTAAGACGATCAAAAAAGAACGTTAATCGTGTTCTGCCCTTCTCCGATTCAGTAACCATAACCAGTATCCCCAATTTGTCCCTTTAGTGTAAAGTTTTTTATAAATTGGATTTGACGTTAAGGGGTCAAAAGGCTAATCTTAAAGGCGTAAAGAGATAGCTAGGAGGAGAGCGGATATGAGGAAAAGAGTGTTATCACTCGCTTTAATTCCGTTGCTTCTTTTTTACGCCATTCCAGTAGGAGCAGCTGAAAAAGAACAACGAACTTGGAAGGATGAAATCGTATATTCATTATTGGTCGACAGATTTTTCGATGGGAATACTCAAAATAATGGAGATGCGAACGTGAATGACCCATCCGCGTTTAATGGTGGGGATTTCGAAGGTGTCACGAAGAAACTGAATTATTTAAAAGATATGGGTTATACCGCTATCATCCTTTCACCGATTTTCGCTAATGATGAAAATGGCTATCATGGCGATTGGGTGGCCGATTTCTATAAAACGGATAAACACTATGGGACAATGAGAGAGTTTAAAAAACTCGTGAATGAGGCACATAAACGCGATATAAAGGTGATCATTGATTTTCAAGCAAATAATGTGGGTCCTGACTCCACTTGGCTGACCGATCCAAAAAAACAAGATTGGTTCCATGAAGAAAAAAAGATCTCCAAGGACGGTAGCCAAACGGATTTGGAAACAGGCTGGGTCGCTGGTCTTCCCGATTTGAATCAAGATAATGAGGAAACAAGGAAATATTTACTTGATGCTGCTAAATGGTGGATAACGGAAACCGATATTGATGGATACCGTATAAATAAAGTCCAATACGTAGCAAAAGATTTTTGGAAGGAATTTGTGGATGCAGTCAAATCTGAAAAATCAAATTTCTATACAATCGGCGATGTACAAGGTGATGCCGATTTGATTTCAAGCTACAAGAAGACGGGTATCGATGCTTTTATGGCTTATCCGCAAAATGCTGAGCTACGGGAAGCATTTGCTGCACCCGATAAAGAATTGAAGCCTGTTTTTAATGCGTTTGCGAAAAGCGAAGATGAATTAGGGGGCAATGCCCATCAGGCATTGTTCATGGATACACAGGGAATGCCCCGTTTTACAAAGGATGCAGCCGATCATAACGAAAATCCAGGTTCCAGATGGAGAATGGCGCTGTCGTATCTATATACGATGCCAGGGGTGCCAATCGTATTTTATGGATCGGAAATTGCCTTAAATGGGGATATTGCCCCGGATAATCATAAGTTGATGAATTTTAAGACAGAGCAGGAATTGGTGGAATATATAACAAAGCTTTCTGATCTCAGAGACATGTACCCAGCATTGGTAAAAGGGGATATGGAGCTTTTATATGAAAAAGGTGGAGCTTCGGTATTCAAGCGTGTATATGGTGATGAAACGATTGTCGTCGCCATGAACAATACGACTGAAACTCAAACGATAAACCTTACTGATAAGGAACTTGATAGTAATAAAGAGTTGAGAGGTATGCTGAATGGGGATCTGGTCCGCAGTAAGGACAACAGTTACTCTATCGTAATCGACAGGGAGACGACAGAAGTCTACACGCTGTCACCTAAGTCGATTATTAATATTCCTTACCTGTTAGTTATAGGATTAGTTCTTCTTATTTTTGGTATATTCATTGCTTTGGTTATTAAGCGTTCAAAACGGAACCAACCAAAATAATCATATACCTCTCGATTGTCGGTAGCCGCCAAACATTGTCCCTAAGGCTTTGTGGAAAACAGGATCGGGAGGTTACAGCATGAAAAAGACCTGGTGGAAAGAAGCGGTTTGCTATCAAATATACCCGCGCAGTTTCATGGATAGTAATGGTGATGGAATCGGGGATATAAAAGGATTGATTTCAAAGCTTGACTATCTGCAGGAATTAGGGATAGATGTTATTTGGATTTGTCCGTTTTATAAATCGCCCAATGCGGATAATGGCTATGATATTAGTGATTATCAAGCAGTTTCCGATGAGTTCGGTTCAATCGAAGATATTGATCTGTTATTGAAAGATGTTCACGGCCGTGGGATGAAGGTGATACTCGATCTGGTTTTGAATCATACAAGCGATGAGCACCCCTGGTTCGTAGAGTCACGTTCGTCCCGCGATAATCCGAAACGGGATTGGTATATATGGAGGGATGGGCAGGACGGTCGTGAACCTAATAATTGGGAAAGTATCTTTTCCGGAAGTGCCTGGAAATTCGATGAAAGGACCAATCAATACTATTTACATTTATTTGCCGAAAAGCAGCCAGACTTAAACTGGAAAAATACTGATGTACGACAGGCATTATATGAAATGGTCAATTGGTGGCTCGATAAGGGAATCGATGGCTTTCGGATTGATGCGATCACGCATATTCATAAGCGTGAAGGCCTTCCGGATATGCCCAATCCTTATTGGCATCAGTATGTACCTGCGTTTGAAATGCACACCAATCAGGACGGGATTCTGGATTACCTTCAGGAGTTGAAAGAAGAGACATTCTCTAAATATGATATCATGACGGTCGGTGAGGCCAATGGCGTCAGGATTGAGCAGGCGGAAGAATGGGTCGGGGAATCGAATGGGAAGTTCAATATGATCTTTCAATTTGAACATCTTGGACTTTGGAATAGGGGACAGAATCACGATGTTGATGTTCAGGGGTTAAAACGCACAATGACCAAATGGCAAAAGGGGCTGAAAAACAAAGGATGGAATGCTTTGTTTTTTGAAAATCATGACCAGCCAAGAAGTGTATCCACCTGGGGAAATGATCATCAATACTGGTTGGAAAGCGCAAAAATGATTGGGGCTCTTTACTTTTTCATGCAAGGCACACCTTTTATTTATCAAGGTCAGGAAATTGGCATGACGAATGTCCAATTTGATTCGATTGATGATTATGATGATGTAGGAATGAAAAATTTTTACCGGATAGAGACCTCGAAAGGTCGTCCGCATGATGAAATCATGAACATTATATGGCATAGCGGCCGTGATAATTCACGAACACCGATGCAATGGAACGATATTGAAAATGGGGGATTCACCCATGGAACACCTTGGATGAGGGTTAATCCAAATTATCGCGCCATTAATGTAGAACAGCAGAAAAATGACCCGTCATCCATTTATCATTTTTATAAAAAGATGATTGAACTTCGAAAAAAACATCAGGTCCTCGTTTATGGGGAATATGAATTGTTATGGGAAGATCACCCTGAACTTTATATTTATACAAGAAATATGAATGATAATTCAGTCATGGTAGTATGTAACTTTAGTATGAATCACCATCAAATCGACCTTTCTCATTGGGGGAAAATGGATCTTTTACTAGCTAATTATGATGATTGCCCTGAGGTGTCCCTTATTGATTTACGTCCATATGAAACGAGGGTTTATCGTTATTGATTTCTATGGACTTGATTGGAAATTAGCCAAAAACCTATGTAGTTAGTCGTCTGACTTCTTATTTTCCAATACACCTGTCGTTTTTTAGGAAGCTGATCATACATCAGCTTCTTTTTGGATTTTAAAACAGATGTGAAAAAACGGAAAAGTGAGTATTTTCTGAAAAATTGAACAAACATAAAAAAAGTATGGATATAACTATTGAACTGAGTGTATTATGGATACATACAAAATGTATAAATATAAAACGAATAATAGAGAAGTGTTTATTGGTATTCAACTTTTTTTAAATGAAGACAATAAAGGCTAAGAGGGGAGAGGGGAAATGCATGGCCATCACAATAAAAGATGTGGCACAGCTAGCGAATGTTGCTCCTTCAACAGTTTCTCGAGTGATTGCAAACAATCCTCGAATAAGTGAAAAAACAAAGGTACGGGTACGTAAGGCGATGAGTAAATTAGGATACCATCCAAACTTCATTGCACGTAGTCTTGCCAATCAATCGACCAGGATCATTGGCTTGGTAATGCCAAGTTCGTCAAATGATTATTATCAAAATCCGTTTTTTCCGACGATTCTCCAGGGTCTAAGTGAGGGAGCTCAGGAAAACCATTATTCCCTGTTGCTAAGCACGGGAAAAACAGAAGATGAAATCTACGAAGGAGTAGTGAATATGGTGCAGGGAGGGATGGTGGATGGAATAATCCTGATGTATTCAAGGATGAACGATCACATTCTGACCTATTTGAGAGCAAGGGCTTTTCCATTTGTGATCATTGGGAAACCCTATGATTTTATCGAGGAGATAACATATGTTGATAATGATAATGTCTTGGCTGCCGAACAGGCAACGGATTACCTCATACAGCTAGGACATGAAAGGATTGGATTCATCGGAGGTGATGTAACCCTTGTGATGACCCTTGATCGCTTGTCAGGATATGAACGGGCATTGAAGAGGGCTGGAATCGATCGAAGGAGGGAATATACCCTGCATGAAGATTTTTTGCATGAAGGGGGACAAGCAGCTGCAAAAAGGTTACTATCAATCGATGAACCACCAACCGCTTTGGTTGTCAGTGATGATCTTATGGCACTTGGCATCGTGCATTCACTTCGCGAGATGGGCGTCCGCACTCCTGAAGAAATGTCAATCGTCAGCTTCAATAACGTTCTTTTCTCTGAACTGTCATTACCGGCCCTGACTTCCGTAGATATTAATATTTTTGATTTGGGATATCAGGCCGCTAAGGGCATCATTGACATGCTGCAGACGGGGGATGCTCCTGCCGGGACCATCATTCCACATCATTTCGTGGAAAGGCATTCCTGCAGATCGATCAAGCAAGGTGCAATCGCCATGACTTATTGACGATAAGGGCATTGCAAGAGCAATGCCTTTTTTTGCTAGAAATGTACGCTGAAACTTGTGAATGCATGCACACCCGTTCCGTGTCTGACCAATTTATTCTCTTTAAGATATTCAATGGCTGCAAGGACTTCCTCAAGGATCCTTGGTTCGAGGCCGAGTTGGTTGTGTCCGCCATAGATTTTGGAGACTGCCTTGATCTTTGCGATTTTTTCTAACGAATTCACAAGGTCTTCAGGACTTGTCGAGGGATAAAATGCATAAACTGGTGTATCTGAGTAAAGCAGGTCGCCAGTAAATAAATACCCTGTTTCATTATCCAAAATTGAGATGTGGCCAGGTGAATGCCCAGGTGTGTGATAAATGCCTAAACTGCGGTTCCCAAGGTCAATCGTGTCCCCATCCGATAAGAGCCTATCAGGGTACCCCTGGTATGGCTTGTATGTAAAAGGATCGAATGATTCGGGTATGGGTACAGTGATATCCCGGGCCATGTTCTTTCTTATTTGTTCCAGGGACAAACCTTCAATGCCGTTGATCAGCCAATTGGCATCATCACCATGAACATAAATTGTATCATAATCCCCATGACCGCCAATATGATCCGCATGAACGTGTGTGGTCAAGACGATAATCGGAAGATCGGTAAGCTGGTCTGTAATCCGCTTAATCGAACTGATGCCTAACCCTGTGTCGATTAACGCAGCTCGGGTCTCCCCAAGTAATAAAAAGGAATGAACTTTCTCCCAATGACCATATTCACTGATTGCAAACGTTTTTGAGTCCAATTCCTGAACGGTGAACCATGGATCTGCAATATTTTTCAAAAATGACTCCACTCCTTCCCATTCATATATTCCGCGTTAACCGGAAATATCCTGCTTGAAAGAGTAAAAGCAGTGGATTTGTGAAATCCACTGCTTTTGGAAAGGTAAGGCCTTATCCGTTTACAACGGTTCCGCCGTTTACATGGATGACTTGTCCGCTGACATAGGATGAATCATCGCTTGCCAAATATACATAGGCTGGTGCTAATTCCTCTGGCTGCCCTGCGCGGCCCATTGGAGTATCCTGTCCGAATTTGGCAACATCCTCTTCACCGAATGAGGCAGGAATCAGCGGTGTCCAAATCGGTCCTGGCGCCACACCGTTCACTCTGATGCCATCTTTTGAAATGGAGTTCGACAGGGCTCTTGTAAATGCCAGTATCGCACCTTTTGTTGAAGAGTAATCGATTAGTTTTGGGTTGCCTTGATAGGCTGTGATAGAGGTTGTATTAATGATGCTGCTTCCTTTTTTAAGGTGCTTCAATGCAGCTTTAGTTAAGTGGAACATCGAGAAAATATTCGTGCGGAACGTTTTTTCCAATTGTTCAGCTGAAATGTCAAGGATACTTGTTTGCACGTGCTGTTCTCCGGCGTTGTTGACTAGAATGTCCAAACCGCCAAATTCATCAACCGTTTTTTTGACGACATCCTGGCAGAAGGCTTCATCACCGATATCACCGGAAATGAGTAAACATTTCTGGCCTTCTTTTTCGATCAATTCTTTTGTCGCTTTGGCATCCTCGTGTTCATCCAAGTATGCAACAGTCACATTCGCTCCTTCTTTAGCGTAGTAAATGGCAACCGATTTACCGATTCCACTGTCTCCTCCTGTTATGATTGCCGTTTTACCTTTTAGTTTGCCGCTTCCTTTGTAGGCAGCTTTAACTGAATCAGGATTCGGTTCCATTTTTGTTTCCAATCCAGGTTGATGCTGCTGATGTTGAGGTGGAAATCCTTGTTTGTTCTGATTTTGGTTTTGAGTAGTCAAGATATAAACGCCTCCTGTTTAATTATCTACGCTTTTTCTATTCCTTTTTTTAGAAAAAAGAAAACATGGAAAAAATGACCAAATAAATCATGGGTGATTATTTATATAACTAAGGGAACATGACTAGTCTTTCCATGTTCCATGAAGGAGATTCATTTGAAGAAAAGGGGGGATGACCGCTATTGAGGCAATGATGATAAATAAAAAAAGACCCACCCAAAGCAGGTGAGGCCTTCATACTTAGCGGTAATTTAAGAATTGTACATCAATGGACAGATCAGCGCCCCGGATTGCGGAAATGATTCCTTGTAAATCATCCCGGTTCTTACCGGTAACACGGATTTGATCATCTTGGATTTGGCTTTTCACTTTAAGACCGCTATTTTTAATGATGGTATTGATTTTTTTTGCTTGCTCTTTATCGATGCCTTGAATTAACTTAGCCCGTTGGCGAACGGTTCCGCCAGAAGCTCCTTCTAATTTGCCATAATCCAGGTTCTTGACGGGTACGTCACGTTTAATGAGCTTACTGATGAGAACATCCTTCAGCTGTTCAAGCTTATATTCATCGTCGGATACTAGAACCAGGTCTTCTTTTTCAATGGTGATGCTGCTTATGCTCCCTTTAAAATCATAGCGAGTCTGTATTTCCTTCATAGCCATGGTAACTGCATTCGTTACCTCTGAAAAGTCTACTTTCGAAACAATATCAAATGAATTTTCCTTTGCCATCACTTACCTCCAGCAGGGTTTATTTCCTTTATTATAGAGAAAGTGTGTTAGGAAGACAACTATCTAAACCATATTAAAAAAGCGAGGGGACAAGCCCCGCGCTTCATTTATGGTCCGTTTTCTTCGAATAGGAGTGCTTACCTGCAGCAAGGTTTTCCTGATAGGCGATATTTTTTTCAGCATTTCTCGCTTGGTTATCTTTTGGCCTTTTATTGTCATCGGTTGTTTTTGACATAGAGAAAACTCCCTTCCATTATCTGATCAATATATATTGTTCACAATTATGGAAGGGAGTATGTATGTTTATGATTTCTCAGGGGTATCGTTTAAGAAGAAGAGGGCAATTGTACCAGGACCGGCATGTGCACCGATGACGGAGCCAATTGTATGGATCATGAAATCTGTCGTCCCAAATTCATTTTGGATGGCTTCCTTCCATTCCAGGGCCGTTGCTTCATCATCACCGTGACTGATGGCAATCGTTTGGGTTGTTAAATTTTTGCCTCTTTCGTGCATTAATTCGATTACACGTTTAATCAATTTCTTTTTGCCGCGTATTTTTTCAAGCGGAACAAGCTTCCCCTCTTCAACATGCAATAACGGTTTAATGTTTAATAAACCGCCAACAAGGGCAGATGTCTTGGAGATGCGGCCGCCACGGGCCAAATATTCAAGGTTATCTACAGTGAATAGATGCTCCATATGCCGGGTTTGGAATTCGATGTCAGCCAGGATTTCTTCTTTAGTTGCACCGTTTGCTGCCAGATCGGCTGCTTTCTTTACAATTAAACCGACGCCCATCGAAGCGCATTTCGTATTGACGATTTCAATATCAAGGTCAGGGTACTCTTCCTTCACCTGATTAAGGATCATTACTGCCGTTTGATATGTTCCTGATAACTCAGAGGAAAAGGCTATATAAATCCCTTGTTTTTTCTCCTTGGCAAACTGTGTGAAAAGTTCTATAAAGTATTCTGGAGAAGCTTGCGATGTTTTCGGGGCTTTTCCCTCAATCATCGCCTGATAGACTTCGTGAGAATTAATGGTAAGTAAATCTTCATAATTTTTCCCGTCAAGATGGACTTGTAAAGGGATTAATGAAACATTGTTTTCCTTATAGAAAGACAACGGCAAATCACATGCACTATCTGCAAGAATTGTGATAGCCATAATACACCTGCTTTCTTTTTACAATTTTTAGAAAATGAGTGGTCACTCTACTTTTTAGTGTAGCACGTACCGGTAAAAATTCAATCTCTTCGTAAATAGAATAAATAATTAAGGGTAAAAAGATAATAGAATAAGGGTGAAATGGAGGTTTTAGGATGTACAGTGGTGAAATGAAGAAAATTATCATAGTTGTGGTCGGAGCATTACTGAATGCTATCGCAATGAACTTTTTTCTAATACCGGCAAACGTATATGCAAGCGGCTTTACAGGAGTGGCCCAGCTTCTATCGAGGATGATTGGTTCTTTTGCTCCTTTTAATGTATCGACAGGTATTCTATTGCTTTTATTGAACATTCCAGTAACGATCATTGCTTGGCGAAAGGTTGGAAAGTCTTTCACTTTTTATAGTTTCCTCAGCGTTGTCTTGATGTCCTTCTTTATGGAAATCATTCCGATTACACGCTGGTCACCTGACATATTATTAAATGCGGTATTTGGCGGAGTCATAGCTGCAGTAGGTGTGGGGATCACCTTGAAATACGGTGCATCGACTGGCGGAATGGATATTATCGCCATGCTTCTGTCACGAAAGAAAGATAAACCTGTGGGTACTTATTTATTTCTGCTGAATGGCGTGATCATAGTAACGGCAGGTGCTGTTTATGGACCGGAAAAAGCTTTGTACACACTTGTTACCCTTTACACATCGACCCGTGTCGTTGACGCGATACATACGCGTCATGAAAAGCTTACGGCCATGATCATTACAAAGAAAAGCGAAGAGCTTAAACAGGCAATCCATGCTAAGTTAGTTCGCGGAATTACAAGGGTTCCCGCAAAAGGGGCGTTCACTAACGAAACTAAGGAAATGTTATTGATTGTCATTACAAGGTATGAACTATATGACCTTGAACGGATCATCAAGGAAGTGGATCCACACGCTTTCACAAACATCATTGAAACTTCAGGCATTGTTGGAACTTTCCGCAGGGAATGATATTAACAAAAAATCAAGGCCACCTGATCCCCATGGTTAAAAATTTTTATAAAGAGATCGGTGAAAAAGGAGCACGAAATAACAATTGATGAAAACAAAGCGAAAGCCTCCAGGATTATTCCTGGAGGCTTTCACGTTATTTAGAGTGGTTTTCCAGCTCTTCCTGAAGTTCTCGCAGTTGTTCTTTTTCGGCCTCGGTCGTATTGGCAAAGGCTGATGAAAGAGCGTTTTTAGCGATTTCCTCTGTCTTTTGCTGGTCACCGTCATGCTCAGAGTGGAGAGCTTCTTCAACAAATTCCCTAGCCTTCTGGAATAATTTGTTTCCCATTAGAAGCCACCATAGCTTTGTTCAGACATAATTCTTAACCTGTCTTTTTCAGCCTCTTCAAACGTAGTGTGATAAGGGATTTTTTCGGCATGCCTGGCAACACTTTCTTTGCCTTGCTGTACAAATCGTTTAGATTTACTGCTTTTACCCATTCTTATCTCCTCCGATTCTGAGCGTAGTCGACAACGGAATGGAAGCTGTTGTCCTTATTAGTTTGGCTTGAAAGATAGATCTTATGAAGGTAAAAATTGACGTATTAGGCTTTTATATTGAATTTTTCTTCGAGGAAGACGGCTATACCATCTTCTTCATTCGTCAATGTAGTCATATTTGCTACCGTTTTTACTGGTGAGATCGCATTTCCCATGGCCACCCCGGTTCCCGCGTAATCGAGCATTTCCAAATCATTATCTTCATCACCGAAAGCGATTATCCTGTTTTGAGGAATTTCCAGATAGTTGGATACGCGCTTTAGACCTACGGCTTTACTTAACCCGCTTTTTATTATTTCGATAATATGAAAAGGCTCTGCCCAGCGGCGATGGTCGACCAATTCTGCATGGACATCGGATAAATGCTGGCGAATCTGTCCTACGAATTCACTATCTGTGTGAATTAGCATCGAAGTTGGGGAATCCTGAAGGTAATTGCGCAAGTCACCTGTCTTCATGATCGGATTTCCTACATTGAACATGTTCATCAACTTTTCATCATGATAATGAACATAAACTTCATCCCGGACTTCTGCAATGATGTTGTGATATTTAAACTGATCACACGCTTCAACAATATCTTTCGCAACACTTATATCCAGGGGAGAGTGGTATACCCCCCAGCTTGTATGTAATGGGTGATGGACGAAAGCGCCATTGAAATTAACGATTGGTGTAGTCAACCCCAATTCCCGGTAATAAAGTTCACTTGAGCGAAAGGGACGCCCGGTAGCGATCATAACTTCGTGTCCATCTTCTTTTAGTTTTAGGAGTGTTTTTTTAGTCCTTGAAGAAATTGTTTTGTTATCTGTAAGTAGAGTACCATCAAGATCCAATACGATTAAATGTTTCTCAGCCATGTACACACCTTCTGTTCTTTTTGATTTCATTATAGGCAAATATTGTTAAGCCTATTTTAAAGTAAATGTAAATCTTTTTCATTCTTTATGCATTCCTGTATGATATTACTATATCCAGGATTATGATAATTAAAGCGATGCTCAGGTTTAAAGGAATGGAATGATGAAAGCCAATGCCATTTTGATAATGGTATTGAAAAGACCGGAACAAATTATTCGGAGGGGTTAACTTGATAATAATTGAAAAAGAACTAATTGGACATATTCCTGTATTGCACCTAGGTGAAGAAACCACTTTCAATCAGGAATTGCCGATTATTCTTTTTATACATGGTTTTCAAAGTGCAAAAGAACACAATCTTCACTATGCTTATTTATTGGCTGAAAAGGGTTTTCGTGTGCTTCTTCCCGATGTGATTCATCATGGGGAAAGGGAAGCTGGTTTAAGTGATTCTCAAATGATGCCCCGTTTTTGGGAAATGGTTTTACAGACAATCCAGGAGTTATCTTTGTTGAAGGATGATTTATTATCCCGAAAATTAATTGATCCTGACAGAATTGGCGTAGCAGGTACCTCCATGGGGGGGATAGTGACTAATGGGGCTTTGGCTGCTTATGAATGGATATCTGCCGGAGTCAGTTTAATGGGAAACCCATCATATGTCGCGTATGCAGAGCTCCAAATGGCGGAGATTAAGAAAAGGAAAGTTAATTTCCCAGCTGCTGATGAGGAAGTTGCCAAGGTGATTGAACAGCTCAAGCCATTTGATTTGAGTCTTAATCAGGATAAGCTTTCCAACCGTCCGCTTCTTTTTTGGCATGGTGCCAAAGATCCGGTTGTTCCTTATCAACATGCATATCGTTTTTATGAAGGGGTCAAAGCAGGGTATAATGAGGCAGATGAAAAAATTGATTTTATCCTTGACCCTAAGGCTGGACATAAGGTGAGTAGAGAAGGCGTGCTTATGACTGCAGACTGGTTCGCGAAACATTTGCTGTCAACTGTGCAAAATGCTTAAGTACTTACTCAAAATCTGTTATGATTCTAATACGGACATAATATAATGATGAACCCGACAATCTAAAACGAAGAGATTTTCCATAAAAGGAGTGATCGAAGTGGATCAAGATACAAAAGACATTATTTTTGGAGCTTTGGAGCAGGTCATTGACCCAGAGCTTGGTATAGATATCGTTAATTTAGGTTTGGTATATGATGTGGATATGGATGAGGAAGGTTTGACTACGGTAACGATGACATTGACAGCAATGGGCTGTCCGATGGCTGGGACGATCGTCGATCAAGTTAAATTGGTTCTGGAAGATATCCCCGAGGTCAAGGAAACGGATGTGAAGATTGTCTGGAGTCCGCCATGGACTAAAGACAAAATGTCCAGATATGCTAAAATTGCATTAGGAATCAAATAATAACTCTGTAATAGAAATGTAAAGCCAGTCAAAAAACGGTGAAACCATTCAATGGAACCACTTTTTATGGTCTGGTTTTTTTCTTATACTTTTGGCTAGGAGTGGTTAATTGAGCAGTCATATTAAAGATTCATTGGACAGGCCGCTAAGGGATTTAAGGATTTCAGTCATAGATCGCTGTAACTTTCGCTGCCAGTATTGCATGCCTGCTGAAATCTTTCATGAGAATTTTCAGTTCCTGCCTAAAAGTGAGCTATTATCTTATGAGGAAATTGTAAGGCTTTCTAAAATATTTGCAAGCTTAGGGGTAAAAAAACTAAGGTTGACGGGCGGGGAACCATTACTTCGGAGAGATCTTACCACTCTGATTTCAAATCTCGTTAAAATTGATGGTATTGAAGATATTGGATTGACTACGAATGGTGTCTTCTTGAAAAGACATGCCGCAAATTTGAGGGCAGCTGGTTTGCAGAGGGTGAATATCAGCTTAGACAGCCTCGATGATGAACTTTTCAAGAAGATGAACGGCAGGGACATCGGCATAAAGCCTGTTATTGAAGGCATCGCTGCTGCCAAAGAAGCCGGGCTTGGCGTTAAAGTGAATATGGTAGTGAAAAAAGAAACCAATGAATCTCAAATCCTGCCGATGGCCCGATTTTGTAAAAATGAGGGCATTCAATTACGCTATATTGAGTTCATGGATGTCGGGCATACAAATGGCTGGCAGTTGAAGAATGTCATTACGAAAAAAGAACTGCTTGCGATGCTCCAAACCGAATTCGAACTTGAACCGGTTGAAGAAGATTATTTTGGAGAGGTGGCAAAACGCTTCCGTTATAAGGGCGCTACTGCAGAAGTGGGCTTCATAACCTCGGTATCCGAGTCTTTTTGTTCGAGTTGTACACGTGCACGTCTTTCTGCTAATGGAAGTTTATATACATGCCTGTTTAATGGAAAGGGACATGACTTGAAGTCATTGCTCCGTTCCGACATGACAGATGAAGAATTGACGGGGTTCATCATTTCTCTTTGGAATCGTAGGGACGACCGCTATTCGGATGAGCGGGCAGCGGGAACAGTGAAGAAACAGGAAAAAATCGAAATGTCATTCATTGGCGGGTAATATACATAAGTACTCCTTTCCGAATGAATGGAAAATTAAGGGATGGCAGCTATGCCATCCCTTTTTTTGTATAGTTGTTAGAAACCTCTGATGCCAGTCAATGGACGAAATCGATTTTTATACTTTTTTTATGCATTTTTATATAGGACATATGGTAATGAAAATAATTCAATGGTCCTAGGGATGGATTAGCCTGTAATAAACGCCAATCATTTTAAGATCAGTAAGGCATTATGTACGGCTGCTTTATGGGTGGGATTAATCGATGGTACAGATTTCTATTGGACAGTTTTCGCAGTCGATTTCCTGTTTTAAATAGTCAAAGTCAAGAATCGTAATGCGTCCCTTTTTGATGGAGATGACATTGTTTTTCCTTAATTGAGCGAGCATTCGATTGACTACCTCGCGGGATGTGCCGCAAAAATTGGCGAGTTCTTGGTTTGTAAAGGGAAGATTGATAATTTTACCGTCTTCTGCTTCAGAGCCATAGCTATTTGATAAACGGATCAGGGTGGAGTAAAATGCACCTTTCTTACCGTGTAGGAGCATATCACGGAATTTAGCCTGATTTTTACGGTTTTGAGCGGATAACCATGTCATCATCTCAACTGCAAGATGGCTATCGAAGGCGATTTTTTCTTCTAATGCTTGTTTGGAAATAACTGCAACAGTTCCATCTTCCATCATTTTTGCATTCATCATATATTTAGGATTTTGAGAAAATAGGACTGTTTCCCCAACTAAATCATTCTCCGCACTAATGCGTATAGTTAATTCCCGACCGTCGGGAACAACCTTACTCACTTCCACTTTCCCTTTTATAATGTAATACAAATCACTTGCTGGGGTGCTCTCCTGAAAAAGGTAGTGCCCTTTTTCCATATGTTTAACTTGTTGTTTATTATCTAAAATTGCATGCATCCGATTAGATAACGATAATTCATTCATGCATATGACCACCTTTCAGATACCGTCATTACTCAATTACTACCTTTGATTTAAACGGAAAAAACCCTAGCAGTCAACATATTTGGATAATATAGGATTTTTGGTGGATAATTTTTCATTTTAAATTTTTGTTTGAAAATTTATAAAAATACATTTGATTTTATTTTTATTCAGTCTTATAATAATAGAATCAAAGAATGACAGGGACCTGAAATTATAGGAGATGGTTTTATGAACGTATCAATAGTAGGTGCAACGGGTTATGGAGGAGTGGAACTAATAAGATTTTTGAATAATCATCCGCAATTTAAAATAAAATCATTGCATACTTCATCCCAATTTGGTCGAAGTTTATATGAAGAAAATGCACATTTAATGCATATGAAAGATACATTAGAAGAAATTGATCCGGAAGCGATTGCAAAAAAATCAGATATTGTATTTCTTGCAACTCCTTCCGGTGTTTCCTCGCAATTGATTTCGGAATTTTCTGACCTTGACATAAAAGTAATCGACCTATCGGGAGACCTAAGACTTCAAACTCCAGGTGAATACGAACACTGGTATAAAAAACCAGCCGCGCCACAGCATATTATTGAAGAAGCCGTTTACGGATTGGCTGAATGGAATGCTGAAGCAATAAAAAAAGCAACGATTATTGCAAATCCTGGGTGTTACCCAACCGCTTCACTATTAGGGCTTGCCCCTTTATTCACTGAAGGATTGGCCGGAGCAGCTGCCGAAGTGATCATCGATGCAAAATCCGGGGTTTCAGGGGCAGGTAAATCACCTTCGGCAGTCACCCATTATAGTGAAATGAATGAGAACTTTAAGATATATAAGGTAAATCAACATCAACACATACCGGAAATCGAACAACAGCTTGGGCGATGGTCATCAGGTTTACAGCCTATTACCTTTAATACTCATCTTGTGCCAATGACAAGAGGGATTATGGCAACGATGTATATAAAGGTAGATCGGGAAACCTCAAATGTTGAATTAAAGGATTTATACGAAACCGTATACGAGAACCACCCATTTGTCCGGGTACAGCCCCTTGATCGCTTTCCATCCACGAAACAGGTATATGGATCGAACTTTTGCGACATTGGCGTCGATTATGATGAAAGGACAGGTAAGGTAACGGTGGTTTCAGTTATTGATAATTTAGTGAAGGGTGCTGCAGGGCAGGCCATTCAAAATGCAAATATATTAATGGGACTAAAAGAAACGGCAGGACTATGGAACAGTCCGCTATATCCGTAAACTTTGGAGGGAAACAATGAATACACTACAGCCAGTTGAAGAAATCAAACAAATTCAAGAAGGAAACATTTTAATGCCCCAAGGGTTCAAAGCGTCAGGTGTCCATGCGGGATTACGTTATTCCAAAAAGGACGTTGGCATCATTTTTACCGATGTCCCAGCATCAGCCGCGGCGGTTTATACACAAAATGTAGTTCAAGCCGCTCCAATCAATGTAACGAAAGATAGTATTGCCGTTACTGGAAAACTTCACGGCATTGTAGTGAATAGTGCTTGTGCGAATGCTTGTACAGGTGAACAGGGTTTAAAAGATGCAAATGAAATGAGGAAGCTTGCGGCTCAAAAGTTCGGTTTGGAGGACCATTCATTTGCAGTGGCTTCAACGGGAGTCATAGGGGAATT
This sequence comes from Peribacillus frigoritolerans, assembly GCF_030676415.1. Lineage (GTDB taxonomy): Bacteria > Bacillota > Bacilli > Bacillales > DSM-1321 > Peribacillus > Peribacillus frigoritolerans_A. The sequence continues at coordinate 106,376 of NZ_JAUUTW010000007.1, read as the reverse complement.
CATGGAAATGGAAAAAGTAAGAAAAGGCATAGAGTCATTGCATCCAGAAAATACACCTGAAGCTGCTGAAGATTTTGGTACCGCCATTTTAACAACGGATATTGTAACGAAGAGCTGTGGTTATGAAACAATTATTGACGGTAAAACCGTGAAAATGGGCGGTGCTGCAAAGGGTTCGGGAATGATTCATCCAAACATGGCCACAATGCTCGGTTTCATTACGACGGATGCTGTCATTGAACCGGATGATTTACAGCAAGCATTATCCTCCATTACAAATGATACATTCAATCAAATCACGGTTGATGGCGACTGTTCAACGAACGACATGGTATTGGTGCTGGCGAATGGGGAAGCGAACAATGAACCGTTGACACCTAACCATCCGGAATGGTCCATCTTCCTGGAATTATTAAAGCAAACTTCCGAAAATCTCGCCAAACAAATTGCGAAAGACGGAGAAGGTGCCACAAAACTGATAGAAGTGAATGTTCATGGCATGAATACGAAGCAGGATTCACAGATGATGGCGAAGACGATCGTTGGGTCAAATCTAGTGAAAACGGCAGCTTTTGGAGCGGATGCAAACTGGGGACGAATCATTGCTGCAATGGGAAGAAGCGGAGTGGGATTCAATCCGGATCAAACAACGATCGTTTTTGGTGATATCGTCGTACTTAAAGATGGTGAGCCAATCATGTTTTCTGAGGAAGAAGCCAAAGCATACTTGGAGAACGAAAGTATCATCATTCATGTTTATTTGAAAGATGGTAATGAATCAGGCACGGCATGGGGCTGCGATTTAACCTATGATTATGTGAAAATAAACGGAAGCTATCGTTCGTAAGAGGTGAAAAGTATGGACATATTAGTCATAAAGTGCGGCGGCAGCATCATTAATGAGTTATCGGAGTCTTTTTTCAATAGTGTTAAAGAGTTACAAAACCGCGGCTACCATATTGTGTTTGTGCATGGAGGCGGCCCTGATATAAATTCAATGCTAGAAAAATTTGAAATTGAACCAGTATTTGAAGATGGTTTAAGAAAAACGACCACTGAAGTGTTGGAAATTGTGGAACTTATGCTGGCAGGCAAATCGAATCGCAGCCTCGTTCATAAATTGGAATCTCATGGCATCAAGGCAATCGGTATAAATGGCTCTGACGGTGGAATTCTCACAGGTGATTATATCGATGAAAAGAAACTTGGAGCTGTTGGTGAGATACAACAGGTCAATACGGAATTATTCGGACTTTTATTCGAAAAAGGTTATTGTCCGGTATTGACGCCCATTTCAACTACCGAAGAAGGCACAAAATTAAATGTCAATGCCGATATGGCTGCTGGGTCTGTAGCTAAGGCATTATCGGCCGATATGTGTTTATTTGTGACCGATGTTAAAGGGGTCCTGAAGAATGGGCAGATCATTGAGAGATTGAATGAAACGGAAACGAAGAATATGATCATGGATGGAAGTATCCATGGGGGAATGATCCCGAAAGTCAATACAGCGTTGTCGGTGCTGAATAAAGGGATTGAAGAAGTGATGATCGTTAGTGGGAAAGATCATTTTTATCAAGGCGGACAATTCATCGGTACGAAATTTCTTCAGGAAGAAGGGGTATTTCAATGAGTTCTTTATTTCCAACATATGCAAGGTGGAACATTGAGCCAAGAAAAGCGTCAGGATTGAAGATTACGAGTGTAACAGGTAAAGAGTATCTGGATTTCACATCCGGAATCGGGGTTTTGAATCTTGGACATTGTCATGAGAAGGTAAAAATGGCCGTTACGGAACAGCTTAATAAATATTGGCATGTATCGAACATGTTTCAAAGTTCCATACAGGAGCGGACAGCAAAAATGCTGGCTGATGCCTCTGGTTTAAGTCAGGTGTTCTTTGCCAACAGCGGTGCCGAGGCGAATGAGGCAGCTATCAAACTAGCACGTAAAGCTACTGGGAAAAGCAAAATTGTCACATGTCAGCAGTCTTTCCACGGCCGTACGTTTGCAACGATGGCTGCAACGGGTCAGGAAAAAATCAAGACTGGTTTCGGACCGATGCTAGCTTCGTTCGAATATGTTCCATTTAATGATAATGATGCCATGACAGCAGCAATCGATGAAAATACGGCAGCTGTAATGATTGAAATTGTTCAAGGAGAGGGCGGCATCCATGTTGTACAGCAACCATATCTGGACGCGATTCAAACTAAATGCCAAGAACACGGAGCTCTCCTTATCATTGATGAAATTCAGACTGGGATAGGGCGTACAGGGAAACCATTTGCATTCCAGCATTTTAATATCCAACCGGACATCATCACTTCAGCAAAGGGGCTGGGAAATGGCCTGCCAATCGGGGCGATGATTGGAAAGGAAGCACTGTCTGAATTCTTTAACCCTGGAAGTCATGGATCCACTTTTGGAGGTAATCCCGTTAGTGTCTCAGCGGCCGAAGCCGTGTTAAAGGAAATTTTCCAATCAGGGTTTTTAAAAGAAACCGTTAAAAAGGCTGAATACCTTGAGAGCGAATTGGCAAAAGCATTGAAGGACATGGAAGAAGTGAAAGAGATTCGCGGACTGGGAATGATGGTCGGAATTGAATGTAGACAAGATGTTCAGGTGTTTTTAATGGAACTGCAAGAAGAGGGCTTACTTGTATTGAGTGCAGGTCCTAAAGTACTTCGTTTACTCCCATCTCTGACAGTTACCGAATCGGAGATCGATAGGGCTATAAACAAGATTAAAAAAGTATTGGCAATTAAACAAATTGTCTAAATTTATTGAATTTTTATAGAACAAAATGAATAATTATGCTATTGTATATATAAATATACATCATCTAAAGAGGTGAAGATCATGAAAAGCTATCTATATTTAGAGAATGGTTCCGTCTTTGAAGGGGAACTGCTGACTAAATCGACTGAAAAAACAATCACTGGAGAGATTGTCTTTTTTACAGGAATGACCGGATATCAAGAAGTGTTGACAGATCCTTCCTATAAGGACCAGATTGTCATCTTCACATACCCACTAATCGGGAATTATGGAATCAATGAACATGACTTTGAAAGTAAGAAGCCGCATGTTGCCGGTGTGATTGTATACGAAGGAAATATGAGCCATTCCCATTATCAAGCTAAATATTCACTGGGTGAATATTTAGACAAGTGGAACATACCTCTTTTAAGCCATGTTGACACAAGAGCGGTCGTTAAGAATATAAGACAGGAAGGTTCCATGCAGGCAGTCATCACAGCGGAAGAAAAATACACTGTCGTACCTGGCCTGAATGGTTTGTCAGCCCACGTTGCTGAGGTATCCACAAAGGTTGTCGAGAGTTTTGGGGAAGGCGACAAGCACGTGGTAATGATGGATTTCGGCTATAAAAAATCCATATTGGATTCATTGGTCGAGCAAGGCTGCCGAGTCTCTGTCGTACCATTTGATACTGAATTCGAACAAATCAAGGACTTGAAGCCAGATGGTATTTTGCTTTCAAATGGACCTGGGGATCCAAAACAGCTTGAATACCTTTTAGGAAACATAAAAAAGATCATTACGAATTTTCCAACGATGGGCATCTGCCTCGGTCATCAATTAACGGCCCTTGCCTTAGGTGGAAATACTAAAAAAATGCTGTTTGGACATCGCGGTGCGAATCAGCCCGTGGTCGATTTGAAAACGAAAAAGGTGTATATGAGTTCGCAGAATCATAGTTATGAGGTTGATGAACCGAGCTTACAAGGAACATCGCTTCAAGTGAGATTCAGAAACGTGAATGATAACACGGTTGAGGGGCTCATGCATGAAGACTTGCCAATCTTCACTACCCAGTACCACCCAGAAGCAAATCCAGGACCTATCGAGAGTTCATTACTATTCAATGACTTTTTACAAATGATAAATGATTATAGCGGGAGAGAAAAAGCTTATGCCTAAGGACGACACGATACAGACCATTCTAGTGATTGGTTCGGGGCCGATTGTCATCGGGCAGGCCGCCGAATTCGATTATGCAGGTACACAGGCCTGCCTTGCTTTAAAGGAAGAAGGATATAAAGTCATACTGGTCAACAACAATCCTGCAACGATCATGACTGATGATATGAATGCGGATGCCGTCTATTTCGAACCTTTAACGGTTGATGTACTGGAAAAGATCATTTCCAAAGAAAAGCCGGATGGCCTGCTCGCTACATTAGGCGGTCAAACAGGATTGAATCTTGCTTATCAATTGGATGATGCTGGAATACTTGAAAAATATAAAGTCAAATTATTGGGAACTCCGATCGATTCCATCAAAAAAGGGGAGGATCGTGAACTGTTCCGTGAGTTGATGTTTGAAATAGGTGAACCCGTTCCCGACAGTACAATTGTCCATACACTTGAAGAAGCGTTGGCATTTGCCGACAAAATCGGTTTCCCCATCATCGTTCGTCCCGCTTATACACTCGGCGGAACTGGCGGTGGAATTGCTGATTCACTGGACACCTTTAAGGAACTTGTACGGGGCGGACTTCAAGAAAGCCCGATTACACAATGCTTGATTGAAAGAAGCATAGCTGGTTATAAGGAAGTCGAATATGAAGTTATGCGAGATGGCAACAATACGTGCATCACCATCTGTAATATGGAAAATATCGACCCGGTAGGGATTCATACAGGTGATTCAATCGTCGTGGCACCATCACAGACTTTATCGGATGATGAGTTTCAGATGCTGCGTGCCGCTTCCATTAAAATCATTTCTGCTTTAGGTATCATAGGCGGCTGTAACATTCAATTTGCACTTGATCCGAATAGCAAGCAATATTATTTAATAGAAGTAAACCCGCGCGTCAGCCGTTCATCGGCACTAGCTTCCAAAGCAACAGGTTATCCCATAGCACGCATAGCCGCAAAGCTAGCTGTCGGCTACGATTTATCGGAGCTCATTAATCCTGTAACGAATAGCACTTATTCAAGCTTCGAACCTGCTCTTGACTATGTAGCGGTTAAGTTCCCGAGGTGGCCATTCGATAAATTCACGACCGCCAACCGCAAATTGGGAACACAGATGAAGGCGACTGGTGAAGTGATGGCATTACACCGCAGCTTTGAAGGGGGAGTCCAAAAGGCCGTCGATTCTTTGGAATTGAAAACGATTGGGCTGCAGCTATCATCGCTGAAAAATAAAACGGTTCCTGACCTTTGGGGAAAGCTTGCAGAAAAATCTGATGAACGAATATTTGTCATTTTTGAAATGCTTAGAAAAGGTGTGACGATTGAAGAAATCCATGAAGCGACAGCCATAGATTATTTCTTCCTTAAATCCTTTGCATCATTGATTCAAAACGAAATGGAGATTGAAGCTAAGGCAATCGATCAGGTAACAAGGGAAGAACTGCAGACATACAAGGAAAAGGGCTTTTCAGACCGCTATCTTGCATCCGTATGGAAAGTAAGTGAGATGCAAGTGAGAGCACTCCGCAAATCACTAGGCCTTACGGCGGTCTACAAAACGGTTGATACATGTGCAGCCGAGTTCGCATCACATACGAACTATCACTATTCAACATATTTTGGTGAGAACGAACAGCAAAAAACTGATAAAAAGAAAGTCTTGATGATTGGCAGCGGTCCGATTCGCATCGGACAGGGAATAGAATTTGATTACTGTTCGGTTCACGGTGTTTATGCACTTCAGGATGAAAATGTTGAAACGATCATGATCAATAATAACCCGGAAACGGTAAGCACGGATTTTGCGACGGCAGATCGTCTTTATTTTGAACCTTTAACTCTTGAATATGTTCTTAATGTAATAGAAGCGGAAGATATAAAAGATGTTATCGTCCAATTTGGTGGGCAGACTGCGATAAACCTGGCAAAAGGCCTGGAAGAATACGGTGTCAATTTGTTGGGGACTTCATTCGATACACTTGATCAATTAGAAGATCGTGATCGTTTTTATCAGCTTCTTCAAAAACTGGATATCCCCCATGTACCGGGTTCAATGGCCAATGGTGAAGAACAATTAATTGCCCGTGCAGAGGCAATCGGTTTTCCAGTGCTCTTACGCCCATCCTATGTAATAGGCGGCCAGGGAATGGAAATCATCCGCTCCAAGGAAAGCTTATTGAATAGAATGGCAAATGGAACGGCACTTGTATATCCCGTGTTGATCGATTCCTATATTCCAGGGAAGGAAGCCGAAATCGATTTGATTGCGGATGGAAATGAAGTATACATTCCCATCATTGCCGAACATATAGAGAAAGCAGGCGTCCATTCAGGGGATAGCATGGCATTATTGCCAGCTCAGTCCTTAACGGATGATATCAAAGATAAAATGACCCTTTATGCTGAAAAATTAGTTAGGGAACTTGGTTATAAAGGACTTATGAACATCCAATTCGTGATTGAGGGAAATAGTGTATATGTATTGGAAGTGAATCCTCGTGCCAGTCGGACAATTCCGATCATCAGTAAAGTGACCGATGTATCCTTGGTGCAAATAGCGACAAAAATATTGCTCGGGAAATATTCATTGTCGAATGCGTTCGAAAAAACGGGCTTAATGGAAGAAATTCCATATGCTGTCGTCAAATATCCGGTATTCTCTACATTTGCACTAAGCGGACTTGATTCGAAGGTAGGTCCGGAAATGAAATCAACAGGTGAAGGAATCGCCATCGGAGAATCGGTAAATGAAGCGTTAACAAAAGTATTCCATGCTCAAAAAGCTAAACATACTTCAGGTGTTTATCAATCAGGGTCAGTCCAATTAAGTGAAGATTTGTTAGTGCAAATCAAAGAAGCAGGTTTGACATTGGGGAATTCAGATTTTGATAAATGGTTAAATGAAGGAAATGCAGCGGTCGTTTTGGCATATGGAACAACGGAAGAAGATAAGAAGCTAAGGTTACTTGCAGCGAAATACCGACTGCTTGCATTTACGGAAGAAGAAACTTTCAAGGCCTATCTACAATCGGTAGAAAATGCTGATCCAGGGGTTACCTCGCTTCAGGAATGGCTTGTATCATATTCGAAAGGAGTGTCACACGTATGAGTTCAATGACGGCACCGACACAAGTGAAAATTTTAAATGGAAAAGATTTCTTGACCATGAAAGAGTCTACACCAACGGCAATTGCAGATTTGTTAAAGCTGGCGCAGACCATTAAAGGCAAATTGCAAGCTGGTGAAGAATATACGCCTTTAAAAGGGAAAACGCTGGGGATGATCTTTGAAAAATCGTCTACCCGTACCCGTGTTTCTTTTGAAGTAGGCATGATGCAGCTTGGCGGACACGCTTTGTTCCTAAGTGGCAATGACTTGCAAATTGGACGTGGTGAAACTATTTCCGATACTGCAAAAGTCCTTTCTGAATACATTGATGGCATCATGATTCGTACCTTCGAGCATGAAAAAATCCTGGAATTGTCAGAAAATGCTTCTATCCCAGTCATCAATGGGTTAACAGATCTTGCACATCCTTGTCAGGTGCTTGCTGACTTCTTGACGATCATCGAGTTAAAAGGGCAGTTAAAAGGCTTGAAGATGAGTTATATCGGTGATGGCAATAATGTTGCCAATTCATTGATGGTAGGCTGTGCAAAAATGGGAATGGATTTTTCCATTGGGTGTCCAGAGGCCTACAAACCTGATGAAAAGGTCGTCGCCTATGCTCAAAAAGTGGCAGAAGAGACTGGCAGTGAAATTGTGGTGACAACCTCAGCTTCGGAAGCCATAAAAGATGCGGATATCGTCTATTCCGATGTATGGACCTCCATGGGGCAGGAAATCGAGAATAGTCTCCGCTTAGAAGCTTTTAAAGATTATCAAATCAATAGTGAACTTGTAAAACTTGCTAAAGAAGATTATTTATTCATGCATTGCCTGCCTGCCCACAGGGAAGAAGAGGTAACGGCTGAAGTCATCGATGGACCTAATTCCGTCGTTTTCCACCAAGCCGGAAATCGTCTTCATGCCCAAAAAGCGGTCCTGGTGGATTTAATGTCTTAACCATAAAAGGCGTCTGCTCAGTTTGTAGAAAAAAGGGTTTCGGAATGGTCTCATTCTGAAACCTTTTTGAATTGGATTTGTAGCAGTTATAGAGAATAATAACTGGATCATACTTGGGCGTCCTACCGCTGAAACATATCTTCCATCGAGTCATAAATGAAAGAGAAATCAATTGATGCCTCCATTTTTCGAACCAAATGGTTCGATGGCGCCAGTTGATCTAAAGTAAATCTTTTCAAGTTAATCCCGCTGAATGGAATCATGTTTAGAAAGCATCCTTTTCACCTCAAGTTTTAATCCAACTATTTGAAAACAAAAAAGACTGCAGACAAACTCAATTATTATCGAGTTTGTCTACAGTCTAAGCGTCTGCTCAGAGAACAGACGTTTTTTTAATTCTGCCGAATTTCCTGTGTGTCATTAATTTTTCTGACATGAAAGGAAGGAACCTGGTAATAATAACAGGGAAAGCATGTAAAGGGGTGAAATCTATGGGGCAAAATCGCCAATTTAAGCCAGGTCAGAAGGCACCTAATAATGGGACCTACGTAGAAATCGGTGAAACGGGAAGCACGGTAGTGAATCCGAAAATGGTAAAGCTTGATGCAGGGGATTCTTTTCCTGAAACATCCAATCATAACCGGATTTGGACATATCAGCGGAAGCCATGAAACATCTAAAAGCAGGAAAAAGGATGTTCGCCATCCTTTTTCCTGCTTTTTCTATTCACCGGAATAACCGAATATTTTCGAGATTTCCAAACAGCACTTTCTTAAATAGTCGCTTAAGGGATCTTCGTAATGATCTGGAATGCTTTCGGTGAACCCAACGGCAGTGATCGCTCCCAACAATTCTGAATTATAATTAAAAACCGGAATGGACATGGATGAAACAGAAGGTACAAGCGGCTCTTTGGCAAAAGCTATTTTGTATTTCCGAATTTCATGATATTCAATTGTTTCTTTAAGGAACGAGCCTGTAACATTACGATCTTTTTCAATCCAGTCCTCGGTCAAGGAAGGATCCTGAAATACAGTGAATACCTTTCCGGAAGAGGATGATGGCGGAAGACGCGTACCTAACTGTGCCCCGATGTTTAAGTTTTGGTTGGAATTCCATATTTTCGCGGTAATTGGCCCATCATATGTCCAAACGGAAAAAAGGACTGTGCAAGAAGTATGGTGACTGATTTCCTGTAAATAAGGAGTTATTCTGCTCGTGACATCCTCATTTCCTATCGCTGCCATGCCGTATTGGATCAGTTTGCTCCCAAGGTGATACATACCGGTTGTCTTATCGCGATATAGTAACTCCAGTTGAGTCAAAGTATTCAAATACTTATAGAGGTTACTTTTCGTTATTTCCGTTGATTCTTGAATATCAGAGAATCTTAAAGGAGTTCTTTGGGAAGCAAGTAAATCTATGATGCTCATCCCTATTTGTAATGATTGAATCGTCGAACCGGATTTTACGATTTCCATAAGTCAATCTCCCTAATCTGTTTTAATTTAGGTCTAGTATATCAGAATCTGTAAAATATAAATGAAATTTAGCAAGAAAAACCGCTGGCTGCTTGAAGCTATCAATATACTTTCCTTTTAAATAAATAAACTTAGCGGAATTTATAATGGATTCCGAAGTACTGATAATGGTGTAGATGATAACATTTGCACAAAAATATTCAATACTTTCTTGACAATATTCCGAAAATTGAGTTATTATTTATATAAATAGTGAACAAAGTTATCTATAAGTGGATTCTATAAGGTGTACAGTCATTCAAATTCTGGTTTGTAAAGCGAATCCAGCAGAATTAGGATGGTGGCCTCAAAAGAGGCTTTAAAAAAAATCAGATTAATAAAGGAGAATGAAATATGAAATTAGTAACTTTCAGCAGTCAAGGATTTAAACGTATTGGTGCAATTTATCCGAATGATGTAATAGTCGACTTGAACTATGCCTTTCAAGCGCTTCTTGAAAGCGAAGGGAAACTCCGCAGTGAACAAATCGCTGAAGCGTATGTCCCTGCAACTATGGAGGCGTTTTTACAGGGAGGGAATGAAAGCCTTTCCATCGCGAAAAAGGCTGCGGACTACGCATTGGACAATCGTGATTCCTTCAGACATAAATTGGTACATCAAATTGAAAACATAAAGCTTGAGGCCCCTGTCCAAAAGCCAGGCAAAATTATTTGTGTCGGACATAACTACCGTGAGCACATTGCTGAAATGGGTCGTGAACTGCCTCCATTCCCTGTGGTATTCGCAAAGTTCGCCAATACAGTAATCGGTCCCCAGGATGATATACCGTTTTTCCCAATCTCTGAACAACTAGATTATGAAGCGGAATTCGCTTTTGTAGTCGGACAAAGGGCACGTAATGTGTCAAGAGAAGATGCTCTTGATTATGTAGCTGGTTATACAATTGCGAATGATGTCACGTACCGTGATATCCAACGGCGTACACTTGAGTGGCTTCAAGGGAAAACGGTTGAAGGAAGTGCTCCGATGGGGCCTTGGTTAGTCACTTCCGATGAACTATCCGATCCATCTGGCTTAAATGTCCGATTAACGGTAAATGGCGAAGAACGCCAAAAAACGAATACATCCAACTTCGTATTCGATGTGAAGTATCTAGTTGAATTCTTATCGAATTTAATGACTCTTGAACCAGGTGACATCGTACTCACAGGAACACCTGGTGGGGTAGGAGTAGCCCGTGATCCACAAGTGTTCTTAAAAGATGGTGACGTTGTCAAAATCGAAATCGACAAAATAGGTTATCTTGAAAACCGTGTGAGACGTGTCGGGGAGGGAAAATAAAATGGCATATCAGGAAATCGGGACATCAATCCAATCGGTTCAACAATCAATCGACCACATTCTTGAGACAGCGGCAAACCTCCCGGAAGAAACGATCAGATTTAAGCCTACAGATGATGAATGGTCAATCATGCAGATACTTTCCCATTTAGCTGAGGCCATTCCTTATTGGTTAGGTGAAGTGGAAACTGTAATAGCGAAGCCTGGAGCCAAATGGGGGCGTGGATTGCAAGATCCAGCCCGATTGGCAGCAGTTACCGATACTGACAAGCTTGCTGTTGATGATGTCATGAAGCAAGTGGAGGAGCTTAAATATAAAGTGGAGAGCAGACTCGGGAAATTAGATGAGGAAACACTGTCAAAAGAATCGCCACACCGGAATTTCGCTAAATTCGGAAACAAACCAGTTTCTTATATAGTCGATCACTTCATCGATGAGCATGTTTCAGGACACTATGATCAAATTAAGCGAAATCTTTCTAAAATCCAGTGAGGAAAGATAATAAAGAAAGTAGGGATTAATATGGCTGAAAAATCGGAATACATGAATAGTACAATCGTAAAAGATTTTACAAAGGATATTCAGCAGTATAACCTTGGGCCACTGTGGGAAGCCATTCCCGCTTTGATGGACCATGAACCTAAACCTCATGCCCATGCTTATTTATGGAAAGAAGAGCTTTTGACGAAAAAATTGATGGAAGCAGCTGAAATCTTCACACCTGACCGAGGAGGGGAGCGCAGGGCCATTTATTTTCAAAACCCTGGCCTTACTTATCGCCAGCCTTGGGGATGGGCTTCGACAACACAAACGCTTTATGCAGCGGTTCAGCTATTGTTGCCAGGTGAAGTGGCCCCTTCCCACCGTCACTCCCAAAGTGCACTTCGTTTCATTACGAATGGTGAAGGTGCCTACTCCATCGTGCAGGGAGAAAGGATCTTCATGGAAGAAGGAGATTTCTTGATCACGCCTAAAAACCTATGGCATGGTCATGGACATGTTGGCGAAAAACCAATGATTTGGATGGATGCCCTTGATATCCCAACCATCTATTCCATAGGTGGCACTTTCTTTGAACCATATCCAGATCGGATTGAAACGCCTAAACGGCCGGATAACTTTTCAGAGCTCCGTTATCAAGGCGGAATGGTCCGTCCAGTATCCGACCGTTATTCACAAGTGGCACCGCTTGCCAATTACAAGTGGAAAGGCACTAAAGCAGCGATAGAAGGATTAATGAATTTCGAACCGGACCCATATGAAGGTTTCGCCGTGGAATATATCAATCCATCAAATGGCCAAACGGCCAATCCGACGATGGGGGCATGGATGCAGAAACTTCCTAAAGGTTTCCATACGAAAGCACATCGCCATACCCATTCCACAATTTATCAAGTGCACCAAGGATCAGGCTATACGGTTATTAATGGAGTGCGTTTTGACTGGTCCAAGGGAGATTATTTCGTCGTTCCGAATTGGGCATGGCATGAGCACGTTGCAGAAGCGGATTCTTACTTATTCTCTGTGAACGACCTACCAATAATGGAGAGATTCGATTTGGAACAGCAACAGGCATTAGACGCAAACAATGGTTACCAAAAGGTTGAAAGTGAATTCAAGCCTGTTTTGATTTAAAAATAATCTGTTTGGAACTTTTAGCTTGATCCTGCAATATATGGAATGCCAGTCGAATGAAAATGCTTACTGTGGCATTGGTCCGCAACATTGGCTAAAAACAACTAATATAGGGGGAATTGATGATGAACACAGAAAAAAAACCATTCATCGTTATCGGTGGGGGAATTGGCGGATTGGCAACTGCTTTAGGAATCGCAGAAACTAAACAGTATGTAAAGGTCCTTGAACAAGCTCCCGAATTTGGTGAAATTGGTGCAGGGATTCAGCTTGCAGCAAATGCCACCAACGTATTGCAGCGTTTAGGCGTCATGGATAAAATCAATGAAATTGCAGTATTTCCAAAAAGATTGGTGCTGATGGATGCCTTTTCCGGCAAAGAGCTTTCCGCTTTGGATTTAGGTGATGTTTATAAAGAAAGATATGGAGCGCCGTATGTTGTTTTGCATCGTTCCGATTTGCATAAAGTACTGGCTGAAGCCTGTGAAAAGAACCCGTATATTGAACTGGTTACGAACCAAACCATTATTGAAACAGTAGAAAATGAAGGGGCAGTGACGGTTACTTCTGCCAACGGGTCTAAACATTCAGGAACTGCTGTCATTGGAGCCGATGGATTATGGTCCAAGGCACGGAAACTTTTTGTGGAAGATCAACCGGTCTGCTCTCAATATGTTGCATACAGGGGAGCGATCCCGATGGAAGAGGTTACGAGCCATGGAGATTTAGATGATGTATATATGTGGATTGGGCCAAACCTTCATCTTGTTCAATACCCTGTTAGAAGGGGAGAACTATACAACCAAGTAGTGGTGTTCAAAAGTTCTCAATACACGGAAGAAAACGAAAAAACAGATCAATGGGGAACCCCGGAAGAAATGGACAGTGTATTTGCCGGAACTTGTGAGCTTGTTCAGAATGCGATTTCATTCATTCAAAGGCAACGCCGCTGGCCGATGTATGACCGTTTACCAATCGATAATTGGACAAAAGGAAGAATTACGCTTACGGGCGATGCTGCACATCCGATGCTTCAATACTTGGCACAAGGGGCTTGTCAGGCTTTAGAAGATGCAGCTTATTTGTCGGATATGCTTCATAAGCATGGGAATGACATTGAACAGGCATTTTTGGAATATCAAGAGGAACGCATTCCGCGTACAGCTAATGTTCAAACGAGTGCAAGAATGTGGGGGGAAATCATCCACAATACGACCGTTGCAGGCATTCTGCTCCGAGATACGATCTTTGCAGGTCGGACGGATATGGATTTCCAATTCGTCGATGAATTTCATGGTTACAATAAAACGGCCGTGAAAGCATAATCCGTTTTGTTTCATCTGAATTAGGAATTTAATGCATTTTACAAATAGGTCTGCCTTTCTTCTATATGAAGAAAGGTTTTTTTCGTTTATCCTCCATACTCCTGCATTTTTTATAACTTTCCTTTACATGGGGAAAATTAGAAGTATAATGAAAATATAAAGGTCAAAGTTGGTCAAACTGAGTGGGAATTCGTTCATGATATAGGTGAATGGGAGGTTATAAGATGGATATTAATAAAATGACGGAGAGAACCCAACAGGCATTCATTGGCGGCCAGGAACTAGCCAAAGATAGAGGGAATCCCGAGTTGACGGAGCTTCATTTATTAAAGGCCTTAATGGAACAGGAAGAAAGTTTATTAATCAGGATTTTATCGGAATCTGGTAAACCGATGAATCAATTTGATATAGAACTAAATAAGGAACTGGATCGATTACCGGAAATGAGCGGAAGTGTTTCCCAGGTTTACATGTCATCCTCCCTACAGCAAATTTTGACGGCTGCCGAAAAGGAAATGCAGATGTGGCAGGATGAATACTTATCTGTCGAACATATACTGCTTGCGTCGTTGCAAGTCAATAAAACGAATGTAAACAGGCTATTTTCATCATATGGAATTGATTATGATAAAGCAAAACGGGTTATAAGCGATATAAGGGGGAATCAGCGAGTGACTAGTCAAAATCCTGAAAGCACTTATGAAGTACTGAAAAAATACGGGAGAGATCTCGTTGCTGAGGTTAAATCGGGCAAGGTCGATCCCGTAATCGGTCGAGATACGGAAATCCGTAACGTCATCAGGATCCTTTCACGTAAAACGAAAAATAATCCGGTATTAATAGGAGAACCTGGAGTAGGTAAAACAGCAATTGTCGAGGGGTTGGCACAAAGGATCGTCAGGAAGGATGTGCCGGAAGGTTTAAAGGATAAGACCGTTTTTTCACTAGATATGAGTGCACTTGTCGCAGGGGCCAAATTCCGCGGTGAATTTGAGGAACGCCTAAAAGCGGTGTTGAATGAGATCAAGAAGAGTGACGGTAAAATTCTCTTATTCATTGATGAATTGCATACAATTGTCGGTGCCGGAAGAACGGATGGCGCACTTGATGCCGGAAATATGTTAAAGCCCATGCTTGCGCGCGGTGAGCTGCATTGTATCGGTGCCACGACCCTTGATGAATATCGGCAATATATTGAAAAGGATCCGGCTTTGGAACGCCGTTTCCAACAGGTTCTGGTTCCTGAACCGGATGTGGAAGATACCATTTCAATTTTGCGGGGATTAAAGGAACGGTTTGAAATTCACCATGGCGTCAGGATACATGATCGGGCAATCGTTGCAGCCTCTGTCCTTTCGAACCGATATATAACGGAGCGATTTTTACCGGATAAAGCGATAGATCTTGTGGATGAAGCATGTGCGATGATCCGAATGGAAATCGACTCAATGCCATCCGAGTTGGATGAAATCACGAGAAAAGTCATGCAACTTGAAATTGAAGAGGCTGCGCTGAAAAATGAGGAGGACCCTCAAAGCAAAGCAAGGCTGGAAGTGCTTCAAAAAGAACTATCAGAACTTCAGGATCAAGCCAACAGCATGAAATCCAAGTGGCAAATGGAGAAATCAGCGCTTCAAAAGGTGCAGGATAAACGTGAAGAGCTTGAGAAACTGCGTCATGAATTGGAACAGGCAGAGAATGACTATGACCTTAACCGGGCAGCTGAACTTCGGCATGGAAGGATTCCGCAGCTTCAAAAAGAATTGGAAGCAATGGAAGACGAATTGGAAAAGGAAAAACAGGAATCACGATTGCTTCGCCAGGAAGTGACGGAGGAGGAAATTGCCTCGATTGTAGCAAGGTGGACGGGGATTCCTATAAGCAAGCTGGTGGAAAGTGAAAGGGAGAAGCTGCTTCGCCTATCTGATATCCTGCATGAACGCGTAATAGGTCAAGGAGAAGCGGTGGAACTCGTATCCGATGCTGTTTTAAGAGCAAGGGCTGGAATTAAAGATCCAAACAGACCGATCGGTTCATTCATTTTTCTGGGGCCGACTGGTGTCGGTAAAACCGAATTGGTAAAAGCTTTGGCAGAAACGTTATTCGATAGTGAGGAACATATGATTCGAATCGATATGTCGGAATATATGGAGAAACATTCCGTGTCACGCCTTGTTGGTGCACCTCCTGGATATATTGGATTTGAGGAAGGCGGCCAACTTACGGAGGCTGTTAGGAGAAACCCATACTCGGTCATATTATTAGACGAAATTGAAAAGGCGCATCCGGAAGTCTTCAATATTTTGCTGCAAATGTTGGATGATGGAAGGATAACTGACTCCCAAGGCAGAACAATCAACTGTAAAAATACGGTGATCATCATGACTTCCAATATCGGTTCCCATTTCTTATTGCAGTCCAATCGGGTGGATGGTGGCATTGAAGAAGAAATAAAAGATCAGGTCTTTAAAGAACTAAGAGGACATTTCCGTCCGGAATTTTTGAATCGCGTTGATGATATTGTTTTATTCAAACCTCTGACGAAACAAGAAATCGTTGAAATCGTAGATAAAATGGTTCATCAATTACAAGTAAGGTTAACTGAACAAAATATAGTCCTGAATGTCTCTGAAGCGGCTAAGGAATTCATTGCGGACCAGGGATATGATCCGGTATATGGAGCAAGACCGCTGAAGCGATTCATCCAAAAGCATCTGGAAACGAAAATCGCCCGTCAAATCATAGCTGGGACTGTTGAGCTTAAAGAAGGAATCACGATTGATTATGATCATGATCATGATGAATGGGTCCTCATATAAAAACGTTGAAATGTAGTTTACCCGTAAGCAAAGTACGGTATAACAAAAAGGACATCCTTAAAAGGATGTCCTCTTTTGCTTCTTAATGTTGATGAGAGTCTTTAGCTGGCCCGGCAGGCATGATAGCTGGGATGATACAAATCAGGATAGCAGCAGCTAATCCTAAAATCGTTCCCTGCGCAGCATCGTATGAAACTCCGATCATGGAAGAAACAACATATACAGTCATATGCACTAATAAGAATGTCCAAAAAATTGTCCAAGCATAACGCATCGAATTTCACCTCATTCCACTACATTCATTTTTATCTTACCATAATTAATATACAGTTAAAACGTGTTTTTAATAATAACCTTTAAATAATTCAATCCATTAAATCATAAGAGGAATTTTTTTGGGCAGATAAGTTGGTTTCAAACTTCAAATGGGAAATCATAGGGAAAAAATAAAAACAAAAATCGTCCCTGCTTGGTTAATTTAGGATAAGAAGTTAGGCGTTTTCACTGACCCTTTCTATTTTTCGTCATAAATTAATATAGTAGTAGTAATATTCCTTAAAGGAGTTTGAACGATGGAACAACGAACTTTTCAAATTGATGATCAATGGAATATCATCTATTATCCAGAGCAGCCCAGTGGTTTTTCCGTAATGGTAATTGGAGACCGTAGTCATTTTGTCGAAAAAGACAGCAGCTTTTGGCTGCAGCATCCTGGCAGGCTGCAGATATTGGAATATTTAAAGGAATACGGATACACGCTATTTTCATCCAATTTTCATGGAGCCAACTGGGGCAGTCCTAAAGCACTGGACCTTTCCCTTAACCTATATATTCTTTTTATGAAAAAAGAAATAGTCAATCAAAGGGTTCATATATTGGCAGAGGGGACAGGCGCACTACTTGCCCTAAAGCTAATGAATGAACTTGGAAATAAAATTCGGTCTGTCGTATTGATTGATCCGGTTTTTTCCTTGAAAGCACAACTGGAGAAAGAAAAGGAAAATAAGTTCTTCTATAAAAAGTGGCTGTCCGAGGTTGCTGCTGCATATGAGCTCGATCCGGCAGAATGTGAACAGCATATCCTGGGCACTGAAGATTCAGTAATCGCAGAGAATATCCCCATGAAAGTGATTCAGGTTTTTGGAAGCTTACGGAAAGAGCAAGCCTCCCTTTATCGGCAAATCCAGCTGGCTAGAAAAGCAGACTTGCAGCTGACGTATATATTGCCCGAAAAACGTTATAAAATCCCCTATCAAATACAAAAGTTTTTCAATGAGAATGAAGAGATTTTATGAGAAGAGATATATTTTTACAATAGTTTGCATACGATACAGCATCTAAAAAAACTAGACGTGCCGGGTGAAGTGGGCTTGATGGCATACGAGGAGGCTGTATTTATGCAAACAAACATTGTCATTGGCACTTATCGATTTGTGGGATTCTATGTGACTCAATATCTTTTGAACCAAGGTAAAGAAGTAATCGGAATCGATTGGGCTGATTCCGAAGCAAGTCAATATATTATGGAAGAAAAGGAACTTGAAATAGGCAGGAATTCAAATTATATTTACTTTCCGATAAATAAACTTAAATTATTGGATATTTCACAGCAGGACACGGTATTCATATCTTGTTACGATATTCAAAGCGGAAAAATGGACAAAATCGATTTTCTAATAGGCGAAATCGTTTCCTTCATTGAGAAATTCAAAAATGGCAAGAATGAAACGCCGAATTTCGTTCTTTTCATGCCCATTGAAAAAGATGTCAGTATATTTCAGTCCATTTTAAGCTTGATTCGTGGAATAGATTCTGCAAAAATCATATTTTTACCGACGATTTATGGACCTTGGCAATCGGAAGGCATGAGCTTTGAAGCTGGAATCAATCAGCTTGGACAGTCTGATATCAAAGCGGCAATTGCTGCCGAATATACCGGAGATGCTCTCTATATCACTGATTTTGTTAATGCTTTGGAAGTAGTGCTTACCTCCTCTTCCGATAAGGACATCCATTTGTGCAGCAGTATTGATGATCATTGGAATAAATGTGCCAAGTTAATATTTGGTGAAAGTATGGATTCATTCACTCCCCAATCGACAACTAAAATCAATAAAGGAACTAGATTTGAAGTGCAATGTAAAATGGAACCAGAAGAAGGCGTTGCTTTACAAAGAAAACATAATAAACGATTAAACTTACTTAAAAAGTGGAGAAAGCCTGATTAACGCGAGAGAGCAATAATCAAATATGAAGGCGAAGCGCCTGGTCGGTAAAATATGGTATCGATAGCTTTCGATATTAGGGAATGACAAAACTGTATATTTGCCTCTAATCTATATGTCTTGTACTATAATGTTCAAGGATAGGAATTAACATCAAAAGATATTCATGATTTTATATGTGCGCCCTTTACGAAAGGGTCTTGTGGAATTATGATAATATTGAGCTTTATTTGGGCATCACAATGATCAATTGATGATTATTCAAAAGATGGGGGGAAACGCGAATGAGTTCAGATAAAACTCTTGAATTTATGGGAATTGCCATGAAATACTTCCCAGAGGCTAAAGCGAAGCTTGAAGCAAGCGGGATTCCATTCTCAATGGAGATGGCAGAGCCATTCATGGAGCTCTTTAAAAGCGTAATGCAAGAAGCTTATGAGCTTGGTAAACAAGATGCTCAGCGTTAATTAAAGGCAGGCTGTCCGGTTAAAGGGCAGCCTTAATTTTTTTTATTCTTTTTTCAAGAACTTGGCGATCAATGGGTTCAGATTAATTTTATCAATGGTCGGTTTGTATTGACTGTATAAGCCCATCAATGTTTCAACGCTCGCCAATAATTGCATATAATCAACCTCCTTGGATTCCTCTTGCTCCGGTTCAGCTTTCCTGCCAAACATCAAATTCGAAAAATGATCATCCGGGTTTCTCTCGCGGTTGCGATTGAAGATGTCCACAATGAATTCCTCCTATACTCCTTTTATTTATAATCTATGTCCCTAATTTCCCCTGGCATAGGCGCTTGTCCGACTTCCGAAAGCGATTTCTTTAGCTTTTCAAACTGTTAACTCTTGCAAGGAAGTCTTTTTTTATATAAAATTAGTACCAGGTAATAATAGATGCTTATAATAACTCATTAAAATATAAGGGGATGGCAAGATGAATGCTGGAATACTTGGGCTTGGCCGCTACTTACCCGACAAAATCGTTACGAATGCGGATTTAGAAAAAATTATGGACACTTCCGACGAGTGGATCCGGACTAGGACGGGTATTGAGGAAAGAAGAATTGCAAATGATGATATTGATACATCAGATATGGCTTATGAGGCCGCAAAAGCTGCATTGAAAAATGCGGAAATTTCTGCTGAAGAGATAGATTTAATTCTTGTAGCTACTGTTACGCCTGATCAGTCGTTTCCTTCTGTCGCTTGCATGATTCAAGAGAAATTGGGAGCGATGAAGGCAGCTGCAATGGATGTGAGTGCTGCATGTGCGGGTTTTATGTATGCAATGATCACGGCACAGCAATTTATTAAGACAGGTGCATATAAGCACGTGTTGATCGTCGGTGTTGAAAAACTTTCGAAAGTAACCAATTGGGAAGACCGCAACACTGCTGTACTTTTTGGTGACGGAGCGGGTGCAGCAGTACTTGGACCTGTATCTGAAGGCAAAGGAGTCCTTTCCTTTGAATTAGGCGCAGATGGAACTGGCGGGAAGCACTTATTACAGGAAGGAGATTTCATTCATATGAATGGACGTGAAGTATTTAAATTTGCTGTCCGTCAGATGGGGGAATCCAGCCTGGGTGTATTGGAAAAAGCTGGTTTGACAAAGGAAGATGTGGATCTGCTTGTCCCGCATCAAGCAAACATTCGCATTATGGAAGCCTCAAGGGAACGCTTGGGTCTCCCGCTTGAAAAAATGACAAAAACGGTTCATAAATATGGAAATACTTCATCAGCGTCCATTCCAATGGCCCTTGTGGAAGAAATGGAAGCGGGAAGAATCAAGGACAATGACTTAATCGTCATGGTCGGTTTTGGTGGTGGCCTTACCTGGGGAGCTATCGCTCTTAGGTGGGGTAAATAAAAGAAGAAGCAAAACGTAAGAGCTTTAAAAATAGGAAGGAGCCATTTTTAATGACTAATCGCCGTGTAGTTGTAACAGGTATAGGAGCAATCTCTCCAGTTGGTAATGATGCAGAAACTGGATGGAAGAATATAATCGAGGGGAAATCGGGAATAGGACCTTTAACTCGTTTGAATGCTGAAGAATTCCCCGTTAAAGTGGCAGCTGAAATCAAGGAATTTGATATAGAGACATATATAAATCGTAAAGAAGCACGCAAAATGGACCGTTTTACCCATTATGCAATTGCAGCTTCCGTTATGGCATATAATGATAGCAAGCTGGAAATAACCGATGAAAATGCTGCACGTGTCGGGGTCTGGATCGGTTCGGGAATCGGCGGGCTGGAGACACTTGAAACACAGCATGAAAACTTTTTGAACAGAGGATATAAACGGGTGAGCCCATTCTTCGTTCCAATGATGATTCCGGACATGGCAGCCGGCCAGGTTTCTATCTTACTGGGTGCTAAAGGAATCAATTCATGTACGGTAACAGCCTGTGCAACAGGAACAAATTCAATTGGTGATGCGTTTAAAGCCATTCAACGGGGCGATGCCGATGTCATGATCACTGGCGGTGCTGAAGCGCCAATCACAAAAATGTCGGTTGCAGGCTTCTGTGCAAATACGGCTTTATCGACCAACCCTGATCCACAAACGGCTAGCCGTCCTTTTGATCTTAATCGTGATGGTTTCGTAATAGGGGAAGGAGCTGGAATTATCGTTCTGGAAGATCTTGAACATGCATTGAATAGAGGAGCCAAGATTTATGCTGAAATAGCTGGTTATGGCTCAACTGGAGATGCCTTCCATATTACCGCTCCGGCACCAGGTGGAGAAGGCGGGGCAAGAGCGATGAAAATTGCAATTGAGGATGCAGGCTTGAATCCGGAAGACATTCAATATGTGAATGCCCACGGAACGAGTACGCCATACAATGACAAATACGAAACGATGGCAGTCAAAGAAGTCTTTGGCGACCATGCTAATAAACTTGCAATAAGTTCCACTAAATCAATGACAGGCCATATGTTAGGGGCAGCAGGCGGTGTGGAAGCAATATTCACGATTCAGGCAATCAGGGACAGCATTTTGCCTCCAACCATCAATATTGAAACACCAGACCCTGAGTGCGATTTGGACTATGTTCCGAATCAAGCAAGGAAGGGCGAAATCAATGCAGCCATCAGCAATTCACTTGGATTCGGTGGACATAACGCAACGATTCTTTTCAAGAAATATCAATAAGTTTTAAAGGAAGGGCAGATCTTTTGGGATCTGCTCTTTTTATTTTGAAGGGAAAATGCAAATGTAAGGGATATAAAAAATGTGTCAACCGCCTTCTTTAAATCATACGATAGTCAATAGAAGCGGAGGTGTATGGGAAATGGGAGTCATTTCAACCAATGAATGGATGAGGAAGGATTTCAACCGCCCGGTCCAGATGATGGAAAGACTTAAAAGCACATTCAACAATACCCTTGATGCGGACATGATTTATCATCATTTATTGAAGCATGGCATGTATTCGCCGAATCAAAAAACAAAACTTACATGGGAAGACTTAAAAGAAAATAATGTATGGGAAAAAACACAAAGCTTGTTTACAGCATATAAGAAGCTATGGGGAGGGCCTGATGTTCCCATATATATTTTTCCGCTCATGTCTTCGGGGATATGGAATAAAAAGGTTGAAACGAAGTCAGGGTTGGCATTTAAAGATAAACTATTCCTGTTTTTGGGCAAGGGGATAGCCGAAAAGGAAATGGAGGCCCTGTTGATTCATGAATATCATCATGTTTGCCGTCTGCATCATTTGAAAAAGGACCAAAAAGAATTCACTCTCCTGGATACGATGATCATGGAAGGACTGGCAGAAAGAACGGTGGGAAAATATTTAGGAACAAAATTTTTAGCGAAATGGACTAAGTTATATCAGGAAGATAAATTACGGGAATTTTGGAGCAAGCATTTAGAGGAAAAGCACACGATAAAACGTACAGATCCTCTTCATGATGTACTTCTGCTGGGGAGGAAAGGATATCCATATATGCTTGGATACTGTAGTGGCTATTATCTGGTGAAAAATTTTGAAAAACTCTCTGTGAAAAAATCATTCATTATTCAATCTGAAGAATTCTTATCAAAAAAGAGTTAATATATACGTTCTTTTTTTCTTAATCTGTTTTCTAGAATAGGAATAAATTGTATGGTTCCTGCCTATACTGATTGACAAACAGAAATTTGTTTAAGTGAGGGATGAATGATGCTATATCTTCATGATGTATGGGTTAACTGGTTTGAAGGAGAAGAAAACGGCTATAATATTTGTCATTTTCATGAATGGAGGAAGGATGACGGGATCGAACTACTAGATCAAGTTCCTTTGTTAAAAGTGTCATCAACATTGTTCCACTACATAGAAAACGACTTGTCAGAATTACCTAAGCCATTGCTGAATGATGTTTATCAAAAAGCATATGCAAGGAAAAATCATGAACGAATTCAGCTTGACTATTGTTTTATCGTGACTGATGGAAATGGAATTTTAGCTGTTGATACAATAGGTTATCATATTCCGATTAGGAAAAGCAGAATAATTCCCCGGCAGGAACAAATTGTTTATGACATGATAGAAAACCATGATGAGATGGATTACACCTTTACTGAAAAACCTACATCTGAGAAAGAATATCATATTTTGTCGCCGTCTCCCTTATTCATGAACGGTTTGACAAGAAAAGAAAGACAACTTAAGCAATTGCTATTCATGGCCATGGACCAATTATTCACGGCAAAAAACACCGCTGAAATCCGCTATTGGTATACAGAATGGGCCCCAGAGAAATATGAAAGCATTCAAGAAATGGATTTTCAGATAGCTTGGCTTGAGTTATATGAAGAAATGAAGGAAGGCTGGTCAGAGAAGCACCTACAACTTTGTGAAAACCTTGTGAAGGGGCAGCCATTTTTTGAAAAGCTTTGGCAAGTGGAGGCTGGCGATAGCCCATCGATATTATGAGCAAAAAAGACGATCCGTCGAGGATCGTCTTTTTTTATCTCTTTCTGCCAAGTCCCATGCCATTATACATTTTTCTGATCATTTTATTGGCTTCAATGTTCGCCTTTTCTGCACCGCGGTCCAGAATTTCATCCAATTCAGGGGAATCGATCAATTCATTATAGCGTTCTTGGATTGGTAGGATTTCTCCAAGAACCACCTCAGCCAAATCACTTTTAAAGTCACCATAACCTTTGCCCTCATACATCTCTTCAATTTCTGAATAGGATTTTCCGCTGAAGATGGAATATATGGACATCAGGTTGGAAACACCCGCTTTGTTTTCCTTATCGTAACGGACAATTCCTTCCGAATCGGTAACTGCGCTCTTGATGTTTTTTTCGATTTGCTTGGGATCATCCAATAAGGCAATCGTTGCCTTTTTATTAGGATCAGATTTGCTCATTTTCTTGGTTGGTTCTTGAAGGGACATGATACGGGCCCCTTCTGTAGGAAGGCTGATTTCCGGGATTTTAAATATGTCATTATGCTTTTTATTGAACCGTTCAGCCAAATCGCGTGTCAATTCAAGATGCTGTCTTTGATCTTCCCCGACAGGAACCACATCTGTACTATAAAGGAGAATATCGGCAGCCATCAACGGGGGGTAAGTAAGCAGTGCTGCGGATACCCCTTCCTTGCCAGCGGATTTGTCCTTAAATTGCGTCATTCTCTCAAGTTCCCCAATATAGGAGATACTCTGTAAAATCCAGCCTGCCTGAGCATGCGCAGGTACCTCTGATTGAATGAAGATGGTATTCTTTTCAGGATCCAGGCCAATGGCCAAATATAAAGCGGCCAATGTTTTAATGTTTTTCCTTAACTTAATGCGATCTTGTGGAACTGTAATTGCATGCTGGTCAACAATACAAAAGAAACATTCATATTCATTTTGTAAGTTAACGAATTGTTTCATGGCTCCGATGTAATTTCCTAAAGTAACGGAACCGGATGGCTGAATGCCGGAGAAAATCCTTTTCAACTGCTAGTCACTCCTCTAAATGCGTTTATTGATAAATGGATATTCGCTCTTCATTATTGTAAGGATAAATAGAAAATGAATCCACTTTCTTTGAAAGAAATGTGCATACTCCTATGAGGGGGAGGTGCTCATTTAAATCTTGTGGAGGGCCGTTTTGTCCTGTATCGATGCCATTCTGAGAATACGAAATGTCCACTATACTGTATTTTAGCATTTATTCATATTAAATGTATAATCGAAACGGCAATCAAGCCAATAGAACGGATTTTCCGTTTCTTTTTTTTGATTATGGAAGAAATGAAGGGTTCAAGGAAAATCAAACCGTTTAACATATTTCACAATGAGCAGACCATTTTAGGGAAGGATACTCACAAGGGAATACGGGATTGTTGAACGTATTCGCATCGGGTTTTAAAGCTAAAAAGACAGTTTTTTTAATTATTTATCAAATATAGGAGTAAAGTTAATTGTTTGTGGTATTAAAGAAAGGGGTTTATTATATTTGTTGAATATTGATGACTGATGGCGAATGAGGTGGAGAAAATGAAACCAATGTGTAAATGGTTGATGACAGGGATGTGCATATTCCTGATTCAACAGCCAGTTCATGCGCAAGGCATGAACGAAACCAGGCAGGTAGCATTAGAAAATAAAGAATTGCCTGTGAGTGTACCGCGTTTTGTTTTTGATTCGGGGTTGAAATTCGACTATCCGGATGCTGTACGCGGGATATATGTGACAGGGCCTGCAGCGGGAGGCAATAAGTTGAATGAACTTATTAAATATGTAGATGAAACCGATTTGAATGCGATGGTCATTGACATTAAGGATGACAAGGGGAACGTAACGTTTAAAACCGAAGATCACGACTCTCCATATGCTGGGATTGGTAAAGACTACATAAAAAACCCAAAGGCAATGCTGAAAAAATTCGAGGATAAACAGATTTATCCGATTGCAAGGGTTGTCGTCTTTAAAGACTCACTTTTAGCCAAAGAGAAACCTGAATTGTCTTTTTTAGATGGCGAAAAGGTATGGAAGAATGGTCGAGGGGAAGCATTCGTTAACCCATTCCTAAAAGAAGTGTGGGATTATAATGTCGGTATTGCCATTGAAGCGGCAAAGATGGGTTTTAAAGAAATTCAATTTGACTATGTCCGTTTTCCCGAAGGGTTCGAAAATAAAGAAGATGATTTGAAATATGATGTCGGTGAATATGATGAAGCGAAAATGAGTCATACAGCCAAAAGGGTTCAGGCAGTGACGGATTTCGTAAGTTATGCGAGGAAACAACTGGAGCCATACGATGTCGAAGTATCAGTGGATATTTTTGGATATGCGGCTACATTGCCTGAAGCTCCCGGAATTGGGCAAAACTTCACAAAAATCTCTGAGAATGTTGATGTAATTTCCTCGATGATCTATCCAAGTCACTGGACATCTTATTTTGGTATCGATAAGCCTGATTTGGAGCCTTATAATCTCGTTAAGGAATATGCAAAATTGGAGAACGGGAAGCTGAAGGAATTAAAAACACCACCTACTTCAAGACCTTGGCTACAAGATTTTACTGCCTCATATTTAGGCGATGGTAATTACCAAAGGTATGGTAAGGAAGAAGTGGAAGCCCAAATAAAAGCATTGAATGATAATGGTATTGATGAATACTTATTGTGGAATGCAGCAAATCGATATACAAAGGGAGTAGACTATACCCCATGAAAAAAGGGATGACCCAGGAAGTTCCTTCCGGTCATCCAAATTCTCTCTGAATTACCGCTTTTTATTCCCGCCAACTTGACTCCACCCTGACTGAATTCGTTTCGATTGATCGAAAATATGAGAGTGACGTTTCCCGCCAAACCATTTTTCGCCGATGCCATTCGTCACAATGCCATTCACAGCCGTAATGCCAATAACGCAAGCAGCGACTAAAAAAAAGTCCAAAAAGTAGCTGATCATCAAAACCCTCCTAATATTTTCAAGCTATTCAAGTTCCATTGTAGTGTATAAGAAAAAATCTGGAAAGTATAAACTAGCAAATGAGGAGATTAAATTATGAATTGGTATGAAAAATTAAATCAGTATTTCCCTATTGAAGAAATGAAGTCCAAAGAACATATAGAAGTTCTTTTAGAAGATAAGCAGGAAATATATAAAAAGGATGAAGGTCCCGACCATGTTTTATTATATGTGGAAGGGGACGAGTTTATATTCGTTGATTACCTTTTTGTATCAAAGAAATCAAGGGGGCAGGGACTAGGGAGGAAATTGATTCAAAAATTGCAAAAAAAGCAGAAAACGATCTTGCTGGAAGTAGAACCAGTACAAGAAAATGATGATGATACATTTAAAAGGCTGAAATTTTATAAAAGGGAAGGATTCAAGCACGCCTCTTCGATTTCCTACAGCAGAAAATCGCTTGCCACCAAGGAGAATACGCCTATGGAAATCTTATATTGGCCGGCAAATCCATCTGTTGATGAAGAAGACGTATTTGAATTCATGAGAGAAATTTATTCTGAAATCCATACTTACAAAGATGATGATCTTTATGGGAAATCTTATCAAGATGTAGAGGATGTACTAAGATTGAATGCAAGTCAGGAAACGGATATTTTTAAAGAGATGGAAGTGTGAGAAAAAAGGGCCGGTTGTTTGAAGTGAACCCAAAAAGTTAGACACTTTATTTACTTAGGCAGCCTTGAGGGCATGAACCCGGTAATCTACCGGGCTCATGCCTTTTAATTTTACCTTGATTCGTTGATGATTGTAATAATGGATATATTCTTCTAGTTCTTGTTTGAAATGCATGCTTTCAAATTCTTGAAGATAGAGTAATTCGGATTTTAATAAGCCAAAGAAGTTTTCAATGACCGCATTATCGAGACAATTTCCTATGCGGGACATGCTTTGTGTAATGTTATGTTTATTCAAATCATGCGAGGATTGTTTCATCTGATAATGCCAGCCCTGATCTGAATGGAGAATGGGTGAATCTTTCGATTCCAAGCGATCAAAGGCTATATCCAGCAATCAATCGGAGAACCCTTCTTAGTACTCTAAAACAGCATTTGATTTTTCTTCTATTGTATATTTAGTCAAAAAAACTGCACCTCCAATTGTTAGATGTTGTCTAACAATTGGGGGGCAGTTCAGTTCACCGGCCCTTTTTAGTTTGTTGAAAAAAGTACGGTAAAGGACGAAAAATTACGTGGACGGCTGAAAAAAGTGCTCCAGCAGAAAACAACCCGAACATTTTCAAAGAAAAATTCATGCAAACTGTCTTTTCAATTTGTCTACAGTCTGGAGGTTCCGAATGATCTCACCACGAACCATAATTTTATAAGAAGGGTGGTTACCCCTCATGTTTAATATGGGATGAAACCCACACTGGATTGAAGAAAATTTACGACACTCCTGCCGAGAAACTGGCTAGCCAAGACCCCACAGACGCGGCGAGGAAGGTTGGCAGACAGCTGGCGGAAAGAGAGCGGATTTCTGAAAAAAACTAGATCGTTTTTTAGACTGTAGGCAAACTGTCTTATCTTATTGTGCATATTTTGCAGGAAAATGAATATCTATAACTTCTTGGATGGTAGATTGCTCCCTTATCGCTTATTCTTTCGAATTACCTTTTTTGCTTTTGGAAATATATGTGCTAAAAGAATGGTTTTTAATGTAAAAGGAGGAATTTGCTTTTTATTAAAGAAAATATATTAACATGATCTTGTTTATTGACAAAGATTGGGGGTAAATAAAAGTAACGAGTTAATTAAAAAATCATGAGGGCCGTATGGAGAGTTAAATGAGAATGGTGGGTAGGTATTTTCAATTAGAAAAAGCGGTTTTAATGTATTACATAAAAAACAGAAATAGCTATAGTACAGGCTAAACTAGAAGTTTAAAAGGATTTTTCCAAATATCAAAAAGGGTATTCATTTTAAATAAATTAGTGTATAATAAAGAAAATGAAATACTTATTTAAAATTATTTCAAATTAGAGTGGTACTTATGAATACTAATAGTAGATTTCCCCTCATAGATCACCGATTCTATATTTAGGGAGTGTGAGTAAACATGGTAACATTATATACATCACCTAGTTGTACTTCATGCAGAAAAGCAAAAGCATGGTTAGAGGAACATGAGATTGGATATAAAGAAAGAAACATTTTTTCAGAACCGTTAACGATTGATGAGATTAAAGAAATTCTTCGAATGACAGAAGATGGAACCGATGAAATCATTTCAACACGGTCAAAAACTTTCCAAAAGCTAAACGTAAATTTAGAGAGCCTGCCTCTTCAAGAATTATATAAATTGATCAAGGAAAATCCAGGTCTGTTGAGACGTCCAATTATCCTTGACGAGAAACGGCTTCAAGTTGGTTATAACGAAGATGAGATAAGACGATTTTTACCACGTAAAGTTCGTACCTTCCAGTTACGGGAAGCACAACGTATGGTCAACTAATAAGGTCTTTCAAGCTCTGCCAGGAAATGTGCAGGGCTTTTTCTTTATACATAACCGATTTTTCGCTGATTTTTTTAACTTAATGACGGGGAACATAACAGGATTCATAGGTAACAGCAGACGTTTCTGAGCTGCAGCAGGTCCCTTGAACCTGTCATCATTTAAAGAAAAAATAAGAATGCAGCTCATCATGCCATGTATATAATAAGGCATTAACGGCAGTAGGATAAAAATTAAATAAAGCATTAGGATAGTTGCATGCGGATGAATTTTTTTATAGAATGAATGGAATATTAGGCAAACAATTGTTTTTTAGATAAGTAATGTTTTTTATTTCCCTTCTTCAAGGTTTTGTCATAAAATGATGTAAAATAGTCTGTTTTAATGACTATCATGATTTACAGTATTCACTTACGGGTAAAGAGCTTTTAAGAGCAATTTTCGCTTGGGGGTTATTATCCCTTCAAAATGAGAAAGGAAGGGAGAGGGGAATCATGGAAATCGAACGCATTAATGACGATACAGTTAAATTTTATATTTCCTATATAGATATTGAGGAAAGAGGCTTTGATCGCGAAGAAATTTGGTACAGCCGCGAGCGAAGTGAGGAACTTTTTTGGGAAATGATGGATGAAGTGCATCAAGAAGAAGAATTCATGATTGAAGGACCTTTATGGATTCAAGTTCAAGCCCTTGAAAAAGGCTTGGAAGTTTTGGTCACAAAAGCCCAGCTTGCCAAAGATGGTCAGAAACTCGAGCTGCCTCTTTCAGATGATAAGTTAAGGGATTTGAATGTATCAGACAAGATGGATACGCTTCTTGATCAACATTTTCATGGTAAAGATGAAGAAAGCGGCATGACATTCGAAGATGGTATGATTGAATTCATCACGACTTTCGAGGATTTTGAAGATGTCATTTCATTAAGCAAACGTCATGGCTTGGATGACTGGACGACAAAACTTTATGTTTATCAGAATAAATATTATCTTTATATTGAATTTTCCGAAGCGGAGATTGATGAGGAAGAAATCGATAATGTTCTAAGTCTTTTATTGGAATATAGTCAGGAGTCACCTATAACGGTGCACATGCTTGAAGAGTACGGGAAGATTGTTATCGAAAATGATGTTTTCACAACGGTCGATAAATATTTCGCATAGACTGTTGAGGCCGATTTCAGTAGAAATCGGCCTTTTCGTCCAAGACTAAATGTTTTTTACCTTAGCAGGGAGGTTTTTAAATGTGCCTGTGTTTATTAATTGGAGGGAGTCTAGGTGAAGAATATAGTTGGCATCGGTCTGCTTATTCTCTTGTTGGTCAGCACTTGGTATTTTCTAATAAATGGCGTCCATGGCGGGCTGATTTTTTATTCTAGCCTTATATTGTCCTTTTTCTTGGTGATAATTGGATTCAACATTTTCCTGGAAAACCGAGATCCCGTCCAGACCATAACATGGCTTATTATTTTTGTCGCTTTCCCATTCATCGGTTTCATTTTTTACTTTTTGTTTGGACGTAATTTTCGGAAAGAAAGGATATTTCGCAAGAAGTACTTTTTGGATAAACAGAGCTTCGTGAAAATAAGCGGCGAAGCGGAATATATTGAACGAATTAAGGAAATGGGGGGGAACCCTCAGCAGTTAATCAATCTTGCAAATAGGCTGGGGAATAGCCCTATTTCATTTACGACTGAAACCCGGGTCTTAAGGAATGGTGAGGAGACATTTTCCAATATCATCGAAGAATTAAAAAAAGCCAGACATCATATTCATTTAGAATATTATATTGTTAGGGATGACCGCATTGGCGGTCTGCTAAAGGACATCTTGATACAAAAAGTAAAAGAAGGGGTAGAGGTCCGATTTCTCTATGATGCGGTTGGTTCTTGGAAGTTAGCTCGCTCTTATATCGATGAACTGAGGAGTGCGGGAGCCGAAATGGTGGCCTTTGGTCCGTTGCATCTCCCTTTATTAAATAATAAATTCAACTTTCGTAACCATCGTAAAATAATTGTGATTGATGGCTCTGTCGGTTTCATCGGTGGCCTCAATATTGGGGATGAGTATTTGGGACAAAATCAGAAATTCGGTTCTTGGCGGGATACGCATCTTATCATAAAGGGGGAAGCGGTCAGGACTTTACAGCTCATATTTCTGCAGGATTGGTATTATAGCACCAATAATAGTTTTTTAAGTGATGAATACCTCATGGCCGGACTGCCGAATCATCACGGACATGGCGGAGTTCAATTGATTGGCGGCGGGCCGGATAGTGAGTGGACGATCATTAAAAGCATTTTTTTTAAGATGATCACTTCAGCAGAAAAGTCCGTCTGGATTGCCTCCCCGTATTTCGTTCCTGATGACGATATCTTACAAGCATTGAAGGTGGCTGCTTTAAGTGGTTTGGATGTCAGGCTGCTCGTCCCGAAGAACCCCGATAAACGTATCGTATTTCATGCTTCGAGAACTTATTTTCCCGAATTGCTTGCTTCTGGAGTTCGTATATTCCAATATAATGAAGGCTTCATGCATAGTAAAATCATCATCGTTGATGACCAACTGGCATCAATTGGGACAACCAATATCGATATGAGAAGCTTTCACCTGAATTTCGAAGTCAATGCTTTTCTCTACCGGACGGAAAGTACTCAGCAGCTGGTGAATGATTTTTTGGAAGATATAAAGGTATCCCAAGAAGTGGAGATTGATGTGTTTTCCAAACGGAATTTCGGTTTGAAAGTATTGGAGT
The DNA here is from genome assembly GCF_030676415.1 of Peribacillus frigoritolerans. GTDB lineage: Bacteria > Bacillota > Bacilli > Bacillales > DSM-1321 > Peribacillus > Peribacillus frigoritolerans_A. The sequence goes on along the minus strand of NZ_JAUUTW010000007.1, from coordinate 74,350 downwards.
CCACTTGCCGATTGCTTTCACCCCTTCTTTAGATAGTAACTTTCCTTTATGCCGATCAGGCATTTTTTTTTGCGGATTAAAAGGAATCCTTATCAAAGCAGGCGAATGTAGTGGATGAGGAGGAGATGTATGCTAACTGCGATAAAGAAGGATGGGACTTGGATTACCCTCCCTGAAAAGATACCGGCAAACGTGATTGAAGAATGGAGAAAGTCAGCAGATTATTACTGTCCATGCTGCAAGATGGAATTGACCATCAAAGCGGGAAACGTCAGGGTCCCGCATTTTGCCCATAAAAATAGTTCTTCATGCCGTGCTTCTTCAGAACCGGAATCCGCCTATCATTTAATGGGAAAAAGAAAATTGTTTCAGTGGTTATTATCACATGGTTATCAAGTGGATCTAGAAGCCTACCTTCCCGAAATTAAGAAAAGGGCTGATATTTTAGTTAGGATAGGAGGTAATCGCTATGCAATAGAATTTCAATGCTCAGTTATCCCCGAGATTGAATTCATGGAAAGGACAAGAGCCTATCAAAGCATAGGCATCAAGCCAATCTGGATCCTCGCTGCAAAACTCTTAAAGAAGAAAAGCTTGTATGAATTCAGTTTATCCCGCTTTCAATGGCTCTTCGTCACCGGCAGCTTCCATCATCCGTTTCTTTGGATGTATTGCCCGGAAACTGATCATTTATCAGTATTGAAGAACCTCACTCCTTTTACCCCTAGAACCGTCTTTGCCGAATTGACAACAGCTTCTTTAAAGCTCCTTCCCCCTAGTCGGGCATTGCCCCAAAACTGCTATCGTTTCCCTTTTCTGCCTGTGTGGAGATATAAACGAAATGGCTGGTCCCTCCATCGAGTGAAAACAGCACGCAGTTGCGATCCTTTTTTCGAAGAGCTTTATTTACATCATATTTCACCTGCGACACTTCCAATTGAAATGGGTGTTCCCGTCATAGGGATGCTGTTGATCGAAACTGCCTCGATTGAATGGCAGGCATGGTTATACATGGATGTGTTTCAAGAGAAAAAAACAGGGGAAAAGATTTCTATGGCTGATATTATCCGCATTTTTAGAAAGCGTTCAAAAAAAGGGGAAATAAAGTTCAGACCGTTTCCATTGCTTAATGAAAAACCTATCGAGTATCCTGTAGGTCAATATATCATGCTTTTGGAGCAATTGGGTTATCTATCAAAGCTGGAAGAAGGGGTTTTTAAAGTTGAAAGGGAATTTACCCTTCCCTTCACCAGTGATCAAGCTCAAATTTTGGAAAAATTTTTCTATAATAAGCATAAATTGATGATGGAAAAGGGGAATATCCAGTATAATCAGTGATGACATCTCTATTTATCTTGAATTCAGATGAAATGGCAGGATTATTTTTGTTAATGGAGAAATAGTAATAAGAGCTGGGAATTAAAAACTTTAAGAAAGAATGAACGCCGAATGATGCATTGCAGCGTTCAATCCGGTTTAACGAGTTAGCCCAATGGCAAGTTTCTATAGAATGGGGAGGAATTTTTTATGGCACAGGAAACAAAAGCGAATACATTACCTTCAAGAAGTGAAATAGCTCCTGAAGATACTTGGAGACTGGAAGATATCTTCGCAACCGAGGAAGATTGGGAAGCTGCCTTCAAGGCGGTAAAGGAAGACCTCAAGAAAGCGGAGGCACATAAAGGGACGTTGGGAGAAAGCGCAGAAAAATTATTTGCGGCCCTTCAACTCCAAGATGAGGTATTCGAGAAGCTAGGTAAAGTTTATTCTTATTCACATATGCGCAATGATCAAGATACAACCAATCCTTTTTATCAAGGGATGGAGGATCGGGCAAAAGCTTTATACGCCCAGGCAGCGGCTGCGTTTTCATATATGGTTCCTGAACTATTGAGTATTGACGAAAACAAAGTGGAAGGGTTCTTGGAAGAAAAAGAAGAATTGCAATTATATAAACATTCTTTAGAGGAAATTAATCTTCAGAGACCCCATATCTTATCTGCAGAGCAGGAAGAATTATTGGCGCAAGCATCAGAAGTGCTCGATGCATCGGGCAATACTTTCGGTATGCTTAACAATGCCGATTTGAAATTCCCGACCATCAAGGATGAAGAGGGAAATGAAGTGGAAATTACTCACGGAAGGTATATCAGTTTTCTTGAGAGTGAAGATCGCCGTGTACGTGAGGAGGCATTTAAAGGGGTATACAGCAAGTATGGGGAGTTCCGTAATACATTTGCTTCAACCCTGTCAGGTGAGGTGAAAAACCACAACTTCAATGCCACGGTTCGAAAATATGATTCAGCACGCCAAGCGGCGTTAAGTAATAATAACATTCCGGAGACCGTATACGATAATCTCGTTAAAACGGTCAATGATAACTTGCCATTGCTGCACCGTTATCTTGATTTACGTAAAAAAGTACTGCAATTAGATGAACTTCATATGTATGATCTATTCACTCCTCTTGTTAAAGAAGTGAAGATGGAAGTGACATATGACGAGGCCAAAGATTATGTCCTTAAAGGACTTGCTCCGCTTGGGGAGGACTATTTGAACGTTTTGAAAGAGGGATTTGAAAACCGTTGGGTCGATGTGCGTGAAAACAAAGGGAAACGAAGCGGTGCCTATTCTTCTGGTACATACGGGACGAACCCTTATATTTTAATGAACTGGCAAAATAACGTCAATAACTTATTTACGCTCGTTCATGAGTTTGGGCATTCGGTCCATAGCTACTATACACGTAAACATCAGCCATATCCATACGGGAATTATTCAATATTTGTAGCGGAAGTTGCCTCGACTTGTAATGAAAACCTGTTGAATGATTATTTATTGAATTCAATCGAAGATGAAAAGAAACGCATCTATTTACTGAACCATTACCTGGAAGGTTTCCGTGGCACATTGTTCCGACAAACGATGTTTGCAGAGTTTGAACATACCATTCATTTAAAGGCTCAAAATGGGGAAGCGTTGACAGCGGATATGCTTACTAAGGAATATTATGAGCTCAACAAGAAATACTTTGGCGAGAACGTGACCATTGATGAAGAAATCGGTTTGGAGTGGGCTCGTATTCCACACTTCTACTATAATTACTATGTTTATCAATATGCAACTGGAATCAGTGCAGCAACAGCATTGAGCAAGCAAATCCTTGAAGAAGGAGAGCCTGCTGTCAAAAGGTATCTGGAGTTCTTGAAGTCAGGAAGTTCCGATTATCCGATTGAAGTACTTAAAAAGGCTGGCGTCGATATGACAAAAGCTGAGCCTGTACAAGAAGCCATGAATGTATTCGAAGAAAAATTAAATGAGTTGGAAGAACTTTTGAATAAATAGGATGTGGAAAGGACCCGAGCACTTCGGGTCCTTTCCATCTTTATATGGATGTCCGTCATAATCCTTTAAAACGATTTCTCTGATTTAAGCTATGAAGAATTATGAAGAAAACAAAAAATAAAATAGGGGAGGTAAAATACAGAGGAATGAGGTTCATGAAACCGAGTAGCTGGACAAATAGCGACCCTATCAAGAGTATGAGTAGAATAAAGCCTTTCAATGTGGTCACCCCCAACCTGGCAGCAGTATAAGCTCATCTGCTCTTTATTAGATAGTATGTTTAAGAATAAGCAGTATTCTAAGAATATGACAATAATGTGAAGTTGCGCACAAAGTTCTTGCAAATAAGGTGTGTTATCTGCTATAGTACAGATATAGAAGTTATCACATCCCAAACATATACCCCTTTGTTTGTTCGTCGTGAAATTTCTCCTATCCCCTTATTCGTATAAATAGATGAAACCCCAGCAGATTTCGCGATTTGCTGGGGTTTTTCATTTGTTTAAAAGTAAAAAGATTAAAATAGTACCGGTTGTAATAAAAGTTGGACAAAAGATTAAGTAATAAAAAGAAATGGTGGATTATTATTGTGATATATTTCACATACCCAAGCTATATCATATATCAAAAACACTTAGCTTTAAATAAAATGGGCTCTTATTTAGCTATATATACCAGAAGGGAAAAGAAAAGATGAAAAAAATATATTGTGAACAATTTGTGAAAAGTTGCACATATAGTTGAAGCATAAACGGATTATCTGTTATATTATTTATTGTGAAGTGAATCACAAACAAACTTATACCCCTTTGTTTGATCGTGAAAAATTTCTCCCATCCCCTTATTTCTTATAAAAAAAACCATGCAATTTTTTGATTTGCATGGTTTTTCCTTTTTTAATATAACAAAAAAGCAGTCAAATTCATGACTGCTTCTTTGTATATCTCCAAAACGTTCCGTATTTAGCAGGAATTTTCTCTGCCAACTGTTTTAAAACAAGCTTTTTCATTTCCAACTCGACGTTATTCTTATTCATATTATAAACCGTTTCAATTTCCTTTGTGGCCACTAGTTTGAAACAGCTTAAAAATTCTTCGAGAGAGGGAGGGTTTGCAGGGGCTGGAAGACCATTCAGCATATCTTCTAAAATTTGAACATATACCTCGTAAGAATAGACACCTGAAACTTTTATTCCCTCTTCTTCAATATTTTGATTGAAAAAGACAAGGGAAGGTATTTCAGTCACTTCCATTTCGCTTGTGATTTTCATGTCACATTGAAAGCCTTTGGCTGCACTGGAAGAATGGATGTCATAAAGGAATTCCTCCACATCCAATCCAACCATTTTGGCACATTCGGTCAAGATTTCGATATTGGATATATCCTTTTTTCCTATGAATACATATTCTTGAAGCTGCCTTAAAAAGCGAATGGCCAATTTACGGCCCTGCAATTCCGCTGCTTTTATTGCGATGGAAGCTGTATATGGAGAAGAGATTGGGTTTTCAGACCAAAGGCTCCCGTCGCAGGACATTCCCGAGCGGCTGGCTGTCTTTTCCCAAACTTGAGCAATGTTTTCATAATTTTTATTTTTCCCCATATTAAGAGAATCGATTTTACCGCTTAAAACATGGCGTAAACTGAACAATTGGCCATATTCTATCTGTAATTTCCTAATAATTGGTTCTAAGCCCCAGCATTCGGGACAAAGCGGATCAACAAAAACATAAATTTCAATTGGCTTTTTTCCTATATCATAGCAATGCTGCGTCTTGATCCAATCGGAAATATTGAAAACTGGTTTTTGTGCGCTCAACTGTCTTCTCCTTTCCCGTCAGTTCCGGATGTATTGATCATATGCTGTGCCGTCAAATAGAGGCGGTGATAGAAAAACTCCCTAATCTCACCCTCAAGGCCAATTTCGTCCATAGCTTGATACATGCATGAGAGCCATGCTTTCGCACGTTCTGGTGTAATTTCAAAAGGTATATGTCGAGCCCGCAACATAGGATGGCCATGCTCTTCGGTATATAAAGAGGGACCGCCTAAATATTGAGTCATAAATTGTTTTTGCTTACGGACCGTTTCAGTTAAATCGTCAGGGAATATTGGCTGCAGATCCGGGTGTTGACTAACGTTGGAGTAAAACACATCAATTAATTTGTGTAATTGCCCTTCTCCAATTAATTCATATGGTGTAGGGTTCCCTTGCATCATGTTGATTACTCCTTTTAAAGAAAGATGGTTGATATTTATTCATATTTTATCAATGACGTACTGATATAACAAATATATAGCTTAGAGAAAATTTTACAACTGTAGTATGACACAGGGGAATGATCGGAAACGACAGCTTCTGGGGAACTTTACCATTTGTTCTAGGTTCGTGGAAGAAGCATATATAGACATGAAAAAACTGACCCGTCACAAATAAACAGGGTCAGCTTGTTTTAGCTTAAAAATGTGCCATAAACTTTTTGAACATAGTTCTGAGTTTCTTTAAAGGGCGGGATGCCGTTATATTTATCGACGTTTCCTGGCCCAGCATTATAAGCAGCAAGGGCAACCTGGATGTCCCCGTCATAACGTGTCATCATTTGACTTAAATATTTACTCCCGCCCATGATGTTTTGTTCTGGATCGGTTGCATCATGCACCCCAAGACTTTTTGCAGTTGCGGGCATTAACTGCATAAGTCCAGTTGCACCCGCATAACTGGTGGCTTCAGGGTTAAAGTTTGATTCTTGTTTAATGACAGACTTAATCAGTTTTTCCGGGAGATTATATAAACTGGCTGCCTGGCTGATGATATGATCATAGTTTGTTGCGGTTCCGCTGCTCTGATTGTTAGCATGGGCAGTGGATATCGGGTTGATGTTCATGGATGTCAGGCCGCCGGGTTGGAGAAAGGACTTCGTTTCCGCTTCCACATTGGATAATAAGGAACCCAATGTCTGCGAAGTGCCTTCAAGAGCATCACCCGAAACCAGTTCCGAGAGCATGTCCTGGAAAACGGATCGAGATGAATTTGTATTTGTGAATTGCTGAATTGCCTGCAATTCCATAAACGTTTTGAAATCTTGGATTTTCAAACTCTCTACCTCCGAATGGGTTCAAACAGGATTATTCCTGGAATTTGGCACGATAAAACCTCTTAACCTTATTTTCGGTTTCCCTGACCGGAATTTGAAGGGTTTCGAGGAGGGACAGGAAGTTTTTTTTTCCAGATTTTGCTTCCGTCACTTCATATTCAAGTTCAAAGTCTTCCTGATTCAAATACGAACTATGATCTAAAACAAGTAAACCCTCTTTGTAAGGAAATTCAAAACGGTCTGTCTTTAGTGTCCCAAAGCAGGTAAAGTCTTTTGGATCAATTCCGCATTCGAGGATAAGATGTTGGATCTCGCCATCAGGGAATGTGTTATGATTCAGAAACGCATATGCGGTCTCTTCAGGAATATCTTGATTCGTTTCCAATAGTCCTTCTGTAGCGGGCTGTTTCAAAGTCAGCTCGTAACGCCCGTTTTTCTCTCGGATCCTAAGCGCAGATTCTTGATTTTTCAAAGTGAATCCGAGTGTATCGAAGTAATGGTTTTTCTGTGTTTTAAAGTTCGATGCCCCGACATGAAAGTATTCGATCAGTTGACGAAATTCTTTTTCGCTTAAGAGGTTTTTAAATTCAATTTCAATATGCTGGTTCATGTGTTCCATCCTTTCTGTCTGATTCTTAGGTTAATCATATAAGAAACATTCCAGCTGTCAAATTGAATTCAATAATTTTTTGCTATTGTACTTGAATATTTAGGAATCAATTGCAGGATATGATAAAATATAAACGTTGAGCACGAGAAATGGATTATCGTATATATAGAAATTTAATACATACTTTTTGCTAGAGAAAGATTTAATAGGATCCAGTGGTGAATTGGCATAAAGTCATGTGACTGCTGGATTTAGGAGAGCGCTCTGCCCATACCAGAGTTGAACAGGCGCTTTTTAGATAGATATAGGTGGTGTGGCAATGGAGAGTTGGGACGATTTCTTGGCGCCTTATACTCAGGCTGTCGAAGAATTAAAGGTTAAGCTAAAGGGATTAAGGAAACAGTTTGAGAGAGAGAATATTCACTCACCGATCGAATTTGTAACAGGCAGGGTAAAGCCGATTGTCAGCATTTTGGATAAGGCGAGCCTGAAGGATATTCCCATTGATAAATTGGGAACTGAAATTCAGGATATTGCAGGGCTTCGCATGATGTGCCAGTTCGTGGATGATATAGAACAGGTAGTTGAACTATTACGAGGTCGCAATGACTTCGAGATAGTCGAGGAGAGGAATTATATTTCTCACAAAAAAGCAAGCGGCTATCGTTCTTATCATGTTGTAATCCGCTATCCGGTCCAGACGATCCATGGCGAAAAAAATATCCTTGCCGAAATTCAAATCAGGACTCTTGCGATGAATTTTTGGGCGACGATTGAACATTCTTTAAATTATAAATATAAAGGCATTTTCCCGGAAGATATTCAATTGCGACTCAAACGTGCAGCTGAAGCGGCCTTCCTGCTTGATGCAGAGATGTCGCAAATCCGTACGGAAATCCAGGAAGCACAGCGTCTTTTTTCCAGGAAGAAAGATTCTTGAACGCATAAAAGGGTAAACGAGAAAAAAGCTAAATTGAAGGTGGGATTACATGAAATTTGCGATTACGTCAAAAGGAGATGCGAAATCGAATACTTTAATGCAAAGGATGCGAACGTATCTTCAGGACTTTCATTTGGAATATGACGAAGATCAGCCGGATATTGTCATTTCTGTCGGTGGAGATGGCACTTTATTATATGCTTTTCACCGTTATAAGAATCGATTGGATAAAACCGCCTTTGTTGGTGTACATACAGGACATCTTGGGTTTTATGCAGATTGGACCCCTGATGAAATTGAAAAATTGGTGATAGCTTTAGCGAAAACCCCATTTCAAATAGTGGAATATCCACTGCTCGAAACGATCGTCCGTTATCAGCATGGAGGACGGGAAGCCAGATTTTTGGCTTTGAATGAATCGACAGTCAAAAGTGTAGAAGGAACGCTCGTCATGGACGTTGAAATACGCGGCCAGCATTTCGAGACGTTCCGTGGAGATGGTTTATGCATTGCGACGCCATCTGGAAGCACGGCGTATAATAAGGCGCTTGGCGGGGCCATTGTCCATCCATCGATCGATGCCATCCAGATTACCGAATTGGCATCCATCAATAACCGGGTGTTTAGAACGGTAGGATCTCCACTTCTGCTGCCGGCACATCATACATGCATGTTCAGGCCGGTCAATGCGGTCAACTTCCAAATTACGGTCGACCATTTGTCCTTGCTTCAGGAAAATGTAAAGTCGATACAGTGCCGAGTGGCAGATGAAAAGATCCGGTTTGCCAGATTCCGCCCTTTTCCTTTCTGGAAGAGAGTGCATGATTCATTTATTGCTAATTAAGGAGATAGACTCACCTCATGTCAAATCAAAACTTTTCTTTGACCTGGTCGGTTTTTGAGGAGGATTCTGGCTCTTTATTGCGAGAGTTTCTCAGCAAATGCGATATTTCAAAACGAGCATTAACGGATATTAAGTTTAAAGGTGGATATATCCAGTTGAACGGCGAAGAAGTAACCGTAAGGGAACGGATTGAAACAGGTGACATCGTCACCGTCATATTTCCGCCGGAGCAGGCAAGCGAAGGCCTTTTGCCGGAACCCATCCCCCTGAATGTCAGGTATGAAGATGAGTTTGTATTGGTGGTGGCCAAGCCCCCTTCCATGAATACCATTCCTTCCCGCGAGCATCCCAACGGCAGTCTGGCGAATGGCTTGGCGGGTTATTATAGGAAGACGGGAATACAGGCGACGATCCATATAGTTACACGTCTTGACAGGGACACATCAGGTCTGGTTTTAATTGCCAAGCACCGGCATATCCATCACCTTTTAAGTGAACAGCAAAAATCAGGACTGGTTAAACGGAGATACCAAGCCATAGCTGAAGGAATCGTTGAAGGACCTGTAGGAGAGATAGTGGCGCCAATCGGACGAAAATCGACCAGCATCATTGAACGGGAAGTCAGGGAGGATGGCCGGTATGCCTGTACCCTATTTAAGGTATTGGCACACACAGAGTCCCATACATTCCTTAAGTTGGAACTCCAAACAGGGCGTACACATCAAATCAGGGTCCATATGGCGCATATTGGTCACCCGCTGGCTGGTGATGATTTATATGGAGGGAACAGGAGAGGTATCCCTCGCCAAGCCCTTCATTGTTTTGAATTGAAATTTTTACACCCTTTCACCAAGAAGATGATGTTGTTTCAAGAAGAGTTACCAGAAGATATGACCCGTTTGCTCGAGGGAAGTAAAGGATGCGATTCCTGACTTTATAACGGGGCGCATTAAAACGAATTCAAGGTTATGAAAAAATCCATAGACGCCAAAAAAACTCACCAAGATGGCGAGTTTTTTTGGTTAATCAAAAGAGGTCCTGAATTTTTCCGCTATATATGGCATGGTTGAAGGCACCTCTTGAAGATCCATTTCGGGATAACGGACAGCCGTCAGTTTTCCACCGAAGACGCAGCCTGTATCAATATTGTATGTATGATTGACTCGTCTAGCTTCAGGGACTGGTGTGTGTCCATATACGATCCAAGTTTCCCCTTTGTATGATTGGGCCCAGTCTTTCCTGACCGGAGACCCATCGGGATGTTTGGAGCCATTGATATCACCATAGAGGACAAAGGTTTTTACCTTACTGCCATATTGACCAATATAGTCACTGCGAATTCCAGCATGGGCAATGATCAATCGCCCTTCATCAATAAGTTGATAAAGTGGGGAACGTTCATACAGATCCATGAATTTTTTTCGGATCTTCTTCTGCTCCCGAATGTTCAGTGATTCATATTCAGCTACAGTAGTTTCTAAACCGTGTGATATTTGAACTTTATTGCCTGAAAAATAACGATACAATTTATTGCAGTGGTTACCTGGGGCATACCTTGCTATATTTTGGTTAATGACTAATTCATGGACAACCTCGATTACTTGAAGGGAATTTGGGCCGCGATCGGTTAAATCCCCTACAAAGCCGAGAATCCTTCCAGAGGGATGTACAGGGAACCCAGTCTCCCATGTATAGCCCATTTTTTCGGTCAGCTGCCTGAATTCAGCGAAACATCCATGAATGTCCCCTATGATATCGATGTTCATTTGACACACCCTTTGTTTGTTTTGTATATGTTTATGGTATTAGTATAGTATTATTTAAATAAATAAAATATAAACGAGGAAATGAAAAAATATGTTTTAGGAGGTGTATGGTTATGGAGGAGATGAAGGAGAGGGAGAGTAGTCAAGTGAATAACGAGCTTTTGCTTGAAGCGCTTAAAACGGAAAATCTAGATCAGTTCCGTACGGAGTTCCTTGAAATGCATCCATATGATCAGGCTCAATTTTATACAAGCTTGTCAGATGAATTCAGATCCGTCGTTTACACATATTTGTCACCGGAAGAAATGGCGGACCTTTTTGAAAATATAGAAATAGATGAAGAGGATTACGAAAGCCTGTTGGCTGAAATGAATCCTTCTTACGCAGCCAATATGCTTTCCCATATGTATGCGGATGATGCGGCTGATGTCCTGAATGAAATCAATGATGAGCAGGCCGTCAGCTATTTGACCATCATGGATGATGAAGCTGCAAGTGAAATCCAGGAGCTTCTGAACTATGAGGAATCTACGGCAGGAAGTATCATGACGACAGAGTTCATTGCCATTGAAGCAAACGAAACGGCTCGATCAGCCATGCAGATCTTAAAAAGGGAAGCTCCGGAAGCGGAAACGATATATTATGTGTTCGTTACCGATCAGGATAAGAAGCTGCTTGGTGTTTTATCGCTCAGGACATTGATCATAGCTAATGAAGATGCTTTAATCGGTGATTTAATGGATGACAGGGTAGTTTCCGTACCTGTATCTGAAGACCAGGAAGAGGTGGCACGAAAAATAAGGGACTATAACTTCCTTGCCGTGCCGGTCGTCGATTTCCAAAACCATTTGTTAGGGATTATTACGGTTGATGATATCATCGATGTCATGGATGAAGAGGCATCCGATGATTATTCTAAATTGGCAGGTATATCTGATCTTGATCATGTTGATAAGAGTCCATTTTCAGCTGCAAAAAAACGGCTGCCATGGTTGGTCATCCTCTTGTTTTTAGGCTTGCTGACTGCGAGCTTGATTGGCCGATTCGAAGAGACACTAAGCCAAAAAGCGATTCTGGCTGTATTTATTCCATTGATTGGCGGCATGGCTGGAAATACAGGAACACAAGCATTGGCAGTAGCGGTCAGAGGAATCGCAACAGGTGAATTAGAACAGGAAAGCAAGTGGAAACTAGTCCTTCGAGAGGCTGGAACTGGCCTTATTATTGGCCTGACATGCGGAATTGCCATCATTTTTATCGTCTATTTTTGGCAAAACGATTTAATGCTGGGTTTATTGGTCGGTATTTCGATTTTCATAACTCTAATCGTTGCCACACTTGCCGGTTCAATTGTCCCGCTTCTCATGCATAAAATGAAAATCGACCCAGCAGTAGCTTCAGGTCCTTTCATTACAACTATAAACGACCTTATCAGTATTTTGATTTATTTCGGATTAGCAACATTATTAATGGGCTATTTACTATAGGTCAAAGAAGGCCCTCTTGGAGGGTTATTCCCTGAGGACTTTAGAAAACGGTGTTTTTATCAAAGGAATTTTGATATACTGTCATTAGTAGCAGGTACTAATAACTTGTATTAAAATAGGAGGTCACATACGATGACTTTTTCATTAGAAGGAAAAACGTTTGTCATAATGGGTGTAGCGAATAAAAGAAGTATTGCATGGGGAGTTGCCCGTTCCTTACATAAAGCAGGTGCAAAGCTGATATTCACTTACGGAAAAGACCGTACGGAAAAAAGCGTTAGGGAACTATCTTCTACATTGGATGGGGAGCCTTCCATCATTTTACAATGTGATGTAACGAAGGATGAAAGCATTGAAAAATGTTTTGCGACGATTAAGGAAGAAACGGGTATCATTCATGGCGTGGCACACAGTATCGCATTTGCTAATAAGGAAGAGCTGGACGGTGAGTTCGTCAACACGAGCCGTGAAGGGTTCTTGCTTGCCCATAATATTAGTTCATTCTCCTTAACGGCTGTAGCTAAAGCGGCGAAGGAAATCATGCCGGAAGGTGGCAGCATTGTCACAATGACGTATCTTGGCGGTGAACGGGTCATGCCAAATTATAATGTAATGGGAGTGGCGAAGGCTTCACTTGAAGCCAATGTCCGTTACCTGTCAAGTGATCTTGGCAAAGATAACATCCGAGTGAATGCAATTTCAGCCGGACCAATCCGTACCTTATCCGCTAAAGGTGTACGTGACTTCAACACAATTTTAAAGAAGATTGAGGAAGAAGCACCGCTCCGTCGCACAACCACTCCTGAAGAAGTAGGGGATACGGCAGTATTTTTATTAAGTGACATGTCCCGCGGAATTACCGGGGAAAATATCCATGTGGATTCTGGTTACCATATAATCGGATGACAGTAAAAGAAGGGGACCGATATCGGTCCCCTTTTTTGTTGATTGTCCACTCTGCAGTATCTTCAATTGCTACATCCCCAATTGTAATCTTTTCACCTTTTTCAACTTCAAATGTTTTAGTTTTCTCCACTAATCGCCAACAAACCCAAGATTGATGTCTTTTTTTAAGGAGTGGCACATCTCCAGCATAATGAAGGGTAAATTTCATATAAATGATACATAGAGCTGATATTCATTGTTTGGGAGAGTCAGCATAAACCTGCTTTCAACCCTATTCGTGAAAAAGAAGGAGGGGCATCATGGACGTGAAGAAAGTTGGTCTGCCTTGTGCTGTTGGAAAACAAACCTTACACAATCCGCTGAAGAGACATATTAATTTGAATCAAAAAAATATCAGCACTTCATATACTGCCGAGGAATTGGTGGAGCTATTGTCCCGACTTCCAGCATTTGCACCTAAGCCTGTTTGTAAGTTCATCATCAATAACCGTACACTGTTCGGGAAATTGGAACAAAAAAAAGAATCCAGTTTGTTCATAAGGCATAAATTCGGGAAAAAAGTTGTCCAATATCAGTTGGAGCAGCTGCAATCTGTGGATATTCTGAAATATTAAGGAGTGTTTTCATGTCAGAGAAAAATGGCAATAAGGAATCCAAACCACTTTTATATGTCGATCAAGCAAAAATATCAGATCAGCATGGGAATATGCAAAGTGATTTTCGAACGAAAAAAGATACACCTCAAGACAGCGTTGAGCCGGAACTTCAGGAAGATGAGCTTAAAGAAGAAAAAATCGAAAAAGTGAAACGTGAATTTGGTGTTTATGATGCCATGAAGGAAATTGAAAAAGAGATAACGGGATTAAGGAAAATCACCGAACAGTATGTTCCTGAGCAAACTCCGGTTGAACAAATGGAACACCCTGAACACCCTGGAAAAACAGAACAGGAAAACGCAAAGCCGGTTAAGAGAAAAAGGAAAAAGGTGGAGAAGAAAGAATCTTCTCGCGATATCATTTCCCGCCTTTCCAATCATCAAGGTTTTCCAAAGCCATTATGTGAGGCTGTTATAAACGGAGAAACACTTCAATTTCATGTGTTGGGAATGAAGGGGGAATCAGTGAAGATTAAAAGAGGGAACCATACCCGTTTCGTGGGTCTGCCGGATATTATCGATGCCAAAATAATTGAAGAATCCAAGTGAAGGAGCAATATTAGATGTTTCTCCCACAAAATGAATTCACCTTATTTATAATATTAGGCTTGGCTTCATTCAGGCTGACACGCTTGATCGTTTTCGATAAAATCATGGAGCCGCTACGCCGCCCCTTTTTTAGAGAGATAGAAGAAAAAAATGAAGAAGGAGATGTGGAAATATTTTTAATGCCCAAGGAAAAGGGCTTGCTTGGCTGGTTTGGACAATTGCTAAGCTGTTTTTGGTGCGTGGGTGTCTGGGTCAGCCTTTTTCTGGTTTTCCTTTATATCCAACATTGGTTTATAAGCGACGTACTGATATTAATCCTTGCCGTAGCAGCAGTAGGAGCAATTATTGAGGTCATAATCAGCAAAATTATGGACATCTGATTGGAAACAACTTGTCTCTTCGTTCATATAGTATGATATAGATCTTAAAGGAGGAGTCATAAATTGAATCAGAAACAGAATCCATGGGCATATGCTAAACCGATGAAAAAAGATCAGCCAATCAAAATCAAGAAAGACTGTGGCTGTAATAATAACAATAAAAATAAAGGCTATTGAGTAAATAAACCTTTCCATTTGGAAAGGTTTTTTCATTTCCTAATCCTACCATTCATAAAAAAACAGATAAACAAGAAAATAACAATAGAACGATAAATTAGGATGTGATTCTATGTTCAGACAAGGAAGATATTTTAAGGGCAGCTGGCTGGTTTTTATAGTTGTTTTGTGTGTGCTTACTGCATGCAACAATCAGAATGATGGAAAAACGGAGAATTTAGCAATGATTAAACGTACGAATCCTGAACCGATGGATATCATTAATGGAATGGATGAGAAGGATGAGAAGGGACTGATCTCAAAGGTCAAGGAAACAGTTGCTAATGAAGACACCATCTATGACGTGATCGTGGTGAAAAATGGGAAAAAGATTATCGTCGCTTATAAAGTTAAGCACTTACAACGTTTTCATATGAAGAAAATTGAAAAGACGGTGACTGAAAATCTGGAAGAGAAGTTTCCCAAAAATGATTTCATCGTATCAAGCGATTATAAAATCTTTTTGGAATCTGTAAGATTGAACGAGTTACTCAAGGAAAAAGATGTACCCGAGAAAAAGGCAAGGAAGAAATTCAAGGAAATTGAAGAACTTCAAAAAGAATTAATTTAGAAGAGAGGTTCAGCACTATGAGTGGCAAGGAAAAAACGACCCCACAGCAGGATGCGTATCAAGAGCTCCAAGGAAAGCATGAAATTAAAAGACCAATAATGAAGAATTGTTTGAAAGCCTTCTTAGTAGGTGGGATTTTCTGCATAGTGGGACAAGCCATTTCCTACTTTTATATTTATTTTTTCAACTTTACGGAACAGACAGCCGGAGGTCCGACAACGGCTACCATGGTGTTTCTTGCCCTTTTGATGACCGGTTTCGGGTTTTACGACCGCATTGGCCAGTTTGGCGGAGCAGGTAGTGCCGTCCCTGTTACTGGATTCGGTAACGCAGTCATTTCGGCAGCAATCGAACATCGGACGGAAGGTTTTGTACTTGGTGTTGGATCCAATATGTTTAAATTGGCCGGATCGGTTATTTTATTTGGAGTATTTTCAGCCTTTGTCGTGGCGTTGATAAAAACGATTTATCTAATGATTGGGGGCTAAGCGGTGTTAAAGGGAAAACAAACATGGATGTTCACCAATAAACCGATCATCTTGGAAACAGGGGTAACAGGAGGGCCATTTGAAGCAAATGGGGAAATCGCGGGTGACTTCGATATTCTATACGATGATTTGTGGATGGAGCAGGATTCATATGAGAAGGCTCATCGACATTTGATGGAGAAAGCGGTTGAGCTTGCATTGGAGAAAGGAAAGATCGACAAGGAGCAGGTACAATTTTTCTTGGCGGGTGATTTAATCAATCAGGTTACACCGACAAGCTTTGCAGCCAGAACCAATGGAATTCCATATTTCGGCTTGTTTGGAGCCTGTTCCACATCGATGGAGGGGCTTGCTCTAGCTGCCTTCATCACCAATTATGGCGGGGCTAACTATGTGTTGACAGGTGCATCAAGCCACAATGCAGCTGTTGAAAAACAATTTCGCTATCCAACTGAATATGGAGGGCAAAAACCACCTACAGCCCAATGGACGATAACAGGAGCGGGGGTGGCGCTGGTTGCTCCTAATGGCAGCAAGCAAGGGGAATTTCCCCATATTGTCTCGGCCACTATCGGAAAGGTCATTGACATGGGATTGAAAGATCCTTTCAATATGGGGGGAGCGATGGCCCCGGCGGCCGCCGATACGATTCTGTCCCATTTTAAAGATACTGGTTTGACCCCGGATGATTACGATTTCATCATTACAGGTGATTTAGGTCAAATAGGGAGGGAGACAGCCATTGACTTATTAAAGCAAAAGGGCTGTGATATCAACCAGGAAAAATTCAAGGATTGCGGATTGATGATTTTTAAAAAGGACCAGCCTGTTTTGGCTGGAGGGAGCGGTGCGGGTTGTTCGGCAGTGGTTTTATACGGTCATATACTAAATGAAATGATTTCTGGTAAATATAAAAAAATCCTGCTCGTTGCAACAGGAGCATTATTGTCACCGCTATCCGTCCAGCAAAAAGATACGATTCCGTGCATTGCCCATGCGGTAGCCATTGAATATGGGATGAATTCATGAAAAAGGAGAGATTTCGATGTTAGCAATGTTTTTTTGGGCCTTTGTCATCGGTGGCTTGATCTGTGTAGTCGGCCAGCTTCTTTTCGATGTTGCTAAGCTGACACCAGCACATACGTTAAGCTTGTTCGTTGTAATAGGAGCTGTTCTAGGCGGATTTGATTTATATGAACCGCTTGTTGACTTTGCCGGTGCTGGGGCAACCGTCCCGATCGTTTCGTTTGGGAACTCGCTAGTGAACGGGGCAATGATGGAATCGGAAAAACATGGTCTCGTTGGCGTACTGACAGGTATGTTTGAAATTACGAGTTCCGGTATCTCTGCAGCAATCGTCTTTGGATTCATCGGAGCTTTGGTTTTCAGACCAAAAGGATAAAATAAGCGAAATAGGCAGCACTGGAATAGGACATGGCCTATACATATTTGTCCAGACCTACATATGTTATCAGTAAGCTTTAGCGAGAGCGAGGTGATAGAGTATGTTTGGTTTTGGTGGCTACGGTTGTTGTGGCGGCAGCGGTTATGGATACGGCGGCGGTTATGGCGGTGGATACGGTGGCGGCGGTTCTACTTTCGCGATAATCGTTGTATTATTTATCCTATTGATCATTGTAGGGGCTTCTTTCTGCTAAAGTAAATGGAATAGGCAGAAGAAGCCTATTCCATTTATTTTTTTTGTATGGGCCTAGCACCTTTTTCTGATAATGCCATAGGATAGGTACAGAAAAGGGAGGGGCTTAGGTATGGATAATAACTTTTTTAAAAACATAGAAGGTAAAACCGGCGTAAATATGAAAGATGTATTAGAATTGGCAAACTCGCTGCAAGGAGCCAACTTCAAAGATGAAACAACTGTTAGAAACGTTATTAAGCGCGTTTCAAAAATAGCGAATAAACCGGTCGATAAGGAAACGGAAGATAAAATCGTTCATTCCATCGTAGCTGAAGGGAATAAACTCGATTTCGGGACGTTATCCAATATGATAAATAAAAAGTGAAAAAAGGCCTGCAATCATGCAGGCCTTCAGACTGTAGACAAACTCGAAGAAAAGCGAGTTTGCCTGCAGTTTTTTTATTTTTAAAAATTTGTAGTGGATTTTAGAAATCCGCTCCCTTTCCGCCGACTGTCTGCCAAGCCGCATCAAAGCAAGCATCTAGTAGGGTCTCGGTTGCCAGTTATTCGGCAGGAGTGTCGCAAATTTCTTCAATCCAGTAAGGGTATAAAACAGTAAAAAAATCATGGAGTATAACCAAGTCTTGTTTTAAAATCATGGTAATAATTCCCTTGGTAAAGTCGTGAAAGGGATTCGGAATGAGACCATTCCGAAACTCATTTTGTTTTTCCTTCCATTTCCAAAGATGGATAGCATCAGCTTTTGGTCAAAGCTTCAGGAAACGTGATGGATGGGCGGTCCGTCCGCGTCTAGTTTGCAGGATGGAAAGGTAAAGATCCTTTTTAGCCCTGGTTGCCGCTACATAGAGCAATCGTCTTTCCTCTTCAAGAGGGGATAGTTCCCCTTTTCGGTAAGATTCAAGTGCGAAATCATGAGGAATGCTGCCATCGACAGCAGCAAGGACATAAACGGTTTGATATTCAAGCCCTTTGGAACGGTGTATGGTGGTAAGCTGTATGGCATCCTTAAAATGTTTCGATAGCTGTTTAATCTCTTGGACCATCGCAGTCATATGATCGACATGTTCAAGGAAAGCGGCGACGGTGGGAAAACGATTTGCTGCCACCTTTAAGTCACGGATGTCATCGGACCCTTTTTCCAGGTTCGCATCATTTCCGCGTTTTTTTACATATTCCTGGTATCCTAAATCTTTCTCGATGATTTCTAAAGCTACGAGTGGAGACATATTTTTTAAAGAGCGGATCTGTCCCGGAATCGTTTTTAATTTTCGTTCTTGAAAAGCATGTCCTGTCTTAACAAAAGCAAATGCATCGATGAAATCACAATCCTGCAATATTGTCATTGCTTTTAATTCCTGTAATATACTTTGCTTTAAGAATAAGGAGGAAAGAACATCAGATGCTGCCTTGCTGTCATGCGGGAACAAACTCAAGCGCATAAAGGCAAGCATGCCGCGAATGACCCTGCGCTGATAAAACGAATCCGCATCCTTTTCAATGACGAATGGCAAGTTGGAAGCGGCTAGCCGTTCAAAAATGGCCCTGGACATCGTGTGCGTCCTGTACAATACTGCAAAGTCCCCAGGGTTTGCCCCCTTTGATATTTTCTCTTGGATATCGGATACGATCATCGTTGCTTCCAATTCCTCATCATAAGGATAAAATAAAACAGGTGGATTACCTGAATCATGCTGTGCCCTCATCTTTTTCTCCATCCGGTTCTGGTTGCGCTTGATCAAGCGGTTCGCTGTAGCGACAATTTCATGGGAAGAGCGGTAATTCTCCGTCAGCTTCACCACTTGGGATCGAGGGAAATCATGATTGAAATTCAAAATATACTTCGGATCGCTTCCCCGGAATGAATAGATGGATTGATCATCATCTCCAACCGCACATACATTTTTTGATTCAGCAGAAAGGAGTTTTATCAATTCATATTGAACTTTATTAATATCCTGAAACTCATCTACCAAAAAATAGTTAAACCTTTGCTGATATTTCTTTAAAAAATCCGGGTGGTTTTTTAAAAATACATAACAGCCTACAAGCATATCATCGAAATCATACTTCCCTGTTTGCTGTTTATATTCTTCATATTTCTTATATAGATATAAACAGGATTTCTCCCACTCGTCCTTAGGTTGGATATCTTCCGGAAAGGCCAATGAGTTTTTCCATAGTCCAATTTGTTGAAGGGCTTGATCATATGCAAATTCCTTATCATCAAGTTCCAGCTCCCTGCCAGCCTGTTTCAATACCTTTTCTTTTTCCCACTCCCACTTCAATAGGAAATCGCGCTGCCATTTGGCTGGTTCATGGAAAATCAGGATTTTATAAAAGATGCTATGAAAAGTCCCGCTAACGATTTGAGAAACAAGTGAAGGAGTCATATAGGGATAGCCGAGCAGACGCTGCTGCATTTCCTTTGCGGATTTCGCCGTAAATGTTACCAGCATGATACTTTTTGGATCAATCTTTTTCACTGTGAGCATGTAGGCAGTACGTACCGTCAATACGCGGGTTTTCCCGCTGCCTGCTCCTGAAAGGACGAGAATGGGTCCATCGATCGTCATTACGGCCTTGAGTTGCTCTGCATCGAGAACAACCCCTGATGAGGATAATTCTTGAAAGTATGGTTCCTCTGATTGTGCCAGGCCATATGGTTTATCTGAATATTTCGGATTGCCGGTTATGGGCCGGCTTTTAAGGAAAGGTTCGGTAATGATTTTTGTTTCCGTAATGGTTCGTGATGTAGGAATCCTAAATCCATTCTGTTCCATATATTCTAATGGCTTGTCCTCATTTATTGGTTCTGAAATTGGCATTTCACAGGGCCCCTGCGATGGGTCACTATGATAAAAATAAGGTGTCTCATGGATTCCAATAAATAATTTCACTGGTTTATGACAAATGATACAAGAAAGCTGATCACGTTTTCCTTTTTCAAAAAGTGTCTGCAGCTCACCAGCTGAAACGGTATGTAAATGTACGATTTCATTGCCAGATTTTGCTTGATTCATATAAATGGATACCTCTAATCTATTAAAAATATCGGCAATACTCATCATACCAGAAGATTAGGAAAAAAGAATGCGGAAATCATGTTTAAATATTGTTCAGAAAGGGTAATTAAATGACAACATAATTATTTAGATGCATAGCACCTGTCATACCATTTGATTATATTCAATATGCCAACCGGACGGTCGAAGCTGCAGAGAAAGTAAGAATTGTTAAAGGAACGACACCCATTCAACCTATCCGTTTTGATCAGGAGTTGGAAAGGGATAGGGATAGGGATAGGGGAAGCGTTGATGGATTACATCAAATTCAAGATAATAATCGGGTAAGTTCATATGGAGCAGGCACATATAGATATCAAATGGGCATGAGGGTCAGTGAAGATTTAACGGCTGGAATGACAGGAAAAGGAAGGTTTATCAACGAAATTGTCTAGTTCCTCCTTTAAAAACAAAAGAGGACACGTGAAGTGTCCTTTTTGTGTTGATTTCTTAAAGAATGTCTATTTCCACGATTAGGGCTAACAATAGTTGCAATAAAAGTTGGATGTTTAGTGCGATTTGTGCATCAGTTGTTGTAATGTCGATATCACGGCTGTTTTCTACAATTGTTTTTTGGCGCGTGATTTGTTTAACATTAGAAGATTGGATTAATTGTTGAGTGATCTTTTCAGCATTATCAGCATCTGCAACGGAAATGCTTACGATGACCGCAATTGCAGCTTGTAGAGCAGCTTGTAGTGATAGGGCCGCTTTAACATCCGTTGAAGTGATATTTACATTACAAGAATCTTTAATGTAAATAAGTTCTTCAGAAAGCTGAACTTGATTATTATCCTGTCTTGCATCTTGGTCAATCTTTGTGTCATCGTCGTTACAGAATCCTGAAAGGGGATGTCTGGAAGCGGAATCTAGAGCCGACCATGACCTTTCAGAGTCATCATGTGTGTTACAATTGCTACGATATACATTTTGGTTCATGTTGTTTTTTCCTCCTTAGGTTTTATTCCCTATTAAAATATGCTTTGATGGTTAATCGGGTTGGACGAATAAATCAGTTCATTCGTCTATTTTTTAAATACTTAGAGAAATTATTAGTGTGTGGGGGATGAATAATAAAGAAGCTGGAGCTTTAGGAATGAAATGTAAGTGCTGCTATGTCTCGGTTTACTTATTTCTCGCCAGCAAGTAAGGTGATTAGGTGATATGGTGCGTCATTTATTTTTGGAATCCGTGAATTTGTTGTGAATGGAATTGGTAACTGGATTAACATCATGTTCCGTGATGTTCTTTTCTTGGTTTATGATTTTTAGTGATTGCTCTTGTAAATAACGAACGGTTTCTTTAAGGTTGTTTCTCTCTTTTTCAGTTAGATCGACCTTTTCCTTTTTGAAACCATGCTTTC
The DNA here is from genome assembly GCF_030676415.1 of Peribacillus frigoritolerans. Classification (GTDB taxonomy): domain Bacteria; phylum Bacillota; class Bacilli; order Bacillales; family DSM-1321; genus Peribacillus; species Peribacillus frigoritolerans_A. The sequence continues at coordinate 52,416 of NZ_JAUUTW010000007.1, read as the reverse complement.
TCAAAGTCCTCGAAACCAGCAGTTCCATCAGTCTTTTTTGAGACTCATCCAGGTTAAAATCATTGTTACCCATAAAATTTTCCCTCCTTCTTGCTTTCTATATATAGACTATGTATTTTTGAGAAGATTGCCATTGAACACAAATGGTTTTTTTCATAAAACGATAATCTAAGTCCGTGAACGAACAAAAAAGCTGTCCAATCAGAAGACTGAAAGGACAGCTTTTTTATATCATAAAATGGTTTTCTTCATCGTTTTATGCGGAATGCCAGCATCCATGAATTCGTCGGAAACGATCTCATACCCTAATTTTGAATAAAAAGGGATAGCGTGCACCTGGGAATCAAGCTTCAATTGAGGCACTTCCTGCTGGATTGCGTATTCCTCAATAGCATTCATGATCATGGCGCCGGCACCATTCTTCCGGCCCGATGATAGTACACAAATGCGCTGGACTTTACCGATGTTGTCAATGACCCTGAAGCGGCCGGCACCGATTGGCTGATGCTGCTCATCATATAAAACGAAATGTGTAGACTCCTTTTCATATTCATCGATCTCTTCTTCAAGAGGGACGTTTTGTTCCTGGACGAACACTTTTTTTCGAATCATATATGCATTTTCAAGCTCTTGGCTGTTCTCTGCGATTTTTACAAACACGAAATCATTCAGCTCCTAATCTAAATGTTTCATAAACGGTCCATGCCCCGTCTTCAAGTTGATACAGCAAGTGAACTCGTTTCACCTCTTCTTCATGGCTGATGTCAAGCATGCTTAATTGGCCTAAAACATCAGAATGCTCATTATCGGATAAATCTTGAGCGATTGTAATATGCGGGACAAATGCTTGTTCACTTTCACTTTTCATGAAGTCCTCATTGTTAAGTGCATCATGCAGCTCTTGAAGCCCTTCGGATAATTCTACTTTGAAATAAATAGTATTGCTTACGGGTTGGAAAGACTTCGTTTTCGTTACGCTCATGGTAAAAGGCCTGCACTTTTGAGCGATGCCTTTTAATTGTTCTGCGATTGTTGAAATTTCCATATCCGTCGCTTCGAACGTTGGTTTTAGCGTCAGATGCGGTGGTATGAAAGCATATTTCGTATCATACCGTTTGCGATAGGAGTTAGCTAAATCTTGTAGTTTTTTTGAAGGGAAAATTGCAACACCATATTTCATAAATAAAACCTCCTGATATTTTTTATAGTTGTATTATAGTTGGACATGTTTTTACTTGAAACCATCCCAAAGAGATGATTTCAAGTAAATTAGAACATTTCCAATAGTGCTCGTTTTAAATCTGCCTGCCAGTATTTCCAGGTATGATTACCTTCAAATTCTTCATAGAAGCAAGGAAATCCTTTTTGGTTTATTAATTTATGCAATTCCCTATTTGGTTCTATGAAGTTTGCTTTGTTGCCATCCGTCGTCGGAACATCTGTTTCACCAGTCCCGATCACATGGTAAAGTTCGAGGAGATGCGGATCCTCAAAATTACGTACAGCATCCATTACTGCTTCATTGGCAAGTGGCGACTGCATGATGCATTTCCCGAATGTATGCGGATACTTTAGAGCGGCCAATAAAGAAACTGTACCGCCAAGAGAGTCACCGATCAAAGTTCGACCATGTCCCATTTGATAGGTTGGGAATTCATCATCTAAAAACGGGACAAGTTCATGGGCAAGAAAACGTATGTATGCAATGTGCTGTTCCCCTTCCGGATGATATTTGCGCCTCCGGTCAAAGCGGTCTTTATAGGGAATGCCGACAATGATGATATTCTCGATCTCATCGTTCCCTAACAGTTCATCTGCTACCCGACCAATTCGGCCCATTTGAAAATAATCACGGCCATCCTGAGCAATCACAAGCGAATATTTATACAATGGCGAAAAATTTGCAGGCAAGTAAACAAGTAGTTCCAATTCTTCTGCTAAAGCTTCGCTTTTAAACATGTACTCTTTAATTGTACCTTTGCGTAAACTCATTCTTCCGCACCTCGATGATAATTAATAATGAAAATAACTTACTTGATTATTTTAGCATAGCCTAGCGACTTTTTCCCGTGACAAGAATTTAGAATATAAAATTTTCGTTATATTTTCTAAAAATTTAAATTATTAGGTGCTATAATACAAGGATATAGAAAAATAATACAAAAAAGGTGGCGAATAAAATGGCAGATGTACACGTACACAGCAGGGAAGTAACAAAGGCGGCTAAACGAACATTATTAGAGCGTGGTGTCAGTGTGGAGGCAATTGCAAAAATCGTTTATGAATTGCAGTTCCCGTACAAAGCTGACCTTAAGCTGGAGGAATGCATCCACAGCGTTGAGCGTGTCCTGTTGAAAAGGGAAATTCAACATGCCATTTTAGTCGGTGTGGAGCTGGATAAACTGGCAGAGCAAAAAAAGCTATCAGAACCCCTGCAATCGATGGTTGAATCTGATGAAGGGCTATTCGGAGTGGATGAAACGATTGCCTTTGGTGCAGTACTCGGTTACGGAAGCATTGCAGTTACGACCTTTGGTCATTTGGATAAAAATAAAATAGGCGTCATACACGAACTTGATAAGAAGCAAGAAGGAATCGTTCATACCTTCCTGGATGATATCGTTGCAAGCATTGCCGCGAGTGCCGCCTCAAGGTTAGCTCATCGTCTGAGAGATGAAGAAGAATCGTTAACCGAACAGGAAAAGGACATCCAGGAAGAAGAAGAGTTAATAGGTTGAATCTTGATTAACAATCTTCATCCAGACCTGTCAAACCTTGCCTTAATGAGGCGGGCAGAAAGGATATTGGCCACTTTAAACGTCCGTTTTGTCTGCCTTAGAAAACAGAATGCGTGAATATGGCCTGGATAAATTTCAAGCACCTGAATTTTCCGCTGCGTAATCTTACCTTGTTCGGAGAGATAAATTATCTCCAATGGAGCATTTTCTTCCATATGTTTACGAAGTATATATTTCATTCCCTGTCACTCCTTTGCTGACTTGCTTGCTATCATTATATGCGAACATACGTTTTATATGCAAGTGAAAAGGGAACGTTGGTTCGGTTTTGTGGTGAGGGGAAACAAAGAGGATAAATTTAAAACTTTTTTAAACATTTAACAAATTATGTTCTTTAAGTATCTTACTAGTTAGTCACTACATACGACTAGTCAGCTCAGTGGGAGAGCACTTCATTGACTGGGAAAGCTGGTCGAGTTTCACTCCACATTAAGCTCTTGTTCTTTAACACCAACAATTTCAAGTTAATGAAGCTTACGAGATGAGAAGTAGTCATGTATAGACACTCCCAGTTCAAGCCTTAACGACTTTACAAATAGTAAACTTCTGAATCACTTTTCTTTTTGATTTCAAAAAGAAAAGTGATTTTTTGTTGATTTGATTTTCTTTCAAAAAATTTATTTATGATTAGGAACTAGTGGGATGAAGAGAGACAACTCTCAGTGGTTGCAAAAAGCTTTTTAATGATTCCTGAGCTGGACTGAGGAAGAAGGAATAACTCAAGACCAAGGGTACTCTCAAGAGTTATCTATAAGGGTACTCCGCAACGTGTATTCATCCCATTTTGTTCGGGATTGTGAGGGGAGGTTGATGTTTTGTCACTTCTTTAAGCTCTTCAACTTCTGACCTTTCTTCTAATGGTCCTCTTAGAAGTACACAGTAGCTGGTTCTTCATCAATCCAAGCTGACGTGCCATTATACCTCACCTCATTGTCAGATGGAGAAGAAAGAATCTGTTTCCTCGATTAACATCCACAAAAATCCCTTCCTTTTTTTAGTCTCTTAGAATAAATTTTTTAGTAAACGAATGGAAGCTTAGCGACATTTGGAAATCCAGCCTTATAAATACATTGAACGTCGAGTACAGCACACAAGGTAACATTGTTTACGTCAGGTAAGCGAAACTGAAAAGGGTCTAACTAAATACCCATAGAGCAAGGCAAGCACACTAGAGGAATCACTGAGTCCACCTCTAAGGATTCTAAGCCGTCTCACGGAAAAAATACGGTCTCAAGGGGGTCAATACATGCTAGGTAGGTGCTAATAAGGGGAACTAGGTGGTTTACCATCTAAGGGGAAATCAAAGGCGAGATGGAGCTAATTAGGGTAGTTATTTTTTAAAAAATTGGATATGTTAATTTTCATTGTTGATTTTTGAACAAATAAAAGAGAACACTTATTGAGTTCTTCTTTAGAATGAAATAGCTTACCTGTTGGTTAGTGTTTGAAAAAATTTAAAAAGTTAATTATTACTTCAACCCCTTGTTGTTAACAACCAATTCTTAATAACGGTATATAAACAAATAGATTTTTGCTGTTTGAGTTAGATTTATTTTCACTTTTGTATCATATTTTACAAACATCTTTTCTTTTAATGAATAAAATAACCCGAAAATAAAAAAAGAAAAAGGTGATTATAATTAATAATCGTTATCCTATTTCACATTGTAATTCCTTTGTAGACACCACATATCTTAAAAAGAAATGCGATCAAAAGAAACCGGATGATTGTCATTGTTGTCATAAGAAACACAATGACTGTATTTGTGATCAAAAGAAACCGGATGATTGTCATTGTTGTCATAAGAAACACAATGACTGTATTTGTAATCAAAAGAAACCGGATGATTGTCATTGTTGTCATAAGAAACACAATGACTGTATTTGTAATCAAAAGAAAACCGATGACTGCCATTTGTGCCATAAGAAACATAATGACTGTCACTGTGACTCTAAGAAACATAATCTAGTGAGAGCATCTGCGTTCAGGGCTAATAAGAACACACCACAACTTTACGAAGCAGCGGTTAATCCCTCTGTAAAAGTTTTATACCAAACTGAACAATTTGATTTAGCAAATGAATATAATCCGCATATATCAACATTTATTCCAACTGAGGATGGAGTTTATGAGATAACAGCAAAAGTCTCATTTTGTCCGTCCAAAAGTAAAAGCGATAATTCCTCAAAAAACAATAATGATAATTGCAATTGTGATTATTGCAAAATTACTCATTCTTCAAAAGAAGGATATGTCGCATCCATTTCAATTAACGTAAACGGAGATGATTTAGATACTGATATTGACTTCTTTGAGAAATCAAGTCCTATTGGACTATCGGTTACTACAATCCTTCAGTTACAAGCAGGAGATCGGGTACAAGTAATATTTAGCGCAGGTGCAAACGGAGTAATTTTAGCAGAGGCTCCTTTAACTAACTTTCAAGCTGCCAGATTCCCATCTCCCATGTAAAGATCTTTTTTGCTTTTCTTTGCTTAATCCTTAGATTGAGCACCTAGACATATATTTGTTAATTAAAGTTTTGTAAAACTTATGTGTAGGAGCCTAGGATTTCCTCATTAAAGGTTAGTTGGATTCTATTCTGAGAAATTTTTGGGGTCAGATCCTGCTGGCTTCTTTTTTTCTTTGACTTTGTTCAAAAAAACGGTGAAAAAAGAGTAAACTCTCTTGAACAAGTTCTCAAAAACAATGACCTTACTCAGTGTCAGCTCTCAGTGGAATGACTAAAATAAAGACAACAATCGTATCTGACTATAAAGAAAAGATACGTCCTCAATTTGGCTCATGCTGTTTTACGAAGATGTTTAGGGAACTCATAAAGATGTAACTGAACTGATTCTTACAAGCTTGCAACTTTCAAGGATTAACTTCTAAGACCACTTTACGACAAAAACTTTTTTAGCAAAACTACTTGTTTTATTTTGAATACCACTATATAATAAATCTTGTCCAGAAAAGAAGTCAGCAACTAAATAAGGTTTAAAATCAAGCTCTAAAGAGCTTGACTTACATACGACTTGTTAGCTCAGTGGGAGAGCACTTCCTTGACAGGGAAGGGGTCGTGGGTTCGAATCCCTCACAGGTCATCAACTACCAAAGGCTCAAATCCTTGATATTACAAGGATTTGAGCCTTTTTTATTTTTTTCATTTCCATTTGTTATTCCTGTGTGTTTATGTATTGCGCAAAGTTGTACGGAAACTGGGCGTGACGGTGAATCGTTCGTTGCATGACGTTAGCCACTTTGGTACACTATGCAGAAGTGCATTTCACTTTGATAACTGGGATTTACTATCGAATGGCATAGATAAGATGTATGATCTTTACATCAATCATGGTCCTTGTAAGCGGTGGGGTGCTCCTAAACGAAACATGAAAATGGAACTCCTTTTACTGCGTTCACTGTAGACTTGTGGAAGTCAGGGATAAAAACTCATTACATTATGATACAAAACCAATTAATAACTTAACAATTTAAATGTGTTTCTAAGAAAAAGACCATCTGTTCCCTCATACAGCAGGAGTTGTATGGGGGCTTGTATTTTATCAAGATGATGACTATACAGTAATAAAATAAGGAGGAAGCAATGAACAATTATAAATTGACCATTCAATATGATGGCGGGCGCTATAAAGGCTGGCAACGACTCGGTAATAGTGATGATACGATTCAAGGAAAAATAGAAAATGTATTAACTGAAATGGTAGGGGAAAAAATCGAGATCATCGGATGCAGCAGAACGGATGCCGGTGTACATGCCCTTGCTCAAATCGCCAATTTTAAGATTGGTGAAAATCTGACGGAAGCTGAAATCATGAATTATCTGAATAGATATTTACCAAGGGATATCAGCATTGTCGAGGTTAGGCTAGTTCCTGAACGTTTTCATGCTCGTTATAATGCTAAGGATAAAACCTATTTGTATAAGATCTGGAACGAGCAATATACAAATCCTTTCATGCGAAAGTACAGTATGCATATAGAGAAAAAGCTGGATATCACAAAAATGAAAAAAGCATGTCAACATTTTATAGGTGAACATGATTTCACAGCTTTTTCAAATGCAAAGTCTAAGAAAAAATCCATGGTGCGTGAAATATATTCCATTGATATAGAAGAAAATGCCGGCTTCGTCCAAATTACAGTGCGAGGTGATGGTTTTCTTTATAATATGGTTAGAAAGATTGTTGGGACGTTGATAGAAGTTGGGTTGGGTGAAATAGATGCTGAAAATATACCAAGTATTTTAGAGTCAAAAGAAAGAATCCAAACGGGCCGTATGGCGGAGGCAGCTGGGTTGTACTTGGTAAAGGTTGATTTTTAGACCAAATATTGATGCATCGGTTAATGCATGTAAGGTGTACAGGCAGTGGAAAAAGGGAAGTAATAGGAAAGAATGGTAAAGGGAAATAACGAAAGAAGGAGAGATTTTCATGAGATTAGCAGGAAAGAAAATAATCAGTCTTGTGCACCATGATTTTGAAGATTTAGAGCTCTGGTATCCGATTTTACGATTAAAAGAAGAAGGAGCGATTGTTCACCTCGCTGGAGAAAAGGCGAATGAAACATACATTGGAAAATATGGTGTACCAGCTATATCTGATTATGACTATGGCAGTATTAAAGCTGAAGAATATGATGCCATTCTTGTACCGGGCGGATGGGCACCTGACAAAATTCGCCGGTTTCCTGAAGTGATATCACTTATCCAAAGCATGGAAGAAAATAAAAAACCCATCGGGCAAATTTGTCACGCTGGTTGGGTGTTGATCTCCGCTAAAATTTTACATGGGAAGACTGTAACGAGTACACCGGGCATTAAAGATGATATGGAAAATGCGGGGGCAACTTGGATAGATAAGCCCGTCGTCGTAGATGGAAACCTTGTATCAAGCAGACGTCCGCCTGATCTGCCGGATTATTTAAGGGGATTGATAAACGTGATTGAAAAGAGTTAAACATAATAGGCAAAAAAAAGTGGTTTTTCCTTCTGGAAAAACCACTTTTTATTATTTCCACTATACAATTACCCGAATGCGAAATATTAAAATGAAAAGGAGTATTTTCACTCATTTAATCCAGTTTAATTTTATGAAATAAAATGGACAGGGAAGGGTCGATATAGGTTGGATTATTGTTAAGATATTTATTTTTAATCTTGATTATGATACTCACTGAAATGCAAAAGATTATCCCTTGATCGATCCTTAATCAAATCAATATACAAATTTCCTTTTGTCCCTACCACAGCATACGAGATATCAAAAACAACAAGGTTTCTTTTTTTGAGTTCAGCCATTAACCATTCGTCATCGTAGGTGTGTTTGGATAAATTATCATATAAGATCTTCTCGTCATAGACCAATTCAATTGGAACAGATCCTGCTGAGGGCAGTAAAGGTAAATCCTGCTTGGTGGTATTTTGGTATTGTTCTTTTTTTTATACAGAGAGGGAGCCATTTATTTCTAAAATGGCACATTCTACTTCTTCTATGTTAAAGATATCTTTTCCACGCAAAGCCTGTTTAAGAGAATCCAGTGAATACCCCATTTGTTTCATTGACTCTTCGAGAATTTGTCCCTTTTGAATTAAGGTAACAGGTTCTCCAGCGATCCATTTCCCGAAGCGCGGATTTCGAACCGCTAGAAGATTCAGCATAAAAACGACGGTACCCATAATAATAATTGCAATGATAAAATACAGGAATTTAATTTTAATATTGAATGCTAGATTTCCTGCAATTGTCCCCATTGTAATTGAAGCGATATAGAGGTGATAGGTCCTCTGGGCAATCGTCTGTTTACCGAGGAGATGGACAAATACCCATAATAAAATAAAAGAGGTAAAGGTTCGAAAGATGATTTCAACAGATTCTGACATGACTATTTCTCCCTTAAAAACTCCCGACAGTTCGTTTGTGATAGTATGTTCTTACACCTTGCCGTTTATTCTGTATCAGGAAACAACTTCCTTTTAAACTTCAATTATAAGTGACATCTCAGGAAGCAAGTAGTTCGTTACTTGCTTCTTTTTAGTTGGTTTGATAAATCCATGGATATGTTTACTTAGTATCGATTAAGAAATTTCTTCGAATAATAGTATCAAAATACATTTGCACGGGGGGATGTTTTGAGAAATATTCGGGAAATTTTCATTGACGATTTAAAAAGCATTTATAAAAATTTCTTTGTTTGTATCGTAGTAGTTTTTCTCATGTTCATCCCTTCCATTTATGCGTGGTTTAATATTGTCGCATCTTGGGACCCGTATGCAAATACGGAAGGAATTCTTGTAGGTGTTGCCAATAATGATAAAGGTGCGGAGTTAAATGGCGAAGCCGTGAACATAGGCAAGGAAGTCATAGAGGGGTTAAAGGAGAATAAGGGTTTAGGCTGGAGATTCACTTCGGAAAAAGCGGCGATTGCAAAGGTGGAAAAGGGGGATTATTATGCATCCATCATCATTCCGGAGAACTTTTCCGAACATATTGCGACAATCATGACCGATGACCCTAAGAAGGCGGAGATTGATTACTATGTTAATGAAAAAATCAATTCCATTGCTCCTAAAATTACGGCAGCGGGTGCCAACAGCATAGTGGATAATGTGAGCAAAAGCTTTATCAAATCGGCCAGTGGGAGTATCCTTGCAATCTTTAATGAACTGGGAATCACCTTGCAAAACGAGTTGCCGACCATTCAAAAAATGAAGAATATGGTGTATTTATTAGAGGGTGAACTGCCTGAGCTTGAACAAAATATCAAAACCGTTCAAACACATGTTAAAAAGGCTGAAGAAATCATTAAGAGGGTCAATGATGGTCTGGATTCAATAGAAGGAATAACGTCGCAGAAGGACAAATTGGTATCGGACGTTTCTAGTTATGTAGATTCAACCAGGCAGGCATTCGAAGGAATCAAACCCCTTTTGAAAAATGATATTGCGAACATCAGGAGCGATAATGAATCCGTTTTAGTGCTTGCGAACCGGTTAACGGGTCAGGGGCTGCCTGGCGATGAGTCCGATCAGCTAGTTGAACAAGGGGTAACGAGGATAAATAAAGAGTTGTACCTTTTGGACAGTATGTATAATTTATTGGTAAGAGTCAATCAATTTAATGAGAAAAACTTGCTTCAGCCAGAAATACAGCTAGTTGATGAACTAAGGAATAATGCTTCGAACCAACTTCAAGCGCTGAATAACAGAGCCTTCGGCAATCTTATCGAACTTGGCGGGAACAATGATCAAGTCTTGGCAAGATTCCAGGAAAGCTATTCCAAGGAAACAGGACCAAAATTCAATGAAATCTGGAGTGAAACGGAATCAATATTGAATAATGTCCAGCTTACGATGGAGGAGGGCACCAAGGTTCTTCCTGAGGTGAGGACGCTGTTGAATGAGACCAATCGAACATTGGAAACACGTACAGGGGATATCGATAAGTTACAGAATAAGTTTCCGGAAATCGCAACGAAAATAAAGGCGCTAGCTGCTAAAATGAGGGAAATCGATAAGTCTTATAATATGGAAGAAGTGATCGATTTCCTAAGGAATGATATCGAACAAGAGAGTGAATTTTTTTCAGAACCAGTGCTGCTCAATAAACACAGTCTCTTTCCGATTCCGAACTATGGATCCGCCATGTCTCCTTTCTTTACTGCACTTTCCCTGTGGGTCGGCGGTACAATATTGATTTCCATGCTTAGCGTGGGTGTTTCTCAAAAAGTCTACAGCCCTTATCAAATTTATATCGGGCGGTATCTTATATTTTTCATCATTGGGGTAATGCAGGCACTTAGTGTTTCCATTGGGAATATCACCCTTATCGGTGTTTATGTAGCGGATAAATTTGAGTACATCCTGTTTTCTGTTCTGATAAGTACAGTATTTACACTTATTGTCTACACCTTGGTTTCCGTTCTTGGAAATGTTGGAAAAGGGATAAGCGTCGTCTTGATGGTCCTTCAAATATCAAGTTCAGGCGGCACCTTCCCCATTCAAGTCACACCGACCTTTTTTCAACACATTAACCCTTTTTTTCCATTCACCTATGCTGTGGGTTTACTTCGTGAATCAGTTGGGGGAATAACTTGGAGCGTAGCTGGCAAGGACATTTTCATCTTGATTCTCTTTTTCATAATCACGCTGATCTTAGGTATCATTTTGAAAAAACCTCTGCATGCAAGGACACAAAAGATGAAGGATAAATTGTATGGAAGCAGGATTTTTTAAGGTCATTGAAAAAGTGCTAGTGACTTCGGTTTACTAAATTTAAAAATGGATACTCAAAATTAGCCTGAACCCTTAGAATGGGCTCAGGTTTTTTATTTGCTAAATGGAATTTGTCCATATGTATTTTTATATAAGTTTGGAATATTTATCAATACATTGACAGTTGAATAGAAAGATACCGACAAATTAGAATTTTTGCATTTTTATAGTTGACAAAAACCATTGGATTAATCATTATTAAGAAATAATGTTTAGTAAATCGATGCGATATAAAAGTGGGGTGACTTTATGTATTTAACAATAGATGGCATTGAAAAAAGTTTTAAGAATGAAAAGAAAGAAAGCATAAAGGTGCTCGATAAGATAAACATAGAGGTCGAGAAAGGAAGCTTCGTTTCGATCGTCGGCCCTTCAGGATGTGGAAAATCCACACTCCTTTATCTGATTGCCGGCCTTGATAAGGCAGATGTAGGTGAAATACGTGTAGCTGGGAAAAAAGTGGTGAAGCCAGGTCCGGAACGGGTCGTCGTGTTTCAAGAGGCGGGGTTATTTCCTTGGTTGACGGTTCTTGAAAATGTTACATACGGATTGAAGTTAAAGAAAATTCCCAATGAAGAGGCTAGAGCCAAGGCATTGGACATTTTAAAGATGGTTCACCTCAGCCGATATGTTGACTCCTATCCACATCAACTCTCAGGGGGCATGAAACAAAGGGTAGCCATCGCAAGAGCGTTGGTGATGGAACCTGATATCCTGTTGATGGATGAGCCATTCTCTGCGCTGGATGAGCAAACGAGGATGGTCTTGCATAAAGAGCTGCTCGAAATCTGGAGAAAAACTAAAGTGACAATCTTTTTCGTTACCCATAATATTCGTGAGGCTGTTCAGCTTTCTGAAAAAATTATCGTCTTTGCAACCCGTCCCGGGAAAATTAAAGAGACGATTTCCGTCCCTTCCATGAAAGATGGAGTTATGCCGGATAGTGTAACTTTGCATACCGAACAAAGGGTTCTATCGATTTTACAGGAGGAAATTGAAAAAGTGCTGAAGGAGGAAATGGGGAATGATTACAGCTTTAAGACGAATCATATTCATCGCGATGATAGCGGGGATATGGGAAGTCACATCTAGACTTTCCAGTCTTCCGGAATTCATGTTCCCAAGCCTGACTCAGGTTTTGGAAACTCTGTTTAATGGACTGATGAGCGGACAAATAACTGAAGCCATCGGAAAAAGCCTTGGCCGTATCCTGATCGGCTTTACGATTGCCATTATAGTAGGTCTAATATTAGGATATTTCATTTGGCGCTTTAAATTGGTTGAAGACACTTTAGGATTCGTCGTGACGGCATTACAGTCCATCCCGAGTATCGTGTGGTTCCCTTTAGCGATCATTTGGTTTGGATTGAATGATTTTTCGATTCTCTTTATCGTCACCATCGGCGCAACTTGGACGATGACGGTTAATGCAACCAGTGGCTTCCGGAATGTACCCCAGTTGTATCAGCGGGTTGCCAAAACATATGGATCGACAGGATTTCATTTCCTTCGCACCGTGATTTTACCAGCATCCGTCCCGCAAATAATATCCGGTCTCCGAATTGCATGGGCCTTCTCCTGGCGTGCATTGATGGCAGGTGAATTACTTGGCGGGGGAGGCGGTCTTGGACAATTGCTGGAAATGGGCAGATCACTGGGACAAATGGATTTGGTCATCTCGGTGATGATCATAATCGCAATCATCGGAACAATCGTGGATAATGTTGTCTTCTCCCGCCTTGAACGTAATGTTCAACTGAAATGGGGAGTCAATCAACGGTAGTTTAATAAAATAATAGTTCAAAAGGAGAGAAAAATATGCTGAAAAAATCATTTTTTGCCCTTATTCTGTCTGTATTGTTAATCGGAATAGTAAGCGGATGCACTCAATCCAGCAGTAATGATGAAGAAGGAGGAGGTTCGGGGGAAAAATCCGTGAAAATTGGGTATTTTCCTAACTTAACTCACAGTGCAACGATCATTGCACTTGAAAAAGGCTTTTTCGAAGAAGAGTTCGGTAAAGATGTTAAGATTGAAACCAAAACAGTGGCCAATGGCGGATTATTCATGGAAGCAATGGCTACAAACGCCATTGATGTCGGAACGGTCGGACCTGGTCCGTTGCTTAACTTTTATGTAAAAAACCCTGAATACCACCTGATCTCTGGAGCTGTTAATGGAGGTGCCGTACTTGTGGCTAGCGAGGGCAGCAAGGTTACGGATTTAAAAGATTTGGACGGTAAAAAGGTAGCGATTCCCGTCATTGGAAGCACACAGGATGTCATGCTTAGGAAGGCCCTTCAAGATGTTGACTTAAAACCGACTACAAATGGGGGGACAGTTGAGCTGTATGCGGCAGCACCTGCTGATACAACGGCCCTTTTTGTCCAAAAGTCTGTAGATGCAGCAGCAACTCAGGAACCATGGGGTTATGTATTGGAAAACCAGGCAAAAGGAAAGTTAGTGCTTGACTGGGATCAATTTGCATGGGGAAAAGATTCACCTAACACGGTAGTGGCTGCAAGCCAGAAGTTCTTGGATAAAAAGGGGCTCGCTCCTTCTTATTTGAAAGCGCATGAAAAAGCGGTGAAGTTTATACAGGACAACCCTGAAGAAAGCCAAGAACTGGTTATTAAGCATTTGAAGGAACTGACTGGAAAAGAATTAAGTAAAGAAGAAGTGGCTTCAGCATTTTCACGCCTTGAAGTGACAACTGAAGTTAATGAGCAAATCATTCAAGAAATGGCCGACATAAGCAAGGAAGCAGGTTATATCCCTAGCAATGATATAAAAGGCATGATCGATTTATCAATTCTTGAAGAAGTGTCCAAATAAATTGAAACAAGCAAGCGCCTCAGCCACCCTGGCTTTGGCGTTTTTTTTGTAATCAGGTCAAGGTCGAATTAATCCAGTAGAGGTCGGAATAATCCGGTAGAGACCGGATTATTTCAGTGTATTGGCCTGGGAATATAATCATACATATAAACACGGCAGGTCATGGACTCCCTGTTATGGACAGACTTGATCCAATGCTTGGATAACATGATCAACCTCTTCCCAGGAATGGATGGTAGCGCCTGAAGCCAGTGAATGTCCTCCTCCGTTGAATTGACGTGCGACTGAATCGATGGGAATATTCCGTGAACGTATCCTGACACGGATTTCAGAAGGATATTCGATGAAGAAAGCCCAGATTTTGTTGCCCCTGACACTTGATAGCGTATTAACTAAATTCGAAGCTTCGAGTCGATCCACGCCATACATATTTAACAGATCCTCCGTAATAATGAAGTAAGCTACCCCTTTATCGGTTACCTTGAAGCTCATGAGAATGTCTTTTTGAAGTCTCGAAGCGTTTTTCGTCTTTATATTAAGGCTGTTATGGATTCTTTCTGGCTGAATATTATAAGTTCTTAAGTGAGAAACCATTTTTAATGTCCTGGGAGTTGTATTCCCATTCATGAAATTCCCTGTATCACTAAGCATTCCAGCATAAAAGGATTTAGCCGCTTCTTTATTCATGATAAAGTCTTCTGGAAATTCCAAGAATAAATCAACAAGCATTTCACTTGCAGAACTATAAGAGGGGTCGACCCAAGAAAGGTCACCGAATTGTTCGTATTCAGGGTGGTGGTCAATTTTGATCAGCATGTCCCCCTGATCATAGCGGGAATCACTGGTCCGTGAAATGTTGGCAGTATCACAAACAATCACTAAGGCACCTTTGTATTTGTTATCGGAAATGACATCCATTTCACCAATGAATTGAAGATTATCCACTTCCTGGCCTACCGCATAGACTTCTTTAGAAGGGTAGGAGAGCTTCAATAACTTCTTTAAACCAATTTGTGATCCCAATGCATCCGGATCCGGATTAACATGACGATGAATGATAATTGTGTGGTATTTCTTGATCGCTTCGATTATTTCCGTTTTTTTATTGTCCATACCGCCATCTCCTTTTAATCTTTCCGTGTCTGTCGAGCGATAATTTGATAGTATGAAAAATTCATATATTGACAGCTATGCATATTCAATCATCACATGCCTCACGAATAAAGGCAATTCCGATCACTATGGATTGAGGGGGTCCTGGATGTATTTTTTCGACATGGTTATTAAACGGAAAGCAATCTAAAGAATATTTTAGTGGAAGTAATAAAAACACATAAACAAAATTATTGTAAAATTCAAAAAAAGGAACTATACTTAATTTACCAAACCGATGACAACAAGTTACCTTGTTGCATGGCCGGCTTGTCATAAAACTGGAATCCATAAAAATTGACTTGGTTCACTTGATCTTCCTTTGCAGGAAGACAGTTCGTGGATAAGGGTCAGTGAAACATTCAATGTAATGACATTGTTGGTTTTACTGGCTCTTTTTTGTGTATCCCGACAGTTTGAAAGGGGTGATGATATGAATGGAGCTTTGGAAGGAGTCAGGATTATCGATGTATCCCGTGTATTGGCGGGGCCGTTTTGTTCAATGATTCTCGGTGATTTGGGTGCGGAAGTAATTAAAATCGAGCATCATGAATCAGGTGATGAAACGAGAGGGTGGGGTCCGCCATTCGCCCGAGGGGAAAGCGCTTACTATTTATGTGCCAATCGAAATAAGCAAAGCATGACCCTGAATTTAAAATCCGAACAAGGGAAAGAGATTTTCCGGAAGTTAGTGGCTTCAGGGGATATAGTGATTCAAAATTTCAAGACTGGTACATTGGAAAAAATGGGGTTAGGTTATGAAGATTTAAAGGAATGGAACCCCAAACTGATCATGGCCTCGATTACGGGATTTGGTTTAACCGGTCCTTATAAAGATTTGCCTGGCTATGATTATATCATTCAAGCGATGAGTGGTTTGATGAGCATCACAGGAGAAAAAGATGGAAGCCCCGTAAAGGTCGGAGTGGCCATAGCTGACATATTGACTGGCTTGTATACATGCATTGGCATTTTATCCGCTTTACATCATAGGGATAAAGCGGGGGAAGGCCAGGAAATTGATATATCGTTAATGGATTGTCAGGTTTCTTCATTGGTGAATGTCGCCAGCAACTATTTATTCAGTGGCTTGACCCCTGAACGAATGGGAAACCAACATCCAAATATCGTTCCATACCAGACGTTCCGGACAAGGGATGGAGAGCTTGTCGTGGCTGTAGGAAATGATGATCAGTTCCGAAGATTTTCAACCGTTATAGGCAGACCTGATTTAGCCGAGCAGGAACAGTTTAAGCATAATGAAAAACGTTTGCTGAATAAGGGAGAATTAATACCGATAATAGAGGATTTGTTGAAAGGAAAGACAAAGAAAGAATGGAAAAGGCTATTTGATGATGCAGGGATACCCAATGGCCCGATTAATGATATCGCCGAGATGTTCGAGGATCCACAAATCATCGCAAGAGGTATGTTGGTGAACATGGAACATCCCACAATCGAAGATCTTAGAGTGACGGGATCGCCCCTGAACCTTTCAAAAACGCCGGTTACGATGAGAAAGCATCCGCCGCTGTATGGTGAGCATACCGATTCAATTTTGGCTGAAATTGGATATAGTCCAGACCAAATAAGCAAATTCAAGGAAAATGAAATTATTTAGGAGGAATTTTAATGATGAATTTCGAATTAACAGAAGAGCAGCAAAGTGTGAAGAAAGTGGTAAGGAAATTTGTGGATAAGGAAATTATCCCATATATTCAAGAGTGGGATAGGCAAGGTCAATTCCAGCCACATATTTTAAAAAGGTTAGCGGAATTGCAGTTGATGGGCGTTTGTATACCCGAAGAGTATGGTGGAGTCGGAATGGATTATAATACCCTGGCCATCGTCTGTGAAGAGTTGGAGCGAGGCGATACGGCTTACCGAACTGCAGTTTCTGTACATACAGGGTTGAATAGCATGACCCTGCTGCAATGGGGGACGGAAGAACAAAAACAGAAATATTTAGTACCGCAGGCAAAAGGGATCAAGATTGGCGCTTTTGGGCTGACCGAACCGAATGCAGGGTCTGATGTTGCGGCAATGAAATCAACGGCAAAACGTGTTGGGGACCATTATATCTTGAACGGGTCAAAAACATGGATTTCGCTATGTGATTATGCAGATCATTTCCTCATTTTCGCCAAGACGGATCATGATGCCGGTTCAAGGGGAATCACTGCTTTTATTGTGGAACGGACTTTCGAGGGAGTGGAGTCGAAAGCCATTAAAGGGAAATTGGGTATTCGCGCCGGGAATACAGGTGAAATCTTTTTAACGGATGTAAAAGTTCCGGTGGAGAATAGGCTTGGTGAAGAAGGAGAAGGCTTTAAAATTTCCATGTCGGCATTGGACAGCGGCCGTTTTACAGTGGCCGCAGGTGCTGTAGGATTAATAGAAGCAAGCCTGGAAGCAAGCTTGAAGTATTGCCATGAACGAAGTACCTTCGGAAAAGAGATTGGCAGGCATCAGCTCGTTCAACAAATGATTGCCAAGATGACAGCAAATTTAGAGATTTCAAGATTGCTGGTCTTTAAAGCGGGTACCTTAAAAAATCAAGGAAAAAGGAATACGAAGGAAACATCACTTGCCAAGTGGATATCATGTAATGCTGCTAACGAAGCGGCCAATGATGCTGTTCAAATTCATGGTGCCTATGGCTACTCGGATGAATATCCAGTGGAACGTTTTCTGCGGAATTCAAAAGCTCCGGTCATATACGAAGGAACCCGTGAGATTCATACTGTAATGCAGGGTGAATACGCACTTGGCTACAGACAAGATAAAGAGCTTCGTAAGCAATTGCCTGCATGGCCCTTCGAGCAAGTTTCCGTACATTAACTATAGATAGAGGAGATCAGATGATGAACACATACTTTATTGCAGGGCATGCAAAACTTCCACAAGGGATGGCAGCGAGAAATATATACGATTCGATCACGATCACAGTAGAGCTTGACTTTAAATATGGAGTAATAGTCGAGGCCTCCTGTACACTTGCTACAGAACATGGCAGGGAATTCATTCGTCAACTGCTGCGCGGTTATTGCCTGAAAGATGGTATCGAAGAATTGATTGATCGGGTACAAATGCATTATCGTGGGAAGGCTGGTCAAGCCATTCAAGCAGGGCTGAAGGATGTGTATGCACAATTCGAATTGGTCTCCGTTAAATAAGCGAAATTGGAAGGATCCTACCGTATGTAAGAGGGTAGGATCCTTTTAGGTTCAGGTACATGGCAAATAAATGATGGAGCTGCGGATTTAATGAAAATATTAGTGGAATTGATTTTAACCCGCTGCTGGTTTGGCTTCAACAGGATTATGCTAGAGTTGGACTAACAGTTTTAGGTAGTATGATATTTATATTAGTTTAACTGCTAAAGCAAATGTCCATTCTAAGGCAACATACTGTAGAGAGGTCTAAATTATTCGAGGATAGATCCTTTAAAATAACACTTTTACCATTATAAGCCTTTTAATAGTGGTTCAAATATTTATGGCGAAAGCATTGTTTGATATTTTCGACCGATTGATGAGTATTTCTCAGTCTTCAGCAAATTTAATGAACGGTAAAATATCTTTAAAATAATATTTCCGATACTAAATTGTCCACTCTCATTATAATGGCAGTGTTTTTATTGTTTAAGGGGACATTTGGATGGATATAACCGATCGTGATAATTATAAAAACACAAAACTCGCCATTATACGACGAGTTTTGGTGTTTTTATATAGAAATTGGACGTTACAGTAAAGCTTAATAACCAGTAAAAAAATATTTATTGTGCATTAAAACGGATCCATGAAACTAGAAGCACCATTTCCGTTTATTGCGAAAGTTATTGCAGCAGTGCCACCTGCAGTGGTTGGTGGAACACCGGTTTCTGCTGGTGCGCCTTTGTCTGCTGCATGTTGATCTCCGCTTCCAGCAAGAACCCCTTTGAGTGCCGGAAGTGGATCGTTTCCAGCAAGAACCCCTTTGAGTACCGCAAGTGGACCGATTCCTGCTCGTGCGCCTTTGCGTACGGCAAGTGGACCTACTCGTGCGCATTTGAGTACCACGAGTGGACCGATTCCTGCCCATGCAACGTTTAGTGCTGGAAGTAGAGCGCCTTTTTTTGTTGCTTGTACGTGAAGATCGGCCTTTTGAATGTGGGTCCTTAAACATGAAATCGCTTAATCCCATGGAGTTGGCTCTATCTACCGCATTCTGTATGTCACGAATGATGTCTGACATATATAATCCCCCTTTCTATACATTAAACTATGTTGCTTGTACGTGATGTGCTAAAGGTAATTCCCGATATTTTTAAAAATAGTGTTTTTTTTGGTGACACCCTCCGCTTTTTTTCCATAATTTAATAGGAAAGTGAAAGGGAAGGGGTATATGAATTCTGACAAGAAGCTTCCTGTGTACCAGCTTTTTATTCCACCAGTTCATTTGATGGAACTTCGCAGAGATATATGGTGCAATGATCCTTTACCGGCAAAGTTAACACTTAACAGAAAAAAACTTGATATCGATATTGTTTACCGTGGCTCACATATCCGCGGTTTTCGCAAAAAATCCTATAATATAGTCTTTTATAAACCTAATACATTTAAGAATGCCAAGGAAGTTCATTTAAATGCCGAATATAAAGATAAATCTTTGCTAAGAAATAAATTATCTTTAGACTTTTTTGCGGATATAGGCACTTTATCACCGAATTCCCAGTTCGTTTTCTTGAATCTGAACGGGAAGGATGAAGGGATATACCTGGAATTGGAATCGGTGGATGAATATTATTTGAAGAAAAGGGGGCTGCCCAAGGGGTCCATTTTCTATGCAGTGGATGGTGATGCCAATTTCTCATTGATGAGCGATTTGGATAAAGGAATCAAAAAATCATTGGAGATGGGATATCAAAAAAAATGCGGGACAGCAAAGGATGAATTATATTTACAAGAGTTGATCATTCAAATCAATACAACTTCAAGAGTGGATTTTAAAAAGGAAATCGTAAAATATGTCGATGTGGAAAAGTACCTTCGCTGGCTGGCCGGTGTCATATTCACGCAAAACTATGATGGGTTCGTTCATAACTATGCCTTGTATCGAAATGGAGATACTGGACTCTTTGAAATGATTCCATGGGATTATGATGCGACATGGGGCAGGGATGTTAACGGGAAAGTGATGAAAGAGGATTATGTGGGAATCGAGGGATTCAATACATTGACTGCTAGAATCCTTGATGTAAGGGAATTTCGTGTCCGATACCAAGAACTTCTTAAGGAGATTTTGAACTATCATTTTAACGTTGGCTATATGAAACCTATCATTCAGGAAATACATGATCAAATAAGACCTTATGTTTCAAAAGATCCATATATCAAGGGAAACAAGGTGAAATTTGATGATGAGCCCGAATTCATCCTGAAATTCATTGAGGCCCGTGCAAAGTATATAAATAGCCGGCTGCATAAATTGGATTAATAATTCACTTCCTTTAGTGATGGAACATTGAAACATAACAGCAGGAGTGTTGAAAGAAAAGCATTCCTGCTTTTTTCTGCACGATTCCATTTGCTTTTCTCTACTATTACAGCTATGTTTGATAGAAAGATATAATCTAAAGTAATGAAGGATGGGAATGGATTGACTAATCATAGCCGCATACCGGCATATATATATACGTTTACATGCAGCCCTGACGAACGCTCATTATCTAAAATGGAGATGCGCTCGTTCTTTGGCTTTGAGACTTCAGGAAATATTTTGAAAAGTGATATAGCAATTGAACCGAGCAGGAGCCCTTTTATAAAAGGACGGGTCGACGTCATGTTTGAAGGGGAAAGCATATCCGAAATCGTTGAGCAAGTGAAGGGTATTCATTTGCCTGATTCGACGTTCAAAGTATTATTCGTGAAAATTAACGATCTGAATAAAGAAGTAAAAATAGATTATGATGGACAGCGTGAAATTGAACGGGAGATTGGCTGGCACATTCAGGGGAATGCCGATGTACGTAATCCTGATCAGATCTTTGGAATCGTGACCCTTGGCGGACGTTGGTATTTTGGGAAGTATATCAAACCTGAAGCGGTTTGGTTAAAACATATGAAGAAGCCCCGTGAATATTCAACAGCGCTGAGCACAAGAGTGGCGAGGGCCATTGCCAACATAGCCGTTCCGCATCCGGATGGAGTGAAGGCAATTGATCCATGCTGCGGAATTGGAACGGTATTGGTAGAAGCCCTGTCGATGGGGATCAATATTGTTGGCCGGGATATCAACCCGCTTGTTACCGACGGTTCTAGGGAGAACATTGCCTATTTCGGACTTGAAGGTGATGTAACTACAGGTCCGATTTCGGAGGTCACCAGTAAATATGATGTAGCGATTATCGATATGCCTTACAATTTATATACACATGCGACTCCGGAAGATCAGCTATCGATCCTTAAACATGCGAGGGGCTTTGCTGACAAGGTCGTCGTCGTAACGATCGACACGATGGATCATATGATTAAAGAAGCAGGATTTGAAATTGCTGATCGCTGTGTGGCCAGGAAAGGCATTTTTTCCAGAGAGGTTGTAGTATGTGTGTGAGTTTCGTCAGCAAGGAAAGGCTGAAATCTTTAATTGGATATGGACTTACCCCTGTCAAATAGACAACTAAAAAAGGCTGTGCTGCCATCTGGCTTCGATATTCAACCGGCGCCAGATGGCGGACAAGCCCCCTTTACAATTAAGTTTCAAAATTGACTAGATTCCGGGTATAGATGAACTTTCAGGAATTTTTTCATAGTCTGATGGATTAAGATTATGAACCGATCCATCTGTTACACCATTGATAATACCCATTAGCCCCGTTTCCACCGTTTTTACGAGCTGGCCATTCTCTTTTTGCCCAAAGTTTTGTGTTTGACCACTAACTTCAAATAGAACCGTCCCACTTCCGTTTAAAGCAAACGTCCCTAAAGCAGTTCCTGGCAGGTCAATAGATTGATCGTATAATGAAATATTTGTAAAAACTGAATTCCCTTTTGCTTGCAGTGCGTTATACGCAGTTAGTGTCAACTGACGCGAGAAATCATATTTAAAATTATCTGCATACTCTGCATATTTAGCACCTTCTGGAGTGCTTGGGTTAGGAACGAATTTTCCTGATATTGACATAGTTGCACGCTCATCAGTTCCTTCGATATAGGGGAACCCTTGGTGATGAAGATCGATAAAAACATCCACTTTCCCGAATTTCGATTTTAACCCTTTATATGTGTCACGTACCGTTTGCGCTTCGGGTGTAATAAACCAGCCCGGCTTTTCAGAAGCCCCCGGGAAATCTTGAGGCTTTGGCACATAATTTAGGTCAGGATTGAAGTCACGATTAACATCAAATCCCGGTTTGCTGGCATAGTCGTCTCCTGATCTTGGAGTAGTGTAATAGTTCCAAGTAGGTTTGACATTAGAAAGTTGGGGGAATTTCCCTACAACCTCAGACCATGTCATCTCATTTCCACGACGATCAAGCTCTGAGCCGTCTACGTTCATCATTGGAATAGCAACAATGGTTAGTTCATCAAGCACTTTCTTTACCTCAGGTGAGTTACTTTGACCAAGGTTTTTAAGAATGTTCAATAACGCGACAGTTCCTGTTTTTTCATTTCCATGAATTTCACTTTGAATAAGAACGACTTTGTCACCATGACCGACAGTCACTTTTTGAATGGAACGACCCTGATTCGTTTTTCCGGCCACTTCTACCTTTACTTTCCCTGCACTCGCTTGCTCAAGTTGATTTAATTCTTTTACAAGTTCGTCATAATTTAGGAATGCTTCGGTAGAAAGATTCGTTCCGCCTGTCGTATTTGGTCCTCTTTCAGCTAAGCTGACATTTGGGCCAAGTAATGTTGCAGCTACGACTGTTGAACTTAAAACCTTTAAAAATTTCCTTTTCACATTCATTCCCCTATTCTGAAAATATGTAATATTCAGATAATGCATTCTTCATTGTCTAATCGTTTTCCTGTTCGATTAATTAAAACACCCAAATAGGCCTATGTATTTTAGATTCAAGCGATTTACATATTTTTTCTAGACGTAGTAAAAGCCCTCTCCAAGTGGGAGTGTATCATCTACGGATTATCCCGTAGCCTTTTACACTTTCCACTTAGTGGGGACAATATCAATTTCAGCCTTTTTTGATGTCATTTAGCTTGATAATGAACTACATTTTCGATGAGTTGTTTCTTGACCTTCCCCTGATATTCTAAATAATCCAAATGGCCGATGATTTCTGACATGACGAGCGGGAATTCTGATATATACTTTTGTTTGTAAAATTCCTTTGCCAGTTCATTGCCTGTAGAAATTCCAGATTCTATCAAGGCCAGGATTTTTTGTGATTTTCTCTCTATGCTGTTGAGCCTTTTTTCAATCAGAAGACCAGGTTGTTCAATGATGTTACCATGACCAGGAAAGAGGAGATTCACTTGTAATGCTAAACATCGTTTTAATGATTCGATATGATCTACAAGAGTCAGCATCCTATTACCGTTGTCATCAGGTTCGATCAAGGCATTGCTTGATATATGTTCAATCAATAAATCACCGGCAAGAAGCCGTTTTCCTTCTTGGTCAAGGAATGCAATTTGATCCGGGGCATGCCCTGGAAATTCGATCACTTCAAAATTCAGCCATTGTTTTTCCGTGATAGCGATGATGTCACCATTCAATTTCTGATCTTTATTATTATCGACCGCGTTGAATAGGTAAGCCACTTGTTTATCTCCAAGTTCACCACAGCCCATCTCATGGTAAAGCTGCTTATAAAATTCAATTCTCATACTTAAGAAGTCAGGGTCCCTTTTTAAACGGGGAATGGATTTAGAATGGGCATAAACGGGAATCGGATGGAGTTCGGTAATCCGGTTGACCAAACCAACATGGTCTCCATGGTGATGGGTTAATAAAATTTCCGTTATATCTCCAAAGGCAAATCCATTTTCGTTTAATGTTTGCAGCAGTGCATTCCAGCAGACGTCATCATTCATACCTGCATCGACTAATGTTAAAGATTCATCCTGTTTAACTAAATAAAAGTTTATACTTTTTAAAGATAAAGCGCTTGGAGCTATAATTGGATAAATTTTAAATGTTGTATTCGTTTTCATGAACGTCCCATATCCTCCTAAATCGAGATAAACTTCATCTCGAAAATTGCGAAATTACTAATGACCGAATAGATTTAAAGGGTTATTATTCTATGATTAGTTGAATGAACTGAAACTGTCAAGCGGAAGCTTCCAGGCAATCGAGAAATTTAATAGTAAGATTGATTGGAAATGGATGGTCTATTTATCTAGTTTATTTTAAAATTGAATAAACAAGCCAGTAATTTAGCCAATATTCTTTTAATTAATTATTGTGTAAGGAAAACTGAAGGCGACGAATGGTGCAAGAATGCGTTGCATGGAACGAAACGGTATAGGAGGTTATGGTTTGAAGCCAAAAATTTATATCACAAGGAAATTGCCAGAACAAATTATCGAAGGTCTTAGTCGGAATTATGATGTCAGGATGTGGGATCAAGAGGATATACCGGTCCCTAGAGAAGTCCTTGAAGAAGAAATGAAAGAAGTCGAGGGGCTGCTTTGCTTATTGACGGAAAAAATCGATGAGTCACTGATTGAGCAGGCACCTAATCTGAAAATCATCGCGAATATGGCTGTGGGCCATAATAATATTGATGTTCAAAGTGCAACAAAACGGGGCATCATGGTAACGAACACACCGGGGGTTTTAACGGAAACGACAGCTGATTTAACCTTTGGCTTACTGCTTGCAACGGCAAGAAGGATGATGGAGGCAGAAGCTTATTTAAGGAGTGGAAGATGGGAAACATGGTCGCCGATGCAGCTGACCGGACAAGATGTCCACGGTGCAACGCTGGGTATCATCGGGTTAGGCAGGATTGGGGAAGCCCTTGCAAAAAGAGCTAAGGGATTTGATATGAACTTAGTTTATTTTAATCGAAGCCGTAAATATGAACAGGAAAAAGAATTAGGAATCGAATATCAGCCCCTTGAAAAGTTGCTCCAAATCTCGGATTTCGTTTGTGTCATGCTGCCGCTCACACCGGAAACCGCTTATATGATTGGCAAGGAGCAGCTGGACTTAATGAAAGGGACGGCTGTGCTCATAAATACCGCGAGAGGCGGGATTATTGATGAAAAAGCGTTGTACCAGGCGCTGGAAAATCGAGAGATTTGGGCGGCTGGATTGGATGTATTCGAAGAAGAGCCCGTCCCTGTGGATCACCCGCTGCTAACATTGCCCAATGTGGTTACATTACCGCATATCGGGAGTGCTAGTATTGCCACAAGATTGAAAATGGCAACTCTTGCTGTACAAAACTTGTTGGAGGGATTATCTGGTGATACTCCTCGTAATTTAGTATTGTTGAATAAATCAAAATGACCCTATAATGGGGCTCGGAATGGTCTAATCCAGAACCATGATTTTAAAAGAAGACTTGGTTATCCTTCATGCATTAATTTTTTATATAGGATAAAACCTCATTAGATAAAAGAAATTTGCGACACTCCTGCCGAGTAACTGGCTAGCTGAGACCCCGCAGGCGCTTGCGGCGAGGAGGCTTGGCAGACGGTCGGCAGAAAGGGGGCGGATTTCTGAAATCACCTTAATGTTTCTAAGAAAAAACTTTAGGCAAACTCGCTTTTCTTCGAGTTTGTCTAAAGTGTGAAATGACTCCAAAATGGGGTCATTTTTTATGGGGAATTGTTTGGCTCCTTAATAGTTTTTCTTTGGTTCGTAGATCCTCAAATATATTTCCTGATATATGATTTGTCCTTTTTAGAAGATTTCCGAGTTTTGAAGCATGTAGTGCTGGAGGTAAGAATCCAATTCAAGGGAAGCATACTTATCGTAAATTGTTCGGATCTTTTGTAAAATAAAGAAAGTCGAGTTTTATTTAGGAAAAACAATTAGTTGAAAGGGATAGGGGTAATAATGATTGAAATGAAGGAAACGATATCTTCAGGCAACGAAATGACTAAATCCAAAAGGCTGTTGATGGCTCTTATGCTGGGGTCTTTTGCAGCGATTGGACCACTGTCACTTGATATGTATTTACCGGGTCTCCCAACACTGGCGGAGGATCTGAATAGCAGTACGTCTTTAGCGCAGCTGAGCTTGACGGCCTGCTTGTTAGGATTGGCTTTAGGCCAAATTTATTTAGGGCCGCTAAGTGATGCGAAAGGAAGGCGGACACCGTTAATCATATCTTTATCCATTTATTGCATTTCATCTCTGTTATGCGCTTTTGCTCCAACCATTGAATTGCTTTTATTATTACGTTTTATCCAAGGTATTGCGGGAGCGGGAGGCATTGTCATTTCAAGGGCCATAGTTCGTGACCTTTTTTCCGGAACGGATTTGACTAAGTTCTTCTCCATGTTAATGCTGGTGAATGGGGCGGCACCGATATTGGCTCCGGTTTTTGGTGGTCAACTTTTGCAGTTCACTTCTTGGCGGGGAGTTTTCATTGTCATTTCAGTATTAAGTATCATTATGGTTGCGGCTGCATTTTTTGGGATAAAAGAAACTTTATCGTCTAATCTAAGGAGTGCAGGTGGGGTGAATGATACGATCAGGACTTTTGGGAACTTATTGAAGGATCGTGTGTTTATGGGCTATGCTTTTTCTCAAGGATTCATAAGTGCCGCTATGTTCGCTTATATTTCCGGATCGCCTTTTGTTCTCCAGAACATTTATGGGGTTTCCCCACAGACCTTCAGCCTGATTTTTGCAATAAACGGAATTGGGATCATCATCGCTTCACAAGTTGCCGGGAAGCTGGCAGGGAAGGTTAAAGAAGAAAACCTGCTTCAAATGGGATTATTTCTAGCTTTGTTTGGGGGAATATTACTTCTTGCCTCAGTCCTTCTCGAAATTGGGTTGGCAGGAATCTTGGTCGCTTTATTCCTCTCCATCTCCAGCGTAGGTATTGTCGGTACAACGAGTTTTTCTTTAGCGATGCAAAATCAGAAAAAAACAGCAGGCAGTGCTTCGGCTTTAATTGGTCTGCTTCCCTTCATATTAGGATCACTAATGGCTCCCTTGGTGGGATTAGGTTCAGGTGAGTCACCTTTGCCGATGGGAATTGTGATGGTAAGTTGTCATGTCATCGCCATGTGCGCTTATTTACTCCTTGCCCGTCGTGGGTTAAGGCGAGTTGCTTAATAAGGAAAAGCTGAATCCTAATGTGGATTTCAGCTTTTTCCTTTAAGGGCGTAGGCATGAATCATAATAGTGATTCTGCTCCATCGATATAAACTTCCGTTCCCGTTACATGGGAAGACATGTCTGATGCTAGAAACAATACGAGATCACCAGCTTGTTCGGTTGTCCCCGCTTTCTTAGCCAGGGGCTGAGAGCCTTCCGGATATTCAATGGGAATGCTGATTTTTTTTAAGTTTTCATCTTCCGGAAATGTGTTATCGTGAATGTTCGTATCGATGGAGCCGGGACAAATGGTATTTACCCTGATTTTATATCTTGCTAATTCGAGTGCAGCCATTTTCCCAAAAGCGACTTGACCGGCTTTGGATGAACTATAAGCGGAAAAACCAAAATTCTTGAAATATCGGTTTCCATTGATGGAGCTGTTGATTACGATGCTGCCACCCGTTTCCTTCATGTAAGGAATGGCGTATTTGATGGTGAGAAAGGTGCCTTTGAGGTTGATGGTATGTGTCTGATCCCAATCTTCTGGCTTTATATCTTCTATAGGGGCAATCACTCCGTTAATGCCTGCGTTTGCGAATACAAAATCAATTTTCCCAAAATGTTCATAGGCCGTCTTGTAGGCATGTTCAACTTGCTCAGCCTTGGAAACATCCGTTTTAATGATTAAAGCCTCTCGACCAAGGTTTTCCACTTCTTCCTTCACTTTTTCGGCGTTTTCGACTGTACGGTCAAAAAAGATGATGTTCGCGCCGTTTTCAGCTAGTTTCAGTGCGGCCCCCCGGCCAATTCCCGATCCTCCACCGGTAATGATGGCAACTTTGTTTTTCATTAATTCTGTCATAAACTTCACACGCTCCTTTTTCGTTTTCTTTCCCATTTAGGTAGTATGTAGAAACATCATGGCAGTGGTAATATAGAAAAATTATAAACGAATATTGCCTAAAAAATCCAATTTAAACAGTTGCGAGTGTTCATTATACTTTGTTTTTCAGTGAAATGTCTGTATATTGAGGAAATAATTAAGTTAGCTTGAAAGGGGATAGGATATGATAAGATTAGGGGTAATAGGTACAAATTGGATCACGGAACGATTTTTGGAGGCTGCAAAGCATGTAGAGGGTTTATCATTAACCGCCGTGTACTCACGTACAGAAGAGAAAGCCAAGGCATTTGCCAATAAATACGAAGTACATACGACTTTTACGAATTTAGAAGCAATGGCCGCAAGCGATGAAATCGACGCTGTGTATATAGCAAGCCCTAACTCTCATCATTGCAGGCAAGCCGTGTTATTTTTGCAAAATAAAAAACATGTATTATGTGAAAAACCAATGGCCTCGAATGCGGCTGAAGTAAGGGAAATGATTGAGGCTGCAAAACAAAATGATGTGCTCTTGATGGAAGCCATGAAATCGACCATCATGCCGAATTTCGAAAGTATAAAGGGGAATATGGATAAAATCGGGAAGATACGACGTTTCTCGGGAAGCTTTTGTCAATATTCATCACGCTATGATTCATATAAACAAGGCACTGTGCTGAATGCATTCAATCCTGAATTCTCCAGTGGCTCTTTAATGGATCTAGGTATTTACGTCCTCTATCCACTTGTTGTACTGTTCGGTAAACCAAATAAGGTGCAGGCATCAGGAACGATGCTTGAATCAGGAGTTGATGGGCAGGGTACGATTCTGCTTTCCTATGATGAAATGGAGGCAGTCGTCATGTTTTCCAAGATTACTGAATCCAATTTGCCATCGGAAATTCAAGGTGAACTTGGAAGCATGATCATCCAGAAAATTTCAGGACCGCAAGCGGTGGATATTCAGTATCGGGATGGAACCACAGAAAATATTTCTGTTAAACAGGATATGCCTACCATGTATTATGAAGCGAAAGAATTTGTTGAATTGATACAGCAGGGGAAAATGGAATCCGATATAAATTCATATTCGAATTCACTGTTGACTATGGAAATCATGGATGAAGCAAGAAAGCAAATCGGTATCGTCTTTCCTTCTGACCGAGGACATGGCCCATCATGAAGGGGGAAAATTGATGTTACTGATAACCCTTAATTGGGTAGAATTTAGTACAGGGATAATTTTATTGTTGGGGGAATGGACATGAATTGCAAAATAAATCGTAATGCAGCAAAGGTCTTACAAAAAATGCTGAGCAAGGAAGAAGCCGAAGGGAAAATGATTCGTGTATATATCACCCATATGCATGGTGATCATGCCCATTACGACATGAAACTAGATACACCGGCAGAGTATGATGAAATCGTCAAAACAGATAAAGATATCGATATTTTGCTTGATTCACGTGAAGAATTTCTGGATGGTGTCTGGATTAAATATTTTTATGTACCTGAAGAAGGCTTTGAAATCACGAACCCTTCTAAAGAACCGCACGGACACCATCACCACTAAGAGTAAAGGGGGAGGATTGGCATGAATCAAAAATATGAAAAGATTTTTCAACCATATATATTTCCATCAGGGGTAGAAGTGAAAAATCGTATCATGATGGCTCCTATGACCACTTATTCTTCGGATGATCAAGGCGTTGTAACCGATGATGAACTGGCCTATTACGCTGAACGCTCGGCTGGTGTAGGTGCGGTGGTTACGGCATGTGCCTATGTATCTGCTGGAGGCAAGGGATTCCCAGGCCAACTTAGTGCAGATGACGATTTCTTTATCCCATCCTTGAGAAAACTAGCCGAAACGATTCAGTCCAATGGATCAAAAGCAATCCTGCAAATATATCATGGAGGCCGGCAAAGTCCGCCGGAATTATTGCCTGATAACCAACCTGTTTCTGCAAGTGCCATTGCTTCCAGCGAGGAAGCACCTGTACCTCGGGAAATGAGTGGAGATGAAATACAAGACGTTATTAAGGCATTTGGCGAAGCAACAAGAAGGGCCATCGAAGCAGGATTCGATGGTGTGGAAATCCATGGTGCCAATACGTACTTGCTTCAACAATTCTTCTCGCCACACTCGAACCGTCGTACGGATAACTGGGGTGGAACACTGGGGAAACGATTGATTTTCCCGCTTACCATTGTGAATGAAGTCGAGAAAACGGTTGCAGGGCATGCGAAAAAGCCGTTTATCATCGGCTACCGCCTTTCTCCTGAAGAGGGCAGCAATCCTGGAATCACTTTAGATGATACGATCCAATTCGTTGATAGATTAGCGAATCAAAACCTGGATTATCTACATATATCGGTAGGTCACTTCTGGAATGGCTCATTCCGTGAGAGTGATAGGACAAAGTCGCGTATCGTTAAAATTTACGATAAAGTAGGTAATCGTATTCCGGTGGTCGGTGTAGGATCACTGCATACACCCGATGAAGTTGCAGAAGCTATGGAAACGGGTGTCCCTTTTATCGCCCTTGGCCGTGAACTTCTTATGGAACCGCATTGGATTGAAAAAATCAGGTCTGGAAAAGAAGCGGAAATACGGACTACCCTCTCAAAAAAAGACCAGGGTGAACTGGTCATTCCAGATCCGCTTTGGGAAAAGTTGATTCAGATAAAAGGTTGGCTCCCGGTTGTGGAATGATGAGCCGACATCTTGAATATGTGTAACCCGTCCTCCATAGGTGGACGGGTTTTGTATGTGATCATATGAAAGTAAAAACGAGATGAAAGGTTATTTATCTTCAGCTAAAAGAGTGATATGGATTCACAAAGATTAACTTCTTTTATTTTAGTATATTATTGATTCTGGATTCTGGATTTAATCATTCGATGATAGTAAATACTATTTTTAATGCAAATAGTCAAATATGAATTAAAGTAATATAAACACTTTAAAATTTGTACCAATGAATAAAATGTATTATTATCAATTTAATAAGCGGGTATGAAAATGGAGGGTTTATAATGAAGTTTCCACACGATTTTTTATTCGGAGCAGCCTCTGCTTCTTTTCAAATAGAAGGAGCATGGGAAGAAGATGGTAAAGGTATAACGAATTGGGATGTATTTTCAAAGATTCCGGGGAAAACATTTGAAGGTACAAACGGAGATGTAGCGATAGACCATTATCATCGTTACAAAGAAGATATAAAATTAATGGCAGAGATGGGACTTGAATCATATCGGTTTTCCATTTCATGGGCCCGTATTTTGCCCACAGGTGACGGAGAAGTCAATGAAAAAGGATTGGAATTTTATAATAATGTTATAAATGAATGCTTAAAATATGGGATTGTTCCATTTGTTACGCTGTATCATTGGGATTTGCCTTTGACGCTTGAACAAGATGGGGGATGGACGAATAAGCGAACAGCTGAAGCATTCGTCAAGTATGCGGAAATTTGTTTTCGCGCATTCGGAGACCGCATCAAACATTGGATCACGTTTAATGAAACCGTTATGTTTTGCGGTTTGGGCTATTTAAAAGGAGCGCACCCGCCTGGGATCCAAAACGATGAAAATAAATACTTTCAAGCGACACATTATGTTTTTTATGCACATGCAAAAGCGGTAGAGGCATACAAGGCACTGAATCATTACGGAGAAATTGGGATAACCCATGTTTTCCTGCCAGCTTACAGTATTGATGATAAACATGAGAATGTATTAGCTGCCCGACATGCCAATGAATATGAAACTTTTTGGTATTATGACCCAATTTTAAAAGGTGAATATCCATCTTATGTGATCGAGCAATTAAAGGAGAAAGGCTGGACACCAAGTTGGACAGAAGAAGAACTGGATACTTTAAAAAGAAATGCGGAGAAAAATGATTTTATTGGACTCAATTATTACCAGCCCATTCGCGTGGAAAAAAATCGGGAAGCCGTTTCAAACATGGAGCATTCAAGAGAAACATCAACTCTAGCTCCAGGGAACCCGTCTTTTGATGGCTTTTATCGGACCGTGAAAATGGAAGATAAAACATATACAAAATGGGGCTGGGAAATCTCACCTCAAGGATTTTTAGATGGGCTGCATATGTTAAAAGAGCGTTATGGTGATATTAAAATGTATGTTACAGAAAACGGACTTGGTGATGAGGATCCGATTATCGATGGTGAAATAGTTGATGTTCCCCGTATTAAATATATTGAGGAACACTTAAAAGTGATTAAGCGTGCAATCAAAGAAGGCATCCATTTAAAAGGGTATTACGCATGGTCTGTCATTGATCTATTAAGTTGGTTAAACGGGTATAAGAAACAATACGGATTTATTTACGTGGATCATCATGATCAGTTAAACCGAAAAAAGAAACTCTCGTTTCATTGGTATAAGCATATTATCGAGACGAAAGGAGAAGAGCTGTAAACTGAAAGAAAACCCCTTGATTTCAATCAAGAGGTTTTTTGTATAGGTCTGAGCCGAAATACGAAATTAGAAAAGCTATTTATAGAGCATGTTTTGAGTAATCTTTCTCAAAACATGCTTTTTCTATTGGTCATTAATCAAGGTTTCCGATATGGGGAATTAGTCCAAAGTTCAAACTTCCTGATTCGTAGTCTAAATCTCCGGATTCAAATTAACCAGACTGGAAACATGGTCCCGGATTGTAATGTGAATGTAAAAAAAATGAAAAAATCTGTAAAGAAATGTTTACGTTTCTAACAATGTACAGCTTTACGTTTTACTGTATAATGTTGAAGCGTGGTCGAGAACCATGTCAAATAACTTTACAAAAGGAGATTACATATGACGATTATTTCTTAGTTTTGAAAAGTCCCCCGTAGGTACGTCTCGTTGAAAAAATATCCTCTGCAATAGTTAGATTAATTTCAATCAAGTAACTCCCTCTTAAATGAAAGAATATTATTTTTCCTGATGATGGTAGATTCCAATCTTAAAAAAGGACTAAGGATGTGAGTTTGAAAAAGATGATAAAAGATTCTAGATTTCAAGGATATAACATGAAGGGTTTTCAAAAAGACGTAACGGCAGGATTGGTTGTAGGTATTGTAGCGATTCCTTTAGGGTTGGCTTTTGCAATTGCTTCAGGCGTCGAACCGATTTACGGGCTATATACGACCATCATCGCTGGAATCCTCATATCGATTTTGGGTGGCTCCAAGTATCAAATTGGAGGACCGACCGGGGCGTTTGTTCCTTTATTATTTGGAATCGTTATGCAATATGGGTATGGAAATCTGCTTATTGCCGGGTTTTTAGCAGGGATGATATTAGTCTTGATGGGTCTTCTTAAGTTAGGCAATTTGATGAAGTTCATTCCCCGTCCAGTCATCATTGGATTTACAACAGGAATTGCGATAATAATCTTTTCAGGGCAAATTGCCAACTTCTTTGGTATGAAAGTGGAAAAACATGAAGCGTTCATGGATAACATGAAGGAACTGGTGATTAAAGCAGACACGATCAATATATATAGTGTGATTGTTGCGATTATATCCTTTGTCGTCATACTGCTGGCACCTAGACTTCTGCCACGAGTGCCAGGACCGCTTCTGGGTCTGTTAATATCCACAATGGCAGCTTACTTTTTATTTCCCGATAAGGTGGCTACGATTGGTTCCACGTATGGAGCGATTCCGAGAGGTTTTCCGGAATTCCAAGTGCCGGAGCTTTCAGTGGAAGTCATTATCACACTCCTTCCCGTTGCTTTTACAATTGCCTTGTTAGGCGGTGTCGAGTCATTGTTATCCGCTACCGTGGCCGATAATATGGGGGGAACCAAGCATGATAGTAATAAGGAATTGGTTGGGCAAGGAATCGCGAACATGGCGACCCCATTCTTCGGCGGGATACCTGCAACAGGTGCTATTGCCAGGACAGCTACCAATATAAAAAGCGGGGCAGTCTCCCCGGTGTCCGGAGTCATTCACGGAATTGTCGTTTTACTGGTTTTGCTAGTACTTTCTCCATATGCAGCGCATATACCTTTGGCTAGCATGGCGCCCATATTGATGTTTGTTGCGTGGAATATGAGTGAAAGAAAGGAATTCGCTCATGTATTGAAAACGAAGACGGCGGATTCTGCGGTTTTGCTAGTCACCTTCCTCGTCACGGTCTTCACTGATTTAATCATGGGAGTGGGAATCGGTTTATTGATTGCATTCATCACCTTCATTGCAAAAATGAGCCATACGTTAAAGGTTAGGGAAAGAAGTCACGAGATTACTGAAATTGTTCCAATTGATAATTCGGATTCAAAGATCAATGTGTATAACTTGGAAGGTCCTCTCTTCTTTGGTTCGATAGACGTCCTGGAGTCATCGATATTGGCGAACTTGGATAATAAGACGAAAGTGTTGGTAATAAGCATGCGCCGGGTAACATATATGGACACGTCAGCAGAGGCTGCACTATTGGCGATTGTTAATCGCATCGGAAAATATAAGGGGCAATTAATCATTTCCGGAATCCAGCAGCAACCAAAGGAATTGTTACTCAGCACTGGCTTGTATCATAAGATAGAAAAACAGCACTTTTTTAAATCGAAGGAAGATGCCCTGTATTTTGCCAAGAAGCAGTTGAAGGGCAATTCGGATAAAGTAGTCTAATAGATTCATCCTCGAAGTCACCTTTTAGGATAGTTATGTTATAGTATCGTTAACAGTAGATTTGAAAAAGAAGGTGACTATCTGGGTGAATGTTTATCGGATTGGCCAGCTTGCTGAACTTGCTAATGTTTCAAGAAGAACCATTGACTATTACACACAATTAGGAATGCTGAACTATGAAAAAACTGGGTCTAGATATCGATATTACACAGAAGATGCTTTAAATCGTCTTCAAATGATTAATCGGTATAAAGAACAGAATATGCCGTTGACTGAAATCAAGGAACGGTTACAAGTATTCTCTGAAACCACTGTTGATTCTGAGCAAGTGCTCTTGATGGTGGACAAGATATCAAAAGACCTTAAAGGGCTGGAGAATGAATTGCTTGAATTAAAGCCTTTACTGGAACAGCTCGATGAACAGCAACTAACATATGCTGCACAACAGCTTTCCGTTCGGGGCAGCTCTTTATTGAGCATCATTGCCATGCTCGCCTAAGCTTTTTGCCGAGTTCAACAAAAAAGACCTGATTGGGTCTTTTTTTGTTGAACTGGTCATTTGAAAACCATTATTTAAAATAACAATTCAAACTCATGAGGATAACCAGAGCTTTATATATGATAGCGGTATTACTATTTTGGATCAACTGACTCTATAGTTCTTTTTTCGATAAAGATGAAGGATATAAGGGAATGGAAAAAGAAGAACTTAAGTATCTACTACTGTATGAAGAGGTGAAAGGGAATGATTGGATCAATAGTTACGACGGTAAATGGACATCTTCAAGGTACTATGGAAAACGATATATGTGTTTGGCGTGGAGTCAGGTATGCGAAAGCGCCGGTTGAGGCTCTGCGTTTCCGCTCACCGGAGCCGGTTGATAAGTGGAGCGGGGTCATGGATGCAGTGGATTTTGGTCCCATTCCCCCGCAGCCGATGGATAGGGCGGTAAGAACAGGAATGGCCGGAAATGAAAAAATGGATGAGGATTGCTTGTTCTTGAATGTTTGGTCACCTAGAGCTGATGATAAAAAACGCCCGGTCATGGTGTGGATTCCTGGAGGAGCATATATAACGGGAGCAGGATCCCTTGATATGTACAATGGACACTTACTGGCTAAGAATGGAGATGTAGTCGTAGTAAGCATCAACTATCGATTGGGGGCCCTGGGATATCTGGATTTTACCGAGTTGGCAGGTGATGGGGAAATATTTGAAACCAATTTAGGTTTACGTGATCAAGTTGCGTCTCTAAAATGGGTTAAAGAGAATATAGAAGCGTTTGGCGGCGACCCTGAAAATGTTACGATATTTGGTGAATCAGCTGGAGGTAATGCGGTGACGACTTTACTTACAGTTCCTTCAGCAAGAGGTCTTTTTAAACAGGCCATTGCAGAAAGTCCTGCTCCGACATCTGTTTACGGAAAAGGATTTGCGCGCCAATTCAGTGAAAGGTTCCTTGAGATAGTGGGCATTGGAAAGAATGAAATCAACCGGTTAAAAACACTTCCAGTTCAAGAGATTGTCGCGGCCTCCTACCAAATCTTACGGGAAAACTCACAAGCCATGCCGGGCTCACTATCATTTGGACCTGTCGTAGATGGTGACTTCCTGCCCGATTATCCACTAGATTCGATTCGATCCGGTAAAGCAAAGGGAATACCCTTGCTTATAGGAACAAATAGGGATGAAGCGACATTATTCGACCAGATGGATCCCCCGTTAATCCCAACTAATGCGGCGATGATTCATAAAATGTTCGAAAATACTGATCCGGAGGCGAAAGAGCGAATTACGAATGCCTATATAAACTACCCAGAAAAGAAAGCTGTGCTTGGCATTGGCCGTGATGCGACTTTCCATATTCCCTCGGTTTGGTATGCGGAGGCATACAGCCGCTTTGAAAAAACATGGATGTACCGTTTTGATTATAAAACGGCGGCAATGCGCATAAGTAAATTAGGGGCAACGCATGGTATGGAAATTCCTTTTGCCTTCCAGACTTTCGACTCGGTATTTGGAAAACGGATTACTTCGTTTGGTTCCAGGCCAGCTGCCCTAAAGGTTTCCCGTAGAATCCAGGGCCATTGGGTCAACTTTGCGAAACACGGAAACCCAAACCCCCCGGAAGGTGAAATTTGGCCGAAATATGATGAAACCAACCACTACACAATGACTTTTGATAAAAAGGATTATATTGAAAAAGATCCTAACAGGATGATAAGGTTGGCATGGGAAGGGGTAGGGATTTACCAGTGAAAAATAGTGGATTGGAAGAAAGCGGGGAGAACATGGATATCAATAATTTCATGTCAACGAAAGAGTATGCGAAAACTTTGGATCAGGAAGATCCATTAGTTTCTTACAGAGAGGAGTTCTATTTGAACCCCGGGATGATTTATATGGATGGCAACTCATTGGGACTTTTATCGAAGCGGGCTGAGAAAAGTTTAATGAAGTCATTGGAAGATTGGAAAAAGTATGGAATCGACGGCTGGACGGAGGGTTCCGAACCCTGGTTTTACTTTTCTGAGAAATTGGGTGAATTGAGTGGCCGATTGGTAGGGGCTGCCGGGGATGAAGTGATAATGGGAGGGTCCACTACAGCTAATCTGCATCAGCTTGCGGCCACATTTTTTGAACCGAGAGCTGGCAGGAATAAGATTTTGGCGGATGATCTAACCTTCCCAAGTGATATCTATGCACTTCAAAGCCAGCTCCAATTGCATGGGCTTGATCCTTTGGCACACTTGGTTCAGGTGAAAAGCCGAGATGGTAAATTCCTTGAAGAAAATGACATCATTGCAGAGATGAACGAGGAAATAGCTTTGATTGTACTTCCGACGGTTTTATATCGAAGCGGTCAGATCCTTGATATGGAGAGGTTAACAAAGGAAGCGCATGCGCGTGGAATCATGATAGGATTCGATGCCTGTCATTCCGTGGGTGCCGTTCCGCATTGTTTTGACAACTGGGAAGTGGATTTCGCGTTTTGGTGTAATTATAAGCATTTGAATGGCGGACCAGGTTGTGTAGCGGGGTTATATGTGAACCGTAAGCATTTTGCAAGGAAGCCCGGGTTGGCTGGGTGGTTTGGCTCAAGGAAAGATAAGCAGTTCGATATGGAACATTCCTTTACCCAGGCAAATTCGGCAGGTGCCTTCCAGATTGGAACTCCCCATATTTTAAGCATGGCCCCCCTTTTAGGCTCGCTTGAAATGTTTGCGGAAGTGGGGATAGAACAAGTGCGGAAGAAATCCTTGAGGCTGACTCAATATCTAATGGATTTAATCGCATCGGAATTAACGGGATATGGATTTGAAATTGGGAGCCCAAGGCATGAATCAAAAAGGGGCGGTCATATCATCCTTGAACATCCAGAAGCTGCGAGAATATGTAAAGCATTGAAACAAGAGGCCATCATACCCGATTACCGTGAACCGAATATGATTCGTTTAGCACCTGTTGCTCTTTATACCTCTTTTCAGGAAGTCTATGAAACTGTACAGGTACTTAAGAAGATCATGGACGGCAGATTATATGAAAACTATGAAAATAAAAGGGGAATCATTGCCTAGAATGGGAGCAACATATGGAGAAAAATAAGCTGCATCGTGAATTATCATCGAATCAAATCACTATGATAGCCATGGGATGTGCAATTGGCACCGGATTATTTTTGGGCAGCGGCCTTGCGATTTCAACGGCAGGTCCAAGTGTACTTATCAGCTATGCAATAGGTGCATTCATTGTCCTTCTACTGATGGGCTGTTTGGCGGAAATGACTGTAGCCTATCCAACATCGGGATCCTTTGGAACCATTGCTGAAAAATATATAAGTCCATTTGCGGGTTTTGTTGTGAGATATTCATATTGGATAGCGAATGTCCTTGCCATTGGTGTCGAAGTGAGTGCCATCGCTGTTTATATGAAATATTGGTTCCCTGCTGTACCTGGAAGCGTTTGGATCTTCCTTTTTGCTGCACTGCTAATCTATGTAAATGCGACGAGTGTCAATACATTCGGGAATTTTGAGTATGTATTTTCAATGATCAAAATAAGCGCCATTGTCATATTCATTCTACTGGGTGCCTACGTGGTGATTGGCGCCGAACCTTCAAGCGGGATCGGTGTAGAGAATTATGCCAATGATGGAGGTTTTATGCCTTTCGGGTTTTGGGGGCTTTGGGTCGCCATATTCATTTCGCTCTTCAGTTTTTTAGGAACTGAGTTGATTGCGGTGACGGCGGGAGAAGCAAAGGACCCGGATATTGCCGTCCCTAAAGCTTTGAAGGCAACTGTATTCAGGCTTGCCACTTTTTATGTACTGACAATCGGGATCATGTTAATGATTGTTCCCTGGCAATCGGCTGGTATTGATAAAAGCCCCTTTGTTAGGGTAATGGAAATCCTGAATATTCCTGGAGCATCAGGGATAATGAATTTCATTATTTTAACCGCAGCTTTATCTGCAATGAATAGTCAATTATATGCCTCCACAAGAATGATATTTTCATTATCCGAGCAACGGCAGGCTCCAGCCCTATTTCAAAAAGTGAGCAGGAAAGGAGTCCCGGTAAGGGCCCTTCTCATATCCACTTTGGGAATATTTCTTGCTGCAGGAGTAAAGGTCCTGCTTCCGGATACTTCATATGCATTCATGATGGGGATATCGATGTTCGGAGCCATTTTAACCTGGTTCATGGTGTTCATTTCCCATTTATATTTCAGGAAGAGGTGGGAGAAATCAGGGGGCCGCAAATTACCGGTTAAAATGTATGGATTTCCATATCTAACGATTCTGGGTGCATTTCTTTTGTTTGCTTTGACGGTATCCACCTGGTTCACTGGCCCGTTTAAAATCGTGCTCCAGTTCGGTGTTCCTTGGCTGATCTTTCTTTGCATCGTTTATTTATTGATGTCGAAAATCAAAAGAAAGTAAAGGGAAAGAGGGATAGTATGGATAAGGGACCAAGAGATGAACATCGTTTGGAAGAAAGTATGGTAACTGATTTTGAAAAAGATATGTCCTATGGGGACTACCTGCATTTAAATCAAATATTATCAAGTCAGTATCGGCTTTCCGGCCATCACGATGAAATGCTGTTCATCATCATTCACCAAACAAGTGAATTATGGATGAAATTGATCCTCCATGAATTGACTGCGGCAACGGACCATATTGAGGCAGGACGATTGGAGCCTTCCTTTAAGATGCTATCCAGAGTGGCCAGGATCCAACAGCAACTTGTTCAATCCTGGAATGTGCTTTCGACTTTAACGCCATCCGATTATATGGAATTCCGGGAGAAACTAGGAAACTCTTCAGGGTTTCAATCATTTCAGAACAGGTTGATAGAATTTGCAATGGGTCAAAAGAATTCGCAAATATTGGCCGTATTCCGTCATCAGCCCGAGCTTTATGAGTCGATGATGGCAGCCTTGAATAAACCTAGTATTTATGATGCGGCTATAGGGGCTTTGGCTGCAAGAGGGCTTCCCATTGATCAATCGGTCCTCAAAAGGGATTGGTCTGTCATTTATCAGGAAAATGCAAGTGTTGAAAACGCGTGGCTGACAGTGTACCGTGATGTGCATAACTACTGGGATTTGTATGAGTTGGCCGAAAAACTCGTTGATATTGGGAGTCAACAACAATTCTGGAGATTCAATCATATGAGCACCGTAGAACGGATCATCGGTAATAAAAAGGGAACTGGCGGATCGTCCGGTGTAAGTTATCTGAAGAAAGTGGTCGAACAGCCGTTTTTTCCTGAGCTTTGGACATTAAGGACCAAACTGTAAGCTTTGACTGGAGGGCCATCTGTCAAGGCAGGGGAAATCCGGATGAATACCCATTAAGGAACTCATATCGATGCTCCCTATCATTTTGATGGAAATGGAAAAAAATCATCGAACTTGGTTTTGATTTAAATATTGGCACTGTTAGTGCAGTAAAGGTGGATGCAGCTGAAAGCATTGACATTAAAGCTTTTGAAGGCATTGAATTGACAAGGGTCCGGCCGTTGTAGCTGGCAACAGGTCACTGGAAGGACCTCAGCCGTTGAATGGATTCCACCGGTTGAACCAGATTTAGCTTCCTTCCTTGCAAATGAAGGAATGGTTGGGCTCGATTTACCTTCCGTTGACTATCTCGACAGCAAAGAATTGCTGCCCACAATAAACTGTCAGGCTTTATCCTCGAAAGGCTGGTCCTTGATGGATTGGATCCTGGGCTGTGCAATTTAGCTGATTGCCTCTTGCATTAGAAGCTGGGGAGGGAGTCCGGTCAGGGCCGTGGTGAAAAAGAAAGGCTGATGAGGAGGAAATAAGGATGGGCAAAATTGGAGTTTATGGATCTTCCTTCGATCCGGTCACGAATGTCCATTTATGGACAGCATCCACCATTGCGCATCGTGCTAAGCTAGACAAGGTGTTTTTTTTACCTTGCGCAAATGGCCGTATCGATAAACAGATGAAAACGAGCAATGAACACCGTTGGGAAATGCTCAAGCTGGCAATAGGGGGGAACCCTTTATTCGAAGTTAGTGATTATGAAATTAATGAACGTGCCGGAACGAGTAAACAATATACTTGGTATACGATGGAATATTTTAAATCACGATTTCCAAAGGATGAAGTTTATTTCATAATGGGTGCTGATTTACTTGAAGATATTGATAATCAGGAGTTACCGGTACACCTACGATGGAAATTCAGGGAAAAATTGATTGCGAATCATAAATTCATTGTCATGGCACGGGATGGGATCGATATGCTGAAAATCATATCCAAAAGTCCATTGCTAAGGAATTATGATGATGGCAATACATTTCACCTTATTGATAAAGGCCTATCCATGGAAATCAGTTCTACATATATAAGGGATGAATTCGCGATGGGTGGGGAACCAAGATATTTACTGCCTGATCAGTGTTATCAGTATATCGTTGACAATAAGTTGTATCAAAAAGCATTAAATTCATAAGTGTTGGCAAGGTATAAAAAGGGCTCGATCTCCCCGTTGGATCGAGCCTTTTCGTTTGGGAATTCTTCAACCTGCAAAACGTGAATGAATTAAAATAAAAGGACAAATACCTAGTTGACAACTGGGTAAACTTTGCTTTATGGTAATCTTATACAAAATTATAATAATTGCTGATCAGAGAACTGAAGGCATACTATCTCCTGAATAAATGAAAGGGAAATAGGATGCCTTTTTTGTTGTAAAAAAAGGGGGAAGTTCATGAAAAAGTTGATGTTATTGACAAGTTTGCTTTTAGCCATCGGGGCACTTGCAGGATGCAACTCGGAAAAAACCGAAGGGGAAGGAACATCAAAGTCAGTCGAACTGTTGAATGTGTCATATGATCCAACAAGGGAATTGTACCAGGAATTCAATGAAGCGTTCGTGAAACACTGGAAAGAAGAATCCGGTCAGGATGTAACGATTCAACAATCCCATGGCGGATCTGGTAAACAGGGCAGGGCAGTTATTGATGGATTGGAGGCGGATGTCGTTACATTGGCATTGGCTTATGATATTGATGCCATTTATGAAGCTAGTAATTTGTTAGCGAAGGATTGGCAAAAGCGGTTACCGGAAAACTCGACACCATACACATCAACCATTGTGTTTTTGGTGAAAAAAGATAACCCTAAAGGCATTAAAGATTGGGATGATCTTATTAAAAAGGATGTATCCGTCATTACGCCAAATCCAAAGACAAGCGGAGGGGCAAGGTGGAACTACCTAGCTGCCTGGGCTTATGCGGATAAGAATTTCGATAATGACGAAAGAAAAGTGAAGGATTTCATGAAAAAACTTTATCGGAATGTTGAAGTCCTGGATTCAGGTGCCCGCGGTGCAACCACCTCTTTTGTGGAAAGGGGAATTGGTGACGTACTTATCGCTTGGGAGAATGAAGCCTATTTAACACTGGAAGAATTCGGTGATGACAAATATGAAATCGTCAACCCTTCAATCAGTATATTAGCAGAGCCACCGGTAGCTGTTGTCGATGAAGTGGTTGAGAAAAAAGGAACAAAGGAAGTGGCTGAAGCCTACCTGGAATACCTATATACGGATGCCGGTCAGGAAATTGCCGTAAAAAACTTCTATCGTCCAAGGGATGAGAAGGTACTCGCTGAATACGAAGACCAATTTGCAAAAATCGATATGGTGACTGTTGATGATACGTTTGGCGGTTGGAAAAAAGCCCAAGAAACACATTTTAATGATGGTGGTACATTTGACGAGATTTATCAACCGCAATAAGCATGAAGGAGAAGATGGCCTTAACATCTTCTCCTTCATAAATAAGAAAAAGGGCTGAGGCGAAGCGATGAATATAGTGACAGAAGGTAAACAGACGAAAAAGAGGACCATACCCGGTTTTGGATTGACGATGGGTT
This sequence comes from Peribacillus frigoritolerans, assembly GCF_030676415.1. Lineage (GTDB taxonomy): Bacteria > Bacillota > Bacilli > Bacillales > DSM-1321 > Peribacillus > Peribacillus frigoritolerans_A. Next base: position 9,145 of record NZ_JAUUTW010000007.1, on the reverse strand, counting down.
TTACACTGCTGTATCTCTCCATCATCGTTTTGATTCCGTTATCCATGGTTTTTCTAAACACATTTTCAATGGGGTTCCAGGATTTTTGGGCGACCATAACTGAACCAAGGGTTCTCGCTTCCTATAAATTGAGTTTTATGACAGCGTTAACTGCGGCCTTTGTGAACGCAGTTTTTGGTGTGTTAATTGCCTGGGTGCTTACTCGTTATGAGTTTCCCGGCAAACGGATCATCGATGGACTGGTTGATTTGCCTTTTGCCCTCCCGACTGCTGTGGCAGGGATAACTTTGACCACTTTGTACTCACCCAACGGATGGATCGGGCAATTTTTCAGCTTTAAAGTCGCTTTCACTCCTGCAGGGATCATCATCGCCCTAATATTTATCGGTCTACCATTCGTGGTGCGGATGGTTCAACCGGTGCTTGAAAATATCGAAAAAGGCATGGAAGAAGCATCTGCCTCTTTAGGGGCGAATCGAATGCAGACATTCATTAAAATTATCTTCCCAGAGTTGATTCCAGCGATATTGACGGGTTTTGCACTTTCTTTTGCAAGGGCACTTGGAGAGTATGGATCCGTTGTCTTCATTGCCGGAAATATGCCGTTTAAAACGGAGATTTCCCCGCTGATCATCATGACAAAGCTCGAACAGTATGATTATGAAGGTGCAACAGCTGTTGCAGCCGTCATGCTCATTTTTACATTTATAATTTTGTTGACCATCAATATCTTACAATGGTGGACCGGCAAAAGATATTCAGGGAAGTAGGAGGGGATAAGATGGAACATGATAATCCAGTGGTTGCAAAAGCGAATCACCCAGTCATTATTACGAGAGACGCAACTAAAGAGCCTAAGTCCATACAGTGGTTCCTTATTTCCATTGTATTGCTATTTCTTACATTGTTTTTAGTTGTCCCATTACTCGCGATCTTTGTAAAGGCCTTTGAAAAAGGTGCCGAAGCTTATTTTGCGGCCATTGCCCATCCTGATGCCTTAGCTGCGATTAAGTTAACATTGATCGTTGTCCTCATCACCTTGCCTCTCAATGCCATATTTGGAGTAGTTGCTGCGTGGACCATAACAAAATATGATTTCAAGGGAAAAAACTTTTTAATAACATTGATAGATTTGCCTTTTTCCGTTTCACCCGTCATTGCTGGGTTGATTTTTGTCCTTCTGTTTGGCTTACATGGAACACTTGGTCCACTGCTGCAATCCTTTGACATTAAAGTGATTTTTTCAATACCAGGGATTGTCATCGCCTCCATTTTCATAACCTTCCCATTCATTGCGCGTGAATTGATCCCGCTCATGCAAAGTCAGGGGACGTCTGAAGAAGAGGCTTCACTCACGCTGGGTGCAGGAGGGTTTAAGACATTTTGGTATGTGACGCTTCCCAATATAAAATGGGGACTTCTATATGGAGTCATCCTTTGCAATGCAAGGACAATCGGGGAGTTTGGGGCTGTATCGGTCGTATCGGGCCATATACGGGGCATGACCAATACGATGCCGCTTCATATTGAAATCTTATACAATGAATATCAATTTTCGGCCGCTTTTGCCGTTGCATCCCTGATGTCCATTTTTGCAATCATAACCTTGATCATTAAAAGCTTCATAGAGTGGAAAACTGACTTTAAATCAACCAAAGCGAGTTAGGAGGAATGAAATGAGTATCATCATTGAAAATGTTACAAAATATTACGGGTCCTATCAAGCACTCCAGAACATCGATTTGGAAATAAAGAGCGGTGAACTCGTAGCCCTTCTTGGCCCTTCCGGTTCGGGAAAAACATCATTACTGCGTATCATCGCGGGTCTTGAACAGGCAGAGAACGGAAAGATCCTCTTCAATGAAGAGAATTACACGCATAAACATGTAAAAGATCGAAATGTGGGTTTCGTCTTTCAGCATTATGCCCTTTTTCGTAATATGACCATTTTTGATAATATTGCCTATGGATTAAAGGTCCGCCCTAGAAAATTAAGGCCCAGTAAAGAAGTTATTGCACAAAAGGTTACCGAATTGCTTCAACTAGTCAAATTGGAAGGATATAAAGATCGTTATCCATCGCAATTATCGGGCGGCCAGCGCCAGCGTGTCGCATTGGCAAGGGCACTTGCGGTTGAACCGAATATCCTTTTGCTTGATGAACCATTCGGGGCATTGGATGCCAAGGTTCGCAAAGAACTTCGGCGTTGGCTAAGAAGACTTCACGATGAATTCAATGTTACGAGTGTGTTCGTGACTCATGATCAAGAAGAGGCGATGGATGTTGCTGATCGGGTCGTAATCATGAATGAAGGGAAAATTGAACAGGTTGGAACTCCGGAAGAAGTATATGATCACCCGGAAAATCCATTCGTTTATGATTTTCTCGGAAGTGTCAATCATTTAAAGGGCAATGTTCATCAAGGGAAATTGGTAACTGGGAATGTGGAAATGAATGCCCCGGGGAGTGAAGATGGAGTGGGCACTGGTTATGTAAGGGCCCATAATTTTATCATAGAAAGAGAACGATCAGAAAAGGATTCGATCGCATCCATAATTGACCACATTCATACAATTGGCCCCATCGTCCGGATAGAAGTCATTCGTCAGGATACAAAAGAACCGCTGGAAATCGAACTGACGAAAGAACAATATTTGAAACTGGAAATAAGCAAAGGGGAAAAGGTATTCGTCCGACCAAAAGAATTGAAAGTATTTGTCGACTTTATGGCTGGAATTTAAGAATGGGTCGAATATTGACGGAAAAACCGCTGAATGCGGTTTTTTTAATGCGGCCGTCAGCGAACCTTCCTGTATGAAAGGTAAATGAACTGCAATCTGTTACAAAAGGGCTTCCATGCATTCAAAAGTGGTGAGTTTTTACCTGACAATAGTCTATGGTCCCTTGGAGCTAAACACTAGATAGAAAGTCTTGCATCAAAATATGAAGATGGTTTTGTAAGATATTGGTTGTATTATCACGAGGAAAAGTCGAATTCTTACGTATAATGTTAAAATTGAAATGTAATTGTAACATTATTATTATGTATTTGACAAAATCTGATGATATACTACGACTTAGGTGAAAACATAGTAGAGTATCAGAAATGTATTTAATGTATTTAATATAATTACAGCCTTAGAAGATTACATAAAGAGTAAAAAAAATAGAGAAGAGTTCCCAGCAATTTATTTTGACTAATCATTTTTCATAGAGAAAAAGAAGCGGGTCGATGGAAATGCACGGGGAGGAAAGCAGGGGAAATGAGTTTGAAGAAAAAACTTATCGTATTGAACACGACAATTATGCTAGGATTGGGAAGCGCTTTTGCCATACCATCAGTGAAAGCTGAAGAAAATATCTCGGATATTCAATCGCAACGCACTGGAATACAAGCAGATATTTCAGAGGCAGCTCAAGTCATTCAGGAACTGAAAAAAGAACAGTCGAAAATGAATTCCCAAATTGCCCAGATTGAAACGGCAATGAAAGAAAATGACGAAAAAATCAAAGATACTAAACAAGAAATTAAAGACACGGAAGAAGATATAGTTTCTTTAAAGAAAGAAATTAAAGCTTTGGAAGAAAGAATCGCAAAACGCGAGGAAGTCTTGAAAGAGCGCGCCCTTTCATTCCAAGAGAGCGGCGGGGACGTTGAGTACATAGAAGTTGTTTTGGGTTCTAAAAGCTTTGGTGAATTCGTTAATCGTGTTGGAGCGGTAGCAACTATCGTGGAAGCTGACCAACAGATTCTTAGCGAGCAGGAAGCGGATAAAGCTGACTTAGAAAAAAAACAAGCGACCGTTGAGAAAAAATTGCAACGCCTTAAGGATATGGAAGTAGAGCTTAAAGGCATGCAATCTCAAATTGAAGATCAAAAAGCTGAAACGGTCAATATGAAGGCTAAGATTGAAAAGAAAGAATCGGAAACAGAGGCCCTAAAACAATCTTTAGAGAATAAAGATGCCGGTTTAGAAGCACAAATAGCATCCATTCGTGAAAATATCAAAAAAGAGGAAGAACGTAAAGCATCAGAGAAAGCAGATCTTGACCGTGCTGCTGAAGAAGTGAATTCTTCCAGTGAAGGATCAACAAGTTCTTCTAGTGAAGAATCGTCAAGTTCTTCTAAAGGCGAAGCGTCGGCATCAGGTTCGTCTAAAGTTGAATCATCTTCATCTAAAGTTGAATCATCTTCATCTAAAGTTGAATCAGCTTCAAATTCATCTAAAAACAGTTCTGCTGCTAAACCTGCAGCCAGTAAAACTGAAACATCAAGTAAGCCAAGCAGTGCAAATACAGGCTCTGCCATTACAGCAGGTTATAAATATATCGGTAACTCCTCATATAAATTTGGTGGCGGAAGAACGGCATCCGATATCGCTAACGGTCTATTCGATTGTTCAGCGTTCGTTGCATGGGCTTATAAACAAGCTGGTGTGAACCTTCCAGCCAGTACGGATGCATTGAAAAATGCAGGACGTCAAGTATCTGATAGTCAAAAACAACCTGGAGATTTAGTGTTTTTCAATACCTATAAAACTGATGGGCATGTCGGAATTTATGTCGGCGGCGGCAAATTTATCGGTTCCCAAAGTTCAACAGGTGTTGCAATTGCCAATATGGAAAGTGGCTATTGGGCAGATGTATACAACGGGCGTGTCGTTCGTGTAAATTAATGGTTCCTTAATAAGCAGGGGAGAAAAAGCCCCTGCTTATTTTTTTTTGAAAAAAATCGAAAAAAAAATGAAACTTATTTTGAATTTCAACGTAAATACTATAAGATAAAACAAGGATAGGTGATGTGGACTTTCAGTAAATCTGGGAAAACATATATAGAAACAACATTCCATACTATTAAACGGAGGCAAAAAAACATGATGAAAAAATTTATGGCTGCATTACTTACAATTACACTAGCATTCTCTCCAGTCGGCACTTATGTATTCCAGGATCATTCGGAGTCAGTCGATGCAAGGGGTTACAAGTCAGGAAAAAGAAGCTTTAACAACAACACCAATAATAATTCAAATTTCCAAAATAAAGAAACGAAGAAGTCCGATGCTACTACTGCTAATAAAGCTAAGAGTGGAAACACATTCACAAAAGGCGGCTTAATGAAAGGAATTATGCTAGGTGGTTTGGCAGGTTTACTTTTTGGAAGCCTATTCGCCAATATGGGAATGCTTGGTTCTATACTTGGTCTATTAATCAACGTGTTGGCGGTTGTGGTATTAATCGTTGTAATCCGTAAAATATTCACATATTTCAAAGATAAGAAGAAGAAAGAGGATCCAAACCCATGGAGAGGCTAAAGATATCCGAACAAGATATCATCAATGCGGTTTGTGTTTACATTGCCCGTAAAAAGCAGGTACAACCCAATGAGGTGGAAGTGGAGTTAATGTATGATGATGATTATGGCTTTTCGGCGGAAGCGTTTGTCGATGGCCGGAAACAAGTGTTAATTACCATCAACTTGATAGAAGCGCTTCGCTTATGGCTGGATGAATATATGAATAAAGATCCATACTCGGGTATTGAACTTGTTTTGGATGATGAAGAAGGCATAGTGGCTTTAGTAAGTGAAAGTAATAGATAAGTAAAAAGGATGCCGTAACGGCATCCTTTTTTTATTTAATAAGGTATAACTCGATCGGTGAGAAGGAAAAAGATAAAAGAGAAATAGAAAAATAGAAAAGCAAACAAAGCAAAATCCTAGATTGCCAACATATATTTTAAACACAGATAGATTATAACGAATTATATTTTCCATTTGTTGCAAAAAATGGTCGGTGGAAGTAGGATGGATATATGTTCAACTCAAAGGAGGAGAATAAGTGACAGGTTACATGGAAGATATCACTTTTTTAAATGAAAAGGCGATAAAGTTCGGCAATGATAAAGTGGAAGCGATACTTGCGCCAACTTTAGGAAGCAATCTGCTATCGTTTAGGTATAAGCATAAGGATATTGAGGTGCTGCGAACTCCGGTTAGTGTGGAAGACTATAAAAAAGCTCCCATTTTATATGGAATGCCAATCCTGTTTCCCCCTAATCGAATTGAAGATGGCCAATTTACATATAAAGGGACTGCGTATAAGTTTCCGATCAATGAAACGGAAAAATTCAATCATATTCATGGTTTTTTGCATGACAAGCCTTGGAAAGTCTGCAAAAAGGAAGTGAACGGGAAAGAAATTGTCATTAATACTGAATTTTCAAGCAGTGAATTTGATTTAAAAGATAGCTTTCCACAAGATATCACTGTGAATATGTCTTTATCTTTAAGGGCTGAAACATTGGATATAAAATTGAAAATCACCAACAAGGGCATTGAACCCTTTCCGTGGGGGGCAGGTTATCATACTGTATTCAATTTTCCATTTGGACCAGGGGGGGAATTGGAGGATTGCAGAATATCTCTTCCCGTCAATAAACATTGGGAGTTGAATGAAAGGTCATTGCCCACTGGTGCAATTCATGAAACGGCCGATACATTGGAAATCCAAAACGGCTTTAGCTTGGAGGGCCGGCTGTTTGATGACCTATTTGGCTATGATGAGGAAAGAGCTCTGGAAAACGAGTGCATTCTCACTGACCAAGAGGCTGGCATACAGGTCATCTATCATGGCGATCAACATTTTAAGTTTTGGGTATTGTTTAACCAGGAGGGGTTCGTATGTCCTGAACCATATACATGGGTAACGAATGCTCCTAATCTGGATTTGTCTGCAAAATTGACTGGGTTGAGGGAGTTAAGCTCAGGGGAAACGGTTGAACTGAGAACCAGTTTGGTAATAAAGGAGATATAAAAAAACACCTTGGCACTTATTAATGCCAAGGTGTTTAAGGTTATGCTTTTTTTCTCATCCAGAGTGGGTATAGGACGATTCCGAATACATATAAGGCAATGCCAAGTATGAATGTATTCATATCAGCTGTACCTGTCTTGATGACCCAGATTGAGTAGATTAACGCCAGGATGGTGATAATTCCATCACGTACCCTTGAGCCTTTCATGATGTCATAGGTTTCCCCAGTCATGACTAGTTTCAGTTGATACAGAACGGATGCAAGATATGGGATCAAGTAAGCGAGTGTAGCGACGATCATCGAGAATTTATAAGCCTCCAAAATCGTACCTGAAATAGTGGAGAATAAGAATATCTGTGTCATGATATTTGTTATTGTCATAGAACGGACGGGTGTGCCATTTTTGTTCGCTTTCGCAAAATAGGACGGAAACAGATCCGATTTCGCTGCCTGGTAGGGAACTTCAGATGCAACGACAATCCATCCGATTGTCGATCCCAATAAGGAAATGACGGCAAGAGCAGCCATTAAATACGTACCGCTTGAACCAACTACGGCTTGAAGTGCGTCAACAAGTGGTTTTTGTGATATTTTCAAATCGTCTTGTGATATGGCACCCATCGTCAATAAAGTAATGCCGATATAAATGGCAACAGCGATAAGTAAACCAAGAATCGTCGCTTTCTTTACATCATTTTGTGACTTGGCACGGTTTGAAAGCATGACGGCAGCTTCGATACCGATGAAGGCCCATAATGTTGATATTGCAGCAGCATTCACTTGATCACCTAAAGAGATTGCAGATCCCGTCTTATCATAAAATTCAGCTCCGTTTCCTAGATTGGAAGTATCGAAGATGAATATCGTGATAATGATGAAAAATAAGAATCCAAGCACTTTGGTAACCGTAGCAAAAAGATTCATTTTTCCAGCACTGTTAAAACTTCTTACCAAGATTGCCTGAATCCCCCAAAGGGCAATGGAACATACCGCAAACGTTAATGCTTTACCTAGCTCAAGTTGAAACGAACCCGCTGTATAAATCACTTTCGTACTATGCATCACCGGGAAAAACGTTGATAGGTAACCAGCAAATGAAATGATGACAGAAGCTGTTGCTGCCCAATTCGCAGCCCAATAACCCCAAGCCATACTATACCCTGAAACCCTTCCTTTAGCGGGGGATTTAAATAATGATTGAGCATAACTTTGCGGTCCAGCCTTCAAATCCGGTTTCCGGACTGCCAGGTTACCAAACACCAAAGCTATTAGAAATACTCCCAGTCCAGTAACGATCCATGCCAATGTGGATCCTAATGGACTGGATACTTGTGCTAATTGAGCAGGGAGCATGAAAATTCCGCCGCCGACCATATTTCCGATTACGAAAGTGGTCAAAATCAATAAACCCCATTTTTTATTTACCATTTATATCGAACCTTTCTTAAATACAAAGTGTGTGTTCATACCGACAACTTATACTAAAATAGTATATCTCAAATAGTTTAGTTTGGTAAAGTGGTAAATAAGTAAAATGTTAAACACGGACTAATCAGAAAATTCAAATGTAAGATTGACAAAAGGATGAAATTGGATTATATTAGTAAATACCAAGTTAGTTGGTAAGAATAATGCGGTTTCTGCTTTAAATCGTATTTTTCTATAACATATGCAACTCCGAATATTGCCGATTAGTCAACTAAAGGCACCCTTACATCTACTCTGTTGGATGGCGGGTGTCTTTTATTTTTCATAGTGAGGGGAGGGGAATATGGAGTTCCTATTAACTGGGTATTCTTATACGGAAAGTAAAGTGATGAGGATATGATAGGTAACCAAGTTCCTCAAGAAAACATTGAAAGTGGGAAGCGAACATGTGCTTTTCGTGCGGTCATTTTTACCATTAATTCTGAAACGAAGCTTTATTACCAGTAATGAAGGGGAGATATTATGGAAAAGAAAGAAGAATTGAAAATCAGGCATATCATTTCGAGCTTGGAAGATCTGCAATATGGATCCGTTATAATAACCGTACATGATGGTGAAATCACACAGGTCGATACAACCGAGAAGAAACGATTCCCATTAGCGAAGGGAAGGGCCGTTAAAGCCAGATGAATAACAGTTATGAAGGGGCTTTCGATATGAAGTGAACCCAAAAAGTTAGACACTTTATTTACTTAGGCAGCCTTGAGGGCATGAACTCGGTAATCTACCGGGCTCATGCCTTTTAATTTTACCTTGATTCGTTGATGATTGTAGTAATGGATATATTCTTCTAGCTCTTGTTTGAAATGCTCCATGCTTTCAAATTCTTGAAGATAGAGTAATT
>NZ_JAUUTW010000069.1 GCF_030676415.1 Peribacillus frigoritolerans | reverse complement strand
GAGACCTCCAAATAGATGTTTTGTCCTTTTTTAGCTGGCCAGCTTAGGACACATTCATCTTATCAAGAGGTCTTTTTTCGTTCAAACCTCATTTTCAGTTATTACAGGAATGCTGCCCCTTTAGTTCATTAAGGAAAACCAAAATCAAGTATTGATTACGGTTTATCATTTTGATAAACGGTACGACTTTATTTTAAAACTACAATTATGAGTTAAAGCGAGTTTCTAGCAAAAATAAAGAATAAAAAAACCCCGTTTTTTAAAAAACGGGGTTTTCTTTACTTTAAGGTCCAAAAAACAATTGCGGAAGCATAGTCCATAAGGAGAACCACAACAAAAAGATGGTTATTCCTGCCCAGTAAAAGGAGCTAACACCCTTTCGTTCCATAATAAACGAAACTACCAATAAACCTATTATAATAACAGGGAATAAGAGATTTGCCCCTTTGGCGATATGAAAAACCTGTACTCCAATGATTATAAGTCCTGCTAAGATGTTGAACAAAAACGATTTTTTCAAATCCCCACCCTTTCTAATTTCAATCCAATTATACATTAATACTCCATATTATCCCATTTTCCCTGTTTATCATTTTTTTACTTATACAACTATCCTGCCCCGATAGTTCCATAAGAAAAAGCTGCCTTAAAGACAGCTCCGATCTTCAGCTAACGCACCCGTTACTTTAAGTAGATTATTTCACAATCATAGTAAGTTCCACAGAAAAAGGCATAAATCCTTCCTGCTGAATCAATGCCTTCACTTTTTGAAATTAACTTTACTATTATTTTTTTTAGTTAACATATAGCTTTGTTTTATCATTTCGTAAATGTCTTCCTTTGGAACAGTACCGTCAAGAATTATCGAATTCCAATGGTCCTTATTAAGATGAAATGCCGGAACTACCGAATGGTAAATCTGACGCCAATAATCTAAAAAACCGGGTTCACATTTCACATTAATCCAAATATGGCCATCTTTTTCAAATATCCACGCAAACACTTTCTTGTTATCTATATGTCGCATTAACGTCCAATTCTTATCACGAAATGGATAATCTTCATATGTATTACCCATTCCCAAACAGTAACCGATAGCTCCCTCTCTATTTTTCATTGTTAACCTCTTCTCTAACATAATAACTTGCTAGTTTTTTAATAAAGCTGCATCCTTAATTATAACCCCTGGACGCTTTATTACACTAACCTGCCCCGTTAGCTGCATAAGAAAAAGAGCTGCCAAAGCAACTCCCTTATTGAAGTAAAGCACCTGTTAACGCAAAGTAGCTTGCTTCATTTTACTAAATTTCCCCTGTTGCATAGCTTAATCAGCCTCAACATCTTTTTCACCTAAATTTTGGACAAATCTTAATAGATAACCATCAGGGTCCATAATTAAAAATTCCTTTTGTCACTTTAATTTAGTTTCAGCTCTATACCAATTCTCCTGAATATCAAATTTAATTGGATACTCGTTCTTTTTCAAACTATCATATAGTAGATCAATATCATTTATGACGATTTGAAAATTAATTCCTCTTCCGTACGGATAAGATAACTCCCCAGTATTCCAATGACCATTTACTTCTTCAATCATAATCTGGCAGCCATTTAAAGACAGGAAAGCAAACTTATCCTCTGGTCGTTGATATTCAATTTTAAACAGGAGAATTTCCTAATAGAAATATAAACTTTGCTCCATATCTGAAACTGAGAGCTCTGGTATTAATGCATTGAGTTTGTGCAAATATGCTTCCCCCACTTAATTTATTGATTGTAATATTATAACACTCACTTACTATTAATTCTTCTTCCACTAAACTGCCCCGTTAGTGCCATAAGAGAAAACTGTTAGTTAAAGAACGTTTATTTCTTATCTCTAATTTCTTCTAAAATTTCTATTACACGATTGTTTTGTTTTTCTATATTCTTTAATCTTTTTTCAATAATACTTGATGAAAAAAATACAATAAGTATAAGAGCTATTCCAATAAACAATTCCATATTTCCCCTCCGGTGAATTCAGTTTATGTTTAAGAGTATAACTTTACTATCCTATATTTTCCAGATCTGTTATGCAACTATCCTGCCCCTATAGTTGCATATGAAAAGGAGCTGCTGATAGCTCCTGATAATGATGAAGTAAAGCACCCGTTAGTTCTATAAGGGGTAGCATCAGGAAATGGTATAGATTAACGATTAAGTAAACTGAAAGAATAAAAGTTTTTGAGATTCATTAAAAATATTCTTGTTTAAGTCACAAAACTGAAGGTTTCACTGAGTTTAAACTTTCAGATGTAAACTCAGTGGCAATAGATACTATGGAACTACCAAGCTAAATATTTGAATAATCTGAAAACTCTAAGTATAATAAAAAAAAGGTCAAGGAGTTGGTTTCCTATGGAAAGGAATTTGGTTAATACGACACCACAATCTGAAGTAAGCGCCAAGGTTTCTGAATTTGCTGAAATGGTGTTAAACAACGCCCTTCGTAATTTCCGAAAAGAGCAAATCCGAAAAGAGATTGACCAGTCATTACAGGACCGAAACAAAGAAGAATTTCTACGATTAACTGGGGAATTGAAAAATATTTCTTAAAATATTGTATTATATATCAAGATGATTTTGAAATGAACTTAACATAACCATTGATTATCGGCATTGAAAAAGGATCTTCAAACGAAGATCCTTCAGTTTGTAGACAAAAGGGGTTCGGAATTAAAAAATTCTGAACCCCTTTTGAAATTCCCTTTGAATTTTCGCCTAAAGTTAAGAGATTGGGGCTCTACGAGCCCACTATGTTAGGCCATTTT
>NZ_JAUUTW010000068.1 GCF_030676415.1 Peribacillus frigoritolerans | reverse complement strand
ATCCTTCATAATATAGGCTCCTTTTCGTGTGTAGCTCTACACTTGGTTTTTTATTTTTGGTAGTAACATTATGACCAAGTGCAATCTACGTTAAGCGATGGGAGCCGTTTTCGTTCATTATGACTAACGGGTGCTTTAGCTGAAGAACGGAGCTGTCTTTAAGGCAGCTTTTTTGTATGCAACTATCGGGGCAGTTTAGTTCTAGAAGTGTAGTGTATACGCAATAAGGAAGTTTTTCGGCAGCTTTTATGGAACGGATATTTTCTTCTCGAATCCGCATAAAAACCGTCTCAATACCTAGCTCATTAAAGAGTTCTTTAAAAAAAGCATCTTTAGCAGGTCTATTATATCCTTTTCCGTGATACGGTTTTCCAATCCAAGTACCTAAGAATCCGGAATTATCTACTATGGCAATTTAACTAGAGTAAAATAAAAATATGTAAGCGACCTTGTCATTCCTATTAGGATACACAAGGTCGCTTAAATTATTTCTTCTTGAGTTACCATTACTTTGTAATTTAATCCTTTCATTGTTTTATTTATTTTTTAATACCAGTTTTAGTATTTTTCTAAGAGAAGATTCGTATTTTTGAAAAAGGGGGATGGCTAAGAAGTATTCTTTAGAAAAAACAGAGCTCTCTTGATACCCAACGTATATATTATACGTCTTCGCCTTTCGCTATTTCATTGGTATCACCTTCTTTTAATTTAGTAAGATTATCATACAATAAAAATTTTATGTTGTAAATATAAAAGTCGGAATTTTCTGAAAAATATCGAAAAAAGTAGTTTTATATACTTTTTTCTACTCTAATTTTTTAAGAGAATCAGATCTTATGCAGCAATTCCAAATAGTGGAGTGTAGACAGAAAAAGATGGGACCTCATACATTTCGATATGTTTAACAGGATTTATATAGAACCACTTTTTATGCTTCATGAAAAATATGAATAAAATATAAACAAGGTTTCTTGCATCAAATTCCTTTCAAATGTATAATTTTATAATATTCTGAAAATTAGAGGTTATATTGAAAGGAGTGAAATTATATATCTATTCAACAATTACAAGAAAGTTATATGTCTATTCTACAATTACGAGAAAATGAGATGAAATACCGTGCTCTATTTGAACATGCAACTGTTGCAATTTACCTATTAGAATTGAATGAGGATCGATTTCCAATTCGATTTCTCGACGTAAATCAAGTTGCATGTAAAAGATTAGGTTATAGTAAGGAAAAAATTCTTTCAATATCTGTTATGGATTTTCTTCCTGAAAACATTAAAACTATAAACTATAAAAGATTTCGAAAAGGGAAAACATTACTTCACTTTCCGAGACGAATATGTTTTTAAAATAGAAGAGAAAATAGATACTGAGTTTATTATCGATATCTTTAGATTAGGTGAAAAAGAAGTTGCAATGGTTATTACTCGAGATATCACTGAACGTTTAAAAACGGAAGAGTTACTGCGAAAATCAGAGAAACTTGATGTGGTAGGACAATTAGCTACAGCAATAGCTCATGAAATTCGAAATCCACTAGCAACTATTAAAGGATTTATACAACTAATACAATCAATGAAAAATAAAGAAAATCAGTGGTACATAGATGTAATATCATCAGAAATTGAACAAATAGAAGTAATTACAAATAGATTTATGATAGTAGCTAAACCACAAGCAGTAAAGATTCAACTCAATAATTTGAGCATGTTAGCAGAACAAGTTATAACGCTACTTCAACCTAAAGCAATGATGAATAATATACAAATCAGAACAGTGCTTAAATCAGAAATTCCCTACATACCTTGTGAAGGAAACCAATTAAAACAAGTGTTTATCAATATCTTAGAAAATGCAATTGAAGCGATGTCAACGGGAGGAGAAATTTTGGTTCAAATCGATACACTTGATAGTCATCAAGTAAGTATTTGTTTTATCGATCAAGGATGTGGGATTCCAAGCGAACGTATCCCATATCTTGGAGAACCTTTTTATAGTATCAAAGAAAAAGGGGTTGGTTTAGGGTTAATGATCTGTTATGAAATTGTGGAAGCACATCAAGGAAAGATAGTTATTGAAAGTGAAATGAATAAAGGAACAACAGTTAATGTTATTCTTCCCATCTATTATCGTTCTTATCAAAGGATTCTTTTAATTTCTTTCATGGGAAAGGCTTTTCGGTGATTCCAGACGTTGGTGTACGACTGGATATGACTACTTACAAATATTGATTGATTAGTATATCTTATACAAGATTTTATGCAATTTTAGAGTGGGAAATTAATACCAAGGCGCTTAAAAGCCTTGGTATTTCTATGATGTATAAAACCGTGCAAATCCGTGAAATTTCACGGACTGCACGGAATGTAGGAATGACGCGGTTTCCCAAGGGAATCCAACTTCTGATTTTTCAAGGTTTCTTGTAGTAATTTTGATCAAACTTTGTTTCAAAGCTACAGTTATTAATAACTTAACACTAACATTAACCTTAATCTTAAGATAATGGCACTGCGAATGTCTAAAACCAAAGAGAGTTGTGTCAACTCTACAATAGGTCTTATGCAAACTATCGGGGCAGATTAGTGGAAGAAGAGTTGCTTAACCTCTATCTTTTATCTGATCCTTATAAAAAATAAACAACTGGCACTTGAATACAGGACAGTTCGTTTATATAGTTCTACAAAAGAAGAAAAGGAGGGAAGAATTATGGAGATAACACCAGTAGTATTAATAGGAGATAGAGTAAAGATACAACCTATGGAGGAATATCACGTACAGGAATTATTTGATGCGGGAAACAATCCAGATATATGGGCATACATGCCAATGAAGGTTCAATCGATTGAAGATATGAAGTACCTTGTGAATGGAGCACTTCTAGCGAGAGAGCAAGGAAGCGAATTTCCTTTTGTTATCTTCGATAAGGATTCAGGGAAAATTGTGGGAAGCACTCGTTTTCTTAATATATCCATACCAAACCGTAACTTGGAAATTGGTTGGACATGGCTGTCTCCAACTGTTTGGCGAACTAGAATAAATACGGAATGTAAGTATCTTCTTTTGAAACACTGCTTTGAGACACTATGTACTATTCGTGTCCAATTGAAAACAGATAGTCGAAATGTGCGGTCTCAGCAGGCAATGGAACGGCTGGGTGCTGTAAAAGAAGGCGTGCTTCGGAATCATGTGGTTATGCCTGACGGTTATCTAAGAGACTCTGTTTTTTACAGTTTAATCGACCAAGAATGGGTGCTAGTGAAGGACAAAATGGAGAGTATGCTACGATAATCCGGTATTTTCGAAGTGTTGCTTATTAAACTAACGGGTGCGTTAGCTGAAGATCGGAGCTGTCTTTAAGGCAGCTTTTTCTTTATGCAACTATCGGGGCAGGTTACTTGAAGAAGAGCTATGTTAAAAGTTCAACTAATTTTTACTAATTTATGGTAACGTTGATATAACAAGATAGAGGTGTAACTTAGAGGGAAAAATAACTGACGAGGAATTTTTGAAATAACTATTAGAGTTAATTAATGTTAATCGTTCATAATTTTATTTTGAGCTATTGTAGGATTATAAAAATCTGAAAAAGGAGATGCTTTATGGATAACACCAAAAAACCTCTTTATATTTATGGTTCCTTTTTACTAATTTCGTGGGGTCTATCGTTTATTATTCATCAAAACACTTATACACGTTATGAAATTATTGAGGGTATGGTATTTATTTGTCTTGCAACAATAATTTACTTTATTCTTGTCCATTTAAATTATAGAAGTGAATTAGGTAAAAAAATTGTATTTGGGATTTTGATTTTAATATTTATTATTAGTTGTATTGGTTTTTATTTTAGTCTTTAAAGAACTTTAAAGTTTTCTATCCAAAAGGCACCTCATAAATTTATGAGGTGCCTTTTGGATAGAAATTAATCCCATAATTCAAGTACGTAACTGGTTAAAGAGGAGCGAGTTTTTATAAGAGCAAATTCAGCATCGTTGTCAGATCCATCCACATATTTTGCTGCGTAAAACTTGTAACAGTCATTATTACCAATGAATACCCCAGCTTTGATCATTGGACTATTTTCTCCATCATTATCGTATAGATCAAATCTGGCTCCTCCAATTTCCTCTTTTAAGCAAATTTTAGCATAGCCACCTTTTACTCCATCAAGGTAAGTTATTTTTCCTGACGAGGTTTTTTTGTCTACTAATGTCCATGAAGCAGCATTACTAGTTTCAGTTCCCCATAAAGTTACGCATACTAATGTCGTTATAACGACTAAACTCATCATAAATTTTTTCATAATATCCCCTCTTAATTTCAATTTATTGTCATTTATGTATTAACTCTACCATTATAGAGGAAGGAATTTCCACTTTTTTTTTAAAAAAACGTGAAATTTTAAATAACGTTTTTTCACATATCATTCTTGAATCATTTAATCACTCTCCATAGTTCCATAACATGCCACCAATGACGGTGTAGTGAGATGATATGTCAGTAGAAATGATTTCCCTATAGGGGTAGAGTCAGGAAAATGCGGATTTACAACGCTAAGCATTTTGACACAAGTCTTATGAGACATCATAAATCCTAATGTAGAGGTGGTTTGATTATGTACCAATAGGCTTTACTCTATTGAGATTGTAAAAGTTTCTTCTTAAACTAAAGGGGCAGGATAGTTCAAGAGTGCTGTTTGATCTTTGTTCAACAATTGGGCCATATTATTGAAGAAACATCCTGAAAAGCTATACACTTAAACTAAATGGGAGTTCAAATAATAAAAAAACGTTCCTGTTTGCTACAGAAACCCACTCTTTAACTAAAAAAGATAAAGTCGACTTAATCATCATCATTAGTTTAAACTCCTGGAGTAGAATAATTTTGAATAGTAATCTAACTTCGGTGTGAAAATATTAAGGAATACTTTAAAAAGGAGTTGACCTTAATGTATAAACAACTAAGATGGATTGTTATCACGTTTTTCCTTATTCCTTTATTACTCATTGTAAGTGCTATACCTTCTTTCGCTGAGGGTAAAAACAATGAAGAAGAAGGCAAAGTTATATTTAGGTATAGAACTGATTTTGAAGACTTATATCGCTTTCTGGGTGTCAACGAAGCCGAATATAATCAAATTAGGAAACAAAAAAGTATTGTCGAAATCGCAGAAGAAAAAGGTATTTCGGAAGATGAAGTGTTTAACTATTTTGCAAGAAAAAAATTTGATGCACTTGAAAAGTCATACGAAAAAGGCGATTTTGATATACGATTTGTAATGGATTATTGCTTGAGGTTAAAAGATGATATTGAATGGGAGATAAATGCTAAGAAAAGTAAAGATGGTAGTTTAACAACGGAATAGCTAACTAAACTAAAGGGTGCGTTAGCTGAAGATCGAAGCAGAATTATTGAGGCTTATGCAGAGTGTCAAGGCATTTTATTTTGATTATAGCAATGAAATGAATACCATTTGGCGATGAATTATTTTACTAAGTTTTTAATGTTTTTACTGATATATGCAAGGTTAGCAGTACACTAATAAAGTAATAAGGTTTACTTCATTAAAATAAGGTATATTATATTTGTTGAATAGATTCTCTTTAAAGACAAGAAAAGTAGGTGCACAAAGTGGGAAAATATCAATTGGATTACAAAGGTCAGGTAGCTGTGACAAAGTTTCATGAAAAACAGACGCCTGCCAAATTTGATAAAAAGCAGCAACTTGAAAAAATACGTGCGGAGTATTTGAAAAAGAAGCAAAAACAAACAGATAAATAATATGAATGAAAACATAGGAAGACTAAAATCTCCCTATGTTTTTCTTATTCGAAGTTCTTTTTTTAAACCTCTTACTTACGCAACTAACGGGTGCGTTAGTTGATTAAGGAACATTAAAATGATCAATCTTTTTTATAAAAGAAAAATCCAATTAAATAGTATAAGGGCATGTTTTGATAAAATCTTCAGTTTAGTGCGTCCCAGTTGATTAATTTAATGATGAAACACGTACGGTGGTTTTTTTGTATTCATTAACAAGATGGTTTCAAGAGGAAAGTGTTATTAGAGATTCTTATTTTACGGATTAAATGTTGACACTAAAGAA
>NZ_JAUUTW010000067.1 GCF_030676415.1 Peribacillus frigoritolerans | reverse complement strand
CGTTCGTCCTGAGCCAGGATCAAACTCTCCGAAGAAATGTTTGACTTGCTCATTTGCTTTTTTGATAGTGTGTGCTCACTTAAAATTTAACGTTGGCGCTTTGTTTTGTTCAGTTTTCAAAGAGCAAATTGTTATTGGTTGTTTCAACTTATTCATCTTAACATAACATTGAATAGTTGTCAACTTCTACGAAGAATTTCTTTTGTTAAAATCGCTCATTAATTAGGCGACTTCATTATCATACTTCTATTTTTCTTTAGTGTCAACATTTAATCCGTAAAATAAGAATCTCTAATAACACTTTCTTCTTGAAACCATCTTGTTAATGAATACAAAAAAGCCACCGTACGTGTTTCATCATTAAATTAATCAACTGGGATGCACTAAACTGAAGATTTTATCATTTTAAAGTATTCTTCAATATACATTATCTACCTCACAAATGGCTAACAAATTAGTGTTAAAATTATTTTGAGGTGGTAACTTTGTTTATTTCTCCTATGTTATTGCACAAAGCAGAGCAACCCTTCGAGGATGATGATTTTATAACGGAACTCAAGGTATCTCTATAAATGGATGTGTACATTATCAAAAAAACAATCCTGAATCTTTTGTGCCATACGTTATTTGTACAAATTGTATTTGTACAAAAATATAACAGTGTACATAAATGGTTGTTGTGAGCAGTTATTTTGTACAGTTTTATATTCTATATGCAAACAAATACAAGGACAGATCTTTATATTTAGGTTAGACAAGTGAGATAGTTGATAATAGGGCCACACATTTTAGACATATCTAATATGTGTGGTCCAATTTTATTACCTTGTTGAACTAAAGCACCCGTTAGTTTAAGTACACTTTTTCACAATCTCTCAAGTTAGGTAGTAAGGGAAACCCAATCTATGTAGGCTGATGAGACTCTGGAACATGAAAAAGTTCATTCGATTGTGTTTGATGAGTTACCTTCCTCATTCGATTGTGATGCAGTTGACTGCAATAGTGTTATCAATGCAGCGCTGTTGATTGTTGGAGGTGAAGGTGGTCTCGAAGGTTACGTAAAAGGAGCAGGAGTTGGTTTGCGCCTTTACCTGTCCTACACGAATAAGGCGGGAAATGGTTTAGTCCTTTGTTACAGAAGGCGGCTTTTTTATGACATACGCATCATCACCTGTAACGTAAACTTGTGCTGTTTCTTTTTTCAGCTTTTCCTTTATTTGTTTTATTTCTTCTATTTGACGTTTTGTAACCATTACTTTATTTACTTGCACGGGGTGTTTGTTTATTTCAATTTCTTCTTCTTTCAGAGGAATTCGAAGGTCTTCCTCATTTCCTGCTTCTATTACTAATACTTCACGCTTAATAGGAACAGTGAACGTTTTCTGTTCTTCGACGACTTCTTTATGAACCTTTACCTCCCCCGTTTGTACTCGTTTTTTTTTTATATCCAGCTGCTCTTCTCGTAATTGAAGCGTTTTTTCTTTAATTTCATTTGTTTTTTTAGTCGGTTTGTCGATGTTCCTTCTCGAATTCATTGTATAACTAATGCCGCCTACGATTGCTCCTATAACGAGTCCTGTTACGATTGTAAAACCTGTTACCCAACCGATTATGCTACCGATTATCGCACCAATAGTAATATACTTTCCCATAGGACCTCCTGAAGTTCTTTTTTATATATGAGGATGGAAAGAAACCTACTTAACTTGAAAGTTAAGTAGGTAGGCACAATTAGTCCTCTTTGATATCTGTATTACCATGCGATTCAATATCTGCAACTTCTTTACGAAGTACGTCGCGTACTTGTTCTGTTTCCTGAACCGAACGTTTATGAGCAGTGACTTCACCAGTGACGACCGTATGCTTTTCTACATCAATTTTTTCAGCAGTTACTGGAATGTGAACCGTTTCTTCTTCTGTAATTGGTTCATCTGTTGGTTCGTGATCAATGGCTCTTTGTTCAATAACGACTTGATCATGTAAAACAGGGATATTCACTGATTGTTCTTCCTCAACAATATCCTTATGAAGCGTCACATCACCAGTCTCCACACGGTGTTTGTCGATGTCCAATTCTTCAGCACGAAGATCAAGATGTACGTCTTCTGCTGCAAATTCTGTATCGGCAGTGCGATCTATTTCACGTACCTTTTTTCGAGTTTCCTTTTGAGTTCCTTCTTCGTTAAATAAATCAAAAAAGCCCATGATGAAAACCTCCTAAGGGATGTGTTTGGATGATCGTACAAGTAGTAATGTTACCTGTGTGAGTGAAAATATGCGCTTGAATTTTGGTGCTTGTTTCTAAAAAGGCTTTACTTAGCCATTTGGTATTTACATCCAATGTTTTATTAGGGATATATTTTGATTAAACTTTTAAAAAACCTCAGATCGTTAGAAATCAATCTTCGTATATGTATATTAAGTTGCTTTTTCATTTCCAGGACACCTTTCTGATTTGGAAGATCGTATAGTGCCCTGGCAAGCTGTTCTTCCTCAACTATCCTGCCCCGATAGTTCCATAAAGAAAAAACTTCCTTAAAGGACAGTTTTTATCTTAAGCTAACGCACCTGTTTTTTCAGAAAATTGTCCTTATAAACGTCGCGACTTTATTTTAAACATCGTGACTTTATTTCAAAGCCACAGCATGATGGTTCCAGTTGCAACCAAGAACCCTCCAACATAAGCTGATTTTCCTTTTATTATTCCACAATGGATTCAAACAATTTACAAAGAAATAATGGGGTTTAGTGGTAAGCCCTCTTTTATAGAGAGGTTTTATTTATTAAATTGGTATAAAATGTATTTGGTTGGAAGACAATAATATTACCCAGCTATTCCACTATTCCAACTTAAAAGGACCTTCTCATAATCGAGAGGGGCTTTTTTGTTTTATAAAGGTAAATCAAAATTTAGGTCTAACCTTCTTAACTAATGTAGATTTGAAACAAAGTTTGATCAAATTAATCCAAGAAACCTTGATAAATGAATAAATAGAAAAAGCATGTTTTGAAAAAAGATTAATCAAAACATGCCCTTATAATATTTAATTGGATTATTCTTTTATAAATAAGATTGATCATTTTTGTGTTCCTTATGCAACTAACGCACCCGTTAGTTTAAGTACATTTCTTCACAAACTTTGTTTTTTAAATGACTCTAATCTGTTATAGCCTTAGTTTGAACAGAGTTACATAAGGTAGGATCAGAAAGTAACTCTGTTAATTCGCTTAAATATAAATAATGTTTATCACATTGTGAGGATTCAGGTATTCTTTCACCCTTATTAATCATTTCTAACATTGGAGAGGAAAGAAGAACTTCAACAATAAGTAAATCTGATTCTTCTAAGTTTATTTTGAAACCTGCAAATACATCTTGTTTTATGTCTTTAACTGTTTGAATTAGATTTTGTAAATTAGTACCACTAATTGTTATTTTTATTAAAGGAAAACATCTTACCGTAGGGTTTTTTACTATCTTTCTATTCCTATAATCATAAACGAAATAAAACTTATTCTGATATTGATTCAGTTTTTGTAATTCATTAGTTAGTAAGTAATATTGGTCAGTAAATCCAGTTGATAATTGAGACTCTTCTTCACCTACCAATAACGTCAGATTTTCTGGGGAAGAAATTGATATCGTAGTTAATGAGTTTTTTGATATTTTGGATGTATATTCCATTAATTCATTTAGCTGAGGATTCGATAACTCACCTTTATATATTCCTATCAGGTATTGATTCATATTTTACACACTCCTTTTATACTTACTAGAAAATCCTTCTTCAACTAACCTGCCCCGTTAGAGTTCTATAAGCACTCTCTCTTTCTATATTAAAGGTACGACACGCCAGGAATTTTCAATTGTGAATTGTTCCCCTATAATTCCTTCAAGATCCAATTCCGTCTTTGCCTGACTTTTTAAAGCAGAAAAGGATGAAATTATATAATCCTTATGTGCTTCTTCACTTAACCATCCAGTGAGTACAAGGAAGCGTTTATCATCTTTAACAGAAGAACCAAATTCTCCACCAAGCATTTTTTCAGTCTTTTTCATTCCTGAATTCCAAACTTTACTTTGTGTTTCTATAAAATGAGAAGCCCTTCCCTCCTTTACATTAGACAAAGCAGTTCGAATGAAATTACTTTCTCTTAAAATCGATACTATGTCTTTTTCTAATCCCTGAATATTAAAGACCTCTTCAAATAATTCAACATCAATTGATGTATATGTACTTGACTGATTAGTGTTTAAAAATATACCGTCGTGAACATTATTCATAAAATAAGCATAAACGTCTTTATTTTCCCAGAAGGAAAATACACAAGCAGTTAATTCATTTTTTATACTCCATCCACCAACTTGTCCTAAAAATCCGTTAATGCTATTTACAGGTTGCCATTGTGCTTGTAATTTTGAGAATAAATCTATTTGATCTTTCTTTACCTGACAAGAAATTCTTTTAATAATCATAATTAGCTCTCCCCATCCATTTTTAATTTTACCATTATCTTCTAACTTTGTTCTGCTTATGCAACTAACCTGCCCCGTTAGTTCCATAAAGAAAAAGCTGCCTTAAAGACAGCTCCGATCTTCAGCTAACGCACCCGTTAGTTTAAGTACAATATTTCACAATCTATTTAGTAAAGGAACCATTCAGGGTTACGTTATCTTCATTCGATGTTATCCAAGTACACATCTTGATTTTACTTAACTCGGGTTTATTATTTTCTTTATATTTACTAAAAACCATAAAAATGGTAGAATTCCGAAGAGGTGAAATCATTGAAGTTTAAGCAGTTTATCACCGGCCTATCATCATTATTAACGGCTTTTGTGTTACTCTTTGTTCTATTGAGATTAATGGGAATACTAGTATGGGTGAATGGCGAACCTTTTGATAAATGGATTGCATTAATTGGTTTTATTGCTATGCCTGTTTCTATTTCTATACTATCGAAAAAGATTAAGCTTAATAAAAAGAAAGAACATACTTTGTTTAATATAGTTGTTTTTGCTAATTTCCTTTACTTATTAGGGTCGTTTTCCATTTTATCCGAAAACTATACTTTTATTAAAAGTGGTGAATACCTTTCTTTCCCTTATGTTATACATGAAAAGGAACCTTTTCAATGGCCCAAAGATGAGTATGAAAGTAAGTATACATTCTACAGTTCTTTAAATTCATTTATTTATGTAAAAGATTCAGTCAAAAAGGGAAATCACGGGCTGAGTGAACATGCTCGTTATAGTGATTATAAAGTTAAAGTTATAAGTGGAAGCCTCTACATAACATGGACTGGTGGATCAATATTCATACGATAAAAGGAAGAAGGATATTTCACTCTTCCTTTTTTATTTGAATCGAACAACTTTTCTCTTTCCCTCTAAAATTCTTTATTAAAAGACTACCTCAGCAACCTTCGTTATTGTAGTAAAGCACAGCTGCCTTAAAGACAGCTCCGATCTTCAGCTAACGCACCCGTTAGTTCTATAAGAAATCCGGTATGTAAACAAAGAAAATAAATAAAGAGATAACAATATTCATATACCCCCAAAATCCTTTTCTGTCTTTTTGAAGTTCGGCTAATCCTGTCACCAGCGTAAATGCCCCTAGGAAAAACATGTAATACGGCATTAACTCAAAGGTTTGAGTTATTAGACTATAACCTGATAGAACAATAACCACTATCGCTAAGATAATTCTAACCATTTTCAAGAATATATTTCCCCCTAAAAATTAAGTTCTGCACTATTTCTTTTACAATCATACCATTTAACACCTTTTCATTTGTATGGAAAATGGAAATTCCTTCTTTCACTAACCTGCCCTGATAGTTGCATAAAGAAAAAGCTGCCTTGAAGACAGCTCTGATCTTAAGCTAATGCACCTGTTAGCTTAAGAAGAGGTTTTGATGTGGTTAACTTTTAACTTTTTCCAAGTTGATTTCCAATTCTTTTTTGTTATGCGATCTTCGTAAATTTCTACTCGCTCTTTAGTCTCTTTAAAATAAGGTGTTGGTTTTACCTCTAAATTAATAACATCATGAATTCCACAAGGTGCTGTTAATATTACATTGTCATTTTCATCTAACTTTACTCCCAAAGCTGTTGCTGTTTCTGGAAACTTCGATATAGCATCTACAGACGAAGAATAAGGAGACATATTACTTTTAACATGCATTCTCGCTTCATTCTTTACCGACCAAGGGATATTGGGTATAAGGGATTCTAGTTTTTTTTCGATTTTCTTTTCTTCATATTTATCAATATTTGTTGGATCAAAATAGATCACATCAATATCTGGAATAGATGTTCTTACGCTAAAATCGTGTAATATATCCCAGACCTTTGATCGGATAAAACCAGCACATATCCACCAATCAGGCAAATTCAATGATTTGGCAGATTCTAATATTTCCATCATCCATTTATCTTCTCTAATAAGCGAAACGATTTCTTCCTCATTTATCACTTTAAAATTACTCCTTATAAAATGTATTTCATTAGTTTATTCTTTAACTTCGATGCAAATCCTTGTTGAACTAAACTGCCCCGTTAGCTCCATAACAAAAAAGAGCTGCCAAAGCAACTCCCTTATTGAAGTAAAGCACCCATTAGTTCGATTCACTTATTTCTAGTATATTCTGGAGTATCAAAGAGTGGACATTCCTCATATTGCTTTTCCTTTGCTAGAATAAAGTAAATCCCAAGAATAAAAGTA
>NZ_JAUUTW010000066.1 GCF_030676415.1 Peribacillus frigoritolerans | reverse complement strand
TTCATGTTTGGTGGCGATAGCGAAGAGGTCACACCCGTTCCCATTCCGAACACGGCAGTTAAGCTCTTCAGCGCCGATGGTAGTTGGGGGTTTCCCCCTGTGAGAGTAGGACGCCGCCAAGCCATTTCAAAGATCAGCCATCCGGCTGGTCTTTTTTTGCGTTATGAACTAAAAAGCTTTGTGGAAATTATGAAGCCCTGCCACTCCATTATATAGAAGTTGTTATTTCACCCTTGAGAAGGATGATATTGATTCTCATTTTATATTGAGAATATTTTGACCCATCCTAAACTTAGGATATAAGCGAGTTATTCTTCCAGCCTTACTTAGACATGGCTATTCAAATCGATTGCAAATAACTGGAGAATTGGATTTAAATAAGCAGCAGTACATATATTTTAGCTAAAAAGAAATTTATTCAGAAACTGGTAACTAAAAAAGTGCGGAATATCGAAAAAGAAGGAAGTCTTCATAAATGATAAAATACTTTGAGCCACTGCAAATAAAAGTATTATTCATCTTGTATGAACAGTAACAAAACCAAGGTATGGCTGAACTTTTAAGGTGAATAAGATCCAAAATGAGCACTTCGAAATTTAGAAATAATGAGTAGGAGGAATTACTTTATAGTTATTAAGGACTGCTTCATGAGTTTGACACAATTAAATTAGCGCAGTATAATAATTCAGTAGAACGATGTACTAAAGAAAGTTAACTAATTAACTTTAGTATAAGTGTTAATTCAATACCTTTTGAATTTAGAAACTAATCGCTTAGAATTGTTAGTAGAACGACGATATACCAAATTAAGTAGAACGATATACTAACATTAATTAAGATTAGTAGAACGATATACTAGTTATACAAAAATAGTAGAACGATGTACTAACTAAAGTGGTTAACCTAATGAAGTTTATTGTTTTTATTTAGTACGGTAATTATGTTTCTTAAATTTATGGTATGGGGCAAGGGGGCAACTTCTGAAAGGCTTAAGAATCAAATTGCATTTCGATAACTTTTTTTATAGGGGTGTGTTTCATGAAAAATCCATTTATAAAAATGGCCACAGGTTTATATATTAGCTATTTTATTTTAGGTATGATCAATATTATCATTGGGTCAAACATGGAAAATTTGTCCAATCAATTAAATACAAGTGCCTCAGGGATAAGTTACTTGGTCTCTGCTATAGGAATCGGTAAGTTAGTTTCTTTGTTTTTCGCCGGTAGACTATCTGATAAATTAGGAAGGAAACCATTTGTTGTTTCAGCATCTTTTATCTACCTGATCTTCCTTATAGGTATACCTTTGGCTCCTAACTATCCATTGGCATTTATATTTGCTGTGTGTGCTGGTATTGCAAACTCATTTTTGGATGCTGGTACGTATCCAGCACTTATTGAGGCTTTTCAAAAGAAAGCTGGTTCCGCTACCGTATTAATAAAAGCATTCGTTTCAGTCGGTGCCGCACTTCTTCCATTTATCATGGCGTTCTTTATAGCTAGAGATATGTTTTACGGGTATACATTCTTCTTAATGGCTGCCGTTTATCTTGTTAATGGATTTTTCCTGCTTAAGGTTTCATTCCCGGATCATAAAGCTCAAAACCAGACTCAAGATGATGAACAAGCTGTGCGGGTTCAACACCAATTCCTCTCAAAACCGAAGTTTGCCCAGGAGGGGATGGCCGTCATACTATTAGGCTTCACATCAACTGCTTTATTCATGCTGGTTCAAGTCTGGCTCCCGAACTTTGGACAAGCGGTATTGGGGCTAACCCAGGCTAAGGCTGTTCAATTGCTTAGTTACTATAGCATTGGCTCCCTTGTTTCTGTCATTTTACTAGCAGTTCTATTGAATAAAGTAATTAAGCCCATTACCGTCATGATTATCTATCCGATCATTGCAGCATTATCTTTATTGTCACTCATTTACATCCAGCAACCATTTATGACTGTATTGAGCGCCTTCTTCATTGGGCTTTCAACTGCAGGGGTGTTCCAATTAGCCATGACGATAATAACAGAATTCTTCCCAGCCAATAAAGGGACGATTACTTCATATGTAAACATTGCAGCTAGTTCAGCCTTTATCATCATACCTTTCGTTACAGGTATGATATCTAAGAGCGCTGGTTTAACTGCAGTCTTCTTATTTGATGTGGCAATAGCGGTAGTTAGTATCTTATTGGCCGTATTCGTTGCCTATCGATATAAAAAGGTAATTAAGGTTTCCAATTAAACGGTCTAGCCGAACATCAGTGGGGGATGAATCTCACTGATGATAATGATAAAAGGGGGAAACATCCATGAAAACAATCACGATCAAAGATGTAACGATCGGAGAAGGAGTTCCAAAAATCATCGTTCCACTGATGGGAACAACTGAAGAGGAACTGCTTAAAGATGTTGAAACGGTAAATGCTTTAGATCCGGATATCATTGAATGGCGAGTAGATGTCTATGAACAAGTTGAAAGCATAGAAGCCGTTTCGGATATGATTTCTAAACTTAGAAGTGCTGTACCCAATACTTTGCTGCTTTTCACTTTTAGAAGCCATAAAGAAGGCGGGAACAAGGAAATCAGCGATGATTATTATTTCCAACTTCTTCATACAGCGATTAAAACGAAGAATATTGATCTTGTCGATGTGGAGTTGTTTTTTGAAGAATCATCAGTGAAGGAAACTGTCAAGGCAGCTGAGGAAAATGGAGTATACGTAGTGATGTGTAACCATGATTTCGATAAGACACCAGCAAAAGAAGAAATCATTTACCGATTGCGTAAAATGCAGGAATTTGGCGCCCATATTCCAAAAATTGCTGTAATGCCCCAAACTGTTGGTGACTTACTCGTTTTATTGGATGCAACCTACACGATGAAAACAAAGTATGCCGATCGTCCATTCATTACGATGTCAATGTCGGGTACAGGCCTGGTCAGTCGATTATCAGGTGCGGTGTTTGGATCTGCTTGTACATTCGGTGCCGGAAAAGAAGCATCTGCACCAGGACAAATTCCTGTTACTCAATTAAGAGATGTATTGGGGATCATTGATCAAAATATTTAACTCATAATTCCTTCCAAGAAGGAATTTATATAAAGTTTTAAAAATCAGGGGGAATAGAACATGGAAAATCTAGGACGAATTAATGGGAAAACAGAATTAGTAGGATTGCTGGCAACACCTATCGGACATTCTTTATCACCTGCCATGCATAATTTAGCTTTCGATAAATTAGGCTTGAATTGCGCCTATTTAGCATTTGAAGTTGGTAATGAACAGCTGGAAGATGCAGTCAAAGGGATGCGTGCATTAAATGTAAAAGGGTTTAACGTATCCATGCCTAATAAAATGAAGATCCTTCCATATCTTGATGAATTGGCAGACAGTGCAAAATTTTCTGGGGCCGTTAATACAGTTGTCAATGTCGGTGGAAAGTTCGTTGGGCACAGCACAGATGGAATGGGATATACTCGGAACCTAAAAGAACATGGTATAGATATTAAAGGAAAGAAAATGACTCTTATCGGTTCTGGTGGGGCTGCTACTCCAATTGCCATTCAATCTGCGCTGGAAGGGATTGTGGAAATCAGCATTTTTGCTCGTGACGATGCTTTCTTCCCACAAGCAGAAGAGAATGTACGGATCATCAATGAAGATATGAAGCACTTAAATGTGAAAGCCAATGTATACCCTCTTGAAAATGTTGAACAATTAAAGGCTGAAATCGCAACTAGTGATATATTGGCAAACGGAACTGGCGTTGGCATGAAACCGCTTGATGGCTTAAGTGTCATTCAAGACGAATCTATGCTGCGTCCTGATTTAATCGTAACCGATGTTGTTTACATCCCACGTAAATCTAAACTAATGGAACAAGCTGAGGCTGCGGGAGCTACAGCTATTAATGGTCTTGGGATGATGCTTTGGCAAGGTGCATTGGCCTTTGAATTATGGACAGGTCAACAGATGCCTGTTGATTACATCAAAGAGCAATTGTTTGCAGAATAATATGATTCCACTCTGGAGATTATTCTCCATTTTATCGTAATAGAGGTTTTTTCATACTCGATGGGCATCATCGTTAAATGATTACATCAA
Organism: Peribacillus frigoritolerans; assembly: GCF_030676415.1. GTDB lineage: Bacteria > Bacillota > Bacilli > Bacillales > DSM-1321 > Peribacillus > Peribacillus frigoritolerans_A. The sequence continues at coordinate 3,900 of NZ_JAUUTW010000066.1, read as the reverse complement.
ATGAAAGCAGAAACCTCGGAGCTAAGAAATGCAGGGAGTGAAATCCCTTGTTTTTCTTAGCGTTTTTTTTTGAAAAGTGGTTTTCATTTAAATGGATAACATAAAGGGGAGGCTTTAGTGTAATTCCATTCTGCATTAAAGAGTACTAGGGGAGAAATACAACGTGATTTATTATAGGGGTGTAATAATGAAAAATCAGTATTTTAAAGCGGCATCAGGCATGTATATTAACTATTTTCTGCTGGGGATGGTAAATATAATTCTCGCCTCGAACATGCCCTCTTTAACAGAACAATGGGATACGGACTCTACTGGCATCAGTTATCTTATTGCAGCAATAGGAATAGGCAGATTACTCACGTATGGTCTCTCGGGAGTTTTATCGGATAAATTTGGAAGAAAGCCATTGGTCATTGTCTCCTCGGTTGTAATGGGAGTTTTTTTGATTGGGATTCCATTTTCCCCCACATATGAAATGGCCTTTGTATTTGCTTTACTTGCGGGAATTTCCAACTCAGCCATGGATGCTGGTACATATCCGGCGCTAACTGAAATGTTTCCTGAATCTGCTGGTTCCGCCAGTGTTATGGTTAAGGCTTTTGGTTCACTAGGTGCAACCATCCTGCCATTCATCATCTTGTTTCTTACTAGGAACGAATTATTTTACGGGTTTGCATTTTTATTACCGGCTGTCATTTATTTCGTGAATATGTTTTTTGTGTTGTCCGCTTCATTTCCAAAAAGCAAATCCGATCCTGACGGTAATGAGGAGGATTTGCATATGAACAGGTTCATAACTGAACCTAAATTTTGGAGCGAAGGAGTCGCGCTAATCATAATTGGGTTTACATCAACTGCGTTATTTACGGTTTCGCAAATCTGGTTACCGAGTTTCGGCCAGGAAGTTTTTGGGATGCCATCTTCAAGTGCAATTAAATTATTGAGCTATTATAGTGTTGGATCACTGATTTCCGTCCTGCTATTATCCATCTTATTAAACAAATGGATTAAGCCAGTGACGGTGATATTGCTGTATCCAATGATTACTTTACTTACGGTAATCATCATATTAACGATTCATTCACCTATTGTCTTAAGTATTAGCTCCTTTTTCCTTGGAGCCTCGACAGCTGGGATATTTCAATTAACCATTGCAATAATGACTGAATTTTTCTGGAGGAAAAAAGGAACTGTAACAGGGATCGTTGCGACTGCATCCAGTTTGGCGAGCGTCATTTTACCAATTGCAACGGGCTTGATCGCTAAGAGTGGGGATATATCGCATATATTTCTTTTCGATTGCTTTATTGCAACTATTGGAATCCTAGCTGCTGCTTTTGTATATTACCGGTATAAAAAATTAACACAGCACCAGACCATATTTAACCATGGTTAAAAAATATTGAAGGATTATTTAAAACTCCATCTTCTAGAACTAGGTAGCGTTTTTTTGAACTAATTAATATTGGATATAGATGTATTGGAGTGAGTATTAATCGATGAGATACCCATGTTCCAAAAGCAAGGGTGTAATAAAGACAGTAACTATATTATTATTATAGTAAGAACATGATAATAATAAGTACATCAAAAATACATTCAAGATGGTGATTGAACTATGAAACAATCCAAAAAAGGGCGGGTCACGCTGCAACAGGTAGCGAAACATGCTGGGGTATCTACATCCACTGCTTCCCTTATCGTTCGCAATAACCCTCGAATATCGGAAGCGACGCGAAAAAAAGTATTAAAATCCATGCATGAATTGGGTTATGTTTACGATAGAATTGCAGCAAACCTAAGGTCGCAGAGTTCCGATACTGTAGGAATCATTATTACCGACATATCAAATACCTTTTTTTCTGAATTCCTGATAGGCGTTCACGATGCATTGGATGAGGTTGGGTATACAGTGTTGCTGGGGACTACATTCGACTCGGTTGCCAAGCAAGACCATCTCCTTTCAACCATGATGGAACATAGGGTGGGAGGCCTGATTCTTTGTCCTGTCTCTGAAAGCTCACAAGATACTATTGAACGGTTAAATGAAATTGACACGCCGATGGTCCTTGCTGTTAGGGAACTACCTGGAGTGAATAGCGACTATGTAGGCATAGACTATCCAGAGGGAGCCAGGATGGCTGTTGATCATCTCCTTGGAAAGGGACATAAAAGAATTGCGCTCCTTGGTGGCATCAAGGAATCTTCTACTTGGATCGAGAGAATGGAAGGATACCGTGAAGCTCTTTCAAGAGCGGGATTGGAAGTGGATGAATCGCTGGTGATAGATAGTGCCCCTACACGGGAGGGAGGGCTGGAGGCTGTATTGAAAGTACTTGAGAATCCTAATCCGCCTACCGCGATTTTTTGCTTTAGCGACTTAATTGCCTTCGGTGTTATGCAAGGATTGATGATGAAAGGATTTACTCCTGGTAAAGATATAGATATCGTAGGGTTCGATAACGTTCCAGTCGCAGAAATCTATCATCCTCCGCTAACGACCATTTCCTCATTCCCTAGACGTATTGGAAAAGAGGCAGCGAATCTCCTGTATCAGCAAATGGAGAAAGTTGAACGTGAACAACAGCGAATCATATTGAATCCAGAACTGATTATTAGAGAGTCTTCCTAATAAAGAAAAATAAAAAGGTGATTAGTTTACAGGAGGCTAGGTATCCATACCTCTGTACCCTTTTCATCTTTTCTATTATTCTTTTATTGGGAAAATCGGTTACAAAGTGATGATCTTACTTAAGCGGTTCATAAATATCCCAGGCCACTTTCAATGAATCGACTATAAAGTCTGCGACTTCATCAACATCAAGATCATTGGTATTCACTTTGGAATGATGATAAGAGTATATTTCTTGTCTTGTGTAAAAGAGTTCTTCGATTTCCTCAAGGGACCGGCTTTGTAAAACAGGTCTACTATCAATAAGTAAGCCTATTCTTTCTTTCCAGTATTCCCAAGATAAGTCCAGGTAAAAGACAATGCAATTGGATAAACAGATATTCCGTATATCCTCTTGTAAAAATGCCCCGCCTCCAACTGAAATGATTTTCAATTGTTGTTGACTAAGGCTTTCAATCACACTTTTTTCTTTTTCGCGAAAAGCCTTTTCGCCAAACTTCTTGAATATTTCTGTAGTGGGCATATTGAATTCCTTTTCAATTTCTTGATCTATATCAATAAAGTCCCTATATAATTTCCTTGCTACTTTCTGTCCGATCGTCGTCTTTCCTACCCCCATAAAGCCAATAAAAACGATACTTTGCATCCTCAAAGATGTGTTTTTATTAATCATTTATAAATCCCTCTCCCAACTATTTTTATAATGATTAAAAGTCTCTCCTGAAATTTTTAAAATATATTTATTATAGTACAAGAAAGTAAAAATGTAAAAAAATTTTTCAATATTTGGACAATGAAATTCCGTGATTGAGCGGTTTATTTTTAAATCAATCTAACCGAAAGGAACAACCAGTTTACAGTATTCGATTTTTACATCCATTTATACTTATCTATCGAGGTTGTTATTGCCATTACCTATCACTTGCAGGTTTTATGGATTTTGCCAAAAGCATTACTAGGTTGAAGGGGAATGTGTTTCAAATGGGTCTTTGATTTAATAAAATGGATGGGATCAACGATTTGTTGGATTATATGTTTTAAGCGGAAGCCAAGGTAGGACAGGCACATTTATTCCTATATATAATTGATTAAATCATTTAACAAGGAAATGTATGAAATGTGTTGACTTTATGGTAGGAAAGGATTAATATAAATAAGCACCAACTAAGACAAACGAAAAACTTCATCGCTTTTGGCTGATTGCTGAAAGAAATAATAACTATTGACTTCTTACTATGAAAATGATAAGATGAAATGGTCGCTGAAAA
>NZ_JAUUTW010000065.1 GCF_030676415.1 Peribacillus frigoritolerans | reverse complement strand
ACAATTTCACCATCAAAAAATTGTACTAATACATCTTTTTCACCAGTTAACGCTTCACGCATCCGTAAGCCATCGACATTAATATGGGTTTGCCGGAAATAATCTTTCCCTAATTGAGACCAGGAATCCTTTGATCCGTCCATATTTTTTCTTTCCTGGTCCTAGCTGTACGTTTAAAAATTGACCACTTAATAAATCGTATTCCAATTGGATTTTCACCCCTGCAGTATTACTACTCCCTCCAGAGCCTTGATAGCGAAGGAATCAGGTAGCTAAAAACACAGTCGCATCTAAAACCCGAATACGTTCGAAAGCAGAAATCATGTGTGAAGAAAGCGATTGATTTAAACAGAGTTTTTGTGTTAGGAGTGAAGTAAAGATTTCTCGAAGGAATGCGACAGCTGCAGGATTAAAGCGCTGATTGAGTCCCACTTCTCTCATTAGTACACCCGTCGAAGCCTCTAAACGACTACATAGTTGGAAAGTGATGTACGAGCGACTTCTAGGCTGAGCCAAACGCAAAGAGCGATGATTTCATCTGCTTGATACTTACTAGATCGCTGTACAAAACCAACTTGTTTGGCGATTTCTTGTAGGACTATTGGAGATAAAAAGCGTTGTAATTCTTGTGCGAAAAGCGTTAGTTCACTAGAGCTGATAGGATTCATAAAAAAACACCATCCTTTCTCGTAAACTTCTTACGATAAGCATAGCGTTTTTTCATTTTTGAAGGTATCGTTTTAACTTAGCTTGATGGGCATATGACGCTACCCCTATCAAGTTTAGCTTAGGTGATGTTTGACCATTTTTTTATATAAAGTAGATCGGTGGATGCCGAGAATTTTAGCTGCCTTCGATTTGTTTCCGTCTACTTTCTGTAAGATGTTTAAAATAAGTTCACGTTCACGTTCTTCGTTCGCCACTTTTTCATTAACCAGCAAATTAGAGGTTGTTGAACTATTTCCTTGGTAAGGAGAACCTAATTGCTGATCTAATTCTAGATCAGTAGTTATAAGAGGATTAATAGTATGAGTTGAGATCTGGCCTGTTTTTTCACTAGGATATTTACTATATTTATTTTTAGTCCTCATAAGATAGTCTGTAAGATGTGGTGGCAGATCTTCTAGTTGAATTCGTGCTTGATCTGAAAGTACAACTAAGCTTTCTAAAAGGTTTGCCATTTCCCGAACATTTCCAGGCCAATCATATTGAATGAAGCTTTCCAAGACTTCTCGACTTAATTTAACGGGGGGGATTTGGTATTTATTGTAAGAATCTTCTAATAATTTCGATACTAAAATAGGAATATCTGTTTTTCTATTTTTGAGGGGAGGGATGTGCAAACGAATGATGTTTAGACGATAGAATAAATCTTTTCGAAAGGTTCCCTTTTCAACCAACTGCTCTAATGGCTGGTTCGTTGCGGCAATAATGCGTACGTTCACATGAATTTCATTAATGCCCCCAATCCTTTCAAATTTTTGTTCCTGCAAGATGCGGAGCAGTTTGGCTTGTAGGTGAAGGGACATGTCTCCAATTTCATCCAAAAAAAGCGTTCCGTTATGAGCCAATTCAAATTTCCCTGGTTTTCCTCCCTTGCTTGCTCCTGTAAAAGCCCCATGGTTGTACCCAAAAAGCTCAGATTCAAGCAACTCATCAGGAATAGCCGCACAGTTAATGGATATTAATGGACCATTTTTTACTGGACTTAAATTATGAATAGCTTTGGTAAACAACTCTTTTCCAACACCGCTTTCACCGATAATTAAAATCGTAGCCATTGTCTTTGCTGCTCGACGGGCTATTTTTTTAACTTCACCTATAGAGCTACTTTCACCGATGATTTTATCAAATGTAATCGTTTCTTCATCTTTCTTGGGATATTCAAGTGTAACCTGTTTATGACTCGATTTATCCTTAAGGGTCTGCATCCTATCAAAGACTTTGGAGAGCTCTGAAACTCCTTCGAAAACAAGCATTCCTATTGCACCAATTACTTTACCATTTCTCCATATCGGAATTACGCTAGCAATCATTTCTTGCCCCTGCAAAATAACCGCATTATTACGTTCAGGAATTCCAGTTTCAAGAACAACTGGCAACCGGGTATTGTCAATTACTTCAGTACAATGTTTACCTATAACTTCTTCCTTCCTCTTTTGTACGAAACGGCTGTAGGAATTATTAAAAAGTTGGATTACGCCATTTTGGTCTACTACAGTTATACCTTCATAGGCAGTATCAAAACAAAGATCGTACATTTTTACTATTTGATCTAATGATTGTACTTTTTCGCTCAATACAAAGAATTGGTTTAGCAACCTTCTCGTTGAAGGGAAACGACCAATAAGACGTCCATTTCTATCTAATACTGGAATACGCGTTCCAAACTGAAAGGAAAGTTCGTTTATAGGATCATCAGCATAGCAAGCAGGGAACTTCTTAATCATGATATTTTGAATTTCCTGTTCTAAAGGTATGCCATTCAAAAATGCTCTCATTATTATTGAGAAAGTAACAATCCCCTTTACTATACAATCTTCGTTCACCACTGCAATGTTATCTTTTTCGTATTTCGACATGATATTAGCAGCTTTATAAATAGAGTCGTGAATTTGTAATAAATAAGACTCTTCTTCCATCCAATCTTCCACGATTCCGTCCAAAATATTATAGGAGACGCTTTTATTATTTAAAACATCCATCAAGAATCACCTATCTTATATATAATTTTAAATCGAAAATGAATTTTGAATAATATTAATATTCAAAATAATACTAAAGGAAATTGTTGTCATTTGTCAACGAAGTTGTTCTTGTTTATCTACATAATTATCGATCGAGTGTTGCTTTTCGAAAACGGATATTTAAGAAACGATGGGCACTTACAGGAAATTTGGCTTAATAACGAGTTGGCACAACTCTTGCATTAGTTTATAACTGAAAGTCAATTTTTTATCAGGGGGTGCAGTATGAATTTCAGCGGAGAATTACGTACGCCTAATATTGTATATTATGGAAATCGAAGCCTTTCTAAACTAGGCAAAGTGGCAAGTGATTTAGGTTCCAAAGCATTGTTAATCAGTGACAAGCCTATGAAGGATTTAGGTTATGTAGCTAGAGTTATTAGATATCTTCAAGGTGAGGGTGTTCACTCGATTACATATTTGGGAGTGGACTCAGAAACAAAAGATACTCATGTTGAAGAGGCTTTAACTCTTTTTAAAGAGAAGGAATGTGATTTAATTGTTGGTCTAGGCGGAGGAAGTTGCATTGATGCTGCTAAGGCGGTAGCTCTATTGGCTAGAAACGAAAGCGCTTTAATTGAATATATGGGTGTGGAAAATGAGATTATAAATGATCCCGTTTCAGTAATAGCTATTCCAACAACAGCTGGAACAGGATCTGAGGTGACTGATGCCTTAGTTGTGACTGATACAATTAAAGATTTAAAAATGATGATTAAACAACCTAAAATAATGCCACAGGTAGCTATTGTTGACCCAAGTCTAACGCTTTCATCACCAAAAATGTTAACAGTTGCCACAGGGATTGATGCATTTTGTCACGCTTTAGAAGCTTATATCTCACGTAAGTCTCATCCTTTAACTAATACACTAGCTTTATCATCTATCAAATTAATTATAGATAACATTCAACGTGTTTATGAAGATGGAAATGATTTAGAAGCAAGAACACAGATGGCTTTAGCTTCAATGCAAGCAGGCATTGCTTTTTCTAATTCATCCGTATGCCTTGTTCATGGGATGTCTCGGCCAATTGGTGCCTTGTATAAAGTACCACATGGGATTTCGAATGCAATGCTTCTATCAACTGTGTTGGAATTTAGTGAAAGCAGCTGCGTTGAAAAACTAGCTCAAGTAGGTCGGACAATTATGGAGGGCATGGAGCAGCAAAGTGATGTGGTCGTGGCAAAAGAAACCGTATTATTCATTAAAAAACTATGTGTTGATTTAAATATTCCTAATCTTAAAGCATGGGGAATTAATGAAGAAGATTTTGAACAATCTTTAGAGAAAATGGCAACTGACGCATTAGCAAGCGGAAGTCCAGGAAATCACCCCCGAGTGCCTAGCAAAGAGGAAATTATTGATCTATATCGGGTCTCCTTTACTAATGACTATTCAACTATGAAACTACTCAAAAAATAATATTGAATTTGGAAAGGGGGGATTGGTTAATATGGCAATTAGTTTTTTAGGTTTAATAGTAGGTCTTGGACTACTCATGTATATGACCATTAAAGGGATAAACATCATTATTGCAGCTGTGTTGTGTTCTGTAGTTGTAAGTATCACAGGCAAGCTTAATCTAATGGAAGCGTTAACAACAGACTACATGGGGGGCTTCACTGGTTTCTTTGCTTCCTGGTTTTTAACATTTTTACTAGGGGCAATTTTTGGGAAAGTCATGGAAGATACAAAATCTGCAAATTCAATTGCAGATTGGGTTCAGCGTAGATTCGGAGCTAAGCGTGCAGTATTTGCTGTTGTAACCGCATGTGCGCTTATGACGTATGGTGGTGTAAGCGTATTCATCGTTGCCTTTTCCGTTTATCCTATTGCAGTTTCTTTGTTTAAAAGTGCTAATTTACCTCATCGTTTTATACCTGGTGCACTTGTCTTTGGATCCATCTCTTTCACTATGACATCGCCAGGGTCACCAGAAATACAAAATTTAATTCCTACTGAACATTTTGGTACGACTCCAACTGCTGGAGGTTGGGTGGGTGTGGTTATTGCTCTATTAATTATGATTGGAGGTGGAATTCTCTTAGGAAGGATGGTTCAAAAAGCTGTAGATAGAGGAGAAACTTTTTCTATGGACCACATTGCTGAAAGTGCATCGAATGAGGTTGCTGCAACACGGCTGGAAACAGAGGATGACCCGAATCAAGGAGTATCTGAAAAGGGCTTGCCTAATATAATTATTTCGATCATTCCTTTGATCTCTGTAGTAGCAGTCTTAAATATTGTTGCCAAGTATATCCCGACGGATCAAGCGGTTTTGGTTGCTTTATTTGCGGGAATTGTTGTGGGATGGGCGCTTATGTATAAAAATGCTATTGGCACTCATTGGAAAGCTCTTACTATAGGGGCAGAAAATGCACTTAATGCCATTGCTAATACATGTGCTGTGGTAGGATTTGGTGCAGTTGCAGCAAAAGTACCAGCATTTACTGCTATTGTGGATACGCTTACTAATATGCCTGGGCTAGAATATGCGGGTCTTGCTATGGCTGTTACGACTATAGCCGCTATTACGGGATCAGCCTCTGGCGGTTTAGGAATCGCCTTACCTATACTTGCACCTATTTATCAAGCACAAGGTTTAGATCCAGGAGCTATGCATCGAATTTCATCCATTGCTTCCGGTGGACTAGATTCTTTACCACATAACGGATACGTCGTTACTACTATCAGAGCGGTATGTAAAGAGACACATCAACGAGCATATAAGCCAGTATTTGTTCTCAGTGTGGTCGTACCTACAGCAGCTTTAGCTTTAGCAGTTATCTTATATATGTTTTTTTACTAGATGATACCTGAAGGAGAGATAGAGAGATGAGTTTAAAACATAGGATAGGGTTTATCGGATTAGGAAATATGGGTTTACCTATGGCAGAGAATTTGATTAGTCACGAATATATAGTATACGGTTTTGACATTAATCCAACAGCCATTGTCAAATTTCAAGAAAATGGTGGACATGTATGTCAAAGTATTAAAGAAGTACTCCAACATGCAGATGTGATTTTTATTAGTTTGCCTTCACCAGCTATTGTTGAAAAGACATTTTTCGAAGAAGGTATTATTAAGTATGGTGCTGATAATTTAATGATTATTGATACAAGTACAGTAACACCAGAATTAAACCGTAAAGTTTTTACTGCTTGCCAGAAAAATAACTTAAGATACTTAGGTTCTCCAGTAAGTGGCGGTGTTATTGGTGCCGTTAATGCAACCCTAACATTTATGGTTGGCGGACCTAAAGTATACTTTGAAGAAGTACAGCCACTGCTAAATATTCTAGGAAAAAATCTGTTTCATGTTGGAGAAAATCCAGATAGTGGCACTGTGATTAAGTTAATCAATAATTTGATGATCGGCTTCTATACCCAAGCAGTTGGGGAAGCGCTAACTCTTGGTGAAAATATGGGCTTAGATCACGAGCGTATGTTTGAAATCCTAAATGTAAGTTATGGCCAAAGCAGAATATATGAAAGAAATTATAAGGAGTATATCGCCGAAAATAACTTTGAACCTGGCTTTACAACAAATCTGTTGTTAAAAGATTTAAAAATAGCTAAGCAAATGGCTGAGGAATGTGAAATTAAACTGCCAATTGGAGACCACTTGGTAGATTGGTATACGCAGGCAGCGAATGAAGGTTATGGAGAGAATGATATGTCTGCTGTTTACTTAATGACTAAGAAGCTAGCTGAAAAAGCAATACCAAAAAAATATTAATAAATTAGGAGGAATAAATAATATGACTATGATTAAAAGTGAATTTAATACGAAAACATTAACTCATTTTATTGGTGGAGAAATGAAACCTGGCAGAAGTGAACGCTTTGGAAAGGTATATAATCCTTCAACGGGTGAAGTAACGGCTTTTTGTCCATATGCTTCTGTAGAGGAAGTAAATGAAACAATTGAAGTGGCACATTCGGCTTTTACAGCTTGGAAAAATACGTCTGTAGCAAAAAGAGTGGAAGTTATTCATCGCTTTAGAAGCCTTCTAATAGAGGAAACAGAACGACTAGCAAATATAATAGGTCTTGAAAGCGGCAAAACAATTTCTGATGCAAAAGGTGAAATTAGTAGAGGAATTGAATCGGTTGATTTGGCGATAAATGCTCCACATATGTTAAAAGGTGAATACTCTGTCAATGTTGGTGGAAATATCAACTCTTTTTCAATGAAACAGCCTCTAGGTGTAGTTGCAGCGATTTCTCCATTCAATTTTCCAGTAATGGTACCGCTTGCAATGACTTCTATGGCAGTTGTTTGTGGAAATGCAGTAATTTTAAAACCCTCTGAACGTGTTCCGAATTCAGCTTTATTTATCTCGGAGCTATGGAAAAAAGCGGGCCTACCAGATGGGATTTGGAGTATCATTAACGGTGACAAAGAGGCAGTTGATGCATTACTTAAAAATCCAAAAGTATGTGCTATATCTTTTGTAGGATCTACTAGGGTAGCTGAATATGTTTATCACGAAGGAAGCCGTAATAATAAGAGAGTAGCTTCTTTTGGTGGAGGAAAGAATCATATGATTATTATGCCGGATGCTGATTTAGATCAAGTTGTTACTGCCTTCCTAGGTGCAGCATTTGGTTCTGCATCCCAACGCTGTATGGCGATTTCAGCAGCTGTCCCGGTTGGTAAAGCAACAGCTGATGCATTTGTAGCAAAATTAAAAACTCGTGTACTAGAATTAAAAGTAGGGGCATATAATGACAAGAATGCAGACTTCGGAGCTGTAATTACACAAGAATCAAAGGATACTGTTATCAAGTACATTAATGAAAGTCTTGAAGAAGGCGCACAATTATATGTGGATGGCCGGAATCCTAAAATATGTGAAACGGAAAAAGGTTTTTATTTAGGACCAACGATTTTAGATCATGTTACTCCTGATATGAAAATTTATCGTGATGAGGTGTTCGGACCGGCACGTATTGTGGTACGCGTGAATAGCTTAAACGAAGCAATTGAATTAATTAATAATCACGAATATGGTAATGGTGTTACGATTTTTACAGAAAATGGACCTGCTGCAAGAAAGTTCTCAGAACAAATTGAAGTGGGAATGGTCGGTGTGAACGTACCGATTCCGATACCAGTCGGATACTACAACTTTGGAGGGTGGAAGCGTTCAAAATTCGGGGAAGGCCACATGTTTGGTCCAGACACCGTTCGCTTTTTCACAAAAACCAAAACGGTTTCAGAAAGATGGCCTGAATCCAAAGACAACGAAAATAAAGCGGAATTTTCTTTTCCAAGTAATCAATAACTAAATAATTTCATTACGTTGAGATAAGTCGAATTTTCATAGGGAAATGTAATTAACAAATGAAATATATTGAAATAAGCGCAAAACGCTTGGATGATTTTATGATTCCAAGCGTTTTTGTGCTTGAATTAAGGAAAAACGGGTGTTTAGCCTTCGTCAACTGTTTTTAATAGAATTATTTTACCTTTTTTCTAATTATTAAAGATAATTCAATTTCAGGGTGGATCAAACTCAAATCAGCGAAATTTTCCAAGGGGGGACACCGAGCCGAAATGGCGGTAACCTTGCTGTTACTGAGCCGCCAAAAGGATTCCCGGTCCCTGAAATGCCGGATATGCCAAATGAACATAGCCCCTGCTTGAGTGATTTGAACATATAAAAAAGAAGGCAACACATCTTAAATTGTTTCTTTCAATTTATACACAATAAAAAAAGACAGTGTTTCCCTTAATCTTTTTCGGGTGCAGTGTCTTTTTTATTGTCCTCTAAGGAGGAAATACCATGTTAATAGCAGGCAGAATCAAAAATTTCAAAGACTACAGCAAGTTTAGCAGCATAAAGGAATTTAAAAACACCATTGAAATGTTACTAGCCGAACAAAGAAGGATTTTACCAAAGGGGAATAAGTCGCGTTCAAACGCCTGGTCCGTTTCTCCGCAAAATATGTTGGTGTGGCCAACGCAAAGATTGGGAATCTAGTAAAAGCCATCAATGAAAAATTGTACACCGAGTTCTTCCAATTAAGAAAAAAGCACTCATTTTATGGGCTTTTTCTGTAGCTAAAAGGGGCATTCACCACCAAAAGAGATCATCGCCTTAAAACTTCCTAGTCTTTTTAATCTGTCCTTTACAAGCTACACTTTATAAGAGAAAGGCTATTTTAAAAATTCAGCAGCAAGAAATCCCCCGTGCCATGGAAATTATAATGAAAAGGATTGGGAATACTTCCCGATATACAAGAAGTTTTCCTCCCTTATAAATTATCAAAAGTATTTTCAATGGCTGATTCCAATTCTTCTTTTCCTTCTCCTATATAACGTTTGGTCATGTTCAAATCTTTATGTCCCATCAATTTTGAAACGGTTTGAAGGTCTATCCCCATATCGATTAATTTTTGGCAAAACGTATTCCGCAGCTTATGGGGAGTCGCATTATATTTATTCAGCATATATTGCACGGACCTTGGCGTGATGCGCTGATTCACACTGGATATGAAGATGGCTTCCGTTTCCATATTTAAAAATTCCTTGTATGCCTTGATCTTTTCACTAGCAGTCATGGAAAGTGGAATCTTTCTGTCTATATCACCTTTTGAATCCCGGATGAGGATATATTGCCTTTCTCCCTCTTTTTGAATGTCACTATGGTTCAAATCACAAAGTTCAGACACCCGGATACCCGTATGAATCATTGTGTAGACAATAGCAATATTCCTGAAATGCCCAGAGGCCTCGATTTCTTTTAGGAGAGCAGCTTGCTCAAGCATGTTCAGGGCTTTTGGCGGATCTTCTTTCTTTTCCTTTGCTTTACGATCGATGTTGAGGA
>NZ_JAUUTW010000064.1 GCF_030676415.1 Peribacillus frigoritolerans | reverse complement strand
GTTCTAGATATTAAATAAATCATATTAGGACCAGGTGAACAGACCATCCCTAAAGATACTAGAGCAAAAGCGCCTAATGTTCCTAATTCCATCATTAAATTGCCCCCCTTTTCAATCATCACTATACCCGTTAAATAACGTAAATTTCTTCTAATGTACGGTCTCCTCTAAGGCACTTGATGAGGGAAATTCATCTTTATATTCCATAAAAGTCTTAATCAATAAATCCTGAATTAATGGTGCATCTGAAACGTCTGCAAAATATAATATCCCTCTCTCTTTTGTAATAATTATACATTATAAGTTATTTTATACATTATTATTTTACTGTTCTTATTGAACTATCCTGCCCCTTTAGTGCCATAAGAAAAAGGCTCCCTTAGCTCCTCCCTAATTGAATTAGGAATGAATATGGTAGTCTTTTAAACTGATTTTAGTTTTTCTTTTATGGATTGTAATTTTTTGAATTTCTTATCGTAGCTTTGTCTTTCTAACATCTTGTTTACTAATTCAATGGCATCATTTTTGCGATTTGCCTGCAAATAAGCTTCAACTACCTCGTTAAACCCTTTAGAGTACGGAAACTTTTCTTCTTTTGCTAGTTCAAATGATATATCAAAGTAATCGGTTGCCTTTTTATATTGTTCTAACCTTAAATACATTCTGGCATTAGCTAAATTTAATTCAGCACGTTCCAGATTAGTAAGTGTATCTAATTCTAAAGCTTGTTTTCTTAGATCAAGGGCTTTTTCATATTCCTTTTTTTCTTCAAGATAAAAAGATTTGTCATAGAAATGTCCAAACTTTGTTAAAGGTCTTTTGGATTTATAAATTCTATATACGATATAAATTAGAAGTAATAGTAATGCTATCAAGTATTTTTCCCCCTAAGATGGTTGACCGTTCTATTGTGGTTATAAAACCTCCGTTATTGAAGTAAAGCACCCGTTAGTTCATTAAGAAAAGCGATTATTGAATAATCGCTAATCTGAAACATGATTATTTTAGTTATTGCTCTCATAAATTCTTGAACTACTTCCCCAAGGATGGTATCCGTCACCTATATAAGTAAATCCGTATTTTTCATAGTATCCAATGTGGTCAGTACAAAGGAAAACTTTATTGAATCCTGCTTTTTCGGCATCAGCTTTAGCACGTTTAAGTAGCTCTTTCCCTAAAGCCTTACCACGAAAACTATTTTCAATATAAAGGGCACATATCCAAGGCCATAAATCCATACGACTAATAAAATCATTGCTAATAAGACCTGCGCAGCCAATAACTTCACCAGAATCCTCCATTAAATACCAAATAGGAAATGGACTATCCGTTGTTATGCTGTGTGTAATACAGTCCTCATATACTTTCATACTGTTTTCGTTTGCCCATTTGGACTGAAAATATTTTATTGCTTTTTCTTTATACTCTGGATGTTCTCTAACGCTAATAATTTGCATAAGATTTTCCCTTCGGGTATCTTATTAGCGCGATACTTACTAGAGGATCACGCTACACCCATTCATTTTATCTTCATCCCATATACGTTCCAAGATCACTTCATTATTAATACAGTTTATTTGAAAAACGTCAGGATTACTAAGATTTTTCCAACACTCGAAATCAAAGTCACGATTATAATTCTTTAAAAGTAAGGAAATTATATTTCCGTGACTGACGATTACTGTGTTTTCAGTCCCAATTTTAAAGACTTCTTCTACAACATCTACGATTCGATTCATCGCTTCTTGACTTGACTCTCCTCCTTCAAATTTTAATTCCATATCATTAAATGTTGCTTGTAGTTTTTCATACCAATCAGGTAAGTCCGTTGTGCTTAGTGTTCGTTCTGAGAGGCGTTCATCAATCTCTATTTTAATATTTGTTTTCTCACTTAATGGTTCTACTGATTGAATAGCACGTAAAAAGGGACTCGATATTATTCGGTCAATTTTTGCATTACTGAAGAAATCAACTAAATATTTCGCTTGTTTCGAACCTTTTTCTGTTAATTGAGATTCCGAAGGTTGCCCCTGTGCTTCGCAATGTCTGACAATGTAAATCTTCTTTTGCATACAGATCCTCCCACATAAGTAGTAAATACTAGTTTCTATATTTCTCTATAATTTTCCTTCTTGAACTAACCTGCCCCTATAGTTCATTAAGCAAAAAGGCCACCAAATGGCAGCCCCGGTTCTCAACGCACCCGTTACTTTAAGTACAATCCTTCACAATGTCTTATCTGTTCAGTAAACTACTCCAATCCAAATAATTGAAGAAAATACTCAAAATTATACATAATACTTACACTTAACATTAGAAAAATAAGCGTAGTTATATATTGTTTTGAGTTCTTCAGGTACTTCCACTCCAGAATAGACTGAAAACCCAATAATAATATTAAATAGAGTATCCAATACCACTTCATAACATTTGTGTCCTTTGTAATAACAAACGGAATAGTGCATAAAAAGATAACTAAAATAATACCTCTTCCCCATCGGTCAACATTTTTACCAGAAGTTTCGGAAATCTTTTTCTTTTTAACGACAAGTAATTTATTTATTATTTTTTCTAATAAGAACACAAAAATTACAAGAACGATAATTAAAACCCAAATTCCCACACCTAATCCCCCATTTATATCTATGTATTTTATTATGCCATAATATTACCAGTTATTAGTTGAACAAGAAATTCAATCTTTTTTCTTTATGTAGAAGAAAAAAATCATAATTAATAACCAAAAACTCCATACCTCAAAAACACCCGATGAAGACCACATTTCACTTATCCCTGGAGTATTAAAAGTAATATACGTAAGAATAAATGAAACTACAACCAACAATAATTTTAATTTCACTTTTTACACCTACCCCAAAAGTCTGCTTCTGATATATCACATTTTACAGTATCAATGCCAATATTTACTAAAATTAACAAAATAATTTTATTGAACTAAACTGCCCCGATAGTTCATTAAGAAAAAAGGCCGCCAAATGGCAGCCCCCTGATCTCAACTTGTTTGAATGCACTTTGTAATTCAATTAAACAGGAAGAGTATGTTTTTCTAGTAAAGAAAATAATGCTTGTGTACCCTTGTTTTCTTTACCATCGGCTTCAAGCTCTTCATATAAGGATTTAGCTAAATTTAAACCTGGAGTGTATAATTTCATTTCTTCAGCAGATTCAATTGCTATTTTCATATCTTTAATAAAATGTTTAATATAGAATCCAGGTTCAAAATCTCCTTTAATCATTCGAGGAGCTAGATTACTTAAAGACCAACTTCCAGCTGCACCTGTTTCAATACTTTCTAAAACTGTATTCGGATCTAATCCTGCGTTTTTTGCATATGAAATAGCTTCACAAACACCAATCATATTCGATGCGATAGCAATCTGATTGCACATTTTTGTATGCTGACCAGCACCAGCATTTCCTTGTAAAACAATATTTGTCCCCATTAATTTCAAAATAGGTGTAACAGCTTCAAAATTTTCCTTACTTCCACCTACCATGATAGCTAGTTTTGCTTGTTGTGCACCTATATCTCCACCAGAAACAGGTGCGTCTAATGTATTAATTCCTTTTTCTTTAGCTTTTTTATGAATTTCACGAGCTAATATAGGGCTAGAAGTCGTCATATCAATGACATAGGTTCCTTTTTTTGCTTTATGTAATATTCCTTCTTCTCCTAGATAAATTTCTTTTACATCTTGCGGGTAACCTACCATTGTAATAATAACATCAGCTTTTTCGGATAATTCACCCACAGTATTTATCCATGTTGCTCCTCTTTTAACTAAATCTGTAGTGCGTGATTGGGTACGGTTATATACCAGTAACTCATATCCTGCATTTAGGATATGAGTAGCCATACTTTTCCCCATAACCCCAGTTCCAATAAATCCTATAACTCGATGATTATTAGTCATAAATATAGAGCACCATCTTCCTTTGGAATATTTTTTCATTTCCGAATTATACAATTATAGCAGAGTGAATGATTAATATGGAAAAAAATGAAAAATTTTCAATGACCATAAATAAAGCAAAATGAAAGTATGATTTGGGTAAGAATGTACATTAAGAAGGCCGCCAATTGGCGGCCTTCTTATGGCACTAACGCACCCGTTAGTTCTATAAGAAAAGCGAACTTTATTCAAGAATCGCGCCCTTTAGTTGAATAAATATCTATAGTAAATTAGATATAAATTTATGAACTGTCTTATTAAAAACCTTTGGCTGACAAAGATTACTAGGGTCAAAAGAATTTTCGATTACCTTCAACTCCGAATCTTGAATGCAACTCGATACCCGTTCCATCATTTTTTTACCCAATTTAGTATAGTCACCTACTAAACAAAGTGTAGGAATATTAACCTTTAATAACTGATCATTAAATCTAATTCTATTTATTGCTTTTCTTTGGATTTTCATTTCATATGTCCTCATGTTAAGTATAATGCTTTCCATCTCTTTACTAGCTATGGACCATCTTTTATATGAGGATTTTGTTAATTTTGCTAACCACTTTTTAGGCATATGTAAAATCCATGTTTGATTGGCTCCTACCATTGCTAATAGTTTTTGAAGGGAATCAATTGAGGTATCACAGAAACTATCGACTATAACGAGTGCCTTAACAATATCTGGGGATGCAAGGGCTACCTTTTGAATTAAAACCCCACCATATGAAACTCCAATAAATGTTGCTGAAGAAATTTCTAAAAAAAGTAAAAGTTCTTTAATATCTTCTGCTTGTTTATCTAAAACACTTTCCACATTACTATCTAAAAAACCAGAGTTCCCATTACCTCTTAAATCAAGTAAAATAACTTTGAAGTGTTGTTGAAAGTATTCTATTTGTGGCTTATACATTGAGGATGAAGCCCCTAATCCATGTACAAAGACTAATGGCTCTCCTTCACCATAACACTCATAAAATATATTTATACCATCTTTAACTTTTAAATAAGGCATTTACTCACCCACTTTTTTCGACTCCTATTAAATTAACTGCTTCGATCGTTTAAGTACAAACTTTCTAATAACTCATCAGGTAAGTCATTTCTATTTGAGCATAATTTTTTGCCACATTTCCAAAATTCACTTCCATCCATAACCCTCCAAGTGCCTTTTCCAAACTATTCAAATTATAACATATTCTGTATTAACCCTTAATGAACTATCCTGCCCCGATAGTTCCATAAGAAAAAAAGACGATTAGCTATTTGCTAGTCATCTCTTTCACTTTAGCGTAAATAGTGGAACGTGGAACGCCAGTCATTTTAGCTATATCATTAACGCTTAAACCGTTAGAGTCTCTTTCATCATATAGCTTTAACGCCTTCTTAACGTCCTTCTCGTCCTTCCCTTTACGTCCCATATGTTTACCCTGTGCCTTAGCCCTTTTACGTCCCTCAGTGGTTCTATCTTTAATTAGATCACGTTCAAACTCAGCAATAGCCCCCAGCATAGTAAACATTAGCTTTCCTGATGGTGTACTAAAATCGATCTGTTCTTTGATGAATACTAAAGCTATTCCACGTTCTTCTAAATCCTTAGCAATCTTTTGTAAATCAAATGTACTCCTAGCTAGTCTGTCTATTTTGTAAACAACCAGCTTGTCACCTTCCCTTAAATAGTCCAACGCCTTAATCAGTTCCTCACGATCACTTTTAGCACCACTTTGTTTCTCCATGAATATCTTCTCACAGCCATATTCTTTTAACTTCTCTTCCTGTAAATCTAATGATTGATCAATGGTGCTTACACGTCCGTATCCTATAATAGCCATTATGTATAACCTCTTTTCGTTTGTCTAAAAGTTTATTAACTTCTGTAATTTTATTCTAGACTAACTTCTGGACATTTTGAAGGGTTATTTTGAGAGGGATGTCACTTTAGGCGTTAATTTGCGTATATTTCAAGTGCTATTTTGCATGCTAGATCCATTTAAAAGCTTTTGTACGTTTGTTTGAAACTAAGAGCCGAGACTAATTAATTAGTCTCGGCTTTTGATATTTACGATACTGTAATCTAATCAAGCACACCTTAAATATTAGAATAAAAAAAGAGCCAGCAACAATAGCTGACTCACTTAGTTGTTCTTAACATTTTACATATAAATTATTTTTATTTATGTATTGTAAAAAAACATCTAAAACTTCGTACCAGATTTTTCCAGACAGGATTGGTACAAAATTAACACACACCATTATCTATAAAAGATTAATTTTATCAAAGTATACCTTACTTTTGTTAAATATTCTCTCAAACTTATCTTTGCTTAGAAGGTTATATTCATCCTCAAAAACTACTTCTTTCCCTTCAAACTTTACATCTGGTCTATTTACTGTTCCTAGGATTACTTGAGACCCTTTAGGTCTTTTATTAAAAATTAAATTAAGCATTTTTTTATAGTTTTCGTCTCCTTGGTCTTGTTGATTAGGAGAATCTATTACTATAGGACAAAATGTCGAATTAGAATAAATATAGTTAACATTTAAAACACTATAATAATAAGCTAATAATGCTCGAGGTTGATTACTACCTTTTTCTTTAATATTGGCATTTATGTTACTATACTTTTTAATGTCTACTTTAGGCAGGTTAAGCTCATCCATAAAGGTTTTGATGTATTGTTGATAGGCATTTATGATATTCTTTATTTCTTTAGGATTACTTAATTTCTTCTTGGCCTTTTGTAATTCAGATACTCTCTTTTCTATTTTTAACTTTTGGCTCTCTTCTTCTATTAAATCTTTTTTAATCTTATCTCTAAATTGCTTTTTTCCCTCTATCCTAACGATGTCATGGAATTTTATAGTACCATTTTTCTTATCCATTAAAAATCTAAGTTTAGATACCTCTTCCACTTTCTCATGAAAAACTAATTTTTTTTCTTCTATGTTTTTAATTACTGTATCTAGCTTAAGTTGTACTTCGTTTAAGAGCTGATAGCACATTGCTTCATTCTCAATTGTTTCAAGCCTATCGTTAAAATCAGTTTCATGTGTTTGACCACATTTTGTACAAATTCTTTCATGAGCTTCATACTGTACTTTAAGTCCTTTAATTGTTCTTTCAACATCATCTTTTTGTTGATCTAAAAGTAGCTTTTCGTCATAATAATCCATTAAAACGGCTTTATATTCATCCTGTATTAACTGTAATCTACCTATTTCATTATTCAATTGCTCTATTTCGTTCTGGAATTCCTCAATATTAATATCAAAAGAAGAAATCTCTGTTAACTCTTCATTATATTTTTTTAATGCGTACTGTAAAGAATGGATATTAGACGTCAATTGATTCAAATTATCTTTACATATTGAAATCTCATTACAAACTTCAAAATATTCATCCTTTAAAATACCAAAGTGATACTTCTTGACTATGTCTGACCAATTAGAGAGTTGGCCAAGACTTTCAAAGGAATCCCAATTTTTGCTCCAGCTTTTATCTTGATCAATATAGAATGGAAGAAAAAAGTATGAGGGTGGGGGGATAATTTGTTTACCATTTCTATCTTGCAGAGTTAACTTATAGTCTAATAGGCTTGCAATTTGAGGGGCTAATTCCTCTGTTATTTTAGACCATGTCCCCATAAGTTCTTTCTTATCATTAAATAATGAAAAAGTTCCGTTATTATTAATCAGTATGTACTCTTTATAATCTATACTGAAATTCAAAATATGTATAACTTCATCATCTTTCCATTTTTGATCAAAGTCTACCTTGGCTCCAAAAGTACTATAGAGACTTTTAATTACAGAAGATTTACCTGTTTTATTTTTATTATTACTGTAAATTACAGTTATACCTTGATCAAACTGTATTTCGTTGGCTGTTCTATTTTTTAGTGAAAGTAATTGTAACTCTTTAAATACCATGCTCTTCATAATGATCCTCCATCATTAGTAGACAATACTAAGTATTCCATTAGTGCTAGGGACTTTACATAATATTCATCAAATATTTCTTCAGGAAAACTTTGTGATATTTTTTGATAATCACTATAGGTTTGTTCCATAAGTTCCACATAAGTTTTACAAGTTTCCATCCGTGCTTGAACTAAGGGTATAATGGTAAAAATTAACTTATCTAGTAAGATGTGATTAGACTTCATCTTATCTAGATGACACTTTTTCCAGGCATAATTGTATTTATTTAGTATTGATAAGGAATATAAATTTGAATTATAGAGCTCGTCTTTAACCTCTTTCCAAAATTCATCATAAAGAGTTGAAGGTACCAATCTTTTTAGTATTTTTGTTATGGTACTACCCCCAACTGATTTTTTCTCTAATAATTCAGTCACAGTCTGCAAGGAGTATTCATAGTCATTCTTTATATCAATTTCTCCATATAACGCCTTATAGAAAAGATCCGTATTTACCTTTTCGTAATCGTTTTTGATTAAAAAATTATTTACTATACCTAACGCATGTGATTTATGGTCTCCTAAGCTTAAAGGAGTAACTATTAAATTGGTTATATTAAAAATTTCATTACAATCTTCTTTAGCGAATTCCTTCTTTATTGCGGTAAGAACCTTTTCTTTTTCTTTAGAACATATGTGATTCAACGAGATGATTGATAGTCCTGAATCTTTTGCATTTTTATTATTACCTAATTTAATGTTATATGTAGTATTTGAAACAAAGTTTAAGGATAAAGTATTTTCCGGAAAATTAAGTTTGTTATTATACAGTTTGCCTAATTTAGAGTTTAATAATTTTTGTTCTCCTTTATCCTGTTTTAGGAGGCTAGGAAGTGTCCAAGATCCATTTGTTCTAGTTTTTATTTGATAAAAAGATGCTTTCTCTGGAGTATACTCAGAATCAAGAATTAAAATATCATCGTGATAATCTAAAACTAATAAGAAGTCTGATTGTTCCTCATATAATTCGAGTGCCTTCATAAGTGCCCAATCTTTTTGATAAGTAAATCGATTTGACGAACGAGAACCACTATTTTCAGGTGGCCTAACACTCACTAGCTTATCCATTATAGTCATTTTATTCACCATTTTATAATTAGTATTTATTATCAATAATAAACAAATATTAACTATAAAGTAATATATTTTTAATCTTAACCCTCAAAAATACAAATTAAGGGGACACAATGTTATTATGTTACATTAAGAAAATAGCTTCGAACCCTTGATACAAAAGGGTTTGAAGCTATTTTAGTTTTGATTTTTTTATAAAAAAGTTTGATCATTTTCTACCTATGATCTCAACAATCGCGCCCTTTTGTTGAAGATCGGTATTACCTTTTTCTTCATTCAATAAACATAATAACACCCACAAAGATCACACTTTTTTCTTTATTATTTAGTAATTTCCTTTTCAGGCAGCACCAATATTACAAATAAATATTTTAATAATTTATATGTATAAAAGAATAATAGCTTGGGAATCATAAGGATAAAGCAGTTAAATAAAGGGGGTAAAATAGTGTCAAGTGAAAGTAAATTAACGTTGTCTGATTTTGTTAATAAAGATCGCTTTGAACTAAACTCTTATCTTACCTATTTGATCCATCAATTTTATGATAATGATCCGGACCAGTCTAAAGATAGAATGGTATAGATTAACGATTAAGTAAACTGAATGAATAAAAGTTTTTGAGATGAATTAAAAATATTCTTGTTTAAAGACACATAACTGAAGGTTTCAATGAGTTTAAACTTTCAGATGTAAACTCATTGCAATATATACTATGGAACTACCGAGCGAAATATTTGAATAGTCTGAAAACTATTAGTATAATAGAAAAAAGGTCAAGGAGTTGGTTTCCTATGGAAAGGAATTTGGTTAATACACCACCACAACCTGAAGTAAACGTCAAGGATTCTGAAATTGTTGAAATGATGTTAAACAAAGCCCTTCGTAATTTCCGAAAAGAGCAAATCCGAAAAGAGATTGACCAGTCATTACAGGATCGAAACAAAGAAGAATTCCTACGATTAACAGGGGAATTGAAAAATATTTCTTAAAATATTGTATTATATATCGAGATGATTTTGAAATGAACTTCATAATCATTGATTATCGGCATTGAAAAAGGATCTTCAAACGAAGATCCTTTTAGCTGCTTGTTCAATTAAAGCGCCCTTTAATGGAATAACTAAGATATGCCCTCAGCCTTAAAATCGATTAATTGTTCTTCTATTAACGCTACCCTACCCTGAAGGTTCTATCGAACATTTATTTATGTAAAGTAATTTTACTAAAGCGCCCGTTCGTACTATAAGGACAGCCAGAAATTTTTCTGGTTGACCATTTTTTATATCGATATATGATAGCTGTAGCCGGGGTAGAAAGTAAGCACCCGTGGGTCTTGACTCCGAAAATTAAACCGTTCGCCCCCTACTTGTAGACACATGTTTGAGGCTGGTTGGGACTATGATCTCGTATAACAAACGAAGCTATGATACTACAAGGAGGAATTAGGGGTAACCGGTAAAAATTTATTGTGGGTCAAAATCATCTCTTTCGGGACTAGGATTTGCTAAAATGTGCTATGACACAATCCTAGAATATGGCTTACAAGAGAAGGCAGCCTATATATGGCTACCTTCTTTTTACACTTTATATAAAACAAATGAATTACATTTCCCCACTTAATTTAACTAGAATTTTAGCTTGAGATTTGTCATTTGTTAATGCTTCAAAGCCTTTTTCTACGATTTCATCTAGTTCAATTTGAGACGTAATGATACCTTGTGGTTTTAATTGTCCAGTACCCATTAAATCAACTGTTTGTTGGAATGAAGTTGGTGTATAAGCAATTGTTGAAGTAACTTTAACACCTGTGTTAGTTAATTGCATTGGGCTCCACTCAATAGAATGAGCAAAAATTGATACGATAACAACTGTACCACGAGCACGAGTCACATCGATTGACGATTTAAATGTTGGTGCAACACCTGCTACTTCAAATGTAACATCCACACCATCTGGAGCATATTGTTTTACTGCTTCAACTGGATTGGTTTTTCCAGAGTTAAATACTTCTGTAGCACCAAGCTCTTTTGCTTTTTCAAGACGTGTTTCAGATAAGTCAAATACAAAGATTTTACTTGCACCAGCTGCTTTTGCTGCAATTACTGTTAATAACCCGATTGGACCAGCACCAAATATGGCAACTTTATCACCAAATTGCATTCCACTTTCTTTTACTGCTTGTACTGCTACTGCAGTCGGCTCTATTAAAGCACCATCTTGTAAAGTTAATGTATCTGGTAATTTGTAAACATTATGCTCTGGAGCATTTGCATATTTAGTAAAACCACCATCGCCATGTAGTCCGATAAAACTAAAGCCATCATAGCTATCAATGTCTTCTGGTTTGTTACCATGTGTAATGGTAGGATTTATAACTACTCGATCACCTACTTTGAATTTTGTAACTGCTGGACCTACTTTTTCTACAACGCCTGCAAATTCATGCCCCATTGTAATCGGAGCTACCTCACCAGTTAATTCATCAGGTGCGTCTACTGGCACAAAAACAGGCCCTTCTTGATATTCATGTAAATCTGAGCCACAAATACCAGCCCAAGCTACACGAACTGTTACTTCATTATCTTTTAATGCTTTTAATTCTCTTTCTTCTACTCGAATATCTTTTGGACCATACCATACTGCTGCTTTCATTTTTCATACCTCCAAAATTTTAAAATTAACATTATCTCGAATGAACTATCATGCCCCTTTAGTTCCATAAGAAACTTCTATGGCGGCGCTCCTCGCCGCCACCATCTACTACGAAAATCTAATCTCAAAAATAGAGTCTAACCCATTAACCCCTTGACGATAATGGAAAATAACAATACAACCAGGCTGAA
>NZ_JAUUTW010000063.1 GCF_030676415.1 Peribacillus frigoritolerans | reverse complement strand
AATTGGACATGGCGAGGTCCAAAAATGGCCTAACATAGTGGGCTCGTAGAGCCCCAATCTCTTAACTTTAGGCGAAAATTCAAAGGGAATTTCAAAAGGGGTTCAGAATTTTTTAATTCCGAACCCCATTTGTCTACAAACTGAAGGTGAACCGAATGGTTCACCTTTTCGTCCTGGCTCAGTTAGTATTTACTCCCCAAGATAAGAATGATGACGTTCAACGAAATGGTTGCTGATAAGCGCTTCCAAATAAAGCTGCAAACATAACACCTGTTACTGTTGAGCATGCCAACATGACAAAAATCCACCATAAGCGGTGGCTTTACTTCCTTCATGTAGGAATCGACTATCTTATGTAAGTTATCTTATTTCAGGAAAATATATTCCGAAAATGACATGATTTTTTTATTTTCATTAATGTGTTTGGGAACCAAGTTTCACGGAAATGGCCTTGGCGGCTTTCGTTACTTTGTCAATCAATGCAGGCAAGCGATCTTCCTGAAATCTTGCTTCAATCCCAGCCACACTAATACCGGCTACTATTTCACCTTTACCATTGATTATCGGTGCACTCACCGCTTTTGTATAATCCTCAAGTTCTGATGAAGTTATCGTATAACCATCCATTCTCGCTTCATCCAAAGCATGACGGAGTTTAGTTTTATCCGTTATCGTTCCAATGGCGATTGGTTTTAATTGAATGCTTCCCAAATAATTTTCACGCTCTTCTTCTGGCAAATACGCCAGGATGATTCGAGAATCTCCAGCATACAATGGCGAACGCCTTCCAATAGATGTATAAAGTCGAACAGGATGCAGGGTGTCCACCTTTTCAATATACATCGCTTCATCCTTATCCCTCACAATTAAATTCACGGCTTCTTCAACATCATCCCGAAGGTCTTTCATGATGGGATAGGCGATTGACCTGATATCCAACCGCTCCCCTACCAGTTGACCAAACTGCAGGAATATCAGTCCAAGTGAATATTGGCCATCATCGTCCTTTGTTAAAAACCCCATTTCTTCCAATGATCCCACCATACGGTGTAACGACGTTTTCGGCAAATTGGAAAGTTCCATCATTTCATTAAAGGTCAGTTTCGGATGATTTATGAAAAGGGTTAGGATTTGCATGGATTTCACGACCGTTTTGTTATGTGCCTGCATACATTGTCTCCTTCCATATACATGTTTTCCTTAACTATCATCCTATTATAAAACATGGATGAAAGGATGTAATGTAATATAACCGTATTCATTGTTTTTTCGTAAATGCTCTGACTTATTCTCATTTGATTTTCCGGCATTATTTTCAATCTGATCGAATCATTTTATCATCCTGCAAGCTCATAGAACGAGTATTAATGCTGAAGCGTTTAGCGGATTAAGTTTCTTGATCATTACGAAAATCTATTCACTACAAAGGCATTTTCAATATTACTTTTGTCCCTTTCCCTTCACGAGAATGAAGGATAAGGTTTCCGCCGCAAACTCTGGCTCTTTCCTCCATACTGAATAAACCTACTCCACGGGTACCTTTTTCTATATCAAAGCCCTTTCCTTTATCTTCAATTTCTACACGAACTTCTTCCTCTATTTCCTGGATCGTCAATGTAGCTTCTTTGGTTTGAGCATATTTCCTAATATTTGTTAATGCTTCTTGAATAATACGGTAAATGGTAATTTCTTTGTTTGTATCCAGACGGCAATTCAAATAGCATTCAAAATGGACCTTGATATGATGATGCTCTGAAAATTGCACCAATAAAGAGCGAATGGCAGGGAACAGTCCAAGATCATCAAGTACCGATGGCCTTAATTCCCAGGATAGATGCCGGAGTGCTTCGATAATTTCGGTCGCTTCATTTTGCATCTGATCTAACAGGGGATGATTCATTTCTGTCTGCAGTCTGTTAATCGTTATGAGGTGACTGTATAAGTTTTGTCCGATATCATCATGAAGCTCTCGGGAAATGCGTTTTCTTTCTTCTTCCTGCACGTCAATGATTTTCCCGGTCATTTTCTGAATCTCTTCTTCCGCAAGCTTACGCTGGGTCACTTCATGACGAATCGCTAAATATTGGTATGGTTTATTGAACTCATCAAGAAATGGAACGATTGTCGTATCCACCCAATAATAAGTCTTATCCTTGGTCTTATTTTTAATCTCGCCTTTCCATACTTCCCCTGATGATATTGTTTTCCAAAGATTGTTGAAAAACTCTTTCGAATGAAATCCCGAGTTAATAATTCGATGATCCTGTCCGATCAGCTCTTCTTTTGAAAACTTTGAAATCCGGCAAAATTGATCATTGACATATTTGATCGTCCCTCTTTGATCGGTTATTGCTACAATCGAGGAAGCATCCAAAGCAAATTGGAAATCGGCCATTTTATTTACGAATTTTCCCAATTCCTCTAAAACTCGTTTATATTCGGTAATTTCCTTCCGAATTGCCAGGTATTTATATGGGTTCCCTTTTTCATTTAAGAAAGGGACAATTGTGGTATCCACCCAATAATAAGTTCCATCCTTCGCTTTGTTCTTGATTTCACCCCGCCATACACTTCCTGATGAAATTGTTCGCCAAAGCTCTTGCATAAATTCCTTTGAATGATAACCTGAATTGATCATTCGGTGGTCCTTACCAATAAGCTCTGCTGCTGAATATTTGGATACCTCACAAAATTTCTTATTAAAGTTTATTATCTTGCCCTTTTCATCCGTAAATGCAACAATCGTTGATTCATCAAGTGCGTAAATTAAATCAACCAGTTCATTGATCGGATAGGATTGCTGCTGGTTAATCCGTGATTGGTCTTTCACTTTATGGACTACAATTAAGTAATAAAGCTCTTTCGCAAGCTGAAAGGAGTTCACCCTGAAAAAAAGCGAAAAAGCATGACCATCCCGGTGGATCCCCAACTGGTGGTTAATCTCCCCTTCCCCGCTGTGCTGCAGGTTTGCCCCTGGTATAAGATTCAGAAGCTTTTCCCCGTTCAATTCATGATGTTCATAACCAAAGTTTTCATATACCTGTTGATTCGCAAAAGAGATGACTCCAGATTCATTGACAAGGAGTGTCGCATCGCTGTATCCAGGCGCAACCCCTTTTTCCATTTCCAAATGTTTATTCAAGTCCATACATAATCCTCCTTGTTGCCATGTTAAATTGAGCTGTTCAATTCCTTTTCCAGTTTTTTCGCTGCATCAAGGATCTTATGCTGGTCACTTTCAGAAATAGGCTGGTCTGTTCGTTTACCTACTAATAATACCCCTTTAGGAACACCTTTAAATTGAATCGGAACTGCGAAGGCGCAAATGAGATTTTCCGCAAGCATGATGGGATAATCTAAAGCTTTGCCGTGAATATTGTTGGGGAAACCCTCAATTTTCATCGGCGTCCCCGTTGATATGACCCTACCTGCTATTCCTTTTCCATATCGAACCGTTATCCTTTTGTACTTATCATTTCTGTTTCCGGCGGCATAATGCCAGTTTATGTCAGGACCTTTTCTGTTTTGTAAAGCAAGGCCTACAAAATCACCGTTCATTTCTTCTAATGCATGTTCACACGCTTTTTTAAATGGTTGATCCTCTTTCGATTTACTGTCCCCGTTAAATTCCATACCCTAATAACCCCTTTTTTAAAGCGAATGCAACAAGTTCATGCCTTGTTTTCATCTTGAGCTTTTCCATTAGGTTTCCTTTATGGCTTTCAACCGTTTTCACGCTTATGACAAGCTGTCCGGCAATCTCTTTATTGGAAAACCCTTTCGCAATCAACGTAAGTACCTCTTTTTCACGGTCAGACAACAGATTGAAAGAATCAGCGGTTCCCTGCTTCACACTGCCTAAATATTCTTCCATTACCCTTTTTGTTGCAGATGGATGAAGGTAAGCATTTCCGTTTGATAAAGATCGGATGGCTACCAATAGTTCTTCATGTGGTGCACTTTTTAAAATACAGCCTGAAGCTCCGGCTTGAATAGTTCTGAACAAATATTCATCATCATCATGCATGGTAAGTATTAATATGGCTACCTCAGGCATTAGTTTTTTCAGTTCGGAAGTAGCCGATAAGCCGTCTTTTCCATGAGGCATGCTTAAATCCATGACTACCACATTAGGCTGAAGCTCTAGTGCCCGTTGTATCCCTTCGTTCCCTTCTGAAGCTTCCCCTATGACTTCCATATCAGCATGATTGTTTAATAGCATCTTTAAGCCCATTCTTACAACGGCGTGATCATCGCAAAGCAAAATTTTTATCAAAGCGGCTCCCCCTAGCTTTGTTCGTATTTCTATCGTTAATGAATATGAAACAACAAGGGGGATTGCACAATTCGCAAACCCCTTGATTAGCATTTTAATATAATGGCAGAGAAATCTCTATAGAAGTCCCATCATCTATTTTTGAAAAAATGGTACAATTCCCGCCAATCAAATGCATTCTTTCACACATGGCAGCAAGCCCGCTCAACTTAATCATGGCGGCTTCAACCTCAAACCCTTTCCCTGAATCTTTAATTATTATCAATAACCTGCTTTTTTCCCATATGAATATCATACTTGCCTTCGTTGTATCTGCATACCTTGCTATATTCATCAATGCTTCTTGGCAGACCCTGAAAAGTGTAATGCTATCTCTATCGGAGATTTGCGATTCAATACCCAGATTCTCTATCTCAACCTCAATGCCATAGGTTGAAGTGTATAATTTTATGTAGCTTTTTATAGCTGAAATAAGCCCAAGAGTTGTTAGAGTAGGAGGATGCAATTCTACAGCCAAAAGCCTGATTTCTTGAATTGCCTTTTCCAATAGCTGTTTCATATCACCTGCATAGCTTTTCATGGCAGGCTGTTCGATTGCCGTTTCAATGAGCTGCATGCCGGAAAAGAGACTGGAAAGGGACTGCCCCACACCTTCATGAATCTCCATGGCAATTCTTTTAATCTCTTCTTCATGTGTTTGTATGATATAAGAACTGATGTTGTTTTTGAGTGGCTGAATATTCATTCCCACCCTCCTTCTTCGATTGTCGCCGATTATTGGCCATGCAAAATACGACATGCTCTCCCAATTACACTTTTGGTAGAGTGGTGAAAACACTGACGTATATCTTCTTTCCCACCAGAAACCTAGCATTAGAACTTCTTGTTCGTGATAACTCCAATTCAGCCTTCAAATCCAATGACTTCATGCTCGCAGTTCATTTTATGCTTTTTTCACTCTATGACTTGAAATGTCACTAAACATTCCTGCATATTGAACGACATCCCCCGCATCATTCTTTATCGAACTAATGGTCAGCCATTGTAGATATTGCTGTCCATCCTTTCGGCTATTCCAGATTTCACCTTGCCAGAACCCATTTATCTCAATGGATTTCCACAAATCCTCATAAAAAGTTTGAGGCTGTCTACCTGACTTAAGTATACTAGGGTTCTTACCAATTACTTCATTTTCCTGATAACCGGTAATTCTGCAAAACGAAGGGTTTACTGAAATGATCTTACCGGTGGTATCGGTAATTAGAATCCCTTCTATTGTATGATCAATCACTTCTTTGGCAAGCCCCATTTTGCCTTGGAAATACAACCAAACAACTAAAATCAGACTTGCAAGGGCAACTTCTGACAAAGCCATGAACCCGATTGCATAATGTCCTGTGATATTGAATAACAAGGATAAAATTAAGGGCGGAAAAAACCCTCCCAAACCGCCCATTGCGGAAACAATACCATTCACAATACCAGCCTGCTTTTGGAAATACATGGGCACCAGTTTAAAAATAACACCATTTCCCATCCCGGCACAAAGGGCAATACTCAAACAGCCAAAAGTGTACCAGCCTATTGATGGAGCAAAGGATAGGATCATCGCTGAAACCGTATACACGCCAAAAACGAACATGAGCAGAATGAGAGAATGAAAGCGATCTGCAAGCCATCCGCCAATTGGTCTCATAAGGGTAGCAAGAACAATAAAGCCTGCTGTCCTTAAACCGGCATCAACCTTATCCAATCCAAAGTTAGCTACAAGAAAATTTGGCAGATAGATAGTAAATGCAACAAAAGAACCGAATGTTATAAAGTAAAATAAACTTAGCAGCCATAGTTTTTCATTTTTGTAGACACTCTTCACTTGCTCTAAAAGCGGTGTTTTTACTTTCAGCTCTTTTTTATCCCCTAACAGAAAGTTACCTGCGATAAAGACCGCCAAAATCACAAGATAAAGCTGTACAGTTGCTGACCAGCCAAAATTCTCAGCTACAACAGGTGCTGCAAAAGCCGATACTGCCGTCCCAAGGTTTCCTGCACCGTAAATTCCGTTTATAAAGCCATGACGTTCCTTGGGATAATACTTAGGTAAAGAGGTTACTCCAACAGAGAATACGGCTCCTCCAATTCCAAGGAAAAGTCCTCCAATCAACAAATCGACAAGGGAATCGGCAATACTGATATAATAAACAGGGAACAATAGTAAAATAAAGCTAATCAGGAAAATTTTCCTGGCTCCGAACTGGTTGGCATAAAAGCCAAGGGGGATACGAAGTACAGATCCCAAAATGACCGGTACGGCTGTCACCAGTGCAAGCTGACTCTCCGGGATAGCAATATCTTCTTTAATAAAGGGCATCAGGGAAGAAATTAATACCCATACCATAAATCCTACTACTAAGTTTAAAGTCTGTAATGGAAGCTGTATTTTCTTAATCATTCTGATCACTCTCTCTTCTAATTACATATTGTAAACCCGTGTTTGCGTCAAAAGCTGACCACTCATTTTTGTTTCGAGCCATATTGCATGTCAGGGGAACAGCGAAAAAATTAAGGTGATCAAAATAAATGCGTAGATGGGTCATGTCAGGACAAATCATCACCTTATCTATCGTTTTAGTAACAAAAGGCGCTTTATCCTGCCCATCATCATCTAAGATTGCCACTCTGGCTTTTGCCGAGACTAATGATTGTAAACCTTCCAAATTAATGTGTTCCACATGTATTGCACCCTCTCTTAGCACTGTATACATTTATTTGATAACCCTGTAAGTATTTCCAGAACATACCACCTGCGTGATTCTCGATAAATTCAATTGTTTCTTCTTCGGATTCCCATCCACTCATTCCCTTTACTTCTGCAACAACAATATCTATCCCGTTCATTGACTTTTCATCCAAATACCAATTGAGGCGGAAGCCATTAAAAAGGTCTGAAAGCAGCTTATTGATTTCAGAAGCAAAGTTTACGGCTGCTACTTTTACAAAACAAAAATCAATGTAAGTTTCGCTATTCATTCGATTCACGCCTTTTCGTCTTTGGTTTTTTTATAAGTAAAAAACGCTAAGGGAAACACAACAATGTTCAAACCACCAAATATTAGTACATTTATATAATTTTCAAAATAAAATTGGTGAACCATAAATTGGGTAAATACAATATTCATCATCAAGAAGGCACAAAGCAATGCGACACCGATGAACTTAAACTTCATGACGCTTCACCCCTACTGCGTATACAGCGCCATTTTCAACTTTCACTTGAATTTCAGGCAGGGGCCTCCTTGGCGGTCCGGCTGTTGGAGCACCTGTTTCAACATCAAATTTCCCATGATGGCAAGGACAAATCATTTCACCTTCTTCTTTCACCCAGAACACCGGGCAACGAAGATGTGTGCATGCATTTTGGTATGCTACGTATTTCGTTTCAGACAATCTGATCAAAATGGCATCATCATGATCCCCTGGAAATTTAAACTCCACTGCGTCACCAATTGGAAGTCGGCTTACATCGGTTATTTTTTTGTGAGGATACTCCTTTTCCCCAAGACCCATCAATTCTTTAGCCGCAATCGCTCCCCAAGGAAGGGAGGAAATCGCGAATACTCCTGCAGCTCCCACTAATGTTTTCATGAACCCTCGCCTGTCGAGCTTCCTTTCATTATCCCGTTCAATATTATGGGTGTAATTATCTTCATTAAAGGGAATTTTATTATTTTTATCCGACGGCATATAAATCCCTCCTAAAATAGCTTTTCAATTCCCTGTAAAATACCAGGCAGATTTACCTTAACGTTCGTTTCACTTTCAAGATAAGGCAGGCTAGTCACCCATTTTCCATTATCTAGATTAAATTGTTGTTTTCTATTTCCAATTTCCTCATCGGTGAGCCACTGAAGTGTATTGGATGGACAAACACTTGCACACATTGGCGGGATACCGTTTTTTGTCCGGTCGATACATAAATCGCATTTGTACATTAAGTTCTGTTCTGTGTCAAATTTCGGTATACCATATGGACAAGCAATCGTACAGTTTTGGCACCCAATACATTTTTCAACTAGGGCTGATAAGACGGCCCCTGTCTCATGGATTTGGATTGCCTGGGCAGGACAACTTCTTGCACAGGCCGGATTCACACAATGGAGGCACATAAGAGGCATCGTCTGCCGATTGACCAGAGGGTTTACATCATACACGTAGTTCCTGTTCCGCTCTTCATGCCCTCCGCATTGTGTACATGCAGCAAGACATGACCGGCATCCTATGCAGTTTTCAAGTTCTAAGTAGAGCCTCTTTTTCATTTATTGCACCTTCTTTATTTCGACTTTTTCCAATTGAGCCGCACAGACCTTAAACTCCGGCATACGGGAGATTGGGTCAAGCGCTGCAATCGTTAATAGGTTGATAGATTGTTCGTGCCCAAAGTGGTATGGAACGAATACAGTGTCCTCACGAATTGCTTCTGTAACTTTCACTTTATAGATTGCCTCGCCTCTTCGGGTGTACAGGCGGACCTTATCCTCATGGTCCATATTGTATTTTTTTGCTGTTTCCGGATGCACTTCGACGTATGGCTCCGGGCACATATCACGCAGAAACTGGATTCTTCTCGTCTGGTTTCCAGATAAGTAGTGGTAAACGACACGCCCGGTTGTTAAACGAAGTGGATATTTTTCATCTGGCTCTTCAGCAGGGGGACGGTAAGGAAGCGCACAAATTTTCGCTTTCCCGTCTGCGTGATAGAATTTTTTATCCAGGAACATATGCGGCGTTCCCATATCATTTTCATCCTTACAAGGCCAAAATACTCCGTCCTGTTTGTCGATTTTATCCCATGTAGCACCATAATAATCGGCATTTCCTCCTTTACTAGCCAGTCTGAATTCATCAGCTACATCTTTTGCTGTTTTCAAATGGGAGAAGTATTTTCCTTTACCAAGACGTTCTGCAAGTTCTACTTGTATTTGCCAGTCGGGCTTAGATTCACCGATTGGTTCTTGTGCCTTATTTATCTTAATAATTCTTCCTTCAAGGTTTGTAACTGTTCCTTCATCTTCTGACCACGTTACGGACGGCAGGATCACATCCGCAAACTCTGCTGATTCAGAAAGATAGAAATCCGAACACAACATAAAATCCAGGTTTTTCATAGCCCTTCTGACGAAATTCAGATTCGGCGCAGATACTGCAGGATTAGAACATAGCAGATACAATCCGCGGATCGTTTTTTGTTCCATCAATTCAAACATTTCATAAGCAGAAACTCCCGGCTGGGGCATTTCTTCCGGAGTGATTTTCCAGACTTTACAAACTTCTGCAACATGTTCAGGGTTTGTAATTTTACGGTATCCTGGCAATAAATCCGCTTTCTGGCCATGCTCCCGTCCACCCTGTCCGTTTCCTTGACCAGTGAATGTTGCTACACCAGACTTCGGACGGCCAATTTTACCTGTCACAAGCGCCAAGTTTGTATATCCAGATACATTGTCAACACCTTTATGCTGCTGTTCGATTCCACGTGCAAACATGACAACTGCATTTGGTGATTTTCCATAAATCTCTGCTGCACGAATGATTTTATTCGGTGCGACACCTGTAAGCTCACTCGTATATTCCGGTGTAAATTCTTTTACAAGCATTTTTGTTTCTTCAAACCCGTTTGTATGATTATTAATAAATTCTTCGTCAGCATAACCATTTTGAATTAATAGATTTAAGATTCCATTAGCAAGGGCAAGATCCGTTCCCGGTTTCAAGTCAAGATGAACATCTGCTCTTCTCGCAACAGGCGTTTCACGGGGATCCGCAACGATAATGTATCCACCTCTTTCTTGTACGTTCCAAACACGGAACATAGAAGTTGGATGACATTCTGCTGTGTTGCTCCCTGCAATAAATAAGCAATCTGTTTCATGAATATCAGTCCAGGGTAATGTTGAACCTCTGTCTACTCCAAAAGAACGAAGGAATCCCCCGGCCGCACTTGACATGCAAAATCGGCCATTATAGTCAATGTAGCGAGTTCCAAGAGCCACCCGTGCAAATTTCCCTGTTAAATAGCATTTTTCATTTGTCATTGATACCCCGCTGAAAACGGATAATGAATCTTTTCCATATTTAACTTGAAGCTCCCTGAACTTTTTTGCGATTAAATCATACGCCTCAATCCAGCTTGCTTCACGAAAGCCTTCCTTTGTTCCCTTTAATGAAGCATCGTCGCGAATAAGCGGTTTTAAAATTCGATCCTCATGATTCGTCTGCTGGTAAGCTGTAACCCCTTTTGGACACATTTTCCCAACGGTTACTGGCCAGTCATAGCGGGGTTCAACCCCAATGATTTTATTCGTCGCTACATTTACCCTTAAATTCATTCCGCACTGCATTCCGCAATAAGCACAATGGGTTTTGACCAATGTTTCATTCGGGTGTATCACATTCTTTTCTTCTTTAAAAAACTTATCCTTTTGCATCCTGGTTTGCCTCCTTAACTTTTACTTCATGGATGGGGAACCCGGAGAATTGGGCAATCCTGTATTTTCTTCGACAAGGAAGGCACATTTCAGCGAGATGGTGGCCTTCTTTCGCTTGGAATTCTATATCATTCTTACCGAGAACCTCTATGACATCTTTTGATTGTTCTGTTGAAACAAACTCATTACCGCATACTTTGCATCCTTTCATGGATTGTTCCGCATAATGCTCTCTGTAGTTTCTTGCAAATATACTCATTGGGCGAAAAGGTATGTGCGCAAGTTTTCCGAACGGGAGATAAATCAATGTAATGATGACTGACCATTGGTGAATCAGGGACATAGCTGGCTGACCTGCACCGTGCATAAAGATGTTCATGAACGTTAGTGCCAATCCTGTAGCGCTGACCAATAACAGCATGAATAATGGAAGGAAGTCATACATGAATTGTTGTTCTGCTCTTGCCTGCATATTTTTCAAGCGGCGGTAAAGAGCCATGCATACACCGGAAATGACCATCACTGCTGTAATGTTCAGTGCGTTATATGATAACTTCGCAATAAGCCCATCAGCTGGTACTGTCATT
Source organism: Peribacillus frigoritolerans (assembly GCF_030676415.1). Classification (GTDB taxonomy): domain Bacteria; phylum Bacillota; class Bacilli; order Bacillales; family DSM-1321; genus Peribacillus; species Peribacillus frigoritolerans_A. The sequence goes on along the minus strand of NZ_JAUUTW010000063.1, from coordinate 762 downwards.
ACCTGGATCCCCATTGCGATGATGTTGTAGTAACCGTTGTTGTCCATTGTGAAGTACATCCATCCAAATACTAGAGGAAAGGTCACGAAGCAGGAAAGAATGCAGCCCCAGCCCATTAGAACGTGCTGAGTCCATCGGTAAATTCCCCTGTTCCAGATGAAATTGTATGTTGCTAAATGTTCAACTGTTGTTTTGGGCGTTGATTTTCTTAAGAGAATTTTGATTCCTTTTTTTATAAAAACCTTTGTTGGCGGCCTTTCTCCCCATGCGATAAATCTGTAAAAGAAACCCCCAATAAAAATAAACGTCCCCACCATATAGCCATAAAGGTTTAAATCTACGTGTGTAAACATTCTCGTACCTATAAACGATAAGAATACAAGTCCGCAAACTGCTAGAAACATAGACTTGGCAAAATGTGATGCAAAAGCATCATCAATCGATTTTCCTGTTTTTTGATTTGCTGCGACTTTTGCCTGCATTACTATTCCTCCTCATTACAAACAATTACCATACCCTTATTTTAAGTTCTTGCCCGATTGTTCGATATCGGGGAACTTCCCCATCCTATTGGAAAAATCCCCTTAACTTTTGAAAATAAAAAAGCCGTTCTGATGTCAGAACGGCCCAATTTATAGACAAAAGGGGTTCGGAATTAAAAAATTCTGAACCCCTTTTGAAATTCCCTTTGAATTTTCGCCTAAAGTTAAGAGATTGGGGCTCTACGAGCCCACTATGTTAGGCCATTTTTGGACCTCGCCA
>NZ_JAUUTW010000062.1 GCF_030676415.1 Peribacillus frigoritolerans | reverse complement strand
CACCCGTTCCCATTCCGAACACGGCAGTTAAGCTCTTCAGCGCCGATGGTAGTTGGGGGTTTCCCCCTGTGAGAGTAGGACGCCGCCAAGCCATTTAAAAAGATCAGCCATCCGGCTGGTCTTTTTTCGTCGTTTCGGGACAGATCAATTCACCAATAGGATGTTGGAAGGATCAAAAGTGGAACCTTTCTGACTTTATCCATTCAAATATTAAAAATGGCACCTTAGCTTGGCTTATTTTAAGGAATTGTACAATGCAAGGGTAATCGTCATTAGGCATGGTTTTCATCAACTCTGCCCACCATTCTGTTTCATAACGAGCTATTATGCTAAGGTTATAAGAAATCAAATAATGGATCAAAAGTTCAGGTAATGAAAAAGCTGACGAATCTTTATTTAGAGATAGCATGAACTGTCCTTCTGCCAAATTATACCGTATTGGGGAAGTAGCATTATGAATAAGAACATCATCTGTTTTTAAATGCAATGTTCCAGGAGCTTCTGAAATATTGTAAACTTGATTCGTTTTAGCTTTCAAAAATTCTTCCAATCGACTGCTGGACATTTGATAGCTATCCAATATGGTTGAGGGTAATTGAAAACCATTCGAAGAGGGTAACAGAGCGACAAAATTTTTCTTGGAAATGGACCAAGTAAAGTTTTGCATATCTGGGATTTCCTTTATGAGTGTCCCCATGGAAAATTTTTCACCTTCCAGATGCTTGATATGAAATAATTTCTCGGCAATACAGGTGAAAAGTCCATTTTTTTGCGTTTTCACTTCGTCCTTTAAAAATTCATATTGTTGTTTTTTCTTTTTTCTCGTAGTTACCCCATGGGCAAGCATCGAAGTTGATTCCGGATAATTAGGATCAATCGTGAGCAGACAGGCCTTTAACAATTGGGCGAATCCATAAAATGTCAGGATTGGTTGTATGGAAAGTGGCGCAATGGCAGCCTGATTATAATAAGTTTTAGCATGTTCAAGATGGTAAATAAATGGATAACAATTATCATAACTTTTTATTTCCGCTTCGGCTATTTTTTCATGCGTGTAACATTTTTGTAAAAAAAGTTGTGAGGAAGATGCGGAAAAAAAAGGGGTATATTTATCGAAATTATCATTGTTTTCAGGCATTGCAGCTATCCTCCGAATTAATAGAATAATCAAACATTTATTTCTCTTCTTGACAGTAGTATGTCCTATTGATAACCTACAAATAATATTTTTAAGCAGGAGGGGAAAATAATGTGGGAAAATAAATTTGCAAAAGAAGGTTTAACCTTTGATGATGTCCTATTAATTCCAGCGAAATCAGAGGTTTTGCCGAAAGATGTTAACCTTCAAGTCAACTTAGCTGAAAACTTAAAGCTCAACCTTCCTATCATCAGCGCAGGAATGGATACCGTGACAGAAGCTGAGATGGCAATTGCCATGGCTCGTCAAGGCGGATTAGGTATCATTCATAAAAATATGTCTATTGAAGCACAAGCTGAACTGGTGGATAAAGTAAAACGTTCAGAAAGCGGTGTAATTACCGATCCATTTTTCTTAACGCCGGATCACCAGGTATTTGATGCAGAGCATTTAATGGGTAAATATCGCATTTCGGGTGTTCCTGTAGTCAACAATATAGAGGATCAAAAACTTGTGGGTATCATTACAAACCGTGATTTGCGATTTATTTCCGATTTTTCCTTGAAGATTTCCAGTGTCATGACTGTAGAGAATCTGGTCACAGCGCCAGTGGGAACTAACTTGGAACAAGCAGAGAAGATTCTTCAAAAGTACAAAATTGAAAAGCTCCCCCTTGTAGACGATAATGGAGTTCTTAAAGGACTTATTACGATCAAGGATATCGAGAAAGTCATTGAGTTCCCTAATTCAGCGAAAGATAAGCAAGGGAGATTACTTGCAGGTGCTGCAGTCGGAGTGACTAAGGATACAATGAAGCGTGTAGAAATGCTAGTTAAGTCCCATGTCGATGCAATTGTACTTGATACTGCTCACGGTCATTCAGAAGGCGTCCTTGAAATGGTAAAGGAAATCCGCGGGACATATCCTGAATTGACGATCATCGCCGGTAATGTGGCAACAGCTGAAGGGACGAAAGCATTGATTGAAGCGGGTGCTGATGTAGTGAAAGTTGGAATCGGACCAGGGTCAATCTGTACGACAAGGGTTGTAGCTGGTGTAGGTGTTCCACAAATCACGGCAGTCTTCGATTGTGCGACAGAAGCAAGAAAACATGGTAAAACGATTATCGCTGATGGCGGTATTAAATACTCTGGTGATATCGTTAAAGCCCTAGCCGCAGGCGGACATGCAGTAATGCTTGGCAGTATGCTTGCAGGTGTAACTGAAAGCCCAGGCGAAACGGAAATTTTCCAAGGTCGCCGTTTTAAAGTATATCGGGGTATGGGCTCTGTTGCTGCGATGGAAAAGGGATCTAAAGATCGTTACTTCCAAGAAGATAACAAGAAATTCGTACCGGAAGGCATCGAAGGGCGCCTTCCATACAAAGGACCTCTTTCAGATACCATTTTCCAACTGATTGGCGGCATTCGTTCAGGTATGGGATATTGCGGTACAGCCACATTGGAAGAGTTGAGAGAAAACTCTCAATTTGTCAAAATGACAGGTGCCGGATTAAGGGAGAGCCATCCCCATGATGTCCAAATTACAAAAGAAGCACCGAACTACTCAATGTAATGAATTTAACATATAATCGTCATTAAAATTTATTGTTAAAATAGACAGAGTCTACGATTACTCTGTCTATTTTTTTTATTTTTTCTGTGATAAACTAGACAAGGTGTCAAGGGAATTACATAAAGTTTCTTCTTTGTTATAGAGATTAGCTTAAAAGTTGGAGGTATTGGAAATTGAAAAAAATCAGCAAGATGACCCTCATTTTCACTTTTGTTTTTGTTCTTGTTATGTCGCAATTTGCCTATCAACCGGGGGAAGCTGTTGCTGAATCTGATAATTTAGGTTTAAAAGCAGAGGCAGCCATCATCATTGATGGTGAAACAGGACAAATCGTGTATGAAAAAAATGCCGATAAAGTATTAGGGATTGCATCCATGTCTAAAATGATGACCGAGTACATCATAATGGAGTCAATAGAAAATGGGAAAATCAGTTGGGATCAAAAAGTTAAAATAAATAAATATGTACATGACCTTTCAAAAGCACCCAATTTGTCGAATGTTGGGTTAACAGAAGGTGAAGATTATACAGTTAAGGAACTATATCAAGCTATGGCCGTCTATTCCGGAAATGCGGCAACAGTAGCTTTAGCACAGCTAGTTTCCGGAAGTGAAAAGAGCTTCGTTAAGTTAATGAACGAAAAAGCAAAAGAATTAGGCTTGAAAAACCATAAATTCGTTAACGCCAGCGGTTTGAATAACAGCGATTTATTAGGGCAGTATCCTTCAGGTGATGAAGATGATGAAAATATCATGACAGCAAAAGATACTGCACTTCTTGCTTATCGTTTAATAAATGATTATCCGGAAGTGTTAAAAATCGCCAGCATCCCTAAATTGAAATTCCGTGATGGAAAAGAATATCCGAACTTCAACTGGATGTTGCCTGGCCTGATTTTTGAATATAAAGGCGTAGATGGACTAAAAACGGGATCCACCGACTTTGCCGGTTATGGCCATACAGGGACGGTTATCCAGGACGGTCAGCGCTATATCACGGTGGTCATGAAGTCCACTAATAAAAACGAACGTTTTGCAGATAGCACTAAGCTTATGAACTATGCTTATGCAAACTTTAAAAAAGAAAAAATCCTTCCAGCCGATTACCAGGTGAAAGGGAAAGAAACACTTTCAGTAGTGAAAGGCAAGGAAAAAGACGTTAAGATTCAATCTGAAAAAGCAATCGAACTACTTGTTGAAAATGGTGAGAAAGATAACTATAAAACAGATTTAGTGATCGATAAAAACAAATTGAATGATGATGGTAAGCTGACTGCACCAATCAAAAAAGGTGAAAAGCTTGGTTACATCACAGTCACTCCTAAAAAAGGAGAAGATTACGGGTACATTAACGGCGATCCAGTGAAGGTTAACGTCGTAGCTGCTGAATCTGTTGAAAAGGCAAACTGGTTCGTATTATCAATGCGAGCGGTTGGCGGATTCTTTGGTGACGTATGGAGCAGCGTAGCTTCTACTGTTAAAGGATGGTTTTAAGTTTCGTGTATAAAACGGTTGCGTAATGTATAAAATTATAGTACATTATGGAAAACAATCTGATTATATAAGAAAGCAATGACAGGAAATAGTAACAAGTATTTCTTTCTATAGAGAGCCGATGGCTGGTGGAAATCGGTGTGAGAGTTTTGTGAATCCCTCCTGGAGCAGAGTATGGAAAGCCTTTTGGGTCAGTAAATACTTTCGGTTAAAAGCCGTTATCGTGATAAGTGGTAGGCGCTTTTCGTAGGCCTTCAACTAGGGTGGCAACGCGGGTTAACTCTCGTCCCTTCTTCAGGGGACGGGAGTTTTTTGCGTTCTTTGATAAATCATAAAAATATTAAGGAGGAACTGGAAATGTTGGATTTGAAATATGTAAGAAATAATTTTGAAGAAGTAAAGCGTGTATTGCAATTTAGAGGAGAAGATTTAACCGATTTAGGTAAATTCGAGGAACTGGATGTAAAGCGTCGGACTTTGATTGCTGATACGGAAAAGTTGAAAAGCCAAAGAAATGAAGTTTCACAGCAAGTGGCCGTATTGAAACGGGAGAAAAAAGATGCAGATCAGTTGATTGCTGAAATGCGTGAAGTTGGTGACCGTATCAAAGGATTCGATGATGAACTTCGTGAAGTGGAAGCCCAGTTAGAAACATTACTTCTTTCCATTCCGAATATTCCGCATGAAAGTGTGCCTGTTGGTGAGACGGAAGACGATAATGTCGAAATCCGTAAATGGGGAGAGTTACCGGAATTCAAGTTCGAACCCAAACCACACTGGGATGTAGCTGGAGATCTAGGCATCCTAGATTTTGAACGGGCAGCAAAAGTGACCGGAAGCCGATTTGTATTTTATAGGGGGCTTGGTGCTCGGTTAGAGCGTGCTTTAATTAGCTTTATGTTAGACCTTCATGTTGAGGAACACGGATATGAAGAAATGCTGCCACCATATATGGTGAACCGTGCAAGCATGACCGGCACAGGTCAATTGCCAAAATTCGAAGAGGATGCTTTCCGTATTGAAAGTGACGATTACTTCTTGATTCCTACAGCTGAAGTCCCGGTGACAAACTTCCATCGTGATGAAATCATGAGCACGGACGATCTGCCGATAAGCTATGCGGCATACAGCGCGTCATTCCGTTCAGAGGCAGGATCTGCTGGACGTGATACACGCGGGTTAATACGTCAGCACCAGTTCAATAAAGTTGAACTAGTGAAGTTCGTGAAGCCGGAAGATTCTTATGCAGAGTTGGAAAATCTTACGGGTCATGCCGAAAAGGTCCTTCAATTGCTAGGTCTTCCATACCGAGTTTTGAGCATGTGTACGGGTGATCTTGGTTTCACTGCTGCTAAAAAGTATGATATCGAGGTTTGGATCCCGAGTTATGGAACGTACCGCGAAATTTCTTCTTGCAGTAACTTTGAAGCATTCCAGGCTAGACGGGCCAATATCCGCTTCAGACGTGATGTGAAAGGCAAACCGGAACACGTCCATACTCTAAATGGATCAGGTTTGGCAATCGGCCGTACAGTCGCTGCCCTTTTGGAAAATTATCAGCAGGAAGATGGCAGTGTTATCATTCCTGAAGTATTACGTCCATATATGCGCGGTGTGGAAGTCATTAAACCGTAAGTTAAAAGGAATCAGCTTCTGATTAAAGAGGCTGATTCTCCTTTTTATCAACGTTTAAAATTATTTTTAAAAAACTTTATTGAGGGCTTGACTTTAATTTTAATTCCATGTAATATAATAAATGTTGATACGGAGGTATACCCAAGTCCGGCTGAAGGGATCGGTCTTGAAAACCGACAGGGGAGTCAAATCCCGCGGGGGTTCGAATCCCTCTACCTCCTCCATAACTTATTAATAACCACAGCGCATAAATTGGATATCGATAAATTCCGTTACAGATATGTAACGGAATTTTTGTTTTCTAATATACTAAAAAACCACCGGATAACCGGTGGTTTTTCTGTTTTACACATTTCGCAACAACTTGGTTTGCTCCATATATTCGGCAATCCGTTTTATAAGAGGTTCGATGCTTGCTTCATCCTGCATAAGGTCATATTCGTTTATATTTAACCGAAGGACAGGGCAGGCGTTAAATTGATCGATCCATTCTTCGTAACGGCCGTGCATTTCCTGCCAATATTCAATTGGGGTATGCTGTTCCATTGGACGGCCACGTTCTTGGATCCGGTTGAGGATATCATCCAGCGAACCTTCGAGATAGATAAGTAAATCAGGGTGCGGGAAGTATGGCGTCATTACCATGGCGTTGAAAAGGCTTGTATAAGTTTCGTAGTCCACATCATTCATCGTGCCTTTTTCATAATGCATTTTTGCAAATATCCCGGTGTCTTCATAAATGGAACGGTCTTGGATAAAACCGCCGCCATATTCGAAGATTTTTTTTTGTTCTTTAAAACGTTCTGCGAGGAAATAGATTTGCAGGTGGAAACTCCAACGATTAAAATCATCGTAAAACTTATCCAGGTAGGGGTTCGTATCAACCTTTTCAAACGATGTCCTGAATTGAAGAGCATCAGCTAACGCATTGGTCATGGTCGATTTTCCTACGCCAACCGTCCCTGCTATCGTAATGACGGCGTTGTTTGGAATATTATACTTCTTTCGTAAGTTCATTTGACTTTACTCCTTTGTGCAGGGCATTCTCTATTTGGCTGATTATCGTTTCCAAATCATCCTTGTTCCCGACAAAATCCAGCTCATCTCCGTTGAATGTCAGAACAGGTATGTCAGGGTGCTGTATCTCAAATGCTTCCATGAAAGTTCGATAATCTGCGGATAACTGCTCTAAATAAATGGGGGATATATTTTTTTCGAATTCACGACCTCTTTTACCGATTCGGGAGAGAAGGGTATCAAGACCTGCGTTTAAATAAATCACCATATTAGGTTTAGGCATATCCCGTGTTAAAATATTGAATATTTCAAGATATTTATTGTATTGTCCGTTCTTTAACGTTCGTTCAGCAAATATCAAGTTCTTGAATATATGATAATCAGCCACCACGGCTTGGTCATTAGTAAGATACTTTTTTTCGATATCTTCCAATTGTTTATAACGGTTACACAGAAAAAACATTTCTGTTTGAAAGCTCCACTCATCAATATCTTTATAGAATTTCCCGAGAAATGGATTTTCATCTACAATTTCCTTCAATAATGAAATTTGAAGATGATCTGCGATAGCTTTTGCAAGTGATGTTTTTCCCACGCCGATTGGACCTTCGACAGTGATAAATGGGGTGGATTTCATCCAATCTGTCCTCCTTCATGAGGTATCAAGCTGAAATTCCCGGTTATTAGGATTTTCGCCAAGAGATATTGTATCACAGACTTGGGACTTTAGTGACATTTTTGTCAGGTTGATAAAGAAAGAGAATGAAAGAGTTTTTATGGGGGAGGTATGTAGGTTAGTGCCTTGTTCGATTGAACGATTAAATGTCTTTACCTTCTTTTATGGATGCCTTGAGAACATGGTTCATCATTTTTAATGCGTAACGATTATCTTAAGGAGCATATCCCCATATTTGAAATCAAAATCATTGATCATATCAATGATAAGCAATGCAAAAGAAGGCGATTCAGGTCGATTCATGGTATATCCTCCTGTATTGTGAGAATTTACTTGCAGCACGTTGCCGCATGCGTTACTATTCATTAGAACAAGTAGTATGACCTTTATTTTGTCTTATATTTGTCTGTTTACTCCTACTTAATATGAGGGGGTTTTTTTTTGAAGGATGATGTTTATTACATGAATTTAGCCTTAAAGGAAGCAAAAAAGGCGCAGATGTTGAATGAAGTGCCGATTGGCGCTCTAATCGTAATAGATGATCAAGTTATTTCGACGGGGCATAACCTGAGGGAAACGGAACAGAATGCAACGGCACATGCGGAGCTACTTGCAATCAATGAGGCTTGCAAGGCACTTGGCAATTGGCGTCTTGAAGATGCGACATTATATGTAACGCTGGAACCTTGTCCCATGTGTGCCGGTGCCATCTTGCAATCAAGGGTAAAAAGGGTTGTTTTTGGGGCGCATGATCCAAAGGCTGGCTGTGCAGGGACATTCATGGATTTACTTCGAGATGAACGCTTCAACCATCAATGTGATGTAACAAGCGGTGTATTAGGGGAAGAGTGCGGCTGGATATTGACTTCTTTTTTTAAAGAGCTTAGGGATAGAAAGAAAACTTTGAAAAGAGAGCAAGCACTCAAGATTGCCGAAGAAAATAAATAAGTGAAAAACGAATGTTGAAAATGAGGCTTTGCTTCATTTGATAAATTTGGAATCAAACTGTCATGAACAACACTTGCGTTTTTTTCGTTACCTTAGTATAATAAATTATGCGTCGTCATGACGCTGTGAAATTGGTATTACTTTTGCCGTGCTAGACGGGGAGGTAGCGGTGCCCTGTACTCGCAATCCGCTCTAGCGAGGTTGAATCCCTTCTCGAGGTTAGCATTCTGTAGGGCCTGCCTTAAGTAAGTGGTGTTGACGCCCGGGTCCTGCGCAATGGGACTCCATGAACCATGTCAGGTCCGGAAGGAAGCAGCATTAAGTGGAAGTTCTCATGTGCCGCAGGGTTGCCTGGGTCGAGCTAACTGCTTAAGTAACGCTTATGGTTGCTAATCGACAGAAGGTGCACGGCAGTTATTTTACATAAACAAAAAACTCATTCGTATCGGGTGGGTTTTTTTTTTATGCCAAGAAGGTAAAGTGCTTGGTATTTTTGAAAAAAATGAGGCAATGATGAAATTTAATTTTAGACTTTGATATTAAGGAAATCAGTAATGTATAATAAACATGATGGAGAAAAGAAGGAGGGATTTCCGTGGGGTATCAAGCATTATACCGGGTATGGCGGCCACAACAATTCATTGATGTAGTCGGGCAGGAACATGTAACGAAAACGTTGCAGAATGCCTTGGTCGGGCAGAAGGTTTCGCATGCCTATTTATTTTCCGGTCCACGTGGAACAGGGAAAACAAGTGCTGCCAAAATTCTTGCAAAAGCAGTGAATTGTGAGCATGCCCCGACAAGTGAGCCCTGTAACGAATGTGCTACCTGCCGCGGAATCACCGATGGCTCCATATCAGATGTTATAGAAATTGATGCAGCATCCAATAATGGTGTCGAGGAAATCCGTGACATTCGTGATAAGGTCAAATATGCACCTAACGCGGTTACATATAAAGTTTATATCATTGATGAGGTACATATGCTTTCACAAGGGGCTTTCAATGCACTTTTAAAGACATTGGAAGAACCTCCGAAGCACGTGATTTTTATATTGGCGACGACTGAACCTCATAAGATTCCACTAACGATCATTTCCCGTTGCCAAAGGTTTGATTTTAAAAGGATCCAGCCCCAGGATATAGTTGGCAGGATGTCACAAATCATTGCAGAAACAGGTGTTTCATGTGATGAACAAGCCCTGCATATCATTGCGAGGGCAGCCGAAGGCGGGATGCGAGATGCACTAAGCCTTCTTGATCAAGCGATATCCTTCAGTTCGGAGACGGTTTCAGTGGAAGATGCATTGACTGTCACCGGTTCTGTTTCACAGGCGTTTTTAAGCCGGCTGGCAAAAGCTATATATAATAAGGAAGTAGCGGTTGCACTTGAAGTCCTTGAAGAATTGCTGGCCATGGGAAAAGACCCGGCTAGGTTCATAGAAGACATGATTTATTATTTCCGTGACATGCTTTTGTATCAAACGGCACCGGCACTGGCAGAATCCTTCGAGCGTGTTTTGATAGATCCCCAATTTAAAGAATTGGCAGAAGTAATCTCTTCTGAGTCGATTTACTCCATTATTGAAAGCTTCAATCAAACACAGCAGGATATGAAATGGACAAATCATCCAAGGATTTTCCTTGAAGTGGCACTTGTGAAGTTATGTAATGAGCAAAGGCCAAATCAAAGTGATAACGGGTCGCTGCAGCAGCTGCAGCAGAAAATAGAAGATTTAGAGAAGAAGTTACTCGAAATGCAGAAAAACGGCATTCCGGCAGCCATGACAGAAAAACCTGCAGAGCAGGCTAAGGCGCAAAGGGCCGTTAAAAAGGCATATAAAGCACCTGCAGGAAAGATCAATCAAGTTTTGAAACAAGCTACTAAGCCAGATCTTAATGCTGTGAAAAGTAAGTGGGGGGAAGTGCTTGAACAGTTAGGTCAGCAAAACCAAAAGTCATTGGCAGCTTTATTAACAGAGGCAGAACCTGTTGCTGCGTCAACTGAAGCTTTTGTGGTAAAATTCAAATATGATATTCATTGTCAAATGGCAATGGAAAATAACCGTTTCGTGGAAGTGATAGCCTCGATCATGCAGCAATTGACCGGACACCGAATGGAGATAGCTGGAGTTCCGGAGAGCCAGTGGCAAAGGTTGCGGGAGGATTTCATCTCAACACAGCAGTTCGACGGTCCAGAAGAAACGGAAACAAAAGAAGAAGATCCCTTTATAGCAGAGGCTAGAAAATTAGTCGGCGATGATTTACTTGAAATTAAAGAATAATTGGAGGTAAGAAAAATGGGTATGCGTGGCGGTAATATGCAAAACATGATGAAGCAAATGCAAAAGATGCAAAAGAAGATGGCAGAGGCACAAGAAGAATTAGGAGAAAAAAAGATTGAAGGAACTGCTGGCGGCGGAATGGTAACGGTCATCGTGACTGGACATAAAGAAATAGTCGATGTAGTCATCAAACCGGAAGTTGTCGATCCGGATGATATCGATATGCTTCAGGATTTAGTGCTGGCTGCGACTAACGATGCTTTGAAAAAGGCGGAAGAACTGACAAACCAAACGATGGGACAATTCACTAAGGGAATGAACCTTCCGGGTATGTTTTAAGCAAGTTCAAAAGAAATCTCCTTTCAGGGGGTTTCTTTTGAAATTTTTAGGAGGAATTCGATGCATTATCCAGAACCAATTTCCAAGCTCATTGACAGTTTTATGAAATTGCCGGGGATTGGTCCTAAAACGGCTGCTCGATTAGCCTTTCATGTACTAAGCATGAAGGAAGATACTGTTTTGGATTTTGCAAAAGCACTTGTTAATGCTAAGCGGAATCTTATGTATTGCTCAGTCTGTGGTCATATTACAGATCAAGATCCCTGTTATATCTGCGAAGATCAAAAGAGGGACAGAAGTTTGATTTGTGTGGTCCAGGACCCGAAAGATGTAATAGCTATGGAAAAGATGAGAGAGTTCAATGGTTTATACCATGTACTGCATGGCAGTATTTCCCCGATGGACGGAATCGGTCCGGAAGATATAAATATTCCTGATTTGTTAAAGCGCCTGCAAGATGAAACAGTGCTGGAGGTAATTTTGGCTACTAATCCTAACATTGAAGGGGAAGCGACAGCCATGTATATTTCGCGGTTGCTTAGACCATCAGGCATCAAAGTGACCCGAATTGCCCACGGACTTCCTGTTGGCGGAGATTTGGAGTATGCGGATGAAGTGACGCTATCAAAAGCAATAGAAGGAAGAAGAGAAATATAAGATAGCTGGGAGGACTTCACTTGTTCTTTCGTAAAAAAAAGAAACTTCGGAATGAATTCAATGATTCATTAATCGAAGAGCTTGAACATTTGAAATGGAATTGGCATAATCAAAAATCATTACTTGAAAAAAGCGTTGATCCATCTGAGGAAGTAATCGCCCAAACGAGACTGGCGGAAGTGAAATATTTCTACTTATTCAGGGAAGTTAAAAGAAGGAATGTCCGCTTAAAAAGATGATAAGGAAATGGCTGTGAAGGATTGCGTGTTCCTCATGGCCATTTTTTCAGTTCTTAATCCATCGATCTCCTCATATAAGTGTAGTACAAGCTTGCGGGGAGGAATGAGTTTGGAACCAGTTGTCTTTGTTGCCGTAGTTGGCGGCCTGATTTTAATGCTCCTCATTATCGGGGCGCCATTAAGACCTGTCCGGTTCATAGGACAGGGGATTATAAAGGTCATTATCGGTGCAGCATTTTTGTTCTTTTTGAATACACTTGGGAATCAAGCGGGCATTCATGTACCCATCAACCCTGTTACCTCGGCAGTCGCCGGCCTGCTTGGAATTCCGGGAGTTGCCGCTTTGGCGGCCATTGGTTATTGGATCATTTAAAGGATATTGCGTCGAAGTCATTCTTATGAAAACCTCATGGATACCTCCTTGGGGTTTTTATCATGTTGTCAGTATGTTTTTTTAAAAAAATTTAATAAACCATTGACGATAACTCATCAACCTGATAATATATTAGGAGTCGCCAATAACGACATCATAAATGCTCAATCAAAAAACAATATGAAATAATTGTTGACATTAGATTGGGTAAGTGATAAGATAATAAAGTCGCTTACGAAGTAACGACAATAAATCGCTCTTTGAAAACTGAACAAAACAAAGCGCCAACGTTAAATTTTAAGTGAGCACACACTATCAAAAAAGCAAAATGAGCAAGTCAAACATTTCTTCGGAGAGTTTGATCCTGGCTCAGGACGAACGC
>NZ_JAUUTW010000061.1 GCF_030676415.1 Peribacillus frigoritolerans | reverse complement strand
CTGAACAACAAACTGCATAACCAGTTAAATAACGACATAGTACATTTACCCCCATCAAAAAAATGAGAATATGGAGGGTTTATTTTAGTGTGGCTTTTTTACTGTTGTGTTTTCATACAAAAAAGCTACCTTAAAGACAGCTCCACTCTTCAGCTAACGTTTAGCCGTTAGTTTAATTGGATGTAGTTAATAATTTATGCATTCTAAATCTCGGAACAGTATCTTCATCTTCTATTTTTAATACATCAAATCCATTTTTTTGATAAAAACTTATGGCCCTTTTGTTTGTGGGGGATACCCTTAATTGGTATTCATTAACACCATTTTCGCGAAAGAAACGTTCTGCAAATTCAATTAGTTTAGCCCCGTTTCCTTTTCCACGATATTCTGAGATTAAGTAAAATAGATTAACATATCCAATCTCTTTATTCTCAAGTTGTTTAATCTGCAACTCAACTTGCCCTACTTGTTTACCATCTATTTCAACAATAACAAGCCCACCAGGAAATTTTATAAGCCTTTCAGTAATCTTCTTTAAATAACTGTCATTATCACCGAATAAACCCTCATCACCAAAACTAATACTGTACGAATCTCTTCTAAACCTAATAATGGTTTCAGTGTCTCTTGATAGGTCAATGTTACGAAATGAAAACAAGCTGATTCCCCCATTCCTTATGTACGATATGCTTGATTTTAAAATACCTTGTTTATAGTTTAATTAAAAAATGGAAGTTTTTCCTTATTGGACTATCCTGCCCCTTTAGTTCTGCCTTAAAAACAGCTCTGAGCTTCAGCTAACGCACCCTGTTAGCTGAAGAACTAGGATATTTCAGTTTTTCTTTTGTAAGAAGACAGAATCCCAAAACCAATAAATAGCAGCTGCTGCAAAACTAAAACCGTAATATATTTGGGTTTTAACTAAATATGTAGGTTCAACTCTAAATAACATTACATTAAATAAAAATACTGCTACAAAAGAAAGTACCGTGTAAATTAAAAGATAAAACACATTAAATTTTCTCGGGCGTTTATTAAATATAATCTGCAATGGTACTGCAAAAAGTAAATAAGGTATAACAACATAAAAAGAATAAATAATAACAGGCATTAACTGCAACCAAGAAGGTTCTCCACTAACTACAATTATAAAAACAGAAAAAGAGATACAAGATAAGAATAGACTAACAAAATAATAAGGTATTACATCGCTAATTTTCGATACTTTTTCACTTAATTTCCAAATCTCCAATTTTTCTCAACCTTCCAAATGTCATGTTACTTTTTTCCATAATAATATCATTTCTTCAACTATTCTGCCCCTATAGTTGCATAAAAAAAAGCTGTCTTAAAGACAGCTCCGATCTTCAGCTAACGCACCCGTTAGCCATCCATGAAGCGCAAAAATCAGCGCTTCACCACAGAGAATGAAAATTGGTCTCTTTGTCGATAATGTTTTAATGGCTGGCGAAGAAGGTCGTTGAACTATGGTGCCTTTGAGCCCATCCGTTAGTCTGACTCCGACGACCACGGTGTACCACCGACTGTCGCGCCCTTTATGGGTAGCACTCATGGGAGATTAATCCTTTTTTGATCGTCGCGCTAGCCTTCACTTAATTTGCAATAATTGGAGGTTTTTGTTTAACGATTTACCAAACTCAATCAGATCACTCATAAGGCTCAGCCTTTTTTTAAAAAGCGTTTTTACTGGGTTTATTTTTTGTGGTTTTTTCTGGATTTTGAGTTTTTTTAATTTTCATGGGAGTTCATTAAGAAAAGATGGTAGTTAGGATTCAATAGTTGCCATTGATGTAATTCGTATATAATATCCATCTGGGTCAATTAATCTAAAATCCTCTAATCCCCACGATCTTTTTGTTAACTTAGTCTGTATAGAGTACCCTTTTTCAACTACTTTGTTATAAATATCGTTTATATCTTCAACTTCTAATACTATTTCAACTCCTAATCCTGTTTGTTGACAACTATTAGAAACTTTAAGAGGATGGCTTTCAGGTAAATTTTTCATTTCTCCCAACCCTAATGTAACACTTCCTTTTTTAACTGGAACGTAAGTATGTATAATCTCTTTTGGTGCATTAAATTCTAGTATATCTCTATAAAATTCCACTGATTTTTCTATACTTTCAACAAATAATTCAAGTCTTAAATTCACTTGTACATCTCTCCTTTTAAGAATTATTACAAAAATAATTCTTGTTTCTTATTCAACTATCCTGCTCCTATAGTTCCATACGAAAAGGCTGCCTTAAAGATTGCTCCAATCTTCAGCTTACACACTTGTTTGTTGAATAAACAGTTTAAAATCCATTACCCTGGAATACTATTCTCATTAATTCGACGGCTATAAAGTAAACGAAACCAACGAATATACTAAGACCTAAAGCAAATTTTCTCCAAAGTCCTTTCTCACTAAGAAAAGAAAAAGAGAAAGATATAATGATTCCAAATATCATTAATATACGAAAAGTTGTTACTCCAGGATCAATTACTCGTGTTATATTCGCAGCAAAGAAACAAATAACCAAGATAATTAAAGTAAACGAAATAATCCCTAAATATTTTTTCATGATTCCCCACCCTTTCCTCCAATCCATTTTACCAAAATATAGTAAATATGTATTTTTTATTTGGGTATCTTGTCCTTTAGACCCATAAGAAAAGGGCTGCCGAAGCAACCCCTGTTAATGAACTAAAGCACCCGTTAGTTTAAGTAGATTTCTTCACAAACTTTTTAGTATTTAAAGTTAATACAGGAATGCTGCACGTTAGTTGCGTAAGAAAAAGGTTGCCTTAGCAACCTTCCTTATTGAAGTAAAGCACTTGTTAGACCTTTAAGATTTAATTTAAATCAATTTTTACCGATTCTAATTCAAGTGGTATATTCGCACTTAGTGAGTTTAAATTAACTCTTATTACATAATTGTCTTTACTAAAATCACTAACTGTACCAATATCAAATGTGCTTCGGAATCTTAATTCTTTCTCATCTAATACTTTGATTGAATGTTTCATCGGTTCTTTATAAATAGCTTTTTCAGACTCTTTAACTAACGTTATGTCATTACGTGCAAAATCTTTAAAAAACGAAAAATTCCAATTTCTCATATCACCATCGTTAACTTGGAAATCGACGGTGAAATTACCTTTCTTTAATTTCATTTTTTCCACTGTTACGGATAGATTTTGTCGATCAGACTGTATTTCAATAGGAGTTTGCTGTTCCAATGTAACAAACTGATTTTTTTCATGCAATGCTACTTTTGGGTGAATTTCCAAATAACTTGTTTTTTCTTTTAGAGACTGAGGAATTATCGTTCTTCCTTTTACAGTTATATGATTTTCAGATTTATTAGTCTCTAAATCAATGCCATCTGACAACAAGGGAATTTCCTTTCCTTGGTCGTTGTAAACCTCTAATCTGACTTGATCATATTTTCCTTCATTTGGAAAAGTCGCTGTGTAATTAATTGCGGTTGATGCTTTCCCTTTAATAATCGAATCAAAGTGAACTTTTACGTCTGCACCAATGTTTCTTCTTTCTTCATTAAATTTTATTGTCTCGTATGGTAATTGTTTAATTGGAATATCAAATTTCCAAACTCCTTCTTTATCTCCAATACTCTTGAATTCAAGAGGAAAAGTAGTATCAGGAGGTAATTCGGATTTCGGATAATTTAGTTGGATATGACCTGAATACCCTTTTTCGGAAGGCTCCATATATACAATTTCTTTACTATCATCTATACCTTCCTTACCATCAAATATTTCATAAAAACCCATAAGCCCACCATCTTGTTCCGTTTTAATGTTTCCTGCCACATTAAAGGTAACACCAATAGCTGCTCCATCATAATAAGCACTGGTAATAGATACATCTATACCTTTATTGCTTGCTGTTTCATTTAATTTGGTTATTAATTGTTGCGATTCTAAATTTCTTCCAACTAAGTCATTAAAGTTCATATATACTTTCCCTAGTAAGGGTACTTCAGCCATAACATGTGACATTGAAGGAAAGATAAAACTAGAGGAAATAAAAATAGCTGCTGCTGCGGACAAACTATATGCTCTCAATCGCTTTTTATTTCTTTTTGGTGTATCAGTTGAAGTTGCTCGTCTTACTCCCGATTGTATAGCATTTAAAACGTCTTCTTTGGGTACCTCAATCTTCTCATACTCCACTTGAAATTGTTTCTTCTCCATTGTACGCCACCCCTCCTAACAGTTTTTTTAACTGATTTTTTCCTCGGTGAAGATATGTTTTTACCGTATTTTCAGGCACGTTCATTATTTTTGCCACTTCGCTGATTGGAAGATCTTGAAAGTAAAATAGAATAACAGCATTTCGATAATGCTCCTTTAATTGATTTATAGCTCTCACTAAATCTAAATGCTCATCTCTTTTTTCTATTTTTCCAGATGATAAGTCAATAATTTTTTCTATTGGTATTTCTTTCTTTTTCTTTTTCATGACATCAAATGCACAATGAATAAGAATCTTTGTTAGCCATGTTAAGAAAAACCTTTCATTTTTTAATTGTCCAACTGCTAAAAGAGCTTTATAGGCTGTTTCTTGAACAATATCCAATGCGTCTTCACGATTTCCTACATATAGAAAAGCAGTGCGATACAATTGATCACTATGTATGACAAGAAGTTCTTCAAAGGCGTTTTTATTTCCCTTTATCGCCCTTTTTACGAGTTTCATTTCATTCATGTACTGACCTCCTTTCGCTCATTAGAGAGAAGTCGACACAAAAAAGTTTCAACTTTTTTATTAAACTATTAGTAGACTTCCACAATTTTATATATAAATTATACGTTAGTGTAATTTAGCAGACACAAACCAGTTGAGTTGCAAATATTCGTTAAGAAGATAATCATAAAAAAAGACCGCCATTTAACGGTCATCTTATAGAACTAACCTGCCCCGTTAGTGCCATAAGAAAAAGGCTGCCTCTGCAACCTTCCTTTTTGAAGTAAAGCATT
Organism: Peribacillus frigoritolerans; assembly: GCF_030676415.1. Classification (GTDB taxonomy): domain Bacteria; phylum Bacillota; class Bacilli; order Bacillales; family DSM-1321; genus Peribacillus; species Peribacillus frigoritolerans_A. Next base: position 8,219 of record NZ_JAUUTW010000061.1, on the reverse strand, counting down.
TACATTAAGTACCTTTATTTCACAATCTGTTCTTGTCCAAAAATGATATTTTCCTTTTTAGCCATAATAACCGACAGCGTTTAAGATTATAGTGCCAATTATGGTAAAGCTTAATGCTCCAAATATTATTAAGATAGACGTTCTGATTTTTTTTGTATTAAACCATGCAATTAACCCCGCCAAAATTGTTAAGATAAATCCAAAAAAAATCGAAGCATATGGATTAGTCGGCTGCATCCAATCATACCAATTTAAAAAGTCCATTAAGTAACCTCAGTTCTGCTAACGTTAAAAATGATTTGGATTTCCTCTCTAATCATTACATAAGCCGCCATTTCGCCTTGAATATAACCACTTCTTAAATCACCTTCATCCTCCTTAAATTTATCTTTTAACATGTCAGCAATTTTTTTGTACTTTGCTACACTTATTTCTATATGAGATATTTTGTCATGATCGCTAGACTCCAGAAGCAATTCCAAATCAATAATGATTTTTTCATATCCAACAGCCATTCCTTCAAACAAATGTAATTCTTGAGGAACTTTCGCTATTTCATCTTTCGCTTCTTCAGGTATATCAGCATAATACATTCCATTCACTAGATCTGTAAGGTTGTTTTTGCTTTCCTCCTTTGCTGCAGAAATTCTTCTTTTTAAGGAACTGATTAATTCCTTTATTTTTACATTCACGCTGTCTCCCCCTTTAGGATAATCAAATTCTCTTACCAATCGGTTGACGATCAGACGATACGCTTTACTCATGCCCAACAGCAATTGTCTTTCCTGCTCATCAGCAGTTTCAAGCGTTCTACTAAGTTCTTTTTCCATATCTATAAAATCTAAAATGCAATCTTCAACCTTTGCTCCTCGAAACATCTTCTTTCTATAATCAGACACTTTAAACACCTCTTGAATTAAAATTACCATTTGTGTAAACAATTGTAAACATTTTTTTGTAAACAAATGTAAACAAAAAACCAATTGAAATTTTTATTTGTCGTTTAGAATTATTTTATTAACCTGCCCCGATAGAATCTAGGGTACTTTTTTCTCTAAATTGAATGTAGGATAAAGCTAAGAATACACATTTAAAAGGCCGCCAATTGGCGGCCTTCTTATGGCGCTAACGCACCCGTTAGTTCATTAAGAAAAGCGATTCTTATTAAAGAATCGCGCCCTTTAATGGAATAACGAAAATATGGGCTTATTCTTAAAATCGCTTATAGCTTGTTGAACTAACGCACCCGTTAGCCATCCATGAAGCGCAAAAATCAGCGCTTCACCACAGAGAATGAAAATTGGTCTCTATGTCGATAATGTTTTAATGGCTGCGAAGAAGGTCGTTGAACTATGGTGCCTTTGAGCCCATCCGTTAGTCTGACTCCGACGACCACGGTGTACCACCGACTGTCGCGCCCTTTATGGGTAGCACTCATGGGAGATTAATCCTTTTTTGGTCGTCGCGCTAGCCTCTACTTAATTTGCTATAATTGGAGGTTTTTGTTTAACGATTTACCAAACTCAATCAGATCACTCATAAGGCTCAGCCTTTTTTTAAAAAGCGTTTTTACTGGGTCTATTTTGTTGTGATTGGATTTTGAGCTTTTTTAATTTTCATGGGAGTTCATTAAGGAATTGTCACGGGGCAGGTTAGTTGAATAAGGGCTAGGTAATATTGGCTTTAACGAACTATAATAATGGTGTTAGAAAGTGCTTATAAAAGGAGAATAAGAAATGCCTGTTATTGAGTATCAACAATATATTAAAGCACCAGTTGAATTATGTTTTGACCTTGCGAGGAGCGTGAATATTCATACCAAAACGACATCGAAAACAAAGGAAATTGCTGTTGATGGTGTGACAAAAGGGCTATTAGAGGAGGGAGATACTGTTACTTGGGAAGCCATTCACTTTGGTATTAAACAAAGGCTGACAGCCCAAGTGACATTAATGGAAAAACCAAATAAGTTTGTAGATATTATGGTGAAGGGAGCCTTCCATTCTTTTGTTCACACACATCAGTTTATAGAAGAACCAGGTGGAACTATAATGATAGATAAATTTCAATATAAGTCACCGTTCGGTCCAATTGGGGTTTTAGCTGATAAGTTGTTTTTGGAGAAGTATATGAGAGCATTTATCGTTTCTCGTGCAAAGGCACTGAAAAAGATTGCCGAGAATATGCTCTAACCTTGTTTAACTACGAGTGCGTTAGCTGAAGATCAGAGCTGTCTTTAAGGCAGCTTTTTCTTTATGCAACTAATCGGGGCAGGTTAGCACAATAGGTTCTAATGATATAATCACCAAACCTCGTATTTAGAGTAACTATTTTTAAAAGAATAGTACTTTTGGCTTCCATAATGTGACTGTATGACTATGTAATACACCTCACATTTTATTCGTACTGTCCGATGGCTTTTTGAATGTATGATACACGAGAAATCGATAGATTTCGCTTTCAAAGCTGAAACCATAAGAGTAGAGTTATCTGCTCTTGTTTGCCTTTTAGTAATGTACTTGCTGACTTTTAAGAATAGTTTTAAACTAAAGTAGAAATATCCATCTTTTTATTCAATCGGAAATAATAAAAATTAGGTACAATAAAGAAAGAGAGAGAGGTGATTTTTTGAAAAAGTTTATTGTAAGAAACATGTTCAATATATTTACTGTTTCAATCATTCTAACAATTATTTTAGTACCAAGTTTTCTTCAAGATAATAATGATTTCTTTTCCACAATATTTGTTGTTTTTTCATATGCATTATTATTTATTTTATTATATGGTGGAACTTCTTCAGTTATAGCAGAAATATTTAGTTTAAAGGCCGCACGGAAGAAACGTATTTCAATTAAAATATTGGTATATTTAACATCATTAACTATATTTTTCTATTTTTCTCCCCCTGCCCTATATCTTATCTATGCTTTTATATGCGCTATTCTATATTTCTTGTTAGATGAATACTTTAGGAATAAAAAAACCCGAGCATCATAACGCTCGGGTTTTTTTCTAGTTATAAATGCTAAATTCAATTGCTGCATTTGGCATAGGTGGAGCAAGGTATAATAAACCTTTATTTGAATGTTTAAAGATAGTTAATAATGCACCCGAATTAGGAATATAGGCATACATTTCATGAGCAGGTGCTTGATCATGTGTTCCAGATATATGGATATCTCCGTCATAGCTTACACTAGCATTGTACCTATAATCAATTACAGGTGGTTCTAATCCAATAATATTAAAAGGATCTCCTACGGCATGAGATACTCTCCATGAAACTTTTGAAGAAGTTGCCTCTAGCAGTACTTTTGACATTGTATAACTTGTTTGTGTTCTATAATCCGTAGTACCATCACAGTTATATCTTGCACTTTGGCCTACATCTCGGGTTACCCAACTTGCTGTTCCAGCAGAAGTTCCACTAAAATAAGCTGATACTTCTGTTCGAGTACGATATTTAGTACTACTAAATGAATATGATCTATTGTCTCCACGGAAAGTTGGACAAGACTTTGGATTTCCGGGTATTGTAGCTATGGCATCAGGAATAAAAGTAGTGTACCTAAAATTATACCTTTGTGGAAGAGCAGCCGCTGCAGCATACGTCTTGGCTTCAACTAAACTTTTCGTATTCATTTCTTCGGAACTAAATGTATTTACAATTTTGCCTAGATCAAACTTTTCATAAGAAGCCTCTTCAATCATTTCATTAGTAATCTCTTGACCTTTGGATTCTAATTCATCAATTGATTTTTTTATTTCATCTTTACTACGTTTTGCTTCACCTACGACCCTATATGTATAATATTTATCAGGTTTTATGTTCTTGTCTATATACTCATTACCAGTAAACTCACCTAAAAATTCTTCGTTTCTGTATAGTTCTACAATTCCGTCTGCGTCAGGAAGATTTTCATCCCATTTTACTTTAACGTAATCTTTGTTGATAATAGCATCAATAGTAACTCCGTCTAATTTACGCTGCTTTTCATTAGACTTATCTTTAGCTTTATCCTTCTTGGTTATAACTCGTAATTCAGTTTGGTCAATAACTTGTTTATCCTCATTTAAAGCAATCAGGTAATATTTGTACTGTTTTTTAGGTTTTAAATTGTATTGAGTATATTCATTAGCTGAACCTTCCCAAATTAGTTTTTTTCCACTATAAAGCTGATAATATGGCGCATCTGAGTTCCAATTAAACTGGACACTATTCTTAGTAGTTTCATAATCTAAATTAAGTTTTGAAGCCGCATCAGCATCATTTACAGAAAAAAATAAAGCTAAAATGAGCATCAATCCGCTAAATAAAGTTTTTTTCATATCTAACTTTCCTCCAATTTCTTTGTTGTCATAGAATTACATAAAAAAACAAATTTTTACACATTTATCCACATCGACTTCGAAAGTCTATCATATTGAAAATTACCTAAATAGTGCACATTATACTATAATTTTTATTTAATTAAAGTTACTACCAAATGAAAAATTGGTAATTTTAAGCTATATGTACTATGTTTTTTTAGAAAATATTTTAAAAAAAGAGTAAAATTACCTAATATTAGTGAATGAGGAAAACACAGAAATCGAGAAGGAATATGGTGAACGTGCAAAAACTCTCCTAAGCGAATACATCAAATATGAAGGTCCAGAACAGTTTTATGAACCAATTATGATAAATAAAAAAGACAAAGTATTGAGGTTTAAAGATGAAGAATAAGTAACAAAAAAAGGGGTGGAAATATTTACCCCTCCATTATCCTCATCGGCCTTCATCTTCCTCATAGATAATAAATTGCTCTCTTTCTTCATCAGAAAATCTTTTGGCCCTAGTCCTTTTTCAGCGCAATAACGAGACAAAGCTCTCATGTTAATTCTAGGAATTTCTTCATCAACTTGACTTTACATATACTCCATCGGGAAACCCTTTTTCGAATCTGTCTATTTGCCTTATAAGTTCTTCATGGGCTGGGTTCTGATAGGAGCAAGTAAAGACCAATTTACAGATAAGATGAATTATTTATGAACTTTTTGTTATAGAAGAATTTAGAGGAATGGAATTTCTAAAAGGCTTAGGAGAACTGCCATTGACCTTCTTAAACAAGATGGACACTCAGAAGTCCGACTAAGTGCTTTTGCAGAGAACCAAGCTATTAAACTGTACGAAAAAATGGGCTTTAGCATAAAAACAGTTACTATGAGTTTGCCGTTTTGAATAACTTACTTTGAAAAATACTAATTAAACATTAGGAGAGATGATGATGGATGAATCTATGTTACGCAGAGCAATAGAAGATTTTGAAGAGGGGTTCCCTGATGGAGTGTATGCTGCACCTTCGTCTCCCAATTCGCCTTGAGTTCGAGTTCATGACCTATTTACTTACTGCAAAAAGATTGGGAAAGATCCCGAGTCATATTAGCTCCCTTTTCAAGAAGTGGTTCAACAAGTTGTTCAATTTTTTCATTTGTAGGTTTACTTCACCTAATGTGCCATCAAAACTTTTTAAGTTCCGAGTCGTTAGGTTTTCTAATATCCATTAAATGAGTCCAGTCCTTTCAATATCATTTTTATAAAGTTTAACATTACATCCCAGTAATCCCCTTCCAAACTCTATAATTACGTGTGATTTCTTGTTCAACTATCCTGCCCCGTTAGTGCCATAACAAAAAGGCTGCCGAAGCAACCCCTGTTAATGAACTAAAGCACCCGTTAGTTTAAGTACAATCCTTCACAAATTGATATCTATCCTTGAAATTTAATACAACAAAAAGGTTCTAGAACCAAAGCCTTTTTTAGTTTAATTTACCTTTTAAATCCACCTTCTGAATGAATAATCTGACCTGTAATCCAATCTGCTTCATCGCTCACTAGAAATTTAATAGTTTTTGCAACATCTCTCGGTTTTCCTATTCTACCGAAAGGAAACATCGGTTTTAATTCATTTTTTATTTCCTCTGTCATCCACCCTGTATCAGTTGGACCTGGATTTAATGCATTAACCGTTATTCCTAAAGGGGCTAGTTCAGCCGACAATGTAATAGTTAGAGCATCAACTGCTCCTTTTGTTGTTGCATATGCCAATTCGCCAGGCATTGGTCCTTGTGACTGACCTGATGTAATATTGACTATTCTCCCGCCCGATTTCTTATCAAACCTTTGAGCAAATTTACTACTTAATAGTGTCGTTGCACGAACATTTACCATGTAATGTTTATCTAATTCTTCGGCAGTCAAATTAGAAAAATCGTTGTTAGTTGAGTATGCTGCGTTATTAATCAAGATATCAGGATAACCAAGTTTTTCAGAAACTTCATTTATAAGTTGTTCAGGTGCATCATAAGAAGTTAAATCCAACTCCATACATGATACCTTAACACCTTTTTTTATTAATTCTTCTTTTAATTTCATGGGCTCATCTGATTCAATGCTCCAAGGCGTTTTTTTATCATATTCCGTCCAATAAGTAAAAAATATATGATATCCCGTTTCAGCTAACTCCTTACAAATAGCAGCTCCAATCCCTTTCAGACGACTTACACCCGTAATAATTGCAATTTTCCCTTTTAATTGGTCCATTATAATATTCCTCCATTAAAAAATTAAATTTAAGTCTTAATCTTAATACTTTACTACCCTGCCCCGTTTGTTGAATAAGAAAAGGTTGCCGCAGCAACCTCCCTATTGAAGTAAAGCACCTGTTAGCCAAATAAGAAATTCTTACCTTCTAACGAATAGTGAATATTCTATTGGATTTTCGAATCCTAATCTTTCAGCTAGCTTTATCGAAGCAAAATTGTTAACATCACAATCCCAGTTGGGTTTCAAATTTCTTTCAATACAATGTTCAATGAATATTTCTGCAACATTTTGAGCTAAGCCCATTCCTCTATACTTATTTTGAGTTGCAATATCAATTTCAGCAAATTGTGATGAACTAAATATAGATGTACACTCACTTACAACGGTATCATTATGTAGCAAACAATAACCAAAACCATTCTCAAGAAAATTTGATACTGAACCCCAATATTCATTATAATAAGATTCATTAAATTCCAGACTTTCAGTAATTATTTTTTCATCTATTCTCTTTACTATAAAATCTTTAGGGACTTTTTCTTTTTTTATTGTTGAGTATGTATCCTTATTAAATTGAAAAGAATATCTATGCATTTGTCTTAACTCTTTTTCAAACAACTTATTTATAACTTGATCCCATTCTTTTGATGGAGAAAACAAAGTGAATCGCTTTTTATCATTTTTTCTGCTTCTATAAATTTCTAAAAATACGCTGTCAATACCATTGTTCATTTCGTCTCCACCAACGGCAAAAAAACCTGAATCAGTTCCAATTAAAACCGTTTTCTTCAATTCATCCATATAGACCCGTCCAGGAATATAATTATTTAATACAGAGTAGGCAAATGTAGGATAAGTTTCTTTATCCTTATTTTCCAGTAAATTTATGGCCTTTTTAAATTCATTATTCATACACTGGTTCCCCTTTTGTTTTTTGATTATTCCTCATACTTGTTGTACATTCCTTCTTACACTAGACTGCACCTTTAGTTGCATAAAGAAAAAGCTGCCTTAAAGACAGCTCCGATCTTTAGCTAACGCACCCGTTAGCTTATCAAGGTATGTATAGATTATTTTTCAACTTTAATGTATGTTCATTCGAATATAGGACGCATAAAGCTTCTCTCCAAACTTAAAATACATTTAGTCTCTTCTGCAAATTTATATGCTTCTTGACATTCTGCATCCAATGCCATTTTTACTCGGTACTCTTCATATGCTGCTAAACTTGGGAAAGTGAATAATGCATAAGCAATATTATTAGCACCCTCATGTGGAAGGAAATAACCCTGATGTGTACCACCTAATTTATTAACTAATCGAATCCAAATCTTACCGTATTCCTCGAACTCATTTAATTTATAAGGGTCAATAACATATTTCAGATAGCATGTAACCATTTTAATCCCCCTAAAATATCTATTTTTTTCCATCATAACATATAATTCGACTAACCTGCCCCGTTAGTGCCATAAGAAAAAGAGCTGCCAAAGCAATTGTTAGTGAGACAAGGAAGGATTAAGTGTATAGTTCTTTTTTTAAAGCCTTAATTCCATCAATTACACTTTTTACATTTTCATCATTATTCAATTTGTTTCTTGCATGGAGCAAAACTGGTCTAACAGATTCTACC
>NZ_JAUUTW010000060.1 GCF_030676415.1 Peribacillus frigoritolerans | reverse complement strand
CTTTTTTATGAATTTCACGAGCTAATATAGGGCTAGAAGTCGTCATATCAATGACATAGGTTCCTTTTTTTGCTTTATGTAATATTCCTTCTTCTCCTAGATAAATTTCTTTTACATCTTGCGGGTAGCCTACCATTGTAATAATAATATCAGCTTTTTCGGATAATTCACCCACAGTATTTATCCATGTTGCTCCCATTTTAACTAAATCTGTAGTGCGTGATTGGGTACGGTTATATACCAGTAACTCATATCCTGCTTTTAGGATATGGTAGCCATACTTTTCCCCATAACCCCAGTTCCAATAAATCCTATAACTCGATGATCATTAGTCATAAATATAGAGCACCATCTTCCTTTGGAATATTTTTTCATTTCCGAATTATACAATTATAGCAGAGTGAATGATTAATATGGAAAAAAATGAAAAATTTTCAATGACCATAAATAAAGTGAAAGTATGATTTGGGTAAGAATGTACATTAAGAAGGCCGCCAATTGGCGGCCTTCTTATGGCACTAACGCACCCGTTAGTTTAAGTACATTTCTTCACAATCCAGAAGCGTAGGAATCATATATTTCACCAATGATCCCTTTCAATTGATGGACACCTAAATCTGTATTTGTCATTATAACTAATCCTTTTTCTAAATAGGGATATGCAACCATCATACATTGAAAGCCCACTCCCCAACCAAGCGATGAAATTTCTAGTTCTCCTTTTGAATCATCTAAAACCCCCCCTAATCCAGTCCACTCTTTACAACCTTGGGAGGTTATCATTTCTTTTGCTTTACTTACAGAAAGTCCAATCTTACTTTTACCTTTTAAAGAATTAATTAATTCAATAACCAAAATGGATAAATCTGAAGGTGTTGTCCATAGCCCTGACGCAGCTTGATAAGGGTATATTGCATATTTTCCATCAACTAATTCTCCACTTTTTTTATGACCACAAGAAAAGTTATCGCTTTTCTCTTCTGAAATGGTCATTGCTAATGAACTGTTGTGCATTTTTAATGGTTGAAATATTAGTTCGTCTATTATATCTTCGAAAGGTTTACCAGTCGCATCTTCTATCAGTAGTTGTATTATACAATAGCCCGCATCTGAATATTGAAAGTCGCTCTTAGGTTCATAGTTAACTTGAATAGGTACTTTACAATAGGGTGTGTGTCCCTTTAATAGGTCAACAATAGAGGGAATACCGTCATTCGAATTAAGTTCCATAAAACTATCTTCAGGATCTATAATTCCAGATTGATGACTAAGCAAGTTTCTTAATGTAACATATTGGTTTTCAGTAAATTTATTATCAGGAACTTTCCACGATGTTAGCTTTTTATTTATATCCTCATCTAAATCAACAAGACCTTGTTCAGTTAGTAGCAAAACAAGCATCCCGGTTAAGAACTTACTAATCGAACAAGCACTAAAAATAGAATTACTATTTACACTTTTAGTCGTTCCTGCCTCAAGTAAACCATAGTGTTCTGCCATACTAATTTGAGCGTTATTAATTACTGCAATGCTCAAACCATTTACATTATGATACTCCATACGCTCTTTAATGCTTATATTAATAATTCCCATATTACCCCTCCGTTTTTATAACATTATTTTACCATTAGTGGGGATATACGGTTTATTTTATTTCCTATGCTTGTGCAACTAACCTGCCCCGTTAGTTCTATAAGAAAAAACTGCCTTAAAGACAGCTCCGATCTTCAGCTAACGCACCCATTTGTTCAATAACAATGAATATTTATACCTATTAACATTTCTGCCGAATGATGTAATCTCGTTATAAAAAGGGTGGTGATTTTCATTAATAGGAAAACAACCAAAAGAATAATAATAGTCTGCGGACTTTTACTATTATTAATAGGATTGTCCTCAAACACATCATTTGGAAAAAAGTCAATAGCAGTAGCTAGCATTATACTTACTGATAATGAAATTAAAAAATTTGAGGAAAGGAATGATGAAATTTTATACTTATCCACTGCAAATAATACCCATCCCTTATTTTCCTTATTAAAGAAAAAAGGTTGGTCCTTTAAAGAACAGATGGGTTCTGGTTATATTTTTAACAAAGATGATTCACTAATTACTGTTGAAAGTGAGAGTTTCACGAAGGAATATACTGTTTGGCATCTCCCAATAAATATTTCAACAAGGTCTAAATAGTGTTTTATCCATTAAGGGTTAAAACAGCAACAATGAATGAAAAAATTATTGCTAATATTGCATCATGTCTCGTAGTTGTTTTTATCAGTGGCATCCAGCTAATCTTACCCGTTAGGCTAACAAGTCTTGCAATAATAAAAAAGATAACAAAATAACTTACAAACGTTATAAACAAAATATCACCTTGCTTCATTTTTCTTTTATTGTAACATTCATCTTCAACTATCCTGCCCCGATAGTTCCATAATAAAAAGGCTACCTTAGCAACCTCCCTTATTGAGTAAACACAAGTGATACTGTACATCTTAAACGTACTATTCATTTTATTTCTTGTTTTTTTGGGATAGTGTTGATCATTAGCGTTCAAACTAAATAAACAAACAGAGGTTGGTTTAAGGTATGATACATGGATTTATCAGCATTTCATCAATACGGATTTATTCGTTTGGTTTGTCATAGGTGGGGTCATACTAATATCTGCTATCTTTATGTACTTTTTAGTTAAGAAACCTAAAGAAAATGCCCCTAAAAAATAGTTATAGTATAACCCTACATGGTTTCCGTATCCAAAGAGATTTAGCCTGCCTTGATACCAAGCTGCTATTCAAATGGTCCAGGAAGCCTTCGATTACAAATATAAAAAACCACAAAAGATGCCCTTTCCACTCAGGCAACTTTTGTGGTTAGATCCAATACATTTGTAATTTTTACAAAAGCGAAGGGATTATACACCAATTTGAAAAAATAAATGTTTATGTATCGTTTATGGTTAAGATCCAATGCTATGTTCTACTGCATTATCCCAATTAGGAAAATAATACAATGCGTTTTTCATTAACTCCGGATCTGACTTCTTTACCTCTTTTTTCCGAGGTGTCTTCCCTTCTTTTTCTACTAATTTAGAAATTTGATTCACGACTTCTTCAACACTCATATTCGCTTCCATTTGTTTCCTCCTTCTTGTTCTCATTTATATATTTTCCCAATTGATGAAAAGTAATACAAATTCAAATTTATTATTCAAATGTTTATTTAAATGAAATAAAAAAAGGATTGGATTATCCCAATTCTTTGCTTATGAAGATGCCACTTAAATCATCCTTCTCCTATTTATTGAACCAGCCTAATAATCTTCTCTAATTCATACTCAAGACTGTTTTATTTATTTTTCCATTGTAAAATTTTTTTATGTCTTATTTTTGATAACTTATATTAAGAAACAACTGGATTCTGCGATTTTACATATTTCTTGCTTAGTAGGGAATTTTATTTGTATCTATAAAGTAAGGAGATAATTTTTATGAACTACAAAGTATTTAAGTCAATCAATCAGCTTTCTGGACGTTGTTCTCCAATTGATTTGCTGATGATATTGATCTCAAATAAAATTCGTTATGTGTTTATTTTTGTTTTGATTTTCATGTGGTTTAGAAATGATTCTTACAAAAAAGTGTCTTGCAACGCGGTGATATCTGTGGGGGTAACTTTGTTTATTAACACTTTGATTAAATTGTTTTATTTTAAACCACGTCCGTTTGTGAAACGTCGGTTAGGCTTACTCATTCCTTCAAAAATGGATTCTTCATTTCCAAGTAAACATACTCTTATTGTATTTGCTATATCTACTTCTATTTTTCTTTATGACCGTGTCCTTGGTTCAATCATGTGGGTATTATCTGTGTTGACGGGCTTCTCACGTATTTGGGTAGGACATCATTATCCATCTGATATTATCGGAAGTGCCTTTATTGCCACCATGACCAGTATCATATTAGATAAAATTGCTCGCTGCGTAAATTATTTTGCCCGTCAATAGCAGCTATATTTTAGTCGAAATCATGTGGGATTATTATTTGTTTTTATACAGGAATCAGTCTTTTACCAAAAGAAATTTCAGATTTTACTGATTCCAATTTCTTCACATAAAAATGCCCACATTGAAGTGGGCATTTTTATGTGAAGAAATTCATTTGTTTGTTAAAGGATTTTTGTCAGGTCCTTTGAAAACTCTGTTATAGCAGCAGCGTTTGGCATTCGGCCAGCTGTTTGCGTTCGAATATTATTCATTACATTTTGAACAGGATGCAGCATATATCTGTTTCGATTTCTTCCTAATCCATAAGCAGCTGCACTAACTCCTAGACCTAATAAAGACGCCCACATCATACCTCTATTATTTCTTTTTCTGCCAAACATCTTTAACATGTTTTGCCTTCTCCCTGTATTCAAAAGCGCTGGTATCCAGTTATTCATTTTCAGACACTTCCTCTATATAAAATTTGGAAAGCAAAATTTTCCCCTTCCATCATCTAATATTTGCTTTTAGGGGGTTGATGATGCTGGCAATGTTTTGATATGGACTTAAATTTCAGTAAACCAAATTCGATAAAGTATTTAAACTGATTAAGATATAAGAATAGAAACATTTTACAGATAAATAAAAAAAGTAATAGGAGCCACAATTACATTGATTTTTTGCCTGTTGTTTCCGGTTGTCATATCAATTTCTTACTCCTTCCGTATTTTACTCGTTTTCAAAACTAACCTTTTTTACTATTTTATATATGAAATTCCTTCTTAAACTTACCTGCCCATTTAGCTCTATAAGAAAAAAAGCGACGCTTCGTTATTGAAGTATCGCACCTGTTAGCCATCCATGCAGCGGAAAACCAGAGAATGAAAATGGGGTTCCGGGTCAATAATGTTTAATGGCTTGCGAAGAAGGTCTTTGAACTATGGTGCCTTAGAGCCCATCTGTTAGTCTCTGACTCCAACGACTACGTGTACCACCGACTGTCGCGCCCTATAGGGGTAGCACTCATGGGAGATTAATCCTTTTCTCGTCGTTGGCGCCAGCCCATTCCTCATGGGAGTTCAACAACTATTTCATTTGCATTAAGCTTGTCCACAAAAATTCTTCTCCGAAAAATTCACTTGGTTGAGTAATCTTTTTCATTCCCCTAAAACTTATGATATCAAAATCCTTTGCGAATACTTCTTTAAGTCTGCTACATACGGCAGTCTTGATGGCATCATTGTGTTAATGATCTGGTTTTATCTATCTGGGCTCATCATCATTATAGTGGGAGAAATCAAAGCCTTCATAAATGAAGATTATCCAAAATGTGAATGAGCTTCCTTCAGTTCCCGTAATACCTGAAAGCTCTTCAACGAACACTAATCAAGAAATAACATCTTGTATTGGGGAGGAATTCTTTCATGAGTAAGAAAGGAAAGCATAAGGGTAAAAAGGGGAACCATAAAACATCAGGTTCTGCAAATGGGCAGAATGGCTATCATTAAAAAGTTAAGCTGCATACAAAAGGGAGCCTTTTGGGCTTCCTTTGTAAGTATGATTATTGTAAGATTAACGAATTTCTTTATCAGAAAGGCATCCGGAAGTTTGAAAATAACGAAAGCTTCTTATATGTATGCTCCCTACTTGAGCAGGAAGGCTGGCTTCAGTCTTTTTGGGAAACGGACGACAGGAAGCACTATTCCTTGGATGAACGTGCGAAAAAGTGCTAAAGAAAACGGAATCTAATAGTGGTTCAGCCTCTGCTCGCTGGCGGACAGCGTTTGAAGAAGGAGGAACCGATTGAGAAGTAATAATTGAGGATTCCGGATGGTTTGGCCATCTTGGAAGCTTTGATAGATGCAATAAATCATGAGGATAATTATCAGGTAGAAAATTTCCTAAAAGTTGAATATAGGGGTCCCGGCAGGGTCCCGGCAGAAAAACGCGGAAAATATACGCTAAGCTAATTTCTGGATACAAAAAGCCGATTTTCCTTACGCTAAGGAGAATCGACTTTAAATTTTATCTTAGAGATCGTAAATCCGTTGTTTGTTTTAAATTGAATTTATACTCTCCTAGAAAATTAATATGCTCCCAGGCTAAAGGGGAAATATGTTGAATTAACCCTTCATGTAATAGCCCTTTTTCTTTTGAGACTTTTATAGCTTCCGTTAGGTAAACTGTATTCCATACACTAATTGCATTAATTAATATATTTAAAGCACTGGCACGCGTTAGTATTTCAACTTATTGTCTCATAAATCATAAAAAATGCAGATTATGAGATTTTGTTTTTGAGATGAGTTTTAAAACCAATACTAATAGTGTTTGAGGTTATTTTATTTTTAAATTAATCCAGTCTCAAAAACGAATGTTTTTGAGACTAACAATTTGGACTAGGTGTTTTCTTCGCCGGTTTTGCCATCAAATAAATAGCTGTTAATGTAAAGCCAATTCCTACAAAATGGATAAAGGAGGTTTCTTCACCTAAGATAAGCACAGAAAGAATGACACTGCTCATTGGTAAAACACCTGTTAATACTCCAGCTGTACTTGCAGGAACTTTTGAAACACCCTGGTACATAAGAATAAAAGCAATGACAGTTACAACCATACCGAAATAGAATACTAATCCCCACTCTGTAATGGATACTTCTTCAAACTTAAACTGATTACCTTCATAGAGGGAAAAGGGTAAAAATAAAACAGTCCCAAAAACACTGACAATCGTTGAAATAGCAAGAGGACTAACTCGCTGTGCGACAAACTTCCCAAATATAATAAACAAAGCTTCACTAATAACGGCACCGAAAATAAGTAAATTTCCAAATAAAGGGGAGGATCCACGTTCAACGGATGAAAAAGATCCGGAAAAATTGATTGTTAATGTGCCTAAAACTGCTAGCAAAATTCCCGTTATTACATTTTTTGTTAATTTCTCCTTAAGGAAAAAGAAGGCAAGCCCGCCTGTGACTGCTGGAATTGTACTTGTAATAATTCCACCTTCAATGGCTGTGGTTATTGTAAGTCCATATAACATAAGAATATTAAACAAAAATACACCAGATAATGCTTGTAAAAACAGGATCAATAAATCTCCCTTACTAATAGAAGGGAACCCTTCAAATTTTATCAATAATGGAACTAAAATAATGCTTGCGACAAGGAATCTTAGTTCGGATGCTAAGAACACGGGAAAACTTTGAACGATCAGTTTACCTACTACAACCGAACTTCCCACAATAATCATGGCCAAAATGATTTTCAAACTTGGGACTAAATGTTCGTTCAATAGGATTTACTTCTCTCTGTTAAAGATGGATTAATCATATCCGTTACTACACCATATAGATTTTCCGGATATTCAGCTATTCGATGACATAAATACAAGTACCACTCTTTTCCGTAAGTCAAATATACTTTACAGTTGTACCCTTTACTTTTTAAATCCCTTAACAAATCCGGACGGATTCCATAGAGCATTTCCATTTCTACGTTTGGATGATTAAGGTATTGACGGTGTGCCATTTCTTGAATGAGCATCTCATCATGTGAGGCTATGGATACTGAGTGATTAGCTTCTATTAATTTTTGTACAAGTTTAAGATAACGGTTATTTAATTCCTTTGATCTAGACATAGCAATATCAACAGATTCTTGATAAGCTCCTTTGACAACTCGTATCTTCCCAGGATAATGAATGAGTTCTTGAATATCATTGTTAGATCGATATAAGTGTGCCTGTATAGTTATCCCTACATTAGGGTACTGCTCCGTTGTTTTTTTATAGATATCAAGAATTTCATTTGTTTTCGATGACTCTTCCATACTTATCATAAGTGTAATGCCGTACAGATTTGCTTTCTTGGCTACTTCCAGTAAATGAATATAAGCTGTTTCTGAATCCACAGATAACCCGATATGTGATAAATCAAGCGAGACAGTTTGCTTCATAGACAGAGAACCCATTTCTTCAATAAGTTTCAAAAACTCATTTTTTGCTTTTCGACATTCTTCTAAATCCGTTGTATTTTCCCCTATGTATTCCAGTGAAATAAAATAACCTCTTGTGATTAGTTCTTTTGCTGTTACAATCCCATCTTGCCTATGTTCTCCGGTGACAAATCGTTGGGTAGCTTGCAATAATAAGGGATAGAGTTCATTGGATTTTTGAATATAGGATTTGATATGTTCATTTCGTGCAATCGATTTAAGTGCTTGGGTGATTTGGACTTCTGGATTAATCATTACCATACATCTCCTTTTTACTATTTGAATCAACTTTAACATGGTAAAATGGTTTATATTAGTACCACTTATTATAATTTTTTACGGTACCAATTTTATTTAAGGGGAAAATGTAAATATGCTTTGGATACCCATTGATCGGTCGTTGGATATACCTTTAATAAGACAAGTTTATCAGCAAATACGGGAACGAATTTTAAATGGCAACTTACAATCAGGAGAGAAACTACCATCGACACGTGAACTATCTTCTGAGTTAAAAGTGTCCAGGAATGTGATTTTAGAAGCTTATGATCAATTATTGGCTGAAGGTTTTTTAGTTTCACGGAGGGGTTCAGGGACATTTGTTGCTGAAGGGACTTTTTTAGAACAAAAGAAAAAGTATCCTTTGTTTCATTCTTTAAATTGGGTTGAAGATAAAAATAAAGATAATGATATTATCAACTTTCGTTCAGGGATACCCGCATTGGATTTATTTCCACGTAAGACATGGGCAAAATTGTCTAATAATATATGGAATGAAATTCCGCCTTCTTCGTTTGGATATGATATTCCTGAAGGACGTCCGGAATTAAGGCAGGTTTTATCACGCTATTTACTGAAAACAAGGGGTGTTGATTGTCACCCAGAACAAATTATAATTACTTCCGGTGCAACTCAGGCTTTAACACTTGTTTCTAAATTACTTTTATCTCCGGATGATTTAGTAATAATGGAAGATCCAATAACGAATGATATTCAAACCATATTTAAAATTTCAGGCTCTGCCCTTTACCCCATACCAGTTGATAAGTATGGGATGAAAACATCTTTGCTGCCGTTAAATAAAAATCCGAAGTTTGTCTTTATTACCCCTTCACATCAGTTCCCGTTAGGAGGAACGTTACCGATTCAAAGACGAATTCAATTGATTAACTACTCGAGAAAAACAAATTGTTATCTTGTTGAGGATGATTATGACAGTGAGTTTCGATATGAAGGTCCACCTGTAAGTTCATTACAGGGATTAGAACCAGAACGTGTACTATATATTGGTTCGTTTAGTAAAATCTTATCACCAGCACTTAGAATGGGATATTTAATTCTTCCTTCACATCTTATTGAAAAATGCCGCAGGCTAAAATGGTTTTCGGATCTGCATACCCCTTCTTTAGATCAGCTTATCCTTGCACGTTTTATTGATGAAGATTATTTGGAACGACATATTACGAAGATGAAGAAGATTTATAAAAACCGAAGAAACTTCCTTATTCATTGTTTAAAAACAACATTTTCAAATAAGGTTAATATTTTCGGTTATTCAACAGGCTTACACCTAATTGTTGAATTGAATGAATCCCATTTTTCAAAAGAATTACTTGAATGGATCGAACAGTTTGGAGTTAAGGTATATCCGGTAGAAGATCATACTATTGAAAAAGGAAAACATCATAATCAAATTATTTTGGGTTATGGGCATCTAAAAAATGAAGAAATAAAAGAAGGCGTGACCAGACTACATCAAGCAATATATAATTTTAAATCCAAAAGTAAGAGCCGATTAATTCCCTAGCGTAAAGGAAATCGGCTTTTTTTATCCAGAAATTGGCTTAACGTATATTTTCCGCGTTTTTCTGCCGGGACCCCAAAAACCAATTTGATGGTTTTTTTTGTCATGCGCATTTTTAGTGTTACCATAGCAAATTAAAGAGAACACACTTTTATATTATCTCTTGTGCGCTTAGCTTGATGGCGATGTGGCGTTACCCCAGTTAGGAGTTGAAGAAATGGGTTGCCCCTATTATGATGAAGAATTAAATTGTAGTGATTATTACGTTCCCCTTATAAACTAAGTTATGGTTGCCGTGATGGCAACCTTTTAGCCTTTAAGGCTAGTATTTTATCTTTTGGTCTTTTCCCCTTGGGCGGTACTCCCAAACCATAATATTTTTCCAATAAAAAAAGCACCCAAAATAATGGATGCTTCATAATCGTTTAAATTTACGTTGGACGTATAGTACCGCCATGACCATTAACCTTACCTTAGTCCTCTGTTGTCTTAGTTTCTCTTCTTAGGTCTTTCCAATCAATGGTTAGCTCTTGGTTCAGAACATCATATGAAGTTATAGTTAGAACTTCATATTCTTTAACCTGATCGATGAAAGTCATCCCTATTTTACAAAGCCATTTGTGCGCATCTGAGTCTTTCAATCCACAAGGGTCATTCACTAAAGCTGTATTACTTACTCTCAATTGCAGAAGAGTTTTCGTTCCTTTTATAAAGTTAACACCTTCATAATCTCGAGTTTTTTCAACAGCAGTACACTTGATCTCTTCTTCTTTTTTTATTTGTTCTTTTCTAAGCTTTTCCGATTCGTCATTTTTTCTAACAATAGCTTGTTGCTGAGGTGTTTTATTTCTCATATCAAATCTGAAACCCATCTAACCATCTCCTTTAGTCCTAATAATTCGACAGAAGGGACTATTTTCCTGTAATAAAAAGCACCCAAATTAATGGATGCTCTCTAAATTCTTATTAACCACCTACTTTAATACCTAAATCAAATGTAAATCCACCACTGCTGACAACACCTGGATCCTTCATGAAATATCCCTCCTTTTCCCTATACATTCTACGAAAGAATGGATTTTCCTGTTTATATATTCACTCTAAACTAGGCACAAGACTTTACAATCACAAAGAAGGTTTTCAAAAGCTAGGGGATATATATGAATGTGTTAATCCAGCATGTAAGTCACACCTGCAATCGTTTTTCACTCAATAAGTTCTACAAATTAATTAGCGATACCTTTTATAATTTCATAGCTTCAGCTATATAATTGGTTTTCTCTATATGGTCCTTTATTTCATTTAATTGATGGGCCGAGTATCTTCTATCTCTTCCGGTTATTTCGGTTTTAAAGAATTGGACTAATTCTTCTTTTTCCGCCATTCGTTTTACTTTGGGATTTGTCGACCAATCGTATAATGTTTTATCGTCATGGTTAAAAAAGACAATGGATTCGACCCATCCGACCCGAACGGATTTCTTTTTAAGATACTCAGATAGTATGAACGCCGCACCTGCTACCTGGGTAATTGGATTACCGTAATTGGTTTTTACGGAGATTCCCGAACTTTCTTTTTTAAATATGATCGTTTCTTCCTTCGAGCTGCATAATAAATCAGGTAAAAATGAAAATTTCCCACTGTTTCTTTTGGTCATCCCTAAGACGATATGACCTTTCCAGTTTTTCGTTTCTATTACGTAAAGACCTTGTGGCAAGAGAACAAGGTGATCAATTTGACGAGTCTTTCCGTTTTCTTCAGGAATAAAGATATTAGGCAGGATAATCATTTCATCTTCTTTAAGTATGCTTTTATTTATTAAATCTTCTTTTAGATTCTCTAAGATTAATTGGGTAAGGATTTCACCCCGGTTTCTAGTTTTATTCCTTAAATCCTCATTTTCGAGTCTTAGCTTTTCCATTTCATCTTGATGTTTTCCTTTGATTGTGGTCAAGTGCTCACTAACCTTTGATTTCATGGTATCTATAGAGTTTTCATGTACTTCCTTGGTGCTTGCTATTTCTTGTTTATGCGCTTCTTCCATGGAACCTATTTGCTTATTGGATTTCTCCACCATTTCTTTTCTCTTTTTTAATAGATAAGCTATCCAACCGATGCACGCAGCGAGCAAAACGGAAAGTATAGTATAAATCATTAATTGGCTACCCCCTTCTGTTCGTCAATGAATCTATATAAGGAAGTTCGGGAAACATCGGCTTTTTCACATATCTCTTTTACAGTCAATTTCTTTTGCTGGTATAAGTGATAAGCGTACTCTAACTTTGCCTGATCAGCTTTTGGTCGGCCACCAAGTTTTCCCCTGGCTCTTGCTGCTTTCAATCCTGTCTGAGTTATTTCTGATATAATGTCGCCTTCAAGTTCGGCCATGCTTGCCATCATCCTAAAGAAGAAACGGCCCATGGCGGTGGAAGTATCTATATTGTCCTGGATAGAAATAAAATCGACTCCTATTTTTTCGAACTGCTCAACAAGTTCGATCAGGTGCTTAGTGCTCCGGCTGATATTCATTTGATAATTTTCAAAAATCCTCTAGTTAACTATCATTTTCAATCCTTATTCGCTTACCAAATTTTTCAAATGTGACGATAATACTTCCGGTTGCGAAAAGAATGGTGAATGGTCTGTATCAAGGGTAATTATTTGCCTGCAAGGTGTTCTAGTGTACATTTCTCTTTGGCACATGATGGAGATCGCATTATCTTTAAGGGTTTCAATATAAACACGAGGAACTTTTTCGAAATGATCTTCCGTTATGCGAACAGGTGTGATAAAAGGTAAAAGTGGTTGGACGCAAAGTTTTCCTTTCGCCTCAAAAATATCACTTTCGGAACACTCCCCATAAAAGACATCCTTTATCAGATCGTCTTTGAGCTCTAAATAAGTTTTATCTTCACTTAATACGACGGTTGGAGGCGATTCTTTTTTATCATTTTCAAGTATTTGAAGTAAAGTTTGCTCATTTGCAGGAAGAAAGGCACATAAATAAACGAGTAATTGAATTTTTTCAGGGCGATATTCGGCTGTCTGAGTTATGACAATTCCACCCATGCTATGCCCCACCAAAATAACCTTTTCAGACTCATTATCTAAAATACTACATAGACGGTCAGTATAATTTTTCAAGGTCACTTCAGAAGGTGGTGTTTTATCCATTCCATGACCTGGTAAATCAAAGGTTAATACCCGGTGTCCAGCATCTTGTAACAAAGGGACAATTCTATCCCAACACCATTCTCCGTGCCATGCTCCATGAACTAAGACAAATGTACTCATTCAATCACTCCTTTTTAATTTACTATTCATTATACTGGAATTTTTTCAATAAAAAGTCTTTAAATAAATTCTGCTTAATAAATATCCAGTTTCTTTGAAGGTGTTGTTCAATTATCTGGCCCTTTAACGGAACAACTCTATTGTCACCCAACAGTTCCATAAACCACCTTTCAACTCAGGTATTCTTTCCTTTTTCACTATAAAAACCCCCCTTTAGATAACCATATCCAAAGGGGGAAAACTGGTGTAACTTTTTTATAAACAGTACGACTTTCTTTCAAAGCCACAGAGAGAACCCACTCTCTGCTATTTCTTTTACACCAAATGCGCAAAATATCTTATCAAAAACATGCAAAATAAAATGTAAAGTAACAGATCATTTTTATAAAAATCTATTTTTGTACCACATCCGACCGTTCAAGTTACCCCCTCCTAAAATTGTTTATAACAAAGAACATTCTACAAATATTGGTAAAATCCTTGTTGAACTAACCTGCCCCGATAGTTCCATAAAGAACAAGCTGCCTTAAAGACAGCTCTGATCTTCAGCTAACGTACCCGTTAGCCATCCATGAAGCGCAAAAATCAGCGCTTCACCACAGAGAATGAAAATTGGTCTCTATGTCGATAATGTTTTAATGGCTGGCGAAGAAGGTCGTTGAAAACTATGGTGCCTTTGAGCCCATCCGTTAGTCTGACTCCGACGTCCACGGTGTACCACCGACTGTCGCGCCCTTTATGGGTAGCACTCATGGGAGATTAATCCTTTTTTGGTCGTCGCGCTAGCCTCTACTTAATTTGCTATAATTGGAGGTTTTTGTTTAACGATTTACCAAACTCAATCAGATCACTCATAAGGCTCAGCCTTTTTTTTAAAAGCATTTTTACTGGGTCTATTTTGTTGTGATTTTTTCTGGATTTTGAGCTTTTTTAATTTTCATGGGAGTTTAAGTACATTTCTTCACAAACTTTGTTTTTTAAATGACTCTAATCTGATATAGCCTTAGTTTGAACAGAGTTACATAACGTAGGATCAGAAAGTAACTCTGTTAATTCGCTTAAATATAAATAATGTTTATCGCATTGTGAGGATTCAGGTATTCTTTCACCCTTATTAATCACTTCTAACATTGGAGAGGAAAGAAGAACTTCAACAATAAGTAAATCTGATTCTTCTAAGTTTATTTTGAAACCTGCAAATACATCTTGTTTTATGTCTTTAACTGTTTGAATTAGATTTTGTAAATTAGTACCACTAATTGTTATTTTTATTAAAGGAAAACATCTTACCGTAGGGTTTTTTACTATCTTTCTATTCCTATAATCATAAACGAAATAAAACTTATCCTGATATTGATTCAGTTTTTGTAATTCATTAGTTAGTAAGTAATATTGGTCAGTAAGTCCAGTTGATAATTGAGACTTTTCTTCACCTACCAATAACGTCAGATTTTCTGGGGAAGAAATTGATATCGTAGTTATTGAGTTTTTTGATATTTTGGATGTATATTCCATTAATTCATTTAGCTGAGGATTCGATAACTCACCTTTATAGATTCCTATCAGGTATTGATTCATATTTTACACACTCCTTTTATACTTACTAGAAAATCCTTCTTCAACAAACCTGCCCCGTTAGTGCATAAAGAAAGAGCTGCCATAAAGACAGCTCAGATCACTAGCTAACGCACCCGGTAGCAAAATAAATAATTATGCCTTCTCTTTTTTTAATGTACTTTTAGCTAATTCCTCCCAATCTTCAAAGGACAGCTTATCGGTAATATGTTTTAAAGCATTAGGAACTTCAACATAACACATCATTTCTAAACTGTTACCATCAGGGTCTTCAAAGTAAACTGAAGCATTTTCTTGATATGGTCGAATAAATGGCTCAATAGATTTTCTACTACCAAATGGCACGACTTCAACTTGAATAGAATCTAACCACTTTAAAGATTCTTTTAAATCTTCATATGAAACTCGAAAAGCAATATGTCGTAAGGAAGGATGGTATGGCGTTTGATACTCATTTCCCTCCCACAAACCTAACCAACTTTTTCCTTTTTCAATCCAAAAAAAAGCAGTGTCTTCATCACGCCATGCAAATTCTAAACCCAACTTTTTATAAAACTCCAATGAAACATCTAAATTTTTAACAGGCAAATGTGCTTCAAATATTCCTTTTATCAAGTTCCCAACCCCTCTACCATTATGAATATATTACCAATTATAGATTAAAACATGTTTTTTACAACTAACCTGTCCCTTTAGTCATAATGAACGAAAACGGCTCCCATCGCTTAACGTAGATTGCACTTGGTCATAATGTTACTACCAAAAATAAAAAACCAAGTGTAGAGCTACACACGAAAAGGAGCCTATATTATGAAGGAT
>NZ_JAUUTW010000006.1 GCF_030676415.1 Peribacillus frigoritolerans | reverse complement strand
TTCTGATGATTCTGCTGTCCATCACTGGACAGGTTACCAAGTGTACTTGGCTGTCATCAGACCTCCCCGGGTAAGAGTGCAATCTTTCCCTCCATCTATCTGCTTCATTTACTCTGTACCACCTTTGGCAGTAAGGACTTTGTTTTGTTTCGCAAACTCATCCAATGATACCTAGCCTTATATGAAGTTCGTGTTCCTCAGACCGGAGGTTTGCCGCTTGCTTCCTTCAGATTCCACGTCACCGTGGACACCCTTGCATTAAGCTAACCACTACTACTGCCTTCATGGTTCGGGACTTTCACCCTATAGATTGCACCCATGCCGGGCGCACGAAAAGAGTCCCGTTCGCATCTTGACGAACGGGACTCTTTTATAAATGGAGCTTTATAGTGGGATGATTCCCAATAGGACAGATACCACTATCATGACAAGCGTCGATCCGCATGCCCATTTCAGGAAAGTGCGCTGCAATGCACCGAAATCTTCCCCTACCATTCCAACCAATAGATAGGTGGATGGAACAAGCGGGCTTAATAGATGGACGGGCAACCCTAATAGTGAAGCTCTACCGATCAGGGCAGGATCAATTCCATAAGCAGCTCCCGCTTTAGCAAGTAATGGGAGCACACCATAATAGAATGCGTCATTAGACATGAAGAACGTGAAAGGTGCAGAGATGATGGCTGTGATGACAGCAAAATGTGCGCCCATTTGATCTGGAATATGCTGAATCAAAGAGTTTGCCATGGCATCCACCATTTCCGTACCGGCAAGGATTCCAGTGAAGACACCTGCTGCAAAAATCATCGAAATGACAGATAAAGCATTGTCCGCATAGTTTGCCACACGCTCTTTTTGATCACTGAGTTTCGGATAATTAACCGTAATGGCAATGGCAAAACCTATCATGAACAGGACTGCTGAAGGCATAAGTTCCATGATCAGCGCAACCAGCAGTGTAAGAGTCAATGCGTAATTGAATATTATCAATTTAGGACGCTTAAGATAAGCATCTTCCGTTGCAGCCGCGTGCTGTGCCACAGCACGATAATCGACTTCTATGATCCCAATTCTCTTTCTTTCTTTTTTACCCAGGCAATATGCCATGAAAAGGACGAATAGGACTCCGCCAATCATCGCAGGAATGACAGGGGTGAAAACATCGGACATTTCAAGTTTTAAAGCGGTCATCACCCGTGCTGTAGGGCCTCCCCAAGGAAGTAGATTCATGACTCCAGATGACGAAACAGCAATACCGGCCAATACTAGCGGTCTCATTCCAATCCGTTTATATAGCGGAAGCATGGCTGAAATCGTTATCATATATGTAGTCGTACCATCTCCATCCAAGGAAATCAGCAAGGCCAGGACTGCCGTGCCGATGGCAATTTTCACTGGATCACCTTTTACAACCTTAAGGATCGTATTGATGATCGGGTCAAAAACGCCAGCATCGATCAAAATCCCAAAGAAAAGAATCGCAAACAAAATCATGATTCCCGTTGGCGCAACGTCTTTGATCCCTTCTAGCGCCATCTCACCCATTTCACCGCCAAACCCACCAATAAGTGCAAAGGCACTTGGTACTGCAATCAAAGCTATCATGGCTGAAAGTCGCCCTGTCATAATTAAAATCATAAACACAACTATCATCAAGTATCCTAATAAAGCGAGCATATCTATCACTCCTAATCTTCTAATAAGATAAATTGTATATGAAACCGCTTCATCTGTAAGCGTTTTCAATTTATTGTGTTTTAAAACTATTTTGTCAATTGTGTTCATTGTGTTCACGGAAGCGATTTTTCGAGGCCGAACCGGACGCCACTCCCCGGGTTGAATGGCGGGTTCTTTTAGGAAATGATACGATTATTAAGCAAACAGTGGCTTAATCTTTATGCAAGGCAGAGGCATACTAAACGAACTGCCGCATTTATTCTTCAAATGATAAATTTGCCGGTCCATCCAGGAGGTCACAGCCGTAATCTATATTGGTCGTTGGTGTATCTATACTGACTTCCTCAAATTCCAGTTCATCGACCCATACTTGGCCACGCCCTGAAAGAAGGACCCCGAATGAAATGATGGAACTGTTTTCGGGTACATCCAAGACAATATAATAATGGTTCCATTCCGTATCGTTAACGATGGGCCGATTCCCCATATTGTCGAATTGCAAAACATCATGAAGGGCATTATCCACCCTCATCCATAAACCACAAAATCCATCAACATCCTTTGATTTTAAAAAACCCGACAGTTTCATTCTTTTACCAAGGTAATGTTCCGCCTTGAATTGTTGCATCATCGTTGCAAATTCCCCCTTTGATTCCGCAGTGACGGATTTCAGGAAACCTGATGCCTGGCCTTTATGGAATATCTCCCTGTCAATTCCCATTTTATAATTGAATGGATGACTCCCGCTTAAATTCCATCCTTTTAATAGTTGTTCGTTTTTCATCGTCATTTCCTCCTTTTGCAAGGTTAATTTACTTACGAGTTTCCGATATTGCCCTGGCGGCAATTCATAATATTTCTTAAATGAACGAGTAAAGGATTCTTGTGTTTCAAAGCGGTAATATAAAGCAATGTCAATTATTTTTTCATCCGTATAAAGCAACATGTTAGCTGCATTGGCGATTCTTCGATATCGAATATATTCTGATACGGTCACGCCAACCTCCTTGTGAAAAACTCGATGATAATGAAACTTCGAAAAACCTGCGAATCGTGCGATGTTCTCCAAGGACAATTCGTCTTGTAAGCTATTCTCTATATATTCAATCGTTTTTTGAATGATGGGACTGTATCTCATTTCCGAACCTCCTTAAGAATAAGATAACAGATTAAAACATCATTCTTTTGACATATATTGCTTTTTTTGAAATCTTTCAAAGCATTTTAACTGCTGTACAGCATCAAAAAAAAACACCTCCAATCTTGAAGGTGTTCCACACTTAATTCTATTGAATTTTATAATATCTTCGCTCAGGTCTTCCCACTACCCCGTATACGACTTCCGCTTTACATTTCTTAACGGATATCAAGTATTCCAGATAGCGTCTCGCAGTTGTCCTGGAAGCACCGATCTGACCGCTAACTTGCTCAGCCGACAAACCGATATCGCTTGCTTCGAGTACCTCGATCACTTTCGCCAAAGTGATTTCGTCGACCCCTTTCGGTAAGGCCGGCCCATCGTTCGTTTCCGAAACCGAAGATCCCTTTTTCAAAATGAGATCAACAAAATCCTGATCTATTTCTTGTTTGGATTTCATCAGATGGACTTTCTTCAGATACTCTTCGATTACTTGGTTGAAGCGCTTCATTTCCACTGGTTTAATTAAATAATTCTCTACACCATAGTGAAGCGCCTTTTCAAGTTGTTCTTTATCCGTTGCCGCGGTAATCATGATGATATCCACATTCGGGAATTTTTTCCGTATGTCCGGAAGGAGGTCTGTACCAAGCTGATCTGGCATATAGACATCAAGCAAAAGCAGATCCGGGCTTTTTTGTTCCAAGATCCGAAGCGTTTTTTTGGCATTGACGGCTTTTCCGACCACTTCTATTTCATCAAAGTTTTTTAAGAATTTTTCATGGATATCCGCTACACGAAAATCATCTTCTGCGATGACTGCTCTTATCTTCAGCATTCTTTCCCTCCTCTCTGTTCTTTAGGAAGATACACGGTGAATATGGTGTTTCCATCCTCGCTTTGAACTTCGATGATGCCGCCCAGCTCTTTTACGACATGATCAGCATTCGAAAGTCCATAACCACTCGGACTTCCGCTGTTTTTCGAAGTGAAACCCCGATCGAAAATATGGGCGATGGCATCCTCAGGTATTCCTTTTCCGTTATCACTCACTTCAAATACCATATCATTTCCGATATCTGTGGCGAAAAATTTCACGAGCGGCTCTTCCATGCTTGAAACCGCTTCAAGTGCATTATCGATAATGTTGCCTAGAATCAATGTTAGTTGTGACAATTTTATATGATCAGGGAGTTTCTCTAGGTAACTTTGTGCGTCTATTTCAAAGATGATCTTCTTCTCCGAGGCTTTCCCTATCTTACCAAGTAACAGGGCTTGTACTTTTGTATCCTTTATCTGTTCGAACACGACACGGTTCAGGGAATGCAATTCGGATGTTTCGCTTTGAATCATATCTATTGCTTCATCGTATTCCCCTAATTGTATCAATCCTGAAAGGACGTATAATTTATTGGTAAATTCATGGGTTTGTGCCCTTAAATCCTCTGAATGCATCTTCACTTCAGATAATGTGTTGACCATTTCCTCAATTTCCGTTCGATCACGGAACGAAGCGACAACACCGCTTACCCCTTCACTATCGAAGATTGGCGTACAATTAACGATAACGGATTTGTCTTTCCATGAAATCTCCTTATCCATTTGCGGTTCACCGGACTTCAGCACTTCGAATAAATATTTCGAAGGAAATAGGCCATCCACGTTCAAATGGCGAACGGACTCTTTAATATCCAGCAATTTTTTCGCCGGCTGATTCATCGAGGTAATCAACCCATTTGGGTCAATGGCCAGAATCCCTTCTTTCACCGATTGAAGCACTGCATTTTTTTCTTTATATAAATTGGCGATTTCAAATGGTTCCAGCCCCAATGTATCTTTACGTATGCTCCTTGCCAGCATATAACTGCCAATGATCGATATCATGATGGCCACTAAAGATACAATCATCTCTTTGGACAAATCCTTAAAAATTTGGGCGCGGACATCGTCCACTAAAAAACCGACCGAAACGATCCCAATTATTTTCCCATCCTCATTGAATACCGGTGACTTCCCCCGAATGGAAAGACCGAGTGATCCTGCCGCTTCGGAGACATAATATTCGCCTTCCCGAATGGCCCTGCTATTATCCCCGCCCTCCATCCGCTTCCCAATTTCAGAAGCCAGCGGATGGGAATAGCGAATTCCCTCTGTATTCCCTACAACAATGAACTCAGCCCCTGTTTCCCTGCGGATCTTTTCGACAATCGGCTGGATTGTGCCAGCGGGATCATCCGTTTCAAACGCCTCTGTAACGGTAGGCATGAAGCTAATCGTCTTTGAAAGTTCCAACGCCAATTGACCTTTATCCTTCGCTATCTGCCTTCCTTCCATATAGGAAAAAGTAGTCGTCAATAAAAGAATCAAAAACAGGCTCAACGATAAGACTAACCCGAGAATCTTGGTTTCCAGTGATACTTTCCTCATATTCAACAGCATCCTCTATTTTCATTTTCATTCTCTAAATTTTATAGGAGCATAATGATTTTACCATTTCTATTAAATATTGAACATTGTTGGCCGTATATTTCGCCACATTCAAAAATGAAAGGATTTAAGCAATAAAACAAGGTAAAATTTAACAAAAAAGGGAGTGCGAAATGAATTTCTTGAATCCTTTTCAAATGATTTATATGATCATCATCACCCTTTTGCTTATTTATGATTTTTTTCCAGTCTTTTTTCTTTCTGATATCTTTTCACCTGAGGTACTTCTTGGGGTTATGATCGGTTTATTTCTCAGTGTCCTATTTAAGAAAGATGGTCGTGCCGATCATGGTGCGAAGTTCAAGGAGCAATTGTTGTACACCTTTTACCTCCTTTCCGTGGTGGGAGTGTTGACCGCTTTAGGGGGACGATCAGCGATAGGCATTTCCCTTAATGATGTTTTTCTTTGGATAGTGCTGCTTCTGTCTTGCTGCCATATCTATTCGTATTGGAAGAAAGCAAAACAACCTGAAATATAAAATGCTCAAAGGAAACATCTCCTTTGAGCATTTTTTCAAAAACAGCTAAATGAATTGATTTGCAATACATGGTCATTCACCTCTATAAGATTGAATGTAATAAGTTATAATATATGGACTAAAGGTGTTTGGGCTGGAAATGCAATTTATCTCCGAAAATAGGAATATACACCAATTCAATATAGCAATCTCCATAAATAGAAGGTCGCATAGGATTCCCAATCGGCCCACGCTTCCGATAGTTTCTGGATTTCCGCTTTCGTTGGTTTTACTTCCGTTTGCATGACCAGTTTCATGGAATTATGCAGCCCGACGTCATCGATGGGAAAGGCTGCTGGAAAACGCAAGCACCGCATCAAGACATAGTTCGCTGTCCAGGGGCCGATTCCCCGTATTTTGGTCAGCATTTTTTCAGCCTCTTTTACATTCTTTGCATTCAAAAGCTTTTCTTTTGTAAGTTCTCCTTCTGCAATCAGTTGAGCAACAGCTATTAAATATTCACACTTCTTCACCGTCATCCTCAAATCGGCAAAATCTTCGACCGTCAATTTTGCGATCACATCAGGCTTCGGAAATAGCCAATATTGCTTTCCTTCAAATTCAACAAAATCACCAAATCCCTCCACAAGCCTCCGTTTCAAGGTATAGGCATAAGTCAAGTTAATCTGCTGTCCAAGTATTCCCCAGGCAATCGCTTCAAATAAATCAGGGATGCCCATATTTCTCAAACCGAAGAATTGGCTTACCGGCTTTTGCAATAAAGGGTCATTTTGGGCCAACTCATAAAAAGGAAGCAGATTTGTCTCAAGATCGAACCAGTGACGAATATATTGGGAAACAGCATTCTTTACCTTATTATCCAATGGTGCAATTCTTCCTGGAAATCGAACGGTCAGCTCCGTTTCATTCATCGTACTGATTTCTATTAAAAGTGCCTCGTTTTCGACAACAAGTGCTCGATAAATTTTTTGATCAACAATATCGAACAGACATTCATTGGAGGATCTTGATAAGTATTTAAGATTTTCCGAAAAACTAAACTCTTTTGGTGCACGGATTCTCAATTCAATCATGCCTTCATCATTTGATAATGTCTCTTTCATTCTGCTCCTCCTTTGGCCTATTCTTTTTATTCTAATGATAAATGGGTACGTTATCTTGCTTTTCCCTTCAAATAGTGATTCATCAACTCCCTTATTTTAACAGACCAATAGTCATCCTCCCCAACTTTTCACTTATTGAATTATTACGTTATCTTGCTTTTATATTATCAAAATGTTTGTATATCAACCCTTTCTTGTATACTAAATGGAGAGGTGAATGTGATGAATCCGAAAAAAGCAGATTTCCCGAATGAATATTGGAAAGCTATTATAGATTGTGATTCAGCATATGATGATCATTTTTTATATGGAGTAATGACGACGGGCATCTTTTGCAGGCCTTCCTGTAAATCCAGGGTGCCGAATAAGGAAAACGTGAAGATATTCAAAAATGCCATGATGGCTTTGGAAGAAGGTTTTCGGCCTTGTAAACGATGTAAACCGGAAGGACTGAATTTGCCGACAGAAGAATGGGTTGAACAAATAGCCGAATGGATCGACACCCATTACAGCGAACCCCTCACTTTGAACAAATTGGCGGATATTTCCCACGGCAGCCCCTATCATTTACAACGATCATTCAAGCGTGTGAAGGGGATATCGCCCACTGAATACATTCAACGGCTTCGCCTTGAAAAAGCAAGGAGGCTGTTGGAAAACTCCGAACAGTCGACAACTGAAATAGGCTTGGCTGTCGGGTTCTCCAGTACACCCTATTTCATGACGCTATTCAAAAGGAAAATGGGGAATACCCCTTCAGGATATCGGAAAGCTTATCTCAAAACTCAAGCTTTGGAGCGTGAAGAAAATGAAGAATGATAAAGAACAAACCATTGATTGGGCCATATTGCATTATGATAAGTGGCAATTATATGTGGCCAAGACGGAAAAAGGCCTTTGCTATGTAGGCTCCCCCGGTCAAACGTATGAAGAACTGAAGTCTTGGTTACAAAAACGCTTTCCAATGGCGAGCCTTGTTGAAAATGAAAAAGCATTAAATCCCTATCTAAAAGAACTTCAAGAATATTTCGAAGGAACCAGGCAGACTTTCTCAATTCCAGCGGATGTAAAAGGCACGCCCTTTCAACAAGAAATTTGGGCAGCGCTGAATCAAATACCTTATGGAAAAACCTGTTCCTATTCCGATATCGCCCACCTCATCCAAAGACCTGCAGCTGTTCGGGCGGTCGGTACGGCCATTGGTGCCAACCCTGTTCTGATCACGGTGCCATGTCACCGGGTTATCGGAAAAAACGGGGCCATTACCGGTTACCGGGGAGGTACGGAGATGAAACAATTTCTCCTTCAATTGGAAGCAGAAATGAAAGCGTGAGTACAATCCGACCGTAAAAAAAGCATCCGACTATTAGGATGCTTTTTTGCGTCTTTGTTTTTAGTACCAAATGGTCACCGCTTTTTTATATGCATCACTATTAGGGATCGCATGTATCCCTTGGGCCTGTGCTTTGCGCGGGTCATAATCATATACCATTGGTGTATAGCACGCGGTCTGCCCGATATTCACAACACCATTGCCCCCGGAACTGGCGCATGTATAGGCTTTACCATCAGTACTTCGGACGATCCTGGCATCCGCTTCATGGTTGTACACGGCAGGGCGAGTTACGGTCACTTTTGCCCAGGCGGTTTTACAGACAGTGCTGAATTTCAATTCTACGTACGAATTGGAATCGATCCATTTTTTATCCTTCGTTACCGCCGAACTTGCACAGCTATTATAGTATGGACTTTTCCCATCATAGGTGTGTGTTTCGGCCAGTGCTTGATTTTTCCCAAATCCAAAGTCGACAAGAAACATCGACAGTGTCATCACCATGGATAAACCTATCATTTTAAGCTTTTTATTCAATTCATTCATCCTTCCTTTGCATAAAAATAGATGAAGGCTTTTCCTTTTTCATTAATACCAGTCGGTTTCACCTGCTGTATATGGCCAAAAAGCGACCGCTTTTGCTTTTCGCGGATCTAAATCATATACCATTGGTGTATAGCATGACGTTTGACCTTTATTTATTTCACCATTTCCTCCAGGAGATGCACAGCTAAATTGTTTATTATCAGTATTTCGAACAACCAATGCCGTTGCCTCCCCATCTGTTTTAGCCGGTCTGCTTAGAGTGATCTTTGCCCAAGCCGTTTTGCAAGTTGTGCTGAATTTCAACTCCAAATTGGCAGAAGCACCGTTGGCATAAATTTTCACGGACTTCTTCGTGACTGCGCTATTCGCACAACTATTATAGTAAGGACTTTTTCCATCATAAGTGTGTGTTTCTGCTGATGCTTTGCTCGCAAAAGAATCAAGGGAGCCAAAAAAGACTAAAAAAGCTACAAAAAATGAAATGCTTAAAACCATTTTTTTCATTATTTCACTCATCCCCTTAACAAAATTTGTACACTGTTCATCTTACAATTTTGTCATATTCTTACAAGTGATAAATTCCCTAGTTCATGAAAAACTACAGAAACCTCCTTTAACTCGCATCCTGCAATCACTATAACAGTCTGGTATGTCTCGCTTTATCAACTGAATCAACACAGAGACAAAGTCATTATCCCTATGAGCAATTCAGGACAAACAAAGTACCAACTAAGGACTTATGCGTATCGAGCTGAGACAAAACGAGCCAATAGGCTGCCGTTTACCGGGAAAGATACAGATCGATGTACTTAATGTTTAAAAAGCCCCGACAAAACTCGAATCGTTTTGTCGGGGCTTTATTTTCATTTAGCGAGGTTCTCTCTGATCAATCTAATGATGCTTTCATAATAGGAAAGATCATGCGGCACGAACTCATCTCGTCCAACTAATCGATCGATCATCATCCTACGGCCTTCGCGATTCATTTCAAATCCCTTAATATTCACTCTGTCCTTCGCTTCGGCCCAAAGCTCTTCGAAGTCATTCAGCACAACTTTCACCATCCCGGAAACCTCTTCTGGCTGCAGGGTGAAATCATCGAAGCGATGTGCACTTTCATATAGAAAGACGTTTGCCAGTTCTTTGTCGATGAAATCTTCTTTCGTTTGATGGTATTCAATAATCCCTAATGGAACCAACTCGTCAAAGGAAACGTCAATGCCTATTTCTTCATTGATCTCCCTGACTCCGTCGTATACCGTTTCATGAGCCAGTAAATGGCCGGCAGCCGTAATATCCAATAGATTCGGATAATCTTTTTTCATCGCACAACGATGCTGAAGATATAGGTAATCCACACCCGCTTCCCTACTGACGAACCAGCAATGGAAAACCTCATGCCAATATCCCAATCTATGTACTTCCTCACGCGGAGCCACGCCGGTTTGAATCCGATCGGAATCGAAAACTTTCAACCACTCAGTTTCCATGGAGCTTCACTCCCAGCCCTTTTTTATAAAAAACAGCTTCATCCTTTTTCTTTTCTCCAATTTTTCGGGTTTAAATAACCTTTATATTTAGCAGCGACTTCTTTCCCGACCAAAAGCGCGCCTGCCCAAAACATGACTTCCGCAAAGACGATCGCACCTGTTATGACTCCCGCTTTCACCGCAGTCGAAAATGGCGTAAAAGGAGCTACGACAGGAATGATCCAAGTGAGAAGGGAAATGATCAGGAATCCCATCCCTACTTTGTAAAACCTCGATTTCTTTATTTCCTTACTTTCTTTATCCAATTAAATAACCTCCGTCATGATAATTTTCATATAATTACTTCACCAAACATTACACTTTCAAATATACCATTGAATCTATTCTTTTTTTATACGTTTAACTGTTCATTTCGTTTCATAAATATGAGAAATAAAGAATTTCCATTTGAGGAAAGCAAGGGAAAATCGGAGCAGGTATTTGATAAGAGGTCATTGTATCTATTAATGAATTGACTTTACTATTCTTAATGGATTTAATAATCTTATACAAACTATTCTTATAACACTTGCATGCTGGAAAGGAAAATCCAATGTACATTGAATTCATTGCCACAACGATAAAAGATGCCATTTTAATCGAAGAATCGGGCGCAGACCGAATCGAGCTTGTCAGTTCTTTAGCCGAAGGGGGATTAACTCCTAGCCACGCCCTGATAGAAGCTGTCGTCAATTCGGTAAAGATACCAGTCAACGTGATGGTTAGGCCTCATAGCCAGTCGTTTTGTTATACGCAAAGTGATTTGGAAATCATGAAAAAAGATATCGAAATCATTCGATCACTGGGAGCGAACGGGGTCGTATTGGGCGCATTAAATGAAAAAAATGAAATCAATCGACCATATCTCGAGGAACTATTGACGGTATGTGAAGGTTTGGAGATTACATTCCACCGAGCCATCGATGACACAAACGACCCAGTCAATTCAGCTGAAATGCTGGCACAATATCCAGAAATCACAACGATATTGACGTCAGGTGGGCATGGGGATTTCCCCAGCCGCATGAAAACGATTCAACAAATGAAAAGAGTCTGCGGCGACATAGCGATACTGGTTGGAAGCGGCTTAAATAAGGATAATATCCTTTCCATCCATTCCGAACTGCATACCGGTCACTATCATTTCGGTACGGCTGTTCGAAAAAATAACAGTATCATTGAAGGAGTTACATTAAAAAAAGCTAAAGAAATCGTAAACATGCTAAAGAAATAATGTCGGAAAGGGACCATTTAACTGGTCCCTTTTATGATGCAGATCTCTTTTTTTGTAAAAAGACCGAGTCCCAAAACCAAAAAAACAGGGCCGCAGAAAGGCTTATTGCATAGTAATTCTTTGTAGTTAAAACATCCATACTGAAGTCAAAATTAAGCACCGAACTATAAATGAATACAGCCAGCAAAGAGAACAAAATATAAAGGCTAAAATAAATTAAACTGAATTTTTTAGGATATTTATTGAAGAAAACCTGTACCGGAACAGCAAATAATAAATAAGGGATAACGACATAAAAAGAAAACACGATAATGCCAAGCCCCCCCAAGGAACCCTCGATAATAATAACCATCATCGTGGCAAGCGACAGACAGGAAGAGACTAGACTAAAAAAATAATAAGGAATCACATCGCTTAGCTCCGATACCTTTTGATTCATTTTCCAAAGTTCCATTTTAACCAGCACCTCTCTATAATGCAGACGCACAACGTAGCCTACAATACTATAATGGTAATTTTTACATAATCATTATACTATATAAAATGGAGGTGTATTTATTTTTGGGCTAAGCAATCATCTTGATTGCCTGATATTCAGCTGCAAAATAAGAAGGTTGCCGGAGCAACCTTCCATCATGAAATTTCTCAATCTTGAGATTTAATTTTTGTTAGCGTCAGCAAAGTGCCCCATCGCCTCACACATGAATTTTGCTAAACCATCACCGTATTGGTCAATATTTTTGGTGAAGCGTTGATCATCCACGTACATTTGACCTAATCCTTTGAAAGCATCCAGTGAGTATGTTCCGAAATTATTGTTCAAACAATCATACCATTCTTTAATTGCCTCTTGTGCCTCCTCAGATTTGGGCGAGGCAGCACGGATTGAAGCAAGTTTTAAATAGATGTCCGATACAATTTTCTGTGCATCTTCGGACATGCCCGCCACTTTAGCCTTCGACTCATCGACAGCTTTATCCCCCCAAAGCTTGCGAGCTTCTTCTTCATATGGATTCTGACTGAAGTCGAACCCTTCAAATTTTTCTTTATTCGTCATTTGAATTTCCCCTTTCATATGCTTAATCGATTTTTCGACCGTATTAATTAATTTATCGAGCTGACTGCGTTTCTCCAGTAACATTTTTTGATGTTGCTTTAACGCTTCTTGTTTATCAAACGAAGAGCTGCATATCATTTGTTTTATTTCCTTTAATGGCATGCCAAGTTCCCTGAAAAACAGGATTTGCTGCAACATCTCAAGATTATCGTTCGAATAAAGGCGATAACCTGCATCGGTTATTTCCTCTGGCGATAATAACCCGATTTCATCATAATAATGCAGTGTCCGCACACTAATGCCAACTAAATCGGCTAGCTCTTTCACCTTCATTGCCACTGCTTCTTACCTCCTTTCGATATCATTTACTTTAAGGTATTACGCAACGTCAGAGTCAAATGGAAAAATGAAAGTTTTCCGCCCAATTTGAAAAGACGATCCTTCCTAATGAAGAATCGCATGTTAGTCAGAGTTCACTCTTTGTAAAAGCTTCGGATTAAAGCCAAATCTAATTTACTTGAAAGATAATTGCTGTTGATAATTCCCCTATACTCGTAAGTATGGGTCCTTTACTCGTGAATTTGGTGCTTTTACTCGTGAATTTGGGCTTTACTCGTGAATTGTGTGAATTTTACTCGTGAATTTGGGCTTTACTCGTGAGTTTGGGCTTTTACTCGTAAGTTTGGTGCTTTTACTCGTGAATTTGACGCTTTTACTCGTGAATTTGGTGCTTTACTCGTGAGTTTGGGCCTTTTACTCGTGAATTTGGTGCTTTTACTCATAAGTTTGGGCTTTACTCGTGAGTTTTGGCCTTTTACTCGTGAATTTGGTGCTTTTACTCATAAGTTTGGGCTTTACTCGTGAATTTGGGCTTTACTCGTGAGTTTGGGCTTTACTCGTGAGTTTGACGCTTTTACTCGTGAATTTGGTGCTTTTACTCGTGAGTTTGACGCTTTTTACTCGTGAGTTTTGGCCTTTTACTCGTGAGTTTTGGCCTTTTACTCGTGAGATTGGTGCTTTTACTCGTAAGTTGGACGCTTTTACTCGTGAGTTTGGTACTTTTACTCGTGTCTTTTTCATGAAAGTTAGCTTCGATCTTAAGCTATACTTCTACCTCCAATGAGCGGGAATGCTTAATGAGAGCGGTAATTTTGTCTTCATATCGCCTTTAGCCGAGTTAATCTGTGCTTGTGTGATAAAGAAACATCCTGTGAGATCGGCACCGCTTAAATCAGCGTCCCTAAAGTCTGCACCGATAAGATCAGTCACTCTCATGTCAGCTTCTCTGAGGTCAGATGCAATAAGCAAAGCTCCCCTTAAGTTCACTCCCCTAAGGTCAGCACCTCTCAACTTTGCACAGATAAGGTCACTTCCCCTACCTATTTTGTTCTGTTTTTTTTGATTTTTCTTTTTCTTAAATGAAACCTTTGCACGTACCAGTTCACTTGTGCGCAGAAGTAAATCATTAACGATTGTTCTATGAGCTGGTACATTCAGGTCCATGATAGACTGTGGACTTTGCTTAGTGAGATATTCCGTGTCTTCAAAAGCAGCCTGCAATTCTCGGTGAAGAGGTTGCGCATCTTCTAAATTCAGTGCTTCATTTAAGTAGCAAAGCATTTCATGGAGTTGTTGCATAATAGGAAATACATCGAACATTTCCTTTGCTGACGCTGGGTTGTCTCTCCAATCGTTTCCATCATAAGTGACTTGGGATACCTTTTGACCGGCACCAAAGCATTCATATACCGTACAGCCCCGATATCCTTTTGCTCTGAGATTTTCATGGATGCCGCAACGATAATCCGATTGCAGGTTTGAACATGGTGTACCTCCATCTTTATCAAATGCAAAATCAGCAGATTTTGCAAAAGGCAAAGCTACACAGCACAAACCAAAACAATTCTCACAGTCTGCACGTAAATTTTTAAGAATACTATCGTCATTTTTTAATTGATTAAACAATACTTACACTTCCTTCTATTAAAAATTGGTTCTATAAAACCAATCGTTTCATACTAGTGTATTTTTTTTGTTTTCTACTATTTTATCAAAAATCCCAGATAATCTATATATTAACAAATACCAATAATCAAGAAATGATAATCCACTTGGTATGGAGGCTGTAGTTTTGTTTGAGATCAAATGCGGATCTGAAAATATGAAATTAATCATTGGTGGGAAGCGAGTGATTTCGATAACATTTCGAGTAATTCTTAATCATGTTATAATTTCTTCAAGATCACGGAGCTCTAGGGGGTGTAGGCTTGTATCCTTTTAATGGCAGAAAAAAAGGCGAGACAAAAAAAGAAATGCAGTATTGCAACTATACGTTGGATACAAATGTAGAAAGAGAAATAGACGAAATTTCTTTTCAAATCGCAAGAATTCTTCGGGCAACTTCCAAAGAGATCATTTTTTTATGTATTGGTTCAGATCGTTCCACAGGAGATTCATTCGGTCCTTTAGTAGGGACGATGCTTAGAGAAAACAAAGTCCCTTATCATGTCTTCGGAACACTCGCAGATCCTGTTCACGCCCTTAATTTGAAAAGTGTTTTGAAAGAAATTAAAAAGCAATTTAAAAATCCCTTTATTTTTGGTATCGATGCTTGTTTGGGTGGTTATCATCAAATCGGTTCTATATTTCTGACAAAAGGTCCTTTTAGCCCTGGTGAAGCGATGAATAAATCCTTACCTGATCTAGGTGATTATCACCTAAAAGCCGTCGTGAATTATTTAGATCCCCTTTTGCCCCAACAATCTTTAAATGATACGAGACTGGATACTGTCATGAATCTGGCGAAGATTACCACAAGAATCATTGTTAAAAGTGTCTAGAGCAACAGAAAAACCCCAATAAAGCCTTAGCTTTCCGGGGTAAACAATGAAATGCATAATCTTGAAGGGCACTCCCATGTTTTAATTTTCATATTTTGTAAAGTTCCGCTTCCAATTTCCAGGTGATGATGACCCTTTATTCTTAACTAGTTTACGATTCATTGCTATCATTATACTTCTTACCCAATCCGATAAGCTAAACCTGGGTCATTAAAGTAAATAACTTCTGAAAGAATCTTATTACCCTGAATATTACAGAAAACTTCCCTTGCTGCTTGTTCTGTCTCAAATTCATACATTACAATACCTCTGTTTTTATAGAGAGTGATGATCCACATTGAAAATCCTCCAATTTATAAATATGATTTTGCACGATCCTCAAGATAGGGTAACCGTCCTTTTTCACTAAATGACTCCCAAGATTATCGCTGCTATTGTCATGACAGTGACGGTCCCTAATGCCCATTTCACGGCAAACCGCTGTAAATCCCCGAAGTCAGTGCCAACTAAACCTATTAGCAAATGTGCTGCAGCTACCAAGGGACTCAATACGTGGATCGGCTGCCCTATTAACGAGGCGCGGCCTATTTCTGCCGCGCTAATTCCATAAGCATCAGCAGCCTGTGCGATAATCGGAAGTACGCCAAAATAGAATGCATTATTTGACATAAAGAAAGTAAAAGGGGCACTGGCATACGCTACAATGACCGGTAAAAATGGTCCTAAAGATTCCGGGATTAATGAGACCAACGTAATGGCCATTGCATCAATCATTTTCGTTCCAGACATGATGCCGGTAAAAATCCCGGCTGCAATGACAATCGAAACGACGGCCAATGCATTTTTCGAATGAACGGCGATTCGATCCTGCTGATCTTTCAAATCAGGATAATTGACCAATAACGCTACGGCGAAAGCAATCATGAATAAAATGGTCAAAGACATAAAATCAATGATTAATGATGCCATAAGCACAATCGTTAAAAGGAAGTTGAACCAGACCAATTTCGGTCGACGATAATCACGGGAGACCGTTGTTGCCGCTAACTCGGAATTAGCCTCGGTATTCATTTCTTTTGTGTGATTATGCTGGATCTCCACTACTCCCAATCTCTTTCGTTCCCCTTTTCCCAATATAAAAGCCACGACAAGAACCCAAATCAGGCCAAAACCCATGACAGGAATCATTGGCAAGAACAATTCCGATGCGTCAAGATTTAACGAAGCCATTGCCATAGCGGAAGCTCCTCCCCACGGTGTCATATTCATTACACCCATGGATAACATGGCTACAGTGGCTAATATTATTTTGTTCATGCCCAGACGCTTATAAAGGGGTAAAAGCGCTGAGACAGTAATGATGTAAGTAGTTGTACCGTCCCCATCTAATGCGACGGTCATTGAGAGAATAGCGGTTCCCAAAACTATTTTTAAAGGATCTCCTTTTACTATTTTCAATATTTTAGAAATTAGAGGATCAAATAAACCGGAATCTATCATTATTCCAAAATATAAAATTGCAAATAAAATCATTATGGCTGTGGAAGCTATTCCTTCAACGCCATCCTGCATCATGGGCCCCAGTTCTGTAAAAAATCCTCCGATCACGCCAAATATGATTGGAACGAGCATAATGGCCACTAGTGCCGATAGTCGCTTCGACATAATCAAATACATGAATACTGCAATCATGGAAAATCCTAAAATGGATAACATCTTCAAGCTCCCTTCTGTTTACCACCATCTTTTTTTGATAGCGCTTTCTTTAGAGACTATCATCCCCTAGGCCTTTTTCACATATAAAGTAAGTTATAAGAGTTTTATTCATTTTTTTCACGCCTAAAAAAGAAAAAACCCCCATTGATGAAAACAAATTTCATCAATGGGGGTTTAAATGTGTTTTATTTTATATTTTCTTTCAGGCCTTCCTACACTGCCATACAAAACCTCAACTTCCATTTCATTACAGGAAACTAAATACTCTAGATATCTGCGCATGGTTGAATAACTAATTCCAACTAGTTGACCAAGTTCATCAGCATTTAAACTGCCATTGACGTTTTGAACCTTACTTCTGACCATTTTCAAGGTATGTTTGTCAATTCCCTTGGGAAGGATTTGGGCAGCATTTGCTGTATTTGGAATACTTATAGTCCGAAAAAGAGTATCGACTTTATCTTGATTTACTAAGTTGTTATTATGAAGCTGCCGTCTCGTCTCGTCGTATTGATTTAGCGTTGCAAGAAGTTTATCGATAATGATCGGTTTAATAAGGTAACCAAACGCCCCTCCCCTAATCGCTTCACTGACTGTTTCGGTATCATTTGCGGCGGTGATCAAAATAACATCAATCCCCCGGTATTCCTTCCTAATTTCCCGAAGAAGGTCAATTCCATTCATATCCGGTAAAAAGATATCCAATAAAATTAAGTCCGGTTGTGCGGCATGCAAAATATTTAACGCTTGCTCGCCTGTGCTAGCTGTAGCAATGACCGTGAATTGATCTAGTTGATTCGTAAATTGCTTATATATATTCACTGCATTTTCGTCATCTTCAACAATGACGACTGTAATCGGTCCTTTGGACATTCTTATGCCTCCTTTTCTGCTTTTATATCCTTCGGGAAGACGATTGTAAATCTTGCTCCTCCCAAATAACTGCGATCAATATAAATTTCACCACTTAAAAGACCAATGGAGTTTTTTACAATGGCCAAGCCGATCCCATGGTTTTCCCCATTTTTAGTCGTATAACCATCTGTAAAAATAATATCTTCCATTGCATGAGGGATACCTGGACCGTTATCCTCGATATCAAATATAATTTCGTTTCCTAAATCCGTAAACGAAACTTTGACCTTTCCCTCATTTTTGTTCTTTTGCCGTGCTGCCTCCATCGCATTATCGATTACATTACCAATAACCGAAACCAAGTGATGGGAATCCTCAAGTTTTAATGAACAGTTTAAATTGCTTTCCTGTTCGATTTCTAATATAACCTGCAATTCTTTTGAACGGTTTATCTTTCCTAGTAAACAGGCGGCGATTAAAGGATCTTTAACAGATGACATAAGAAACGAAATGATATCTTGCCTCTCCCTCACTTCAGAAGAGATGATGTCCAAAGCCGTATCGTACTGTTTTAAACTAAGTAATCCATAAATGGTATTTAACTTGTTTAAAAACTCATGGTTTTGTGCCCGCATATTTTCTGAAAAGGCCTTGATTTCTGAAAATTCATCTGTTAATTGTTCAATTTCGGACACTGTTCTTATTGTTAAAACGATGCCCCTGACGTCATTATGGTTTAAGATTGGGGATAAATCCAAAATGTATAACTGTTGACCTAAAAGTAGCTTACGATTGAACTGACCTTCTTTTGTGCTGATTACCATTTTAATGAGTTTTTCTAAATGCCCATTTACAACCCGCTTTCCCACCATAAGCTGATGATCATGAAACAATTCACGCGCTCTTTTATTCATGGAAGTAACCTGTTTTTCAATATTAATCGTAATGGTAGCATAACGGATGGCATCAAGTGTCGCTTCCCTCTCTTGAAACAGAAAGGAAATTTCCTCAGGCTCTAAACCTAAAATAAGCTTTTTTAAGCGTCGCGCTATAAATATTGCCCATAAGATTCCTACACTGATTGGGATAAGTGACAAATGAATAATCTTCATTTTATAATTGGATAGTTGATCTTGCACATTCTCTACCAAAAACCCTACAGATGAAACACCGATAACTTCCCCTTTATCATTCCAGATAGGCGCCTTAGCTTTAATCGCTGGCCCCGATATCCCATTTCCTTGATAAATAATTGATTTGTGTTCATTGAGTACTGCATCATTACTAGTAGCCGTAGGCTTCCCAATATATTCTGGATTAGGATGAGAGTATCGAAGTCCTTTATGGTTCGCAATGGTTACATAATCGGCACCTGTTGTTTGACGGATTATTTCTGATGCGGGTTGAATCACCTCTGAGGGCTGATCATCGTTAAATCCCTGGATGATCGTTGGATTTTGAGCCGCTAATTTGGCCACCGTCATTGCTTGCTTCCCCATATGGTTTTCGACGATGTCTTCCAGCAGTGTAGAGAATAGAATGCTCACAAGCAAGGTACTGATAAAAACAACGAATATGATAAGTAATGTCATTTGAGTTAATAAGTTCACTCTAATTTTAAACACCCGCATTTATTTCCTAAACCTTTCCGTATAGAGTTAATAGTGCTTCCCATTCTTCAAGTGAAAGTTTTTCGGTCATATGCTTATATGCATCAGGGACTTTTACCGAACACATAAGTTCCAGACTATTGCCATCCGGATCATTGAAGTAGACGGAAGCGTTTCCTTGGTTCGGCCGCACAAAAGGTTCAATGGTAGTCCTTTTTCCAAAAGGGACGACTTCAATTTTTAGGGATTGGAGCCAAGTTAACGCATTTTTCATATTTTCATAAGATACCCGAAATGCGATATGCCTTAGTGAAGGGTGGTATGGAGTTTGATATTCTTTCCCTTCCCATAAGCCGACCCAGCTTTTGTTTTCCTCGATCCAAAAGAAGGCCGTATCTTCATCCCTCCAAGCTAGTTTCAAACCTATTTTCTTATAAAATTCCATTGAGATGGCCAGGTTCTTGACGGGTAAATGTGCTTCATATAAACCTTCTATCATATTATATTCTCCTTTCTCCTTTTAAGTAAATGAACTCTTTTGCCGGGAAAATATCTCGCGATTATTTCTTCATCGCTTCAACTCTTAAATCCTTTGTATTTTAAA
Organism: Peribacillus frigoritolerans; assembly: GCF_030676415.1. Classification (GTDB taxonomy): domain Bacteria; phylum Bacillota; class Bacilli; order Bacillales; family DSM-1321; genus Peribacillus; species Peribacillus frigoritolerans_A. Next base: position 196,841 of record NZ_JAUUTW010000006.1, on the reverse strand, counting down.
ATATGGTGGAATGCGGTCTATTAATAGAAGAAAATGGATTTATAGGTTCCAACTATAATGGTAGAATATTAGCCTTTGGCCCGTATCCGCACTAATTTCCTCATCAATCGAAATCCGTTCAAAACCGTTTTTCAGCAAAACCTTTTGGGAGGCGATATTGTCACTTGTCGTTTTGGCATGTATTTTAGTCACATTCAATTCCGAAGCCAGATTAACCAAAAGCTTTAAAGCTTCGTTCGCAATCCCTTTTTGCGTAAACGCTTCACCGATTCTATAACCGACATGGGCCGTACCTTTAATGGGGTCGATATCCACAAGATTAATCCTGCCGACGATTATGCCTGTACCATCCTTAATCAAATAAAAAGAGGAGATAGCATCTTCTTGTTCTTTTAATAATTCCTTATGCCTGATTCCAAACGTTCCAAAGCTATAATAATCATCTCCCCTCCCCGGGACCGTTTGCTCGAAAAACCTTCTATTCTTGCATTCAAATGCAAATAACGCTGGTGCATCCTGTTCATTAAGCCTGTCAATGTATATATCCATCATTCCTTCATCCCTTTCAAAAAAACGCTAAGCATATGCGGCCTGATATATCACTTCAAGAAAACCAAGGGCTTATCCTTCCTGATAGATATATATAATGGAAGATTTGTACCTATTTTGTTCCAGTCTCACCTTTTTGTTCCTTATTATCCAGTCCGTGAATATGGATAAATACATGAATTACTTGAAAAGTCAAAAATAAATGATTTTCTTCTGGTAAAAAATCAACGGATGATGTATCATAGTCTTCAGATATTCATTATTCTCATTTGGTTAATCGGAATTAGGAGGAATATATATGATTGGTTATGTGTTTTTAAATCTCGCCATAATGCTCGTTCTCTTAGGCGTTTTATTTTACATGAGTAAGAAGCATGTTTCCTTTACAAAAAGGGTCTTTACTGGACTTGGTTTAGGGATCGTATTCGGACTTCTTTTGCAGTATTTCTATGAACCTCAGTCAGAAACGATCGTTAAATCGGTCGATTGGTTTAACATCGTAGGATCAGGCTATGTCAAATTCCTGCAAATGATCGTCATGCCGCTTGTCTTCATTTCGATCTTATCCGCATTCACAAGATTGAAACTATCTAGCAATATCGGAAAGATCAGTATCCTGATCATCGGAATCCTGCTTGGAACGACTGCGATTGCAGCAGCCGTGGGGATTACCTCTGCAACTGTGTTCAATTTGGAAGCCGTTCAAATTGACCAAGGGGATGCAGAGGTAAGCCGCGGGGATGAAATAACTGAAACTTACGGTACGATTCAGGATAAAACGATGCCGCAGCAAATCCTTGAATTGATTCCGTCCAATCCGTTCCTTGATTTAACGGGAGCACGTCCGACCTCAACCATTTCCGTTGTGATTTTCGCTGCATTTCTTGGGATTGCCTACTTAGGGATCAAAAGAAAACAGCCTGAACACGCTGAATTTTTTGCTAAAATAGTAGATACATTGCACAGCATCACCATGCGCGTAGTTACATTAATCCTGCGTTTAACGCCATACGGAATCTTGGCGATCATGACGAAGACAGTAGCTACGAGTGATTTGGATGCCATCCTGAAATTAGGGAAATTCGTGGGTGCCTCTTATGTCGCCCTGATTGTCATGTTCCTCATCCATTTGTTATTGCTGACAATTGCAGGATTGAATCCTTTGGTATATTTGAGAAAAGCTTTCCCGGTATTATCGTTTGCCTTCACTTCGAGAACAAGTGCAGGGGCACTTCCATTGAACATCCAAACACAGAAACAACTAGGGGTGTCCGAAGGAATTGCCAACTTTGCTGGATCCTTCGGCTTGTCGATCGGTCAAAATGGCTGTGCCGGAATCTATCCGGCCATGTTAGCGGTCATGATCGCTCCAACGGTTGGAATCGACCCATTATCGCCTTCCTTTATAGCCATGTTAATTGCCGTCGTGGCCATTAGCTCTTTCGGGGTTGCAGGTGTAGGCGGAGGAGCAACATTCGCTGCCATTCTAGTATTATCTGCAATGAACTTGCCAATCGCTTTAGCTGGAATTTTGATTTCCGTCGAGCCATTGATCGATATGGGAAGAACGGCTGTGAATGTCAGCGGCAGCATGACTTCCGGTATTCTGACAAGTAAAATGACGGGTGACCTGGATAAAGAACAATTCAGCGAAGAATCATCTTTGAAAATCGAAGCTGAAATGTAAAAGAAAAAAGCATCGGACTTCCTGTCATGGGAAGTTCGATGCTTTTTTTCATAGGCTGTACATTTACTTCAACCACTTTTAATATGAATACATATTAAGGAATAAGTACATGCAACATATTTTCTTGTTTCTTATATCTTCCCTTTATTTCTCCAACACCATCAATTGTGAGCGAATCCATGTTTTCAATGGGTCTTTTCTCTAATATCAGGTGTAATTTATTTATGTTTTGAATTCCATTATCAACATGGGCAATAACAGGTTGTTGAATAAGAAAATCTTCATTGTTCATTCTTACCTTTATAAAGCTCTTATGTAAAAGTCTATCTTCTAATAGGATGATATTCATCGGGTCAAAGGATTTAGCCGTTATTTCCCCTTCAATATATAGATGAATTCCAGCTTGTTTATTAAACTCTTCAAATGCTTTAGTTCTCTTTTCTTTAGCAAAATTAACGACTTCCTCTGTTTCAGGACTTATTTTCACATCAGCTATTGAATATTCCATATAGTCACCGGACTGCTGTTTTAATAGGTCATATAATGTATCTTCTATTTCAAAAAAACTTTCCATCCAGCCTGGTGAAAGCTCCTCCAGTAACAAACACATAAACAAACCTGAACTATAACAACTTCTTCTAATACTAGAAGCAGATTCACATTTGTTTATTAGTTGTTGTGCATACTTTTTTAAAACTGAATGGTAATCAAGCGGGCTTTTTTCCGAGTAAGCCCTCAATTCGACATACCACGCAGGTCCCTCAATGGTTTCAATCAATTTTTCATATGTTAGGTACTCTTCAATCATGTCTGCTCTTTTTTCCCTTAGGGCAATGAAAGCATTAAGGTATTGTTTCTTCTTCATTATGTTATTTTCCAATAACGCACGATAAAGATTTGTCCGTTCCTGATTTCGCAATTCCACATTTTCTTTTGACAACGGATATGTGATTCCCATCATTTCATCAGGAAACCGTTTTTCATCCTTTATATACTGATAGCCGTGAAATAATTCATGAACCAGTATTGAATACAAATCTTCATATTCCTCATACGATTCCATATTAACAATCGCAGTGGGATATTCTTCATAGATAATAATTGTGTCACCGGTAAACTGGACATCCCACTTTAAAATATGATATGTACATTGTGGATTGTTACTGTATTTAGGATGATTGAATAGATAAACATTTCTCTTATCATATAATGCATATGCAACAAGTTCAAAACCCGGCCAATAATTTTCCAACTTCACTTTAAGCAGGTCTTCAGCCATTCGATTAAGATGATGAGGCATTCTTTTCCTCCCCTCCACTGTTTCAATTCGATTAAAAACATAATAGCATATATATTTTAACATAAATATCCAAATTTTTAATAAAAATACAAAAAGCCACTGTAACCTATCAGCTCATGGGAGCGAATATTCTTACGGTGGCTTTTTTTCCTGTGGTCACTTTTTAATTTGCCTCGCTGCGTAATGATTGGCCTGAGAAGCCGGTAGGGCTTGGAACATATACTGGACAGCTGCATATACCCCACATGCAAGGAGTATTCCTGCGAGTACATCCAATACAGCATGCTGTTTCGTAAATAGCGTGGAAAGGATAATCAGTGTTCCGAATGCAGTGACACTGGCATACTCCCATTTGTGCTGTTCTTTCCGCTTATGGGCGACGATCATCATGATGAATGTAGTCAGTACATGAATGCTGGGAAGACAGTTGACAGGTTGATCATGACTATAGACGAATCGCATTAAATGGGCAAAGATATCGCTACCCACCACTTCTGGACGCGGGACTGTCGTTTGCCAAAGGCAATATACAAGAAAGCAGAGAAGTTTCCCCGATATCAAACTTCCTAATCCTACGAAATAGTGCTTTCGGTCAACAAAACAATAGTAAATCAGCAATCCATAAATATATGGATACCAAAGTAAATAAGGAACGGCAAACTCTTTAATAAAGGGAATCTCCCCATCTATTATAGTCGTAACATCGACAGCATGACCTGAAGATTGATTGATGATTGAATAGATGGAACTAGTAATCACCAAAAGTAATAAATAATATAACGGGTGAAAGGATAATATGGAATTGTTTTTCATAGCTCGCTCCGACTTTCAATATATTGGTTTTTTTCCAAAGATTATTATACAACATTTTTCACTAGATTAACTCTTTAAATGCTAAAGTTAATGATTCCCATGAACTAGTAAAATGGATATCTCTTACTTTTCATCAGGCCAAGAATACATAACGAAAGCCATGGCATATATACCACGGCTTGAAACTGAAACTTATATGCGGGAAGGCAAAAGTGATTTCCCCCGCTTTCTCTAGATTTTGTTATGGCGTTTTTTCCATACAAACGTTAAGGAAATGAAGATGTAGATGCAAAGTGTAATGAGCGTAACGATTATGGATGTCGTGAAAATGATTCCGATCAGGATCGTTATTAAAGCGATGATCGCAGCCCAAGTCGTATACGGGAACCACTTTACTGAATAGGCACTTGTTTTTTCGGACTGTTGTTTACGTGATTTCAAATGGGCGAAAGCAATGATCAACCAGATGAATAATACGGTATATCCCAGCGAACCCATTAGAAATTCGAAGGTCTTGCTTCCAGCAAATAAGGAAATCAGTACACCGCCATATAAAGCGGAAGTACACATTAATATTGCGGGAACAGGTACTTTCTTCTTGGATAACCGGGAAAAGATTTTCGGAATGCGACCATCCACGGCTTGTGTATACAGAACGCGGGATGAACCATACAACCCGGAGTTCATCGATGAAATGATCGCTAATAAAACAACGGCGTTCATAATATGGTCGGCACCTGGAATACCGATCATTTGAAAGACCATTACAAACGGACTTTCCTGCACCCCGTTCACTTCGTTCCAAGGAATTAAGCTAACGATGATGAAAAAAGGAATGATATAGAAAGAAATGATCCTGACCAATGTACTGCGAACGGCTTTTGGAACCACTTTTTCAGGATTTTTCGTTTCAGCCAATGTGACCCCGATGATTTCCGTACCGCCATATGAATAGATGACCACCAGCATCGCCGTGATCAAACCTGTCGATCCATTCGGAAAGAAACCGCCATGCTCAGTCAAGTTAGAAAAACCGACGGCTGTATGATCACCAAAAGTAACGAGCAGCAACAATAATCCAGCCATGATGAACACAATGATGACGGTAATTTTAATTAAAGCAAGCCAGTACTCCGTTTCAGCAAAAACCTTTACCGACAGCAAGTTAACTGCAGTAACTAAAACCGAAACAGCTAATGCCAGTATCCAGATTGGATACCCAGGCAGCCAATATTGAATGAAAATCGCCGCAACCACTGATTCGGCCGCGATATTCAATACCCACATTTTCCAATAGATCCAATCCAGGAAATAGGCAGGATACGTTCCTAAAATCGATTGGACCAAATCCCTGAATGTTCGTGCACCGCTATTGCGGACCGCCATTTCAGCTAAACCTTGCATGATGAATAATAGGATGATGCCTCCTATCAAGTACGCAATGATTACGGAAGGGCCTGCCATATCAATGGCTGAACTGCTTCCTTTAAATAAACCTGCTCCGATGGCACCGCCTAATGCCATCATCGTAATATGCCTTGAAGTCATTGTCCTCTGTAAATTCCGTTTGTCAGTTTCCATATCCTTACCTCCCAAAAATCAAAAAAAGCATATCGTCTCTTCCTTCATAATCAAATGAAGAAAGAGACGATATGCCTTAAGCTTACCGCGGTACCACTCTTATTGGCTCTTTTAAGAACCCTGCTTTAAGAACCTTGTAACGAAGGTCAATCGTTAAAACAAAAGAATAGAGTAATTCCTATCTTTCGCTTTACCACTCCCAGGCAAGTTCAAAGTATCATTGGACTGCGTTGCACCAACCCGCAGCTCTCTTTACCGAATAATGAGCTTTTACTACTCCTGATCATTGCGTTTCAAAAATTATATCTGAATATTTTTAATAATATCCCATACTATACGGACTCGAAGTAAATTTGTCAATAACTTTCTTAGGATAATATTTTCAAAGAAACAAATCATGGGAAATCGAGTTGAGCCAGCCATATGAAATCCGTAAAATACTATATAAAATAAAGTGGATGTTCTACTGAGGAATTGCTGTTTCACGGTTTAATGATTCTGTTTCTTAAAAGTATAATAGAGTTAAAAGTGAAAGAGGGTTATTCAAGATGATTGGTCATGAACCTAAAGAGTTATTAAGAACTCTTCTAAATTAAAATTACCGGAATATCTGAGCAAGTCATTTTAGATTTTGCAAACGGTGAAAATATTCAATCCACGGTAACTCAAACAGAAATGATGGACCTAATAGATTTAGTAGGCCTTTTAGTCATCGGGGTGCCTTCAACCGATGAAAATGAAAGGGTCTCCGCCATAACTCAAGCACTGAACAATGAATTGGGTATACCAGTGGAGACGATTTCCTTATTCTCTAATCTTGAGTGTGAAGATATCGAAGAATTCATGAAAGAAATGATTCTCTGTCCATTGAGAAAAGATACAACCTTGCAGTCACAGTCCTTTTTATTGGCTTGCTCCGTTATTAAGTCTTCAAGATGACTGACTTTTTGCTTCAATTCCTGCAACTCTTGAATCGCTTTTGAGTCTTGATCCATTAAATACCACCCTCTTCAATTAACAATAAATGTTTATTCTATCATTTTCATCCATTTTTTAAAAGTGAGATTAACTATTTTCCGGCAAACCTCCTTTCTTAAGTAATAACACCCAAGTAAAGAGGATTCTCTACAAAATCTCTTTTTTTTAGATGAATCACATTAGACTTTTATCTTTAAAAGGGTACAAGAAGAATTCGTATGGAGGTTTTTCGAAAAAAATCAGGCGATGCTTACGAGGGCCAACAAGGATTCAGAAGGTAAAAAGAAAAACAGCCCTATGGCTGATTTCCCGATTACATTAGGTATGGCGGCACGGCTAAAATCAGAATGTTTGTAAGCCGCTAAATTTAGTAAGTACAAGTTTTTAGCCTTTACACTTAAAAGGAATAAAGGATTATTCCTTTTCATCTTTATACCAAAAATTCTCACTAACTGAGAAAGAAGTTTCGATATTTCGAACGGCATGCCACCAATTTTTAGGTGTGTACATTAATTCTCCAGAAAACTGTTCCACAATGTAGGGCTTGGTATATTTGAAATTCGGATCCTCCTTTAAATTCAAATCGAATAAATCATGCTTAAATTCTTTCACATACTCAGTATCATCAGGACTGAAAAAAATCCATTTTTTTTGGCCAAATACTACTGCATTCCAATTATGTGATTCCTCAAAGTCCTGGTGTATTGGGGTTCCTGTTCCAACCGAACCTAGGAAAATCCATTTTAATTTCTTGTTATTTTTAGTCTTGATTGTATTATGGTTGAATAGAGATGGGGTTTCAAAATAACTCTCTAAATCCTCATTGCCCATGATGGAAAAGGGCCAGTCACAATACAATTTTTCGGGGTTATCATTTAAAATACCTATGAATTTACCAAGTTTTGATTTGTAAAATTTTTTTTCTTGATCGTATCCTGATTTCCTTATGATGATTTCCCTTTCTCCATAATTATACTGTAGATAGTCTGGATCCCAGTCCCTAGAAGGCCATAAATCTACTAATCCAGTTATTATTAGTGGCTTTTTCCCCGCATAATTTTCCTCAAAATTCGTTAGTGATAATTGTTTATAGTGTATCTTTTCTATCAATTCGCTCATCCTTTCAGAGTACGGGATAAAGTGTTAGATTTTCAAAATGAATATGAGGTGAACCTTGGGTGACGCTAAGATTATTTTCACCATTCTTATTACAACCGAAAACCGGATTAAAGAAAAGCAGTTCATTGCTAAGGGACTTAATAGCTTTAGCTGAATCAAGTTTGTTTCCTTTAATATCAAATCTTCTAAGTATTTTATTGGTTATTTTCCCATTTTTAATGACCAAACCATATGATGGACGGATTACAAAATTCAAACCAAGTGATCCCCCACCCCAGGCACCTCTGCAATAAATACCATTGTCGATTCCTGAAATTATCTCCTGTACTTCCATATTGCCAGAATCCAAATAAGTTGTTGACATTCTGGGCATCGCAAGTGAAGATAAGCCAACGCTTCTTGCATTACAGGAAGATTGTAAGCCTAGGAGCTTACAAGTGTTTGCATTATGCATCAAACCTATGTTTATCCCGTCCTTTATTAAGTGAGTCCTAAATGTTTCATTCTGTTCCGCATCCAATAAATAACTACCATTTTGCCCAGGAATGGTCGGGTCATCGAATACGTTAATTTTATATTCTGACCACTTGTATCCCATCGTTATTCCATTTGGCTTTAAATACTCTAGGTAATTATCTGCTTCTAAAGTATGACCAAAACATTCGTGTACATAATGAGATCCAGTCCATGGCTCAAGCACAATTTGTGTTTCAATCTTGCGTTCAAGTTGCTGACCATATATAGCAGCTTCTACTTCCGCTAAAATAACTTCAAAATGATCCATTAATTCAGAACATGGTGACTTATTAGTTCTTGTTTGCCATAACACTGGAATAATAGATGTTGAAGTCTCTATTAAAATCATGATAAGGATGGAATACTTTAATTCATTACAGCTTAATCCAATACGAAGTTTAAAAGACTTCCAATGCCTTAAGTGATCATAGCTATCCCGTTCAATGAATTTTAAACAATGATTTAATTCTTCTTGAAGAAACTTATTCTTTTCTTTATCGCACCTTGGTGAAACGACCCCTTCAACAGTTGAATCATATGATATTAAATATTCATTGTTCATGGTTTCGTATCAGCTCGACTAATTACTGATTGCGAAGGGTCGTAATGGATCTTGCCATCAAAATCCAATAATTTCATTCCTAGTTTTGATGCGAATACTTCACCCAATATATAACCCTCTATTCTCATAGGTAATAATTCGATGCACTCTTTTGATAAACCATATCCTTTTTGATACAGCTCCAAACGAAGGCAACAAATTAAACGTAATATTAGGCCATGTGCCTCGATGGTATCCACTATATTTCCAGTTTTACTAAACCAATTTAAAGCCTCTTCATAATTACTATCCTTGAAAAAGTGAATGCCTAAAACATAGGCAGCCCAATATGAATCATCACCTGTTTTAGTCGCTATTTGATAGCAATTCTTAGCAAGTTCAATTTCACCAGACTGGGTATAGAGAATCGATTTCAATTTCCACCCTATTGCTCCTAATGGTCTCAATTCAAAGTTTAATTCATCTATTTCTGCTAGACTCAACTTTTTATTTGATGAAATTTTCTCCATCGTTACCTTCGGGGAAAATTTATCTTCCTTGGAATATACAATTTTCCTCCCCATTTGCCCGGCTATATATTCCCCCATCCACCTGAAACTTTCAGGTAGAAACCCACTTTTGATAGAATAGGTCATTGTTTTCACTTGATTAAAGAGGCCGAGATCGTTCAATACATTTAAGGTTTCGTCTATATCATTCGATAAATCATTAGTCTTGGGATCATAAAAATAATCCAAATCGATATCTACAATAACCTGTTCATTAATTATGAATTCTCGCAGATATTCAATAGTTGTGACATGTAACTCAATATTATTTAATTGTACAGAAGCAGAATTTTTTCCGTTTCTAAAGCTTGATATGAATTCTTTTCCATGGTTGGGTACAAGGGATAAAAGCCCCCAAAGTAAATCACTAAACCCTTTTTCTCCCAACATCCGAGGGTATACCCATATAATTTTCCGAAAAAGACCCTCTTGTATTGCAGCGTACAAAAAGTCATCAATCCCATAAGAATATCTTCCATCTTCCCTACAAGGAGTATCTTTTTTCAACTCATCAATGCAAAGACCCTCTTTAATGAACTGACTGATTCTTTTCATTTTTGAATTTTCTATGAACTTTAAATCTAAGTGTTGATCAAAATAAACCAAGGTACTATTCCTAGGAACTTCATTTACCCAATATGAAAATACCTCACTATGTTCCTCATATACATATATTTTATCCATCATTCTTGATTAATCCTAAGTTTAGAATCCAATCTATCTGGTCTTGTTTGAACTTTTGTTGGCGGTTTATTTCCCTTGAACCTCCTATTTCTACCATTTCTAATATACTTGGATGAATGGGGCCCCTAATTAAATTTCTTTCGGTCGCTGCATAAAGCCATATAACCTTTTCGGAATCACTAGCTACTTTTTTTCCACTTAGTGCCTCGGCTATTTCTTTGGAATATGTTTGGTACGCATAGTAAATATGACCATTATTTTTAACCAGGTCACTATCTATTCTGAAAAATGGGTATTTATTGACTGTTAGTATAGATAAAATGGCATTTAAAAATTCGTGTTTTAATAGTAAATGATTATTATCAGCCGCAAGGATAAACTCTTTGTTTTCAGACAAATAATTGTAAAACGCTTCCTCGATACATGTACCTTCCCCTGCATAGGGCAATTCCATGTAACACTCGAAATGTTTGGACGCCAGGAACTTATGCATTAGCAGCGTTATGTCGGTTTCAAGGATTTCTAAAGCCTGAAAAACACCGGGAAAAGAAGTTCTTAAACCACCTTTATGTTCGATATTTCCACTCATTAAATTTCTTACAATCGTTGCAGCGGTTGCTACAAGCTCTTCTTTATCTATTGTTTTTATGTGATTTAAATTATCAGCTGATAAATTCAATTCATTAAATTCATCATTTAAAAAGTTATTTCGATATTGGTAATCATATAATAAATTGTAAAGTAACTCGTCTAGCGAATAATTCTTTGGTTTTAAATCATTTGCCATTTTTCAACTGCCTCCTTCATTCTTTGATAATTTTTCTGTGACTTCGGAATTAATATTCCTTCATCTGTATATTTAGGGTCTTCATATGTAATGGCTTTTAAATTAGGGCATAAAGGAAGCAAGTAATCTAAAAGCAGGATTTGTTCATCCATTAAAACTCCATGATGCAGATCTCTGAATTTCCCTTTAATAATTTGACAACCTGAAAGATGCAATTCAAAACAGTTCTCAAAAGGTAATTTTTCTAAACCATTGAACATCTTTTCATTTGTATTCCCTAACAGCCATTGATAACTAAGGATATGACCAATATCTATAGTGATAGGGGAGTTTGTCTCCTCGACCAATGTTCTGAAATACTCAAATCCATTTATTTCCCCAATAAAGAAGTTAGTACCTTCAGTGAATCCAGGAAACTCAACTGAAACTGGAACAGCCAGTTCAGATTGGTATTCGTTTATGTTCTTTATACAAGCTTCCAATCCTGCTGGTGTCATATATGGCGGTAAAGGGAAAGGGACGGTTTTCCCTTTTATTGACCACAGGCCAAGATCTTCTACAATCCATTTTATGTCATATCTTTCTATAATCTTATTTGTGAATTCTATGATTTCTGTTTTTTTGTAATATTCGGTAGCCCCCATATTTAAAATCGTTTGATGGAATGCTCTCGCTTTTAGATGTGGATTGGCTTCGAATAATCTATCATAGGCATCAAAGTAGTCCTCGGCTTTTAACACACTTCTATTTTTCGGTTGAAAAGCAAAGAAAATATAATTGAACTCGTCTTTATAATTTTGAAAAAAGCCTTTCATCTTAAGCGTGATATCGTCATGGTCCCCCTTGCTGGAAAAACCTATATCATCCCCCCAAGGTAAATCCATGCCTAAACCAAGTCCAAGTTTTTCCTTTACATTCGGAAATTTTATTTTCTGATAGACTGTGCTCATTTGAAATTCCTCCTCATAGTTATTTTATTTAAGATTAATCACACCTTTTTCGACAAAATACTCAAGGTACTTTTTATCGTCTGCCTTGCTAATTATCAGTGTGTTTCCGAATACTTCTAAGGATTCTGGCACTAAAAAGATTCTTTGCCATACAAAATCCATGATATACGTTTTATCTAACTGAATGATTTTAGTCCATGGGTTTATCAATAAGGTATTTGAAGTGATATCCTGTCCTTCCGTTTTGTATTTATCAGGAGGAAGCTCATCATTTTTTTGGGGGTTGACATTTTTGTGCAGTTGCAAGAATCTATCCAGCTTTTCTTCAAACGTTTTTCCGTCAGCGTATTGAAATGTAGCTCCCATTCTACCCATCCCATAATTGAGTAATTTGTTTCCTCTTAGATTCTTGCTTGATTGAATATGGATATCAGGATTATTTGTATTTTCATAAATATAGGTACCTGGTTCTAAGACGAGCATTTGCATGACGTCGATGCCAATTTTATCTTGATTTTTAAGTAAAAATTCCTCAGAACGTTTAATTTCATCCTCGGTTTCACCAGGTAAGCCACCAATTATAGACATTCGCAGCGTAATGTTGGCATTATGTAAATTATCTATTATCTGTTGATAATTACTAGATTGCACTCCTTTATCCAAGGAATCTAAAATCCTTTGAGAATTGGTTTCATAGCCAACAGACATTAAAATACAACCTAAATTACTTAGTTCAAAACAAAATCCAGCGTCTAACAACACATTCTCAAGACGGTTTCGTGTACTGAATTTAATTTCATAACCTCTAGATTTAAGTATTTTGACTGCATTGACGACAAGCCTCAAATTAGTATTCTCATCTATGAAATTAATTCTATTAACCCCGTAATTATTAATGATATCCTCGCACTCGTTTGCTACTTGTCTTGCCGTTTTCTGCTGATAACTTTTTTCTTTCCTTGATCTATTACCATATGAACAAAAAGTACATCGTCCCCAGTAACACCCCACACATGTAATCAAGGACATATGCACTTCTTCATCTAAATAGTTTTTGTACGGTAAATCAGAAAAATCAGGTGGTAAGGCATCGGTAATCCTATATGCAGACTTAGATGGGATATTTTCAACATTATTCTCATTAAGCCAAACAATATCCGGCACCTTCCCGATTTCGCAATCGTTTTTCAAATACCTGTCTAACATGAATAATGTTTCTTCACCTGCTGATATTCCTAATGAATCCACAAATTGATTTAATCCATTTAGGCTAAAGAAAGATGATTGACGAATCATGATTTGTTGCCCACCCAGAATAATGTGGGTAGTAGGGGAAAGTTCTCTAATCCACTTGCATATTAAAAGGGAAGGTAATATTTGGCTATAGTATGCAATAGAAAGCGCGAAGATTTTGGGCTTATCGTTAAGAATTTTTTCTTTGATATTTTCGTATAAAACCTTTGTTGGCATATCACTTTTTTTCCAACTAAAATCCCTTACCAATTCAAGGATTTCTTCCAATGAGGTAATCTCAAGTTTTAAAAACGAATTTACTAGTAATAGTTCTATGCCTTGTCTCACCAACCGAACATCATACTTCAATGAATCAGGAGATCTTTTCTCAATAAATACATTATTGTAAAGTTGCTTTTGTTCTTTGAATAAGTATTTAGCCATTTCGACTTTATATATCAATTTTAAGTCTTTATTTCCGTTTTCATTGATGCTCACATATTCAGCTAAACAATCTTCACTAAAGAGGGTATGGCATAATTCAATATTTAAATCAATTTGACTTACACTCATTCCCTTGTTCCTCAAAAAACTAGTAATCATAGGTAAACTTAAATATGGAAAGAGCCTGGCTTCAGTTAGAGGAGGAAAAACTATCATAGCATCTGAATTTTCCATCTAAAGAAATTCTCCTTTTATTTATCCAAAGAGAGTGCTAGTTTCTTTAAAAGCTAACACTCTCTTTGAATCACCATTATGGATTAGGATCTAACTTATTTTTCTGCGTCCGACACTGTACTGAAACGGAATGCATGAAACGCGCTACCCACTTCTAGCTCTTTAGCTTCGATTACTTCAAGGTTTTCCACTAGCTTTTCCGCTTGTGTATTTTCCACTTGCTTAGTCATATGTTTCACCTCCTTAACATCTGCAATGGATTGCCTGTAACTTCTAGGCTCTAATCTATTTTTCTGTGTCCGACACTGTACTGAAACGGAATGCATGAAATGCACTACCCACTTCTAGCTCTTTAGCTTCGATTACTTCAAGGTTTTCCACTAGCTTTTCCGCTTGTGTATTTTCCACTTGCTTAGTCATATGTTTCACCTCCTTAACATTTGCACTGGATTGCCTGTAACTTCTAGGCTCTAATCTATTTTTCTGTGTCCGACACTGTACTGAAACGGAATGCATGAAATGCACTACCCACTTCTAGCTCTTTAGCTTCGATTACTTCAAGGTTTTCCACTAGCTTTTCCGCTTGTGTATTTTCCACTTGCTTAGTCATATGTTTCACCTCCTTTAAATCACTTCAAAGCTGTCTCTTCTTGGCATATTTCACTTTCAGCTAAACGAGAATTATACTTCTTCTTTCAAAGACAATTTTATATTGCTCTTTAGAAGCCTTTTATCATAAATGACTGTTCCTATAGCCACCAAATATAATCCTATACAAATGAATAACACGTATGAAAAACCAACTTGGGAAAAGTCACCTTTGTCAGTGCCATAGTCCAATAAAGTGTTGAATACCCCCGCCGCGAAAGCCCCAGTTCCAAACTGCACCATCTGGAATAAACCCATATAAACCCCTGTTTCTTCCTCAGGAACGGACATCATAGCAATTTTATTTTGTGTGGGCATGGAAATGACACCGGCCAATCCAAAAAGGAGAAATGCAAATATAAAGAAAATTAAGCTGCCATTAAACATTGTCAAAGTAAGGTTTACCATTCCAATTATGGAAATCGAAATAGATAAAAGTAAAAGGTTTCTATTGTCTTTTAAATCTGCAAGTTTACCTGCATACCCAGATAACAAAACGGCCAGTATCGAATCTGCCATAATGATATAGCCAACAATATCTGGTTGAATATTGTGTATATCCCGCATGTAACTTGGAATGTAAAGCACTATTACATTTGTGATGGTAAAAAGAACGAATATTCTAATAATTGAAGAGATAAAAATGGTGTTTTTTATTGCCTTTCTTGGAAGCAAAGAAGTATTTCCGTGGTTTGCCCGTTCATAAAATATAAATAAAATTAAACTTAATATCGTAACAGCAATAGAAAGTGACCGTTCCACTAAACTAATTTCATCGTTGAATATGAATTGAAAACTGATTACCATAACTAGTAAAGCCAAACTGTTTTTTAAAGGTAAATGAAGGTTTGCCGTGATTCTTTTTTTTGACTTGGGAGTTACCATTAATACAAGAATTAAGGATATGCAACTTATGATAATCAATACTCCAAATATCATTTGCCAAGAGTAATATTTTATTACCAAACCACCAGCAGCTGGTCCAATAAGTGAGGCAGTCGCTAAAACTCCGGAAAACCATCCAAAAGCCCACCCTAACTTATTATCCTTAAAACTTTGCCTAATCAATAATACCTGTGCCGGTACTACCATTGCATCTGCAATTGCCTGAAGCGTCTGATAGAGCAAAAACAAATTCCAATTATTTGTGGTTCCACTAAGAATGGTAGATGCGATAAATAGCGATAGGCCAAATATCAACAATTTTCTTGCGCCTAACCTATCCCCCACTTTACCAAAAAGCGGAATGAGAAATGCGAAAAAAGAAAAGAATAGAATATTTCTAACTTGAAGTGTGGAATAAGAAATATTAAAAAAGTCTACAAGATTAGGGAACGCAATCGTCAACATGGACGTAGACATCACACTAGCTATAACACATGAAGAAATGGTTATAATCAATAATTGATCTTTACTTATTTTCATATAAATAATCCTTTTTTTATTTATTTTATTTAAATTCGCCTTTAGGCACATTCCTTTTTAACATAGGACGATATTGGTATTTAAATCTTAATGCTGATTCGGCAGATCATTTATTATAGGCCGATCATCTACAGCCAAATTGACGCTTGAATCGAATTGTAAAACCATCGCTAGCGTTAATAGAATGGAGAACCCAGATACTAATATTTTATTCATATACCCTAACCTCCTGATATTGATCGATACAACTAGTATAAACCATCCAGATATGGTACATTTTTCTTGTATCACTGCTACAGAGTATTTTTTTCGATATTTTTTTGGTGTTTCCAATGAAATACATAAAAAAATATAAAAGTATTTATATTTTGAGGAGTTGGTAAAATGGATGCAAGTATTCCTTTTAAGCTCGGAAATGTTCTCTACACTTTAAGAAAAAGGTCAGGCATAACACAAAAAGTCATGGCAGAGGGAATCATTACTCAAGCACAACTAAGCAACATAGAGAAGGGGAAAGTCATTCCATTAGCGACTACTTTATATGAGCTCTCATTACGTTTAGGTATCAGCATTGAAGATATACTTTTAGAAACTTATTCAGACCGAATGGAATATAGTGAGGAAGTGAAATCTCAAGTCAGGGTTTCTATTAGAAATAGAGAGTATCGGCAGGTAAAACGGATTCTCGAAGCAGAACAATACCATGCAGATTTCCAGTCACCTATCAATAAACAATTCATCCTCTGGCATTTGGGGATCGTAGCATATTATTGTGATAATGATAGATTGAAATCCCTAGATTTTTTAGATCAAGCATTAGACTTATCTACTCATTTTCATATTTTTTCTGCTCAAAGAATAGAAATTTTGAATAGCAAAGCCATTATTTATAACGAAATTGCTGAATATAAAAAGTCAATTGCCTCTTATAAAGATGCCCTTAAGCAATTTCAACAACTTCCCAAAACCTCAATGAACTATAGAATTAAAGTCCGGATTCATTACGGATTGACAAAATCTTTACATAAGGACGCACAATATTATGAATCTATAAAAATTTGCTCTGATGCTATTCAAATTTTAATCCGAGAAGAATCTATGTACCTTTTGGGAGAAGTTTTATATCAGCGTGCCCAATCCTTGCAGTCACTGAACAACATGGAAAGTGCCACAAAAGGGTATGAAGAGGCAAGGAATATATTCTTATTGCAGCAGAATTACGAATTTGAGAAAGTCGTTCAGGAAAGACTGTATGAGATAAAGAAATCTCTTAAAGTGTATAAAGATTGAAGAATTCACTTAGCAAAACATGCTGTACTTTTTTTGGTTAGTTTAATGTCACTGATACATTCTAAATAATTTTTTTAGAGAATATGTCCGTCTTGGAACGTAAAAAGCCTGCATATCATTATTACCGATAAGCAAGCATGATAGTTAAGGAATACGGTTATTTATATTTTCAATTAAAAATAGCCAAGATTTATCAAGGTACACAATAACCCGTATTAAAAAAAATCCCAATAACTACCTTTCCAACTCATTCAGATAGGCGTCATGAACAGGACTAATAAAAGAAACCTACCTTATTCAAGCTGGAAAGCAAAGGATAGCATAGGGGGTCCCTATCTATATTCCTCGATGTCATGAATTTTGAAAGGCATCCTACCCTCATGGGTCCAGAACCTCTTGAAACCAACTCTATCATTCTATTTTTAATCCATAAAATTAAAACTATTTTTTCAAATTCTGTCATCAATGTTACAATAACAGGGTTGAAATCAATCCATTCTATAGAACACGTGAGGTATCATACTTTTTATGAAAGCATTACGATTATTAAAGAGTTTTAACTTTTTATATTTTGGACTGCTTGCCATTTTCATTCCGTTTCTCCCAGTCTATCTGGCTGATCAAGGTTTGCGTCCAGCCCAAATCGGATTCATCATCGGTACAGGTGGTTTTGTCACCCTCATCACCCAGCCTTTATGGGGAATGATCAGCGACAAAACAAGGACTATACGAAAAGTCCTGTTATTACTCATCTTTTTCTCGAGCGTAATCGGTTATTTCCTCTATGATTCCAGCAGTTATCTCCAGCTCATCCTGTTTGCCATGCTGCTATATTTCTTTCTGATGCCGATCGATCCCCTGACGGAAAGCCTCAATTTTACGATTGCAGAGAAATCCGGGATCAGCTACGGTTCCATCCGGACATATGGTGCATTGGGTTATGCGGTCATATCGCTGATCACCGGCTATGTTATGTCATATTTCGGAGCGAACAGCCTTGCCTTCCTTTTTGCGGGCATAGGTTTGATCAGTTTCATTGTAAGCTGGATGATGCCTGATGCACCCGTTTCAGGGAAACCTGTCACCTTAAGCAGCCTTAAGCATTTTTTCAGCAATAAAGAGACGCTTCTCTTTCTGTTATTGGTCTTTATCTGTGCTGTTCCAGCAAGGATGAACGATACTTTCCTCGGAGTGTATATCCGGGAACTTGGAGGAAGTGCCAAGCTTGTAGGCTTGACCTGGTTCTTAGCGGCGGGAAGTGAAATCGTTGTATTCGCCCTAAGCTTCTGGTGGCTGCGCAAAGGTAAGGAAATCATCATCATTTCGTTTGCAGCAGCGTTTTTCTTTATCCGTTATTTCGTCTCTGCGTGGATTACCGATCCGCAGCTATTAGCTTATTTGCAAGTCATGCAGCTATTGACTTTCCCGATTTTCTACTCGGCAGCCATCCAATATCTGTATCGGATCGTTCCTGTGGAATGGCGTGCCACAGGCCAGACCGTACTGGCGCTGCTATTCTTCGGGGTTTCGGGAATCATTGCTTCTTATATAGGCGGAGCCATATATGGGGCTTTCGGCGGCAAGACCCTTTACCTGTTCATCTCCTCCATCTCCTTTATAGGAATGGTATTCGCTTTGGTTCTTTATCGGGTATACGGCAAGAGGCTCGATACCGCAGAGGAAGCTGTATAATCCAAAAAAACGTATAAAAAAGAGCATGTTTTGATTAAAACATGCTCTTTATGCATTCCGTTAGCGAAATAAAGGGGCAACCGTTAACATTAGCACAGAGAAGCAAAGCAGGATAGCAGTTGCCCTGTTTGAGAGTTTACTTGTCCGTCATTTTTATAGAACCCTGAAAATTGAAGCGGTTTTTATAGAGTACATAAAGTAATGGAAAAATTGCCATACCAACAATCCATCCGCCCGTGGTATTCTCTACGGTTATTCCAAAAATCGCATAGATTGAATTAATGATGAACCCGATTATCATTCCAATAACAAATAGTGATTAGACGAAACAATTCTAAGATAACTCTTAACATCATTTCACCGGCTTTCTGCCTGCTTTCCCGTTAACCGTAAAAAAAGGCTGCAATCAGCAACCTTGAAAGAACTTTTACAGGATGGTTAATTATCCAAATATCATAATTTTGGTAAATAGACGCTCTTTACTCTTCTTCTTGAACAAGCGAATGCTTAAATGCGTAAATCACTGCTTGCGTGCGGTCCTGCACGGCAAGCTTACTTAATATATTGCTGACATGTACTTTGGCAGTTTTCAGGGCTATGTATAATTCATCCGCAATTTCCTGATTCGTTTTCCCTTTTGTCATCAGCAGCAAAATTTCCATTTCGCGGTTTGTCAATTGATCATGAAGCTGGGTACTCTTTGGGCGACGCAGCTTTTCCATCATTTTTCCCGTCACTTCAGGTTCAAGTACGCTTTGACCCTGGAAAGTGGAACGGACGGCTCTCGCAATTTCGCTGGCCTTTGATGTTTTCAACATATAGCTCGTCGCTCCGGCTTCCAATGCCGGGTACACTTTTTCATCATCCAGGAAGCTTGTCACGATGATGATCTTTGCTTCTGGCCATTTTTCAATAATTCGTTTCGTCGCTTCTATGCCGTCCATTTCCGGCATCACCAAATCCATCAAAATGATATCCGGACGCAATTCCATTGCCAGTTCGACAGCTTTCAAGCCATTGTCCGCTTCCCCGATCACTTCGATATCCGACTGTGCGGATAAATAAGCCGATACCCCTATCCTTACCATTTCATGGTCATCGACAAATAATACTTTAATCATCATGATCACCTCCAGCATTTAATAATGGGATTTTCACTTCAAGTTTCGTTCCTTTATTCGGAACGCTTACAAGTTGCATCGTTCCGCCTAATTCAACAGCCCGTTCATGCATGTTTTGCAGACCATATGATCCCGTTTTCGACTCCTCGACGTTAAAACCGATGCCGTCATCCGTTATTCGTAAAATGATCATCCCATCACGAACAATCAGTAGCACTTCAAGCGAGTTCGCTTTTGCATGTCTCAGTGTATTGGAAATAGATTCTTGTAATATCCGAAACAGATGGTCCTCAATCCCCTTATCCAGAGTGACAGGCTCCATTTTCCAATTTATATCCATCGTCACTTTTTGGGCCAATTCCAAAAGGAGCTCCTTCATTCCTTCATGTAAAGATTTTCCCTTTAATGCAACAGGTCTCAAGTGAAGCAATAACGCCCTCATCTCAAGCTGGGATTGATGGATCATTTCTTCCACTACCTTGAATTGTTTCATTTCCGTTTTTTCCATATCGGATTGTGATTCGGTGATGGCCGACATGAACATCGAAGCGGCAAACAATTGCTGGCTCACCGAATCATGCAGTTCCCGCGCCAAACGGTTTCGTTCCTGGGAAACGATTTCCTGGATCTGTTTCTCCTGATCAATGGCCTTTTCATTCGCCATTTTTTGTGATAATTTTGTCTGCTCATTGATTTGCCTATGGATTAGATGCATCCGTTCCACCATTTTAGCCATCTCTTGGACCGGATACGTATCCTGTTGCGAAGGTAAGCGGCCCTGTTCAAGTAAATGAAGCCCTTCATCCACCCTTTCCAGCTGCCTCTTCCAAAACATTCCCGAAACGACTCCATAAATCAATCCTACCGTAATGACCAGACTTGGCAGGAATATGACGAAGGGTAACCCCATGACCACTTTCTCCCACAATAAACTCCAGTCGGATAAAGGAAAGATGAAGAAAACCGCCGCTGGCAAGGCAAGGGAAAGAACGAAAGAAACACCAAGGGCAGTCAATATCTGCCGTGTCATTATGCTCATACCCGCTTCACCTCTAAATCCCCAACTAAGATTGAAGTGATGATATGAACCTTGTGATCCGTTTCATTGAACCCTTCCGTTTGGTAAGAATAAATTTGATTAAAGACCCTGGATTCAGGCTTATTTTCAAAAATCCGCGCTCTGCCTGCAATGACAGAATGATGGACCCTGATTTCGATTCCATACGGTACAAGCACAGTGATATTGCCAATGATATTCCTGATGGAAATGACAGCGTCGCCTTTCGGTAAAATCGTTTTGCTTAAATCGATAACCGTATCACCGACCCCGCCCTGAACATTCACGGAATTCCATTCATATACATGCTCGGCCGTCTGTTGATGACCGAACAACTTATTTTTAAAAAGGTAATCGGTTTTCAGCAATCGTTCCTTATTGATCTTTTCTTCGTCCGAATCATCATTGGTTAAAATGGGACTGACCCAATCAGGATTCTTTTTGGACTGATAATATAAAAGTAAAAGATAAATGAGGATCGCCATTAGGAAAAATCTAAAGACGAACATATTCAAGACAGTGATGATAAGGGAAATCAACCCTATAAAAAATAGGATTTTCCCGATTGTCCGTTTTGTGAATTTCCTGCCTAAATAGATACATCCTATTGAAAATGCGAGGGAAAAAAGGAGACCTCCACCCGTAAATGAAATCTCTAAAAAAAGCAGGACGACTCCGATGAGAAGTATCCATCCCATATAGTCCGTCTTCATCTTGTTCAACATCGGTTCGCCTCCCCCTGTATATGATCATGATATTCTTAAAAGGCACAGGAACCCGTGCCTTTTAAGAATACCATGAAATTATCACATTCTGACAGCCTGTTTTCCCCCGCCCTCCATTCCAAAAGGCCAGGGGATAACAGCGATGCCTAAAAAAACCTTTACGCTTCTTTCTGTTCCAATTCTTTTTCAAGCTGGACAATCCTGGCATCAATCGTATGCCGATTATAATCAGTATGGACCTGGTGCTCAATGCGATCGATATAATGCTCCATTTCTTCAAACATCGCTACCGGTTTGGCTTCGGAACTGCCACCATCCAAAACCCGATTGATCCGGTTGTTTGCCCGGGCAATATTTTCCCTGCCCATCAGTTCCAGCCGTTTTAGATGCATATCCTTCAGCTTATGCTTCATTTCTTCATATTTCCGTTCCAGTTCAGCCAACTGAACCTCTGCACTTTTATGCGCCTCCTTCAAACTCAGCGCCCGATCTTCATAGTGCAGGCTTTCCTTTACAGCAAATTCCATTAAATCTGTTTCTCCCGACTGCTTAGCAATCTCAGCCTGATGCTTACGTTTTTCAGCTAGATTTTGTGCTTGATTATATTCACGCGTAAACTCATCTTTCAAAAGATATTGACGTTCAAGCAGCTTACCGACCTTTTCTGTCTCCTGCTCACATTGACGCAAATATTGATTTAACATTCCAATTGGATTTTTTTGCTCCTTTTTATCCAACAAGTCGTGAAAATCCGCTGAAATCGTTTGTTTCATTCTTGAAAATAAATTACCCATTCCAATTCCATCCCTTCTATTAGTTCTTATTCAACTCTTTCCACTCTCTTTCAAAATTTGAGAATGGGTCACTTTCTTTCGAAGATGCACTTTCATCATTTTCATTCCATTTTTTATAGACTAGGTAAAGAACATAAGCTGCCACCAATCCCAATATTGCCGGGATATGGGAAATAGAAACGATCAGCACGATAATGGAGACTGATCCCCACGCAATCTTCGCCCCTGTCGATTCGGACTTCATGAACTGCTTGAATCCAAAGTATAGGATCGCCAAGCAAATCGCCAGACTGATCAGTGGACCAACGTTCGCCAGTAACAGGAAAAGTGCGATCAGTCCTACAATAAATAAACCAAATTTCTTCATTGTTTTCGTCCTCCTTTCTATGTTTATATCTTATCTACTTTTACAAGTTCGTATAATGAGCCTTAGCTATATTTTCTAGTAAGACTTAAGGCGTAGACGCTGTAAGTCCGATGCTAATGAGGGCATTTTACTCGTGAGTTTGGGCGTTTCTCTCGTGAGTTTGGCGCTTTACTCAAGAGTTTTGGCGTTTTACTCGTGAATTCTGCGGCTTTACTCGTGAGTTTGGGCAGTTTACTCGTGAATTCTGCGGCTTTACTCGTGAGTTTGGGCAGTTTACTCGTGAATTCTGATGCTTTACTCGTGAGTCTAGTGTTTTTGTTATAAATGCTTAATGCTGTAAACCTTGAATAAAAAAAATCTTCCGATATAACCGGAAGATTGTTGAACTGCCATTATCATTACAAATACAAGCCTTCGACGTAAACTGAGGTGATGGTTTGAGAAATTTCTTCGACAGAACTTTGATGTTCGTTTCGGACAATTTCCCACAGATACATTTCATTTGTGAAAAACCACCCTCTTGCCACAAGCTCATGGTTCAGTTCAGCTCTTGCCAGCCCATTTTGCTGTGCATAGGCGACGTCCTTTGAAATTCGCTGAATGAACTTCATGCGAATCGCTTTCCATTTATCTGAAATAATGGTTGATATCCCAATGGCCTGTTCGAAAACTTGCATCATATTGCGTTCAGCTTCTGCCATTTTCAAAAAAGCGTTAGCTTGTCTGTTTATGATATGTTTTGCTTCGTCTTTTGATTTTGGAAAGAAAGAGGTCTCTGCAATTTCATAGAATTGCTCCATTACATTCTCCATTAATACAATTAACAGATCCTCTTTCCCTTTAAAATGAACATAGGCCGTTCCGTATCCCATGTTGGCCCTTTTGATCATTTGGGAAATAAGCGCAGCTTGATAACCTTCTTCAAGAAATATTTCCTTTGCAGCTTCCAATAGCTTTTGACGTGTCATGATCGAGCGTAAATGCCGTTTATCCCCTACTTTGCCATTCTCCATGCTTATTCCTCCCCTTATCTTCTAGCATAAAGGATTTCCATAAAATAAAAAACATTTGTTGGAAAGATCGATTCAATGTTTATAATTTTCTGAATTAACTTATTGACATCGTGTCATATTCTTTGGTACGATTCTCCTAGAATTATTTAGAATACTAATATAGGAGGATGATTATGGTTTCTGAATACACATTGGATCACGCTAAACAAATGGATGAGAATGATGTGCTTAAAGGTTTTCGAGAAGAGTTTTATTTAAAGCCGGATTCCATCTATATGGATGGAAACTCATTGGGACTTCTTTCGAAAAGGGCTGAACGCACTCTTTTGGAATCTTTGGAAGATTGGAAGGAGCATGGGATTGATGGATGGACGCAAGGGAATCACCCATGGTTTTTCATGGCTGAGAAATTGGGTGCAAAGATGTCCCAATTGGTCGGGGCTTCTCCAGAGGAAGTTATCGTAACAGGCTCCACAACTGTAAATCTGCATCAACTTGTAGCTACCTTTTATAAGCCTGAAGGAGTGCGCACAAAAATTTTAGCAGATGAATTAACCTTTCCAACTGATATTTATGCTCTTCAAAGTCAGCTGCGTACACATGGATACGATCCGGAAACCGATCTCATCCGCGTGAAAAGCCGCGATGGAAGATTTCTTGAAGAGGATGACATTATCGAAGCAATGACCGATGACATCGCTTTGATCATCTTGCCAACGGTCCTGTATCGCAGCGGTCAAATATTGGATATGAAACGATTGACTGATGAAGCTCATAAAAGAGGAATAGTGATCGGATTTGACGGATGTCATTCTATCGGTGCCATCTCGCATTCATTCAGCGAATGGGATGTGGATTTTGCGTATTGGTGCAATTATAAACATTTAAATGGCGGCCCTGGCGGTGTTGGCGGTTTATATGTAAATCGAAAACATTTTGGAACGATGCCTGGATTGGCTGGATGGTTCGGCTCCAAAAAAGATAAACAATTCGATATGGAACATACCTTAACACCAGCTGAATCAGCAGGCGCGTATCAAATTGGCACGCCGCATGTGTTAAGTTGTGCACCTTTGATTGGGTCATTGGACATTTTTATAGAAGCTGGAATTGAGAATATTCGCGAAAAATCCCTGAAAATCAATCAATATTTAATGGATTTAGTCGAATTCGAATTGGAAGACATGGGATTTTTCATTGGAACTCCCAGAGAAGACCTACGCCGCGGAGGTCATGTAAGCCTCGAGCATAAAGAAGCTGCACGGATATGCAAGGCATTGAAAGAGAATGGTGTCATTCCCGATTTCCGAGCACCAAACATCATCCGTCTCGCTCCGGTTGCACTATATACTTCGTACGCAGAAGTTTGGGAAGTTGTACAAATACTCAAGAAGATCATGTCAGAAAAACAATATGAAAAATTCAAGAATGAGCGTGAAGTGGTCGCATAACTTGGAATTCCGCCAGACATCCCTCCAATGGTTAGCTAATTCGTTGAGTGCCCATTAGGGAGGGTAAAATCTTTTTGGATAAAAAGGGGATGAACTATGGAGAACAAAAATACTCAATTGAACTTTAAAGATGAGCCTGAAAAAGGATTAAAGCGCGAGCTGGAAACAAATCAGCTTTCCATGATCGCAATGGGCTGTGCCATCGGGACAGGGCTATTCCTTGGCAGCGGGCTTGCCATTCAAGCTGCAGGACCAAGTGTATTGCTCAGTTATGCACTCGGGGCGTTCATTGTCTTACTATTGATGGGCTGTTTAGCCGAAATGACGGTTGCCCATCCTACTTCGGGATCTTTTGGAGCCATTGCTGAAAAGTACATGACTCCTATGGCAGGCTATCTTGTCCGCTATTCTTATTGGATTGGCAATGTTTTGGCTGTTGGGGTTGAAGTAAGTGCAGTCAGCGTGTATATGAATTATTGGTTTCCGACCGTGCCGGGAATCGTATGGATTTTGTTGTTTGCAGGTGTCCTGATTTATGTAAATGCTACCAGCGTGAATACATTCGCTACATTTGAGTATTGGTTCTCCTTTATTAAAATAAGTGCCATTGTTGGTTTTATCCTCCTCGGAGCTTATGTACTATTCGGTTCATCCGAACAACCACATATAGGACCGGAAAACCTTGTGAATGAAGGCGGTTTTTTCCCATTTGGTTTGAAGGGGATGTGGATAGCCGTATTTATATCTTTATTCAGCTTTCTCGGAACTGAAATGATAGCGGTTACATCAGGGGAAGCAAAAGATCCGGATGCAGCTGTTCCAAAAGCATTAAAAGCGACTGTGTTCCGTTTATCCACTTTCTATGTATTGACAATCGGTATCATGTTGATGATCGTTCCTTGGAAAACGGCTGGGATCGAAGAAAGTCCATTCGTAAAAGTAATGGAAATCTTGAACATTCCTGGTGCAACCGGGATCATGAACTTTATTATTTTAACGGCTGCTTTATCTGCCATGAATGCCCAGCTCTATGCTTCAACACGTATGATGTTTTCATTAGCTCGCGGAAAACATGCACCTAGCTTTTTAGGAAAGTTAAACAAAAGGGGCGTGCCGGGAAAAGCACTTGCTGTCTCTACAACGGGGATTTTCATTGCTGCAGGCGTTCATGCGTTACTTCCTGGTTCATCCTATGCATTCATGATGGGGATTTCCATGTTCGGTGCAATATTCACATGGCTCATGATCTTCATTTCCCATTTGTTTTTCAGGGTAAAATGGGAGAAAACCGGCGGACGCAAATTACCGGTAAGGATGATCGGCTTTCCCTATTTAACGATACTAGGAGCCGTTCTTCTATTCAGCTTAATGATTACAACATGGTTTACAGATTTCAAGATCATGCTTCAATTCGGGATACCTTGGTTACTATTTTTAGCTGTTGCTTATTTTGTTTCAAAAAGAAGAAATATTAACCATAATGTAATGGAAGAATCTCTGGAAAAGAAGATAGAATAGAATGGTGGAATAAATCGTTTAGTTTTTTGCATATGAAAAGTGAGGGGATTGCGGAATGAAGAATATCGATAACAATGAACAAACACTAACTGGTCTAGAGAAAGACATTCAAACCGACTTTCAAAAATCGATGTCTTACGGAGATTATCTCCACCTTGATAAGATTTTAACTAGTCAACATAGATGTTCCGATCATCATGATGAAATGCTATTTATCATTATCCATCAAGCGAGTGAGCTATGGATGAAGCTCATTTTACATGAGTTGACAGCAGCAACTGAGTCTATCCGCCAAAACAAGCTGGAACCTTCGTTTAAAATGCTGTCGCGCGTTTCGAGGATCCAGCAGCAATTAATTCAGTCATGGAATGTCCTTTCAACTTTGACACCGGCTGAATATATGGAGTTCAGGGATAAACTGGGACAATCTTCCGGATTCCAATCTTATCAGAATCGTTTGATTGAATTTGCATTAGGAAACAAAAATGTCCATACGCTATCAGTCTATCAGCATCAGACAGATCTATACGAGCAAATGCAGCAGGCCCTTCATGAGCCAAGTATTTATGACGCGGCGATTAATGCTCTTGTGGCGCGCGGATTACCTATTGATCAAGAAGCCATCAGCAGGGATTGGTCACAAAAATATGAACCAAATGCCAGTGTAGAAGAGGCGTGGCTGACAGTTTATCGCGATGTTGAGCAATATTGGGATTTATATGAGCTGGGCGAAAAGTTAGTGGACATTGGCCACCAACAGCAATTATGGCGTTTTAATCATATGACCACAGTGGAAAGGATTATTGGTAATAAACAAGGTACTGGCGGATCATCAGGTGTAACGTATTTAAAAAGAGCACTCGATCAACACTTTTTCCCAGAACTATGGAGTTTAAGAACGAAGCTATAAGATATTCAAGAAACAGCCAGAAGAGATGGAGGTAAATGCATGGGGACATGGATTGATATTTCACAACGTCTGGATGAAAACGTTGCAGTTTGGCCTGGAGATACCCCTTTCTCATACAAAGTCAATTGGAGTAAAGAAGAAAGTGGATCTGTCAATGTAGGTCAAATCAATATGAGTGTCCACACCGGTACCCATATTGATGCACCTTTTCATTTTGATGATGATGGAAAAAGAGTGATTGATTTGGATCTCGAATTATATATGGGAAATGCCCGAGTTATCCATTTACCAAACAAGACAAGCATCGGAGTCGACGAATTATCCAATATAGATTTAGAAGGAGTGACGCGTCTGTTAATTCGCACGGATGCATGGAAAGATCGAAGTGTATTTCCACAAACCATTCCTCATATCCAACCAGAATTGGCGGCATATCTTTCAGAAGTCGGCGTTCGTCTTATTGGACTTGATTTACCATCAGTAGATCCACTGGATAGTAAAGAACTATCTGCCCACCATGAACTTGCCGATCATGGAATTCACATTTTGGAAGGACTTGTATTAGACGGTATCGGGCCGGGTAATTATGAGCTGGCAGCCCTCCCTCTTCCATTAGTTGAAGCAGATGGAAGTCCTGTACGTGCTGTGTTGAAAAAGTTACCCTAACATATAACAGTGTTGGTATTGAATTAACAAAAAAACGAGCCAGATCAAAAAATGATTTGGCTTGTTTTTTTGTTTCATTAAACACCGTATCTTTTTAGTCAAGCCGATTTCCCCTCTCCTCCATTGTCCTGAGATAATCATGACTATCAAATTCATCTCCCTAAACCAAGTACATCTATGTTATAATTTTCAGAATTCATCACTAAAGTGGAGGTCCGAATATGGAAAACTTTTATTTGTTCATCATCATGTGCATCCTTCTCATCATCTTACCTGGTCCAGATACAGCAATAGCAACAAGGAACACCGTTACCGTGGGGACGTCGGGAGGTTTTAAAACGATGTTCGGCACATGCTGTGCCCTGCTTATTCATACATCAGCTGCCGTGTTCGGACTTTCAGCAATCATTGTGAAATCCGCTTTACTATTTTCCATCTTCAAATATGTCGGTGCCGTTTACTTGGTATATCTAGGCTTCAAGACCTTATGGGGATTAAGGAATAAGCAAGTGGCCGCAGCGGCGGAAACGTCAGTCAAAAGCAAGTACGAAAACCAGTCTTGCTTTAAGCAAGGGTTCCTTACCAACCTGCTGAATCCTAAAGTGGCCGTCTTCTTTTTAACGTTTCTGCCTCAGTTCGTGAATCCAGGAAATGATACGTTTTTACCGTTCCTGATCATGGGCATAACGTATACCGTTTTAACTGCGTTGTGGTTTGTATTTTATATCTATCTGCTGAACCAAATCAGTGCTTTTATGAAAAAGCCTAGAACCCAAGCGATTTTCGAGGGTATAACCGGGACGGTCTTGATTGGTTTCGGGATAAAGCTAGCTCTTGAAAAAGCTCATAATTAATTTGAAGATTTGGTGTGGGGTCCATGATTGGGCTTAGTGAGGACTTTTACGGAAAAAGGTCAAATTAAAGGGTATGAGCCCAGTAATACCGAACTCATACCCCACCCATACCTTTATAATAACCGTTTTTACCTTTTTGTGTTCTTTAGTGCTTAAATCACTCAACATACCCATTCACGAAAAATCCAATTGTTTCGAGCTCGTCCTCAGTTAAATCCCGCTTTAATTCTTTAGCCAATTCCTGTTCCATTAAAGCCTGGTTTCCCCTATGTTCGACCACTGCCCTGGCACATTCTTTCATTAGCTTAAGCTCCGCCTCCATCTCCAGTCTCGTGCAAGGCTGATCATGATGGGAGAGTATGTATGTTTCGGCATCATAGGCTTCAATTTTCTTAATGAGCAGAGAAGCCTGTTCAGCCGTATAATTCCATTTTTCAGCATAAAGATTGGCATAAAGGCAGTCTCCCAGAAATAATGTTTTTTCCTCTTGTACATAAATGATGCAGGAATCTTTGGCATGGTCGCCGCCAACATGTTCAATGACACAGGTTAGATTGCCGAGATCGATCGTCATCGTTTTTTCAAAGATGATATCAGGCAGGGGGAAGGTAATCTCTCTATTCGTCCCATGTTCCAATTTGATTGCATCGGCGCAAAATGGAATCTCCGTCCCTTCTTCGACCCGTTCATCAAGGGCCTGATCTTCCCATGAAAGCTGCTGCATATCTTTAATGTTGGTGTATGTTTTTTCCTGACAAATCACCGGAATCCCGATATTCTCCAGTCCGAATACATGGTCCCAGTGTGAATGGGTAAGAACGAGAAAGTTCCCGCTCATATCATTCCGAAGCAATTCGTCCTTAAAGAGCTGTGCATGCCGGACAGAATTACCGGCATCGATGATGAGCGTTTTCTTGTTTCCCGTCACGGCGGCAAGAACCGGGCGATCCGTTTCCTGAACTGGCGGCAGGCAGACAATATGTTTCGATAGATGCTGTAATGATTGCATGTTTCTGTTCTCCTTACGATTGTTATGATTAGCTTGCTCAAGTATAGCAAATTACACATTTATTCATAAGAGAATCTCCGAAAAGGCTAAAAAGACAACAATCACTGAGATTGCTGTCTTTTTCGTCATCATTCAAATGAACCTATTCCAATATACCGTAATTTTCGAGAGGGCATTTAAAAAGGTGGCTTTAAAAAAAGACTCTTCCTTTTTCTGATCTTCAGGCGGTTCTATATATTTTTTATTGTCCGCAACGAGTGTACTATTTGAGATTTTCGACTCGATGACCCCTATCAACTGTGCCGCAAATGCTTCACTATCGATGACCACCATCGATTCTGTATTTAAAAAGGCAGATCGAGAATCCAAATTGTAGGACCCCACTGCACTTAGTCGTTGATCATAGACAACCGATTTACCATGCAAAGAATAAGGCTTTGAATATTCAAAAAGCCTTCCCCCCGTCTCAACGATACTATCCCTAAGAGCCAAGTAACCGGAAAAAGCGATCATATTCGGGGTTGATGCAGCCGAGTTGGTAAGGATGGTCCAATCAGCCTTTGAATCCATTTGCTTCGGTACATATTCCTTCAAGTCATCCGCAGGGACAATATAGGGACTTTGGATGTATACCGATTGATTGGCGTTCGCAGCAATATCCACTAGAGATCTCCACACAATAGGGTGTTTGTTGAAACGTTCGATTGGATTATGAATGAAGGACACTTTTTTAGTAGGTGTTGTAGCCTTGCTCCAATCGACGACTGGGTTAACGAAATCGGTTTCAGTTTGCAAAGCTTTGCTGTATTGTTTCGCTAATGCATCTCTTTCACGTTTTCCTTTTTCCGTTTGCCTTTTCGAGAGGTCCGAAAAAACATCGCTCGTATACGGATGGGTCCATAATTCATGCAAATAGTCCTTCATTTCAACGATTACACTATCTTTCTCCTCTTTAGCATTGAAAATGAGTACATCCCTGTCATAGACAAAATTCCTCGGCGGCTTGCTTGCTAAATACTTATCGGCAATATTTCTCCCTCCGATGATGCCTAACTTTCCATCTACAGTGATGATCTTGTCATGAAGGCGATTATGCCAGGTCCACGGCTTAAATGGCTTCATGGTTTCGTAATATCTTAATTCAATGTTTTCATGCGAAGCCAATGCATAACGGGCACTGCTTAATTGACCTCTGAGTCCATGGGATATTCCATCCAGAAGGATTCGGACTTTGACACCTCGGTCAGCCGCATCGATCAAGGCTCCAAGAAAAAGATCGGTCGATTTGCCTTTTCCAAAAGCATAGTAGGCGATATCGATTGTATGCTGGGCTTCCTGGATCATTCGCATTCGGGCGAGTCCCGACTCATAACCGTCTTCGAGAAGCAGGACTCGATCCACGGTGGCTTCCTTCTCTCCCATATATGCGCTTACTTGTGTAATCGGCCTATTTTCTTCTTTTTCTTCTTTGGGGAAAAGAACCACTGCCGTCACCACTACGTAAAGGAAATATAATAGAAGAACG
Organism: Peribacillus frigoritolerans; assembly: GCF_030676415.1. GTDB lineage: Bacteria > Bacillota > Bacilli > Bacillales > DSM-1321 > Peribacillus > Peribacillus frigoritolerans_A. Next base: position 164,791 of record NZ_JAUUTW010000006.1, on the reverse strand, counting down.
AGCAGAAATCCTTTAATTGCCGTTTTTACAGTCATTGAGCACTCCCCCCTTTAAGCGATATTTTATTACTATTCGTAATATGAAAAGACTCTATTCAACTTCTGCAGGCGAGCGGGGCCGTTTACCTGTTTTACGTCGAACTTGGAGCATTTATTTTCCTTTTAAATGTGACAAAGTGGTGAACATGAAAGCAGTTGCATAATATGATATAGAAGGAGGGATTTCATGCTTAAACAACCTGATAGAATAAGTATCTTCAATTATTGTTTTGCATTAGGGATATCAGAAGTTTTCTTTTTATCCAGCTTTTATCTTTCCATTCTTGACGTTTCATTATTTGCGATCGCTTTACCATTTTCCGCTTTATTTCTAATGTTCTCCTTGTACCTATTCCTTCGAACGCACAAAGCAGCAAAGACCTTACCCAACCAAATTGAAAGAAGAAGGGAAATTCATGCATTCTATCATCAATCTTTCGGGATTTTCACGATCATTTTTTTCACTTTGCTTTTTGTTGCTTTAGCCTATATTCCCTTGCTGGAAAACGGAGGGCATTTCTATCTTCTTTATTGTTTACCGATGGCCTTGCTTTGTATGATTCCTTCGATTGTTTCTTATAAAGGAATGAAATTATTCAAGTTGGAAACCGGCAGGGATTTAACGAAAACCTAGTTGATTTTCTAAGTTCCGGAATCGATTTCCCGAACTTCATTTATGCTCTTTCCATGTTTTTCAGTTGAATGTATAGGTAAAATGAGGATATAATAAAGATAATTAACATATAAAAAAAGACACTGGTTAAACCAGCGTCTTAATGAACAGCAAACTGCATAAAGAGCAGCGGCTTTCTGTGGTAAGTCAGTTGCTACTCGATCATGAAAGTAACCCTTTTCCTACATACATCTGGCCGGATGGTATGGAGGGGGTTACTTTTTCAATGTAACCGCGATTACTGCGACGATTAAAGAGGCGAATGAAATCATTAGCATCAGTCCGTCCATAATAGAAATCACCAGCGACACCCCCTTTCTGAAAAGGAGTGACCGCTGCCCACTATACCAAATTGCTGTCCATTTACTATTATATCTTTATTTACTTGTTATTTATAGCCAAAAATAGATGTATTTAGTCATCTTATTATATCCATGCTTCACAAAAAAAAAACCCACTTAAAGTGAGAACATTCTTTGCATGTATACTCCTTTATTGTTCCACTACACGGCCATCTTTATAAATATGAAACCACCCAATCGTTCCTGATCCGCCTTGATCGATCCAATCTTGATTAGCTGCTTTATATTTGTAATATGATTTTCCTTTGCCATCTTTCAGCAATCTGCCATCACCGCTGAATACGATCTTGTTACCCAGCTTCTTCTTCCCTAACGCGATTGCGTCTTTCTCCGTGAACTGTTTTCTTTCCACCTTATTTTCATCTAAAGCAGCCCATGTCAGCGGACCGACGATACCATCTGAACTCAAGTTATGATCCACTTGAAACTCCCTAACCACATTTTGTGTTTGGGTACCGAAAATCCCATCAACGCCTACATTATATTTAACATCTTTAAGGCTTTGCTGTAAGTCTTTTACATAACTCGAACGTGAGCCTTTCCTGAGGGTCGGACGTGTTTCCGCCTTCGTTTCGATTTTCTGGATTTGACTGCCCTTTGATGCTGCGTGGGTAATTGAAGTTCCCGTTCCTAGAGGGGCCAACATCAGGGCAACTGTTGGAATCATGACCAATAATTTTTTCTTCAACACATATTACCTCCATTCATATGATCACTCCTGCAGGTTTCTGACACTTCCCTTGGAGCCCATTCATTATAACGTATGGATTTATAATATTGGTGTTTTATTACTTTAATTATAAAAAATGGTAAATAAGATCCACAGTAAGGTGTATTGCTGAAAAGGAATCCCATTATTGACAATACATCGTCCTCATACAGGCTTTATACTTATATATATTGACAGTAAATGTAAATAATCATGATCTGATCGAACACTTATCCTGATGTTTGTCTCGTCTTTATTTGGTTTTGTAAGTTGATCGTTATCCCTGCTTTCTCTCATATTTCTGCCATCCTCAATTTAGATACGAATCGACTTACCCCTTTCATTCAACTTTGATTTCATTTCTACGTTCCATATACCATTTGTAAAACGCGTCAGCCATCTCTATAGACACATGATTAATACCAGCATGATGCACCGGTTTAGCCCGATTGATTGTCCCAATGGATGCAAGGCCGAGCATTTTTTGAATGATATTTCGGGTTACGTTCACTTCAATGATCTTATCTCGTTTTGAAACGAATAAAGATGTGGCCATACTCCCTTTTTTGAATTGAATGAAGTGATCGTTCAAAATGTAGAAGGTATTGAAGAAATCTAACAATCTTGAAACAAATATAATAATTAACAGGATAGCAGATAGCATCCACCATGTTTCCTCCACTTCCAGAACAGTCGGCTTGAAATATAATAAGAAAACCGTTGCAATGATCCAGAGCCAGCTTGGCCACAATATGCGCACCCAAAAGGATTTTATCGGGAGAGGAGTCATCTTCTGTGTTATTTCATAAAATGGCAATATTTCCGAAACCATTTCATATGCCCGTTTAACAGGTAGATAGGGATAGAGTGAGTTGATTTCAAGCGTATCTTCTTCAGAACTTAAACCCCCTGCACTTGTCAGCTTCACTTCGGCAAGTCCGAGTATCCGTTTCATGATGGACTGTTTAATTTCAATTGCCTGCACTTTTTCTTTGGATATAGAAAAGGCAGTTTCATCGATCAGACCTTTCGTAATGTAAATTCGATCATGGTCTGAGGAAACTTGATAATTCCCATATTTTAAAAATGTCCTCACTATTCCGAAAGTGATAGAAGCAATGACGAGAACAATGATAATGAACGTCACCATCCACCAAGAGCCGATTAGCTTTTCAAAAATCCCCACTGCTTCATTTTCCACATGAAAGATTTCATTGATTTTGAAATAAAAAGAACTAATCAAAGGAATAAGGACCAGGAAACTAAGAGATGTAAAGGATGCTTTTATAATATCCTTTTTTGTCGGCTTATAATGATTGGTCCGATTTGAAATTCCTTTTTTAACTTCCGCTTCAACTGAAGCAATATCTTTATATTCGCTAGCATGAATGGTCGCCAATTCTTCCTGGACAGTACTTTTCATATGCGATTCCATCCGATCTGCTTCCTTTTGAGAAATGACTTCGAATCTAACATCAGCATCCCCACCTGCTATTCCTGTTTCAAAATTGACGGATGTCACTTTAAAAATCCGATGGAATAAAGATGTATGACGATTGACGTTTTGAATTTCAGAAAAAGGAATGGTCCGTTCAGATTTACTGAAAATTCCTTTGTATAGATGAAAGGAACGATTATCAAGTTCGAATTTATGAGTGAACCATTTTAAAATAATTGAAATAAGTGTTAATCCGAAAGCTATAAAAAAAACAATCCTGCCGTATGTGATGAAGGTGGATTCAGAACCAGCTTTGATCACAAAGAAATAAATGACAAAGAAAATGGAATTCCTGATTAATTTACAGAAATTAAAGAGCATAAGAAGTGGATTGTATCGTTTTGCTTTCGTCATTGCACCACTTCCTTAATTTTTGCATATTGAGCAATCTGATTCCTTAACTTGATGGCAACCTCTTTTGGTAGCGCTGGTATCGAGTGAGAGGAACCCATCGTTTCAATTGAAACTGAACAGAGTCCGTATTTTCTAAGTAACGGTCCTTGTTTGGTAGCAACCGATTGAATTTTTGTCATTGGGACAAGTTCATGCACTTCATTTAGTACACCTGATTTTAATTGTAAAAACTCTTCATCTGCATCAAAGCGCCAGTTTTTATACAGTAGAAAAGGGCTAATCAAAGACCAGACTGCACCTAGCACAGAGATAGCTGTAATCCAAATCAGAATCCAGCCGATCCACTCTTTCCAAGAAAAACGATAATCTAGGTAAAGTAAGACTCCAAGAATGATGAATGCGATTAGATTTGTGACCATTTCACTTAACATCCACACTTTTATCGCATCCTTGGATAATCTTTTTTGAGGTAAGCTCATTAAAGAATGAATAAAATCACCGCCTATATTTTAAATCAATGTGCTTTATAAACTCATATTTATTTAACCTATTCGGCCAAAAAGATTTCTTCTAGTGAAGGTTCTTTTACATTTACACGCAAAACATCAACCTTACACTGATTGAAAGCTCGAATCATATCAGCAATCTTTTTCTCATCATCAACATTGATAGTCACGTAAGAATCTTTCATTTCCAGTTTTGTCCCAACTGACTCCAGCCACTGATGTAATTTTACTTGTTCTGATTTCGGCACCGAAGAATGCTTAAGCTTGACCGTTATCGTTGACCTATATAAGTCTCTAAGTTCTTCCATTGTGCCAATACTAACAATCTGTCCTTCTTTCATAATCGCAATTCGGGTACATATTTTCTCTACTTCATAAAGATTATGGGATGTCATGAAAATAGTCGCCCCTCTTTTTTGCAGATCCTTGATCAGCTTGTGGATATGGATTGCGGATTCCGCATCCAAACCGGAAGTTGGTTCATCAAGAAAGATTAGCTCAGGTTCATGGATGATGGCTTGTGCAATTCCAAGCTTCTTTTTCATACCGAATGAAAATTTAGCGGCTTTTTTATGAGCATGAGATTCAAGACCAACTAACTGGAGGACTTCAATGCACCTATCTTTTCCTGCTGGATTTCCTGAAAGCGCTGATAAAAATTTCAAATGCTCAACCGCCGTTAACGAGCCATATAATGTGGAGTAATCGGGCATTACCCCAATCCTCTTCTTTACTTGATCATTTGGACCTTTTACACCTAGGAGTGAATAGGTTCCAGAGTTGGGTTGAATAATGCCGGTTAACATATTGATGAAGGTTGATTTACCAGCTCCGTTACGACCTAGAAAACCAAAGATTTCTCCTTTTTCCACGATAAGATCAATTCCTTTTACGATCGGTACCGCTCCATATGATTTCTTTAGCTGCGTTGTTTCGATGGCGTTCATCAGCATTCCCTCCTTTTGAAAATCAGATTGGCGATAACGAGCATGATACCTGCTAATAAAACAATCACCAAAAAGGTATAGTCTTCCCTAATCAAATAATAATAGGGGGTTATGAATTTCATCCAACTCACCCATACATTCGACGTAAAAGAAACCCATAATCCAATAATAGGAAAGGCTAACCCAACCATGATTCCAAGGAACATGGTAAATCCAGGCTTAGGAATGAGAACGGAAAGTAAGATTGTTAAGCTTATTTGGTAGGTTAATAAACTCATTATCTGAGAAAAGATAAAAACATCAATCTTCTGTGAAAAGATGCTGATTAGCAAGAAGGAGATCGTTAGGCAAATAAGCCAAAATAGCCAAATACCTAAAAACTTCCCCAGAATAATGGAGGTTCTTGACGTTCTTGTCACTAAAAATCGGATAGTGCGTTCGTGTGTTTCTCTGTTTAGGCTATCGTGTGATAGTCCCATTACAAATAATTGGCCAAAAAGTAAGATGAGGGTCAAAAGACCAACAGTGTGGATATTTTCAGCTTCCTTCGCTGTAAGTTCAATCCCAGACATTAATAAGTCGGAAAACTTGGCTGAATAATAGGAGGTAACTAATAACATCATTACAATAATAACTGATTTAATTCCTTTGAATAAGTTGATAAATTCTCTTTTACCGATGACATACATACTAGGTTTCTTCCTTCCTGTTAATCACTTTAGCACTATTATAGGTGTTCTTTCTTAAGCTATCAGAAACTTCACCTTAATTTTTCCTTAATTATTAAATAATTGGTAAACGAATGATATGATAATTTATATATCATAATAGAATGGGAGTATCCATATGCAAGAGACACAATTATTGATTGTAGATGATGAAAAAGCAATATTACATATGTTAACAACGATTCTAAAAAGAGAAGAATTTAAATATATAGATACAGCATATACTGCTGAGGATGCTCTGACCTTATGTCAAACAAAACGGTATGACTTAATCCTTCTGGATGTTATGCTCCCAAATCGTAGCGGTTTTGAAATTTGTCCTCTGATTAGGGAAACCACCGATGCCCCCATTTTCTTTCTTACGGCACGTTCAACAGATTTGGATAAACTTTCTGGTTTTGCATTAGGCGCAGACGATTATATTACAAAACCTTTTAATCCACTTGAGGTTGTCGCAAGGGTAAAAGCACATTTACGGCGTCATTCAGGAAGGATATCACACACTTCCCAAACGTTTTACCAGCACGGACAAATCCAAGTAAACACTCTATCTGGAGAAGTAACTGTGAATGGTAGGAAAGTAGAATTGCCAGCTCAGGTTTACCTGCTACTGCTATTCTTCTGTAAATATCCAAATCAGCTCTTTAGTAAAAGCCAGCTTTATGAAAAAGTGTGGGGCGAAGAATTTTTAGGTGAGGATAATACCGTTATGGTCCATATTAGTAAACTTCGGGAAAAGATTGAGGACAATCCAAGTAAGCCGCGTCATCTTATTACTGTAAGGGGACTTGGCTATAAATTTGTTTCTGATAGTGGTAAACATGAACATTCATAAACGCTTCATTTTACCGTTTTTTATCCAATTGATTCTTGTTTTCATCATATTTTTCTTTATTCTATTGTCCATTTGGGCGGTCATTGGCTTTTCCATCATGAATGAAGAAGTTACACAAGATTTATCTAAGGCAGATAGCCTTTTCTTTTCTGATAAGATTACGATACAAGGTAAAAAAGTGACCTTCGATGACGAATTAAAACAGCTGGCAAAGAATCAGAATGGCTGGCTCCTAGTCCTAACAACAAAAGGCGATGTCATTGGAGCTTACAATGCTTCGGAAAATGTACCTTCACATTTTAATAAAAGTGAACTTGCCGGTTTAATGCTACAAAATAGCTCTGATCCTGTGGAATACTTCCATTGGACATTAGATGAAACGTATCCGCAGCCACAAATGCTTATATTCGGTAGAAAAAGTTATGAGACTAGTCTGTTAAACGAGGTTAAGTCAAGAGTCGATTGGGAAAATCATCTTCTTAATCTTTCCGCTGCTACTCTTCAGCAAATCGATGAGAAAGAGGCATGGGTTCAATTAATCAATTCAACCGGCAAGGTGTTAGATGGATATGGCAGGGATAAGGAAGGGATCACATACACGAATCAGGACCTTCAAACCTTATCAGAGAGTGCACACGATTCAGTTGATGCTTTCTTTGATGTAGAGACGGAACAGACAATCATTGTGGGCATAAGCCATTCAGGTTCGACCTCTCTAGAAGAAAACTTGTTCAAAGGCATCAGTAAAAGTGTTTTAATCATCTTTATAGTCTTATTTCTTCTGTTGTTAACGGGTACCTTCTGGTATGCACGTAAATTCGGGGTTCCATTGATTACAATGATGAAATGGATTCAAAATCTTGGAAGTGGTTTATATGAACAGCCACTCGATCTCCATCAGCGACCTATCATGTTAAATAAAAAAGGAAAGCTTAAAAGGAAATATCGGTTATATAAAGATCTGATTACCACCCTTGTACAGTTAACGGAGACCTTACAGCAAAACGAAACTCAACGAAGGAAAATGACTCAAACTAGAGATGAATGGATAAGCGGCCTTTCGCATGATTTAAAAACGCCTCTTGCTTCCATATCAGGTTATGCTCAAATGCTTGAATCTGAAAATTACTGGTGGACAGAAAAAGAGACAAGGGAATTCGCCTTAATCATTGCCGAAAAATCAGGATATATGATGGAATTACTTGAGGATCTAACATTAACATACCGTTTAAGAAATCAAGCTCTGCCCATTATGAAAGAAGAAGTAGATATCATTGAATTCATACGCAGAACCATTATCCATTTCATAAATGATCCAGCTAACAGCTCTATGAAATTCATCTTCCAGCCGAAAAACGAAACAGCTTTAGCATCTATCGATACCAAATGGTTTCAACGGATTATCGATAACCTAATTGCGAATGCTATCCAGTATAATCCTTCTGGTACTACGATTACAGTATCTATTTCTCCTATTGAGGGACACCTTATGGTTATTACGATTGAAGATGATGGCATAGGTATGGACAATGAAACTATAAATAAGCTCTTCCAGCGTTATTACCGTGGTACCAATACAAGTGATTCCGGTCGTGGAACTGGTCTTGGGATGGCCATAACGAAACAATTGGTTCAGCTTCACGGAGGATCCATTAATGTAAAAAGTTCACCGCAAAAAGGCACAACTGTTCGAATCATTCTCCCAGCCTAAATTTGATGAAAATAGGAATCACAGAAATTCATAAGCGTACATATGAATCAAAGTTAAAGTTCGATCAGATTGGGTAACGACAGGATATCGTACCCCTAATACTTGAGACATTGTTTCATCACCCCTTAGCTTAGAACCTTATATGTGTGTCACCTAAAGAGGTTATAACTGTCTCCATACTATGTGACAAGTTTATATAAGTGTTAACTGCTGCTCCAATTGCTAACGATTGTTTTTCATGTACCACTACGAATGGCTTTCCAAAATTCATTATTACCTATGTAATTACATATGTTGTTCGTAGGCAGGTAGGAAACACTTGAATAAAACAAAATAATCCCCTTAAGGGGATTATTTTGTTTTATTGATAATCTGACTGCTGTTGATTCTGCCCTTGCATCCCTGTTCCCATTCCCATCAAGTTAGTGGCAAGCGGCACCATATTTTTCATTTTCCCGCCATTTCCACTCAACATTTGATAAGTAGCAATACCGACTCCAACCGAAGCGACAACTGGTAAAATTTTATCCATGTTTGCCTTCATTTACATCACCTTATTTTATATATTTTTGTTCATTTCCTGAACTCTTATATCTTGTTCAAATAAAACCAAAAAATTCAAGATGTTTGTTACCAAAACAATTAGTAATAAAAACATGTTATAAAGGGAATTTTATTTCAGGAGGGATATGCAAGTACTCTTCAAATGGGAAGTTTATTTTTATGTCGCTAAAATCCAAATTGCTTATCATCAAGTTGTTTATTAAATAGTATAGCCATTCAATGATTGAAAATAATTTAAGATTATTGAGGTGAATATTCATGCCAATGTTAGATGTGGACGGTATTAGCTTGCATTATTCTGTTAAGGGAAAAGGGGTTCCTATTGTTTTTATTCATCCTCCTGTACTGACTAGTGTGAATTTCCAATACCAAATGGAGGAATTATCCGAAGAATTCAAAGTTATCACTTTTGATATTAGGGGTCACGGAAGAAGTCAGTATTCAAGACTGCCAGTAACCTATCCCCTGATTATAGAAGATATCAAACATCTGTTGGATCATTTGAAAATTAAAAAAGCAATCATATGCGGATATTCAACCGGCGGCTCTATCGTATTGGAATATTTGCTGAATTGTGCCGATAGGGCTCTAGGAGGCATCGTAATAGGTGGAATGTCTGAAGTGAGGGATAAATATTTAAAACAAAAGATTTCTTTAGGAATATCACTTGCCAATAAAGACGCAGTTCCACTTCTTGCACTTTCCATTTCATGGAGCAATTCAAATACCGAAAGTTTGTTCAACGAAATGTTTAATGAAGCCCTAAAGGGAGATGCCAGAAATATCGAGCAGTATTACCATTATAGTTTGCATTATAACTGTACCCATCAGCTAAAGAAAATCAACCTGCCCACTTTACTGATCTATGGTAAAAAAGATAAACCACTTTACCATTATGCTAATTTATTGCATGAAAAATTGCCATGTACAGAATTAAAGTTCATTGATCATACAAAGCATCAGATCCCTACAAAAGCCGCTAATGATTTAAATGAAAGTATTAAGCATTTTATCCATACACAAATTGTTTGATTCTATCAACCGATAAATTTATTGGAGTGAAAAAATTGGGAAGAGATAAAAGTAAACTGATTCATTTAATATTACTATTGCTAGTAACTGCAGTTTTTATTTGGTCAGTTATTAAGCCTGAAGGATACTTGATATGGACAATGGAAGTACTTCCTGCCGTTGTATTTCTGATTTTTGTAATGGCTGTATATAATAAATTCCGCCTGACTACATTATCCTATTTCATTATTGCCGTTCTTTCAATCACCATGTTCATCGGTGCCCATTATACGTACTCAAAAGTTCCTCTATTTGATTGGCTAAAAGATCATTACGATCTAAACCGGAACCACTATGATCGGTTTGGACATTTCCTAAAAGGTTTATTTGCGATTGTGATTAGAGAAATAGTAATACGTAAAACCCCTCTAACAAAAGGACCCTGGTTATTTGCTGTCACCTTAAGTTTTGCGCTTGCCATTGGAGCCTTATATGAAATCATCGAATGGATAGGTCCCCTCATTTCAAAAGGCGGAAAAGCATCAAAGGACTTTTTAGGAATACAGGGTGATATTTGGGACGCACAATGGGATATGTCGTTAACATTAATCGGCTCTATCCTTGTATTGTTCACCTTGTCCAAACTTCATGACAAGCTGTTACGAAAAGTGAAAAATCGAGAAGAAAAAAAGATGTAATTATGTGTCCGGCCTACAAACAATAACTGTAAAGGCTTTAAGGAATTACAATCGATTCACGAAGCCTTTTCAGATGATCATCTTCCCTTCTTATCTAAACAAGATATACGAATTATTCTTCCATTTTCCTTTAATGAAAGGCTCTGAAAAAGATAAATAAAAAAATAGTGATCCATATGGATCACTATTTTAGAATTTGATTGTTAATATGATGTTCCATATGTTCTAGATAATCTTTTATTAGCCACTCGAATGATTTTTGTTGATTATTTCCTATATCACAAAGATTAGATAATCTATCATTTGGTGTATTCGTTATTATATGTATGATTTGCTTATTTATAGCACAAAAAAGGTTAACTATCTCATCCATTGGCCGCTCTTGATAATTCTGGACTAATACCCATTGGTCTTGATTATATGATTGTATAACATATGGCTGTTCTTCGTACTGAATCTTGATAAACCTATTCATATTGTTCAATGCAGAATCGCATAGATGTCCTAAAATCTCTTTTTTGGACCATTTGTGTGACATTGGCCGATGATTTAATTCCTTTTCTGTCATCCGATTGAACTCTTCAGGTATAAAACCTATCCAATGATTGATTCCATCTATTACATTTTTCAAGTTGCACTCCCCCCTAAGTTTTACCTAAAGGATTTTTATTCGGCAACCAACTAGAAAATACCTTCTTCTTCAATCAATAGCAATCAACATCATTCAATAACAAACCAAAAGAAAAAACCGAAATCAAAAAATGGATTTCGGTTTTCATTTTTAACCAGTCATGATTGTACTTGCTTACTGCTCTTTTTTTCATTGATAGCTTTTTGATCGATTTTTGTATAGATGCGTTCCACTTCAATTTTGTCATGCAACAGAAGTTCGCGGTTTTCTTTTAGCAGTTCAGTATAAGATTTCCTTCTCCTAGACATTTTTTAATTCACCTCTCAAGTGATTGAATTCCTTTTGCAGGACAACTATCGGTAGCTCATATAGTTGTTTATTATATTTTTTAAAAATCCCGAATTTCAGAAGTTCTTGTATAAGTTCCTCTTTTCTTGCTTCTCCCTTTGCACTTAATTGGGTAATCATCAAGGACCCTCCTTAACAAAAATATAGACTTTTGGTATTTTGGGCTGCCTAGCATCCGATCCCACATGAAGAATCTCCACTTCTTCCTATTGCTTCCCCATAAAAGGGCATGCTCGGCAAAGTCTTCACATTTCCTTAATTGTTCGTAAGTACTGCTTTCATGGTGTATTTTCAATACTCGATCATATACATTACATCCAAATCGCTTCATTTTATCGGAAAGGATATCTATCGCGGCGCAGGGTTTCGAATGGGTCAGGTCGCCGGCACCAAAGAATGCGACTTTCACTCCAGTAAAGTCCACTTGGTCAATTTCTTCATAAAATTCGTTTGCTTCATACGGTAAATCTTCAAGATTCCATGTATATAAACCAATAAAGGCCAAATCAAAATCCTTTAAGGCATCAACTTCAACAGTATCCAATCTTTCCATATATACTTCACAGCCGACAGCCTTCATTCTATTCTTTATGTGTATAGCCATTTTCTCGGTATTACCGGATAAACTGACATAACCAATGAATACCTTCATCTATATCACCTTCCTAATTGAGAATTAATTTCATTACACATCTCACTATAAATGAAAATGATTCTCATTGTCAATTATTTACCTTCGCTAAATATATGCAGGATGAACAAATCAGGAACGGATAATCTTTGCCATCCCTGTATCTGTAATGCTGTTGGAACGTTTTCTTCGAAAAAAAGAGCACGTTTTACTCATTAAGAGTAAACGCGCTCTTGGTTAATCTATTATCCTAAACCTTAAATCTTAGAATTAATAAAATTTCACAATATCTTCGAAAGGTAGGAACGTTTTTTCTTCTTGTTGTTCATTCGGCTCACCAAATGGCATTTGAGCTATCAACGACCATTTCCCTGGAAGATCCCAAGTCTTCATCACTTCCTCATCAATTATTGGATTATAATGTTGTAAAGATGCCCCTATGCCTTCCACTGATAAAGTCATCCATATTGCGTACTGCAGCATAGCACTTCCTTGATGGGACCAATATGAAAACTGTTCTTTATAGGAGGGTGCTTTTTCTTGCATTTGTTCTATCGTTTCTTGATTTTCAAAGAATAGAATGGTGCCCACTCCATCACGAAATCCTTGTAATCGTTCTACAGTTACCGCAATGCTCTCTTCTGGAACGCGGGAACGAAGTGTTTCCTTTACAATATCCCAGAACTTTTCATGCTGGTCATCCATCACTACCACCACTCGTCCGCTTTGCATATTAAATGAAGTTGGTGCATGTAAAGCGGTTTTTAACACTTCATTCATTCTTTCTTTCGTAATATTTTCGTTCTTTTTCACCTTACGGATGGAACGACGATTGATGATTGCTTCTTTTAAATTTGTTGTAGTTGCTGACATTTCGATTCCTCCAAATTATGTTTCATTTACTTTTATTTAATAACTCAAAAGGCTTTTAGCAATTCCCCTTACCATCACATTGCAAGCCATCAAATTCATTCCGTTTATTTTTTGCTGCTACCTTCTCAATGACTTGCGCTAACCTTTCTTTGCTAGCTAGTCCTTGAATGACTTCATCACCAATAATAAATGTTGGGACAGCCCTGATATCTGCTTCTTCATAGGCATGTTTTAGTGCTTCTTGATGCGCTTCACGATACTTCCGTGTCATTAACGCTTCTCTAAAATCATCCTCTGAAAGTTCAACTTCACCCGCTAATTTCGTCAATACTTCAATATCTTCAATATTTTGTTCCTCTTGAAAAAACGCTGTAAATACTCTGTTATGGAACTCGTTCCCTTTACCGTGCTCCTTTGCAAAATGGCACCCTTCGAACGCCAAATGTGTATATGGATGCGGGGAGACACGGGGTAAACGCATATCAATCCCTAGTTTTTTCGCAGCAGGAAGAATGTAAGAATCCCATGAATTCAACTTATCGGGTTCCTTCCATGGATCAATTCTGGAATATGGACTCGGACGCAATTCAAATGGCATCCATTCCACTTCTACATCCTTTTCCTTCACGATTTCGTCCAAAGGACCTTTACCTAAAAAACAAAATGGACATATGAAATCAGAATACGCTTTAATTTTCACTGTCATAATATATTCCCTCACTTTTCATTATTAGCTCAACTTGTAACCAAAACAGTTACAACATAGGACAAAAAAATATTAATATAAGAACATTGCATTTAGTAACTATGCAGTGGATTGCTAGCGATTGTTTCACCACCTGCTGTAATCATTTTAGTTACAGGTCGAAGGAAAGTCAACCATTATTTTTTTTAAAAAAAAGTTTATAGAGAAAGTGTTGCTTTCTCTACAAACTTTTTTATGAAGCTTCCTTACATCTCGACTTGTTCGTTAACGGGTTCTCTCTTTTTCTTTCTCTGTTTTTTCGATTTTTTATAATACAGCAATTCGTATATACATGGAATGACGATAAGTGTGAGCAGTGTAGAAACAGCTAGCCCGCCAATGACAACGATCGCTAAACTTTGTGAAACCAAGCTTCCTGTTTCCGCTTTTTTATATAAAAGTGGCAGCATGGCACAAATCGTTGCTACAGCCGTCATTATGATCGGACGGAACCTTGTGGCTGTCGCTTCGACGATCGCATCACGGATGATCATTTTTTCTTCGTTTTGTTTGACTCGATCCAGAAGCACAATCGCGTTTGTCACAACAATTCCTATTAACATGAGAGCACCCAGCAGTGCTGTAATATCAACTGGAATTCGACTGATAACCAATCCTAAAACCGCTCCAATGGCAGCGAATGGCAAGGAAAATAGAATGGCAATCGGTGCTTTGATCGATTTAAAGGTTATAACCATGATTAAAAAGACAATGCCGATCGATATTAACATCGTAAGGAATAAATCGGAAAAATCATCTGTCTGCTGAGCACTGGCTCCGCCGACTAAAATCTCTACATCATCCGGAATATCAAGGCCTTTGTTCTCTTTATCTCCAAATATCTCAAGATTTATTTTGCTTGCAATATCGGAAAGCTTAGCCGGATCGACCGTTGCCGTTAATTGGAGATATGTTTCTCCATCTTTATGGAACTGCGTTGTTGCACTCTCTTCGCTCTTTAAAGAAGCAACCTTTGACACTGGAGCTAGACCGCCATCTGTCATAATGGGAATACTTTTTAAATCCTCTGGTTTTTTAGGATCTAAGATGGGTTCAAGGACGACAGGTGTCTGCTTATCCTGTAAAGTTATATGGCCGATAGGAGTTTTATTAAGCATGATACCTAACTGTTGACCTATTTGTTCTGTATTGCCTTTAGCTGGATCTACCTTGAATGAATAAATGGTTTTCTTTTCATCTTGGTTCGTTGAAACCTCTTCAATTCCTTTAATATCCTGAATTCTTTCTTTGACCTTATTGGCCGTCTTTTCCAAATCTTCAGCATTACTGCCGATCACATCTATCGTAATGTTCGTCTTTGATGCCCCCATCATAAATGAAGAGGCGGTGGTCGTAAGCTTCGCATCTGGATAGTTTCCTTGTTCCTTTTCCATTTTTTTCAGGATCGAGTCTACATTTGCTTTATCCTTTACCAGGATGCCGAAAATTGCTTCTGTAGGTGATGTGACTTCGCCGTATTGTGCTGTCTCGGCAGAGTTTCCTAATTGCATGAAAATATTATCCACTTCACTCATACCCTGAATCGTTTCTTCGAGTTCAATCGCTTTTTCTTTTACTTTCTCATAGGGCTCATCATTTGGATAAGTTAATGTCACGGAGACATAATCTGCTGAAGAATTATCAATCGCCCCTTTTGGTATGGCAAAATATGTACCAACGGAACCGACAAACAACAGCAAAGCAACAATCAAGACAACCCATTTATGGTTTAGTGACCAAGTAACCAGCTTGGTAAAACGCTTGGCCGGTCGATGTTTTGGCAGCTCTGTCCTTTTCAGCAATCCTGCACTCATTAACGGAACGACCGTTAATGCCACAATTAAAGAAGCCAGCAAAGAATAAGTGACGGTCAAAGCGAATGGAAGAAGAAACTCTTGGAGCCCTCCATTCAATAAAGCTACCGGCAAGAAAACGGCTACAGTCGTAAGGGTTGAAGCTGTTATCGCCACTCCCACCTCTTTCGTTGCATCCATCACCAATTCGACTGAAATCTTCTCCTGCTGCATTTTACGGAAAATATTTTCAATAACAACAATACTATCATCCACCAAGCGCCCGATCGCTACCGCGACACCGCCCAGCGTCAAAATATTCAGCGTCACTCCCGACAATGACAGCAAAAATAGCGTAAAGCCAAGAGATAACGGTATGGATACGATTGTAATGAATGTAGATCGTACATTCCGTAAAAAGACCATGATTACAATCGTAGCGAATAGCGCACCTAGCAGAACTTCTTTTACCATCGTCTGAACGGAAGTCTCCACCATATCAGCTGTAGATAAATAAATGGTCGATTTCTGGTCCCTATACTTTTCATTAATTCCTTTTGCTACTTTTTCAACCTCTTTACTGATTGTGACAGCATTTGATTGACTGTCCTTGATAATGCTTAAGTCAATGCTTTCCTTTCCGTTAAAACGACTGATGAGGTTACCATCCTTCGCTTCTTCAACTTTTGCTATTTCTCCAAGTGTGACATTTGGAGTGACCTTTAAAGCTTTTAATTTTTCAATACTTGTTAAATCCCCGATTACCTTGATGTTACTTGCCTTCCCATCAATCACATTTTCGCCTACTGCCAGAGCTGCATTCTGACCGTTAAGGACGCTCATGACATCTTGAATGGAGACTTTCTTTTTAGCCAATTCTTCATTATCCACTTTGACTGAAAGAACGGATTGGGAAACTCCAAATGTCTGTACATCCGAGACCCCTTTAATATCTTTATACAGAGGCTCTAATTCTTTCTTGGTAAAGTCTATATTTTCAGCTGTTAATCCATCCTTAAAAGTAACAGCTACAAATGAAATGGGAATCATCGATGTATTTAACTGTGTAACAGTAGGCTTTGCCATGCTTTGTGGCAATGCTACATTGCCTAAAGCCTCTTGAACATCAAGTTTCGCTTGTTTCATATCCGATCCTGCTTCAAAGAATAGATCTACTTTTGAAAATCCATCTCCCGTGGTGGAGTATATTGAATTCTTTCCTTTAACTCCCGTAACCGCCCTTTCAATCGGATCTGTAACTTGTGCTTCCATCGTTTTCGAATCGGTGCCCTGTCCCATTGTGATAATCGTAACTTGTGGATTATCAGCAGATGGTAAAAATTCCATCGGCAGTTTAAAATAACTGACAACTCCAATCAACAAAATAAATATGGTTACCAATGAAACGGCAGCCTTGTTCTTAAATGCCCACTTAGTAAAAAACTCCACGCACTAATCACCCCTGAATATAATTTAAAGAAAATAATTCCATTTTAAATCTTACCATATATTACTAATTGTGGATTGTTAATTTTTTATTGATTTTTATATTTTTTTATATCTAACGATGAAGAGACTTTTTCCACATAAAAAAGGCTGCACAGCAGCCTCCAGTTTGTAGACAAAAGGGGTTCTATCTAAATTTCAAGACAGAGTTGATTGGAACGTAATCCGAGACGCCTGCGGGAAAAGCGCGTCCAGGGGAGACCCCGCAGACGCAAAGGCGCCGAGGGCGGACCGCCCGCGGAAAGCGAGTGCCTGGAGTGGAAATCAACGTTCAAGTTGTAAAAATCCTTAAAACCCTGTAGACAAACTCGATTATTTATATCCTTTGAAAAAAAGCATAGCGATAGCCAAGACCATTATACCGATAAGCAATAACGGGCCGATGCCCGAGCTATACACGAAGTAAACCGTGATGTGGCGAAAAATGAGCACCACAAGAAATAGGAATAACAGGAAACACAAAATCATGATCAGAGCGGTATTTTTATTCCGGTACAAGTAACCAGCCCCATTTTAATAGCTTTAATTTCCACTAAGGAAAAAATCATGCGAATGCATGCCGCAAAAACAACATTCCGTTAGGAAACAATATGCAGCCCATGTTTTGTACTATTCTGGAAATCAAATAAAAAAGGGTTGCCGCAGCAACCCGATTCTTCGAAAATGATTAAGACGGTAAAAATGAAACTACAATTCCTGAAGTTCATTGACCGTTACAAACGTATAGCCTTCGTTCGTTAACTCTTGTAAGATCCCTTCAATCGCTTGAAGTTCTTTACCCGTATCATCATACATCGGATGCATCAGGATGATCGAACCTGGTTTTATATTTTCCTTCACATACTTCACTTTGTCAGAAGCGGTAGTGTAATAGCTATCTGGTTCCAGATTCCAGGTAATGGTGTCTCTATCATTTTTATTTAAATAATAAGGCAAACCAAAGATTTTTTTCCCGTTTGGCGGCCGGACATCAATTTTACCCTTATATCCGGTGTTCTGAATTAATTTATCCGTTTTCTCGATTTCCGCCTTGATATAAGAGGGCGACTTAAAAACCATCCGCCTGTGGGAATACGTATGATTGCCAATCTGATGTCCTGCTTCCGCTATTTTTCCCGCTTCCTCTGGATACTTTTCGATTTCGTTACCAATCAGGAAGAATGTAGCTTTTACATCGTATTTATCCAATAACGGAAGGAGCTCATTTACATTCTTCGATGGGCCATCATCAAAAGTCAAAGCGACCACTTTTTCATTCGTCTCGACTTTATCCGTTAATCCACCGAACACCTGATAGGTTCTCGAATTCATTAATTTATACGTACCAAGCAACAGCAGGAAAACAACCAGGATTCCCAATCCAATGAATATCAGTTTCTTTTTCATGCAAATACCTATCTTTCTATTAGCATTTTAATCCAGTGACCTATTATAGCAAATCACTGAACAAAAACACTTTTTACTCTTTTCCGAACGAACCGTCTACATTCACTTTACATGTATCAATTCAAAACGCTCACACACCAGCAGCATATCTTCTTTAAAGGTGTGGCTGATTTTGTCCAGTTCTTCTTTAAAAAATTTTTCATGTGCATCCCACCAGTATGTATAGGTTCCATCGCCTTCCCCTTCTGCAATCGCAAACTCTTCACTCCCTTCATTCATGGGCAATACTTCGACTTTCACTGTTTGTATGATGGCTAAGGGCAAATCCTCCCTGCTTAAAATAATGCTGTAATCACCCGCGGATGGTAATGGTTCATTTTCTTCTTCATAAAAAACATACCCAGAGCACGTAGCCGTTTTTATCCCATCCATCACTAATTGAGCCAAATGATCGGGATCGGCCCCGAATTGCCATGCACTGACTGCCTGGGGTTTTTCTTCTTTTTTCCCCTGCCAAAATTCATTCCAATATAATTCCGCTTTGACATTCATTCTATGATTCTCCCATTCTGTTCTGACATAAAGCAAAGCAAATTTGAATGATTATTATTTTTAAATTTCCGCCCATCTGTCATTCGCTATTTTCAGTTCTGTATTCATGTTCCCATTCACTTAAATACATACGATTCGTGATTTTTTTTGGATTCTCCAGTTTACTAATCAACTCCAAACTGTTTCCGTCTGGATCATTAAAGTGAATTTTAGCGTGGGCGTATTCCCCGTGAGGCATCACGAAAGGTTCAACTGGTTCAAATCCAAATGCCACTCTTGGCGCATAGCCCCTATCTTCAAGCCAAACGACTGAGCTCTTTAAATCTTCCAATGATACTTGAAAAGCGATATGCCGTAGGGAGGGATGATACTCAACCTCCACTTTTTCCGTTTCCCAAAGCCCTAACCAACTTTTATCCTTTTCAATCCATAGAAAAGCCAGGTTGTCTTCAACCTTATGATCCAATTCCAAACCAAGCCCCTCATAAAATTCAATGGAACGATTCAAATTACTAACCGGTAAATGTGCTTCATATAAACCTCTTATCATTGAATAATCCCCTTTTAGTCAGATCTATCTCCCAAGATGCTTCATAACCACATCCTGATTCAATCCCTTTATCTTATTGATCTACGGGGCAATTCTATTTCCCCAGTTAACAACAAAGTGATGACGATAACCCAAAATATAAAGAATGACGAGGAAAAAACCAAAGAAATGATAGAAATCACTTTTTTCTCCGTTTTCTTCAAAATTCCTATGACAGATAGGACGATGCCGGCAATCGTAAGGAAAAATGTTATATAATCACCAGTCACGCTCCCGATATTTTCCATTCTAATAGGTGTAATAAAAACAGTAAAAAAGCAAATGATTCCAATGATGAATGAAATAAAACTAATTACACCGTACCTCTTCTGAATACATGCTTCGTTTTCCATCGAGCTCACCCCTTCAGCAGTTTTTAAATCCTATGGATATCTATTAATATCTCACAAATAATTTTAACATATAATACCAGACGAATTGTTGTGCACTAAAAAAGGGGACAAAAGACTGTGATTAGAGCTTCATTTTCATGCCTTCATGAGTGGCTCTGAATCCTAAACGTTCATAAAAACGCAGCGTTTCTTCCCGCTTTTTATCGGTCGTCAGCTGAATGATATGGCAGCCCCGCTTCCTTGCACGGTCAATCGCATATTGAATCAACTTGCTTCCAATACCTTTCCCTCGTTCTGTGGATGCCGTCCGAACCCCTTCGATCGTAGCTCTCCAACCGCCTTGATGGGTAATATAAGGAGTGAACGTGATTTGCTGCACCCCAACGATTTCCTCACCAAGACATGCTACGATCAATTCATTATTCTCATCTGCATCAATGGATTCAAATGCTTTTAGATAGCTTTCAGGAAGGGGATTTTCATATCGTTCCCTTTCCCTCCCCAATACATCGTCCGCAAGCATCTTCACTATTTTACCTAAGTCTTTTGCTGTCGCATTCCTGAATGTGACCATGCTATCCCTCCTGATATGTACTTAGTATCAACCTTTTTCGTCATGATGAAAACCAATCGTTCATTAATAACTTCTGCTAATGGTTCGGCGGTCCTCTTTTCTGGAGGAAAAATAATGACAGCTGGAAAAATTGGACCAACAAAAAAAGGACCCCTATTAAAAGGAAGTCCGTCCAGTAAATCATCATTAGGTAATTGGTGCAGGATTGAACAGTGCCAGATCATTATGCAGGCCCCAATGCTCTGCCCAGGTTTTCTTTTTACCGCTGGCCACTTCTAAAATAGAGTGAAATATTTCCCACCCAACTTCCTCTATGGTTGCTTCTCCAGTAGCGATGGTTCCAGCATTTATATCAATCAGATCTTTCCATTGCTCGGTCAATGTATTTCGTGTAGATACTTTGATGACGGAAGCCATTGCGAGATTATAAGGGGTGCCTCTTCCAGTTGTAAAAACTTGAAGGTGCATACCGGAAGCGAGCTGTAACGTTCCGCAAACAAAGTCACTAGCTGGTGTAGCTGCAAAAATCAGCCCTTTTTCCATAGTTTTTTCGCCTGGAGCCAGTACGCCTGAAATGGGGCTGCTTCCGGATTTGGCAATGGAACCCAATGATTTTTCCACTACATTGGCCAACCCGCCTTTTTTGTTTCCTGGAGACGGATTGGCACTTCGATCAGCATCACCTAAAGCGAGGTAGTTATCATACCAGTCCATTTCCTTTATTAAAGCTCTCCCTACTTCTTCATTCACTGCACGAGGCGTCAATAGATGAATCGCATCCCGTACTTCCGTGACTTCAGAAAATAGAACGGTTGCCCCTGCCCTAACTAACAGATCTGTAGCATATCCTACTGCAGGGTTAGCTGTTACACCAGAGAATGCATCACTTCCTCCACACTGCGTACCGATGACTAATTCGGAAACCGGAAACGTTTCCCGCTGCCTGCGGTTCAACTTGATCAAACGTTCCTCAGCCATTTCCATAATCGATTGGACCATTCCCGCAAATCCCTGCTGATCCTGAAGTGAAATGATATCTGAATCGTCCCCGCTCGGATTTATACTCATTGGAGACAGTTTTTCACACCCCAATCCAACTACCAAGGCTTCCCCGCCGAAATTCGGGTGCTTCGCAAGGTTCTGTATCGTGCGAATGGGAATGACCGCTTCCGGTGCATTGATTGCAACTCCGCACCCATAGTTGTGATTTATAGCGACAACATCATCAACATTGGGATACTTCGGGAGAAGCTCTTTTTTTATCCGGTTCACGACGAAATCCAGCACGCCTACTACACATTGAACGCTTGTTGTGATGCCTAATATATTCTTGGTTCCAACACTGCCATCTTCATTGCGGAATCCTTGAAATGTATATCCTTCAAGTGGGGGCAAAGTTTTGGGTATATCGTTTGCTACCGGTAATTCCTTTAAATCGGGAGATGCCGGCAGCATCACCAATGATTCGTCAATCCAACAGCCCTTACTGATTGATTCAGCCGCGTAACCGATAACTTCCCCATAGCGTATGATGGCTTCATTCTCGATTATATCCATTAAAGCCACTTTGTGACCTTGTGGTACTCTTTCTTTCAATTCAAGCCCACAAGGGAAAACGGTTCCTTGATCCAATCCCCCCGCATTAACCACGATGGCGACATTGTCCATCCTATTTACCTTAATATAAAGCGGTACCTCCGTCAGTTGCGTTTTCGTATCCACTTTACCACTCCTTCATTCTAATAAAGCAAACAGACTCCACTAAAGATACACGGGCCGGTTATTTTCAGCTAAAATAACTACTTTTTCCCTTATTTTACAAACACCGTTTTAATGGATGTAAAAAACTCTTTTGCTGCTTCTCCTTGTTCCCTGGAGTGGGAGCTGGAGTTTTTCATACCGCCAAATGGCGCCTGTAATTCAACACCTGCGCTCTCAGCGTTAACCCTAATCAATCCCGCTTCCATATCGTTAACAAATGAAAGCAAATGTTGGATATTGGCTGTAAAAATCGAAGCACTAAGGCCGTATTCCACGCTGTTCGCAAGTTGCAGGGCTTCTTCAACTGAATCAGCTTTCAATAAAGCGATCACCGGACCAAAAATTTCTTCCTGTACAATTGTCATATCTGACGTACAGTTATCAAAAATCGTAGGCTCTACATAAAAGCCATTTGCCTGATGGCCTTCTACAGCACGCTTCCCGCCAATTAGAAGTGCAGCGCCTTCTTCCACTCCTTTTTCGATATAGGAAAGAACCGTCTTCAATTGATTTTCGCTAGCACATGGTCCCATCCATGTCCCGCTGTCCAATCCGTCCCCGATGGAAATGCCTTTCGTTTCTTTCACCAGCAACTGCTTGAACTCTTCATAAACTTCAGCTGCAACGATGACACGGCTTGTCGCGGTACATTTTTGCCCCGTTGAACGGAACGCACCTGTAATGACGGCTTCTACAGCCAGATTAAGATCCGCATCCGCTGCAACGATTACCGGGTTTTTCCCGCCCATTTCAAGCTGGTATTTCGCTCCGCGTGCTAACGCCGCTTGTCCAATCCTTTTTCCAACGCCGTTTGAGCCGGTAAAGGTAATGCCGTTTACATCTGCATGATCGGCGATGCCCTGCCCTATGACACTGCCCGGCCCTGTGACCATATTGATTACACCCGCAGGTAAACCGGCTTCTTCAAAACACTCCATGATCTTCGCACAGGTGATGGCCGTCTCGGTGGCTGGCTTGACCACAATCGTATTCCCATATACGAGAGCAGGAGCCATCTTCCAGATTGGGATCGCGATTGGGAAATTCCAAGGTGTTATGACGCCCACTACACCAAGCGGGACGCGCGTCGTAAACATAAGCGCTGAACTGTCGGTGGATGGAATGACATCCCCCACTTTACGCATTCCTTCTCCTGCATAGTATTTCAGGATCGCAATACCGCGTGCCGTTTCCCCTTTTGTTTCAGCAAATGTCTTTCCCATCTCCCTTGTTGCACATTCTGCGATTTCATCAATCCGCTTTTCAAGAATTTGCGCTACTTTATATAGATACTCCCCGCGCTCTGAACCAGCTAGTTTGCGCCATTTTTCTTTTGCCTTTTTCGCAGCCTCCACTGCCCGGTTCAAGTCTTCCTTGGTAGATTTCTGTACATATCCGACAATTGCCTGTTTATCTGCCGGGTTTAAACTTTTTTCAACTTCATTTGAAATGGAAGCAACCCATTCACCGTTAATATAGTTAAGATACGTTTTTGTTTGAACTGTAGTTATCATATATAATCCCACCCTTTTTAGATTGATTGAATTGGAGTTTCTTTTGGAAAACGATCTAAGGCATTTTCTAATATCGTTTGCATTTCTGCATAATGTTCTTTTTCAACCGGAAGAATTGGTAATCTGACTGTTTGCCCAACCGGCATTCCCATAATCTCCATACCTGCTTTAATGAGAGAGACGGCATATCCTTTTCGCTGACGGCGAATGTTGTTGATTGGCATGATTACCTGTTGGTAAATGTCATTGACCGTTTCTTGATCTCCACTCAAAATGCCATTATAGAATTTTCGTGAGATGTGCGGGATGTAATTGGATATCGCTGATGAATATGAGTCAAAACCAAGTGGAACGTAGGCCGACATGGTAACTTCCGCAAGCGGCATTCCGTTAAGCCAGCCGAAACGTTTTCCGAAGGTTTGTGTTAAGAGTCCATTCAACTCCATATTGCCTAGACCGTCTTTGACGCCGACCACCTGAGGGACCTCAGCAAGCGCTTCCAAAGTTGAAAGTGAAAATGACACATTATCACGCTGATATACTATGGAATTTAAATCCGTACTCTCAGCGATGGCTTTGAAATAAGCCGCCAGACCTGCCTGTTCTCCAGTAACGAGATATGGAGGTAATATTAAATAACCATCTGCCCCTCTATCCGCTGATATTCTGGCAAATTCCAGGGAAGTTTGAATATTCCCACCTACCCCTGTGTATACAGGGACTTTTCCAGCCGTGACGGATACGGCTACCTCTACCATCGCTTCATATTCCTCTTTACTTAACGATGGATATTCTGCTGCTGCACATGCCACGAAAATAGCTTCTAGTCCCTCATCTATTAAAAATTGGATATTTTGGGCGAGTGCTTGTTCATCAAGCTTATTACTCGCTGTGAATGGTGCCACGGGAAATCCGAGAATCCCTTTAGGTGCCTTGCGAATCTTATTCATTTTCTATTCCCCCTTGTGTATTATTGTTTTATTGTAAGACAAATAAACCTTTTGGTCAATTGTATTTTTTTTATTTTCTGAAAAATGGAGCATCGCCTCGAACCTCAATAATTTCGCTTCTAATATATACAAAAAAACAAGATAATTAAGGAGTTAAAATGAAAAATGATTTATAAAAAAAGCCATTGACAAACAATTTTATTTGTCTTACCATTGGACAAAACTAAATATTAAGAATTTTTGCAAAGGGGGAGCAGCCAACATTGTAAGCGGTATCAAATAAAAATATAATTAAATACGTTTAAGGAAGTGAGTATATGAACGCTGAAGAAAAAGTTTTTCAAGCAGCTTCTAAACTGCCAAGTGCCCAGAAAAAAACACGCACACGATGGTTCATTGTCTTTATGCTCTTTTTGGTCACCGCCCTGAATTATGCGGATCGTGCGACGTTATCAATCGCGGGTACGGACATGTCTGGTCAGCTTGGTCTCGATTCAGTCATGATGGGCTATGTTTTCTCCGCTTTCGCTTGGTCTTACGTAGCTGGACAAATTCCAGGTGGATGGCTTTTAGACCGTTTTGGCTCAAAAAGAGTTTACTTTTGGAGTATCATGCTATGGTCTACCTTTACTCTTTTACAAGGATTCCTCGGATTTTTCGGTTCTGCCGGAACAGCTGTCATGGTCTTGTTCGGACTGCGTTTTTTAGTTGGATTGGCAGAAGCCCCTTCCTTCCCGGCCAACAGCCGCATCGTTGCTACCTGGTTCCCAAGCCATGAACGCGGAACCGCGGCTGCAACGTTCAATTCCGCCCAGTATTTTGCAACCGTTCTCTTTGCACCGATCATGGGTTACATTACGTATAAATTTGGTTGGGAATACGTCTTCTTCTTTATGGGCGCTTTAGGAATCATCGTTGCTTTCATTTGGCTGAAAACGATTTATAGTCCAAAGGAACATCCGCGTATCAACAAAGCTGAGCTTGAATATATCGAAGCAGGCGGCGCTTTGATCAATATGGATCAAACCAGTACGAATAAGGAGGAAAAGAAAGGCGTCAACTGGAATCATATTAAGCAGCTTTTATCAAACCGTATGCTGCTGGGTGTTTATCTCGGACAATATTGCATTACAACGTTAACGTACTTTTTCCTGACATGGTTTCCTGTATACCTTGTGCAAGAAAGAGGCATGACCATTCTTGAAGTTGGATTCGTCGCTTCCCTTCCGGCCATTTGTGGATTTTTTGGCGGCATTCTCGGAGGGACATTCTCGGATTTCTTGTTACGGAAGGGATTCTCATTGACTGTTGCCCGAAAAGTGCCAATTGTTGTTGGGATGATTCTATCGATGAGCTTGGTAGCTGCAAACTATGTAGATACGGAATGGGTTGTTATTTTCGTTATGGCCCTTGCGTTTTTCGGTAAAGGATTTGGGGCACTCGGCTGGGCGGTAGTGGCCGATACCTCACCAAAAGAAATGTCCGGTGTCAGTGGCGGGCTTTTCAACACATTCGGTAACATTGCCGGCATTACAACACCGATTATCATCGGATATATCATTGCCACGACAGGGTCGTTTAATGGGGCACTAGTCTTCGTATGTGCTAATGCTCTTGTTGCGATTTTAAGTTATTTATTCTTAGTAGGTGAAATTAAACGTGTAGAGTTAAAATCATAGTCAACTAAATATTCTGGTAGGGGGAAAAATTATGAACAATCAATTGCTTAAGGATAATGTGAAAATCGGCACACCGGTCATTTCGGAAATGAGCGTTATTCCAGTTGCGGGCCATGACGGCATGCTTCTGAACTTGAGCGGTGCACATGCTCCTTATTTCACCCGGAACATTGTCATTCTAAAAGACAATGCGGGTAATACTGGTGTAGGTGAAGTTCCTGGAGGCGAAAAAATTCGCCAGACACTCGAAGATGCCAAACAATTGGTTGTCGGCCAGTCCATTGGGACATACAACAACATTCTAAATGCCATCCGTAAGCAGTTTGCGGATCGGGATGCAGGAGGGCGCGGCCTTCAAACGTTCGATCTCCGTATTGCCATACATGCCGTAACAGCATTGGAAGCGGCACTTCTAGATTTAGTTGGCCAACATTTAGGTGTTCCTGTCGCAGCCCTTCTCGGCGAAGGACAGCAGCGTGATAAGGTGGAAATGCTGGGCTACTTATTTTATGTAGGTGACCGCAATAAAACAGATCTTGGTTATTTAAGCGAACCGGAAGCGGAAGACGATTGGATTCGCCTCCGTCATGAGGAAGCGCTGACACCCGAATCGATTGTCCGCTTGGCAGAAGCCGCCCACTCCCGCTATGGATTCAATGATTTTAAATTGAAAGGCGGGGTTTTGCGCGGGGAAGAAGAAATCGAAGCGGTGACCGCACTTGCGGAACGATTCCCTGAAGCCAGGATCACCCTTGACCCAAATGGCGGCTGGCTGCTTGAGGATGCGATTAAGCTTTGCCGGGATCAGCATCATGTTTTGGCTTATGCGGAAGATCCATGCGGAGCGGAAAATGGTTTTTCCGCCCGGGAGATTATGACGGAATTCAGGCGCGCAACAGGCCTTCCCACCGCTACGAATATGATTGCAACGGACTGGAGGCAAATGGGGCACTCCATTCAACTTCAATCCGTGGACATCCCTCTTGCCGATCCGCATTTTTGGACGATGCAAGGCTCCGTCCGCGTCGCTCAAATGTGCAACGAATGGGGATTGACTTGGGGATCACACTCCAATAATCACTTTGACATTTCACTTGCCATGTTTACACACGTTGCAGCAGCCGCACCAGGAAAAATCACTGCGATCGATACCCACTGGATTTGGCAGGATGGGCAGCGTTTGACAAAAGAACCTTTTAAGATTGTCGGCGGAATGGTTGATGTCCCTTCCAAACCCGGACTTGGAATTGAATTGGATATGGAACAAATCGAAAAGGCACATCAGCTTTATAAACGAAAAGGGCTTGGTGCCCGTGATGATTCAATGGCTATGCAATACCTGATTTCTGGATGGGAATTTAATCCAAAATCCCCTTGCCTTGTCAGATGATTTTTTTCCAACGATGCGTGCGTCTCTCTCTTTAGAGCGGCGCATTTTACTTTTTTTGGACATCGACCTTCGCATCCTAACATGCAAATAAGTGTATTATATTATATAATTAGTCTTACAGTAGGAATACATATAGGATTTAACAGAAAAGGGGTTACACAATGGAAGAATCGTCAAAGAAATTAGGCGTACAATCGGTACATCGCAACACTCTTTCACAACAAGTCGTGGATCAAATTGTGCATCTGCTCGTCAGTGGACAAATGAAAGCGGGCGACAAACTGCCTCCTGAAATGGAACTTATGAAAGAACTTGAAGTAAGCCGACCTGTTTTACGGGAGGCTCTCAGTGCACTTGATACACTAGGTGTCATTACACGGAAAACGCGTGAAGGAACCTTTTTTAACGATAAAGTCGGTACACACCCATTCTCTGTCATGCTGGCGCTGGCTACGGATAATTTACCAGCGATCATCGAGGCGCGAATGGCATTGGAGTTGGGATTAGTAACGATGGCTGCCGAGAAGATCACGGACGAACAACTGGAGAAACTGCAAGTTACGATTGACACGATTGCCAATAGTGAAGATAACGATTATGGAGAGGCCGATAAGGAATTCCACAAGATCATTGCTTTAAGTGCAAACAATCCCATTATTGAAGGCATGATCGATTCCTTATTGATTACCCATAATAAAATAAATAGCCTGATTCAATTCAGAGAACGGGAACTGACTGTAAAGTATCATAAAGCCATCTATGCGGCACTTGCTGCACATGATCCGCATGAAGCATTTAGCCAAATGTACAAGCACCTTGATTACGTCCGTCAAAAAGTCCTTCAATATTCTCACGCAAATTAATATATCGTTTTAGAAACTAATGGATCACTCAATGATTCTATTTCATAGGGAAAGTGGATTTTTTCAGGGAACCTATTTTGCTTCCAAGATTTCAGAGTTCAACTTATCTTTTAAATCCAATTGATAGCATAATTCTTTTTGAGAAAAACTGGATAGTAGTTGAACTATCCAGACCCCACTTATCCATTTCGATTGAATGACAATGTCAGGGCTCCCTTATGAAGTCAAAACCTTCCTCTTGCAAATTGTCTGGCTAACCAAAATCCCCATCCATTGAACCTGCCAATGCTTCACACAAAAAAAATGCATCCCTGTTTACTAGCAGGAATGCATGTATCAGTCATAAAGTTTTTGACCATCCTCTTTTTATTCTACGGCTTAATATGCACTCCAACCAGCATCTGCCGTGATGACCGTACCATTAACAAAACTGGAATCGTCTGAGGCAAGGAACAATGCGACTTTAGCGATTTCCTCAGGTTTGCCATTGCGTGGATTGATAGCCATACCCAATTGTTGGCGGGAGATGCCAAACTCATTGATATTGGTCATGCTGGAACCAATATTGGTTTCAACACCGCCTGGTGCTATTGCATTACAGCGGATCCCTTTATTGGCATACATGAAGCCCGTGTTTTTTGTGAACCCAACCACTGCGTGTTTAGAGGCGGTGTATGCTGCGCCTGCTCGAGCACCGTACAAACCGCCAGCAGAAGCAATATTGATGATGATCCCTTTTTGTTTTTCTAAAAAGATTGGCAAAACCTTTCTGGTCGAACGCATGACGCTTGTCGTGTTAATGGCAAAAATCCGATCCCATCTAGAATCTTCTATGTCTCCAGCAGGTTCCATGCCGTCCATGATACCCGCGTTATTAACCAAAATATCCACCGTACCATACGTACTGACAGTGGTATCGATCAAATGTTGAATATCTTCCTCCACCGCTACGTTCGTTTTAATGGCAAAGGCCATTCCGCCATTCGCTTTTATTTCTTCTACCGTCTCGTTCGCACCATCAAGATTTAAATCCGATACGACGACTTTAGCTCCTTCTCTAGCATAATCTATAGCAATTTGTTTCCCCATGCCTGATGCTGCGCCTGTCACTACTGCAACTTTGTCTTGTAATTTCATTTGAACTCCCCCGTTCATTCTGTGAAGTGATACTTATTGTACAGATGTTCATTAACTAACTTCCTTTATAGTATAATTAGTTTGAGTAGGCTTATACAATCAGCAAATGATGACCTCGATGTTGAACAATGAACAGAAAGTGATAATTATGTTTATTAAAATCACAATAACGAACAAAGGGTGAATAAAATGTCTAAAAATAATATTGGGATTGATAGAAGGATCAGGAAGTCCAAAATGGCTTTGAAAGAATCCCTCATATCATTAATGCAAAATAAGGATTTCAGGGATATATCGATTACTGACATTGTAGAACTCGCCGACCTTAATCGGGGTACATTTTATAAACACTATCAGTACAAAGAGGAACTGCTCGAAGAGGTCATGGAGGATGTGATCGCCGATTTGATCATCTCTTACCGGGAACCTTATAAAAACGTTGAAACTTTCACCATCAATGAACTAACGGCTTCAGTCATCAAAATATTTGAACATGTAGCTAACTATGCAAACATTTATACCCTCATCCTAAAGTCGAATGCATGGCCTAAATTACTAGAAAGGATATGTAATGAATTAAAGAAACTTCCATTAGAGGACCTAGAAGATTACCGGCCGAACCATAAGATCAATATAGAACTGGCCTCCAGTTACCAAGCATATGCGATATTAGGCATGATCATCGAATGGGTCAACACTGGCTTTAAATATAGCGCTGACTATATGGCTGAACAGTTGCTGGAAATCCTTAATAATAAATCGGTAAATGCCGTCTTTAAAATAAACCATACATTTTAAAGCAGAAATAAGAGGACTGCATCGGCAACCCTCCTACTGCATTAAAGAGCCTGCCCTTTGAAAGCTCAGGAAATAAGAAACCTTTTTACGGCAGTCAAGAAAGCTGGTAAATTATCTTCATGCACAAAGTGTCCGGCATCCTCTATCGTCACCAATTCGCAATTCGGAATAAGCTCGGAAACTTCCTGCAATTTGTTTTGGGGAATATGGCTCGACCCGCCCCCTATAACAAGCGTCGGCATCATAATATCGGTAAGACGCGCCCACCAATCAGGATTAGGTTCATTAAGCTGCTGTAGAATCGAAGACACAACCTGCCAATCAAACGGCAGTGGGCCAGAAGGTTTAGAAGGAACCTCCATTGATTTATCCGAGAAAGGAGGAGGCGTGTCTTCGACAATCAGCCTTTCTATCCTTGAAGGAAAAGTTTGCGAGAAAAGATAGGAAACTGTTCCCCCCATGGAATGCCCTATTAACGAAAACCTTCCCAAATTAAGCGCATCCGCAAAATGAAGTAAATCATCACACATCAATTCAAAAGTGTATGTATTAGTTCTCGCACTCCCACCGTGGCCCCGTTGATCTAAGGCTAAAACACGATAATTTTCTCCTAATGCGGCAGCCACTTGATCCCATGATTCTGAACTTTTTCCCAGCGCGTGAAGAACAACAAGCGGTGGTGCAGAAACATCCCCGCTCTCCCGATATTGAAACGTGAGTCCATTCAACTCAATTTGATTAACCCGTATTTCCATCTCCATTCATCTCCTAGGTTCGGATTCGTCATTTTGAACCCGATCTATTTAATAAAAACCTCCTAGAATACTATGTTCTCTATAATTAAATTATACTTTTTATGCCTTCACCCATTTATTCGTCCTACACACTATTCATTCCTGTCTTCATCCGATTATTTCGGCCTTCACCACATTTATTCATCCTTTAATCTAGCGGAGTTGGCGGCAGCGAAGTAATCCATGACAAATAACCGAAATTGCTTGGCTACGGGGGTGAAGTAGCGTTTTTCTGACCAGCCGAGCCCAATTGTTCTTTGACAAGCAGGTTCGGTTATCCGGATTTTATGGGATAATGATCCGGTTTGATGGAGCCATGTCAATTCAGATACGAATGCGACCCCCAATCCCTTCCTGACAAGGTCCGAGATGACAGCTGGTTCATCTCCTTCGAATGCGATGTGCTGGACGAATCCCGCTTCGAGGCAAAATTGGTCGGTTAGGCTGCGGAACCCGAAGCCTGTATTCATACTGATGAATGGTTCATCCTTCACTTCTTGGAGTTTAATGCTTTCCCTGCCTGCCAGCCGGTGATTGGGAGGCACGATCAAGTATATTTCTTCGGTGATCAGCGGTTCCCACTTTAAGTCTTGGCCTTCAATCGGAACGGAAGAAATGCAATAATCGATTTCGCCTTCAATTAAAAGCTGCTTCATGGAAGATATGGATTTTAGAAATTGTTGAAAACGGACATCCGGGTATTGAGATAAAAATGTACCCAATAAATCAGGCAGGACCCTGGGAATGGTAACGGCCAAGGTTATGTTCTTTTGGTCTTGATCTGTTAATTCCACTATCTCGCGCCTTCCTTCATTCAGTTCTGCAAAAGCGCGTTCGACCCGGTTCAAGAATATTCGTCCGGCTGCATTGAGCTTGATTTTCCGGTGTTCCCTATCGAACAGTGCGACTCCCAAATCCTCTTCAAGCCGGGATATGGTTTTACTGAGGGATGGCTGAGCAATCTGAAGTTGTTCCGCAGCCCTAGTCATATGTTCCAGCCGTGCTACGGTTTGAAAGTACTGCAGCTGTAATATTTCCATTTTTCCCACTCTTTTCACATAGATTTAAATCTATTATTACATAATCAATTATGTATTATACAGTATCTAAAAAAGCCATTATGATGAAATAATCTCTTAGTTAGAAAGGTCAGGCTCTAATAATGAAAGGTTTACAACTTGTATTTCAAGATATAAAAGCAATGTGGAAACATAAACACGGGAGAATCGCCTTGATTTTCCTTTTGGTCGTTCCATTGATTTACTCAGGTTTCTTCTTGGCAGGATATTGGAACC
Source organism: Peribacillus frigoritolerans (assembly GCF_030676415.1). Classification (GTDB taxonomy): domain Bacteria; phylum Bacillota; class Bacilli; order Bacillales; family DSM-1321; genus Peribacillus; species Peribacillus frigoritolerans_A. The sequence goes on along the minus strand of NZ_JAUUTW010000006.1, from coordinate 131,995 downwards.
CTTATGGAAAGTTGGATCAGCTCCCTGTAGCAGTGGTCAATCTCGATAATGGTTCGGAAATGGACGATAAGCCAATCGAGGCTGGAGATGATTTCGTTGAACAATTGAAAAAGCAGAAAGAATTGGACTTTCACTTTGTCACGGCAAAGGAGGCTAATACGGGTCTTGAAGACGGTACCTATTATATGGTTGTCACGGTTCCGGATGATTTTTCGGAAAACGTCACGACTTTAATGGATAAAAAACCGGAAACGGCTAAACTTTTGTATACTGTCAATCCAGGTAAGAACTTCGTTGCCTCACAGATCAGCTCTACTGCTGTTGAAAAGATGACTGCAAAAATCAACGCAAGCATTACGAAAGTCTATTCCGAAGGCATCCTTTCGAAATTCCAGGACGTTTCTAAAGGCTTGGCGGATGCCGGGGATGGAGCGGAAAAGCTTCATCAAGGAACGGCGGATGCGAAAAGCGGCAGCGAGAAATTGAATGATGGCATTCAGGATTTGAATGATGGCGCCCAGAAGCTGCAAACGGGAAGCACCAAGCTCTTGGATGGACAAGAAGCATTAGCGGATGGGGCGGAAGGATTAACATCAGGTTCCCAGAACTTGTATTCTGGCATGAAGCAGCTATCTGATGGACATGACTCATTGGAAAATGGGATCAATGAAGTAAATAAGGGTGTTGAGAACTGGTCAGCCGGAAATGCAAAATTGATGCAAGGGCAAGAACAGGCTGCCGATACAGCGAATACTCTTAAGAAACAATTGGATGCCTATATGAAAAGTCATCCTGATGCAATAAAGGATCAAGACTTCAAGCAAATCGTTGCCCTATCAGAAGGTTTATCCAAAACAGCCGCCACTTTACATGCCGGTCAAAAGCAACTGGGCGAAGGTGCTGCAAAAGTGGCTGATGGACAAGAAACCATTCAAACCGGGATGAATATCTTTGGTGATAAAATGGCACAAGCTACCTCGGGTGCTGAGCAATTATACGAGGGTACGGAAGAATTCGCGAACGGATTCTCTAAATGGACAAATGGTTTCTCCACTTTAAATACAGGAATCGATTCGCTGGCCGGCGGAAGCAGCCAGCTAGCCAGTGGATCGACGGAACTTCAAGACGGACTGGCTTCGCTGGAAACGGGTTCAAACAAGTTATCCTCAAAGCTTAATGAAGCTGCCGATAAAACGGCCAGTCTTCAGTACGACGATTCGACCACTTCGATGTTCTCTGAACCTGTGCAATTGGTCCAATCAAATCTCTCTGAAGTTCCTAACTATGGAACCGGAATTGCTCCTTATTTTCTGTCATTGGCCTTTTATGTAGGCGGCATCATGGCTTCCAATATCTTGCCGCTTGGCCGCAGGCAGAATCTTAAGGTTACCGGAACCGTTCATTTCACGAATAAATTAATGCTGGTATATGTAATTGGTTTGATTCAGGCACTTCTAGTGGATGCAGTCGTCCTTCTTGGATTCCATTTACATGTAGCCAGTGTCCCTGTATTCATTCTATCAAGCATCATCGTTTCATTTACCTTCATGACGTTCATTCTTATGTTGGTGACCGTATTCGGAGTGGTGGGCAAATTCGCAGCCGTGACCCTTCTCGTATTCCAATTGGCTACCTGCGGCGGGACATTCCCAGGCGAATTGGGCATGTCATTATTGACGAAAATCGGTCAATTTTTACCTATGGCCCACTCACTAAAGGAACTTCAAGAGGTCATCTCATTAGGCGGCTGGGAAAACTTGCGGACGCAGATTTGGATCTTACTTGCCTATCTCGTTTCTGCAGCGATCATTGGCTGGATAGCCAGTCATATCCAGCATGCAAAAGTAACTTCAGAGGAAGTGACATCTTGATGTAAAAAAGCGCAGTGCATATTGCACTGCCCCTTTTTTTATATAAGTGTAATCACCGGAAAACATACTGATTGTTTGTTGTAGGTCGAATTATTTTCGTCGTAGGTTGAATTAATTCCGCTGTAGCCTGAATTAAATTCCGTTCCGGGCCTTAAATCGGTGATGAACCGAACTAAATCGACAAAAAGCCCTATGCTGCCTGACTATTCAGGTGGTATAGGGCTTTTTATTGTTTCATTTAAGCGGTTTGATCTTTTTTCATAGCTGGTTTTTCTTCAGCCGGCCATGCGCGCTTAATGAATAATGTCAGAATCAGTGCCACAGCAGCAATGAAGGTGGATACAAGGAAGGAGAAGTTTATTCCATCGAGCATCGCCTGCATTCCGATTTGGGCCTGCATTTGTTCCATCATCTCAGCAGTGGGCTGGCTTGTTAGTTTGCTCATTGCTTTGGTCATTAAAGTCTCACCGGAAGATGCTGCATGGTTTGACATGACCGTAACAAGCAATGCAGTACCGATCGCACCTGAGATTTGGTTCAGCGTATTATTCATGGCTGTACCATGCGGGTTCATTCGTGCTGGCAGTGAGTTCAATCCATTTGTCATGATTGGCATCATTGCCATGGATAGTCCGAATGCACGTACGGAAAACAGGATCACAATATGTGTATAAGAAGTATCCATTGTTAATTTACTGAAGAAATACGTTGTGACCACGGTGATAAGCAAACCGACGGAAGCCAGTACGCGAGCACCGAATTTATCGAAGAGCTTTCCGGTGACCGGTGACATGATGGCCATTAATAGTGCACCCGGCAGCATCAGCAAGCCTGAATCGAATGGTGAAATGCCACGGACTGTTTGTATATACAGCGGCATTAAGATCATCGCTGAGAACATGGCCATATTCAGCACGATTGAAATCGTTGCAGATAAAGCGAACATTGGATGTTTGAAGATCTTGAATTCAAGCATCGGTGTTTCCATTTTAAGTTGGCGCGTAATGAAAAGGATCAGGGAAATGGCACCTACAATCAGTGTTCCATATACCCAAGGGCTATCCCAACCTTTGCTGCCTGCCGAGCTGAATCCGTAAAGCAGGCCGCCAAAGCCCAAGCTAGATAGGATGACCGATAATTTATCGATTTTAATATCGACTTTTTCCTTTTTGTCTTTTAATTTAAAGAAGCCGAAAATAAGCACTAGTAAAGCTAGCGGAGTAATGAAATGGAATAGCATTCTCCAATCGTAATGCTCGATGATCCAGCCTGAAAACGTCGGCCCGATTGCAGGGGCAAACATCATGACTAAACCGAATAATCCCATTGCCGAGCCCCGTTTTTCAACAGGGAAAGCAGTTAAAAGCACGTTCATTAATAACGGCATCATGATTGCAGAACCTGCAGCCTGAACCATACGTGCGCTCAATAATAGCGGGAATGCATGCGCTACACCTGCAACGATCGTCCCGATTGAGAATAGGAGCATGGCTGTCAGGAACAGATTACGGACCGAATATTTTCTTATTAAGAAGGCTGTTGTCGGAATCATGATTCCGTTCACGAGCATGTAGCCTGTTGTCAGCCATTGAACTGTGGAAGTCTCGATTCCCAGGTCTGTTTTGATTGATGGCAGTGCAATATTTAAAAGGGTTGAATTCAGTATCGATATAAACGCTCCGACCATCAATATGGCCAAAATTCCATACGAACCCTTTTTCTCATTTATTTGTGCAGTACTCACTTTTTATCTATTCCCCCATTCAAACTATTGGTTCATTTAATTAGACGAGCGGTATATTCCAATCTCCAAAATCAATAATATACCCCTAGTTCATTTTTTGCAATAAAAATTTACTGGTTTAAATAAGGGTTTGTGCTGTGATAAAAAATAGAGTACGATTACATTTATACAGGCAGTATAATGAAAATTAGGTGATATGATGAAGAATCGAAGGCAGAATGTCATCGATACAGCTCATAAGCTGTTTATTGACAAGGGCTACCAAGCCACGTCCATCCAGGACATTCTAGACGGCAGCGGTATATCAAAAGGTACATTTTATAATTATTTCCCTTCGAAGGGTGAATTATTTATAGCCATTTTCCGTTCCTTCTATACAAAGATTCGCCATGAACGGGAAAAACTGTTGATTGGTCAAGATTCCGCCGATATTGAAATTTTCATCCGGCAACTCGAACTGCAAATGATGGTAAACAAGCAAAGCAAATTGCTTATCCTGATCGAAGAAGTCCGTGTTTCCAACGATGAAGAATTAAAACAATTTATCAATCAGACGCTATTGTTGAGCATACGCTGGATGTATAACCGTTTTCTCGATATATTCGGGGAAAGCAAAAAGCCCTATCTTTTAGATGGCGTCATTATCTTTCATTCGATAATGACGCATATGAATCATTTTAGTTATCGTGCTAATCCCGCCGGTACACCGGACATACAAATTATCCGCTATTGCATGAACCGCATTGTCCATTTAGTCAATGAAGTGGCTGAAAGCGGGGAACAGATCATTGATCCGGAACTAATGGATACGTGGTTTCCAAACTTTACAAACCACCTTGATGCTTGCCATAATGATTTGCTTCATTCCACCACGGAATTGAAAAAAGCGATAAATAAAGCTTTTCCTTGCGATGAAGATCGAACAAGAGCCATTGAATTGGTCGACTTTATCCAAGATGAGCTGATGCAGTCCGACAAACCGCGAAAATTCTTGATAGAAAGTTTGCTGCTCACTTTGAAGACTCAATATGCATCACAGGTCCAAGCATACATGGAGACTTTTGAAGAAAGCATCAATTCTTGCTTGAGCCGATGAAGATTGAAGATACACGCACCTGCCGAAAACGGTAGGTGTTTTTTTATGGCTTTTTGAATTGCCCTGATTTTATAAAAAGAGTTGGTTTTATAAATGGGACCTAAGGAAACACTATCCTTATCATAATAAAGGGAGGTCTAGCTATTTGGGTGTAAAAGAGAATGCTTTGTCCATACTGGCTTTGGGCGGAGTGAATGAAATCGGTAAAAACATGTATGTGGTTCAATATTCTAACGATATCGTCATTATTGACTGTGGTGCAAAGTTTCCTGATGAAAGTTTATTAGGAGTCGATTTGATCATTCCTGATATTTCCTTTCTTCAGGAGAATAAGGAGAAGATCCGTGCTTTGGTTGTGACTCATGGACATGAAGATCATATTGGCGGTATCCCCTATTTCTTGAAAAAATTGAATGTACCCATTTATGCCACACGTTTAACACTTGGTTTGATTGAATTGAAATTAAAAGAACATAACCTTTTGGGGGATACGAAGTTAATCCAGATCGACTCCGATTCAAAGTTGGAATTTGGGGAGATGGTTCTGGAATTTTTCAAAACGAATCATAGTATACCCGATTGCCTTGGAGTCACCATGCATACGCCAGAAGGCACGGTCGTTCATACAGGGGACTTTAAGTTTGACTTGACTCCCATGAATGATCAGTTTCCCGATATTCATAAAATGGCTAAAATCGGGAGTGAAGGTGTCTTGGTTTTATTATCTGAAAGCACGAACGCAGAACGTCCCGGCTCAAGTCCCTCGGAGCATCTGGTTGGCAGCCATATTGAAGAAGCCTTCATGCAGGCAAAACAGAAAGTCATTCTTTCGACCTTCGCATCAAATGTCAATCGCGTTCAACAAGTTGTGAACGCTGCACAGAAGACAAACCGGAAACTCGCCCTGATTGGACGAAGTATGGTGAACGTCGTATCCGTTGCGATTGAACGCGGCTACCTCGAGGTTCCTGAGGGGATGCTTATCCAACCACAAGAAGTCGATAATTATGCACCTGAAAGGGTTGCGGTTTTATGTACAGGAAGTCAAGGAGAGCCGTTTGCTGCCCTTTCTCGCCTTTCCAGTTCGAATTATCGGGATATGAGCATATTGCCTGATGATACAGTGATTCTTGCCTCCACTCCAATACCCGGAAATGAACGGGATGTTTCACGTATCATCGACAACCTATTTCAACTGGGTGCCAAAGTCATTTACGGTTCAGGGACTGTAACGGGCATGCATGTTTCCGGACATGCTTATCAGGAAGAGTTAAAGCTCATGCTTACCCTGATGAAACCTAAATATTTCATCCCTATTCACGGTGAGTATCGGATGTTGCACCAACATCGATTACTAGCTGAATCAGTCGGGGTGGAGAAGGACCATACTTTCATCATCAATAATGGCGATGTGGTGGATATTGAAAACTCCGTTGCCCGTCAAACGAGAAAGGTGGCTGCCGGCAATACCTTTGTTGACGGTGTTGGCGTTGGTGATGTTGGAGAAATCGTACTGAGGGACCGTAAGCAGCTTTCCGAAGATGGAATGCTCGTCATCGTCATAACACTAAGCAAGACGGAAAGAAAAATAGTATCAGGACCCGATACCATTTCCCGTGGATTTGTATATGTTCAAAATTCCGAGGATCTCCTTAGACATGTGAATCGTCTTGTCACGAAAACGGTCAACGACTTACAAAGTGAAAAAATATACCGGTGGAACATCATTAAACAAACCATAAAGAAGGAACTGGGGCAATATCTCTTTAATCAAACTAAGAAAAAACCAATGATTCTTCCGATAATCATTGAGATTTAGCGCCAAAATAAAAGGAACTCGACTTCGTATAGTCGAGTTCCTTTTTTTAATCAAGTTCTGATTTACTGGCTCTTACAGCCATCGCCTTGTTCTTATTCCAAACCTTGAACTTCATGAAAACGGCAGCAAGACCGATGATCACGATGAATAAAAGGCTGATGAAGAACCCTGGACGTATCTCTTTTTCAAGTAGAGTGCCACTGACCGCAGCTAAAATTAAAAGAAGTCCGAAAACAGCCGTAATCTTACTCCACATCTTATTTTCCAAGATTTTGAATGAAGAAAGAATAATGAATGCCCAGTTATACAAAAGTAATATTCCAGCAGATGTTGTAATGTATTCATAAATCTTGCCTGGCAGGAGCAAGGCAGTGATGATCGACCCTAAAAGTCCTAAAGCTCCAAGACCCAGTGAGGGCAGTGGAAGGTCCTTGAATTTCTTGATCTTTTGCATGAATAATGCGGGTGCATTCCCATCATTGGAGAGCGTTACCAATAGATTGGTTACACCAAATAGTGAAGCGGTCATCGTCGAGAAACCGGCAATGATGATCGCACCATTAAAAACGTGCGGGAAAAATGTCAGGTGATAACTGTCCAATGCCGAAACGAATGGGCTTTCTTTTTCACTGAATGCCCCTAACGAAATCATGGTTACGGCTAACCCCAATGAAACCACATATATGATGGTAAGGACCAAGAGCATGATCGTTCCTGCCTTTGGCGCATCTTCTTTCTTTTTAAGCTGCATCGCCATAAGTCCAATGACTTCAATGCCGCCAAACGCATAAAAAGCATAGATAAGGGATGTCCAAAACCCTTTTAGCCCTTTTGGGAATAATTCATTGAACTTATTCGGAAATGATGGCGGTTTGGCTCCTTCAAGACCAAACCAGCCTAAAATGGCACATATTGCAATAATGATAAACATTACGATTGCTGCTGTCTTAATTACAGCAAGGATGTTTTCAACCTTGTCGAATCCTTTTGTTCCCAGCATTACCACCACGATTGAAACAATTGCGAAACCGGATGCAAATAGCCACAACGGTACTTTCGAGAACCAAAATTGAGATAATAGCGAAAGCGCAGTAAGCTGGCTTCCCATGATCAATATATTGGAGGACCAATAATTCCAGCCACAGCTAAAGCCAGCCCATCGTCCAAATGCTTTATTAGCATAATAACAAAAAGAACCCTCTTGAGGATCGGCAGCCGTCATCTTAGCAAGCAGATTATAAACGATGTAGGTACCTAGCGCAGCCAATACAAATGAAAATACAATAGATGGCCCAGTCGTTTTAATCCCTATGGTCGATCCGAGGAAATACCCTGTCCCGATCGTACAGCCTACACCGACCAATGATAGCTGCCACCATTTCATATCGCCTTGTTGTTCACCCGATGCCTTGGAATCTTGACCAACCTTTCCTTTCGCTGAACTGCAATTGGCTTTTGTTGTCATAACATTACCCCCTTCCATCATTCATAGTGTTGATAATGCCACAATGAATTATGCAAGGAAGAAGTTTTCCAAATGATAAATTAAAATCCGAATAAAAATTGAAGTGATATGTAATGTGAGTAAGCATTATGATACGATGGCAGAAATGCCTTGATAAGCAAAATAAACCCCAAAGCCGATCAATGATAATCCAGAGATGATCGAAATGGCCATTAAGCTTTTTTCATTTAAGAACCTGCGAAATCCATTCGTTAATGCCGCTACAAAAAAATCCCAGCAGGTAAGACCAAGAAAGATCATCCCGCTATAAATGAAAAGTTGGGATGTCCCATAACTTGAAGCCGTTTTAGCTAAAACAGATCCATATATCCCCAACCAAAATAAAATGGATAATGGACTGGTCACTGACATGATGAACCCAGTTAAAAAACAGGATATTAAAGAATCTCTATTCCTATATTGATTTAATAATATCGTATTAACCCGTAAAACACTTTCGACCCCAGAATAAATAAGCACAAATCCGCCAAAAAGCCATAGAAAGATCTGGACGATCGGAATTTCTAAAAAGCGTACCATACCTACATATACTAAAATCATGAACAAGGCATCTGCGATCATCGACCCTGCCCCAACGATCCAGGCATGCCAAAACCCGTTCTTGATTCCTTTATCGATACGAGCGGAATTCACCGGACCAATCGGTGCTGCAAGGGTAAGTCCTAAGAAAAAGTAACTCAGCAGTAAATGTACACTCAAAAAGCATCACTCCTTCGAGCTAGTTCATGACTTGTACATTTTATGTGACAACCCCCTGCCTATAACCTCATGCAAGAAAAAATTTAAAAAAGCCGTGGGAAAGCCCGGCTTTTTGGTATGATATTGAAGCCTATCAGGCAGCAGCTTCTTTTTTGTCTGAACTAATGAATTTCAAAACAATCAAGACTATGCCTATACCAATGATCCCTGAAATGATATAGGTCAAATTGATATGATTTTTCATGACAAGGGACATGACCGGAGGGCCTGCCGCAACTCCGATGAACCTTGATGACATATAGAAGGAGGTTATCGTCCCCCGCTGTTCCTTTTTTATATTTTGAGTGATGATTGCGTCGAGTGTCGGCAATAACGCACCAATGGCTATGCCCACTAAACTTGTTACAAGTAATAAAAGGAAAACCTTGTTTTTTGTAAAACCGACAAATATAAGGCTGATTGAAAGGACAGCTAAACTGATCATGATGATCTTTTTCATGATGGGTAATTCACCCTTGATTTTTTTCCCTGCAACATAAGAAGAAACACAAAGGAAAAACAACGGGATCGCTATCACTAAACCTTTTTTGATTCCATGCAAATCATGCATTTTCTCAAGATTGTCAGACAAAAAGAAAAGAACACCGAATAAAACCAACATGACAAATACACCAATCAGGAAAACTGTATATAACCATTTTCCTTCCTGCTTGAATATTTTTTTCGTATCATGCCAGAATTCTTTAAATTTCTTCGGCTCATCCTTCTCCTTTGGTACCTTTATAAAGAAAAAGACCAAGACAATAGATATTAAACTGAAGAATGAAATCGAGAAGAATGGTAAAAACCAAATAAATGCAGCAAACAGGGAACCCAAAATTGGACTAAGTACTTTCCCAAATGTATTCGAAGTTTCTATGATACCCAAACAAGAACTCGTTTTTTCATCATCATCCTTGTATAGATCCCCCACCAGAGGCAAAATGATGGGCGAGGCTCCAGACGCCCCAATCCCTTGCAATACCCTCCCAATGATGATCCATGTATAGGGATTTTCCATTTTCCATGATGCATAACCGGCGATCAAGCCACCGATAAGGGCTAGGATCAGGCTTGGCAGAATCACCATTTTCCGTCCGAATCGATCTGATAAATAACCAGCTATGGGAATTAAAAAAATGGATGCAACGGAATAGCTTGTTATCACCATGCTTGATTGAAGTGATGATATCCCCACCTTTTCCTCGAAAATGGGCAAAACCGGGATAAGCATTGAATTTCCAAGTGTCATTACCAATGGAATCGATGCCATACTGATCAGGCACCACACGCTTACATCTTTATTTTGCTTCTCATGACCTTCCATACTTACACTCCTCATCCATTATAAAAGCAACTTATTGCATAAAAGGTAACCATTTGTGTATCCAATTTGTTTTGCATCATATTTTAGATGTTCTTAAATTATTATGTTATAGCGCAGAAAGATTTATTCAGTAGCGCTTCACCCAAAAATTACCCCTTTTGACCTTTAAAACAAAAAACCCATTCTGTTTAAGAATGGGCTTCCCGCTTTTATAAAAGAATAATATTCCTCTTTTTACAATCGTCTAATATTTGGTCATTCCATACGGAAACCTGAACTTCGCCAATATGAGCTTTCTTCAACAAAAACATGCATAATCTGGATTGCCCTATTCCTCCGCCTATTGAATACGGAAGCTTTCCTTCCAATACGGCCTTATGATATTCGAGCCCCTTACGATTTTCGTTTTTGGATAATCTTAATTGTTTTAACAGTGATTTTTCATCTACTCGAATTCCCATAGAAGAAACTTCAAAAGCACATTCCAAGAGTGGATTCCATAAAACGATATCTCCATTTAGGTCCCAATCATCATAATCTGGTGAACGGCCATCATGCTTTTCCCCTGATTGCAATTCTCCGCCAATTTTCATAATGAAAATTGCACCATATTTCTTCGTTACCACATTCTCTCTTTCCTTCGGAGTCAGATTCGGGTATAAATCCTCCAGCTCCTGGGTCGTAATGAAGTGAATGTCATCAGGTAACACAGGCTTAAGCAGATGGTGGAATTCAAACATATAACGTTCGGTCGATTTAATGACTCTATATATTTTTTTCACTTCTGATTTTAATGTATCTACGTTTCGTTGTTCTTTCGTTATGACTTTCTCCCAGTCCCATTGATCCACAAATAACGAGTGTAAATTATCCAGTTTTTCATCACGTCTTATCGCATTCATATTTGTGTAAATGCCTTCATCAGAAGCCAAACCATACCTAGAAAGAGTGATTCTTTTCCACTTTGCCAAAGATTGTACCACTTCTATTTGTTTATTCTTAATATCCATAGCTTCAAAGGTAAGTATCCGCTCCACACCATTTAAATTGTCATTTATCCCATTACCTTCATTTAAAACGATAGGTGCTGAAACTTTAATAAGGTTTAACGCATTTGACAGTCCTTCTTCAAAATGATCCTTAATTTCATTTATTGCAATATCAGTATGCATGATATCAAGAATTGTTTTGTATTTATTCGGCATCGATAATTCAGGCATAATCATCCTCCAATTCCGCTTTGAACCTGGGGTTTAATAGCGCATGCATAAAAATTGACGTCTTTCCATTTGACTAAATTACATTATGAAGGACTTTTCTGTGTTGTTACAAAAACATCCAGGTCATGACTAGGTAAGCAGCCAACCGGACTATGATTCACCATATCCACTCAAAAAAAGGACTAAAAAGGTGGTACAAGTCCAATTGTTTGAATACATTCAAATAAGCGAAGATGTATCAAACGATGAGGTGATGAATTGGGTGTTTTTTTCAGCTATGTATTATTAGGTTTATCACTGGCGGCTCCTATCGGTCCCATAAACGCTGCTCAATTGGACAAAGGAATCAAGAAGGGTTTTTGGCATGCCTGGATTTTTGGCTGGGGTGCCATTTTAGCGGATTTTGTTTTTATAGCCCTCGTCTTTTTCGGTGTCGTCCACTTTTTGGACAACTCCTTCATGAAGACATTTTTATGGCTTTTTGGATTTTTCGTCCTGACCTATACCGGAATCGAAAGTCTGCTAAGTGCAGGTAAGATTGAAGTGAATGCACGAAAAGCGAAAGATTCCCTTTTTTCTTCATTCCTGACAGGATTCATCATGTCCCTTTCGAATCCTTTATCCATTTTGTTTTGGCTGGGGATTTATGGATCCATACTCGCAAACTCCGCTTCAAAATATGATATGGATCATTTACTTTTATACAGTTCAGGAATCCTTATTGGCCTCTTAACCTGGGATTTCGCAATGGCCATCATCGCCAGCACCTTCAGACGCTTTTTATCCAAACCCATTCTAATGGGCATCTCGATCATTTCGGGTATATCCCTTATAGGGATTGGCATTTACTTTGCCATCCAAGCAGCCAAGGTTTTATTTACATAAAGATTTAAGCATTTACTCGTGAGTTTCAGGCATTTACTCGTGAATTTGGGGGATTTACTCGTGAATCCCAGCCATTTACTCGTGAGTATGGGTACTTTACTCGTGAGTTCGGAATAAATTTCTTTTATATAAACTAGGCCGCCTATATATTGTCCTTCTTTGTCCATGTCGAACACTTATCCCTCATTGTTCATAGCTAAACACAGAGGGAGGATCTCTTGAATGTATAATAATTACGGTTATTACTCTTATAATGATCCATATTATTACGATAATTCTTATGCTAATTTGCCTTATTATGATGACAGACTGCCAGTACAAACACTGGTTCCAGTTGCCACTATTCAGAGCCATTTAAATGCAGGCCGACAAGGTCATTGTTTCAGAAGTTTTTGGGGTAACACCCAGCACCACCTTTATTTTAATGGGCATAAATAATGTTACAGGTATGGTACAGATACTCGAAGGTGGCATTCCAAATGAAGTTCATCATACAGATATAGTTGGATTACAATACCTAGGATTAACCTGCCCTGTCGGTGGCGGCGGCCCGGGGGGGAACTGTTTCCAGCAATTCATTCCTGGTGTTGGCTGGGTATGGATTTGTAGATAAAAACAGACAGCCGATTTATTCGGCTGTCTCTTTTTATCCAAACCTAATCCAATGGGCATTTACTCGTGAGTTCCGTGCATTTACTCGTGAATTTCACGCATTTACTCGTGAGTTTCGCGCATTTACTCGTGAATTTCGGATTAAGCTGCGTTCTTGTTAGATGCTGCGTTCTTTTATTTGCAGGACCATTTTCTTGATGAACGTTTCGATTGCGACATTTTCATATTCTTGTTCCCCGTATTTCCGGACATTCACTTCATTTTCTTTCTCTTCTTTATCTCCAAGAACCAGCATATATGGGATTTTCCCCATCTGCGCTTCCCTGACTTTATACCCCAGCTTTTCATTCCGATCATCAATTTTCACTCTTATGCCTTGATTCTTCAGTTCTTTTTGAACCTTTAAACAATAATTCAAATGAACTTGTGAGACAGGGATGATCTGTACTTGCACCGGGGCAAGCCATACCGGAAAAGCACCGGCAAAATGTTCTATCAGGATTCCAAAAAAACGATCGATCGACCCAAAAATGGCACGATGAATGACGACCGGACGAACTTTTTCATTATTTTCATCGATGTACGTCAGATCAAATTTATCAGGCATTTGAAAATCAAGTTGGATTGTTGCACATTGATGGCTTCGTTTTAAAGCATCTTTAATATGAAAATCAATTTTCGGTCCATAAAATGCCCCGTCCCCTTCATTTACTTGATAATGTATCCCGATGCTTTCCAGTACATTTTTCAAGGCCGTTTCAGAAGCTTCCCAAAGGGAATCTTCGCCCATTGAATCCTCTGGACGAGTCGAGAGCTCCACGGAATACTCGAATCCAAAAGTGCGATACACCTTATCAATCAGATGAAACACTTGTTTAATTTCACTTTCGATTTGATCCTGCCGAACATAAATGTGGGCATCATCCTGACAAAATGTACGGACACGCAGCATCCCGTTCAATGCACCGCTATATTCGTGACGGTGGACTTGACCGAATTCGGCCATCCGGATGGGTAAATCCCTGTATGAATAAAGACTGTTTTTGAAAATAAGCATATGTCCCGGACAGTTCATTGGCTTCATCGCGAATTTTGTTTGATCCACCTCAGTGAAGTACATATTCTCATGGTAATGATCCCAGTGACCCGATTTTTCCCATAATCGCTGGTTCATCATGAAAGGAGTCCGAACTTCGTCGTAATCAGCTTCAGTCTGAAGCTCCCGCGAGAACTTCTCCAATTCATTTCTAACGATTTGTCCTTTCGGTAAATAAAACGGCATTCCAGGGGCTTCCTCCGAAAACATGAATAACTCCAACTGCTTCCCTAATTTACGGTGATCGCTTTTGGCCGCTTCTTCCAGGAATTCAAAATGATCCTGTAAGTCTTTTTTCTTTCGGAAAGCCACGCCATACACCCTTTGAAGAACTTCATTTTGATTGTCTCCCCGCCAATAGGCACCAGATACACGAGTCAATTTGAACGATTTTACAAATGATGTGGATGGAAGGTGCGGCCCTCTGCAAAGGTCGATGAATTCCCCTTGTTGATAGAGCGTTAATTTTTCACCATTAGGGATGTTCTTTGCTATATCCAACTTGAATGACTCCCCCCTGCCCTCGAATAACTTCACAGCTTCTTCATAGGACACTTCGACCCTTTCAATTTCCAGATTTTCACTTATGATATGTTCCATCTCTTTTTCTATAGCTTGTAGATCTTCTGAGCTCAAAGGATGATCTAACTTAAAATCATAGTAAAAACCATCTTCCACAACTGGTCCCATCCCTAATTCCACATTTCGGTATAATCTTTTCACGGCCTGCGCCAAAACATGTGCCGATGTATGTCGTAATACTTGTAATCCTTCATCCGAATCCAGAGTCAAGATCGACAGTTCGGCATCCTTATTAAGCTTGTGACTTAGATCAACCAGTTGCTTATCCAGTTTTCCTGCAACTGCCTTTTTCCTTAAACTTGAGCTGATGGACCCTGCCACACTTTCCACTGTCATCCCTTGCGGATATTCCTTTTGCTGCCCATCCGGGAATTGAACTTTAATCATTTTTTCACCCATCACATAAACACCCCTTTTTTAGTAATAAAAAAACGCACCCATCCCTATGCTAGGGACGAGTGCGTTTACCCGTGGTTCCACCCAATTTCCCATAAGCAAAAAACACTCATGGCTCTGGAGCTTATAACGCAGCTTAGACGATATCAGTTACTCTTGTTCACCGATATAGCTCAAAGGCGGTAAATCAGTTTCCTAAGCCAGGAAGTTCGCAGCTGCCCTTCCCTCTCTGAAGACCGTAAAAATGATTCATGTCCTTATCATGGCAATATTTTTATATACAAAAAAACGCACCCATCCCTAAGTAAGGGACGAGTGCGTTTATACCCGTGGTTCCACCCAATTTCCCATAAGCAAGAAACACTCATGGCTCTGGAGCTTGTAACGCAGCTTAGACGATATCAGTTACTATTTTTCACTGATATAGCTCAAAGGCGGTAAATCAGTTTCCTAAGCCAGGAAGTTCGCAGCTGTCCTTCCCTCTCTGAAGACCGTAAAAATGATTCATATCCTTATCAATGCTTCTAAAATTTAAATGGATTTTTATATTGTTATATATATTACAATATATTCCCATAAGTGACAACCTCAAATTTTTTTATTTCATCACAAACACTAAATTGGTATAATTAGTAAAAAAGGGGTTTCTATGAAAAGATTAAGCAATTGATCTATCGTATTTGCCATGATTGGTACACTATTATTTTGCTGTTCCCTTGCTTTACCAAAAGCCTCCGAGCTGCTTATGATTTCAGGATTCGGTGCGTTACTTATTGGCATGTTATGCAGTTTCGGGGCCATGTCTAAAAATGAAAAAGGAAAGTCGAAATTTTTGGCTGTGGCTGCATTCTTTCTTTTAAGTTTCATTCTCGCTTGGAATGACCCATTTCAAATTATCAGGCTCTTGACCTGGATGAAAAATTAATAAAAATGAAAAATCCGTTCACATGACGGGGTTTTTGATTGATTCAATCTTCATCGGCTATCGTTCGACTTGAATTCTTTATTCTAAGCCATAGCGTAAGTCCAGTGCCCAGAGAATTAGCGCACATCGAAAGCCGAGCAATGATAACGGTGCAAGGATTTGATGCTCCCCAAACATGACAGTGTCTGGCACAATAAGCAATGTGATAAGCGCTAATAAACAGAGAAGCACTCCTGTTGCATAGTAGATCTTGATTTGGAAAAGTGACGCCAAAGGTAAAAAATGAATCCCTACAATAGTGGCGATGACTCCCGGTATAAGATCGGTCTGATTGATTAAGTTACAGATGGCAATGGCAATCCCGATCAGCAAACCTTCGGCAATGAAGACCATATTAAACAATAATCCGATACGCTTCAGACGCCTAGCCCCATTTTCTGAAACTTGATTGGACATTTTTTGTGATGCATGAATTAATGAAATGCCGCCGATGACCATTATGATTCCTACGAAAATGCCTGTGAGTTCCACGTAGGGAAACCCCCACCCCTGCAATCCCATTACACCGGTACCTGCCCAAAGTGTACCGAAGACCGCCATGAAAATGACTCCAATTCCAGAACCGCGAACCGCCTCTTTCATCATCAGTTTCCTTTCATCCACAGTAATATCGTACATAGAATAATAGTATTGGGCACACTCTCCAATTATTCATCATCACAGTCACCTTCAGTTTAACTCCGTGATCCCAAACTGGAAAAAATGATTTAAATACCTTATTGCAAAAATTACCATACTGCGATATTATGTTATTAATTAGTGATTGATTAATCACTAATTAATTAAAATATGGAGGATACCAATGGCCAGACCAAAAAAAGAGAATCGAAAAGATGACATACTGGAAGCTGGTTTGGAGGTTTTTGCAGAAAAAGGCTATTACAATACAACGACTGCCTTAATTGCAGAAAAAGCCGGCATATCCCAGCCATATGTTTTTAAATTCTTTAAAACTAAAGAGGAGTTATTCGTAGCGGCTCTGGATCGAGCATACGAAAGGATCCTTCAAGCTTTCGAAATTGAAACAGAACCCGAAGACCTTGTTAACCATATGATCAAGGTATATGAAGATTTGACTGATTCCAATCCAAATGAAATTGCCTTACAGGTCATAGGACTTTCAGTAACGGAAGATGCAATAAGAAACTCTACGCAGAAAGGGTTATCCAGCATCAGAAATCTCACGTTGGAAAAATTTCAATCCGCTGGAATTCCGAATGCCGAGGACCAAGTGACCACCTTCCTGGCAAGGGGGATACTCTGTAATATTTCCCACTTCATCAATATGCCAGAACTTATAGATGGCGGGAGCAGGTAAGGACCGATTTTCATCGGTTTCTTATTTTAATCATTTATTTAGTGATTGATCAATAAATAAAAAGGGGATGAAAGATATGAAAAAAGCTATTGTATTAGGAGCAACCGGTGGATCAGGTCAAGTCATCGTTTCAGAATTGTTATCCAGGGGAAAAGAAGTCATCGCTTTCGGGCGATCAGAGAGTAAGCTTGAGCAATTAATGAAAGAGCATGACCATTCTCAACAATTAACATACAGAATTGGTGACATCTTTGATTACAAAACCATTGTAGAGGCTGCGGAAGATGCGGAAGTCATTTTCCAATGCGCCAACGTTCCCTATCAAGAGATGGCTTTGAGACTCCTTTCACTTGGAGAAAGTGTAATGAAAGCAGCCGATATTTTAGGAAAGAAGATTGTCATTGTAGACGGGATATATGTTTATGGGCATCAAGTTGCGAAAGGAGATGAAAACCATCCAAAACAGCCACATACAAAAAAAGGGAAAATCAGGGTGGAATTCGAGAAGCTTATATTCAGCCAAAAATGGAAAAATGCCAAAGCATTGATTGTCAGGCTGCCCGACTATTATGGTGCCACTTCACAGAACTCCTACCTTCAGCCAACATTGAATGGGCTGGCAGCAAACAAAATGACCGTTTTTATCGGGGACTTAAAAACACCAAGAGAATATGTCTACTTACCGGATGCAGCAAAAATGATCGTGGAAATAGCAGAAAAAGATGACTCCTATGGAGAAGATTGGAACATCCCTGGGCCTGGGCTAATTTCCGGAAACGAAATCATCCAAATTGCCCGTCAGGTAACGGGACAGAAAAAGATGGTCCTTCCCCTAACAAAAAACATCATTCAGATACTCGGCATATTCAATCCTTTCATGAAAGAAGTAGTGGAAATCATGTATTTAACCAAAGAAGGATTCATTCTGAATGGAGAAAAATATGAAAACCGCATCGGCTCCATCCCTAAAACTCCATACAAAGAAGGAATGGAAGAAACACTGCGACTTTTAATGAGATAATTGCCGCTTTCGTCGATATATTCTTATTTTCGCAGATATATTTCTATTTTCGCTGATATAACTGGATTTTCGACGGTATATTTCTGTTTTAGCGGATATAACTGGATTTTCGACGGTATATTTCTGTTTTCGCAGATATAACTGGATTTTCATATAAATCCCATAAAAAAACCTGAGTCCCCAAAGGGATCTCAGGTTTTTCCATTGGTATCAAGCCACATCTGATTTATCGAATTGACAATCTTTTAATGATATCAATTTGGTCTTATGATAAATCTTGTACCCTAACCAGATCACCAGGAATATCGGTAATCCGATATAGGAGACAGCGACACCATACCAGTCAATGCTGCCGCTTAGGAATGCTTCATAATTCTGTCCTGCTATGACGAGCATGCACAGGGTGAATGAAAGTATCGGACCGAATGGAAACCATTTTGCTTTATACTTCAATTCGTTTAAGTCACCACCCTGTGCAACATAGGCACGTCTAAAGCGATAATGGCTTATGGCGATTCCAATCCAGGCGATGAAGCCGGTTAGCCCGGATGCATTCAATAGCCATGTAAATACATGATCCCCTAAAATGGAGGTCAAGAAGGCGAGTCCTCCAATTAAGGATGTCATGATCAAAGCATTCATCGGGATCCCCCTGCGGTTGACTTTGGCCAGGAATTTGGGAGCTTGATGATCTTTTGCCATCGACCATAACATCCGTGTTGATGCATATAGTCCCGAGTTCCCGGCGGATAGTAAGGAAGTTAACACGACCGCGTTCATGACGGATGCCGCGAATGCCAGTCCTGCCCGTTCAAATACAAGTGTGAAAGGGCTTACAGAAATGTTTTCGACATCTCCGTTCAACAAACTTGGACTCGTATACGGTATTAAGAGGCCGAGTATCAGAATGGCCCCGATGTAAAATAATAGGATGCGCCAAAATACTTGGCGGATCGCATTCGGAACATTTTTTTCGGGTTCTTCACTTTCTCCGGCAGCAATACCTACCAGTTCCGTGCCTTGGAAAGAAAATCCCGCGATTAGAAAGATGCTGATGATTGATAAAAATCCTCCCTTGAATGGTGCCTCATCCATGGTGAAGTTTTCAAATCCGATCACCTTTCCGCCAAAAACCCCCAATATGGTCAATAAACCAATAATGATGAAGCAAATGATGGCGACGACTTTTATTAGGGCAAACCAATATTCAGATTCACCATAGCTTTTAATGGATAGGGCGTTGAGGGTGAAGACGATTCCAAGAAATAATGCACTCCATATAAGGCTGGGTACATCAGGGAGCCAGAATTTCATGATGATGGCTGCAGCAGCTATTTCCACGGCAAGGGTGACTGCCCAGTTAAACCAATAATTCCAGCCAAGTGCAAAGCCGAATGCGGGATCAACAAAGCGTGTGGCGTAGGTGGAAAATGATCCCGACACAGGCATATATGTCGCCATTTCCCCTAAGCTCGTCATAAGGAAATAAACCATGATTCCAATGCAGGCATATGCAGCGAGGGCACCACCGGGGCCTGCGCTCTGGATGGTTGCCCCGCTTGCCAGGAATAATCCGGTTCCTATTGAACCGCCAATGGCAATCATGGTCATATGCCTTGCTTTCAGTTGCCTTTTAACTGTCGGTTCTTGATTATCAATGAGATTCATGTCCATATGGTTCCTACCTCATTTTCTTTTAAAGTTAAAAGTTCAAGAAATATAAGAGTTTTTAACAACCGCTTTGTGAAAGACTGAAATATTTCGCTTTACTTGCTGGGATGCTATCCAGTTTAATTGCCATTGCCTGGTATCGTCTCCCTATTCCCGGCCTGGGTGACTCCATCCTGCTCGTGCTCCATTCCACACCATTGAATTAGAGTAAGGGCAATGATTTCGGCTGTGGAGAACACGTTGTCGAGCAGGATGTATTCATTTGGATAGTGGGCAACCTCGGTTACTCCTGGCCCGAAAACGATTGCAGGCGTTTCACCGACATGTGTCAGCAATCCCCCGTCCGTTCCCCAAGGGGAGGCTTCAATGACCGGGTCCTGTCCGGCAACTTGCCGATATTGATGAACAAGCGCATTCATCAGTTCATGCTCTACATCAATAGCACCTGGTACCCAGCGTGCCCCGAACCATTCCAATACGGTCGGGTTTTCCTTGAACCATTGGTCCACTTCCCCCAGCTGCAATAACCAGGCAGCCATTTCGTCCTTCGCCTGCTCCATCGTTTCCTCCGGCGCAACGCCCATCCTTCCTTCGATTTTCACAAGGTCGGGAACGGATGACGGCCAGTTACCGCCTTCAATGACACCTAGATTGATTGGAATCGGAATAGGCGTGTTCTGATAAAGCGGATCAATGATACGTGCATTTCGCTTTTCTTCCAAGGCACGAATATGATTGATGACGGTCATGCTTTTTTCAATCGCACTAACGCCTTCATACCTTGTTCCGCCATGGGCTGACCGTCCTTTAACATGGATCCGGAACCACATCGAACCCTGCTGTTTCGGGAAGATCCTCATATTCGTCGGTTCAGGGATCAGGGCAGCATCCGCTTTATATCCCCTCAGGACGGCCGCTAATGTTCCGGCCCCGCCGCTTTCTTCTTCAATCACACTTTGAAAAATGACATCTCCTTTTAATTGGATGCCATTTTCCTTCAATGCCTGCATCGCAAGGATCAGCGATACATTTCCACCCTTCATATCGGTTACTCCGCGTCCAAACATTCTTCCATTCTTAATGGATCCGCTATATGGGTCGTCATCCCACTGATCCCGGTCTCCATCCGGAACCACATCGATGTGTCCGTTCAAAATGATGGAACGGCCGCCTCCAGTCCCTTTCATGATACCCACCACATTGGGGCTGTTGGAAAATTCACTGCGTGGAGAATAGAAATAAGAATGCTTTTTCAGCTCGCCGCCGTCAGGTTCCCAACTATCGATCTGCAAACCCATTTCCTGCAGCTTTTGGGCCACGATGGCCTGTGCCCCTGCTTCATTTCCTTGCGTACTCGGGGCTTGTACCATTTTTTGCAATAGGTTTGTTCCTTCTTCCCGATGATCCTTGATCCATTGGTTTATCCGTTTTTTTATATCCGGCACATTTATCCTCCTTAAATACACATATTCTCATAGATTACTGAAAGTCCCATTCCACCTGCCATACACAACGTTACCATTCCGTACTTAACTTGTGAACGCAACATTTCATGCATCAGTGTGACTGTCAATTTTGCACCTGTTGCTCCTACAGGGTGACCAAGTGCTATTGCCCCTCCATTGACATTGACAATATCCTGATTCAAATCTAACTCCTTGATCACTGCAAGTGCTTGGGCAGCAAAGGCTTCATTAAGTTCAATCAGTCCGATATCCTCTAACGATAGACCTGCTTTTGCCAATGCCTTTCGAGTCGCTGGTACGGGTCCAATCCCCATAACTCCAGGTTCAACTCCTGCACTGGCGAAAGCCTTTATTTTCAAGAGCGATTTTAAACCCTTTTCTTCTGCTTGCTGTTTGGACATTAATAGTACAGCTGCAGCTCCATCATTCATAGGACAGGCATTTCCTGCCGTAATGGTTCCTTCATTTTTGAATACTGCTGGGAGACTGGCTAGTTGATCTAGATGAATGTCCTCGCGTACCCCTTCGTCATGGTTGAAGATTTTAAGTCCTTTTCGATCCTTGATTTTAAGCGAAATAATTTCTCTATCAAAGCGACCCTCGACTATAGCTTTCCAAGCCTTCTTGTGGCTTTGATAAGCAAATTGATCCTGTTCTTCACGACGGATACCGTATTTTTCAGCCAAGCGCTCGGCAGTTATTCCCATATGCTCATTTCCCAAGGAACATATTAATCCATCTGCCAGCAGAGCATCCTCCATCGTTACGTTTCCAAATTTACCGCCCCATCTATTTTTCACGATATAAGGCACATTGCTCATGCTCTCCACTCCGCCGGCAATGATTACGTCTTCTTGACCAGCAGCGATAGTTAAAGCGGCGTTGGTAATGGCCTTTAAACCTGATCCACATGCTTTGATTACAACGTGACCTGGGACACTGTGCGGGAAACATGCCATCTGCGACGAAATTCTGGCCGAGTTAAGTCCGCCTCCGTGGACATAGCCATGTCCGAAAATCACTTCATTTACCTTTTCTTTACCTAACCCAGAATTATCCATCAAACCTTCCAATACTTGACGGCCCAATTCGGTAGCTTTAACATTCCGTAGTGATTTGCCAAAGGATCCAACTGCAGTTCGCGCTCCAGCAACGATGACAACCTCATTCATGCTTTTTTCCTCCTCTTACCTATTCAATGGTGTTGACAGCAGCATGGATTTTCAACGTTGCCTCTGTATTCCTTATCACATCATCCACGGTATATGGCGCCATGACTTCCTTGAGCACCAATCCCGCTTCTGTAACTTCCATGACTGCCATATCCGTAATGATTAAATCCACACTCTGCCTTGCCGTCAATGGAAGCGTACATGTCTTCAATATCTTCGATTCACCCTGCTTATTCACGTGATTCATCAGGACGATCACCTTTTTGGCTTTCTGGGCAAGTTCCATTGCTCCGCCCATCCCCGGCACCCGCTTTCCTGGGACGATCCAATTCGCCAAATCCCCTTTTTCACTGACTTCCAGGGCTCCAAGGATGGTGATGTCGATGTATCCTTTCCTGATCATTCCAAATGCAGTTGCACTGTCAAAGTATGAAGCGCCCATTACAGTGGTGATCGGGAACCCTCCCGCGTTACAGAGGGCAGGATCTTCTTTCCCCGGATCAGGACTTGGACCTGTACCGAGAACGCCGTTTTCCGCATGGAATAGCACATGGATATCCTGAGGTATATGGTCGGCCACCAAGGTAGGGATGCCGATGCCTAAGTTGACGATCAATCCGTCTTGGATTTCCTTGGCGGCGCGTTTCGCGATGCGATTTCGTACATCTACTGCCATGCCCATTTCCAATTCACCCCTTTTGTCGGAATCACCATATCTACATAAATGCCTGGTGTGGCAATACATTCCGGATCCAATTCGCCTGCAGGAACGATTTCTTCCACTTCCGCAATCGTGAAAGCTCCAGCCATCGCTACCAGCGGATTGAAATTACATGCCGTCTTGTCGTATACTAAATTCCCCAGTGAATCTGCCTTTTTGGCATGGACGATGCTGACTTCAGCCGTCAAAGCGGTTTCCACCAAATATTCTTTTCCTTCTATCACAATCTTGTCCTTGCCCTCTTCGGCTATCGTACCGATCCCGACATCGACAAAAATCCCGCCTAAGCCTACACCGCCAGCACGAATCCGTTCGGCTAATGTCCCTTGCGGTGAAAATTCGACTTGCAGCTTTCCTTCAGTCATGAGCCTGCCGGCATTAGGATTGGATCCGATATGTGAGGCGATCACTTTCTTTGCTCTTTCAGCAGTCACAAGCCGGCCAATGCCGATATCAGGGAATCCGGTATCATTGCCAATCAAGGTCAATTCCTTGACACCCTTGGCAAGGATACCCTGTACAAGCGTCGGAGGAGTCCCCACTCCGCCAAATCCACCATACATGAGTGTGCATCCATCGGAAATATGCTCCAGTGCTTCTTCCATGGTCACAATTTTGTTTTTCTTCGTAATGACCTGCTTCATACCGTTCCTCCTAAATAGCCTGCATGTCCTCAATCAAACCTTCCGCGTGCAATTCTTGCTGCAACTCTTCGAGGGAAGCTTCCAGTATCTTGACGAGGCGATCGATTTCTTCATTCGTAATGATTAATGGCGGAGATAGGATAACCGCATCGCCAGCGATTCCTTCAATCGCACCTGCAGCAGGATAGATTAACAACCCCTTCGCAAAAGCCTTATTGACAAGCCTTGTAGTCAGGCCGATTTGCAAGTCGAATGGCGTTTTTGAAATCCGATCTGAGACAAACTCAAGCCCTAGGAGCAGCCCTTTCCCTCTTACATCACCAATGATGTCGAATTTCTCAGCCAACCCTTGCAGCTTTTTAAACAGATATAGACCTTTCTCTTCCGCAGCCTGAACCAGGTCATTTCCCTCAATGTAGGAAAGCACTTCCAATGAAACGGCAGCAGATAGAGGGTTTGCACTATATGTGTGTCCAGCCATGATTGATTTTGAGCCTTTTAAAATAGGCTCCATGACACGGTCAGTAACCATTGTGGCTGCCATTGGAGTATAGCCTGCGCTCATTCCTTTACCCAATGCGATGATATCCGGAGTGACTCCCCAGTGTTCCATCGCGAACATTTTTCCTGTCCGTCCGATTCCCGTCATTACCTCATCGGCAATAAAAAGAATGTCATAGTTTTCACAGATTTCCTTAATCCTTTGATAGTAGCCATCCGGCGGTGTTACAGCACCAGCGGATGCTCCGATTATGGGTTCTGCGATGAAAGCGGCGATATTCTCAGAGCCGACCCTTTGAATGGCTGTCTCCAGTTCATTTGCACACTGAAGCTTGCATCCGGAAGTTTCATTATTATAAGGACAGCGATAACAGTAGGGAGCCGAAATGCTAGGGAAATCCTCCAATAGCGGAACAAAACGCTTTCTTCTTGGTACATGGCCGGACATCGATAAAGCGCCCATCGTGATCCCGTGATAACTCGTCCACCTGGAGACGATGCGGTTTTTTCGCTCAAACCCTTTTTCTTGCCAATGTTGAATCGCGATCTTCATCGCCGTTTCGGTCGCTTCCGATCCACTATTCACGAAAAATGACCAATTCAAATCCCCAGGAGCCAACTCACTTAGCTTTTTGGCCAATGCCTCTGCGGCTTCACTCGTAAAATGAGACCTATATGCAAAAGAAACTTTGCGGGCTTGCTCCGTCATTGCCTCGACAACATCTGCTACACCATGGCCAATACTTGCTGTGACCGCTCCTGATGATCCATCTATATACTGATTTCCATCTATATCATAAAGATAAATTCCATTCCCATGAGAGATAGTGGGATAGTCATGATCTAAAGTAGGCTTAATCAAATAATTGCGTGTCATGTCATCTCTCCTTTTAACGTTCGTACCCACTGTGCATGATCTATTAATCAATTAAGTTCTTAACAAGAACCGATCCTACCAACTAAAAGGCTCATCCTGAATCAGGATGGATTCTGTAGGGCAGCCTTCCATGGCATCTTGCATGTCATCATGCAGGATCTCAGGAACTTCGGCAATCCCCTGATTATCGTCCAAGATGACGAAAGCGATCCCTTGATCGTCATAGTCATAAATTTCAGGACCTGTTGAACCGCATGCCCCGCACGCAATACATGTTTCTTTATCAACCCATGTGTATTTAGCCATAGAAACAAACCTCCTACTTGAAAGATAAATCTTTACCCCAAATATTCATGTCCTCATACTTATCCCAAATATTGCAATTTTTCGTTAATCTGCCTCCATATTCATATCCAAGCTGATGAAAGACGGCGTTCATGCCCATTGACAATGAACGCGCTAATGAATAAGAGCAATAAATGTTTTTCCTGAACAATTCTTGTTCCAATGCGGAGATGAGCACCTTCATGAAACCATGCTTTCGATGTTGGGGAATGGTTGCACAGTCCGTTAATTCAGCATTGTGATACATCTCATTCACTTCCGCGGATGCAGCACTCACGATGGTTCCTTCATATTCGATAACACTAAAGATCGTACCTTCCTCCATCACTTTCTTGATATATCGCTCATCATTCATCGGTGTAGGATAGGTTTCAAAGATGGTACCATATAAATTCGCCAGCTCTTGTGCATCTTTCTCCGTAGCAAACCGGAGGATATAATCCTCAGGTATTTGCTGAGATTCAATCAGTCTAGGAATCTCACTGACATCTTTGATGACTTTATCTTCCTTGACCCAAAAGTCGCTTGTTCGCCTTTCATCCGTTAAATAGAAGGCCATGCAATAGGCATCATTCCCTTTGAAATACTTGCTCAATATTCCTTCCAGCATGAATCCCTGACCCAATGCAGCGGATAAATCTTCATTCCTGGCTTTAAGTATCACTTTAGTAAAGCCCTGCTCCTTTGCGATGGCAAGGGCCCTATCGATCGCTTTTTTGATATTTCCCCGATAATCATCCATGCGTAAGCGCTGATTGGCATGATCATGATAGAGTTCCATCGTATAACAATCCCCGGTCTCCATTTGGGTGAAAAAAGGCAGCTTTTGAACAGGCATTATGTACCCTCCCTTATTTAAAGAATTTGGGAGAAGAGATGCATATCATCCGCTTCTCCCAGCATTCTATTTCCAATTGAATAATTTTTTGACAGGTGCCTGAAGAAGCTGATCATACGTAAACTCATCAGGGTATTCACTCACATCATATATGGATAAGGCTTCATCCACCTTTTGATTCATCGAATCAGATACATAGATTCCACATTCAGGACAGTTCAAGGCTGGAACTTGAAGGACTTTTATTGAGCGTTTCCCATCAGGCATGATCCAGTAACAATCCTTCTTTTCGCTTTCCTCCACGTTTGGGGCATTGCACCACAAGCAGTCCATCTTCATTCCTCCTTGCCACCGGATTTCACCGAGCCACTAGCAGCCATGTCGTTCTTTTTTTCTTGGGCTAACCTTAATTTTTCCTTCATTTCATCCCGTTTATCACGGCGATCCTTCAAGGAAGCATGTTCATCAGTGCTTTCATACGCTTTTCTCTTGTCAAGACGACGAAGGCCCTCTGGCACCAAGTTGAATTTCTCGTCCGTCATGAGAGCGGAAATCCCGACGGCTTCTTTCCTATCCGCAGTACCATACACTTCATCAAAGTAAGCATCCGCACTGCCGGCAACATAATTCTTCGGCTCCGGATAACTTGTGATTACTCCTTCAAAGTTCCGTAAAACGACTTTATCCGGACTTTGCGAAAGAAGGTAATTCGGAGTCAAGGCAATTTTTCCGCCTCCGCCAGGAGCATCCACCACAAAGGTTGGCACTGCATATCCTGATGTATGGCCTCGCAGCGCTTCAATGATTTCCAGTCCTTTTGAAACCGGCGCCCGGAAATGGCCAATCCCTTCAGATAGATCACATTGATAAATGTAATAAGGTCTTACCCTTGCTTTAACACAGTCATGCATAAGCTTTTTCATGATATGTACACTATCGTTGATACCAGCCAGGATGACTGCCTGATTACCAAGCGGCACCCCTGCCATCGACAGCATATCACATGCTTTTTTCGCTTCATCCGTCAGTTCAAGTGAATGATTGAAATGCGTATTCAACCAAATCGGATGGTATTTTTTCAGAATATTGCATAAGTTTTCTGTAATCCTCTGCGGGAAAACGACCGGTGCACGTGTGCCGATCCGGATTATTTCAACATGCGGGATGGCACGTAAGTTACTCAATACGTATTCAAGGATCTTATCATTGATTAACAGGCCGTCTCCACCAGAGATCAGCACGTCCCTCACTTCCGGAGTGTTCCGGATATATTCAATCGCCCCGTCAAGCTGCTTCTTGGGAACACCCATGCCAACCTGACCTGAAAAACGGCGTCGCGTACAATATCTGCAGTACATGGAGCATTGGTTCGTTACAAGGAATAGAACGCGATCCGGATAACGATGCGTCAATCCTGGAACAGGGGAATCCTCATCCTCATGCAGCGGATCCTCCAAATCATATCTTGTCTTGTTCATTTCTGCCGAAAGCGGTACCGACTGTAAACGAATCGGACAGCGGGGATCATCGGGATTCATCAAAGAAGCATAATAAGGCGTAATGTTCAACGGAATCGTTTGAGTCGAAATCCGGACTCCTTCCTCTTCATCCGGTGTCAGGTTGACGACCTTTTTCAAATCATCCAGTGTCTTAATCGTATTGGTCAATTGCCAGATCCAATCATTCCACTGCTCTTCCGTTACATCCTTCCATAATTCGATATCATTATAATGCCTGCGTCCACCTAGGTATTCTTTATGTTTTACATCCATTCCCATCAAATTCATTTAAAATGCCCCCCTTATTCTAAGAACTTATAAATATACTATTGCAAGAATGATGCCAACATTAATAACAAGGAAAACATAAGCAAAAGGGGCAAACCGAGCTTAAAATCGCAAGATATTTTTCATTATGCATAATTTTTTGCAGCCAGATTATTTGCGCCAAGCGAAAAAAGAGGGTCTCTTTACACAAGAGCCCTCTTCAAGTTACAGCATGTTCTAGAAAGTGATAGCGTTTCCAAAAAACCTGAATTCACTTTGATTCCTTCGATCCTGCCGTATAAACTTTTTCAATTCCGTACTTGTTTAACTTATATTGCAGTCCCTGTCTTTTAATATTGAGGGCTTCAGCCGTTTTGCTGATATTCCCGTTATACTTCTCAAACATATTGATGATCATTTCCCTTTCCATTTCTTCAAGAACGACAGGTAAATCAATCTTGTTTTTCAATGGGGAAGTATTGCTCTGCGCATTTGCTGTTGTGTAATTTCCAGAAGGGAAAAGATAAGCAGGAAGATGATGTTCATCAATCATATCTTCTCCTGCGTCCATGACGTTAAAGGTCAACTCGATGGCATGTCCCAGTTCACGAATGTTCCCGGGCCATGGATATTGAAGAAGCCGCTGCATCGCCTTTTGACTGATCCCGCGCACTTCCGTAAAAAATGATTTGTTGAACTTTTGAATAAAGTGATTGACGATTTCCGGAATATCCGTTTTACGCTCCAAAAGAGAAGGCATTTGGATCGTTACGACATTTAGGCGAAAAAATAAATCCGAGCGAATGATTCCCCGCTCCAACGCCTCTTCTGGAGAAATGTTCATCGCAGCAATGATCTTCACATTAACCTTTTGCTCCTTCGAACCTCCAACACGGCGCACCTCACCTTCCTGAAGCACTCGCAGCAATTTTGCCTGCAGACCGAGGTCGAGGCTATTCAGCTCATCAAGGAAGAGGGTACCGCCATTTGCCTGTTCAAAAATGCCCATGCGATCCATCGCTCCGGTAAAAGCCCCTTTCGTCGTGCCGAACAGCAGCCCCTCCATCAATTCCTTTGGAACAGCCGCACAGTTTTGCGCGATGAATGGCTGATTTCGCTGAGCACTTACATTATGTATACTTTGCGCGACCAGTTCTTTCCCTGTCCCTGTTGGTCCATAAATCATGACTGGGGAATGTGTACGGGCCGCTTTTTTCGCCAAGGAAATGGCTTGCTGAAAAGCAGGGCTAGTACCGATTAAATCACTAAAATGATAGGTTGCTGTCCCTTCAGAGAACTTATTTTTCTTATGCGTCTCGGCCAGCTGGGAACGCAAATCGACAATTTGGTCGTACATATTCATGACCTTCGTAATATCCTTTGCGATTTCCACTGCCCCAATAATTTCACCATCCCCATACAAAGGATACGTACTATTGATGGACGTTATCTTTTTCTCCTTTAAATTGACATATGTTTGAATGGACTCAATCGTTTCATTGCCTTTTTCCAATGCTACATGCAGTGTACTGGATTCATCAGTCAATGAAGGATACAGCTGAAAAATATTCTCCCCCAGCACCTGTTCGCGATCAAGCCCGTCAATATGTGCCATCATTTCATTGTAAAAAACCGTATCCCCATCCTTATTCACAATATGGACACCCACATTGATCACATTCAATATCCATTCAAATTGAGTGGAAAACTGATTTACTGAAGATTTCATTTCTTCATCTCCGTTCTCTGTCATTTGATAGAATCACCTGTAAATTATAGCATTTAATGGGAAACATTTTTCTCTTTATTCTTATTAAAATCAAACTTCAATACAAAGGCAATAGAATAATAAGGTCAAATAAAGGAATCTCGCATCCAGGAAAGAAAATTAATAGTAGAAAATATAAAAAGAAGAGGTGAGTCGGATTTCGGAAACTAGATTAGAAATGAAACCATGGGAAGATAAAGATCTTGAATTACTATTTCAACTAAATGCCCCAGAAATGATGGAACATCTTGGCGGACCAGAAAGCAATGAACAAATCCTGAAACGCCATCAACGGTATCTACAGATTGGAGAGAAGGGATGCATGTTTAGCATCAACCCGTTTCCAGGGGAGGCAGCCGGTTCCGTTGGCTACTGGCAAACAGTGTGGAACGATGAAAGTGTGTACGAAATCGGTTGGAGCGTCCTCCCTTCCTTTCAAGGAAAAGGAATCGCATCTCATGCCGTGAAGGCACTGATAGAGAAAATCAAAGCCGAACGAAAATACAAATACATTCACGCATTCCCTTCAATCAATAATCCTGCATCAAACGCAATTTGCCGCAAGCTCAAATTCAACCTCATCTCTGAATGTGAATTCGAATACCCGCCAGGGAGCTTTATGCAATGCAATGATTGGTGCTTGGAACTTGAATGAATTCTTCAGATAAATAGGATTTGTATGTAGGAAGGATTATTCCGGGGTAAGTCGAATTATGCCGGTTTTAGGTGAATTATTTCCCGGGAAAGTCGAATTATTCTGGGGGTTGATCGGATTATTCCCGGGTATTATTTCCGCTTAGGCCGAATTACATCCTATCCGCCAACGTTAATCTAACTGGAACTCCTGAACTCCGCACCTTTTAGAATTTCTTTAGCAATTTTATAAGGATAATGAACCTAAATATAAAGTTTTTATATCCTAATGAAGGTTAGGTCGATTCCCTGATTTTAAGTTTAGTAGGTAATTTAATAACGTCGCGCTTTAATTTCAAATCATTATTTAAATATTTTATTAACTCTATTACAGTGCGTTGTCCCAGTTCCATAATCGGTATATCGATTGTGGTTATGGTGGGGGTTGTGACTTGGCAAATGGATTGATTATCATAACCAACTATAGCTAGGCTTTCCGGTATTTTATAGCCCAACGTACTTGCCTTTTTAATAAATCCTGCTGCGACCTGATCATTTCCAGTAAATAAGGCAGTAGGTTTTTCCTTTAATTTAAATATTTCATCACAAATACGGAATCCATCTTCAATATTAAACCCATGTCCAAATATCCAGTCTTCATTGTGTAGTAAATCATTATCTGCTAAAGCTTTTAAAAACCCCTCTTTTCTTTGACTTTGAGCCTGACTATAAGAAGTATCGTAGCAAAAACCTATCTTTTCATGGCCTTTTTTTATTAAATGATTAACAGCTTTGTATGTCGCTTCGAACTCATCATAACCAATAATCGGTATGGAGGCGGAATGATGGTATTCATTACACAATAAAATTGGGCCGTATTTCAAATAAGGCTTTATTAAATTCCATTCATTCTCTAACGCTCCTAAAATAACCCCATCCACTTCTCTATTCTTTAATTTTTCCATAACATCTAATTCAGTTTTCGAATCATAAAAGGTTTGAAAAATAAGAACTTTATAATCATTTTCCAATGCTGCTAGAGATACTCCTTTAATCAATTGTGCAAAGAATGGATGATCGAATCTTGGGACTGATATTGCAATGGTTTGGGTTTTATTTGTCCTAAAATTCCGGGCAAGTGAACTTGGTGTATAGTCAAGCTCTTCAATGACCTTTAAGATTTGTTCCCTTTTTTCTTTTGATACATATGGATGATTATTTAAGACTCTAGATACCGTTGTTTTAGAGACGTTACATAGCTTAGCTATCTCGCTAATTTTAGCCATTTAATCCATCCTTGTAATAAGTAGTTGACATGTTATCGATTTCAGAAGTTATTATGAAACCGTTCCTAATATAACACATATTAACAAAATCTTCCGGAGGTGTATTTTTCATTAAAGTTTGTTGCTACTAAAGCATTTTAGATATTTTTAGCTAATGGAGGGATTGTTATGTTATTGAATAAAAAGGGCGGGTTTCAATTATTGCCAAATGTTGAAAACCCAAAATACATTGTATTCTGTGATTTTGATGAAACCTATTATCCTCACTCCATGAGTCACGAGAGACAGAAAGATTTATATGAACTTGAAAATTACTTAGAAGCAAAAAGTCATGAAGAAGGACTTGTCTTTGGCTGGGTTACTGGGAGTAGTATCGAATCAATATTAAATAAAATGGAACATGGTCGATTCAGATTTTTTCCGCATTTTATAGCCAGTGACTTAGGTACCGAAATCACCTATTTTTCAGAAAAAAACTTTTTGGAAAAGGATCCAGATTGGAATTCACAGATTAATATCGAAGAATTTAATAAAAGGAAAGTTGAAGAAATTTATAATGTTCTACTTAACGGCAATATACCATTAACTCCTCAGACTCAAATGGGAAGTTCACGCTATAAAAGAAATTATTACTATCAAATACAACATGAATCTGTCGACAAGAAGAACTTATCCACCATCCAGAGGGTGGCCAAAGAGTACAGGATAGGGGTAAATATCAATCGTTGTAATCCCCTTGCCGGCGATCCTGAAGATAGTTATGATGTAGACTTTATTCCATTAGGTACTGGAAAAAATGAGATTGTACGTTTTATGCTAGACAAATTCGGGCTGAGTCGGGAGCATGCCTTTGCTTTCGGGGATAGCGGAAATGATCTACTCATGTTAAAAAGTGTTAAACATGGTTACCTTGTAGGGAATGCAACTCAAGAAGCCAAGGAAGCTCATACTAAAATAGCGACAGATACGTACTCTAAAGGAATATTAAAAACTTTGCAATCAATAATTAATATTTGAGGGGAAGTAAAAGTAATTAGAAAACTTGGGGTAACTCCTGCTAACGGGATTGATGCTCTAGCAAGTAAACAATTCATTCCATGTTTCTTGACCTGCAAGCTTATCAGCTGAAATCTTGCTTGCCTTTTGATATTTGAATAATGCCGCCTCGGTTTTTCCCCCGAATTCCCCGTCAAGAGGCCCGGGGTTAAATCCTTCCATATAGAGGGCTGCTTGCAGCATCCATGTGATATTGCCTGTAGCTCCTTTCTTTATGGTGACGATTGCAGTCTTGGTTTTAGGTCCCCATTTTCCATCGACAACCAGCTTTTTATTGAATTGCTTATTCAGCTCCGTTTGTAAACCTTTTATAAGGGCCGATCGAGTTTTGGGACCATAAAACCCATCACCCTCAATATTCGTTTTATATCGGCTATTTAACGTTTTTTGTATCGAAATTATATGACTATCTCCTTTGCTGGTCTTCGGCATTTCCATTTTTTCTAATTTGAAGGGAAGGTGAGGTTCTTTTCCTGCTTGTAATTGTGTATAAGATAACCCGCCTGTCATCTCCAAGTGGGGATAATCCTTGAATGAACTCCAATCCCCGCCCCATTTAAATCCTAAATCCTTACCTATGGCAGCCACGCGCTGCCACTCTGAATTCACTGTCCATATCGCCCTCTTGCCATCATCACTTACAATGAAGAAATCAATAGCCAGTCCAAAATTATGATAAGATTGGCCTGGCTTAGCATTTGTGACAATAGGTTTAGCTGGATTACTATAGTTTTTTCCATTATAGCTATAAACCCGTCCTTGACCATAAAGCGCGGCTTGTTCTGCCAAAGAACGATGGCCTGCACTTATCTGTACAGTGATCCCTTCAGTATAAGCACGTTCCAACATTTCCAATGCTGATGCCTTCACCACAGGATTCATCCCTATGCCCATCTTTTTCACTGATCGATCCAATAATGCTCGTAATGCTACTTTCACTATAATCCCTCCTATTAAGTTCCCATCAGACTTTATATAAGACTTTTTAACGGAAAAGTAGCAGAGTTGGAAAAGTTTGTTCTCATTTATTAGAGAATAGAAGTAATATGTTATTTAATTAACAAACGTTCCAGTTGATTTCAGAAATCCGCTCCCTTTCCGCCGACTGTCTGCCAAGCCTCCTCGCCGGTAAACGGCTGCGGGGTCTCGGCTAGCCAGTTTTTCGGCAGGAGTGTCGCATATTTCTTCTATCCATTAAGGGTTACAGTAAAAAAGCATGAAGGATAATCTAGTCTTAAAACATGGTTCGGGATGAGAGTAGCCTACAGTTTTTTCTTAAGGCTGTTTTCGTAAATTGTTGTTTTTGAATTTGTTGTTTTGAACAACAAGAACATTCTTTCTATAATGGATATATAATAGAATTTAAGGAAGTGTTATTGTTTGAGACCTAATCTATCAAAAGATATTAGCATTGAAAGTTTCAAAGATTTCTATTGGTTGAAAGCGGAATTGCAAACGTTTTGCAGGGAAAACGGGATAAGTTCTACTGGTGGACAGGAGAGATAAAAAGTCCTATTAGTAAAACCAAAATCAACAGGACGGTAGAGCCTCAAGTACATTTAAGCCTTGATCCAGTCATTACAGAAAACCATCGTTGTAGTCAAGTTGTGAGAGCCTTTTTCAAGACTGTTATCCCTAAATTTCTTTTTTAAACATATATTCAAAACTACCTTAAAAGTAACGTAGGGAAAACGCATCGTGATGTTGTAGATGCTCGGTATGAGGAAGAAGAACGAAAGAAAGACCCCACATTCAAGAAAAAGATTGCACCTCAATTTGAATACAATCCATTCACTAGTGACTTCTTTGCTGATCCGAAAAATCAAGGTAAAAGTCGTGCAGAAGCAATTGAAGCCTGGAATAAAATCAAGAAACTTCCTGGAAGCAACAAATATGAACCTAATAATGAAATATAAGGACACCTTAACATTTATACTTTAAAGTGATTTGATTTTTAGAAGTTCCAGTTGATTGGAACGGAAGGTACGAGACTCCTGCGGGAAAAGCGTGGCCAAGGGAGACCCCGCAGGCGAGCGCCGAGGAGGCTCCCGGACCGCCCGCGGAAAGCGAGTGCCTGGAGTGGAAACCCTTACACATACCCTCCTTAAGCCCCTTTCCGCCTACTGTCTGCCAAGTATTGATAACTAAGGTGAAATAGCTTGTTGTTCCTTCACAGTAGAAAGGGAATTTCCCAAAAAAAATTAGACTGCTTCCGTTCGCCCGTTTGCGAATGAAAGTAGTCTATTAATGAATTATTTTATTAATCTCTTTAACTTACGCTCTAATTTCAATAGAGGGGCTTATTGTAAAGTCAGCCTCTGTTTTGTTTTTCACTTCATCAAGTGTGATGCCATTTTGCAATTCAATCAATTCCATGCCAGCTTCTGTAAATTGAAAAACAGCCAGTTCGGTAATCAGGCAATGGACGACTTTTTCTCCCGTCAATGGCAAGGTACAGTTCTTTTTCACTTTGGATTCCCCATGCTTGTTCACATGGTCCATAATGACAACAATTCGTTTTGCGCCTTGGACGAGGTCCATCGCGCCTCCCATTCCTTTTACCATCTTCCCTGGAATCATCCAGTTTGCCAAGTCCCCATTCTCGGAAACTTCCATCCCGCCTAAAATGGCTAGATCGATGTGGCCGCCGCGAATCATCGCGAACGATTCAGCGCTATCAAAAAATGATGCCCCCGATTTTGCCGTTACTGTTTCTTTTCCTGCATTAA
Organism: Peribacillus frigoritolerans; assembly: GCF_030676415.1. Classification (GTDB taxonomy): domain Bacteria; phylum Bacillota; class Bacilli; order Bacillales; family DSM-1321; genus Peribacillus; species Peribacillus frigoritolerans_A. The sequence goes on along the minus strand of NZ_JAUUTW010000006.1, from coordinate 96,287 downwards.
TCAAATCCGGATCGACTTCATCCTTTTGTGGATAAGGCCCTATTCCCAGTAAGCCATTTTCCGATTGAAGCATGACATTAAAGTCATTTGGAATCATGTTGGCAATCAAGGTCGGCATTCCGATCCCTAAATTTACACACATACCATCTTGGATTTCTTTAACGGCCCGTTCTAAAATTAGTTGTCTAGTCATTCGAATACTCCTCCTTTTTATGCGTTAGCAGTTGTAAGTTTTTCAATTCGTTTTTCATAGTCATTTCCTACAAGCACTTTCTGTACATAAACCCCTGAAGTATGAATTTCATCTGGATCGAGCTCTCCTGTGCCCACAATCTCCTCCACTTCGACAATCGTGACTTTCCCTGCTGTGGCAACGACAGGGTTAAAATTCCTTGCCGTTTTCCGATATACAAGATTACCGAAATGATCTGCTTTCCAGGCTTTTACAAAGGCAAAATCTCCGACAATTCCTTTTTCCATAATGTATGTGCGGCCATCAAACTCTTTATGTTCTTTACCTTTTGCGACTTCCGTTCCTACTCCTGTAGCTGTATAAAAGGCAGGAATTCCCGCTCCGCCCGCTCTTAAACGCTCAGCCAGCGTTCCTTGGGGAACTAGCTCGACCTCCAGCTCACCACTTAAAAATTGCTGTTCAAATAACTTATTTTCCCCTACATAAGAAGCGATCATTTTTTTGATTTGTTTATTTTCAAGCAAAAGACCTAGACCCCAATCATCGACACCACAATTGTTGCTGACAATCGTCAAATCCTTTACACCTTTGTTACGCAAAGCAATGATTAGTTTTTCTGGTATTCCGCTTAATCCGAACCCGCCAACGATAATGGTTGCCCCATCCTCGATTTGTTGAATAGCGCTATCAAAAGATGTTAATAATTTACTCATTTTCCATCATCTCCATTCTTAATACTATTCTATTAAATAAACAGTGAAGTTGCAAAAGCAATGATGAACACGGTCACTGTTTTCAAAACCGTAATCGCAAAGATATCCTTGTAAGATTGACGATGTGTCAGTCCAGTAATGGCAAGTAAGGTAATGACGGCACCATTATGCGGCAGCGTATCCATTCCGCCAGATGCCATGGATGCAATCCGATGAAGCATTTCCGGGCTGATTCCGACACTTTGGGCCACCTGCAAATAATGACCTCCCATTACTTCTAATGCAATCGAAAGTCCACCTGATGCAGATCCGGTAATCCCTGCCAGTACATTGACGGCAATAGCTTCGGATACGAGCGGATTACCGCTTGCATTGAACACCCAGTTTTGAATGACCGAGAACCCAGGAAGCGTTTTCACCACATTCCCAAAACCAACTTCAGATGCGGTATTGAATATGGCAAGCAAAGATCCCATTGCAGCAGCTGTTAATCCACTTGCCAATTTGACCTTGATGCGGCCAACATTCAGAAGCATCGCTGCAATAATTCCGATTGTCAGTGCAACAATCAAAGACCAGGATGAAGTGACTGTGCTTACATCGGCAATGTTGAAAGTTTCCTTCAACATCGATGCATCATACCAGTGCTTAACCGAAATGGCACTGCGGCTGAAAGCAAAATTAAATGCTACGACAAGGATGAGCGGTACAATGGACAGCCAAAAGTTAGGCAGGTTTTGCTGTTCTGCACTTTCTGGTTCATTAATATGACCTTCCCCGTAGCCTTCACCATTTGCCAAAGCCTGTTTACGACGACGTTCTAACCAGAGCATTCCTCCAGTGAATACCATGATCGCGCCAATAATCCCCATTAGTGGAGCTGCATAGGTATCTGTTCCGAAATAATTCGTTGGAATGATATTTTGAATCTGAGGTGTTCCAGGAAGGGCATCCATCGTATAAGTGAAAGCGCCCAATGCTATCGTTCCCGGCAATAATCTCTTTGGAATGTCTGCTTCTTTAAAAATTGCCGCTGCGAATGGATAAACGGCGAATGCCACTACAAACAGTGAAACCCCGCCATATGTCAGAGCCGAACAGGCCAGCACTACAGCAAGAATAGCCTGCTTTGAGCCTAATGATTTTACGATGGTCTTGGCAATGGATGCAGCTGCACCGCTCATCTCCATGACTTTTCCAAATACGGCCCCTAATAAAAATATTGGAAAAAACGCTTTTATATAGTTAGCCGCAAACGTCATATATGTCTCTGTATAACTCGGCAGCAAATGTCCACCGGATAAAATGACCGCCAATAAAGTAACAATCGGCGCTATGATAATGACCGGATAGCCCCGGTAGGCTAAAAAGATTAAAAGTCCCAGCGCCACAACAATGGCTAAAATTTGAATCACCAACTCAATTCCCCCTTTTTCCCCTTGCCCCAAAATAATTTCGGAAGCCCTTAACTATTAATCTCCTAAATTCCACATTTTTTTATTTTTCCGCTTTTACCATCCAAGCCTGCCTTCCCCAAGTCAAGCTGAATGATCTTCCTAAGTGCTTCCCAATTATTGAGAACGCTTTCAACAATCTGTTGAATTCGAAATCCCTTTTCATTTTACGTGGAAAGACAATATAAAATGACAGATAGGCCATTCACTAAAGTAATTATGCAATTATTGTGCCAACTTAAATACAATGAAAAATCTCATCTTTTAAAGCCTTTTCAAACATTTTATTTCCCTTTTTATAAATAAAATCCCTTAAAACTGTCAAGGTTTCAGAACACACAAGTATAAACTCCAAAAAAGTGTAAGCCTTTTCTTACAACATTTAAATTCCCTCGCGTTTTATGTATGGATTTCCTAACACACATAATAATTTGCTAGAGAGAGCTGGTTAAAAACTATAAAAAAGTGCCCTTTGGCTAAAGGACACTTTTTTATAGTTTGACTTTAGTTTTTTTAGTATTAGTACAATTTGTCCACTCCAGGCACTCGTTTTCCGCGGGCGGTCCGCCCTCGGCACCTTTGTGCCTGCGTGGTCTCGTTTGGACATGCTTTCCCGCAGGAGTCACGCACATCCGTTCCAATCTACTTTCTGCATTCATAAACCATATTTATTCATTTTTTCATACAGTGTTGTTCGACTCACCCCGAGTCTCTTTGCCGTTTCCGATTTATTACCAGAAGTCATTTCCAAACATGAAACGATTGCAGCCCGTTCGGTTTCATCCATTACTTCAGCTAAAGTGCGGATCGAGACTGATTCTTTATGACCCGTTATTTCTTTAGGAAGATGCTTGGAACGTATCATTTCCCCTTCTTCAACAATATTCATGGCGCGTTCAATGATATTCTCCAACTCACGAATATTACCCGGCCATTTATAAAGACGAAGCAACCGTAAAGCTTGATCACTCATCCCCGTTACGCGTTTTTTCATGAGGTTCTGGTACTTTTCAACAAAATGATTCACCAGTATGTCAATGTCCTCCGGTCGCTCCCTTAAGGAAGGAACCTGGATTTGCAAGACCTTCAGCCGGTAATACATATCAAGTCGGAATTCCCCTTTCGAGACCATTTCCTCCAGATTACGGTTCGTTGCAGCGATTACCCGTACATCAATAGGAATACTTCCCGTCGAACCGACCCTCTCAATCTCTTTTTCTTGTAAAACACGGAGCAGTTTCACCTGCATATGCAGTGGCAGCTCACCGATTTCATCCAGAAAAATCGTTCCGCCTTCAGCCGCTTCGAACTTACCTGCTTTGCCGCCTTTTTTTGCACCAGTGAAGGAACCCTCTTCATAGCCAAAAAGCTCTGACTCCAGCAGCTCGGCCGGGATGGCAGCACAGTTCACTTTGACAAACACGCCCATTGCGCGTCTGCTGTCATTATGAATGGAATGGGCAAACAGCTCCTTACCTGTTCCGCTTTCGCCCAATATCAACACATTTGAGTCGCTTTTAGCTGCAATTTTGGCTTGATCTTTTACTTCCATGAAAGCAGGACTTCGTCCCATCAAATGATCAAACGTATATGAGGCCTTGTTTCTCTCGCGAAAATCGCCTTTGTACTTTTTCAGCTCTACTTCAAGAGAATTTATCCGCTTGGAAAGAGCGGTAAATTGCCCGACATTCTTAAAAAGGATTTTCCCGACCGCTCCTATTAATTTATCTTGTTTCCGAATCGGGGAGCGGGTCGCAATTATATAATTATCTTTAATTTTTTGTAATTCAGCGACCTCTTGCTTGCCAGTTTTGGCAACCACATGCATACGGGTGTTTTCAATGACCTCCGTTACATGTTTCCCTATAGAGCTTTCCTGATCGACCCCAAGAAAATCCGCATAAGCGTGGCTCAGCATTTGGACATACCCTTCCGTATCAACCATCACCAAGCCGTCATAGGCAAACTCGATAATATCCTTAAACAGAAGTTCTTCATGATTATCTATATTAAGAAAATCACTTTTATTATTTGTAAACAATAGGAGGTAAATCTGATACTCATCATCACCCATTTGAATGATGGCTTTTCTGACAATCCCATTATTATCATTCAAACGGATCGGAGTATTTACAGCTGGTACAAGGTTTTTTTCTAAAATCAAATTTACCTGCAGATCAAATTGATTCTCAGCAAAAGCCTCAGATAATACGCGATTGCTTAGAACGATTTCTTTTTCGTTTTTCGTTACCAAAACACCAAAAGGCAATTCTTCCAATATCGCTTTCACTAATTCCAATTGAATAGTTTTATTATCGCTGGCCATTCCTATTCTCCTTAACCCGTCTGAAGTTTCCTCCATTATATCATAGGAAAATGAAGCCAAGTCATTACCGTTCCACAATCAGCGCAGTTCCCTGTCCGCCACCGATACATAAGGTGGCAAGGCCGGTTTTTGCATCCCTGCGCTTCATTTCATACAATAAAGTCACTAAGATCCGGGCACCGGAAGCACCTACCGGATGACCCAGAGCTATCGCCCCGCCATTTACATTCACTTTCTCCAGCTTCAGTTCAAGGTCCTTAAGTACGGCGAGTGACTGTGCCGCAAAGGCTTCATTCACTTCCATCAAATCAATTTCCTCTATTGTCAATCCCGCTTTTGCCAAAGCTTTCCTTGTCGCAGGCACAGGACCGTATCCCATGATTTTCGGATCAAGCGCGGCATTTGCATATGACTTAATTGTTGCTAATGCTTCCAGCCCCAGCCCGTCTGCTTTTTCTTTAGACATCAGGACTAACATCGCACCCCCATCATTGATTCCGGACGCATTTCCTGCCGTAACCGTTCCATTTTCCTTAAAAGCAGGACGCAGCTTCGTTAGCTGATCTATCGTCAGCCCATGTCGTGGGTGTTCATCTTGATCCACCAAGATCGTCTTTCCTCTGCGTTTATATTCAACAGGTATGATTTCATCTGCAAATCGTCCTTCAAGCTGCGCCTTTTCAGCCTTCATTTGGCTATCTAAAGCAAATTCATCCTGCTTTTCACGGCTGATTTCCCACTGCTCGGCGATATTCTCCGCAGTCACGCCCATATGATATTGATTAAAAACATCCGTTAAGGCGTCATATGTCATTGAATCGACTGCTTCGGCATTACCCATTTTCTGTCCAAAACGATAATTTGGAAGTAAATACGGAGCATTGCTCATGCTTTCAATACCCCCGGCAAGAATCACATCAGCATCACCAAGGGCAATGAATTGTGCCCCCATTATGACCGTACGGAGGCCAGACCCGCAAAGTTTATTAATGGCCATGGCCGGCGTTGTTTCCGGAATTCCTGCATGAATCGCAACCTGACGTGCCACATTTTGCCCTAATCCAGCAGATAGAATATTCCCAACCAATACCTCATCGATCATGTCAGCCGAAATATTTGCCCGCTTAATCGCTTCCTTAGCGGCCACAACTCCCAATTCAACCGCCGACAAATTGGCAAGACTGCCTCCAAACGCACCAACTGGTGTTCTTGCTGCCCCTACAATCACTACTTCTCTCATAATGCTTCCTCCTTCTCCATTTTTAATTTTCCCAGTTTAATAAAATTACGGTCCCTCTCATTGATTTTCTGAGAAACGGTAGATTCTTCATACGTAAAAATCCCTTCTCCCGACTTCGTCCCAAGCTTTCCCTTAGCTACCAAATCACGAATCAAATCAGGGGCTTCCTTACTCTGATCCAATACCGGTGAAACATTATCAATAACACGCTGCCATGTATCAAGTCCGCCAAAATCAGCAATCTCGATCGGCCCGGTAAATGCCCATCGAAAACCTGGTCCAGCCGTTATCGCCGTATCGATATCCTCAGCATCGGCAACACCCTCTTTTAATAGATAAAAGGCTTCCCGCATCAAGGCAGTCTGGAGACGATTGGCAATGAATCCTGCTATTTCTTTTTTCAAGAGAATCGGAGACTTACCGATTTTACGCATTAAATCCATAGTTGTCCTGACGATTTCCGGCTTTGTTTCGTCATGCTGAACAATTTCAACCAATGGAACCAAATGGCCAGGATTAAAGAAATGCGTGATGACCATTCTGTCCGCAAACGAGGCCTTCTCCATCAATTGAGAAATCGGAAAGGTCGATGTATTGGAAGCAACAATTGCATCCGGTTTGATTATTTCCTCCATTTGCTCATATAGCTTTAATTTCAGCTCGATGACTTCCGGAATCGCCTCAATGATAAAATCAGCCTCCCTTACAGCCCCTTCCAAATCAACGCTATACGTAATATTCGCTAAAGCGCCTTGCTTTTCCTCATCAGTCAAAACCCCTTCCTCAATGAGCAGTGATAGATTCTCAGAAATTCGATTTTGGGCAAGGTATAGCAACTCTTCCTTTATATCGTTAATGGTGACGAAATACCCGCTACCTGCAAAAGACTGAGCGATCCCACTCCCCATTACACCTGAACCGATAATGGCTATTTTTTTAATCATCAAGCTTCCCCTTTCCGTTTTAATTACCTGTATTCACTCACTTTTTATTCATGCAATATCTATGCCAATGATAAGGGGAAATAAAATTCTTTTTTTATCTTGAAAATCATGATAGACTCTTACTCATTAACCTAAACCATATTTTTATAACCTTCCCTTTATATTTCCAATAGAGCTTACTCTATGAAATATTCCCTGCTTACTATATAAAATGACAGACCTGGACCATTACATTTTTTATTGGAGGAATGTAATATGGTTAAAGATAAAGTGGCGATAATTACCGGATCTGCTAGAGGAATCGGCTTTGAGATTGGAAAGATATTCGCTGAAAATGGCGCAAAGGTCGTTTTGTCTGACCTTGATCAAAACACGGTTGAAAAAGCTGCTTTAGACCTAAGGAACAAAGGCTTGGAAGTTATCGGCTTAAAGGCAGACGTAACAAGTGAAGACGATATTATCCAATTAATCAAACAAGCTAAAGATACATACGGACGAATAGATATTTTCATAAATAACGCCGGCCTTCAGCATGTTGCTCCAATCGAAGAGTTTCCAACTGAAAAATTCGAACTGATGATCAAAATCATGCTAACCGCGCCATTCATTTCAATTAAGAACGTTTTGCCCATCATGAAAGAACAAGGCTTCGGCAGAATCATCAACATCTCTTCCATTAACGGTCTGATTGGATTTGCCAACAAAGCAGCGTACAATAGTGCCAAACACGGTGTAATCGGATTAACGAAAGTCGCCGCCTTGGAAAGCGCCTCTTTTGGCATAACCGTCAATGCCCTTTGCCCAGGATACGTAGACACGCCTCTTGTCCGCGGTCAATTGGAGGACCTGGCGAAAACAAGACAAGTACCACTGGAAAGCGTTTTGGAAGAGGTCATCTATCCACTTGTCCCACAAAACCGCTTACTTGATGTAAGTGAAATTGCCGACTACGCCATTTTTCTCGCAAGCGACAAAGCACGGGGCATCACAGGCCAGGCAGTCGTGTTAGATGGCGGATATACAGCTCAATAAAAAAAATCCATCTGCAATAAACCCTGAATGAATTACACCAAAAAAGGTGCACTTTATTCGGGGTTTTCTGTCTTCATGGAAACGTGGGAAAATTTGGTGGTGCAAAGAATTCACACATGTTACAGTAATATAGGGATACTTCCCATTTTACAAATATAAAAGGAGGCCTCGTCATGATTATTAAGTGGGTTAGACTGCGATAATTAAAAGCGCAGGCCAAACATCATGCTCCGGAAAGTATTTATTGATCTGCGCCATGGTAACGGCTATTAGATACTATTTAATACGGAGGTAAAAAACATGAGTGAACAGATACTGAAAATAAATAAAGTGGATATATGTACAGAAAGTTTTGGAAACCCTAAGGACCCTCCTGTGCTTTTGATCATGGGAGCGATGTCTTCACTAGACTGGTGGGATGAGGACTTCTGTCTCGGCCTCGCTGATTCGGGGAGGTTTGTCATTCGGTACGATCATCGGGATTTGGGACGATCGGTCAGTTATGAACCCGGTACCTCCAACTATACAATAACGGATATGGCTGACGATGCCGCAGGTGTCCTGGACGCTTATTCCATAGAGCGGGCTTCCATCGTTGGAATGTCCCTAGGCGGTTTGATCGGCCAGATTCTTGCCCTGAGATATCCGGAACGCGTAACTACACTTACGCTGATCGCATCAAGTGTGTTCGGGACTGTAATGGAAAAACTGCCTCCAATGGACCAAAGCATATTGGATCACCACGCGAAGAGTGCTTCCATAGATTGGTCGAATAGGAAGGCGGTCATCGCTTTTCTTGCGGATGGATGGAAAACTTTAGCCGGCTCCAAACCTTTTGAGCAGGAAAGAATATATAAACTGGCAAAAAGAGAGGCGGACCGAGCCAAACAGCTGCCGAGCAGATTTAATCATGCCATGCTTGCTGGCGGAGACGAATATTTCGATAGAATGGGTGAGATCTCCGTACCTGTCCTCATCATTCATGGCACAGAAGATCCAGCCTTGCCATACGAGCACGGACTTGCTCTTGCGAAAGCCATCCCTCAAGCTGAATTAGTGACTCTTGATGGATCAGGGCATGAGATTCATAGTGAAGACTGGGATGAAATTATCGATTCAGTTTTAAAGCTTACTTCGCGATAAAGAGATGGGTCGAAAAAATTAGCCATAAAAGAAGCCGACCAATAAATGGTCGGCTTTTCTTTATACTTTTTTAGCAGAAACCGCCATATCCTTGAACGGCGCCATAACCGTTACCTCCATCACCACCGAAACAAGCAGCTCCAACGATGATTAAAAGGATAAATAAAACGACTATAAAAGCGAAACCGCCGCCAAATCCACCAATATCGTTACCACAATTTGATTCATGACCACAATTTGACAATAGAAACATCTCCTTATTTGTTTTAGGAGGAAATAATTAAATGGGTTAATTTAACTTATGTTCTAATTAGGATAATGACACAAAAATCACCGGAAACTTTTCTTAAACCACCCTCACGACCTGAAATTAACAGTTTAATAGCAACATTATAAAAAAGTTAACGGTTGAATTTCCCTCTATAAACCTCATAGATCTAAACTTTGGTAATGGAAACGAAACTTCGTTTAGACGTCTTAAAAAGAGCCTAGGACTTCTTTGTTCACTCTCCGAAAAATCGAGCAAAGAAGCTCTTTTTGGGTTTATCTGTATTTTTGTAGCCACTGCTTTTCATTGTTTAGCTTTTTGCTTCCCTTTTGAATTCGTCCATTTCTTTACCGCGTTCCATATTTCCTCTAACGCTAAATTATAAGTGTAAACCCTATAAATATTTACCGCTAGTCCGGAAATATAAGTAACCTGTCCAAGCAATTGCCTTATTTTATTAATACTATATTTTGTAACTACTTGAAAATGCTTTTGGCAGTGCTTTAGTACGGTTCGATACTACACTCCATTTCATTTTCGAAAAAAAAATAGTTACAAGAAAGGATTGTGATTTTGTGGGAAATTTCAGTAATAAAAATCCAAAGAACAGCATCTGGGGTTCTGTCTGTTCCGACAGAGAATGGGATTTCGGCAATGATTCAAGATTTGGCAATGATTCAAAATTTGATCCTCATTCAAAATTTAATCATAAAAAGCCATGTAAGGTTTGTAAGTCTCACGACGTTTCTGCTTGCGAATGTAATTTTAAAGCTCCAGCACGCGAACTCGCTGCACCATTAAACAGCGACTGCGTCCTAGTTAATTCAGTTGTAGGCTCAAAAACGGTACAAAAGGTTGCAGAAGCAACATTTCCTTTTACCGCGTTTGCTCCTGTAATACCAGCTGGATCCACTATTGTTTCCGTAGCTGTTGTACCGAATCTATCTGGTGTTGTCCGTAACACGACAATCATTAGGGACAAAGTCGTTAACATCGGGTTTATTCCTGTAACCATTACGGTAACATTTTTGGCACCGGGAACAACCACTCCTGCAACAGCCGTACTTGCAACGAATTTACCATTCCAGGCGCATACAGATTTTCCAGGTGCCTGCCCTGAGGATTCAGTAATAGAACCCCCATTGGTGGTAGAAGGGATCTTTGCTCAACCAGGAGTTTCTTTCGTCACGGGCACGGGAGCTGTCACTACTGATGCTATTTTAGTCAAGATTGTACTACGCACTTCAATTACAGTGACTCGACAAGTTATTGTGGATTCACATGGCGGTATTTGCGACGTAAATGACCGTCGTTGTGAATCTACAACTACTCCAACAACTAATACTCTTCCTTCTACGTAAATGACGGTGTTGAGTTAGTTTTTAGTCTTGACTAGCAAAGCCTTTCTAAATGAAGGCTTTGCTTTTATTTATATTATTTTATAAGAAAGAAAGGAGTGACATTTATATGTCTTATCACGAGGATTGTTCTAAGAAAAAACGCAAGAAAAAACGCTGTGATAATGACCAGCACAAGGATTGTTGTAAGAAAAAACGCTGCGATAATGACCAACACAAGGATTGTTGTAAGAAAAAACGCTGCGATAATGACCAGCACAAGGATTGTTGTAAGAAAAAACGTTGCGATGATGACCAGCACAAGGATTGTTGTAAGAAAAAATGCTGTGATGATGACCAGCACAAGAATTGTTGTAAAAAGAAACGCTGCGATGATGACCATTACTATGATTGTTGTAAGAAAAAATGCTGCGATGATGACCAGCACAAGGATTGTTGTAAGAAAAAATGCTGCGATGATGACCATTACTATGATTGTTGTAAGAAAAAACGCTGCGATGATGACCATTACTATGATTGTTGTAAGAAAAAACGCTGCGATGATGACCATTACTATGATTGTTGTAAGAAAAAGCGCTGCGATGATGACCATTACTATGATTGTTGTAAGAAAAAACACTGCGATGATTACCAGCACAAGGATTGTTGTAAGAAAAAAAGCTGCGATAATGACTATCACGATGATTGTTGTAAGAAGAAAAAATGCTGTGATAATGACCATCATGATGATTGTTGTAAGAAAAAATACTGCGATGATGACCATTACTATGATTGTTGTAAGAAAAAATACTACGATGATGACCATCACAAGGATTGTTGTAAGAAGAAAAAAAGCTGCTCTGATGACCATCACCAGGATTGTTGTAAGAAGAAATGCTGCGATGATGACTGTTGGGGTAATTGGTAGTTTGTTAAATGGAAAGTACTTTGATACCTTACTTGATCAAAGTACTTTTTTTAGTTCCCAAAGATGAGTTATGTCAACCTGGCATGTATCGCTTACCCATTCTGTTCTCCTTAGACTGAATGTATCTTAGTAAACTATTTTTACGGATTTTTTTCGCTCCAGTATACCTTTCCTTAGTTGTGTCTAACAATTGGGGCGCCATTCATATTTACTGGTCGACCGTAATACGAAAGCACCTGTTAGTTGAATAAGAAAAAAAGTTTAATGCCAATAAATGTTGTCGTTATTTTTGCAAACAAGATAAACGCCTTTTTTATCCTTTTTTGACAGGCAAATGGCCAACTGTTTTATTTTTAAATAATCCGTTTTATCAACAATACTTAAATCTGGGGAGTTTTGATAACCACCTTGACCAAGATATTCCGATGTTGTAATGATTGTATAATGGTCTCCTTTGGCTTGTTCTGGGATTTCCTCAAAGCTTTTTATAATCTGTCCATTCTTAATGAATACCATTTTCTCATACAAAGATATACTTTTATAGCCCATTGGGATTTTCCTCTGTACCTCGTTATCCCTAACAAGTTCAGAGTCCGAAAGATATTGTGAATATGAATAAGAGAAACCATTTGCACGAATAAAATATTTATCATTACATTCAATGTTTAATGGATTATTGCCATTTTCCTTAGGATAATCATAAACAACTGCAGGTAAAGTGTCGCTATAAATAACTTTTGGAGCTCCTACCCATTCACCGACATTCTCATAAACTATAGATGAAAGTTTTTTTATTTGGTCTAAAGTCATAGAATTTTCCTTTCTTATTAATGAAATGGACAATTCATTAACCCAATGATTTATACTGGTTAAGATTTTATTATATGCTTCTTTACAATCATATCCTCTTTCTCTATATTCATAATATTTATCCTTTAAATTGGCTTTTACAATATTTAAATCCATATAGTTTTCCTCCCAATAGCATAAAAGGGTTGCCGGTTTCACCCCTTCTTCAACTCTTGCACCCGTTAGTTCTTCAAAAAAAATCGACAATACCCTTTGTTTTTCAAAAAAAGTAATAAATTTACACTTTTATACTGGAACATTTGTTCTATTTGTGTTATTCTTATAAAAACAAATAAAAAGATCAAATCGCTTCCAACGATTTGTTCCGTAATTATAATTAAAGGTCGGTTGTATCCGCGGGCCTTACACGGTTGTACCGCTGAGCCGAGCCATTTGCTAACATCTAGGGTGCCGATGATAAAGACAGCTCCGAACTTCAATAAAGGCACCTGTTAGTTCATTATGAACTGGTAACTTTATAACAAGAACAGCTATTAGATCAATTAACCCTTACTCCCCATCCATCTGCGTGTCCATCTAAGGTTTACTTAATCCATCAAGTTGTTTTTGTATTTCAATAATGTCTTCGTGATTTAAAAGCATTTTTATAAAAAAACAATAACAAGTCCATTCTTCTGAAACAAAAAAAGGCAGCAACCCCTGATATTTAAACATGGTTAGTGTATATTCTCGGCAATCTTTTTCAGTGCCTTTGCACGAGAAACGATAAAGGCTCTCATATACTTCTCTAAAAACAACTTATCAGCTAAAACTCCAATTGGACCGAACGGTGACTTATATTGAAATTTATCTATCATTATAGTTCCACCTGATTCTTCTATAAACTGATGTGTGTGTACGAAGGAATGGAAGGCTCCCTTCACCATGATATCTACAAACTTATTTGGTTTTTCCATTAATGTCACTTGGACTTTCAGCCTTTGTTTAATACCAAAGTGAATGGCTTCCCAAGTTACAGTATCTCCCTCCTCTAATAGCCCTTCCGTCACACCATCAACAGCAATTTCCTTTGTTTCCGCTGTCGTTTTGGTATGGATATCCACGCTCCTCGCAAGGTCAAAACATAATTCAACTGGTGCTTTAATAAATTGTTGATACTCAATAACAGGCATTCCTCAATCTCCTTATATAAGCACTTTCTAACATCATTATAGCTCGTTATAGCAAATATTACCTAGCCCTCATTTCATTATCCTGTCCTGTTTGTTCCATAAGAAAAAGCTGCCTTAAGACAGCTCTTCGGATAAATCTTTCGCCTACTATACTTACTTTTTCATAACGGGGATCCATATTTCGCTTCTAAATGTTGGTGAGCTTATATCTTTATTTTCGTTCCAAAGGATTTCTGGCCCTTCTCTTTGTTCATAGTTAGAGGATGGAAACCATTCGGAATAAATACGTCCCCATACATTTTGCAGTGTTTCAGGAAAGGGTCCGACTGCTTCGAATACCGCCCATGTAGACGCATCAACTTTCAGCTGTGTTAAGTTATCTGGACATTCCCTCGTAGTTGCTGCGCCGATATAATGATCAAGCTCCCCTTTTTCCTCCAACCGGCCTTCGGAAAAGTTCGCAGATGCACTAAGCAGCCCTAATGGCTCGACATTCGATAGGTTTTTAAGTTCATTTATCGTTTTCTCGTCTAAACTTTTCCACATAGATGCAATCTCTGGATTAACCCCGTTAAAAATGATTGGAACTCTTTTTTTAATTCCAATTATGTGAAATGCCTCTTTTTCTTCAATTCGATAGTTCATTTCACTGCCTCCTTTAATGGATAATTGGAAGGACATCGGTGGATAGGCTTTAAGTGAATGGCCATTACTTCTCGCTTCTGATGGTGTGATACCATGCAAATGTTGAAATGCTCTCGCAAACGAGTCTGGTGAACTGTACCCGTACTTTATCGCTATATCAATGACCCTTATCTTGTTATCTTTAAGCTCAAACGCTGCAAGTGTAAGTCGTCTTCGGCGGATATACTCGGAAAGTGAAATACCTGCAAGGAAGGAAAACATCCTTTTAAAATGATATTCCGAGCAATAAGCTAGCCTTGCCACTTCTTTAAAGTCAATTTCATTCGTAAGATTGTCTTCAATGAATTTAATGGCACCATTCATATTTTTGAGCAAATCCATTCAATGACCTCCCTTATATCAACAGAATAGCAGGAGTTGGAACTAATCATCCGACATTCTGTGCACGATTATGCAGGGTCTAATCCCTTTCGCACCTGTTAATGAAAATAACCTTATTGTTTAGATGGGGATTTACGGACTTTTTGCATAAATAACTCTGGTTTATCAATCTGATTAAAACCGTATTTTTTATATAATGAATGTGCATCATTAGTAGCTAACATAAACCTGCGAACCCCTTCTAGTTCGGAATGGTTGGTGATAACATCCATTAACCATTTTGATAATCCTAATTTTCGATAGTGAGGTAATATAAATACATCGCAAAGGTATGCATGTGTTGCTAAATCGGTTATTACCCTTGCAAATCCAACTTGTTCACTACCTTCATTACCTATTTCACCCTTATAAACCCCAAAACATAAGGTCGTATTTTTAATTGACTTTATCACTGTTTCCTTAGGTATTCCCTTTGACCAGTAAGCTTCTTGATTCAAAAACTTATGTATTAAATTTACATCTAAATACTTTTTATTAGTGGAAATCGAAAATCCTTTAATATTCATTTTACATCCCCCTAAACTTTTTTAATTTTCTGTAATTATCAAACCACTGATTTTAATCTTTTGTACTAGCCTGCCACGTTAGTCGAAATGATTAAAAGCTGCTTAAATATAACTTGATCTTTAGCTGACGCACCAGTTAGTTAAGTAAGGGTGTAAGGGATTCTTGGAAGAATTTTAATTACAATAAGTATATCTAAGTAATTCGGAACAAATATTATATATGTTGCAAATTCAAAGGAGGTGGCTAAAATGAACGCACAACGAGCAGAAGAAATTGCTTCTTCACCAAATATGGTTAATGTAACCTATAATGAGGAAAGTATCTACATTGAGCACGTGGATGAACAAAATGGAACAGCTACAATCCATCCCCTTGATGATCCAAATAAAAAACAAAGTGTTTCTGTAACCAGCTTAAAAGAACAGTAATTCCCTCGATTCAATAATAAACCTCCACTCTCGGGTGGTGGTTTATTGTTCGATTAGGTTCAATTACCATTTAATTAATTAATCTATCCCCTTGCTGAACTATCCTGCCCCGTTAGCCATTCATGAAGCGCAAAAATCAGCGCTTCACCACAGAGAATGAAAATTGGTCTCTATGTCGATAATGTTTTAATGGCTGGCGAAGAAGGTCGTTGAACTATGGTGCCTTTGAGCCCATCCGTTAGTCTGACTCCGACGTCCACGGTGTACCACCGACTGTCGCGCCCTTTATGGGTAGCACTCATGGGAGATTAATCCTTTTTTGGTCGTCGCGCTAGCCTCTACTTAATTTGCTATAATTGGAGGTTTTTGTTTAACGATTTACCAAACTCAATCAGATCACTCATAAGGCTCAGCCTTTTTTTAAAAAGCATTTTTACTGGGTCTATTTTGTTGTGATTTTTTCTGGATTTTGAGCTTTTTAATTTTCATGGGAGTTTAAGTATTATTCTTCACATACTTAGTTTTATTTAAGTATCTGATGCATTGAACTGCAATTGTAATACAATTTTTTTCACTGCAAAAATCTAAATTAGTCTCTCTAAACTCTTTTGGACTTTCAACGTAGGAATAGTGGATACTATCTAACACACTAACACACGAGCTTTTCAGATTTAGTCATATGTTCAATAGTAGACTCTTATTTCCAAATAGAATTATCAGCTTTGTTATATCGTTAGATTTTTTAGCATTTCAATATATGCCTTCAATTCTGAATCCGTTAAACCTGAAATACGTTCGAAAAAAATAGATTCTTTTTCTTTTAAAGCTTTTATTGTTTTGTCATGACCAAGGTCGGTTAAAGATAACATTACCCCTCGACGATCTTTAGGGTGGGGTTCACTCTTTACATATCCCAGACCTTTTAATTGCCCTATAAGTCTACTGATAGAGCTACGGTCCATTGCTGTTGATTCAGCTAAAGTCGATGCGTTAGTAGGACCATGTGAAAATAACCAGCGAACAATCAAAAAGGCTGCTGGCTGCAAAGTTGTATCAAATGTAGCTGCAGTTCTGACATTAAGTGCATGTGCCTCACTAATCAACGAATTGAGCTGTTCACCAAGAGCTAACTCCAGTTCTTCTCTCAAATCAGAATTATTAATATCCATAGTTCTCCCTTCTCAACAAAACTAAATGTATTTGACATATGTCAAATAATTAAATATGATTGATATATGTCAAATATATTTAATTGTTAATACTATGTCAAGTTTATATAAGGAGAATGTATAATGCCTGAGTATCCAATAATTGTAATGACTGGTGCTACCAGTGGTATTGGTCAGATTGCTGCAATTGAAATCGCAAAACGTGGTGCACATTTAGTGCTGACTGCTCGTAACAAAGAACGGGCTAAAGCAACTGAGAAATTAATTAGAGAAGCTTCACCAAATACGGAGGTTGATTTCTATTTTGGTGATTTATCGTTAATGCATGATGTTCGCCGTATTGGACTTGAGATAAAACAAAACTATACAAAAATTGATGTACTCATCCACAATGCTGGGCTTCATGGGTTCGAGCAACGTGTTACCTCTGAAGGATTTGCCGAGATGATTGCGGTAAACTATCTAACGCCTTGGCTACTAACAAATCTGTTAAAGGACTCATTGGTAAAAGCAAAAAATGCAAAAATTATTAATGTCGCTTCGGAAGCCTCACGAAATCATGGAGAACTAAAATTACCATATGATCTGACGGACACATCTCCATTTACATTGAGGGGTTCATCTAAAATTTATGGAAAAACAAAGCTTCTAAATATCATGTTTACTGGTGAGTTAGTGCGTCAGTTTTCAGGTACTTTGGTAAATGCCAACGCTCTAAATCCTGGTTTCAATAATACTGGCCTGGGAAGAGAACTTCGTATATCTTCTGTATTGGGAAAAGTCTTAGAATTCCTTAATATCGGAGATCCAAAAAGAGGGGCTGACATCATTGTTCGTTTAGCACTTGATTCCGAATATGAAAGAGTGACAGGAGGATACTTTAATGTTGGAACTGGAGAAAAAATTGATCCGATATATCCAGGAAAAGATGTTTCTATGCAGCAACGTTTGTGGAATGATACAAAAGAATTATTGTTAGAGTATATAAAATGATTTTCTATTCTTCAATGAAGTTACATTTTCCTAAACGGAAATGTATATGGGAATTGGTTAATGCGATTCCAATTTAGACAAATAGTCTATTATTACTCAACTAGTGCTGAAACTTTAGTAAATTCAAGTTCAATTTCACTTCCCGTATTTCTCATTTCCAAACTTTTATATTACGTTTGTTATTGAATTAAACTGCCCCGATAGTTGCAGAAGATGAATTGAGATTCTTTAGTTGGGGAATATACATATAAATGATTCTCAAATTAGTTTGTAAAGCGAATGGCCTCCGTTTCTCACCTATCCCAGGGTTGGTTGCAGTTTATACACCAAAAAGAAGGAATGTAAAGATTTTCTCGTTTTCTGGAAAATTATTTAATTTGATCCATTGGTTTCCAAAGTGTCTGTGGTATTCTACTTACAACAAGAGACAAACATTCTTAGGGGGTTAATGCATGGATTACAATAATATAAAAAGCCTAACTTTTTCTTTAAAGAGAAAGTTAGGCTTTTTTCATTTTTATGTTTGGGTCCGTCCTCGGCCCCAAACCCTTATTAGAAAGCAAAGCAAGTACAACCGATACCCCACTTAGTTCCATCATTTCCTATTACGGTATGAGTGTGTTGATGGAGAGGGTTACTGCAACTATGTTTGTGATCATGGGCATCGTGAGAAAGTATATTGTCGGCTAGGTTAGCACCACCATAACCATAAACTCCCGTCGGTGACCAATCAGGTGATGCTGGCGGCAATTCAGGTGATAAATTTTTAAATTCATCATTTCCATAAACAACCTGCCCACCCATAATGGTGAGTAATGATTCAAGGTCTTTGATTTCTTCTTCTGGCACAGTAAAGTAGTCAGCAGACAATACAGCAATATCAGCAAACTGACCTACTGCAACGGTTCCCTTTTTATCTTCATCACCGGAGAACCATGCACTTCCTTTGGAATATAGTTCCAGGGCTACTTTTCTGTCAAGTTTATTCTTTTCATCGTATATCGAAAGACCACCAATGGTTTTTCCTGCAACCATCCAGTAAAGAGCAACCCAAGGGTTATAGCTGGAAACCCTCGTTGCATCACTACCGGCGCCAACAGGTATTCCCAGGTCTAGCATACGATAAATCGGAGGAGTACGCTTTGCAGCTTCCTTTCCGTATAAATCAACATAGTATTCACCTTGGAAAGCCATGCGGTCTTGGATGGCAATACCGCCATTTAAAGCTTTAACACGTTCCATACTACGATCTGAGATTGTTTCTGCATGGTCGAACCACCAGCGTAGACCATTAAAAGGAATTTCTCTGTTGACTTCCTCAAAAACATTTAAGAAACGTGTTATTGACTCGTCATAAGTCGCATGTAAACGGAATGGCCAACGGTTTTCCACCAATAGAGAAATTACTTTCTTTAAGTCAGCTTCCATCACCGTAGCTAGGTCAGGCCGCGGCATTTGAAATTTTTCAAAATCGGCTGCCGAGAATACTAACATTTCTCCGGCACCATTCATTTTATACTTATCATTTCCTTGACCCGGAGAAACAATTTTTGCCCATGAAGCAAAGTCTTCATATTCATGATCTGGATTTTGCGTAAATAGATTATAAGCAATACGCAAAGTTAATTGATCCTTCTCGGCTAAATGTTCAACAACTTTGTAATCATCAGGATAATTTTGGAATCCGCCACCTGCGTCAATGGCACTTGTGATACCTAATCTATTTAATTCGCGCATAAAATGGCGAGTAGAGTTAATCTGGTCGTCAATATTAAGTACTGGAGCTCTACCCAAACTTGAATATAGAATAGAAGCGTTAGGATTGGCAATTAAAAGACCCGTTGGATTACCTCGTTTATCTCGCTGAATTAAACAGCCCGGAGGATCTGGGGTATCTTTTGTGTATCCCAGAGCACGCAACCCTGCACGATTTACAAGTGCTCTATCATAAAGATGTAGCACAAAGACAGGTGTGTCTTCAGAAACAGCATTAATCTCTTCCAAAGTTGGCATCCGTCTTTCTTTAAATTGAAATTCAGACCAACCTCCAACTACTCTTACCCACTGGGGAGCAGGTGTACGCCTCGCCTGCTCTCTAAGCATTTCCAGAGCAATAGCAAGTGATGGCACACCTTCCCAGCGCAATTCCATATTATAATGAAGACCGCCACGAATAACGTGTATATGAGAGTCATTCAAGCCCGGAATAGCTCTCTTTCTTTTAAGGTCTATTTTTTTGGTTTTTTCTGTGGCACTATCAAGAAGCTCATCTCCACCTACTGCAGTGATTAAACCATCAGTTATGGCGATAGCCGATACCTCAGGTTGAGATGGGTCAAGGGTAGTGATTTTTCCGTTATATAAGATCATATCCGGTAAATTCATGTTTACACCTCGTCTACTTCCTATTATTCTGTAACCATGGATGAAATATTTTACCGAGAATCGGCATTACTACCCATGATAGCAAAGACACTATACATACTGAAACAAAAAAAGTTGACAAAATAGGATACATATTTTTTATTATAGGTCCTATCACTATAGGAACCAACATGCTAAGAGGCCATACACCAAGAACGGTAACAATGGACATTTTCCATTTTGGCGGTGGAACTGGCATTTTCGGAGTAACAAACCAATAAGCCAAACTGCTTTCAGTTTTGTACGTTGGATCAGTAGCTTGAAATAGTTCTGCCTTTTTTAACAAATCTCGACGAATATCTGATTCTTGCCAAGCACGTAGATGCTCATACGTATCAAAGCGAAAAACAACAGTATACTCTCTGGATCCGTTATTGGGGACTATTAGATTTACGCCTAAATGCCCTGGAAATTTAGTAGCGGCAGCTTCGATTTCATGTCTCCACGTTTCAAACTGCTTTTCTCTACCTTCTTGAATTTCCCATGTAACAATTGTTGTTACTGGACCACCAGCATCCATAGTGTCCCCTGTATGAGTTTCCCCGACAGTTACTATTTCTTGATTCATATTTTCCTGCTTGGAGGCGCGCCATGTACCATAGTATATGCGTATTCCACGCCTTGACCATAAGCGCCAGTGTGTTCTTTTACAATTTCCATAACAGCATCATAAGTGTCTTTGCGTGCCCAGTCACGTTGGTATTCAAGTAAAACTTGAATTGCTGTCACTGGAATTGCTCCAGCTTGTTCTACACGACGCATAGCAGCGTTATGTGCTGTCAAACTAGTACCACCTGAAGCATCATCAACTGCATAAACTTCATAACCAGCTTTAATTGCTTCAAGCACAGGGAATGCAAGGCAAACTTCAGTCCAAAGTGCTGCAAATATCAATTTCTTTCTACCTGTTGCTTTAACTGCCTCAACAAATTTTGAATCTTCCCAAGAGTTCATTGAACTACGTTCTATAATTTCATGGTTTGGGAATATGTCAAGAATTTGCGGCCAAAAATAACCAGAAAAGCTTTGTGTTTCAACTGTAGTAAGAATAGTAGGTACATTAAAAGCTTTTGCTGATTTAGCAAGCAGCATAACGTTATTCATTAATGTTTGTCTGTCAATGCTTGCAACTCCAAAAGTCATTTGAGGCTGAAAATCGATCAAAATTAATGCACTGTTCTCCGGGGTTAACAATTCTAAATTACTCATAATAAAACACTCCTTTTTTTTAATTGTTTCATCTTAAAGGCAATTATTAGTTTCAGCTGTAATCGAAAAAATAAAAGCCTTGCTATACTTCTTATTTAAAAAGAGCGCTGATTAAATCAGCGCTAAATTTATGCATTTTGTTTACTGAGATCTCGCTGAGCTCCCATATAGCTTCCAATTACATTTTGATAACCTGGAAGATTACTAGCAAGCAAATTGCCAAAACCTTCGACATCGTTGCGCCAATCGCGTTGTAATTCGCACGCTACGCTAAACCAGTTCATAAGTTGCACGCCATTATGTGCCATACGCGTATTGGCAGCTTCTGCAACTTGTTTACTGAAAGTTCCTGAAGCATCAGTAACAGCAAATACTTCATACCCAGCTTTTATAGCGGAAAGTGCCGGGAAAGCAACGCAAACATCCGTAACTACGCCCGCGAGGATAAGTTGTTTTTTTCCAGTTTTTTCGATTGCTTTTACAAAATCATCATTATCCCATGCGTTAATTTGTCCAGGACGAGCTATTTTTGGCG
Source organism: Peribacillus frigoritolerans (assembly GCF_030676415.1). Lineage (GTDB taxonomy): Bacteria > Bacillota > Bacilli > Bacillales > DSM-1321 > Peribacillus > Peribacillus frigoritolerans_A. The sequence continues at coordinate 74,376 of NZ_JAUUTW010000006.1, read as the reverse complement.
CGTTAGGAAAAAGATCAACCAATTCTTGCATTAGTGGTCCATTAGGTCCGTTTTCAAAGCTTGTTGTTAAAATAACTGGTAAATCAAAAAACTTAGCAGTGTGAGCAAGAGCCAAAACATTGTTCTTGAATTCATCAACACCATAGTCACGAACTAGTCCAGCCATAAGGCCAGTTTGATGATCCACTAAAAGAACGACAGCATCATCTTTATTAATACGAGAATAGAGATCAGACATTATGTATTCCTCCTAAAATTAAGTAATCGAAGAAAGTTTAAACATTGGAATATATATCATAAATTTCTTCATTTGCCACAATCAGTTTATAGATAAACTTATATTAACGTCAATAATTTTCTTGAAATCAGAAAAAACGTAAGATTTATTTTTAAAAATGCTTGCTCTACTTCTATTTATCTAAAACAAGGGTTTTATCTATCCAATTTATAAATTGTTGTAAATAACGCTGAAGATAACGTTTTGTTTGTTCGTCAGTAAGCACTTTCTGATCGGAATCAATCTTTTCATGTACTTGGGAAATCAGCACTTTTTGAAATGGAAGAACATGAGCTTGCATAGTTTCAAGTATTTCTCTGATTTGCATCTGAGCATAAACAGTACCTAACCCCCCAGGAGTTGCTCCAATTAGGCCAACCGGTTTTCTGCTAAGAACAGCGGATTCCCGAGGTCTTGATGCCCAATCCAATGCATTCTTTAATACGCCTGGAATTCCAGAATTGTACTCTGGACTTACAATAATGATACCGTCAACGTCCTGGATAGCAGATTTAAATGATGTCACTGTTTCTGGAACACTTATTTCTAAGTCTTCATTAAAAAAAGGTAGATTATTTATCTCGATCCAACGAAATTGATGGGAATCATCCATCTCTGTTAATGATTGGGCAATGATTCGATTATAAGAGTTTTTTCGTAAACTACCACAAATAAGGCCTATGGTCTTTGTCATATAATTCCTCCCCTGTTAAAATCACCTCATAGTACCATGATATACCAACATGAAAAAGTGGCTTTATGCCTAATCATCAAACTGTTTAATTTAATGATGTACAAAAAATCCAGGATGTAAGGATTTCCCATTAGTTTCCTTATTATTGGTTTGTGTTTGCAAGCTATGGCAAATAGACTATGTCTATATTATTTTCTCTTCCAATCACTATATATTTCCAGCATACTAGTAACTATAAAAAAATTGGAGGGAGTGCAGAAATGGAAGAAAAGAAAGTCACGTGGTTAGAACTCTTTTATGATTTGTTATTTGTGGCGGCGGTTGCGGCTGCAACTCATGTTTTACTTCATGTTGAAGATGGTCATATCCATGTAGAGTATTTAGTAAAGTTTGTCTTAATTTTCATTCCGATCTGGTGGGCTTGGGTGGGGCAAACCATCTTTGTTAACCGTTTTGGAAAAGATTTATTTTATCAACGAATCTTTTTGATCCTGCAAATGTTTTTTGTCCTAATAATGACATCAAGCTTATCAGCTGATTTTGATCCATATTATCTTTCTTTTTTAATAGGTTATATTGGGTTAAGGGCCGTGACTGCGATCCAATATCTTATTGTCCAGCGGATAGAAGCAGGAGTTCGAAAGCAAGCAGCACTCTTTCTAGGAAGATATTTTTGGATTGGAATCGTTATTTCATTATTATCCGTCTTTTTTGATTCTTGGATTCGGTATGCTGTGTTGTATTTCGGAATTCTTATCGATATTATTATCCCACTGCTAGGAAGAAAGTGTTTAGAAAAGGTTCCGACAAATACAGCCCACTTATTAGAGAGATTTGGTCTATTTTCCATTATTCTCTTTGGGGAAGCTCTTATCAGCACTCTTGCGGTCATTCAACCTAAACAAGGAAATTGGGATTCAATAAGCTTTGCGATCATTTCATTTATCCTCATTATTTCGATGTGGTGGCAATATTTCGATAACATGGAGAAGAAACTCAACAAGTCTAGACAAACTTCCGGTCAAATTATTATTTACGGTCATCTGTTTATTTTAATGTCTTTGAGTATGGTTGCAGCATCCATTAGACTATTATTTTTACATGGGGTCCAATATTCTTTTATCCTATATTTTGTTTTTGGATCTGTATTGCTCTATTTCCTGTCAACTACAATTGTTTTTCATCAATACAGGTTTGAACAACACCGTTTGAAAATTCATCATTTTTGCTTGTTTTTAGGGATTTTAGCAGTCTTTTTTATTATTAATTGGATTGTAGTAGTACCAAATATTATGATAATAGGACAATTAACCCTGTTTTTTATCATCTATGCTAAATTAACAACTACATAAATAAAGCATCAATTAAACCAGTATCAAACTATAGTGCTGGTTTATTTGTATATATTGGTATTTTTTACATTTGACATTAAATCAGTTTATCCATAAGTTGATTGTAATAAAAATGGGTATTGTTAATAATTCCCATGCTTCTTTTTTTAATAAAATTAAAGATCCAATATTTATAGACATAAAAAACTTCGGACAAAGGAAAAAACACCCATAAAGTCGTATATACAATTATCGACAAATTGGCGATGCTTTTTTAAGGTTAGTGTCTAACCAGAAATAAAAATGGGAGTGAAAATAAAATGAGTAAAAAAACGATGGGTATTCACCACATTACTGCAATTGTTGGTCATCCTCAAGAGAATGTTGATTTCTATGCAGGTGTATTAGGTTTACGTTTAGTGAAAAAAACTGTCAATTTTGATGACCCAGGTACCTACCATCTTTATTTTGGTAATGAGGGTGGAAAACCAGGAACAATCATGACATTTTTTCCATGGGCAGGAGCTAGTCAAGGAAAAATTGGTGATGGTCAAGTAGGCGTTACATCTTATGTTGTTCCAAAAGGAGCTATGAAGTTCTGGAAAAAAAGACTGGAATCCTTCAATATTCCTTTTACTGTAAGGGAGCGCTTTAGCGAGGAATACTTGGAATTTGATGACCCTCATGGGCTACACTTGGAAATTGTTGAAAGGGAAGAAGGGGAAGTAAATACATGGACCTTTGGCGGGGTAACACCTGAGGTAGCTATTAAAGGCTTTGGCGGTGCTACTTTATTATCGACCGATCCTGACAAAACGGCTGTATTGTTAGAAAACATATTGGGACTAGAATTAATCGGCAAGGAAGGCAACTTTGCACGTTACCGTTCTTCAGCAGAAATTGGCAATGTCATTGACTTAAAATTAACGCCAATAGGACGCGGGACAATGGGTGCTGGAACCGTACACCACATTGCATGGCGGGCAAAGGATGATCAAGACCAATTGGAATGGCAAAAATATGTTGAGGAAAACGGATATGGGGTAACTCCTGTACGAGATCGAAACTATTTTAATGCGATTTACTTTAAAGAACACGGGGAAATTCTCTTTGAGATTGCAACAGATCCTCCAGGATTTGCTCACGATGAATCTGAAGCGACGATGGGAGAAAAATTAATGTTGCCAGAGCAGTATGAACAGTTTAGAGGGCAGATTAAACAAAGTTTATTACCATTTGAGGTAAGAGAATTAGAGTTGTGAGCTGGTTGGCTGGTACAAATTATGCAAAATCAGGTGAGATTTTTTCCATAGAGAGACCTAATTAATTTCTTAATCAAAGTAATGAAAAGAATGGGAATGGTGAGGTTGCAAAAAACAACAGGGATCCATCATATAACAGCAATGGTGAACGATGCCCAAAGAAGTATTGATTTTTATGCTGGCATACTGGGATTAAGACTTGTAAAAAAGACGATAAACTTTGATCGTCCAGAAGTCTATCATCTTTATTTTGGAAATGAAACTGGTCAACCTGGGTCTGTTATAACTTTTTTTCCGTGGCCAAAGCAGTTAAAAGGTCGAATTGGAACAGGACAGGTTGGAGTAACCAGTTTTATCATCCCGAATCAATCAATTGAATTTTGGGAAAATCGTTTGAAAAAATTTAGAATTAGGTTTATTCAATCAGTACGTTTTGGAGAGAAATATTTACAATTTCAAGATCCGGATGGTCTTGAAATTGAATTAGTGGAACGAAATGAAGGGCCAAAAAATAATTGGAGTTTTGGAGAAGTCGATTCAGAGGTTGCAATTAAAGGGTTTGGTGGAGCTATTTTAATTTCAACTCAGCCTAATAAAACTGCGAATGTGCTTGAAAACGTATTAGGGCTTGAATGTCTTGGGCAAGAAGCGAGCTTCCTTAGGTTTAAATCGGATGGTCAGTTTGGAAATACAATTGATATTAAGCTAACTCCTTCGGTTCGCGGGTTAAAAGGGGCTGGAACTGTTCACCATATCGCATGGAGGGCAAAGGATGACCAAGATCTTTTGAGATGGAGAACACTTCTTCAAGATAAGGAGTATTATCCGACTGAGATTCGTGATCGAAACTACTTCAAAGCTGTGTATTTCCATGAACAAGGCGGTATCCTTTTTGAAATAGCGACCGATCCGCCAGGCTTTTCCGTTGATGAAGCTGTCGCTGAGCTTGGTAATAAACTGATGTTACCATCTTGGCTGGAGCCAAAACGAGAAGAATTAGAAGAAGTCTTACCTACTGTGGAAGTTCGCGTTCTGGAGGGAGATCAATCATGAAACATATATTTAATAAGGGTAAAGATTCAACGAAACCAACGTTATTATTACTACATGGTACTGGCGGAAATGAATTAGATTTATTACCTATAGCGGGAAGAATTGATGACGAGGCTTCAGTGCTAAGTGTCCGCGGAAATGTATTGGAAAATGGAATGCCTCGATTCTTTCGGAGATTAGCTGAAGGTGTATTCGATGAGGAAGATCTGATTTTCCGTACAAAAGAATTAAATGAGTTTCTTGATGATTCTGTTACAAAGTATAATTTTGATCGAGAAAACATGATTGCTATTGGATACTCAAATGGAGCTAATATAGCTGCTAGTTTATTATTTCACTATCAAAATGCATTAAAGGGAGCCATTCTCCATCACCCGATGGTACCGAGAAAAGGAATTGTTCTTCCTGATTTATCAGGAAAATCAGTATTTATTGCTGCTGGTAAAAATGATCCTATATGTTCGCCTATGGAATCTACTGAACTTCAATCCTTATTTGAAAAGGCCAATGCAAAAGTTGAAATTCATTGGGAAAATAGGGGGCATCAATTGACTGTTGATGAAGTTGAAGCTGCGGCTCACTGGTATCGTAGGGTCTTTTAAACTTTAGTAATACAAATTAAATTTTTTGTAAATAACTTAAAATTTGCAGAGTGAAATCGATAAATAAGCCTTGATGTTTTAGGAAGGGCTGTGATTCCTAATTCTAACTTAATTGGAGATACCCCAATTGGAGTTGCTTAGAAATCTCTAATTCGATTTTTCAGTTTAAGTTCTTCAATATTTTCAGTAATTTACACACCTTGGATTAAACAAATAAATTGTAATCTAATAATATTAATTGATTTAATATTATTAGAATAATTTTACAATTCCGATAGTAGGGAATATAATAATCCTATAAACATTTTGCAAAAAAATATTTTAAATGTTTTGAAGTGAAGAGTTTTTTAGATTAGAGAAGCAAGAATATAGATTCATGGGAGGAAATTTATATGGCAAAATTTACTGTAGGTAATGAAAATCATGCTCCAATTGAACTTTATTATGAGGACCATGGTTCAGGGAAACCCGTTGTCTTAATACATGGTTGGCCTTTAAGTGGACGCTCTTGGGAATATCAGGTGCCAGCTCTTATTGAAGCAGGTTACAGAGTCATAACATATGATCGCCGAGGATTTGGAAAATCATCTCAGCCGTGGGAAGGATATGAATATGAGACATTTGCTTCTGATTTACATAAACTGTTAGAACATTTAGATCTTCAAAATGTCACACTTGTTGGTTTTTCCATGGGTGGAGGTGAGGTAGCTCGATACATTAGTACGTATGGAACAGATCGTATTGAAAAGGCTGTTTTTGCTGGAGCAGTTCCTCCTTATTTATACAAATCAGAGGATAATCCTGAAGGAGCATTAGATGATGCAACAATTGAAGAATTCAAAAGTGGCGTGATAAATGACCGCCTTGCATTTCTTGACAAATTTACGAAGGTATTTTTCGCGGCGGGTAATCAAACAGATTTAGTTAGTGAGCCATTCCGTTTATATAATCGGGATATTGCAGCTAGTGCCTCACCTAAGGGAACGCTCGATTGTATAACGGCCTTTAGTAAGACAGATTTTAGAAAGGACTTGGAAAAGTTCAATATACCTACTCTGATTATTCACGGTGACTCTGATGCAACTGCACCTTTTGAGTTAAGTGGAAAACGTACATATGATTCCATTCCTGGTAGTAAGCTCGCTCTAATAAAGGGTGGTCCACATGGATTAAACGCAACTCATCCAAAAGAATTTAATGAAGCGTTACTAACATTTTTAAAAGATTAATAAAGTAATGACAGTTTTACTTAAATGAGAAAGAGCATTCTTTGTTTTTTATAAGGTTTAGAAAAAATCTTAATAATATCGTATGAATCAGGTGTGGAATAACTCCTTATCCATATTCACTTTAGTTGAAATAACAGCACAAAAGGATCTTCGTTTGGGGCTGTTGACAAATACCCCTTTAAACAAAAAAAGATGAACATCTACTGCATGTAGTGTTTATCTTCTTTTTTGTTTACTATATGCTGTGTCCGGTTATGAGATTCTTTAGTTTGTCAACAGTCCCGTTTGAGGCTCCTTTTTCAGTACCGATAATAAACATATGAAACTGGAATATCCCAAATGTTGTAAATTCGCGTTTTGCTGGTGGTACCCCATGCCCATCAAGCTAAGCGCACAAGAGTTAATATAAAAGTGTGTTCTCTTTAATTTGCTATGGTAACACTAAAAATGCGCATGACAAAAAAACCATCAAATAGGTTTTTAAAAAAAATATTAGGCAGCTTTAAGTTTTTGTGACGTACAATCATACACAATACCTAAGATATCAAAGACCGTTTTCTTGTTATAACGATGACATTTCCGTCCGTTTTTCTCCAAAAGGTGAAACAAACGCAGAAAAATTTTTGATAATTCTTTGGCGTCCTTTTGTAACCCTTGATAAAACAATAAATAATAGTCTTTTATTATATAGATGGATTTATATTCACTTAACTCCTTCTTTTTCTTATCTAAAAGTAACTGACGCATTCTAAACATCGTAGATGAACAGAGTAAAATGCTAATAAGTTGCCCATACAAGTGACACTCTAAGCGTTCCCTCTTAATCTCTTTGCACTTGTCAATTTGAAAGAAAGATTTCCATGTCTTAAATAGAATTTCAATCTGCCAACGTAACGAATACAGTTCATGAATATGTTCCGTTGGAACGTCTTCTAAAGAAAGATTTGTAATATATACGTTCATTCCACTTAATCGTTTGCTTCGGTCTCTATAGGTAATGCCCTTCTTCTTTTCTTTTTTTGCTTGTTCTTTCAATCTTTTCTCTGTTTGTACCTCAGTTAGTCGATGAACAATCACTCGGGCGGGTAGTTTTTGATACTGCCCAATGTATGCTTCTGAAATTTCCAATGTTTGACCAGGTTGTAATTGATTCATAAGCTCTTCCGTGTCTAACTGAATAAAGAGAGTACCTTTCTTCACAGTCCCATTTCGAAAAAACTCTGGTTCATCATTCTTACGATATATACGAGAATTCAACTTCAAACGTGAGACATAGTAAGCACCTTCATCATTCATTTTCTGTAAGTCGTGTAAGTCGAAATACCCTAAATCCCTTATGTATAAGTCTTTCGGTTGAATGGTTAGTAGACTCGTGGAACCGAAGGTTTTATCATTTTCTCTCCCTTCTCCTACATAAACGTGGAGGAACTTCCCACTCAATAAGTCATATTCAAGTTGGATTTTAACACCTGCGGTATGGCTACTTCCGCCAGAACCTTGATAATGTGAAGCAAACTTATCTGGAAGTTGAAATGTTGTAGAATCTAGGATCCGAATACGTTTAAAAGTCGTGGAGTATAGATGAAGTATTTCTTGTGTTGAAGGAATTCTATGAGTTAGAAGATTAGCTAGAACTTGTTGAAGAAACTGTACGGCTGAACCATTAAATCGTTGATTAAGCCCTTCGGGGCTCATGAGGACACCTGTTGATGCTTCGAGACGGCTACACAATTGTGTGAGTGGTGTACTCGCGACCTGTTGACTAAGCCATACACATAAAGCAATTAATTCTTGTGCTTGATATTTACTTGTACGTTGAACAAAACCAACTTCTTTAGCTAATTGTTGAAGAGAAGACGGAGATAAGTAGTTTTGAAGCTCTTGAGAAAAGAGATTCATTTCGTCTGAAACAGAAAAACTCATAGAAAACGCCATCCTTCCTGTATATTTCTACAAAAAGAATAGCGTTTTTTTCGTTATGATGATACAAATTCACCTTAGCTTGATGGCGATGTGGCTGTACCCCTAATTTAGCTTATTTAGAAAGGATAACTTTTTGGGGTGTTTGAAGGTATTAAAATCTCTTAAGCTGATGGGCATGTAAGGTGACCCCTACTTGCTAAATTCAGCAATTAAAATATTTTTAAAAGGATCAGGACTATCAGCTTTAAGGCTGTTCAAATTGACGGCCAATGTATGCTTGCCTCCAAGTGTGCCTCCAGCAAAAGTAATAAACCCTGGAATGGTACCTCCGTGTCCCCATATCGAGACACCGTTTGGAAGCTTAGTTTTGAAAATTCCAAGACCGTATTCGCCAAGTTCAGCTGTTCCCGTAGGAACTGCAGTAAGCATTTGTTTTAGTTGCTGTTCTTTCAGCAATTTACCACCAAGTAAGTAAGAGAAGAATTTGTTTAAGTCATCAGCAGTAGAAATCATATCTCCAGCCGAGCTCCCCATACTTGGGTTATAATAAGTAACGTCTTTTAGCTCACTTGCTCCGTCTAGTTGGATATATCCACGGGCATGTTTGGTGCCTGGAATAACGCTTGAATTGCCAGGAAGGAATGTATTCGACAAGTCAAGTGGTTCAACAATCCGGTTTTCAATCTCTTCCGCATAGCTGTTTCCGGTTACTTTTTCAATAAGCATGCCCAGCAATACGTATCCTGTGTTTGAATACGACCAGCCTTTTCCTGGAGCGAAGTCTGGGGGTAGAGAAATCCCCATCTTTATTAATTCTTCAGCCGTATACGATTTTTTTGTATCCATCATATCAAAGTCTTTTGACCTTGTGTATTCAGCGATACCACTTGTATGGTTTAATATCTGCCGGATAGTAATCTGTTTATCATCATATCCGTTTCCTTGAATGACACCAGGAAACCATTTTTCAATGGGGTCGTCTAGATTCAAGCGATTCTCTCCAGCTAATTGAAGTACAACCGTTGCGGTGAACGTCTTCGTCACGCTGCCAATGCGAAAGCTGAAATCTGTTTTCATTGGTTTCTTGGTGCTCAGATCCGCTATCCCCGCGGCATACCCCCACGTTTTTCCACCCTCAGAAGTTTTAACAAGTATCCCAGGGAATCCAAGATGCAATGTATCCCGCATTGCTTGTTTGACGGAATTATGATCTCGTTGAGAGCTTGTTTGTGACGAACTAGATACATTTTGAGTGGGCTCTGCTTTTACAATTGAGGTTGGAGCTGTATATAACAGGGAACTTCCAGCGATTAAAAGGGCCAGACTTGCAAATGTAATTTGACTACGTGTTTTCATAAGGAATTCCTCTCTTCTATTCATATTTTATAGGTGGTTGCTTGCTGTTTTATACTAAACATATAGCTATCATCTTTACCGATGATAAAAGGTCAGCATTGAATTTATAAGCATCTTTATAATGATTATTTTTACAAACGCCATTCTGTTTTAACAAACGGTAAATCTTTCTTTTTTTACATGTATGTTAACCCTAGAAATTACTTCTTTTCCTTGAAACACTCTTGTTACTGGTTTGTTTTTCATAAATAGGCCATACCTGTTTCCCCTTTCACTCCTCTTTATATTTTTAACATACGCAATGAAGATCTTCCCTCCTCATTTATTATTAATGGGTTATAAACTGCTCCTTGATTCTAAGGGTTTTTCTGTCACATACGTTAGTGTCAAAATGTCATGATTTTTATGACATAACTATCAATACAGCCTTATCCACTCAATTTTTGTTGTTCTTTATAAATATGACAGAAGTTCACTATCGACTATGACTCGCCGCTTGCTAGATATTCATCCTAAATTGAATCATAAAAAAATTAGATGATGGTATCCCATCGTCAAGCCAAAATATAACAAGAAATTCAACTTAATAATATCTTTATGGAAACGATTCGAAGCATAACCCAATACATTTGAAGCTTCTGTATTTAAAGAAGGAACCTATTATGAAATATGATAGGTTCCTATTTTGTTATATAGGAGAATCATACCTACCTATCAACTTAAGAAATTAATTGTTCCCAAAAAAGAAAAAATGAACCAAAATCTCATAAATAACTGTAGAGGAATAAACTTTTCGTTATGGGGGCAATTAAAAGTCTTAGCTTGATAGCGATGTGGTGGTACCCCCAATATAAGAAAAATCAACAATCCAATAAATAATTTCAAATAACCATTCATAAATGTTCCCTCCCATATATATCTCCCTCTAATTAATGGGAGCCTCATTATGCCTTAAACCCTTTAGATTAAATTCTATAAAAAGGTATTCGATGGACGAACTTATAAATCTTTCTTAAGCTAACCTGCCCCGTTAGTGCCATAATAAGAGGCCTTTGCAGTAACCCTTGTTATGCACCCGTTAGATGAACAAGCACCACCTCTTCTATAGTACATATCCATCCAGATGCGTAAAAAAAAAGCCAACATCAATTGTTGACTCAATATATATCGACACTAAAGTTTAATTAATCTGTATATCCTATTACTCCTAATTCAATTCTGGAATGCCTAATTAAGTTAACAACCTGCTATTTTCAAAAAACGAATTCCTATGGGCTAAGCAATCTTTACTAAAAAGAGATAAAACATTTAATACTATTACTTATATATTTCATTTTCTAATATAATCACTTTTTCCCCATTCGCTGCTTTCCCTATTTGTTTCGTATTTTCAACCAACCGAAAAATATTATCACAGCATTGTTTGGCACCTATAACCAATAATGGTACACCTATAAAATCAATTTTTAATGCTCTTGATAAATATCCCCCTATAGACATAGCAATAGGTACAGTTGGTGATGTATTGGAGAATACTATTTTTTCGTTAAATTGAAATTTCTCTTCTAGTAGTAAAGTCAATTCTTTTAATGCCGGAACAACAAGTTTTTCTCTTTTGTGTCCAATTGTATAAACTGAGTGGCCATCTTCATCGGTCCCGCGAAAAATTAGCTTCCCAAAATCTTCTTTCGTTAATTTATCAAAATATTTTACATTTAATATTTCTTCCGAAGTTAATTTTCTTTCCGATTGAGGTAATTGTTTTAAATGATATGCGGCAGCCAACGACGTGGTATGTGTACCCCCATAATCATTATAGATATACATCATGACATCATCCCTAATAGTTTTATTTACTACTATTATGGTCATATACTTCATTTCCAATTCAGTTGGTTATTTTTAGCTTTTATTACACTATTTGTGACGAATGCGACATACTCTCCTCTACAACTAACTGCCCCGTTAGTTTCATAAAGGGGTAAAAAATAAAAGAGTACACCTATTAGTCAAGATTGATAAGTGCACTCTTTTATTGTTTTTATTATTTATAAGCTCCCCTTAGTGACTGGGGTATGTATAAGGCCGCAACGCCTCTGATTCCATTCGATGATTTTTTTTAGTAACGAGTTCTAAAATCCTCCCCTCCTAGAGATGGGACAGAAAATTTTATTAGCTTATCATTGATTGTTTCTTTTTTAATCGGGGCAGGCAATACTGTGTTCCTAACATCAGCGACCGTTTTAAGGTCAAAGGATTCTATTGCTTCCCCTTCTTGGTTCATGATTGAGAGAATTCCATCATTACTCGTTTTTAGAATAGGTTGATCACTAATTAAATGAGTATAGTACAAGTCTTCGTTCAGCGTGTAGGAATTAGAGTAGTCCGCTGAATAAAGTTTGCTTTTTTTATCAATTTTGCCTGATTTAAAGTTTTCAAAGCCATAGTTGAATAAAAGCTTGGTATCAGAGTAGGCAACTTTGTCTGAAGGAGCTTTTAGAGTGACAGCAATCAAGTCCTGTTCTCCTCTAGTAGCAGTAGATATCAGGGTGTAGCCGGATTTACTGACGAAACCGGTTTTCCCGCCGGTTATTCCCTTATAGGGGAGTTCGCCTTTTAACATTTTATGATGGGTAACTAGAGTTGTATCCCATGTTTCCACTTCCCATGGTAACTCCTTCTTCCCAAAATACTCACGGAAAGTTTCATTTTTCATTGCATATTGGGTAATTTTCGCAAGGTCACTGGCTGTAGTTACATGGTCTTTGTCAAACAATCCATGGGGGTTTGTAAAATGAGTATCGGTGACGTTTACTTCTTTTCTTAAATACTCATTCAAATCTTCCATGAACAGTTTTTCACTGCCAGACATATGCTCGGCAATTGCGATGGCTGCATCATTTCCGGAGTTGATTAGCATTCCTGCAATTAATTTGGAAAGCTCTATTTCCTCCCCAGGTTCAATAAATACCGAAGACCCGTCTGCCTTCGCTGCTTTTTTGCTAACAGTCACCAGTTCGTTCTGATCCCCGTGTTCTATAGCAAATATAGCAGTGGCAACTTTCGTTAGACTGGCTGGATACATACTTTTTTCCATATTTTTTTCGTATAATACTTTTCCACTTTTCGCATCAATAATGATCCCGGCTTCACTATTGAGTGGTACGTCAGATTCTGCACTTACAGTCGTAGAGGCGAAAGGGATTAAAGCCAAAATGAAGATGAAGAAAAACTTTTTCATATGCCGCTCCTTTGATGATAGTAAAATCCTATATAGTCATAATAAAATAAATCTGAATGTTTAAAGATGTTTTATTGAAAGTGAAATACAAAAGTAATTACCCTTTAATAATTTTGGAAACATTTCGGTTAATGACCTTCATTTTGTTTCCTGAAATAACTTTATAAGGGTTGTAACCCTTTTAGTGGGTCTCCACTTAATCCCCCTTTTTTCTAAATCACTAAATTAGGGGATCTGTGTGTATGTTTTATTTTGACAATATCTTTTCATGAAAAAAACCCTTCAAACTGAAGGGCTCAGACTGTAGACAAACTCGAAGAAAAGCGAGCTTCACTGTTTTTTTATTTAAAAAACGTTCCAGTTGATTTCAGAAATTCACTCCCTTTCCGCCGACTGTCTGCCAAGTCTCCTCGCCGCAAGCGGCTGCGGTGTCTCGGCTAGCCAGTAATTCGGCAGGAGTGTCTCAAATTTCTTCAATCCAATAAGGATTACAGTAAAAGAACATTAAGGATAATCTAGTCTTATTTTTAGGTAGAACCCCATTCTGTCTACAAACTGAAGGGCCAGTTACTTAATAGGTACCTGAATTCTGTTATGTTTTCATTTTCATTCCTATTAACACGCATTCCACTTTTACAATCGGTTTTCTTGATAATATAAATATAATGGTTACAGGTATGACTAATAAAACATAATATTGGCCACTTTCTTTGATCCAATCATAAATAAATGAGTTATAAACATATTCCAGAAAAAACATATGAAAAAGATAAATAACTAATGTAATTGATCCTATTTCAGTAAAAAATGTATGCTTTCTAGGAACAATACAAAAAAAACAATAAGTTGCTGCTCCCATAATTAAATAAACGATTAACTTATATATAAAACCGAGGGCAATGGAACCTTCCATTAATTCCTCATAACCTAAACGACCATAAAACCACTCTCTCCAAGTAATTTCCCCATAGAAATAAATACCTATAAAGATTAACCCTAGTACAACCCAGCCTATTAGGGCATTACTTTTCTTTTTAACCCATTCAAAATGATTTTTTTCTAAAAAATGTCCAATTAAAAAGAAAGGAAAGAAAAAGAACGTTCTCGACAAACTTAACCATTCATTTACCTCACCCATGTAACCAATTATTAGAGATACAATTATTGATAAAACGATTCCATATTTACTTGAGGAAAATATAAACAATAATATATTCCAACAGAATAAACTTATTAAGAACCATAAGGCCCACCTTGGAGTCAAAATCGTGAATTCAATTTGTTCATCAAATAACTTCTGATAATAGAAGGTATAAATCACCTGGAATATTACATAGGGAATTAATATCTTCTTTATTAGCACCCAGAGGTCCGTTTTACTTTTTATCTTTCTTGAAAAATAGCCGGATACTAAAATGAAAGCTGGCATATGGAATGAAAAAACAAACAAATAAATAGTTAAAATCCATTCGTTTTCTTCTACCATTCTGGCTAATGTGTGTCCCAAAACAACTAGTACGATTAAAACAGCTTTCGCATTATCAAAATACGGATCACGTTTCATGAAATCTTACCTCCTATAAAAAAACTACTAATTATATGTCCTAATCCTCAATTATGGTTTGAATGAAAAAGCCGGCTTCCCACTAATAAAGGATTGCCGGCTTTTTACTAAAGGAACTTCATTGGAGTATCTACCATATCATAGCTTGTTTACAGTATAGTTAATGGAAAATAACAGTTTGATAACAGAGACTTAAATCAAAAAACTACCTATATCAGGGGTCCAACCGCCAATTAGGACCTTCTTATGGCGCTAACGCACCCGTTAGTGACTTGCCGGAACGAATTCCAAGCAGTTCCATACGTTTTCGCCTTATCAAAACGGGTAGTGTATTATAGAAGCATGAGTATGATAAACGTCTCTCTATAGGAGGAATGTTCATGAATCCGGTCATTTTATTTGATGGTGAATGCAACTTTTGCGATTCGAGTGTCCAGTTCATTATAAAGCGGGATCCGCAGGGGCTTTTTCATTACGCTTCACTTCAAAGTGAGGCGGGACAAGAGTTGCTGAAGAAATACGATGTTCCTGCAGATATAGATAGCATGGTGCTGATCGAAAGGGATAAGGCCTACTATAAATCGTCTGCAGCCTTGAGGATATGCCGCCGCTTACAAGGGGCATGGAAATTGCTTTACGGCTTCATCATCGTTCCTAGCTTCATCCGGAACTTCGTTTATGATTTCATTGCCAGGAACCGTTACAAATGGTTCGGAAAGAAAGAAGAAAGCTGTATGCTGCCGTCGCCAAGTGTTCGAAAGCGGTTTTTATAAATAGACTTGTAAATATTCATGTTGATTTAATTAAAGACCGTGGAGAAATAGTTCGCACTTAGGGAAGAAAATCAAGTATTTAGGATTCACTTGGAGGATCAATAAAGATTTAATAAAGGCTAATCGAACATCTTCAGAAGTTTGGGTAATGTTGAACGTAATGACCAATTAACTAAAACCATTAAGAAGCTAAGGAATCTTTATTGGCTTTCTAAAATGTTGCTCTTACGATTGCTTGTTGTTGACCAGTTTTATCTCTCATATCATATCTAAAACCTACAGCTATCATCTCCTTATAACAAGAGATTCGACAAAAGGGACTAAAATAAAAGGCATCCAAACTAATGGATGCCTTCTCCTTTTACTCACTATTCTTGACGTCTTTTATTAAATCATCTCTAAATGAATTTGCATCTCTTTCAAAAACTTTTTCAAACCTTTTTTCATACTCTTCGTAGGTTATCTGACCTTTTTCAGTTAGTAATTCTACTATAGCTTTAACCCTCACTCTACTCGACACTAATTCGTTCGTCATATTGGACAATAAAATACCGATTTTCTCATAATCATCATTCATTTTGTCATCCCCTTCGTTTAATCAATACGACAAAAGGAGACGTTTTCCTGCATATAAAAAGCACCCAAATGTATGGGTGCTCAAATTTAATTAAGTTCATAGCGATTATCATATGTTCTTTCTAATTTGCTCAAAACGTAGTATTCCTTTTTTAATGTTTGCAACTGATTCTCCAACTCTGAATTTATGCCGTTACCCATTTTCTCTACAATTTCTTTTTGGGCTTTTTTATTATCAAACATCTTTTTTAGCACATTCGCATGTTCATCAAATATATCCACCTTTTCTCCCCCTTAGTTTTCATACTATTTATATTCAACTAAAAGGCAAGGATTCCTAATTGTTTATTCACTCTAAACTAGGCACAAGACTTACAATCACTTTATTTGTTGTAGATCATGTATTTCTGTATGCCTAGTTTACAAGGAACATAAAAAACTCCTACCCAATGGATAGACGGTTATGATATATATTCAACGAAAGATGGATATCTTCGTCTTCGAGCATGATATAGAGGTTAAAGCGCTTGTATAACGTTCCCTCGCTTTCTTCAAGATTTTTTCAAGCTGCGGTTTTCGTACCGTTTCCCAATCAGGGAGGCAGGAGCAAGGGAAACCCCTGCTATTACCTCCCTATGGATGTGTTTATGACCGTTACAGTTAGCGCACATGATTTTGCTCCTTCATCACTGAATTTTAAAAAAGGTTGTCAATGTAGCTTTCAGGCTTTTCAGCTGTAACGCCCCTTCTTCAAATCCATCAATGAATGAATCGTTGTTTAAAAATGTCGTTGGGTGCTTGACATATTGTTTGTCCGTCTTCTGGACCTGCTGTGCATATTTTTGTGTATCTGACAATATAGTTTCTAGAGAGTGGATCTTAGAAGCTGTCTTGAACGATTTCAAGGCTTTCTTCTTATCCACTTTCCTAGGATAGAGACTTAACCTTGTTTCACATCTTCTCACAGATTAGGAACAGGTATTATAAAAGGCCTATAAAGAAAATCAATAATTTCCTATAACAGAGGCTAATCAACAAAAAAAAGGACGATCAGCAATCATGGCTTTTCGTCCTTTTCATTGTGTAAATGTGGAGTATCTCCATAAGTGATTGGCCGTAGGATGCGCCATCATTTCGAGCCCTTTGTTTTCCGCTAGGTGCAGCGGTTCCCAGTTTTGGTCATCTGCCTCCTTTAGGTAGACTTCGTGATGGGGTGCCTGATCATGATAGCCGGCTATATTGATTTCGCCATTTCGGTAAAAGGTCCCGATCACTTTATAATCCACGGCAGGAGAAATGATGATGGGGTTGCCTACAGAGTGTGTCAGCTGAATTGTGGTTTTCTCATGATTGGATAATATGTGCTTCACTACAATGTCTTCATCCGAGGCCACTCCTTCCTCGAGGAAATCGCCATCATGGTTATAGGCTTCACTTTTCCCGACTGCTTTGGAAAATTCAATCTCAGCTTTTCTTTCCTTTTCGTGAATATACACATCTACCCTAGTCCGGTAACGGGGTGATTCAGGATCAAACCCGCGGTTGTCTCCTTTAAAATAGGGAACCTTTGATGCAAGATTTGGGTTTTTCAGCCACTCTTCCGGTAAAAAGGTGGTATAGCGCAGCTGCCAATTCCTTTTCCTTTTACCATCACAATCGTTTTCAACTGGCTGTAAAAGCTGTTTTACAGGTCCTATCTTTTTTGTATTCGTTATTTCCTCGATCGCTGCCTGTGCTTGGGATGAACCTTTTTTTACGGCTCCGACAATACTCGCTACAAGGGATTTCACGGCATAGGATTCCTGCTCTGAACGTGGAAGGGGCCGCTTAGCTTTAATGGTATATGTGTATTCCTGATCTTCACTGATACTCCGATCACTGAAGGAACACCCACCCACTTTCCCGATATCCACGCCGTTTCGGTAAACCGTATACTCTTTTATTCCTTTGATGGGCTCCCATTCCAGACTGGCTTGGCCTTTTGCGACAATCGTGGTGAATACCAAATCCAAAAGGATATTATCCTCTTTTTTATTCTCGGCGGTCGTCGATGTCTGTATCTTCATCCTGTTCACTGCCTGTTTTTTTTCATTCAAGCTATCTATCGTGTACGTGTAACTCGTACCTGGAGTCAGTCCGCGATCAGCAACACTTGGCACAGAGCCGCTATAAATCAGCTCTTGCCCCCTAAACACCCGATAGAAACCACCTTCATCAGGCCAAATAAGCTTAATGACATCTTCTTTCCGTTCAATCTTACACATCAATGAAGCCGTTTTGAATACCGCTTGATGCTTCCTCTTATTGGAAAGGAGATAAGCGATTCCCGCAAGTCCGAGAGCAAGCAATGAATGCCGTGCAGTGAATGTAACTCCGCCTACTTTTAAACGGGGGAATGAATAATGAGCGATCAACTTCTTCATCACCTCCTCCTTTTCTAGGTGTTATTTCTTTACCCATTTTAATCTCCAAGCACACTTAGGAATGTGCTGTGAAAGTTATTTCCATGGGACACTTGTTGATGGCAAAAAAAACCGAGGGAATGGTTACTCCCTCGGTCATTTATAAGTTTCACTGAATTATATTTTAACGGCGGCTTTTTTCCCCGCCCTTGCGTCCTGCTTCTTCCCGGCTCATTTTTCCATTACCGGAACCGTCAGAGCTGCCGTCGCCATCTCGTTGATTGGCCCGTGCCTCTCCGCCTTTTTCGCCGATTTCCTGATAGAATTCCTTGCCATGACTGTCGGATGTCGCTTCTCCGCCTTTTTTGCCAATCTCTTGATAGAATTCCTTATCATGATTTTCGGATGTCGCTTCTCCGCCCTTTTGGCCAATCTCTTGATAGAATTCCTTATCATGATTTTCGGATGTCGCTTCTCCGCCTTTTTGACCAATCTCTTGATAGAATTCCTTATCATGATTTTCGGATGTTGCTTCTCCGCCTTTTTGGCCAATCTCTTGATAGAATTCCTTATCATGATTTTTTGCTGTTGTTTCTCCACCTTTACGGCCTGCTTCTTCACGACTCATTTTATCATTGTTGTTAGTCATTAAAAATTCCTCCTTATTATTTGAATTTTCCATGAACTAGCTACATATATCATGTACCCGCTTGAACAGCTATAAAACTAGATTCAGCTAAATCTTCAGGTGCTTATTCTATTCGGCGACTTTTTTTGCGTCCTGCTTCTTCCCTGCTCATTTTTCAATCATCGGACCCATCACGCTGATTGGCTCGAGCTTCTCCGCCTTTTTTGCCAATTTCCTGATAGAATTCCTTATCATGATTTTCGGAAGTGGCCTCTCCGCCTTTTTGACCAATCTCTTGGAAAAATTCCTTATCATGATTTTTTGCTGTCGCTTCCCCGCCTTTGCGGCCAGCTTCTTCCCTGCTCATTTTTTCATTGTTGTTAGTCATTAAAACTCCTCCTTATTATTTGGATTTTTGATGAACTAGCTACAGTTTTATGTATACCCGATAGTTTTGATATAAAACTAGAATCTATTAAAACTTTTCCATTTCAAAAGGAAAAGCATCATGAATGATATCACTCATGATGCTCCCCGCCTATCCTTAACCTGACTTGGGAATCCCTTCTCGCAGGCGATCTGGCAGCTCCACAAGGGTTTCATTCAAAGTATCCAATTTCGTTTCAATCCTATGAAGCAAATAAAGGGTAACAATGATTGGGAACCCAATATCACTGACAAATGGCAGGATTTGATCCACTATTCATTCACCTCACTTCCAGGGTGTCCTACAAAGATGAACTTCCCATTCGTTAGATAAGTTCCACTTCCTCGACATTCCGCTCGACAAGGCGCGCCGCTTTCAAATCGACGAAATCCCCGGAAGATGTAACGAACACGTTCCCCGCAATCATTTGTTCCATTGCCAGTTTAACCGTATTTACTTCGACCGGCTCCTTCGGATTATCAACGGAAATCGTCGCTGACTTTCCTTCCTCCGTAACGAAAATCAGTTCCAGTACTTTTGCCATATCAAATCACCTCCCCCTCTTTCCGGCATCTTTCCAAAAACCGTTTAACCAATCAATGAATACGTATCCACTCGGGTCACTTCACCCATTGGATAATTCTGCACACTTGTAATTGCAACAGCTGTCGAAAACAACTGATCCGCCGTCGCCTCGACCTTGATGTTCGAAAATGACCTCCGCTTGAAAACGAGAGCCCCTTTTTCATTTAACCCAGTCTCAAAGTCAATCCGCAGCGTACTTGATACTGGAATCTGATTTGCCATATCACTCACCCCCTTTCACACTCTATATAAACTTTTACGGTATGAAAGTAGCATGGTCTTGAAATTTCTTCAGGGAAACAGAATAAAAAGCCGCCCATCATTTGGGCAGAAAATTCTTAAATGGGCAACTGGAATCTTGTGGTTTTTGTCTTATTAGAGCAATTTATTTGTCATTCTCTTCAAACATGCTACAAGAAGAAAAATGACGAACAAAGTCGAAGTACTAGACAGCGATAAATAAGATTTAATGAAATTTATATAAGCTTAGGTCCTTGTTGTATATAGTATGATTTTCACATGATTCCTCACCTCCTTAAAAAGGTTGAATAGTTTTAACCCGTTTTTTGAAAAATTTTTTATAAACAAGCTTTGGTTGCATATTTTTGATTTTTAAACAAATAAAAAAGACCACATATTATGGTCTCCATTCATTCTTCAAACAAATGCACCTGTTATAAAGAAGTCACTAGGCAAAGTTTTGATTTCGGAATCCATATCTAAATAAACCTAGAAAGAGAAGATACGCTAGAGTTATCGTAAAAACTGTAACAAGAATTATTTCTCCTACTCCAAGTTCTAGATCATTAAACACATCCCAAATTGTATATGCAGGCACCACAACTACAGTTGATAAATACGAACTTCCAGAATGACTTTGATAATATCTGGATATCACCTTCAATTTTTTGCAATAATCACTGACGCGGTTCTACACGTGTTTGATTGGTTTTGAGCCTTTGCCTTGACGTAATATTAAAACACTTTTTTCTAATTAGAATACCATTTTTGCTTTTCATCTTATTTTTCCTTTACATTACTTTTTTATAACTGACAATTTTCATTTTTTGTTAAGCATTTGGCTTTAAATGGCACGTCATGTTCTCCTTTTCTGGGAAATAATAATCACGAAAGGAAGTGGATGTTGATGTCATTAGAATGGTTTGACAGAGTAAGCGGGGAATTGCAGGATCATCTTCAATCAATTTGTGAGAAATACGACCGCAATGGCAGTATGATCGTGGAGCGCGGGTCGAAGCATCCACGCATCGAGTTTTATACAGAGCTGGATGACAATGAGAGGGATTATTTTTCCACGCTGTTTTTTGATCCATATAATGAAGAATTTTATATGGAATCATTCGATCCGGACCTAGGGCAGATCAGCAAGGTCATCCTTTCAGACATTGAGGATATCGTCGATGCTGTCCACGAGAACTTCCATGACTATCTGGAAGATGATGAGGATGATGCCGATTACGAATATGATATGGATATGGATGATGATAATGATGATTTGTATGATCCAGACGGCGAAGATTCCGATATATACGAAATCGATGTAGATTGGGAAACGCCTGAAGTGACCGCCTATATCCAGGATAATGAAGTGGAGGTCACCTATCAATTCGGTATCGTGCAGGAAACAGGTGATGGTGTGCTGAAACGGATCAATCGGATTCGGACAGCGGATGATGACTTGATAAAGGATGAAACGAATTTCATTTTCAGCAAGGAAGAAGCAAGCACGATCATCGCCATGATAGCCAGTCATATGGATTCACTTAGTGAAATGGAATAAAAAAACAATAAAACCTTGTCCATGATCATCATGGACAAGGTTTTATTATATAATAATCAGTTCATATACCTCTGATAATTGCTTGACCCGTTCCGTATCACTCGCTTCCTTTGCATGCTTAATTTCCTGAGGAAGAATATGGTTAAGGAGACTGGCTTCTTTACCGGATAACTTATTGACGAGTTCTTCTTCAGAATGAAAATGTCCGCTTTTGATTTTATTATAAATTTCCTGCGCTTCAGGATATTGGTCCGTATAGTTAGACAATATCTCACGTAAGTAACCAAGCGTACGATCCATCAAACCATCCCTCTCGAATGTTAGATTTTTGCTTACATGCTATACCTTCCCCCATTTTTTGATGATAAATTCCTAAAAAAAAGATATCCAAGTCAATGGATACCCTAATCAGTCTTCTTCCCAAAACAAATCATCCAATGTACGGGATAATGCTTTACAAATACCGACACACAAACTTAATGAGGGATTATACTTTCCGGATTCAATCAATCCTATCGTTTGCCTGGATACGCCGACAATCTTGGCCAGTTCATCTTGTGACAAGTCCTTTTCCACTCTCGCAAGCTTCAGTTTTATATTTTTCAAGGGAAGGCACCTACAATTTCTTATTATCTTCGCTATTTTTCATTCCGATTTTCTTCGCTAGCAAGTATATACCACCAAAAAACAGAAGTAAAATCGGCAAATAGATCATAACGGAAATAAATGATACCAATACAAAATACCATACGCCCTGGGAACTGCTATCCGCATAGGATACAGCACTATTCACCCCCATGAATATAGCGATGATCAGTGCTAAAGCAACCGTACCAAGAATCGTCTTCCTGCTCATCGGTGTTTTGCTGGTGCTGTCATGCATTTCCACTTCATCCCAGAATACACCTAAGAAAATGGAACGGGCTAAGTAATACAGCCCTCCAGCAACAAGGATTGCGAATTCCAGATATAACTCTCCGCTGCCTGCACCATATTTATATAGTTTGAAAAGTGCACTCACCAGGCAAATAGCCAAGATGACGTAATACATTTCTTTATAAATTTTATTTCTTACATTCTCAACCCGCTCATCCGTGATCTTTTTCGGACGTTTAAATACATTCATCATCGATCGACCTCCATTTAATTCCATCTCTCACCCTTATTATATGATTTATTTAACTTTTCGCAACATATATATTACATTTAATAAAATATATATTGCAATGCACATAATAAAAGGTACCCATACATCAAGTATGGATACCTCACTAGCCTTATTTAGGGTTTTACTCGTAAGTTTTGGGGATTTACTCGTGAATTCTAGGCTTTTACTCGTGAGTTTTGGCGTTTTACTCGTGAATTCTAGGCTTTTACTCGTGAATTCATGATTTTTAAAAAACTCCATTTTGAAAATCAAATGGAGTTACTCTTTTTATCTAAATGATCATTATTCCGCAAACTCCCCCATTAGTTGAAGAATAAATTTATTTTCACCTTTGATTAAGCATATCACTATGCTTATCGATTACTCTTCATTAAGGTGATAGCAAAGTTGAACAACGCCAGAGGAAAATCTTTTTGTATCAACCAGTCTTAGATTCAATCTCTCCTTTATGTCAATAAACAAAGGTTTTCCTTCCCCTAAAATAACAGGGTGAACAGATAACCTAAATTCATCAACCAGCCCAAATCTTATAAAAGATGTAATAAGACTTGACCCGCCATAAAGCCAGATGTCTTTACCAGGGTTTTTCTTTAATTCATTTACTTTTTCAACAATATTATCCTTTATGATTGTCACTTTATTATCCGTACTTTTTTTAGTTTTAGAAAACATACATTTTTCTTTGCCATGAATTAATTTCCAAATTTCTTTTTCAGTATCAGAAACCTCATTTTCCGGAGTATATTGTCCCCATAAATCATAGCTTTTTCTCCCAAAGAAAATAGTATCAATATCATTTAAGAAATCAATGAACCCCATTTCAGGGTCCATAATGCACCAGTCAACTTCTCCTTTCGGCCCTTCAATAAATCCATCTAAAGTAACTGCTAAATCTAAAATTATTCTTCTTGGTCTTTCGTTAATGGCCATACTTTTATCTCCTTTTGTCTTATTGAATTTCCCTTGTTGGAAAAAATCATAAGGCTTCGAACGCTCAACACTTGCGTCTGGCCTAAGCCGGACAAATCGTGTACCAGCAAAGCCGCAGCCTTCGCGGCATTATCCGAATTGAACGTACTCCTACTGCTTTTAAGCATTCATTCAAAAGTTTCTTCCGTTTCGCAAACATGTAGTTTTATATTACAGCTTCTATCATAGTATTAAAAGATTGTATCAAAAACAAAGGAGACTCGCGATGAAAGCAATGGTATGCACAAAATACGGTTCACCCGATGTACTGGAACTCAAAGAGGTAGCAAAACCAACGCCCAAGGACAACGAAGTTCTGGTAAAGGTTCATGCAGCAACAGTGGCTTCAGGGGACATAAGAGTCCGGAGTTTCAAGAGCCCTTTCTTGTTATGGCTGCCGATGCGGATCTTCTTGGGTCTAAGAAAACCGCGAAAACCGATACTCGGGGTGGAGTTGGCCGGGGAAATAGAGGAAACAGGGAAGAATGTGAAAAAATTCAAAAAAGGTGACCAGATTTTTGCCATGACTGGAATGAATTTTGGAGCCCATGCCGAATACACCTGTTTACCTGAAGACGGGCCCATGGCAATGAAGCCTGCCAATATGACCTATGAGGAAGCCGCCGCCGTTTCTTTTGGGGGAACGACAGCCCTGCATTTTTTCAGAAAAGGCAATATCAAGGAGGGACAAAAAGTCCTCATTTACGGTGCATCCGGTTCGGTAGGCACTTCAGCCGTACAGCTTGCCAAATACTTTGGAACAGAAGTTACCGCAGTATGCAGTGCCGCTAATTTTGAATTGGTGAAATCATTGGGAGCCGATAAGGTAATTGATTATACGGAAGAGGATTTCACGGAAAGACAAGAGCGATATGATATCATCTTTGATGCAGTCGGGAAAAGCTCGAAAGCCGCTTGCAAGAAAGCACTGACCCCAAATGGGCGATACGTGTCCGTTGAAGGACAAGGGATAGCAAAGGAACGTACGGAAGATTTACTACTCCTCAAAGAGCTAATCGAAACAGAAAAGTTAAAATCGGTCATTGATAAACGCTACCCGCTGGAACAGATTCCCGAGGCTCATAGATATGTAGAACTAGGACATAAAAAGGGAAATGTCGTCATAACTGTTCATCATGATAAACCCTGACAAAACCTTGCACATGTTTTAACTACCCTTTTGGACATGGAAATACCCCTTAGACAATCGGATCTGAAGGGGTATGACGTCATAATTCTTATATAATTGGGGTCCACTTTCATCACAGACATTCCTCCTTGCAAAATGTTAAGCTGAGGCTATTCAAAGTGTAAAGTCTAGCGGTAAAAATGAATAAATCGCTGTAGTTATTTTCTACGTACTCTTCAATGATGCCCATCCCTTTTCTGAATCTATCGACTAATAAATGCGTGTAGTTTTCATCCCAGGTAAACCGATTGATTCGTTTAAGTTCATCTGCCAAAACTTGAAACTTAAACTCCTCAACAAGAAGTTTCAATTGATACAATTTATCTCTATTTAAACAAAAGCAATTGTTTTCATTTTCATGATTTTCCCGGACGAATGTAATGAAACCATTTATATTATCAGCCAACATATTCGCCATTTGCATCTCGAAGTTCATTTCTAACATCTCCTCAATGTCCAAATCCAATATATGAAGAGTGTATGATTTGAAATGATATTTTAACACCAGCAATTCTTTTTAGAGATAGATTTCCCTATTTCGCAGCGCATTTCCTTCTATGATAGATTTATAAAATGCACCCGTGATTAACTATCCAAACAAAAAAATTGCCCCCTTTTCTTCCAAGGGGACAATCTCACTTTTCGTAATCACATTGAATCCAGGACCAAAGAGATAAGCAGGCCGGCTGCAGTGAATATCCCCGTGATCGGTCCTCCGTCTTCATATGCTTCTGGCATCATCGTTGAGGCAATCATGGCGATGATGCCACCGCCTGCAAAGGCTGCCATCGCTGCCAGGACATAGTCCGGGGCATGATCGAGGAATAGATAGCCCGACATCGAAGATAATGCTGAAATGAGCAGGACGGAAAACCACAGCAGCATGATTTTCTTCTTCGAATAATCGCTTTTGAGCAGACCGCTTGTACTTGAGAGCCCCTCCGGAATATTACTGATGAAGATGGCAATGACCAATAACCAGCTTACCGAGCCACCGCTTATTAAGCTTGCGCCAATCATGATCGACTCCGGTATGGCATCCATCACCGTCCCGATGAAAATGGCTAAGCCCGCTTCCTTCGAAGAGCTATTATTGGACAGTTTCCTCTTATCCGCCCCTTTTTTGGAAATAAGAAAATCCAAGGCGGTAAATACGGCGGCCCCTGCGATGAATCCGATCCCTGTCGCCCAAATTCCTCCATCACTCACCGAATCAGCAAGCAGCTCATATGCCGCGGCACCAATCAATACACCCGTACCAAAAGCCATAATATAGCCAATGATGTTTTTCTTTATCGGTATGAAGATGGCGGCAAGTGCACCAAGCAGGACGGCAGAACCCGAAACCCCTCCCCAAAAGACCGCATTCCACATAGAATCCCCCCATTTCCTTTTTATAGGATAGTGTACCCGGGTTGATGTTGGGGTAAACAAGGGGCCGCTTTTTGCTATTCCAGCAAAAAAAAGCAGTTCTATTCGCTGCCATGGTTTTTGTGTATAGAATAGTAGAGAGTTCTGAGTATCCTATTCTTCGCCGCCTTATATGACTGATATTTGCGGTTTTCCTTCTTCTCTTTCACTAACCTTTTCGATTTTATCGACAAACATTTGAAAAACCTTTCTCTTTTCTTCCAGCTCTTTTATCGATTCTTTCAATTCATTCAATTTTTGTTCAAAAGGTTTATGATAGAGCTCGCGGATGTTTCGAATAATTTCATCATTTATAGTGGATTGTACAACCTGTTTGGTAATATTGAATTTATAGGAATAAACCTGAAGTTCACGCTTTACTTCTTCATACTCTTTTTCTATCCCATTTAACACATCACTGATTTCTTCATTCCATTCTACTAAAGCCTTTTTCACATGTTCCTCCACCCTTATTTCCCCCTCTTTAACTAACAAAAATCCATCTCGATAAAAACTTATTGTATCAAAAGTTCATTTCGGTTTCTTTTCGGCTTAGTTACTTAACATATAAGTTTTATTAAAAACAGATAACAGCTTACAACAAGTTATGAAACACTTTTGAAAAATCACATAGAATGAAACATGACAACTATAACCTATGGAGGTGTTCAGACTGATTCATACAGTTAAACCAGGTGAAACACTGACACAGATATCCAGGGACTATCGTACACCGCTATCTGAAATCATCACTGCTAACCCGACCATAAACCCAAATGTCATTTTTATTGGTCAGCCCATTGTTATCCCTGGTTTTCCTCCTCCTGATACCATTCCGTTTCAGATCGATGTGTCCGTTAACAATCGCAGGCTTAGGCTGCTAAAAAATGGAGTACTGCAAAAGCAATATCCAATTGCCGTTGGAAGAATGCTGTCCGGTACACCAGTAGGACAGTTCATCATTATCAATAAAGCCCCCAACCCCGGAGGCCCATTCGGGACAATGTGGATGAGTTTATCCAAGGAGCACTACGGCATTCATGGAACGAATGACCCCAGCTCGATTGGTAAAGCTGTCTCAAAAGGCTGTATTCGCATGCATAATCGGGACGTGGAGGAATTATCAAGGACTGTTCCAATCGGGACATTGGTTACGATTCATCCTTAATTTTCTTAAGTGTGTAGGGAAACCTGTACACTTTTTTAACCTCTATTTTTTCATATTCATAAGAAAGACCAGTCCCTAAAATTTAGAGTACTGGTCTTTCTTACTTTGTTTTCTTTACATTATTAAGGTTTTACCAATAAACTGCCAAACATCAAATGATCATCCGTTTTTATATCAAATGATTTGATCAACTCAAAATTATTTATATTATATACATATACTTTATCATCACTGCTTAATACCATAGTATCTTTATCTATTACGACGTCTCGTATTGTATGTTTAAAAGTAACTACATCTTCTATTTGATGATCATCCATTCCCATTATGGCAATGGAATGATGATCGGATTCTAAATCTTGTTCTACAATATATAATTTATTATCCACTTCCTTTAAATATCTTGGATCGTTAAAGGGCAATTCAAGCAATTCCTTGCTCCCATTCAGTAAATCATTTACGATTACTTTATCTGTCGAAGAATCATTTTCATCGCTATTGGGGATCATATACAATTTATCACCCTTTAGTACAGCATCATATGAAACTGAGTAATCCTCTATCCTATATTCCTTTTCTATATTAAACGTATCGTCATCTAAAATTCGTATTTTCATACCTTGTTTTCCCGCCTTATCAGATATAAGTACGAGTTTTTCTCCATAAGGGATCAAATGGAGCAATACACTATCGTCTTCTATTACGATTTGTTTGATCTTTTTATGATCAGATAAACTTGATTTGATTATAGGTGATTCACCTGGTGCTGAATAAAATGTATATAGCCTATTTTTCTGAATTAAAAATCCAGTATAACTATACATTTCACCAATATTTGATGGGATCTTTTTCACTTCCAACGTTTCACTATCTATCTCTAAAATAAAATCTTGAGCTTTTAAATCTGAACAAGCGCCAATATACCATTTTCCATTAACATAGTAGGGTCCAGTTAAAGCTGAGGCACCATTTTCATCTATACCACTTGCCTTTAGTTTTTTACTGCCAAGAAACTTACCTTCCTCATCATATAATTGAAGTTTACCATTCAGTTGTTGGTTTGATAAAATGACCCCATACTTATAATTTTCAATCGAGGTATCACTCGCTTGAGAACTGCAGCTTGCCGTTAATAATAACCCTATCATGGTACATATAAGACACATGATTTTTTTCATAAATTAGCATCCTTTAAAATTTTTTTTGATGCTTACACCGTTTTTAAAATTAAATAGACATATTATGAAGCTGAACATTTTTGACAATTATATATACACATTGTTTATATATGACAATAAAACTATTTAGTAAACTTATAAATTGTATACGTTTTAGTGGTATTTACTATATCAGCAGGTGTTACAATTCCACCTAACCAGTTTACATTGACTCCCGTTTTCGTTTTATACGCTTTATATACTAATTGAGAGCAATAGAACTTATTTGTATTTTCAATATCAAAGAAGTTCATATTATATGGCTTTCCTTTTTTGGAAACAGCCCAATCGGCTGCCGCTGCATCCTGAGAAGCAGAGGTACCAGAAGTAGTAACTCCCCAAACTTTTTTGTATCTTGTAGTCCATTTAGCAGAGTTATATTGAACTCCACCATCCGGAAAGCTTTCGATCGCTTGCCCCTTCTTAGTAACTATTCCTGCATGACCAACAAGGCTATCCACTCTAAGACCATCGGTTACTAAAATAACTCCCTTTCTAGTCGGATAGGTTCCTGATGTAGCCAATGTTTCAGGAGCACTTTTCAAGCTTGCATCCACTTCTTTATCATTGTATATTTTGGTATCACCATTATTTATACTTTCCTCAAACTCCTGAAAATCATGAAGTTGTTCTTCTATGGATGGCATTTTTGTATTAGGTTCCTTCTCACTTGCAAATGTTGGTGTCGAAAATATTCCAAGAATAACAAGGGATGAAAATATGGATATGCTTCTTTTCAGTTTCATAAAAACAACTCCCTTAAGATATTTTGGTTAAGTTCAACTTCATAATATGGCTATTTGGCTTAATTTAAGTTTTCAAAGTATCTTCCCTCCTTATTAAATAACCATGATTTTCATCCTAGTTCCATAGTACCACTAAATACTTTCTATTATTTTCAAAATTATGATAATTCTGTGTATATGTGCTTTTTAGTGCGAACTAAAAGTAATGGGTTGATGGTAGGGTAAACGGAGATTAGGAAAAGGTAGCATGATGGGGGAAGTTTTTTTACTATCACAAATTCCCGCACAAAAAGGCAGGGATTTCCCCTGCCAGTACAATAGTTTCGTTCTATCACTCAATTCATATTGATGGGCCAATAATAAAACACTAGCGTAACCATGATGATCATGACGCCGCTGATCATTAAATAGGCTGGGTATCTGCGGGTGATGTTCATTTCTTTTTGCTCGTTTATTTCAATGGGGACTTGAAGGATATTTGCATGAAACTCCTTTTCTTCGATGGTGATCGTTCCATACTTGGAGCCAAGTATCAGTGCACCTATGCTTAGGATTAAACCGATGATTACAGGATTAAAGTAGACAGGAAGGCTTATTCCGAACATACCGAGGCTTTCTCCGAGTATCACACCAAAGAAGCCGAATACGATACTCCAAAAGGCTCCTTCTTTCGTTACCTTCTTTGAAAATACACTTGATATGGCAATCGGCCCCCATGATGCCGCAAATAATGTAGCCGCAAAGTAGCCAATCCACATGACGGCAGGCGGCTGGAATAATCCAATCAATAAGATGATCAAGCTGATCACAACCATGGAAATGCGGCTGGCCCTTAATAGATGGTGATCTGTATATTCTTTTTTTCGTGATTGTTCCATGATATCCCGTGTAATGCTGCTTCCTATTATCTGAAGGAAACTTGAACAGGAAGATAATGCCGCAGCCATGATGCCGCTAACGATTATGACTCCAAGCCATGTCGGGACAATATTCATCGCTGCCCAAATGAATACCTTTTCCGTCGGTGCGATGTCCGCTTTGATGGTGGTGATTGTCGATATGCTGATATGGAGGAACAAATAGACGGTCAAAATGGATATGGTGGCCCAAACGCCAGCCCTGATGGCTACGTGTTCATTTCTTGCCATTAAATATCGGCTGCTTTGCCATGGACTCACTGCTATAACAATGCCCCAGACTAAGCCCATGATGACGGCCCAGGCCAACGCTTCCCAAGGTGTGCCCATCGTTGCGGCAGGTCCGGTAATGCCATGCCAGCTTAATAAATCAGGCCGTTCAGCAAGATTTGCCGCTTTCGTAACGGCATCAGGAAACCCGCCTGCGGATTTGATGATATAAGGAAAACTAAGATACGTTGCGATTGAGAATAAAAAGAACATCACCGTATCATTGACCATGACCCCCTTCGCTCCTGAGAGAATGGTGAAGGATGAATACACGACCCACATGATCACCAGGGCCATTGGATAGGAAACACCAGAAACCTCGGCCAATAAAACGGCTGCCCCTTGAGTAACGGCAACCAAGTATGCAGCGATACCGAGAATCGTCGTGATCGCAGCCGCCAGCCTTACCTTCTTTGAATGAAAGCGGTTACCAAAAAATTCAGGAACGGTCAATGATTTGCTTCTTCTTAAATACCTGCCAAACAGAAACACTCCGAATATATAGCCGCTTGCATTAAAAATTACGAGGATAAGCAGCAGGATTGGATACCCTTCATAGGAAAATCCCGCTTCACCCATGAAGGATACGGTGCTTAGGAAAGAGGCAACAAGCGTACCGGTTATCATCAATGTGTTTCCGCTTCGACCAGAAACATAGTACTCCTCTGAGCTTTTCACTTTCCTGAATAAAAAGATGCCGATCGAGACATAAACACAAAAGGATACGATAATGCCAAGTAGAAAGGCCACTTACATCCCCACCTTTTCAATCGGATCTTTTGCTTTTATCTCTTCTTGATTCTTTTTCATTTTTACTAGGAAAACCTTCGTGATCCACCCCATGACAATTAAGGAACCCCCATAACTTAAAGAGAAAATTAACTCACCCATTTCTTGACCCCCTTATCAAAATAGAAATAATCAATAGTTCAATATGCAATAACCATACCAAGTTTTGAATATTCAGATTTTAATTGAAGATAATTTTTATTTATCATCATCATAAATAAATTGGTATTTACCAAGTTTGCGCATGATCGTCGTTTGGCTAACCTCCAGGGCTTTGGCCATTTTCCGGGTTGATTTATATGTAGAAAGGGCCTGGGACAATAATTGCTTTTCCGTTTCCTCTAACGCTTTTTTCAAGGGAATGATTCCTGTTAAATTGACTAGCGCCGTATCTTTGTAGGTTAAATCGGAAGGCAAATCCTCTATCGTTACGATAGGTTTCCTGGCCGTCACAACAATTTGTTCAATTACATTTTCCAATTCCCGAACATTACCCGGGTAATCCTGCAGCTGCAGAATTAACTTGGAATGATCATCTATAGTGATGGATTGACCGTATTTTTCATTGAATTTCTTCAGAAAATAATCGGTTAATAATAGAATATCTTCCTTTCGCTCACGCAGCTGCGGTATTTCCATTGGAACGACATGCAACCGATAATATAGATCTTCACGAAACTGATTATTCTTGATCATTTGCTTCAAGTCTTTATTCGTAGCGGAGATAATACGAATATTCACCTTTTTCTCCTTGGTTCCCCCCACCTTCATGAACGTTCTGTCCTGGACCAGATGCAGGATTTTCACTTGAATATCGAGTGGCATTTCCCCGATTTCATCAAGAAACAGCGTGCCGCCATCAGCACTCTCAACAAGACCTTGTTTCCCGTGCTTATTGGCTCCCGTAAAGGCACCGCTTTCGTAGCCAAACAGCTCGGACTCAATTAAAGCGGATGGAATCGCACCGCAATTCACTTGAATGAATTTCTTATCCTTTCTTTTGCTAAGATCATGAATGATCCTTGCTAAAACCCCTTTCCCGACCCCGGTTTCTCCATGAATGAAGATCGATGAATCCATCGGGGCCACTTTTTCAGCTAACTCCAAAACCTTTATCATCTTAGCGGAATTTGTAATGAAGTTATTGAACGAAACGGTTCTTGAATTTTCATGCTGGGCCCGCTGGCTCCTAAGGTTCACCCTGTTCAATTGACTCTTCATCTCAACCAATTCCGTAATATCCCTGGAATTCGAAACGATTCTATATAAGTTCCCCTCTTCATCAAAAATCGGCTTCGCTGTGCAGAATACAGTCAAGCCATGCGGATAGGTTTGCTCCGCTGAATGGATCGCTTTCGTTTTCATCGTTTTTAATGTAACCGAATTGACGATCAAACCCTTTTCAACTAACTCATTAATGTTCTTATTAATAAAGGCCTCCGGCGGTAGCCCTGTAAGCTTCTTACACGCTTCACTTACGAATAACGTGTTCCCGTTGGCATCCGTCACGAAAATCTCATCATAGCTGGAATGCAGGATTTGTGTGAGCTCCTTTACCTTCTTTCTTGTCACCTCCAGCTCTTTCTGCAGTGATTCATTTAGACTTATTAAGCTCTTCATCTGCTTTTTAAGCAGCATTTCCCTGACTTCAGAGATCGGATAGCATCTATATTGGTTATCGCCATGTTGAATCACAAAATCATAGATGCTCTTATCCTCTTCACTTAGCTTATCTAGATTCTCCACGATGACAAATGATGAATTAAGATAAGCCGTGATTTCCTGATTTTGACCCTCACTATCCAACTGCTTCAAAAAGAAACCTTCCTCCAATATGCCGAGGATTTCCAAGTGATTTTTCATGACAATAAAAGGAGAGGAATGTATTTTCAGTAATGCTTTTACATCCAAAATAGAAATATCGGAAAATACAATCAGTGATTCTTTTTTTAATACCGTATCCACCTAATCACCCCATATTTTGATTTCGAACCGTTTTTGTTACACTCTTTGATACGTTTAAAAATAAGTGATCCTCTCATAAGCAAAGAATGTCCATATATCAACCGATTCGAACCTGAACCTATAATGAATCACCAGTTTCCAAAAAAGGTTCAGTTATTATATATAAAATACTCGTTTCATGGGCCATACCCTCTTTATGAAAGTAAAAAAACTATTTTCATCACCATTCCCTGAACGGCATGGTTATTGCATATTGAACCTGTATAGGGATAGGTAGAGGGCGAATGGATGCCCTCTATACTCTCATTCTATCTAACATTAGGGAGTGGTCATGATCATGGCACAATTCAAGAATCTGTTTACCCATTTAACGATCGGTTCTACCGAATTAAAAAACCGGATCTTAAGTACAGCCCATCAAACAAACCATGTCACGGACGGCATCCCCACCTCGGATATGGTGGCCTATCATGAAGCCCGCGCGAAAGGGGGCGTCGGATTGATCATTCTTGAAGCAGCATCCGTACATCCATCCGGCATGCTTACGTCCAAAACGATCGCAGGATATGATCAAAGGATTGTCCCATCCTACAAAGAACTTTCCGAAACGCTCCATAAGTATGGAACGAAGGTTTTCTCCCAGCTATTTCATGGCGGAAGGGAAGTCGTTTCGAGCGACTACCGAAATGCAGCATGGGCGCCATCAGCCGTTCCCAGTCTGCGCTTCGGCGTCATGCCAAAACCAATGAGCTTAGAGGATATTGAAGGAGTGATTGAAGGGTTCGCCCATTCAGCACGGCTGGCAAAGGAAGGCGGACTTGATGGAGTGGAAATTTGCTGTTCACACGGATATCTTCCTGCCCAGTTTTGGTCACTAAATACAAATAAGCGCACCGATCTCTACGGCGGTTCATTCGAAAATCGGATGCGATTCATCATGGAAATATTGGAGAAAGTATGGGAAAGAGTCGGGGAAGACTTTACCGTCGGCATTCGCATGAGTTCAGACGAACTGACGATGGACGGGACAACGATGAAGGATTCCGTGCAAATCGTCGAGTATCTCGCAGAAAAGGTCCGATTGGATTTCATCAATGTCACAGCCGGAGATTCCAGCACCTTCGAGGGATCAACACATATCGTGCCGCCATCACCCATAAAGCACGCTTACCTATCACCACATGGATTCAAAATCAGGATGGCAGGAGCCGTACCAGTCTTTGTCGGCAATCGAATCGTCGACCCCGTTGAAGCTGAGCAGATCGTATCAACCGGAAAAGCCGATGTAGTGGGAATGACCAGGGCCTTAATCGTCGATCCTGACATGCCCAACAAAGCAAAAAACGGCGACCTGCAAGCAATCGATGCATGCATAGGCTGTTTACAAGCCTGTATCGGTCACTATCATAAAGGACTGCCGATTGGCTGTGTCCAAAACCCGACAACAGGTAAAGAAGCATGGATCTTACCAGAATTAAAGAAAAAGAGAAACAAACAGAATGTCCTGGTGATCGGCGCCGGACCCGGCGGATTACAGGCAGCGATAACAGCGGACTCACTCGGTCATTCCGTTACACTGATCGATCAAAGCAAATCAATCGGCGGCCTGCTCCGCACCATGCGCAAAGCTCCCATGAGGCATGAACTCGCAGAATCGATGCTCGATAACTACTCCCGGAAATTAATGAGAAGCAACATAAATGTGCAATTAGGTAAAACGGCAACCACCCAAGAAATATCCGAATCGAACCCGGACGCCATAATCTGTGCAACAGGATCACGTCCCTATACACCAGCCATCGAAGGAATCGATGACCCACGGATCATCATGAGTGATGACCTTTTCAGCTCAACTAAAAAAGTTGGGGACAACGTACTGGTATTCGATTTTGGCGGTGACTGGCCTGGCATGGAAGCAGCCATCTATCTAGCTGAAAAAGGCCACCAAGTAACACTCATATCATCACGACTGCACATCGGTGAAACCGTCCACCAATATCTCAGGAATGAATACCTAAAAAAACTATACAACCTAAACGTCACACTCCTACCCCATTACGATATCGGGGCAATCAAAGATGATCACGTCATCATCCGGAATCTATTCACCCAACAAAAAGAAGAACGAACCAATTGGGACTCCATCGTCCTCTCCCTTGGCCGCATTCCCAATACAGAACTATTCGAAGAAATGAAAGGCCATGCTCCCATCGTGAAACAAATAGGAGACTGCCTTGGCCCGCGTACGATAGAGGAAGCGACGCATGAAGGGATGATGAGTGTGATTAGTTTATAGAGGGTAGAGACATTCCTTGGTGGAATGTCTTTTTTTGAGGTTGAGTCTTTTCCTAAAAGAAAAATCCTACTGAAGTATGTATTTGACAAGTAATTTATGTATGAAATGGCAGTTATTTTTTGCATAAAAAGAAAGCCCTGATATACAAGTATTACTCATTCAGAGCCTTGGATATTAGGGCATTTTAAGTTTAATGAGTTACCCTTACTCAGTTCGCAGAACCTTGCTTGATCTCCATTTCCTTTTCTTGAGGAACGGACCGCTTTATAAATAATGAAGCTATCCATGCGATGGCTACTAGCCCGAATGCAAGCAAGAACGCACTTTTCATTCCAGCAATCATCGCTAGAATTTCTAATGTAGACTCATCTTTCGTAATCAACGTATTTTCCATAAAACGCTTAGAACTACTTGTCATAATTGATACAAGCAGTGCTGTCCCGACAGCGCCCGCCACCTGCTGAAGTGTGCTGATAATGGCCGTACCGTGCGGATATAACGGAGGTGGCAGTTCGTTCAAAGCGTTGGTCATGACGGGCATCATGACCATCGAAATACCCAACATCAATAGCGTATTGAAAATCATAATCGTACTGTAAGAGGTTGACAATGTGATAAAGGCAAATTGCCACAGCGTATTTGCCATCAACCCTAATCCGATTAGCGCAAGCCACTTGGGGCCGAATTTATCAAATAATCGGCCTGTAATCGGCGACATGATCCCCATGACGGCACCGCCTGGCAACATAACCAAACCTGCCTCCAATGGACTGTAACCTAACGCATTCTGGAGAAAAATCGGCAACAACATCATCGCAGAGAACATCGCCATCATGACGATCATCATAATCAGCGTCGATACCCTAAAAATGTTGTATTTAAATGTTCTTAGATCTAGCAACGGTTGTGACATCGTCAATTGCCTCCAGGTAAACAGTACTAAAGAAACTACGCCGATTGCAATTGGAATAAGGACTTCATTGCTCGACCAACCCCCATTGCCTTCACCAGAACTGCTGAATCCGTACACAATCCCCCCGAAACCAAAGGTTGAAAGAAGAATCGACATCGAATCAATCTTCGGATTAGTTGTCTCCGTCACATTTTTAAGCTTCAAATATGCAAAGATAATAACAAACAGCGCAATTGGCAGAACACCGAAAAAGAGAACCCGCCAACTGAAATGCTCAACAATGATTCCTGAAAGAGTGGGTCCAATCGCGGGAGCAAATGTAATTACAATTCCAATCGTCCCCATTGCCGAACCCCTTTTTTCAATAGAAACAATGGCGAATACCACATTGGTCAGTAAAGGAAAGAGCAGCCCGGTCCCCGCCGCTTGAAGCACCCTTCCGATTAAAAGCACCCCGAACCCTGGTGCGATTGCCGATACAAATGTCCCCACCGTAAACAAGCCCATAGCCACAAGGAACAATCTTCTTGTCGTGAACCGCTGAATTAAATAAGCGGTGACAGGTATAAGTACACCTATAACCAGCAGATATCCAGTTGTCAACCATTGCGCGGTACTTGGCGCGATTCCGATGTCATCCATAATTTTAGACAAGGCTACGTTAAGCAGCGTTTCATTCAAAATGGCTACAAACACACCTAGAATCATTATCATGACTAATAAAAAGTTGCCTTTGTTCCCAAATGTCCCTCCGCTTTGATTTGATTCGTTGTGATTTTTCAAATTCTTTCCCCTTTCATTGCCAAATGCCTACCAACTGTGTTGTTGCATCAATGGTTAGGAAGGTATCATCGATTCAATCGCCAGTACAGATCATTTGGTGTTATTGTGCATTTCTTTCTCGTGCAAATCCTTGGTAATGATGTTTATGATTATAGCAATTGCCTCATCTATTTAAATTATGCACAGTCAACATTCCTACACCTTCTTTCCATCCATGTTCCTTTATATACTTGCCAACTATACAGAACAAATATTCGCTTTAATGCTACCACATATTTCAATTGTATAAAATGACCTATTTCAACTATTCTACCCAATTCCGTATATCACGCGGAGTACTTTATGGGCCCGAAAACCTACATGGCTAAAAATTTGTCTGAAGATAATCGATAAATTCTTAATTACAGTTACGGGGTTATCCAATTAGAGTAAGTAACCAACTCTATAATTTATTACACCCCTTAATCATGATATTATTTAATCGTAGCAAACCTATAGGAGGACAACATGAAAAAGCAAGTTAAAGTAGTTGCAGCCATCATTGAAAATGAAAAAGATGAAATACTATGTGCGTTACGCTCTCCAGATATGAGCATCCCGAATATGTGGGAGTTTCCAGGTGGAAAAGTAGAAAAAGGCGAAGATATTTTTACTGCTTTAAAAAGAGAAATTAATGAAGAATTGCAATGTAAAGTTGAAACGGAAACTTCAACATTTAATGATAATACGCATGAGTATGAAACCTTTATCATTAATTTGTTGTCTATAAAATGTAAGATCATTGAAGGTACCCCAACTGCCAATGAGCATTCTAAACTGATATGGTTAAAGCGAGAGAATTTAAACTCTTTAAAATGGGCTCCTGCTGACATTCCAGCTGTGGAACAATTAATCAATGAAAAAAATAGTCTTCTCAAATGAGAAGACTATACTCTTTTAGTGAACTCCGTATATAAACTAGCTGGCACTTCATTCTCTAATTCCATTGTAACGGTAATTGGCTTTTCCCCTTCATATTCTACCGTGTTACCCTTCCCGATATAAATATAAGGTTCTGTCTTTCCATCTATTTCTTTAAACTTTCTAATAAATAAATGTAAATGTATCCCTCTATCCTGGTTGCAATATTCTTCCCTCTCTCAGAACTTGGGGCTGTACTATTTGGAGTCTGCCATTGAAAAATGCGTTCATTTATAAATTCATCGTGGTAATTAATGCTCTCTTTAATATCTTCTTCTCTGTGTAAATCAATAAATAGAAAATTCCAGAAACTACCACAGTTCCCTAATACATTTTATCTTCTCAATTAATTTATACATAAACCTAAAAGCCAAATCCCATTAGATGCATCGCCTACAGATACTTGGTGGACGAGTTTCTTCTATAATAACTAATTTCTATATTCTTTCTCTTATTCTACAAAAAACGTTCGTAAATGTTATCACTCACATAGTAGAAGAACGTTCATAAATGTTTTTTGAGCTTTTCCGAACGTAAATATCGCTTATTTAATGAAAGATTCTGTAATAGCGTGTCCTATCCCTTGTGCTGCCCCTGTTATGATGATTACTGTCTGTCTGTCTGTCCGTTCGTTTGTCATCATTCTTTCCACCAAAAGATAAAATTGCGCTGATTGCACAAATGGCCATTAATATGGAAAATGGTTTTTCTGTCCCAGTAATGGACTGTACGATAAGCGTTTATTTACTTTTATATAACTTTATTGATATTCCTCACAATTTTATTAGAATGAACAAACTTAATATAAACCATTACAACAACTCATTTTTAACAATTTAAAATTAGGTAACATAAATTAATTACCTAAATATATATTCAAAATGCTTTTTCTCCAATAATTCCTTTTTTCGCCTTAAATGTATTTTTTTCAATCCATTTTGTATATTATACTATACATAAGAGGTGAAAAATTTGAAAAGAGGAAAAGTAAAAAACAACGTGCGATATTTTCGAAGATTACATGATTTTACTCAAGAAGAACTTTCGGATCGAATAGGTGTACATAGACAAACCATTGTTGCTTTGGAAAAACAAAAATACGAACCCTCAATAGGAATTGTCTTGATGCTCTCAGCTGTATTAAATGAACCAATCGATAAATTATTCTTTTTAGAAGAAAAAACAGATTAAATTCAGGAGG
The DNA here is from genome assembly GCF_030676415.1 of Peribacillus frigoritolerans. Classification (GTDB taxonomy): domain Bacteria; phylum Bacillota; class Bacilli; order Bacillales; family DSM-1321; genus Peribacillus; species Peribacillus frigoritolerans_A. The sequence goes on along the minus strand of NZ_JAUUTW010000006.1, from coordinate 34,691 downwards.
GATCTTTATGCGATTGAAAAAATGGATGATTTTAGTTGGTTATATGTACTTATTCTTTTCCTTTGGATATTCATGTTATTTAAATTTTACAAATGATGGTAACTTATGGTTTTTGTGGGGCATAGCTTCTCTTGTTATCGGTTATCAAATAATTAATTTCTTAGTCGAGAAAAAAAATGATAAGTGGAACAGTAGTTACGTTGTTGCAGATCAACGTATTTTTCGTAAAATTCTAGTTTCTCTCTCTATATCATATGTTTTTATCCTGATTTTTTTATTGATTGGAACTATTGGGTTCTACAATGATTTCACATCAGGCTATAATATTTTGGTCGGAGCTATTATTCTAAGTTTGTTAGTTTTTATGATTTCCCAAATTGTGCAAGGTTTTGTAAACTAATCTAAATAAAACTTCAGATAGGTTGTAAAAAAGTTAGTAAATCCTCCCTTATAGAATTGTAAGGTAAAAAATTATAAGGAGGATTTTAAATGACAATCATTAAAATCATTATCTTTAAATGCGCTAGAAAAACAATCGTTTAAAGAGAAAATCCAGGAAAAAGTAACAGGGGTGGTTCTTTTACTTAGCCTTGCGCTCAAAGTGATAATGAAGTCTATATTCACAAATATCTTTGGTCATATCAAACAAAAACCTTTGGTCTTCTGGTCTTACATCAAAGTTTAGCTTGAAAATGTCATCTTCGTAAGAAATTAACCCTTTAGAGCTTCCACTCCACTTAGACATAGGCATAGTCGAAATCAACTTACTAACTCCTGCTTCATCGTAATGCCATAGCTTTCTAGAAGATTTATCTGCAAAGTCGATTTGTTTTCGATACTCTGTTTCTGTTAAGTAGCTATGAAAGAATGGTGCTGCATCCTCTGAGGTGATTGGCTTAAACCAACCATCCTCTCCACGCTCTAACATCGCCAGCAGAACGACCATTTTATAACTCTTCGCCATACCTGTTTTCTCTACTTCCACTAGCCATTGTTCATATCTATGATAGATTTCGGATTCCGTTTCTGAAAGCTCTTTAGCATATTCCAAGAAACCATAATATGAAGAGAATTCCTGACGATATTGCGGGGAATCAGAGGCACCTTTTAGATGTAACTCTAAATAAGAAGGCCTTCTACCTAATTCCTGTTTTAATATGAGATAATCATTTACTAATTTATCTCGTCTAGGTTGCTTCTTTTTCGCCATTTCCTTTAAGAGATTAATTACCTGAATATCTAATTCTATTTCACATAACACAGGAACAACCGGCTCAATAGTTTTCGTCTTCTGCTTGCTCAAATCCGTATCAAACAAACTTAATTTAACATCTGCATTTCGATAATTACCAATCAAATCTATAATAACGCAATGATTCTTGGAGTCATGTAGCCTCAGTCCTCTGCCAATCTGCTGGGTAAAGACCGTTAAAGATTCTGTTGGCCTAACAAATAAAAGCGTATCAACAGCGGGGATATCGACTCCCTCATTGAATAGATTTACCGTAAAGATAATATCGAGAGATCCATCTGCAAGCTGGCTTATTGCATCATCTCTATACATGTCTTTTTGCTTTGAATGCAGACTAATTGCTCTAAATCCGTTTCTATTAAAAAAGTCAGAAAGAAAATCTGCTTGCCTAATAGAAGAACAGAAACCTATTGTACGAGTTTGTCTTTTTTTCTTCCAGACATCCAATACCTTTTCAGCCATCTCATCCCGTAATTGTAGCTGTAGTAACTCCTTTTCATCATACCGATTTCCTAACCAAGTAATCTGACTATAATCTGTATCATCATACACACCAAAATATTTAAATGGCGCTAACCAGTTCCGTTGAATTGCCTCAAGGAAATCCATCCGGAATGCTACATTTCCACCGCAGATAGCATAAACATCCTTGTTATCATTTCGATCCGGTGTAGCCGTGATTCCAAGCAAAAATTTTGGTTTGAAGTAATCTAGTACTCGTTGATAAGAATCAGCCGCTGCATGATGAAACTCATCGACGATAATTAAATCAAATTCTTCAGGATCAAAAACTTGAAGATGCCGCTGCATGCTTAACGTGTAAATAGAAGCAAAAATGGTATGTCCATGCCGCTCCTTCACCTTGCCATTATAAATAGAAAAGCTCTCTTCCGGCATAACCGTTTGGAATGACTTCTTAGCCTGATATAAAATTTCTTCAAGATGGGCAATAAACAGCACCCGTTTAAAATTGCGGGCAAAGAACCCAGCTAAATATGTCTTTCCTAATCCGGTGGCCATCACAACTAACGCCTTATCATAATCTTCTTCCATTGTTTTATTTAATTCCTCTAATGCCTCAATTTGTGCAAAGCGAGGATAAATTTCCCCATACGGTGCAGATGATTCATGAATGACCTCCGCTGTTGGAATAGACTCATCAACTTCACTTGGAAGCATTAAATCCATTTCCTCTGTTTCTGTCCACTTTTGAGGAAGATTTGGATTAGCTATATGAAACTTCTCATAGCTTTCTTCATAATTCTTCAACGTTTCTTGATTTAAAGAAATCGTATGATCACTATAAAACGTTTCTAAAAATAGATGTAGCCCTTGAGAAAATACTTCTTCATCATCACTAATAGAAAGACTCCATTCCACTCCATTACTTAAAGCCGAACGTGAAAGATTGGACGAGCCAACAAACAGGCTATCTTGGCTTTCTTTTTGAAATAGATAAGCTTTAGGATGAAAGGACACCCCATTACTCTTCCATAACCTGACCTCAATTCTTGAATCAATCTCTAACAATATCCTTAATGCTTCTGGCTGGGTCACAAACAAATAATCGCCAGTACACACTTTAATTTCCGCTCCACGTTCAGCAGCTGCTTTTAATGCTTCTCTCAAATATTGAACACCAGATTTCATCACAAAAGAGGTCAAAATACAAATAGAAGAAGCAGAATCAATCTGCTTCAATAGGTGTGACCCTAATTGACTGGTAATTAATTGGACCTTACTCATCTTCAACCTCAATCAGATAAATCTTCTCCTTAAATCCCCCGCGTTTAGCCGCTTTGATCTTCCTTACTTTCTCAACTTCCTCGATTGAAGCCCCATGATACTCAGCCAGAGCATGAAGGATTTCTAACATATCGGCCAACTCTTCAATCGCATCCTCTTTACTTTCAGTCTCTACATATTCCTGTAACTCTTCAAAGCTCTTCTTTTTCAATTCTTCTAAGTATTCCTTCTCATCTAACACTCTCGTGGTAAACTTCTTACCTGTAGCTTCAATCACTTCAGGAATCCGATCACGGACTAATTTATTGTGGACTGGCATAAATGGGCCTCCTTCAAAGTTTATATTACAATTACAATTATATCACTTACCCAAATTTTGTATTTATAACAAACCTCTCTTAATCATGATATTATTTAATCATAGAAAACCTATAGGAGGATAACATGAAAAAGCAAGTTAAAGTAGTTGCAGCCATCATTGAAAATGAAAAAGATGAAATACTATGTGCGTTACGCTCTCCAGATATGAGCATTCCGAACATGTGGGAATTCCCAGGTGGAAAAGTAGAAATGGGTGAAGATATTTTTACTGCTTTAAAAAGAGAGATAGATGAAGAATTACAATGCAAGGTTGAAACAGAGACTTCAATCTTTAATGATAATACGCATGAATATGAAACCTTCATCATTAACCTACTGTCTATAAAATGTAGAATCATTGGAGGTACCCCAACAGCCAATGAGCATTCTAAACTTATATGGTTAAAGCGAGAAAATTTAAGTTCCCTAAAATGGGCTCCTGCTGACATTCCAGCTGTGGAACAATTGATAAATGAAAAAAATAGTCTTCTCAAATGAGAAGACTATACTCTTTTAGTGAACTCAGTATATAAACTAGCTGGGACTTCATTCTCTAATTCCATTGTAACAGTAATTGGCTTTTCCCCTTCATATTCCACTGTGTTGCCCTTCCCGATATAAATATACGGCTCTGTCTTTCCATCTATTTCTTTGTACTTTCTAATAAATAAATGTAAATGTATCCCTCTATCCTGGTTGAATACAATATTCTTTCCTCTCTCAGAACTTGGAGCTGTACTATTTGGAGTCTGCCATTGAAAAATGCGCTCGTTTATAAATTCATCGTGGTAATTAATACTCTCTTTAATATCTTCTTCCTTGTGCAAATCAATAAATAAGAAGTAGTCATTTCCATTTGAAAGTAGACCAGAACCCCTAAAAGCACTGTGGCTTTTACGATAATTTGATAGTAATGCAGCATCAGCCATTTGATATTGTTCATACAGCTTCAAATGTGGCACACCATAGTAGTCTTCTTTAAATTCCTTTTCATATCTAAAGATTCCATAAATGATCAGATCTTCGATATACGTTCTATACTCTTCATTGTGTAGAACCTTTTGATAAGAAGTTGTCTTAGTTAAATGACCATTTTCAAGTGCAAATAACTTAAAGTTCCTCTTTTTCTGACCAGGATCATAAAAATCCTGATTTAGACACTGCAAGGCATGTAATACGCTATCTTCATCTACCTCTTTAACCAACTTCAATATCTCATGTTTTGCGGTTTCTAAAGAAATATCATCATGGTCCAATAGATATTTAGCAATAGCAAATTCATACACTCGCTTTAAAGGTAGCTTACTCGATAATTCCCTTAATACTCCTTCAAAAGCTTCGTCTAGTAATAGCCTTTTCAAGGAATCTTCTTTTTCTACTTTTGCTACAAATTGCAAATATGTTTTTTCGCGATTAATAAACTTAATCGGATCTGGAGCTCCATCAAATTTCATATAATCCATTAATAATAAAGGAATTTTACCTTGATTCATTTTCTTAAATTCAAAGTACTCTTCCTTCAAATACTTCAAAGAATTAAAGTTTTCCCTATCAATCTGCGCCAATATCCGTTCTTCCGAGATTTTATCCATTTGAATATGCGTACAACCTGGAATATTTGCAAAGCCAGTCGCAATCGCAACCTTCAAGCTTTCTTTATCATAATAACGGCTTCCATTTAATGCGATAGCAATTAAGAACGTTTTACTATGATTCCCGATAAAATCAAGGACAGTTAAGAAACTCTTGTCTTTATGTTTACGGAGCCCTCGTCCTAGCTGTTGAATAAAAACAATCGGAGAATTAGTAGGTCTTAACATTAATACGGTATTTACAGAAGGAATATCGACACCCTCATTAAAAATATCAACGGTGAAAATAAATTCTAAGTCATCATGATCATCTTCTAATCTTTTTATATAATACGATCTCAGCTCGACTGAGTCATTTCCAGATAAACAGATACTTTGAATACCTCTACTATTAAATTCTTGTGCCATATATTGTGCATGTTCAACGGTTACACAAAACCCTAGACCTTTTCTTTTTTCACCGTCATGGCCATAGAAATTCATATTCTTAATAATAAAGTCGACTCTCTCGTTAACCTTTAGTCTCTTCGTTATCTCTGCTACATCGTCAATATCTACATCACTTAAATCAATTCCCTCAATGTCGGTAATACCAAAATAATGAAAGGGAATAACCAGTTCATCCTCTAAAGCCTCATGTAAACGAACTTCCAAAGCAACATTATTATCAAATAGGTCAAAAACATTTTGTTGATCGCTTCTCTCTGGAGTAGCTGTCATACCTAATTTGAATAGTGGGTCGAAATATTCTAGCACTGCTTGATAACTAGGGCTTGTTGCATGATGGGCCTCGTCAAAAATAATATAATCAAATTCGTCTCGTTTAAATTCCTGGTAACATTTAGACAAAGTTTGAATGGTAGAAAAAATATAATCAGCATTTTTTTGCTTTTGATTCCCAGTCAGTAAACCAAATGTCAGTTTTTCATTAGGAAGGAGCTTTTCAAACGTCTCTTTTGCTTTTTTTAATATTTCTTCTCTATGTACAATGAACAGTAATCTCTTAGGCTTGAATCCCTTTACGTCAAAAGCAGACATATATGTTTTACCCGTCCCTGTTGCTGCTATAACTAAGGCCTTCTTTTCCCCAAACGATCTAATTCTTTCAAGGTTTTCAACCGCACGTTTCTGCATGTTATTAGGAATGATATATTCAGAGCTTTCATAAATAAATTGCTGTGTATTCGTATAGCCCTTTAATTTACTCAAAAACTCTTCATACTTACTAATGAAATTGTCATCCGCTACGACACTACTATTCCATAAGCCATCATATTCCTTTAATACATCTTTAAGAAATTGAGCATCCCCTTTAGCAATAATCTCAATATTCCACTCAATATTACTCTTAAGGGCACTTTGAGTAATATTAGAAGAACCAATAATCACCTTATAACTATCCCTAAATTCAAAAATATATGCTTTCGTATGAAACCCAATCGCCTTATCTGTTTCAAAAATCTTCAAATGAATATTACTAAACTCATTTATTTTCTTTAAAGCCTTCGCTTCAGTAAAATTCAGATAAGTAGAAGTAATAATCTTCCCCTTTACTCCCCTTTTTTCCGCGTTCTTGAAAGTATCCAACAACAGCTGAAGACCACTATAATTAATAAATGCTACGCTGAAATAAAACTTTTCACACTCATTTATCGAAGAGATTAATTCATTTAATAAATTACCCTTGTCTGAATTGACTATTAGCTTTTTCTCGATGATCATGACTGGCCCCTGACTGTAAATTTTTAGATGTAATTTTCAATAACTCGTAGAATAATAATACATTACTCTGGCTTGTTACTAAAAGCGATGGTTTCTCTTCAACTTTTTTATCAGATAGGAAAACTTATTCTATTCTTACTTCATCAAGTAGTTCTGGTAAGTCTTTAACTTTTTCTATATTACATATTTCTGAAAATACCATTTTTTCTGTTATATTATTAAATATTTATTTTTATCGTAATTATCCTTAATTGTTACTATTCCATAACACCAAGAGACGTAAAAAACTCCTACAATAGACCATCTATTGTCTGTTTTAATTCTTCATATGTACTTGGGTGAGTTATTTTCTTTAGTGAATTTAAAGATATTGTTTTTTGATTGGGAAAATGTATATCTAAGTCTTTAGTTAATGCAACGTAAAATTCCCATTGTGTCATATTTAAAGGTTCAATTAATTCAAAATTTTTTTCTTTTAGTAAACAAAAGACATATATATCTGCATGCCGTTTTACGGTCGGGCTATATTTATTTGTTTCATAATTATATTCTTTTTTTGCCCCAATACTAAAACTGATGTTTGAATATTTTTCTTTATGCCATGCTTGGATATACGCAGAAGATTTCACCTCAATTTTCATGTCTTTATAAACTAAATCAAATGCGTCCCATTCAACTCGTAATTGATTTAAACAGCCAAGAGCAGTTCCAATTAAAAACTCAGCAAAAATTCCCCTTAGGTTGTTTGTTAATATTTTTGAAAATCCCCATTGCCAGAAATCTAAAATAGTATGGTCTGTTCCTAATATTGGGGTTTCTGATTTAAGCGGTATATCATTATTCATTTATAACCACATCCTTTTATTTCAGACGACTACCAACGTTTCCCAATATATTTTATCTTCCCAATTAAGTTTCACATAAACCTAAAAAACATATCCCATTGGATGACGAAATCATTTATAAATTGCTTCTATTTATCTATTTTAAAAATCTTCTTCCCATGCTTCTTTTGCATCCAATAGCCTTTGTGATAAAAACTCATAAAAGTTCTTGGCTGTATTGTAGTCATCAAGTCCACCTTGTCTATTCCACGCTATTACCGGGCACTCATTATTCTCCATTTTGCTTGTATATAAACAATAGACATATTCTCCAGCATTTTCAATAACCACTAAATCCTTATCCAATCCTAAATCTCTATAACTCTTCGTGTTAACAACAACAGGAGTTCTATTTGACTTAGCCACTCCTAAAATATCAACACCAAATGCCCCACCAGAACCATAGGTCGTTAAAAACCATTTATAACTTTCAGGTAATCCCACCCCTAGCTCTTTTTGGACAACATTGATTTGACTTTCATCTGCTCCACCGGTAAAGTCATCTGATTCCTTATGTTCATTAATAAAATTTGTTAATTCCTGTTTATTCATTCAAGATTCCTCCTTTTACCATTCGCTTTTATCTATTTGTTTAGCTCTCATATGACTCATGAAAACTGTTTGGAATTTCCACCATTGATCCTGGCTGATTAAATGATGAAGCTCTACAACAGTGCCCTCTTTCCAAAAGGGAGCTCTTCCTTTCTTATTCCACATTCTTATAGTTTTTATATTCTTTACTCGTACCCTATAACGTTTTTAAGCCACTTTCTTCCCTCTTACTATCGACAATTTATAAGCTGTTTTGTGCTTCATCATACCGTAGTGCATGATTTTTAATTTATTGTCTATAACACATTAGGTATCTGTATTTGAAATAAACACGTACACGAGGAGTAAATTCTTAGCTTGCGTTTTAATGTTTCACTTTCGATTTTAGGACGTTCTAATGTGTAAGGATTCGGTTATATAGGTCAAAAAGAAAACCTTGACTGAGTGACGAACACTCAATCAAGGTTTTTAGCTAATTGGTTTGGTCTTTTTATATTAATTATTTTCATTCTTGATTTGCTCAAACCATATCCTAGCAATAGAACTTGCAGTTTTATTAGAATCATTTGTATGTACAAGATCATATTTATAATCTGCCGCAAGTTTATTCGCTTGTACATCATAAACAATCTTAATTTCTGTTGGCATTTCACGATCATATTTTCTGCATAATTTAATCAATTCTTTAATATTTTCATTTATTATTTTCACAACTGCTTTTTGTCGATCTACTGATATATCATAAGAAAAGTTTGCATTACCCTCTTCATTGACTAATGCATCATTTCTCGCCTAAACTCGTATGTCTTTTTTTATCGTGTCAAGAGATGGTAGGACAAACAAGTGCTTATGATGGTAAACCATCATAAAGTCAATTCTTCAAAATGACCTTTTCTTTTTCTGTCCACTTCTCATATGCTTTGCTTTTCAATTATCTGCACATGCTTTACTTTACTATTGAACTGGTCCCATAAATTCAGTAATAATGAGGATATGTTCTTTTAATTTAACCTTTTTTAAGTTCTCAACTTTTTCTGCTCCACCCAGACCTAATAGCGGTGTATAACCAAAACATTCATCATACTCCAACTTATTATATTGTTTTATTGCTTCTGGATAAGGATGCCAAGATAAATCTTCATCTCTGAATTCTAAGTCAGCAATATTTTGGAAGAAAAACTCAAATGTAAACATAATAGTCTTTACCTTACCGTACCTGTAATTAAGTAATCTAACATATCCATCTGACCAAATAACCAAATCCCCCATGCCAGTAGCAAACAATACTATTGAATTTTTATACCTTTCACTACTATCTTCTAAAACTTCTTGAAATTCTTCTGGATTTACACTTTTAAAATATCCTTGCATAAACGTTCCAAACCCATAGTCTTTCCATAAATCCACCATTTCTTCTGGAACTACATGTTTATATTTTTCGATAATTTCATTCGGAACTTTATTATGTAACTTAAAATCCGTTAAATACTTATCCATTAAAACTCCTCCTCTAGTTTGTTAACTTTACATTTAAATACGTATTTTTCCGTTGTTCTTGTGTCATGTTCTTTGCTAATCCATTAATTTGTTCATCTACAATATCAATTCTATATCGCCATTGACTACCTATAGAAGAATTAATTTTCTTATCTCCCATTCCCCCAATTACCTCTGCTTTTCCACCCGCTATCTGGTCAGGATTATGCAGTGCAGCCTGAGTATCTAACCATCCCTTGGCTTCTTTCTTAGCCTGAGATAAAGTTAGTCCTTCTCTTTGTAGTTCATTTATCTTTTGTACATAAGCTTCTTCCCTAGCAGCTTGTTGAGCTGCATTACTCTCTATTGCTCTACCTTCATCAATAAACCGCTTTCGATTTTGTTGGTATTCATATACAGTTAGTTCGTTCATACCCTTTTCTTGGTCTTTTAACTGCCTTGCAAATTCCTCTGAATCAAATTTAGTTTTATAGTTAAAGTTTACCTCAATTTCACTAATTCTTGGTACAGTATCTATATCTTTAACTTCCTTACTATCCTTACCCGTACCCATACCCCTACCACTAACCTCAGACTCCACTCTCGCCATCGAAATTAACTGTTCTTTCAACCCCGCACCATTAACCACATTATAAGGTACTCCACCTGCCAACGACAGTTGGTTTTTTGGATTGTATGGCAATAGGTTAGGGATGGAGACTAGTTCTTTTGCCTTTGTTGCACCTTTTACTGCAGCCGCTTTTGTAGTCGCCACCCCAGTCTTCGTTATGGCTCCTGCGCCTTTTGTTCCCACTATTGATGTGACGACTGTTCCAAGGGCATAGGATACCCAGTGAGCCCGCGAGTAGGCATCTCCATTTACCATATCCCGTTCATATGAGTCGGAGATGGGTTTGGATATATATTTATAGGTTTGTATCGGGTGCATGATCGAATTGGCTACGCCTTCAACCGTTTCCCCTGGATCTGTGACAAAGTCCCAAACTCCTGTCACAAAGTCTTTACCTACATCATACAGGCCTACGCCTATTCCCTTTGCAATGTCTGCGGTTTGCTTGGATGCTTCTAGCTGCATGACATATTGCTGCTGGGTGGGCGCTAAGTTTTCATACCCGATCTGCTTGGCGATTTTGAGGAACTCATCTGGATCTGTTACATGATCGAGTTTTGCCTTCAATTCCTTGATCCTTCGATTCTCTGCTTCCTCTTGCTTAACCTTCAGATATTCTGCGGTCTCTTTTTTCCTTACTTCTAGGTTTTTATAGGCTTCACTATTTTTGTAAGCTGTTGCATTAAAATAGAGCGGGGATACTACTCCTCCCCTTGTACTGGATACTTTCAATTGCTCCATGAGTGCCGTCACTGCCGCTTGGTCCTCTTCGGATTTAGCATATTCAGTTGTCCACTTATGATCAATTTCGTTTACTTTGTCTATCGTTTCGGTCCGTTTTGTTTCAGCTTTCTCGATATTTTCAAAGAACGCATCGTCGGAAAAGGGCTCTAACTGAATGATATCATCAATTCCAGCAAATATTTTTTTCAGATCATTTTTCTGGGCTGTGACCATCTCCTTGGAATTTCGACTGGCATTTGTCAGCTCTTCCTCTAAAAATGGGACCGTAACCACCGTTTCACTCAGGTTAGCTTCGATTGTATCTCCTTGAATTCCACTTAAAAAGGCAATATGCCGATTGATCAGACGCAGCCAAGAATCCACGACATCGATTTGTGCTTTGTAAAACCCTTTGATTGCCTCTGCGCCTTGCCCCTGCAGCTCATCATCCAAATGAACGATACTCTCAAATCCTTTTTTTAATTCCGTGAGCTGTTCCTTTAGATCCTTATATTGTCCGACACGCATTTGCATGGCAGAAACTAGTGTTTGAGATTCGTAAATCATAGACATTATGGAAAGTCCTTTCAACTTCTTTTCTTATAAAATCTTAGAGATTCCCAGATTTCCTTTTTATGTACTATTTTTATGTACTGTAAAATTATGACTACATATATTTTAGAAGAGTTTCTATATTTATTCAAGAAATGAAGGGGTTTTTTTGAGACGCTGTAATGATGTCCAGCGATACTGACCTCAATGCGAGTTCTTCAGTTGTACAGATTTAGGAAGTGGCTTTACTCGTGATTAAAGTCGATGAAGATATCGAAGCAAAACATTTTAGAAATATGAGTTATGACGCAAGTTAACGGGCAAGCATTACGCTAGCCCGTCTTTTTTATGTGGTACCCAATCTTTAGTTTACATCCCTCCTAACACTTATTTCTTCAACTGTAATGTGGCTGCACCCTCTGAAGTTAAGAATACAGCTGTTCCACCACTTTTGTATGGTTCGAGTTTCACTAGGATGATGTGGTGGTTTGTTCCTTCTTCTACTGTTGTTCTATCTTATTCTGCTAGTACTGGAAGTTGTTTTCGATTAATTCTGTACGTACTGGTCCAAGTCAGATTTTAATGAATCTAGCGAAGCTATCTTCTACAAATTAAATACTATTCTCCAAGTAAGTTAATATGCCCCCCACCCTATTAATGAGTATATATAATTATTAATCGGAATACATATATAATTCTTTTTTCCTAATTAACAATATATTAAATGTGACTCTTGGAGTATAATCTATTAGTAATGATTGGGATAGGAGGAAATATTTTGTTAAAATTCAGAAAGTACATGGCATCAATTTTGATTTTGACTTTGTTATGCAGCATGTTGCCAACCTACACAGGTGCTTCAAGTGAAAATACAAGTCAGACTACAAAAATTGAAAAGGAATCAATCAACACGGACAATTTGGATGAAGTGGTGAAAGAAAGAACGAAAAGTTCAAAAACATTCACGGATGGAGAAGGAAACTTTGTTAAAGAGATTTATCCAGAAGAAATACATAACAAAGTAGACGGAAAATACAAGACCATTTCCGAAGAGTTAGTGGAAAAAGATAATAAGGGCTACATAGAGACAGAAACTACAAACTTAGCATCTATGTTTCCTGAAAAATTAGGGGAAGGTAAGCCTTTAATTTATCAATCTTGTGAACACAAGTTATCATTTGAGTTAACCTATGCCTCAAATGGAGAGAAGCAGACTGAACCAACTTATACATCGGGGTCAGTAAAGGAAGAAAATTCAATAACTCATAAATCTTTATACCCGAATATTGATTTACGGCATGTTGCCTTAAATAATGAGGTAAAAGAAGATTGGATCATGAATGAATATAATGGAATCAATGAATTTCACTATACCATTCAAACGGATTTATACGGTCAAGTTGAAAAGAACGGATCAATAGGGTTCTATGAAAGCGAATCTAAAGAGAAATCAATTTTCACCTTACCAAAGCCTGTAATGGTGGATTCAAAATATAACGACACGTTCGGTGATGGTGTTCGATCGACAGATATCCATTATGAGTTAAATAAAAAATCAGATAATGGATATGAGTTAGTTTTAAATGCCAGTAAAGAATGGCTATCTTCGCCTAAGCGAGTCTTCCCTATTTATATTGACCCTTCTGTATCAATAGATGCATTGGGAGATACATTTGTGATGAGCGCCTACCCAAACAACAATTACAATAAAGAATGGGATCCAACACAAGGGGAATAAGTATTAAAAACAGGATATTATGATAGCACAACAGGAACCAATTACCCGTTTATTAAATTTAGTGTTATTGGGGATTTAAAGGGTGCAACCATTGATTCTGCTGAATTAGCCGCCTATGTTACCCATTCTTATTATGTCGATACAAAAACGGATATATGGGTAGATGAGGTAAAAGCACAATGGTATGTAGATCAATTAACTTGGAACAATAAGCCATCATCCACCAAAATAACAAGTACGTCTGTTGCTAGGGATCAGTGGGCTTATTTTGATGTTAAGAATACCATCCAGGCTTGGGTTAACGGTACAAGAGAAAATTATGGATTTAAATTCCATACGAACGGAAATGGCAAAACACATTGGAAAAAAATCACGGCTGCAGAAAGTGCGAAAAAAGCTAAATTGGTCATTAGTTACCACTATGAAAAGATGAAGAATCCTACAGTCAGTTCTTACTCCTATGGTGAGGGGAAGGCTGATGGATATATTGATGTTAAGTGGGGTTCCGTTCATGGAGCAAAGTCTTATGATTTGCAAATGTATGATGGTAAGGGTTATCAGACTATTTATTCTGGTACATCTACAAGTTGGTCATCAAAGGGCAAAAAGATCTTCCCTAAAGCTCCTTATTCAACAAGTACCACGTATAAAACGGATAGCACGGGTGTTGAATTACCGGTAGACCCAAGTGCTTTTTATAGTGCGAAAAGTGGAGCGACAACTACGAAAAAAGATTACGGATTTCGTGTAGTAGCAAAATTTGCTAATGGAAATAGCCCGGCTTCAACAGTTATTTACAAAAGCATACCAGTTGTACAAGTGGGAATTCCGGATATTCCAACCGTAAAATCATATGCGTACCCGGAAACAGATACAGTAAATAAAGGGCGTGGTTGGCTTGATATTTCCTGGAAACCAGTAACTAATGCAACGGGTTATAAAGTTCTTATTTGGAATGGTACAAAATATAAAGAGTTTTCGGTAGGTAAAGTAACCAGTGTTAGTACAAAGGGGAAAAAGATCTGGCCTACGGATGCGGATTTGAAAATTGGGATTAAAGAACTTTATCCAGTTGAATTAGATAAATCGACAAGTATAGGTAAAGGAACAGAATTACCAATTGACCCTAGCATTACTTATGGAAATGGTTCAAATCGTTATAGTATTCGAGTCAAAGCAATTTCTGAAGCAGGAGATTCAGCTTCATCAGATGTTAACTATGGATACATACCACTATATGCACCTAAAAATGCAAAGCTAACTAGTAACTTAGAGGATATGGTGAATAACAAAAGTAGTTTGACAGTGAAGTGGGATGCGACTCCTTCAGCAAAATATTACGAGGTACAGATTTCAGATGATAAAACAACTAAAACATATCAAGTAAAAGGCAAAACGTCTTTCACAACAGAACCCATTTATGGTGTTTCATCAAATTATTCCGCAACGGTTAAAGCCTATTATGTGGACGACGACAATGCTCCAGAAACAGAGCAGGGTAAAATGACTGGAAATCGTGGCTTGAGCCCTGCTTCGAGTAAAGCTACTGTATCAATTGATCCGAGAGAAGATTTAAATGGGTTAGAAGATCATTTCACTTATGAAGACCACCATTCATTTGGAAATGCAACTGCTTCCGTCAATGTAACCACGGGAAATATGGTCATGGAGTTCACAGATCAATCCCTATTCACTCAAGGACTCTTGGGGTTTGATTTTACCCGTTACTATAATTCACGGTCCACTCGTACATCTGTGCTTGGGCAAGGTTGGACATTTGCAGGAAATGAAAATCTTGTAGAAGTAGATGCTACGAGCACAGAACCAGCAAAAGTCATTTATTATGATGAAGATGGAACCAAACATGAATTCAGCTATGATTCTAGCAATAAAAAATATATCTCTCCAAAAGGGAAATATTTAACCTTAACAAAGGAAACGGCTAATGGTGCACAAGGATTTACCCTGAAAGAAAAAGATGGATTTTCAAAAATCTTCGAGGGGAATTCAAGTAAAACTAAAGAGTTTCGCTTATATGCCTACAAGGATATCAATCAAAATACCATCCGTTTTTTTTACAATCAAGATAAGTTATCCGAAATCTCTGAAGTAAATCAACAAGGCGAAAAAATTCGGAGTAGTATTCAATTAACCTATAACAATGATGGATTAATCAATAAAGTAGGATACGGAAGCAATTGGAAGGAAATTGGATATCAGAATAAGCAGTTGGCATCCATTGTAACAAAAGATTCTCGCACAACAGATAGCATCATAGAAAAGCTTTCCTATAATGCACTTGGCCAACTAGCATCTTATATAGATGGCAAGGGAAATGAAACCAAATATCTTTATGATGAAAATGAATTGAAGATATTTGACAAACAAGAAATAGATGCATCCATATCCGTCTCTACTACGTACCGTTATGATCAGGCAAAAAATGAATTTACGGTGACAGATACAGACGACAATGAGACGGTTTATAAACGGGATACGAAAAATGGAACTTTTGCTGTTAGCGAGATCATGAACAGTGATGAGACAACTTCTACCCTCAAATATGATGAGCAATACAATGTATTACAATCTGTTGATGAAGAAGGAATAACCAGTTCTAACAGCTATGATTCTCACGGGAATTTGAAAACCAACACAGATTCTAACGGAACGACTTCGTATGAATATGATGATAAAAACCAGGTAACTAAAGTCACCGATCCAAAGGGCACTCTGACGATTAACACCTATGAAGGAGAGAGTCTGTCTAGCACGAAGATTGGTGAGGAAACAACAAAGTACGAGTATGATTCGTTTGGTAGGGAAACAAAAGTGATTTATCCGAATCAAACCTATTTGGAAACAATTTATGATGATCTAAAAGAAAGGATAACCATAAAAGATACTAAAGGGCAGTCCACAAGTACTTCTTATGATCAGTTTGGCAACATAAAGAGTAAAACAGATGCTGGAGAAAGAATTGTTTCTTACGAATATCATCCACTACAGCCTAACGTGGTTTCTGCTGTAACAGACGGGAAAGGAAAAACGACTCAATATAAATACGATGGAAATGGGAATTTAACGACTCTTACAGATGCTTTAGGGCGAAACAAAACTTACGAATATAATGATAATGATCAAAGCACAAAAGCAACTTTACCTGGAATGGTGTTTACTTATCATTATAATTTGAATGGAAATATGGATGAGGAAGTTAAACCGTCTGGAAATAAACTAACTTATTCCTATGATGATATGGATCAAGTAGAAAGTGTAACAGCTTCTACCCCATCGAATGTAGAAGTATTAAAGTGGATTCAAACGTATACTGATGGTGGACAAGTATCCAGTGTAACCTATAAAGACTTAGGATCTGATCAAACACTCCTTCAAAAGGATTTTGCCTATAATAATCAGGCTCAACTGGAGTCTTATACGCAAGGGAAATACAGAATTGGATATACGTATGATGAGAATGAATATCCACAAAGTTCAACTATTCATTACAATCAAGATACAGATGCATGGAAGATTGAACAAACGCTTAAGTATACAGCTGAAGGGAAAACCGATGTACAAACAGTTGGAGTAGGCGAACAAAAATGGCTGGTGTTTGATTACGATGATGATCTCGCTAATAATAAACGGAAAGTCACGGTCAATGAAAATCTATATCAAAAAACCAATACATTTAATCAAAGTAATCTTTTAGAAAGTATTGTATATACTCAAGAAAATGATACGAGTATAAAATATGCTTATAAGTATGATGGTTCAGATAATATTTTAGAAGAAGTGAGCCCACAAGGAGCAACAAGTTTTACCTATGATAAGAATAGCCAACTGATTCAAGAAGTATTACCAGATGGTACGATCAATAAATATGACTATGATGATGTTGGAAATCGCAAAGAGAGCACTCGTGATGGTAAAACCGATATCTTTTCGTATAATGAAGCTAATCAAATTGCTACTAAAAATGACATAGTATACAAATATGATAAGGACGGAAATTTAATTCAAGATGAACATTATAAATATGAGTACAATGCCCTTGGTTATCAAACAAGAGTCACCGCTTTACAAGGCAAAGAAGTAGCTCGTTATGAGTATGATGAAGCTGGATTACGCACCAAGAAAATCATTGGTTCCCAAACACATGAGTACTATTACGATGGAGATCAATTATCTCTTGAAGTCATACGGATTGGCGATTCTATCGAGCAATATCGAAATTACCAATGGGAAGGATACACTCCTCTAGGGATGGTCATTCGTGAAAAAGATGTAAGTGGTAACTGGAAGGAACAAGCGTATCACTATTGGACAAATCATCGTGGTGATGTGGTATCGATTCGAGATAATGAAGGTAAAGAAGTAGGTTCCTATACGTATGATGCCTATGGAAATGTTTTAACAAAAGTCGGCAAAGTAGCTCAAGCTAATCCAATTCGGTATGCAGGATACTTTTTTGATGAAGAAACAAAGAACTATTACTTGCAAGCCCGTTACTATAATCCAACAAATGGTGCGTTCTTAGCATTGGATCCTGATTCTGGAGATAATGATGATCCAAGTACGCAAAATGGATATGGATATACATCCAATAATCCACTAAAATATGTTGATTATAATGGCGAAAAATTTGGATTTTTACTAAAATTCGGGAAAACTGCTGGCAAATGGGTCGTGAAAAAAGGCAAAAAAGTATGGCAATCAGGAAAAAAAGTCGTTAGAAAAATTAAAACTAGCTATGTTATTCCTAAAGAGGCAAAAAATACTCTTAAATATGTGAAAAAGCACGGTCATCCTAAACAAGGATACAAAGGTGGCGGTGTATATAAAAATAGCAATGAGCTATTACCAACAAATACAAAGTATAAAGAATATGATATTTTCTCTAAGAAAAAAGGGAAAAATAGAGGGTCAGAAAGAATTGTAATAGGGGAAAATGGAAAAGCTTATTATACAAATAATCATTATAAAACTTTTAAAACAATGAATTAATACTTGTTTAAATTATTTGATATGGGGTGTAATATGAAAATAAGCAGTTTTAATAAATTGGAAAAGCCGTTTTTTCATTTGAGTTATAACCAAGATATTTTTAAAAAATTATATGAATCTACTTGTGAAAAATACGAAAATAACTCAAAAAAATTTGTAGCTATGATCGACGGACAAAAATGTCATAATAAAAAAAGTTTTTTTAGAGAATTTTCAAAAAAAATGAAATTCCCTGATTATTTTGGTGATAATTGGGATGCTTTCGATGAATGTCTCAATGATTTAGAATGGTTAGATGGCGAACAATATGTACTATTTATCAAAGATTTTAACTTGATATTTGAAAATGATGAAAAAAATTTAGAAATATTTTTAAATATAATTGTAGACACAGTAGAAGAATGGAAAATGGGGCGAGAATATGGTGCACTTCAAACTCCACCAACTCCATTTCATATCGTTATGTATAGCGACAAGGATATTATAAGTGACTTACAAATCAAAACACATAATGAACCAATAAACTTATTTTAAATAATTGTAATAAGAAGTCATTGATTCCAGTAAGGTATTAAAAGAACGCCCACTAAATAAACTGCACCCCAATTTTTAGACAAAAATCTAACGTTTGGGGTGCTATTTATTTTGTATGGCGAAATATATAAATGAATATAAATAAAAGTAGTTAATTTTTTTAAGAACATAATTTTACACAACCTGATTAAGTTGTAAACGAACAAGGGACTACGTAACTATTGTAGATTTAAAATTAAGTCTCGATGTTTTGAATAAAATTTAACTGTTTATTACATAGGTACGATGGAATGTTTTTTTTAGATTTATTAGATTGCAAATATAATAGGGTTTCTAGTCAATCTTGATCGAACCTATTTATAAAAATTACATCAATAAAAAAGTGAGAAGAACTCATTTTAATCAATCTTTTTCAAAACGATTTTAAGTTTCTGTATTAAATAAAATCATTACCTACTCGTTTTCGCTTCAGCTACCTTTTTGACACGTTCTAAAAATTCGACTACCACTTTATCGGTGGCAAATAATAAGAATAATTTCGCATACCACTTTAACGGGCGACTGGTGACTGTATATGTAAAGGAAGTCTTATTGTCATTGATTTTATTTAGTTCATAAAAAGCTGTAATTTCAAACATTTTAGCAAGTGTGAAACCACTTTTAGCTTTTTCTCATTAGTTTCATTCAAATATTCCAAGGTTTCTATATCATACTCTTCTGTTCGTTTTCCTTCTCTATATTTTTGGCGATATACACTTCCAACCACTTCTTCTGTTATTTTAACCGGCTTTTGTTCAACTACTTGAGGCATGATTTGTTGCATATTCTCTACAGAACCATCAAGAAACTTCCAAACCTGTTCAATTGGAGCGTTAATTTCTATGTCTCTTGTCCATTTTTTCAATGAAAATCACCTCTGCCTCTATTATATTTCCTTTATTATGTAAAACCAAATTTCCAACTGATAAATCGGTAAATCATTCAAGTTACATTTTTTACCCAGATGAGCATTAAATAACCAATTTTTGAATTTAAATGTCTTTCTGTCAATAAATTACTTTATTAAAATTCTCCTTTTTAGTGTTATTCTTGTATAATAGACCATACTGTTAATTTTTTAGGAGAATTCAATGAATTTTATTTATATTAATCAAAACATATTAGATAATCTCTTTTATATCTTAGTAAGTATTTTGATTTATTACATTTTATTAGAACATGGCAAAAGGTTAAGTCAGTATGGCAAGTCCCTTATCACTGCATGCATGAGCATTCCTATTCTATTATGTATGAAGTTTCCTATTTATATCGATGAATATTGTGTCCATGATCTCCGGCAAATTCCTTTTATAATAGGGACACTTTATGGTGGTTGGCCTGTAGGGGCTGCCCTGTTAGTCATCATATTAACTTTTAGGTTTGCTTTTTATGGTTTCAATTTACTTACGTTAATTGTTTATATCGTTATATTTATTATAACGGCTCTATTTTCTTCCAAATTCAAAAATTTTAATAGAAAAAATAAGCTAAATAGCTCCATACTATTAATTTTGTTTCTAGGAATACTAACCAGCTTTATTTCACTCGGTATGTCTGATCATTTTCGAATAACGGAGGCGTATGTATTTTACTTTATTATCCTCCCTCCTTTCATTATCGTTTTGGCTTTATATATCATAGAAATTTTAAAAGATGCCATTTTAATCCGAACCCAAATGGTAAGGCTAGAAAAAATGGAGGTAGTCAGTCAGCTTGCAGCAAGTATTTCCCATGAAGTTAGAAATCCTCTAACAGTTGTGAAAGGATTTGTTCAACTGCTAAAGGCTCCTGATCTTACTCAAGAAGTAAGAGAACAATATATACAACATGTTGTTAGAGAGCTTAATAGTGCAGAATCCATTATTAGTGAATACTTAGCATTTGCAAAACCTGCAATCGAAAAAGTGGAAAATATTTTAATTAACCGTGAAATAGGATATGTAATTGAAATGATAAAACCATTGGCTAACATGAATTTAGTTACTATATCAGAACAGTTGACTCCTGGCATTACCCGGGGGAATGTTCAACATTTCAAGCAATGCTTCCTAAACCTAATTAAAAATGGTATAGAGGCTATGCCAAACGGCGGGGAACTTAGTATTGTTTCCTATATAAATAATTTCGACATCATTATCGAAATAAGTGACAATGGAATAGGAATGAACAAAGAACAAATAAATCGTTTTGGCGAACCTTATTACAGTTCCAAAGAAAAAGGGACAGGGCTAGGATCGATGGTGGCTGTTAAGACCATCCAAACGATGAATGGCACACTTCATATAACTAGCCTTTTGAATAAGGGAACAACGATTTCAGTAACACTTCCCGTTTATCAAGAAGATTATTCTGTAAAATAACCTCATATAAAAAAGTCCGCCATTACGGAGGACTTCAGACTGTAGACAAACTCGAAGAAAAGCGAATTTGCCTGCAGTTTTTTTATTTTAAAAATGTACCGGAGAATTTCAGGAATCCACTCCCTTTCCGCCGACTGTCTGCCAAGCCTCCTCACCGCAAGCGGCTGTGGGGTCTTGGCTAGCCAGTTATTCGGCAGGAGTGTCGCAAATTTCTTCAATCCAATGAGGATTACAGGAAAAAAACATGAAGGATAATCTAGTCTTGTTTTAATAATTTAGATAGAACCCCATTTGTATACAAACAGAAGTCCGCCAGTATCGGCGGACTTTTTTTCAATAGCTGTTAAATTTATTTTTTCTGTTCGAGGCATTGATGAACCGCCATCATATCTCGTTTGTTCAATTCACGGATCCGGGCGAAAATGGGGATATCGGCAACGGCTTCGGTACGTTCACTTTCAGCCACGGCATCGCTTACTTTCCCTGTCAGCCAGGTCTGCACGTCGATGTCCTCGATGATTGCTTTACGACCTTCATCATCGATGCCACTGGCATGACAACTCACACAGGGTATCGTTAATTTATACACACCGTCATGGATGTTATCTTCTGAAATGACTTTCTTCCCATTACAGAATGGGCATTTATGACTTGCCTTAATTTTATTGATTTGGGTAACGATTTTTTTGTAGCCAAATGCTTCATAGACATAGGTCAGTTTTTTGTATTTGCCATTGGTAAAGTATTTATCAATAATGGTTTCTCTTGTTTCGTTAATATTGGCAAAGTCACAGATGGTGATCTGGTTTTTGCAGCTGATTGCTTCGATATTGCCTTTAATGCTGTCCCAGAATGGGAGGGTATTTTGTAAAACCACTTCATAGCCGATGAAGCTTGCCAGTTCCAGTTCGAGCATTTTCAACGCCGCTTTCGTTTCCCGAGGAAGGAATGAGACATCATCTGTAAGTGCGATATCGCCGCCCACAATCGCTTTTAGTTTTTCCAGTTCTGGCAGCTTCCCTGCAATTTTGATGACTTGATCAATTGGCTGTTGGATGAGCTCACGAATGTCTGTATCACCAAATGTCAGTTTTTTATGATGGTTCAGGATCGTTCCTTGACAGACTGGACAGGTGATCATTTCTTTTGATTCTTTCATCTGCTCTTTAATGATCGATTTCGATATGAAGATATAACGCCCAATGATGAAATTGAATCCTTCCCAAATTCGGGACGCCTTGCCTGCTTTATCGTAAAAGGACTTTTCCCAATACCCATATAAGAATGTCTGCTTTTCGGCATCTGTCATCTCATTATAGCTTTTACTAATATCGTGACCGAGTTCATTCTTGATCTCTTCAAACAGGAATTGCAGTTTTGAATGTTGATAATATTTTAATACTTCCATCACGTCTGGATGTAATAAGCCATCCCAAAATGGCACGTTTTTGTCTTGAATGACGACATCAAAGTCAAATTTTTCAATGACCCTGCGGCCCGAACAGCTTGGACAATGATTGTCTGCAGAATAGAAATCGAAGCTTCTTGTATCTTTATTGGTTGGATGTGCAGCCACTAGATGGTTGATCATTCCGCCCAACTCATAAAGAAACGTATATTGACTGTACAAGTGCCGTTCAAGATCGATGGCGATGACAGGCGCGATGGTGTCTGACTCGTACTCCCCATAAATCACGCGAGCGATTGGTGATAAGCCTTTTAAAATGCCGCCCTTATAGACGTTCTCTGCCTTTTTGAAATAGTCCAGATGATTTTCCTGTAAATAATTGATACCAGTTTTTGACCGAAGTGTGGAAGAGATATACAATGGCTCCACTTGATCTCCACTGTCTTTGTGACGATAATGATCATCATGGCTGACAACCTCAAGATGCTGGACAGGTGTTAGCTGTCTTTTACCAAAATCAACGATATAATCCGAGCTATCCAGCATATAACCATTATGTTCAATCATGATGATGGAGACGGATTCATCCTCCAGGATGACCCTGACACTATCGATGAATTGGTTTAAAATATTTTGCGATAACCCTTTTGAAGGCTCGTCAAAAATGAACAGCGTGTGCGGGTTTCTTGTCTTCGCGAACAGCTCGGAAACTAAGTGGACACATTGAAATTCACCAGTTGATAGTGTTTGGGTTTTTCTTTCTAACGTCAAATAACCAAGTCCAAGTTTGATCAATAAGCACAAGCGTTTATGAGCGATGTCTTCCTTTGGCAATTCTTCGATGATATCTTCAATCGAACGCAGAAAAATATCATCAATTTCATCACTGTATTTGGTGAGTTTCTTTTTAATATCAAGAAACGTCGCAACCGTTGACCGACTGGTAATCGATTTGTTTCGGTCCTGCCCAACCATGACCAGTTTATCCTTTGGATACCGCTTTTGAAAATCTTTGGCGATACATTCATTGACAAGTGTTGATTTACCGCAGCCTGACTCACCCGTAAAGGTAACGAGCCTATTCTTGGGAATCCGGATTTCCTCCATTTGAATATTTCGGCAGTAAAGATCCTGAAATTGATAGTATTCCGTTGGCGCTGCTTCATTTCGTTCCCAGCTGATTGGTTCGGGACGCGGTGATTCCTCAACAATTTTCCCGCCATATTTCCCGCTGCCAGGTCCAAAGAACAATGGTTCATTTGTGCTATCCAACACCGTGTCTGAGTGATCAATGAGCCAAATTTGATTCTTATATCCTAATTGCTTAATCTGTTCCAAAATTTTCAAAAGGGTTTGATGATCAAGACCGACGGAAATTTCATCGATGATGATTACGGTATTTTCACTTGTTGCCATGAATTCGGCCAAGTAAAGCCGGGTTAATTCTCCCCCTGACACTGTCCCCATAATACGATTCAAACTTAAATAACCAATATTCATATTGATTATATTTTGGAGAATATGCTGTTTAGCTTCACTAATATGTAAGGTTTCTGCGAGTGATAGGATCGTTTCGATGCTTAAGTTGTTGATATCGGAAATAGTATGCGGGCGATCTAATAATTCAATCGTATATTGTTCAACTTCTTGATTGTAGCGCTTCCCCTCACACTTTGGACATTCGACATTTTTCGTCGTACCGCGTCCTTTACAAGT
This sequence comes from Peribacillus frigoritolerans, assembly GCF_030676415.1. Taxonomy (GTDB): domain Bacteria; phylum Bacillota; class Bacilli; order Bacillales; family DSM-1321; genus Peribacillus; species Peribacillus frigoritolerans_A. The sequence continues at coordinate 10,396 of NZ_JAUUTW010000006.1, read as the reverse complement.
GGGGCACCAGCCTAAGGCATTATTAAAGGAAAAAACTTCCGGAGAAAGATTGAATTTTTCTGCAAGACACACACGAATCTCTTTAAACACACCAGTATGTGTGCCAATGGTTGAACGGGGATTGGCTGAAATGGATGATTTGCCGAGAAAAAGGACCAGGGGCATTTCCTCCATCTTGATGGCGCTGAAGTTGGTTTCCATAATATTAGGAAATAAATACTGATATTCAGACTTCGGCAATAAGGAAACGAGACGCTTCTTGGATTCTTCCCCAATGGTTTGACAAAACGTCGTCTTCCCGGAACCGGATAACCCAGCAATTCCTAATGATTGGTCGTCTGGCAGTGCTGCATCTAAATGGTTGATATTGTTCGCCATTAATCGATTTATTTTCATATGTAACTCCTCTCCATTTTATTAAGCTCAGTCTTTCATATTAGCACAGCGACAAATGTATTTGCTATTTTTTTAACGGTAGCTCAACCCTTCTATTCTTTCACATTCCACTGCTCCAAAAACGTATGATTCATCGACAAAAATCGAGGAATGACATTATGTATGTACGGTTCACCGTTATAATCACTTGTTTTTCATTAAATAATCAGTTAAACTGATTATATTATTAACTGATTATCAGTGGAGGTGAATAACTAATTGAATAAATGGAATCAATCTTATGGTTTTTTACTTGGAAAGGCTCTGCAGCAAATGGAAAGTAAGTTTGCTGAAGGACTTATTCCATTTGATATTAACTCCAGACAATATGGAGTGCTTTTATTCATTCAGGAAAACCCTTACTCATCACAAAAAGATATTTCTGAAAACCTGCAAATCGATCGGACGACAATGGTGAGTCATATTGATCATTTGGAAACTTTGGGATTTGTTGAGAGGACAAGAAATCCTGATGACAGAAGGTCCTATAGCCTTCTGATTACTGAAAAAGGCAATGATGTATTGGATTCGCGTTGGGAATTTTTAACTAATGTCGAATCAGAAGTTTTAGCCCCTTTAAATCAGCAGGAAAGACTATTGCTTAAAGACTTTCTCGTTAAAATTTGGAGTTCCCTATAGAATACAGGAGGTTATCAAATATGAACGCACTTGATTATTTTAATGCACGTCTTCAAGGAACAATAAGCCCTATGGATTATTTGAGGTCCAAGCAAATGGAACCCGAGAAATACTTCTTAATCGATGTTAGAAACGGTCCGATTCATTTAAGAAGTTTAACCATTAAAGATGCTTATGTTATACCTGAACAAGAATTACAGAATCGTTTAAATGAAATACCAAAAGAAAAGGAAATTATTGTTTATTGCTGGGATGTCTGGTGCAATACTGCTGCCAAAGTGGCAAAGGTTTTATTGGAACAAGGGTATAACGTTAAAGAGTTGACCGGGGGTATTGCGGCGTGGCAGGAAATGAACTTTCCTGTTTCAAAATCCACCCAAGATGATAACATATCCGATAATTGCGGGTGTTGACTCAAATGCAAAAAGATAAAAGGTATTGGATTGGAGTTGCGTCTCGCGACCATGTAATGAAGGGCATCGATGGTGGATTCGCTCAACTTTGTCATGGTAAAGAGGCCCCTTTAAAAAAGATGAATTCTGGAGATTGGATCATTTATTATTCTTCAAAGGTAAGTTTTAAGGAAGGTACTCCGCATCAAAAATTTACAGCTTTAGGCAAGGTTATCGATGATGATGTTTATCAGTTTGATATGGGAAATGATTTCATGCCTTTCCGAAGAAATATAGATTTCATTAGTTGTACAGAAACATCCATTCATCCATTCATCCCACATCTCACTTTCATTAAAAATGAGAAGCTTTGGGGTTATCCTTTTCGATTTGGTCATTTTGAAATAAGTGAAAAGGACTTTAAACTAATTGCAGAAAAAATGGTGGAAGTTAAAAGTTCTAATCTAAACTAGCGCGGACTTTCCTAATCTGGAATCCCCCGTTTTTAAAGCCCCTCTCGATAAGAGAAGGGCATTCTTTGCGAAGTATGACCCTATCCTTTTGCCCAATACGCTTATTTTGTATTGGACTTTTTTGCCTTGTTTTCAAGCTCGCTTTTTGGCTCTGTGGAGAATTCGACATCTTTGCCATGTCCCTGCGGGTTAACACTTGGTGCGATGCGACCTCTTCCTGTCTTTTTACTCATTTCCTTCACCTCCAAGTATATTATGTCCGAACTGTTATAAATTAAAAACGAGGTCGTTTCCTTCTGTGAACGTCTGCCTGCAATCAGAAAATTATAAAGAGTACCCCAATAAAAAACCTGCATAAAACTATAGTCTACACAGGTTTCAAAAAAGCTGTTTTCGATATTTCGAATATGGAAATTGTATGATCATGAACCAATAATCCTATAATGTAATGTCCTTAAACACCATACATTGTTGGACGGATCTACTTTAAATTACGGGTGTAATTAAATGTGTCTTTGTTCTGAGGAACATCAGGATCTTTTTTCCCGGCAGGCTGTACTGCTCTTCCTGTATTTCCACTATACCCTTCTTCCATGGGCCCTGGATAATGATAATGACCATCATTAACTGATTGAGTTGTTGATTCACCGGTCGCCTGGCTTACTCCCGTTTCCACCTGATCGATTTTTACGGATCTGTTTTCTTTCTCGTTAGTCAATTCATCTCCTCCTTTTCTAAAGATTCCTTTATAGTATTCGATAAAAGATCAATAAAATTAAAGGAGAAAAAAGGAAGCACTAATAATTACTCCATTCCCAAAAACCTGATAAGTTCCCTTTTGTTATTCCAAGGTCAAAAGTAAACTCTCCGTTGTACCGATGAGCAAGAAAGGACTGGGTTCGCCAACCGTATAAATCTGCAAGTTATGCATAGCCCGGGTACATGCGGTGTAGAACAATCTGCGCAGGCTCTCATCACCGTATGTTTGCGCAGATGCATCATAAATGATGACAGCATCAAATTCGATGCCTTTAGCCAAATAAGCCGGTATAACAACAACACCCTGTTCATATTCATTTGTGCCTTTCTGTACAAGTTTAAATTCACCGTGGACACTAAGGGCATCGTATGCAGCGGCACTTTCCGCAGCAGATTTACATATTATTGCGATTGTATTATACTGACGGCTTTGAAAGTCTTTGACTTTAGACACGATTTTGTGATGCAATTCATCACGGCTGGACACTTGAGTCAGTACAGGCTTCTCGCCTTCACGGTCGAATGCCTTAATTCGATGGCCATCAGGAACCAGTTCACGTGTAAATTCTATAATCTGCTTTGTGGATCTGTAGCTTTGAGCCAAGTTTATACTCTCGGTCTCACCTATTCCGTATAAACTGGTAAGAGTCTGGAAATCCACTCGTTCGCTGGCATGAGCGAATATTGCCTGGTTAAAGTCACCGAGCACGGTCATCCTTGCTGAAGGAAACAACCGTTTCAAAAACTCGAATTGAAATGGAGAATAATCTTGTGCTTCGTCTACAAGCACGTATTTTATAGACGTATTCGTCTGAAATCCTAGAATTAGCTCCTTCAACAGCAAAAATGGAGTCGCGTCTTCGTAATACAGTTTACCTTCGTCCAGCATTTTTTGCGTGGATAAACATATTTCCCTTTCGGCAGGTGTATTACCCTCATTCCACAGGTCGATCCGTATTTGTTCGTCAAAAAGTTGCTTGTATATTCCCTTAATATTGATAAAATGAAGTGCTTTTATCCGTTTGCGCAACGTCTTCAATTTCTTACGAACAATCATACGCGCGAGCATTTTATTCTCTTCCTCATAATCGTCAAAGGAATCTTCAGCAAGGCCGCGTTTTTTCTCTAAGTGGGAGTATACCTTCTGATAGTCTTCTTTGCTAAGATACTCGATTTCCTCCTGGACCCAAGGTTTTTTCAACTCAACCTTTTCCGTTTTATCAAGTACGTCACATAACCACTCTTTCAACTTTTCAATCCTATTGTGAAATCTTAACGTGGTGTCTGTGTTATAAAATCTTTCTGAGATTTGTTTGGCGGAGACGAGCGTTTCCCCTCGAAACTTTAACCCTCTAAAGAGAATTCCAGATAATTCCAGTGATTGTCTGTATGTTTTGATTATCTCAAAGAAGCGAATGGATGCCTTAAATTGGATACTTGCTGTCCTGGTGCCATAGGAAGGATCATCCGCTGCAGTCAACAAAAATTCTAATTGCCCATAAGGATCCTCAACTTGAAACGAGTCAGTCAGACGATGGTCCAGGTATTCCTGGAATGTTACCTGCTGCATATTCTCTTCGCCAAGTTCGGGTAATACATTGGATACGTAGTTATTAAACATGGAGTTAGGAGAGAATAGAATGATTTGATCGGCTTTTAGCCTCTCCCGATTCTTGTAGAGCAAGTAAGCGATCCGTTGGAGGGCAGCTGATGTCTTGCCGCTGCCAGCGGCACCTTGAACAATGAGCAGACGTCCGCGATCGTTCCGGATGATCCTATTTTGCTCCCGTTGAATCGTGGACACAATACTGTGCATATGCTTATCCGTCCCTTTACCAAGCACCTGCTGCAGTATCTCATCTCCAATGGTGAGACTCGTATCGAACATTGATTCGATAACGCCTCCCTTGATGATATATTGCCACTTTTTCTCCAGCATCCCCCGAATTACGCCTCCGGGCGTAGAGTATTCTATGGGGCCTGGAGGAAAGTCATAATAAACGCTCGAAATCGGAGCCCTCCAATCGTAGACAATGAAGCTTTCTCCGGTTGTATCAGTAAGAGTGGAAGTCCCAATATAAATATGTTCCGTAAAGGATGACCCTTCTTCAGTGATATCAATCCGGCCGAAATAAGGTGCCTCCTGCATGCGGCGCAGTGTCGACAACCGCTTGAAGGTATATCTATGTGCGCCTTCGCTCTGTGACAAGGCTTGAGCCTGCTGCCTTAAGCCAATGATCGTCTCGAGGTAATCATCGAAAGTATCCATATTAACCTTGAGGTCATCCCAAAAGTGTTTACGGATATTAACAACTTCTTTTCTGCGCTGGGAATTTTCTCCTTCTATTTTGCTGATTTGTTTCGTAATTGTTTCTATCACCTCATCCAAACGTTCTTGCTCCTGCCGAATTTCATCGTTCATATCAGACACTCCTTCAAAAAATGAAAATAGGGGTTGACTAGAGGTGAGTTTTACCTTATACTTATAGTAAGGGGTAAACTGTTTTTATATATGGATAAATGTGTTTCTATACTAACTTATCACAATTCCTGAATTATATCAATGTATATTACATAACAGTTGCCATAATAAATCATCCTTTTAAACTCTCATTTAACATGTAAAGTCAGTAACCACACCAGCATATAGCTTGGCTGGTTATTTTTTTTGTCTACATATTTGATAGCCTAAATGCTTCACCAGTCCTGTTTTCATCATAGCTGCAACACTCACATCAACGGTTGATTCGCAGTAACGAAGACATGTGATTCATATTGTCCTACACCTGCAATCCAGATGGTGATTAGAACTTCCTTATAAGATTTATAATATTAAAAGAAGGGCATTCTTTACGAAGCATGACCATATTTTTGTTCAATACGCTTATTTTGCATTGGACTTTTTTGCCTTGTTTTTTAAGCTCGCTTTTTGGCTCAGTGGGGAATTCCACATCTTTTCCATGTCCCTGCGGGTTAACACTGGTGCGATTCGGCCTCTGTCTTTTTACTCATTTCCTTCACCTCCAAGTTATGTCCGTGCTGTTCAAAACGAGTGCCTTTCTTCTGTAATCAATAATTCTACTGCCTCCTTATCTGTCTTTTACTAATCTTCCCCTTTAGTTTCCACATGAAAAAGGTTGCCGCAGCAACCTCCCTTTTTGAAGTTGTAAAAAAAGTAGGTGGGGAATATTTGAGCTCATCCATATGTTATAATATGGTAATTGCGCACTTATCTTATTTACTGGATGGATAAGTTCAATTTATATGGTGATTTTATTGGGAGGGTTTGTATGGTTTCGTTTCTATTTATTTTGATTGTAGTTAGCATTACAGGCCTGATTTGCTACAGAATGATTTTCAAAAGGAAAACGCCTTCTAACATGTATACACCCTACGATGACATGGTTATGGGGAAAAAAGATGATGTTAAAAGAGACTTCCCTGCACATGATACAAAACACCCTATCGAGTACGAAGAAAAAAGCGATAAAGACAAATCCATATAAACGGATTTGTCTTTATGTTTCTTCATTGAAAATAAGAAAATGTTTTTGTGAATCTTCAATCTATTCCACTTGTGTTTCCGGTTTATTATTTCATCATCTGCCTTGCTTCCATAAACAGCACTTGGATAAACTTTTTCATGTTATTACGGCTCTGGCTGCTTACTGTTTTGCTCTTGTCTTCTAGCTCCAGCATTTTTTTGCGGACTTCCGAGAAATCAAAAAATGTGGATGAATAGGTTTCGAATTTTGGATTCATATAATCCGTCAAGCCTAATGAAGCGATATGGATGAGGGCCTGGTTAAGAGCGCGGCGGACACGCTGCTCGGAAGCTTTCATTTCTTTCTGGATTTCGGCCTCTTTCGCTTGATCTCCCAGCTTTTCAGCAGCAATCCCAGCAAAAATTTCCTTTAAATATGGAAACGTGTAGGCGGAACCGAGTCTTTGCTTTTCATTTTGGAGGAAACCTAAAATGTTTAATAAATCCTCGCTGCCCCCTTCGCCAATCATACCTAAATCGGAAATCAAGGAACGTCCGGCTTCCATAATATTTTTTGTATGAAAGGAGGACACTTTTACAGAATTCGGGCGGTCCGTAAACACGTTCAACGATTTTTGAATGCCCTGGATCGATTGATCCACCAGTATTCGCTCGTTCACTTTGTTTAATATGCATGAAATTTCAACTTGGTTCAGCGGTTTTGTAATGTAGTATTCCGCCCCTAATCTATATGCCTCTCCAATCAGTTCTTTCGATTCCACTTGCGAAATCATCACAAACTTTCCTTGAAATCCATCAGCAAGAGCCCTGATCGTTTCAATTCCGTCCCTTATTGGCATGAGCAAATCAATTAGGACAACGTCTGCTTTCTTTAAAAACAGCAAGCCATTATTCACTAACGACCCGTCTTCTGCTTCTCCCACCACTTTGCCTAAATCTTCGTCTTCAATCATCTCTGTCAGCATTCCTCGAATGGCAGGATCGTCATCTATAATGAAATAATTCATCTCGTTAATCCTTTCTCCATAATCGCATCAATCGGAAGTTCTACGATGAATACGGTTTCTTTATAGTTATCCATTAGCCTGATATGTCCTCCAAATTTTTCAACAGTTTGTTTCACATACGATAAACCAATTCCCGTCGAAGGGTTTCCCGCCGCATCGAATTTCTTTGTATATCCTGCTGTAAAAATGACTTCCTTCTGCTTCGGTGCAATGCCGGGGCCATTGTCACTGATGCAAAACTCCACGAATTGATCTTTCCTTTTCACATGCAGTGATACGTATCCCTCTTCTTTAATGGCTTCCACTGCATTGGCCAATAAATTATTTATTAATGATAATACCATATATACATGGTAGGGCGGATGGTCACCATCTATTTGCAAGGAAAATGAAATATCTTTGCGAAGGGACTCCGCATATCGTCTATTGGACACGATCATGATGTTACCAAGCTCTTCGATATTCATATATTCCAGCAGGTTTTCGGAAGACATGAGTTCCGACAGCCCCGCATAAATCCGCTGGTTATCTTTTTTGATCTCATGCACGAGACCGGCAATCTGCAACGCTGTTTGTGCATCGCTACCATTAGTCCCCTCTGATTTTAACCGACGGTAAAAGTCATAACAAGTGCGTGTGATTTCTTCCGCATTTTGCATCGTTTTCTTCAGCTGAACCGATTCTTCATACAAACTTGAAATGAAAAGCAGCATTTGTTCCTTTTGCATGCGCTGCTCCGCTTCTGCGAATTTTGCTTCTCTCAGCTTTAATATATTAAAAAAGCCGAGAACGAAAAAGCTTCGAATAAAGGCGATTAAAACGAGTTGGTCAATGGCTAGCAAGGGTGTGTCCTGATTCGCCAAGAAGGAACGGATCGCCATTTCCGATACACTTGCAAAAAGCTCGATCAATACCCCTAAAAGCCCGATCATAAACGGCTGATCGTGCCGTTCGTTCAATTTCGCTTTATGGAATGCGATCGAGTAGATGAAGTAATAGAAAAAGGCGGGAACATGAAGATACATCGCTTCCTCAACAGATATGTCCCGTATGCCGACAGCCAGTGAAAAACGAAACACAAACACACTCATTCCCGTTAATATGCCTGCAATAACCGGGTGGATCCCCCTCCCCCATAGTAAAAACAAGAAAAAGACGGGGGTTCCCAAACTGACTCTGAATGTATCGTCGAATGGATAAAACTTGAATTCACTCACAAGAGGCACCGCAATCATAATCAATAGTAATATCCTTATACTCTTTTTCAATACGGTCCCTCCCCAGTCACTATATTAAAAACATAACACATGAAATGGTAAAAAAGAGAGAAGGGTTTTGACTGAAATTATTATTTTTTCTGGCCCTTGTAAATATCAGTAGGTTTCAGTAGGTTCCAGTAGGATGATCATAGACTTGAAATAATCTAAAAATTGAAAGCGTTAACAATGAAACGACTATCATAAGAGGATGAAAAAGGTTGGCTAAGATTCAATTAAACAATCAGAAGTGGCATAACCTATAGAGGAGGAAACACGATGTCAACAATCCATATAAATCATGACGAACGTATTGAGAAAGATTTCTTAGGATCAAAACAAGTACCCATGCATGCATACTATGGTATCCAAACATTGCGTGCGGTCGAAAACTTTCCGATTACAGGCTATCGCATTCATGAAGATTTAATTAAAGCGTTGGCTATCGTGAAAAAAGCAGCGGCTTTAGCAAATATGGAGACTAAACGTTTGTACGATGGGCTTGGTAAAATGATCGTTCAGGCAGCAGACGAAGTAATCGAAGGCAAGTGGCATGATCATTTTATCGTGGATCCCATCCAGGGCGGTGCAGGTACATCCATGAATATGAACGCAAACGAAGTCATTGCTAACCGTGCACTCGAATTGCTTGGAAAAGAGAAAGGGGACTATGTTCAATTAAGTCCAAATAGCCATGTGAACATGTCACAATCAACAAACGATGTGTTCCCGAGTTCGATTCATATCGCCACTCTTATTTCACTCGAAAAATTGTTAAATACGATGGAATATATGCTTACTATCTTCAGGAAAAAGGCCCAACAATTTGACCATGTGATTAAAATGGGACGGACACACCTTCAAGATGCAGTACCCATCCGCCTTGGTCAAGAGTTTGAAGCATATAGCCGTGTAATAGACCGTGATATTAAACGCATTCAACAATCACGCCAGCATTTATATGAAGTAAATATGGGTGCAACAGCTGTGGGAACAGGATTAAATGCAGACCCTCGCTACATCGAAAGTGTGGTTGAACATTTGGCGGACATTAGCGGGCTTCCGCTTGTTGGGGCGGAGCATCTTGTTGATGCGACACAAAATACAGATGCTTATACAGAAGTCTCTGCTGCATTGAAAATATGTATGATGAATATGTCCAAAATCGCGAACGACCTACGGTTAATGGCCTCAGGTCCCCGTGCGGGCCTTGCGGAAATTAACTTGCCGGCCCGTCAGCCAGGTTCATCCATCATGCCGGGAAAAGTCAACCCGGTCATGCCTGAAATGATCAATCAAGTAGCGTTCCAGGTTATTGGCAATGACCATACCATTTGCCTGGCATCTGAAGCGGGTCAGCTTGAACTGAACGTGATGGAACCTGTGCTTGTGTTCAATTTGCTTCAATCCATCAGCATTATGAACAATGCATTCCGTGCCTTTACAGACTACTGTCTGGTAGATATTGAAGCAAACGAAGACCGTCTAAAAAAGAATGTGGAAAAAAGCGTAGGGATTATCACCGCTGTTAATCCGCATATTGGATACGAAGTGGCAGCGCGTATCGCACGGGAAGCCATTTTAAAAGGAAAATCAGTGCGTGAACTATGCCTGCAGTATGATGTGTTAACAGAGGAAGAGCTTGATCTTATTTTAAATCCTTACGAGATGACAAACCCAGGAATTTCTGGGGCTGAACTGTTTGATAGATCGTAATTTCCAATTTTGATGGAATGGCAGATGTGTTTGATAAATAACAAAAGTCTGGGGAATTGATATAAAAGCCCTCCTTTATAGAGAGGGCTCAGTTTGTAGACAAAAGGGGTTCGGAATTAAAAAATTCTGAACCCCTTTTGAAATTCCCTTTGAATTTTCGCCTAAAGTTAAGAGATTGGGGCTCTACGAGCCCACTATGTTAGGCCATTTTTGG
>NZ_JAUUTW010000059.1 GCF_030676415.1 Peribacillus frigoritolerans | reverse complement strand
CTAAAATGGCTTAACATAGTGGCTCGAAGAGCCCAAATCTCTTAACCTTTGGTCAAAATTTAAAAGGGAATTTCAAAAGGGGTTCGGAATTTTTTAATTCCGAACCCCTTTTGTCTACAAACTGAAACCGAATTATTAATCGGTCTTAATCTTCTTGAAATTTTCATTTATTACAAAGGAATATACCTTATTTACCTTCACCTTTTTTTTCTGTTTTTCCAGATAAAAACCATCCGCCTACTGCAATAAGAAGCATGACTGACCAAAAGATTATATTCCAAATCGGCCCTTCAACAAAATCGTGAGGAATAATATGCACGGCCGGATGCGCAAGGGTATGCATTAATAACTTAACCCCTACCCAACCAACGATTAACATGGCTGCCGTTTCGAGGCTAGGACGCTCCGTCAGTATTTTAACGAAGTATCCTGCTGCAAACCGGATGACGATTAAACCTGCAATTGCTCCTAATAAAATAACAATGAATTTTGCCCCATCCATACCTCCTATATCACCCATTGGTGTATCTGGCAAGGCAATGACAAGAGCGACTGCAGCTAAAATGGAATCAATAGCAAAAGCAATATCAGCTAATGCAATTTGTGCAACGGTCATACGGTAGCTTTTTCCTTTTTCCTCTTTTTCCCCGTGGTCCTTTTTTAGTAAATGCTTTAATGCGATGAAAATCAAATATGCAGCCCCAATTGCTTGAACTTGCCAAACATGGAAAAGGTACGAAATAATGAAGATTGCACCAATCCTAAATATAAAAGCCAAAAGCAACCCAATATTAATCGCTTTTTTTTGCTGTTCTTTTGGTAAATGCTTTGACATGATGGCTAAAACCAATGCATTATCAGCGGATAATAAACCTTCTAAAAAAATTAGAATAATTAACACCCAGCCATATTCCAATAATAACGATAGTTCCATGATATCCCCCTAAAAGCATGTATAAGAATGCGTATATGACTTCAAACCCAACAACACTTTCTCCTCCAATATTGTCCCATCTTATCTACTTCCTTATTCAACCCTTCCGTCCCATTAGCTTCATTTGAATAGGAGGTACCGAAGCAACTCCCCTATTGAAAGTGAAGCATGGCGTTAGCTCTAAAATATTCTTTTATGCTTAGACTTCATTCCCATTGAGAAAAATCAGGTTTTTATATCTTCCATCTTTTTCAAAATACTTCAATAACTTTGGAAAGCATCAACTCGGATTAATTACCAACTTGGGTGATTCCTCCCTACTCTTCCACTAAATGATATTCTTTAAAATGTCCTTTGTGATGTTCCTGGCGTCTGCCGATGTACCGGAGATATTCGTTACAAAAACATAGTCACGTTCCTTTGTTTCAATGAAACCAACGTACCAGCCAACGTTGGACCCCTGCCCTGTTTTTCCGTAAAGTGTATAGTTGTCCCCTTCAGCCTGGATCATCATCCTTTTAACGGTTTTCATGACATCTTTATCAAAAGGAAGGTTCTCTCTATATAAATTTTCCATAAAATCCACTTGTTCAATAGGAGAAATTTTGAGTGAGCTGCTCAGCCAAAACTGATCAATCCCTCCACTAATATCTTGGTTGCCATAAGAAATCTTATGAATCCATTCCTCCATTCGACTCTCTCCAATGTCACGGGCCATTGCTTGATAATACCAAACAACCGAGTTCCTTAAACCAGACTACAACAGCCAAGTGGAGCCAATGCTGCAAAGATAAACTCTACATTAAGAAGCTCGTCGTCGATGAATTTTTTACTGAACGTGATGGAACATTTATATAACGTGAAGTGAAAAAAGGCAATACTTTTATCTATAATAATGAACGGGCCTAACAAGATTTGCACCGCAATCGACTTTTAAGGTGCCAATGCACTCATCGGATTGCAGGTCGGAGCTGTCGAGGATGAATATGACATTAAATATTGGGATGGAATGAAAAGGGAAATTGGGATATGGAACCAGGATCATACGCTTGCATGTAAATAGAACGGATGCACCAATAAGTTTCAAAAGGACTGCCAGAAGCCTACGTTTATTCAAATCCATCACCTCAAAAAAATATTTACAATCCTATCCATTCTAGCAGATAAACCCAATATTTTTAAGATTAAGAATTCTCATCTTTTCATACAAGCTTAATCAAAAAACATACACCTCAAATATTCACGACGGTTAAACAACATTGCGCCTTATATGAATTAGTTGCAATATTAATCCCCCCAGAAATAAACGAATAATTTTAAGCCTTTCCCCAAATAATAGGTAGACTAATTAGCAGGGAGGGATATATGTGGATGTTAAGCGTGTAAAACAGATACTTTCTTCTTCATCTGACATTGAAGTGAGATATAATGGCACTTCAGTATGGATTGATAATTTAAATGAAGATGGAAGAACGGCTACAGTGCATTTAAGAGGACCATTAGAGGAAAGATCAGAAGTGGCAATTGACGAACTTAAAGAAATATAAGGAATATATTAAAAAATAAGCACCTCTCGTAATGAAGGTGCCGCGTTTGTAGACAAAAGTGGTTTCTATCTAAGTTTAAAACAATAGGAACAGGTGTGCGGGACTCCTTCGGGAAAAGCGCGTCCAATGGAGACCCCGCAGACGCAAAGAGCGTCGAGGGCGGACCGCCCGCTGAGAGTGCCTGAAGGCAACGTTCGAATTTTACAAACCCTCAAAAAAACTGTTGGAAAAAATCAATTATTATCGAGTTTGTCCACAGTCTGTGCTCCTCTCGTAATGAGAAGAGCCTTTACCTTATTTCAACCTTAATTTTTGACCGATATAAATTTTGTCGGGGTCTTTAATTCCGTTAAGACTAACAAGTGATTTTACCGTTGTTTTATGGTATTTTGCAATGAAGCTGAGTGTGTCGCCTTTTGTTACTGTATACGTTGTGGTTGTTTCGATTTTCAATGCACCGGAGTTGTGCGTCCTAAAAGTATTTATTGTATTTGTAAAATCCCTAAACGCTATATTCAAATCCACCTTTGTGCTGATCCCGCTTATCTTACCTGAATCAGAATGCTGCCAAATATCTGTGCTGCGTCCCAACGTGCTGTTGTATCTGGCAATCCACAAAGCGTAATTCGTCAACCTTGATTCATCTAATGTATTTTCGAGAAAGTATTTACCAGTATACAGCATAGCCATGTATCCAGCTTCTTCAATAGCTTCTAAAAAAGCTATTGCTGCATCGGTCAGCGTTTTTTCCTTTGCCTTTTTTTTATTTTCCTCAAGATCAAGAACAACAGGGTAATTTAAAGCAAAAGAGCTGATTGAATCTAAAAAATAAGTTGCCTCAGCCTTTGCTTCTGCAACAGTTGCAAACTTTGCATAGTGATAGGCCCCGACTTTCAATCCCGCTGCCAATGCTTGTGGTGCATTTTCTTTGAAATAGGATAGCTTAGAATAACTAGTTCCCTCTGTTGCTTTAATGAACACGAACTTCACGTCTGCCTTTGCAACTTCCTCCCAATTAATGGCACCTTGCCAATGTGAAACATCGATTCCCTTTATATATTCCATATTAATGACCTCCTCAAGGAACAACCCTATGGTGGTAAATGTTTATGATTTTCACAGGAAATATTCAGTCCTTGTCCACCTTATAATAAGGTATTTGATTGAGTTAAGACAATTATAAATCTTATAGTATTATGCCGCTTCCTTTTGTTTTCAATGATCATATTATGCTATACTGACTTTATTAATATCAGAAGGGATGATGGGTGGCCGATGATTAACTAATCTTATTTTTAAAATTTGAAATCACATATTTCAAATCATACGAAATAGGATTAGTCTGCCCATTTTCTATAAATTACAGAGCTGTAATCAAAATAGCTCTTATTTGATAATGTACAGGTACGACTAATCCTTCCATATGAATTGGGAGGATTTTTTTATTCTCCCTTTAAGGAGAGGGATGGATCAAATGAAAGAACTATTAAAATTAACCAATATTAGCTATGAAGTACTGGACCTTAACATTTTTGAAAATGTAAATGCTAGTGTTCAACAAGGGGAGATCATCGGTATCATTGGCAAAAATGGTGCCGGTAAATCCACGTTGTTACAATTAATTAACAATGATTTAGAGCCTGCACATGGAAATATCCAATGGCTGCAGCAAGACTTGAAAGTTTTTATGGTTGAACAAGAAGTCGAGTCGCATTCTTCAGAAGTTAAGACCCCTTCCGAAGTTAAATTACTAGATAAAATGCATGTACCAAGCCATGACTTCCCACAATTAAGCGGGGGAGAAAAACTGAAAGCCCGCCTTGCAAAAGGACTTTCTAAAGATGCAGACCTTTTACTATTAGATGAACCAACGAACCATCTTGATGAGGACAGTTTAGAATTCCTCAATGGACAAATTAAAAATTATAGAGGTACCATTATTTTTGTTTCGCACGATCGTTATTTTTTGGATGCTGTTGCAACGAAAATTTGGTCGATTGAAGATAAAAAGCTAATTGAACACAGAGGGAATTATTCTAGTTATATAGAGGTTCGCAAACAGAAAAGACTTACACAACAACGTGAATATGAAAAACAGCAAAAAATGGTTGAACGGATTGAAGGACAAATGAACGAAATCACTTCTTGGTCAAAAAAAGCACATTCCCAATCGACGAAAAAGGAAGGAGTTAAGGAATACTATCGCGTAAAAGCAAAGCGAATGGATGCACAGGTAAAATCTAAACAAAAGCGTCTTGAAAAAGAGCTTGAAAAAGCAAAAGCTGAACCTGTTGAATCAGAATATACTGTACGCTTTTCAATTAAAGCAAAAAACAAGATGGGAAAACGTTTTTTGGAAGTTAAAAATTTAACTAAGTCTTTTAACGAGCGAACACTATTTAAAAACGTCAATTTCACGATTCAGCATGGTGAGAAGGTTTCCATAATAGGTCCCAATGGCAGTGGAAAGACGACATTATTAAAAATAATTCTTGGACATGAAACCTTTGCGGGTGATGTTTGGATTTCACCATCTGCAAAAATTGGCTATTTGACGCAAGAAGTGTTTGATTTACCACTTGAACTAACACCCGCCCAGCTATTTCATAAAGAAACATTCGAGTCGAGAGGGAACGTTCAAACTTTAATGAAGCATTTAGGCTTCACGGCATCTCATTGGACAGAACCCATTAAGAATATGAGTATGGGTGAGCGAGTGAAATGTAAGTTAATGGAATATATATTGGAAGAAAAAGATGTGCTTATTTTGGATGAGCCGACAAATCACCTGGACTTAGCTTCACGGGAACAACTTGAGGATACCTTAGCACAGTATACTGGAACGCTTATCGTCGTTTCGCATGATCGATATTTTCTCGAAAAAACGACAAGCAGCAAACTCGTCATTTCGAATAATCACATACAAAAGCAATTGTATGAATCACCCTCAAAAAGAGATAATCTGGAAGAACTGCGATTAACGCTTGAAACAGAAAGACAAGAAGTTTTGGGAAAGCTTAGCTTTATGACTCCAAACGATAAGGCGTACACAGAGCTTGACAAGAAGTTTAATGAGCTTACGAAAAAAATAAATGAACTTCGTGACAAATGACTACCGATGCTTAATGTCCCCAGCCGGTGTTCAAGTAGTGTTCGAAGTTGTGATTATTTATAGTAACAGTAACTTAGTGAAACTGCCGGATTAAAATACGAGAACCCTTAGAATGAATTAAGTCTAAGGGTTTTTTTAGATACTTCCCTTGAGTGCCTGCCGAAGTATTATAGAAAATCTAAGAAAGGACAGTCCCATACTCAGTTCGGTCAGGATTTTTGTACACTCTTTGGTTCAAAATCCATTTTCCATTCTCGATAAATGCATGTAATACGTTATTCCGTCTTGTTTCTCTTCAAGAACATGAATGAATCACGGTATTTCCCCTACAAGAGAATACAATAAAAACTCATCGGTTTGAGGTGCTAAATGGATATTCTTAATTGATTTGAATTTGAGCAGAATATTAATGCCCCCTTGTTAATATGCTTTTAATGATGGATTTGTTTTAAAAAGGGGGCATTAGTTATGAGTGAGAACACACAGGAAGCTAATATGAGGAATAACTCTGGAATGTTTGTTGAACGCTCTTTAGATGAGATTCGTTTTTGGTCAAGAATAATGAAGGAACACTCGTTATTTCTAAGACTGGGTTTTAGATGTGAAGATACACAGCTAATTGAGGAAGCTAATCAGTTTTTTCATTTGTTTGAACGGATAGAACAACAATCCCATTCATTAACAAATCAAGCTGATCCCGAACAGATCAGGAGATTTAATGCGGAAGTGCAACAAGCTGCCACAGGAATATTTTTCTTTAAAAGGAAAGTATTAGGGTTAATACTCACCTGTAAATTGCCTGGTGCGAACAATTTCCCGCTATTAGTCGACCATACAAGCAGGGAAGCCAATTATTTTAGAAAACGATTAATAGAATTAAATGAGGGTAAATTGAAACCTCTTGCAGATGCGATCATCAAAGAAAATGTTTTCTTTTTAAGAATAATGGCGGATCATGCAAAATTCATCGGACATCTCCTTGATCCATCGGAAAGAAAGCTGGTGGATATGGCGCGAAACTTTAGTAATGATTTTGATCAATTAGTCTTTCAAGCTGTAGACTTAGAGTCCATGAAACCGCAATCTCAAACGGCCCCTCTTTTGGATCAATTTCTAGATCAGAACCGTGTTTCCGTTGTATCACTTCGAGACTTTAAGAAAACCGCCAGAGATTTAATTGAAGAATGCAAAATCAAGAGCATTATCCATCCACTGTTGGCTGATCACGTTTTCCGTGAAGCTGAACGTTTCCTTGAAATTATCGATATGTTTGAATCCCATCTTACAGGTTAAAAATACAATTAATCGAGTATGACTGATATTGAAAATTGCAAGTATCGGATAAAGAATTCTAACCGAAATAGGCCCCTCTCGATTTAGAGAAGGGCTTTTATATGTAAAAAGTTAAGGCAGGGTGTTCACCAATGCTTTAAGTTTCTCTTTATCAGAAACAGAAATCCATGGTAAATCCAGATTATCATCATTAATGCCAGGTTGGATAACGCGGCTATTAAGGAGGTCACAAATACAATCATTTATGAACTGGATGTCCTGGTCTGATATTTTCCGGTTATATGTTACAGTAGCGGCTCCTGTTTGTTTGGTTATCCCCCCTATCAAGCCTCTTTGATTTAAAGAACTTCTGATCACTTCTCTGATAGCCTCCAGACTAGTCAATGGAAATACATCAAGGTGCTTAACAATCATCCTAAAAATATCCTCTTTAGATAAATCCTGTTCAATATGTTGTCGCAATTATTCCACCCCCATTCATCAAAACATTCTTCAAATGAAACGTAAAATCCTCCTATTAACAAAAACCATTTAACAAATCCCAAAACAAAAAAAGCCCCTCTCAATTAAGAGAAGGGCTTTTAACAATGGAGGAGTACCACTTAGGGGGTAGTACAATAATATAATTATCGCCAAACGAATACATTTATATTCACCCCCTTCCTCAAGTTGGTGAAAACTCCTTTACCTGCCTTCTAGTCATTGAACATTGACCCTTAGTCGTTCCCGTTCTGCCCTTCAATTACTTTTCTGCTTTGCTCTATGATCATTCTTATATCCTTCTACAATAAGACCTGCTATTATAACGGCTCTTTAATGTTTTTTGAATGGAAAATTGCGTTCTATCTCCATTGATCGGAGTGCCGCCATTGCATTATATTACGATTCAAATGATTAAAGCCTCTTACACTATTCAATTTTCATCATGTTTCTGATATGCTTTTATCAATTGAAAAAAGAAAGGTGTAGTTACGATGATAAAGGAATTCAGGGAGTTTATAACGAAAGGAAACGTTCTCGATCTTGCAATAGCCGTAGTGATGGGTACTGCTTTTGGGAAGATCGTTTCATCACTAGTCAATAATATTATCACACCGCTAATAGAAATTTTATTAGGTGGGGTCACTTTTTCTTCGTTATCTCTCCCAGTTGGAAAGACAGTTATTCAATACGGTGAATTTGTCCAAGCTGTGATTGATTTCTTGATCATTTCGTTTGCGATTTTCATGTTTATGAAGGTAGCGAATTCGCTTATTAGAAAAAAACAAGCGAACGAGGAAGAGGTATTGGAAGTGGTACCGGCATCCGAGCAATATTTAAAGGAAATCCGTGATCTTTTACAAAAAAATGCACGGCAGGACGAAAAATCATAAGTATATACTGAATCAGTAAAAGTGTAGAAAAAGTCAAAAATCACTTGAGAATAAGATAAAGCCCCTCTCTTAATTGAGAGGGGCTGGTTTAAAACTGTTAGTTATTAATGTCTTATTGAACTGCGTATCCGTTACTTCAACAAGACATGCCACACTTATTAATGAACCGTGTGTTGGAATTCGTAAAGCAAAGTGACAGTAATGATGGCAATCAAAAGAGTCTCTCTATCAACCCAATAGAAAGTATCAGCTGGAACTGCTGCACTAATTTTAAACTTATCACCTTTATATGAACAAATTTACAACAATCAGCTATTTCGGAAAACTAACATTGGATTATGGGATAATATAAGGCATCCTCCTTCACTCTGTAAATGATCAAGAGTAAAGCAATGAAGTTTTACTCTTGACCACTGCTTTCTACATATTATTTATCGGCAATATTTATCGCGTAAGGCAAGGGTATACTTAACCGATTGTACTGTACCTTTTTCTTGATCTTCAATCATTTGTTCTAAAAGTTCTTTTGGAGGATAATAGTAATCCAATGGTTTAATGACACTTAAATCATAAGGAGGTTGTTCAACTTTGAAAGCTCCTTCTCCAACCGCAAAGACTCCGCCAGCACCAAGCTCTCTCTTAAAATTGATGGCATATGGAAAACACATTTCAACGTTGATTCTAGTTAGGGTAGATTCCTTAACCAGTATTTTAAAACATTCTTCTGTATCAATATTGCCTGTCCCTACTGGTACACCACATACCCTATAATCCTTGCCATCATGAATGATAATATGATCTTTAAAATGGGTTGTGAATGCATATGGTGCTAATTTTCTTACAGCTTCCACCGGATCCTCCCATGCCATCATTCCGTTGCCCACATCACAATGAGCGCTAACCCAAGGGCTGTTGACTTCATTTATAATTTGAATAACCTCATCTGCTAACTCTTCCTCATGATTTTCCACAGCTAGTTTTATCCTGTATTTCTCTAATAATGGTACAATTTGTTTGATATCTCCTGGTGCTTTTTTCAATTTTTCCGGCTCATACTCTCCTAAGCATGTATACGTGCGAATCACATCCGCTCCGATTCTATGTGCTGCCTCAATGACCTCTTTTAGATGTTCCGGATTGCTTCCATTTGTGTCTATTTCAGCGAAAAATCCATACTTTTGAATTTCTTTTCTTACTCTCTCTAAATATTCCGGCTCAAATGATTCTAAAGTACCCCATCCTGACAACCCTGGCCATGGAACAATATTGATCATGACTCCGTCTAATCCCAATTCAGCTGTTTTTCTGATAAAACCGAAAATATCCATTCGACCTGTAATAAATTGCAAGTGATAGCTTTCTGTTTCTAATCCAATTTTCATTTTTTCCCCACCTTGAATTAAGTATTTAGTTTTTTTGTAAATTTTGTTGATTTTCTTTATTCTTGTTTAGATTTTAATTAAGTTGCTTATAATAAAAGCTTTAACTGCGAACTCCATCATTGTCAAAAAGACAAGTCTTTTGCCTTCTATTCCCGGTGATTGATCTAACATGCTTCCATATAGAATAAATGCAAACATAGAATGGGCATATCCAACTAAGCAGGCTATAGAAACTGCTGCACCACTTTTTTCTACCGATCCGCTTAACATACCATTTTGGTTAATTTTGATGAGCTATATTAATCAATTTAAGAATACATGGAAGAATAAAATTCTTTACCAATGGAGCCTAAATAGAATGACTCCCGTTCCATACGGGAGTCATTTATTAGTCTTAAATTAAAGGTCTTTTTTTTTTAGTCCTTTATCCAATCTTGAATAGTTTTCCTCTCTTCTATCCTTCATAGGTATCGTATCTTTTTCTTTATCCACTTATTCCTATATAAACTCTGATTTTAATGTCCAGAAGTCATTTTGATGCCTATGGCCCCTGCAATGATACACATAATGAATAGGTTTAATCTTAAACTTCTAGGTTCATTAAAGAAGATCATCCCAGCTAAAACACTTCCAACTGAGCCGATACTGGTCCATATTGCATAAGCAGTACCCACTGGAAGAGAAGTTAATGACAAGGATAGAAAATAAAAGCTTAAACTGCCCAAAAAAAGACACGCTACAGAGGGGAGCAATTTTTTAAAGCCATCTGCACGTTTCAGGCTTATAACACTACCGATCTCCGCAAATCCGGCAATAATAAGAAAAAACCATGCCATTGAATCATCCCCTAACCTTGTATATCAGTTCACTTCCTTTAATGTTTAGACTGTGCTGGATTGACTTTTATTCCAATTATCCCTAATATCATTAAAGCCATAAAAAATACTTTCAGTGGATTAATGGTCTCACCCAAAAAAAGCATCCCAGTTACTACAGTTCCCACTGTTCCCAATCCAGTGAAAATGGCGTAACCAGTTCCTAAGGGTATTGAATGTAAAGCTTTTGAAAGTAAAAAGAAGCTAAAGATAATAATAACAACCGTTACTGTACTAGGTATAATTTTGGTGAATCCGTGTGAATATTTAAGACCGATCACCCAGACAATTTCCAAAAGTCCTGCCATTATGATATATATCCATGCCATTTTATCACTCTCTCCTTTGGCATTGACACTTATTTTTGAACCACGAAGTTCTCCATATATCGATAAATCGCATAAGCTACCCCATTTTCATCATTTTTAAGGGTGGTCGTTGTACAAACAGTTTTTATGACATCTTTTGCATTTCCCATCGCTACGCTATATCCAACTTTCTGGAACATGGATAAATCATTGTTGCTGTCCCCGATTGCCATAGCCTTATCTAATGAGCCTTTCATCAAGAAAGCCAATTTTTCAAGGGCCATTCCTTTTGAAGCTCTTTTACTAGTAATTTCAATGTTATGATCCGCAGATGAAACGACCATCAACTCATCAAACTTTTTGAATTGGGTCCAGGCTTCCTCTAATTTCTTTTCATCAAAAGAACATGCTAAAATGTTATGGAATTCTTCCTCCTGTTTTAAGATATCATGATAGTTTTCAACTAAAACATATCCAAACTGGTCAAATTGCCTTTCCGCCATTTCAACTAATTCTTTCATATCTGGATTCAAATCTGCGCTTTTCAAACGTTTAATCTCGTTATGGAACTGTTCTCTTCCTTTTTTAAGAGTATAAATGGCTTTATCAGTAAACACTTCGTAATAATAATTCCGTTCATCTAACCATTGGAGAATAGATTCGACACGATCTCTAGTTATCGTGATAGAAGAAATGCACTTTGCGCTTTTTGAATGAATGGTTGCGCCATTTGTCCCGATTACAAATGGGGATATCCCGGCTTTTTCACAAATTGTTTGAACGTCAAAATAAGCCCGTCCTGTTGAAATAACTACTTCAAAGCCTCTATTTTGGGCATATTGAATCGCCTTTATATTTTCTTCACTAATTTCATTCTGGTCGTTTAATAATGTTCCGTCTAAATCTATCGCAATGAAACTCATGCTATATAGCTCCTTTTCTCATTCCATCTATTAAATTTTCTTTCTAGCTTTTTTTCCTGCTATCAACAAAAATCTAATCAAAAAAGAGAGTACTCCCTCTTCCATCTCGATATATCCTTTTATGGGCTATGCTTGAATCCAATTGACTTCCTCTAATTTTGAATCATTTCTCCATTCCTCTGGAAATGGTTGCTCGCAGACAATCACATCTACTTTTTCTAGAGGACAAACTTTACAAAAGGTGTCGACACCAATTTTAGAGTAATCCGTTAGCAATATAACTTGCTTTGATACCTCGACCATTTTGCGTGAAACTAATGTTTCACGTAAATGATAATTACTAACACCACTTTGAATGGAAACACCACCAGCTGAAATGAACGCTTTATCAATATTAAATTGATTTAACATTTGTTCAGTGAGACCCCCGCATATAGATTGATGCTTTGGATCAATTTGTCCTCCCAGTAATAGAATTTGTCCTGTAAACTTATTTTGATTGAGCAATTCGGTCAACACAGACGACACAGGAAGAGAATTGGTTAAAATCGTAATGTCTTTTTTATTTTCAATACACTGGGCAAATTCAAGCATGGTTGTACCTACATCAATGGCAATCACATCTCCGTTGGAAATGAGTTCCACTGCTTTTTTCCCAACCTTGATTTTCGCTTCTTGATTCACCGTTGTACGCTGTGTAAATGGAGGCTCCTCAAATTCAAAGACTGTTTTAATCGCTCCACCGTAAACCCTCTTTAACATTCCTTTTTCCTCTAATATCATCAAATCTCGTCGAATCGTTTCCTCTGAAACATTAAATTGATCAACTAATTCTATAACTTTTACTTTTCCCATTTTGTTAAGTTCTTTTAAAATTTCATTCTTTCTTTCTTCGGGTAAAACTGACATATTTCTCCCCCTCGATCATTAATACTTTATAAAATAATGCATTCTTTCTTCGGTACAAGAATATGAACGCGTGCTCCTTGCTCAAACATATCCCCACGGTGGTGAAGATAGTCTACATGAAAAGCGCACTCCTCTGTTTCTACTTCATATCTTAAAACATTCCCTGCCATGGAAACATCTTTAATAAACCCTTTAATTTCCCAGCTCCCTTGTAAGTCCAAGCTGTCCTCACCAACAGAAACTAATTGTAAAACTTCTGGACGAATGGCAACTTCATTCCCTTTTAATTCTGTGGTGCGAACAAGTTTACAGAAAACTTCCATATTACAGACATTATAATTCCCGATAAATTTTGCAACAAATGTATTGACTGGAGAAGTATAAATTTCTGATGGAGAACCGGATTGTACAACTTGTCCTTTATTCATGACAAAAATTCGATCAGACATGGTCATTGCTTCTTCCTGATCATGTGTAACAAAAATAGTTGTAATATCTAATTCTTTCTGTATTCTCTTTAATTCTTTTTGCAGACTTTTTCTGATTTTAGCATCCAATGCGCTTAACGGCTCATCCAGAAGCAGTACTTTTGGCTCCATGACAAGCGCACGGGCAAGAGCAACCCTCTGCTGTTGTCCACCAGATAATTGATGAGGATAAGACTCTTCTTTTCCTATTAAATCAACCATATCAATCATATTTTTCACTTTTGACTTAAGATTTTTTACCTTCTTCATTTTAAGGCCGTAAGCGATATTATCAAAAACGTTCATATTCGGGAAAAGCGCATAAGACTGAAACACCATACCTACTTCACGCTGACGCGGTGATAAATAAGTAATATCTTTTCCATCAATTAAGATTCTTCCTACATCAACGTCTTCAAGTCCCGCAATGGAACGTAATAATGTACTTTTTCCGCACCCGCTTTGCCCAAGAAGTGTAGCAAATTCACCTTTTTTTAATGTTAAAGATATATTATTTAAAACGACTTGATTTTCATATCCCTTAGTCACTTGTTCAATGGTTACATAGCTCATTAGTTTTCACCTTCTAAAATAGTATTTTTATGACGGTATTTTTCTTAAAAAAATGAAGAAATTCGCTTCTTATTTTGACACGACAGGATTTTTTTTGTTTCTAAACGTAAGCTTTAATACAGCCCCCGTTAAAAGTAAAATCATTGAATAATAAGTAATAACAATTGCACTTGTTAAGTGACCACTGCTGTTTAGTTTGTCGGATAGATAAATTTGAAGGGTTTCGAATCGGCCCCCGACAAGCAAATTGGCAAAAGCAAACTCACTAAATAAAAGAGAGACTGATAATAAGGTAGACACTAAAATTCCAGATATTATATTTGGAAACACCACTGTACGAAAGGCTTGGAATTTTGTGGCACCGAGTAATTCAGCTGCATCAACAAGTTGTACAGCATTAAGCGTACGAAGGCTGTTACGAATTCCTTGATACATAAATGGTAGAATGGTTATGAAATAAGCACCAATTAAAATCCAAGGTGTTCCGGCAATTTGAATGGGTCCAGCAGAATATAGCTTGATTAATCCAACAGCTCCAACAATGGGAGGAACTCCATAAGGAAGCATGGCTGCGGCTTGGAGTAAACCTTCCCATTTACTGAAATATACCGTGATAATAAAAATTGTCGGAAGCATAATAACAACACTAAGACCTACAGACATGACAATTAAAAATAGTGTTCGTTGAAAAGCATCATAAAACCTTTCATCTTGAAACAATTCAATATACCATTTCATTGTATAACTCTCAGGTAAAATGGTATGATCCCATTTACCAGCAATCGAGAATAAAAGTGTTCCTACAAGCGGAATTAATAAATATATAACTAGTAATCCAACAAACAATTTATGAAATGTCAATGAAGACTTCATCGTAAATCCCTCCTAACTCTACGCATCATTCGTTCATTGAACCACATCGCCCCTATCATGGTCGTTGCTAGAAGAACTCCCAACGCACTACCTAGCTGCGGCTTTAATGCAACATCACTAGCAACTAGAGAAGCAATTTGCAATGACAATATGTTATAGTTGCTGCCGACCAATGCATAGGCTGTAGCGTAGGCTCCCATCGCATTAGCAAACAAAATACTGAATGTACCTACAATACTAGGTAAAAGAACTGGAACCCCTATACGAAGCCAAAATGAAAATGTTGACCCTCCTAATAATGAAGAGGCTTCTTTCCATTGTTGCTTAATTCCTTGATAAGACGGGTAAATGAGCATAACGGCAAGCGGAATTTGAAAATAAATATAAACAAGAATGAGGCCTGTCCAGGAATATAAATTAAAATCTGCAAACAGGTCCCAACCAATCTTGGCAAAAAGCAACGTAAACAACCCATTGTTTCCAAGTAAGATAATATATGAAAATGAAAGAGGAATCCCTTCAAAGTTCGACGTCATATTGGTAATCATCAGTAGTCGGTTTTGTATTTTTTGAGAGAACTTTGTAAACGAATAGGCTGCAATGACTGCTACAATCACAGAAGTTATAGCAGAAAATAAGGAAATGACCAGGCTATTTTTAATGGCTTGTAAGTAAAATTCACTTTTAAATATGGTTAAGTATTGATCAATCGTAACTTGAATTCCATCATCTGCATAAAAACTATTTTTAATCATTGCCACTAATGGTCCTATCTCAAATCCAATCACAAACATAATAAATGGCAGTAAAAGAGCTAATAAGTAAACTTTTTGTTTTTTTATTTTTCGCAAGACTTCTCGCTCCCCTATATTCTATAACAATTTGAGAATTGGTCTAACAGTACATTCGTTAAACCAATTCCAGTCAACCTTCATTCTTCATTTTTATTTTGAATGGTGTATCTTTTTAAAGGGTAACTTTTCCTTTCAGACCTGGAAATTGATATGAAATCATTTTATCGGACGGCTCAATATTTAAAAGTTCACAAACGAGCGGTGCAAAAGCTAATTGCGAAACCACTTCACCATAAACGCCAGGCTCAACTTTTGGACTAATGATAAAGAGCGGTACATCACGCTCACCATCAGTTATGCCGCCATGGTTGCCATATTCACTCATGCCATGATCCGATGTAATTAAAATGTGGTAACCTTCTTTGATCCAAATTGGCAAAAGTTGTGCCAACAAGCTTCCCATTTTTAAAATTTGTTCACGATATTCTTTCGATTCCGAACCGAAAATTTCCCCTTTTATATCCACACCGAGCGGATGAATATATAAAAAGTGTGGGTCATACTTTCTGCGTAAAGCTTCTGCATCTATTAACACATGACTATCCGGATAGTCATCGTCCCAATAAAATTTTCCGTATTGAATTGGATTGGATTCATCTTCTTGCTCACGGTCTTCAATAAAATGGAATGGCGCACGATTATAAAGTTCGCTTACCCAGTAATAGGATACTGCTCCGTTTCTTAACCTGTTTTCTTTCGTAAGATGAAAGAGACTTTTCTCGGTAGATAAACGAACGGCTTGATTGGACGTAATCCCATTCATTGAAGCCGGCGTACCTGTTAACAACACTTCATATAATGGACGGGAAAGACTTGGAAGCTCCGACTTAACTTTGTAAAGTGACGCTTGATTCGTTTCAACTAAATGCTGAATAAATCCCAGCGCTTCGCATGCTTTATCGTACCTCATACCATCAACAACAATTGCTATTACTTTATTTGACATGGACTAACACCTCTTCTTGCCAAATCTGCGGTAAATTTTTAGCCGTTTCTTCCCAAGCTTTGTAATCTTCAATTGGTTTTGCATTTTTGTACTGTTCTTCTGGAACCATTTTTTCAGCTACTTCTTTCGGAAGTTCTACATCGCGAATTGGACGGGCAAACCCTTTAGCTAAATTAATTTGTCCTTCATCGCTTAAGATATATTCTCTAGTTGCCATCGCCGCATGCGGATGCTTTGCAAATTTGTTAATAATGGTTGCGTAGCCGCTTACGACTGAACCTTCACTTGGAATGGTCACTTCAAATTGATCGCGGTCAATTTGGTCAGCGTAACCAAGAGCATTGAAATCCCAAACAAGGGCAACTTCCACTTCCCCTTTTTCGATGTTAGCCGGCTTGGCATCAGTTAAACTAAGGCGGCCTTGCTTGGCAAGCTTAGCAAAAAAGTCAATTCCTGGTTGGAGATTTGTTTCATCACCGCCGTTAGCGATAGCGGCAGCAAGTACGGCCATTTGATTCTGTGTACCACGCTGAACATCTCCAACTGTTACTTTATAATCCCCTTTTAATATGTCATCCCAAGATTTAGGCGGGTTATCTACCAATTCTTTATTAGTAAAGAATGCAATCGTTCCTTGGTAGCCAACAACCCAATCTCCATTGTCATCTTTTGCCCACTCAGGTACCTCGTCCCAATAGGAAGTTTTATATGGCATCGTTAATTCTTTTTGTTCCGCGATTGGCCCAAAGGAAATCCCTACATCGCCGATATCGGCTGTTGCATTCTCTCCTTCAGATTCCATTTTGGCAATCTCTTCGGCACTGGACAAATCTGTATCATTGTGTTCCAATTTATATTTTTTCATTACTTCATTCCAAGTTTCTCCCCAGTTAGCCCATGAATCAGGCATACCGACACTATTAATGATCCCCTCTTCTTTTGCCTTTGTTTCAATTTCTTTCAAGGTTAACGAACTTGGATCCTTAACCACTGGAGCAGCCTCCTCATTAGTAGCTCCACAAGCAGCTAATCCCAGTACACTCACTCCTAACATCACAGCTTGAATAGACTTGTAACAATTCTTCTTGAATGTGCGATTCATAAAAAGTGCCTCCATTTAATGTGGAATCTTTAATGTTTATTACTGTTTGTTACGGTTTAATCATAATCAGAAAACATTAACTCCACATAAACCAAATGTTAAGATTTTGTAAATCAACTTTTATTTCTCCTACTCATCAGTTTTTATCATCATAGGTATTAACAACAACCCGCAAACAGGATCAAGTAAAAGTAAGTCTATAAAAGAGAATGTGAAAAACCTTTATTCAAAAATATCACCCTTTTACCCCTCTTTTTAGCTCGTCGTTACAATGCTAGCTAATTAACTTTTCATGCAAAAAAACTCTCTTGATACAAGAGAGTTTCAGTTTGTAGACAAAAGGGGTTCGGAATTAAAAAATTCTGAACCCCTTTTGAAATTCCCTTTGAATTTTCGCCTAAAGTTAAGAGATTGGGGCTCTACGAGCCCACTATGTTAGGAAATTTTTGGACCTCGCCATGTCTGGCCATCTTCTTTAAATTAATGGCAGCGAAAGTAAGCATCGCCTGCATCGACAATTTTTTAAGTCCCCTTAAAGTAGTCCAACGCATACCATGCTTTTCTTTTGCATCTGCGAATACACGCTCAAT
>NZ_JAUUTW010000058.1 GCF_030676415.1 Peribacillus frigoritolerans | reverse complement strand
CAAAAATGGCCTAACATAGTGGGCTCGTAGAGCCCCAATCTCTTAACTTTAGGCGAAAATTCAAAGGGAATTTCAAAAGGGGTTCAGAATTTTTTAATTCCGAACCCCTTTTGTCTACAAACTGAAGCATCCTTTGAAGGGTGCTTTTCATTTTGCCAAAGAAAGTGTTTAAATGAAACTAATGGGAGACGATGTTTTAAATGGCATTCTCCTTTTTTTCCAATTAAAGCTAATGAAGGTAAAGCAAAAGGTACGATAGATCAACAAGCCTTGCATACAATGACTGTTTATTCCGTCTTTTCCTTTTGGTTAGGCTATGTTAAACCATTAGTGCTTGAACAGTTCTTTAATAATATTATTTATAATTATATTATTATTAAGCCGCCATATCCTGCCCCCCACCGGAACAACTAAATCCGTTAACGATCAGGAGTTAAACAAAACCACAATAATGACGACCTTCACCCAATCAATTTAAAATGACTGAAAGTGTATAGTTATAGAACAGGGCTTATAAGCATCAGTATTTTGTAGAAAAATGTCGTTATTTGCGAATATCATTATCGTCATTTCTGAGATATTATAATAATGAATGAACTTTAACACATTGAAGTGGTAATGCAAGCTTTATGTCGGTGCTCAACTGAGTGAGTGGAGGAAAATAAATGAGTGTAATCATCGAGAAGAAACTAGTGGAAAACTATACTCATCTGGAAGATGTAATGTTGGTTGGGAAAATCCAAAATGGTGATGAAGATGCACTGGACTTTTTAATCAAAAAATACAAATGTGTCGTTCAATCATATGCTTTGAAGTATTTTTTAACGGGTGGAGATAAGGACGACGTCTTTCAGGAAGGGATGATTGGTCTTTATAAGGCCATTCGAGACTACAAGAATTGCAAAAAATCGTCTTTCAGATCATTTGCGGAACTGTGCATTTCAAGGCAAATCATAACCGCTGTTAAAGCGGCTATCTGCCAAAAGCATTCTCATTTAAATAATTATGTTTCATTGTATACGCCTATCTATCAAGGGGAGTCGGAACAGTCCCTAATTGATCTAATCCCTGAACAGAGCCAAAATGACCCTGTCACGATCTTAATAAAATCAGAAGAAATTTGCGATATTGAGCTAATTCTAACGGAAGTCCTTAGTGAATTGGAAAGTAGTGTTGTGGACTTGTACTTGGAAGGGAAAACTTATTTTGAGATATCTAAGGAATTGAAAGTTCAAAAAAAGACGATCGATAATGCACTTCAGCGGGTGAAAAGGAAGTTGGAGCGGTACTTCGAGTCCAGGGGGGTGGAAGAATAATAACAATAATTCTTTAAGCTTTCGGTCATTATTATTCGTAAAATAACATTGAAAAGATTAATAGAATAGATAAAAGAACAAGTTAAAGCATTTTCCTGGTAATGGAGCTATTAGTGCAGTGCTATCCTATGGGAAAATAAAATCCCTCTAGGTAAATGCCAATGATAAATTCTCTGAGTATAAACACAAAAAGCCCAACTGAAACAGAAGGGCTTTTTACTATGTTCATTTTTTTAATTCACTCTATTCAACTGGAGATTATATCTCAATGTTTCATCGTCTGAATATAATTTGTATCCAAGTCCTTCACTGTAATTAAGAAAGACTTTATCCGGAAGATGCTTTTTAGACTCACTTGAAATTAATACGGGGACCCCATCAATGATGAATCTCTCATCATCTTCTTTTTTATTATCAACTTTCAATTCGTGTTCCACATAAATCGAACAGCTCCCAACATAAATGGCTTCGATACGAACACCTTCATTCTCTTTATAATTCACTTTTAATAGTTGTTCAATCGCTGCTTCTTTAATTTCAATATTCATAAAACTCGCTCCCATATTATTTTTTATCTATACAATCCTCTATTTATTCGTATACCCAATTGTTTATAAGTTAATGTGTTAGACCTTTCCTAGGAAAAAAATTAAAAGAGATTTACTTGTAATGTTACTGGGGTTTTAGAAGAAGGAGAAAAATATAGAGGTAGGAAAAAACGTCAATATTCCGGAAGTTGATCGAAAATGAAGTTCCTGTTCTTTGGAACAAACCTTAACATTTATAAAAATCCGGAAAACTAATATTCTTTTAAAATTTCATATGTTGATCCAGTATCGGGAATTTGTTTATTATTATTTGCTGCCCTCAAGACAATTCTAAGCTTCACCAAGAATATAAATATATTGTTGACCAGAATTTCCTGAGCGTGAAGACGGACACTTAGGCTAAAATCGAAAGTGAATATCATGCAGGCAAAATTGAGGCGTAAGGCAGTAAAATTAGGGGAGATAAATGTACTTGATGCCTATTCAACAGATAGCGAGTTACAAAAATATAATCTTACAGAAGGTGACAAACATTTATTCCTCCCTATCAAGGAGCACCACTGTTAAAGAGAGAGACATTAGAAGAGTACCCAGAGTTAAAAGGAATTTTGGGAGCAAAGACATCAAGTGTTACAATAGGTGTTTGATTTAGGATACGAAAGCCAGTGGATTAGTAAAGTCAGTAATTACATTACGACATAAAGCGTAAGTGCTTCAGCCTCTTCCAAAGAGTGGGGGATGGTTGTGATTTAGTATCCAAGACTGACGATGCCAAGTAAGGACCTAATTCAGAAGAAGGATGTTAGTGCATAAGAAGATTTAAAAAAGTCGATTCCTTAATGTGAACTGCACCCCAATTGTTAGACACAACTAACAATTGGAGGTGCAGTTTTTTTATGGCGAGATTTTCTTCAGAAGAAAAAATTCAGGCAGTAAGACAATATATAGATGGTCATGAGGGAGGACAAACTATTGCTAAATCTATTGGTGTTCATCCGAGTTTACTCCATCAGTGGATTAAACAATTTGCACTTTTTGGTGAGGATGCTTTTGAAAAACGCTATACACCCTACCCCGCACAGTTTAAACTAGATGTACTCAATTATATGAACGAACACGGGACGTCTATCAGGGAAACAGCGGCGATTTTTAATATTCCATCTTATGAAACGCTTCGAAAATGGAAAGTTGCTTATGAAACAGAAGGATTTGATGCCCTACAATCAAAGAAAAAGGGGCGTCCATCCATGAAAAATAAAAATAATAAGACATCAAATACTCAAGTACCCGATGAAGGATCAATAGAGGCTTTACAGGCGGAGAATGAACGTTTACGTATGGAGAATGCCTATTTAAAAAAGTTGAATGCCTTAGTTCAAAACAAGGGAAAATTACCAAACAAGACAAAGCACAAGTAGTCTATGAATTAAGGAATGCATTCCCGGTGAAAGCACTTATACAGCTCGTAGACATTCCGCGTAGCACGTATTACTATTGGGTGAAAAACTTCGGTCGTCCTGATCCAGATGCAGAACTGAAAGGATTGATTAAATCTGTTTTCGATGAACATGAAGGTCGGTTTGGTTACCGTCGAATTCGTGATGAACTTAGAAATCGTGGACACAAAGTAAACCACAAAAAGGTACAGCGTATCATGAAAGAACTAGGGCTAAAATGTCTGGTCCGTATGAAAAAATATCGCTCTTACAAAGGAACTGTAGGCAAGATTGCACTAAATATTTTAAATCGCAATTTCAAAGCTGAGAAACCAAATGAGAAATGGGTTACGGATATTACAGAGTTTAAAATATTTGGGGAAAAGCTATATGTATCGCCGATATTGGACTTATTTAATGGAGAAATTATTACGTATACAATCGGTTCAAGACCAACCTACTCACTTATTTCAACGATGTTAGATCAAGCTTTTGAACGTTTAACAGACGACGATACTCTCCTTATTCATTCAGATCAAGGCTGGCATAATCAAATGAAACAATACCGTAATGACCTTAGGGAACGTGGCATTACGCAAAGTATGTCTCACAAAGGGAATGGTTACGATAACGCTGTTATGGAAAATTTCTTTGGTATCATGAAATCGGAACTTCTTTATCTAAAAGAATTTGAAAGTGTGGAACACTTTAAACAAGAACTAGCAAAATATATAGAATACTATAATCACAAACGAATCAAGGCAAAATTAAAAGGCATGAGCCCGGTACAATACCGAGCTCATGCCCAACGGGCTGCCTAACGAAATAACCTGTCTAACTTTATGGGGTCAGTTCATGTAGAAGGGATCGACTTTTTGGCAGGAACTCTCATGCCGTTTTTAATAAATACTTTTTGCTGTCAGGCAAAAGGATTTCCAGCATTAAGCCTGCATTCTTCGCAATGATCATCCTATCGGCTTTGCTTTCATCGGCCATTTTTTGTTTAATTCAGTTATGAATGTTTTGACATTCTTTTTATCTTCCATAATTGGGGAATAGACGTACGAAAGAGTTCTGTTAAAGGATTCATTATTTACCTGAATGATAGAAAGGATTTTATTTTGTACATCCCTTTCAATGACACTTCGGGAAAGCAGAGCCAGGCCTGCGCCGTTTTTTATAAGTGTTTCTTTAATTCCTTGATTACTGCTTATCGTAAGTATCGATTTAATTTTCAAACCATTTGAACGTATGACGTGGTTAAGGTATTCACGTGTACCAGATCCAACTTCCCTGGTTACCCATGCTTGATCATGTAAATCAGTTATCTCCACTTCGTCTTTATTAGCGAGTTCATGATTGTTAGAAGACACAATGAATAGCTCATCTTGCATGAATGGGTGAACAGAAAGCTCCTTTTCATTTGTTTGACCTTCGATTAAACCAATGTCCACTTTGTAAAGCCGAACGGCTTGAACGATTTCTTCCGTGTTTCCAATTACGACTTGAAGTTCAAGTTCAGGATAGTCCTCTTGAAGGTCGATGAGTAAAGAAGGCAGGATATACTCTCCTATTGTAAAACTTGCCCCTATCTTTAATTCTCCCTTGATGGACTTATCGTGTTCCTGAATGTCTTGTCTGGTTTGTTCATAGATTGTGATCATTTGCTTGGCCCGGTCGTAAAGAATTTCTCCGGTTAAGGTGACTTTTAGGAATTTAGGAGAACGGAGAAATAATTTGGTTTGGAACTCTTCTTCTAATTTTTTTATATGTAAACTAACACTTGGTTGTGACATAAGAAGAATTTCTGCTGTTTTTGTAAAATTCTTGACTTCCACAAGGGTCACAAATGTTTTTAGAGCATCATAGTACATAGAAACTTCTCCTTATTATTAATATTCTTAATAGTTATAATAAATTATATATATTTTACTAATGATGTGCCTTCCAGTAAAGTTTTAATGAGAAACTTATTTTAGGAAGAGTATAGGCTGGGGAAAGCTATTGTCCTTTATAACCTTATTTTTTTTATTTGTTGCGTGCTATGAACCCTATATGACAGTATTTTAAATTTTTTTGCAGTTAAAACCGACTTGATCTATAGGAGTAAACGAGTTAATTGATTTTTGGATGGAAATAAAAATGTTTAAACCCACTCGTTATACAGTCAACTAAGATAAGTTAATATCCCTTTGTGAGGTGGAAATCGTGCAACTTCAGGTAAGTAACAGTCCCTTTAATCAAGAGCAGGCAGAGTTCCTTAACAGCCTACTGCCTAGCTTGACAGAAACACAAAAAATTTGGTTGAGCGGTTATCTGACTGCATCTTTGTCAGTTTCGAATATGAGTTCAGCCGACGCCCCGGTATTGGAAGCTCAAAGCGGCGGGAAGACAATATCAAAAGAGGTGACCATTCTTTATGGTTCACAGACGGGCAATGCTCAAGGGCTGGCAGAAAATGCGGCGAGTAAGCTTGAGGGTAATGGCTTTCAGGTTACCATTTCATCCATGAGTGACTTTAAAGTCAACAATTTGAAAAAAATCGAAAATCTTCTGATTGCCGTTAGCACGCATGGAGAAGGTGATCCGCCGGATAATACATTGTCTTTCCATGAGTACCTACATGGCAGGAGGGCACCAAGCCTTGAAGGTCTCCGCTTTTCGGTATTGGCGCTTGGGGATAGCTCATATGAGTTTTTCTGTGAAACGGGAAAACAATTCGATAAACGCTTGGAGGAACTTGGCGGGACGCGGTTATTTCCGAGAATGGACTGTGATCTTGATTATGATGAGCCTGCTTGCGAATGGCTGGAAGGAGTCATTTCCAGTTTAAGTGAAGGGCAAGGCAATTCTGCTGCTGCAGTTCCCGCAGCGATTGCTTCAGTAGGTGAACAAACGTATTCGAGAACAAATCCATTTAAAGCGGAAGTGCTGGAAAATATAAATTTGAACGGCCGTGGCTCCAATAAAGAGACACATCATCTTGAGTTATCTCTTGAGGGCTCAGGTCTTACATTCGAACCAGGTGACAGCCTTGGTATTTATCCGAAAAACGATTCAAATTTAGTAGATATGCTTCTTATGGAACTCAATTGGGACCCTGAAGAAACCGTGAAGGTCAATAAGCAGGGGGAACTTCGTCAGTTTAGGGAATCGCTCATCTCCGACTTTGAAATTACGGTTTTGACAAAATCGCTCATTGAACAAGCGGCCCAGCTTTCAGGTAACGAGGATTTAAAGGAGCTTTTAGTGCCTGGTAATGAAGCAAGATTAAAAGAATATCGTGAAGGCCGTGATTTGCTTGATTTTGTCCGTGATTTTGGTTCATGGGGTGAATCGGCGCAAGAGTTCGTATCAATACTCCGGAAAATGCCAGCCCGTCTATATTCGATTGCGAGTAGCTTGTCCGCATATCCCGATGAAGTGCATTTGACAATCGGAGCTGTCCGGTATGAAAGTCACGGTCGAGAAAGAAAAGGTGTCTGCTCCATTTTATGTGCGGACAGATTACAGCCAGGGGACTTGCTGCCCATTTACATTCAGCATAACCAGAACTTCAAGCAGCCGAAGAACCCAGACACTCCAATTATCATGGTTGGACCGGGAACGGGCATTGCTCCGTTTAGATCCTTTATCCAGGATCGGGAAGAATCGGAAGCGAAAGGGAAAACGTGGCTCTTTTTCGGCGATCAGCATTTCGTGACGGATTTCCTTTATCAGACTGAATGGCAAAAGTGGTTGAAAACAGGTGTACTTACGAAAATGGATGTTGCCTTTTCACGTGATGCTGATGAAAAAGTGTATGTTCAAAACCGGATGCGCGAGCACAGCCGGGAATTATACGAATGGCTTCGAGAAGGGGCAGCTGTATACATTTGCGGTGACGAGAAAAACATGGCACATGACGTCCATAATACGCTTATTGAGATCATTGAAAAAGAAGGCAATATGAGCCATGCTGATGCGCAAGCTTATATTGAAGAAATGCAACAGAATAAACGCTATCAACGTGATGTGTACTGAAATTTGGACGAAAAGGAGATAACAACATGGTGAACCCACTATTGAAAGCACCAGAAGGCCCGCCTAGTGATGTTGAGCAAATTAAAGAAAAAAGCGATTATTTGCGAGGTACACTTGGAAAAGTGATGCAGGATCGGATCAGCTCCGGTATTCCGGATGATGACAATCGACTAATGAAACATCACGGCAGCTATTTGCAGGATGATCGGGATCTGCGCAATGAGCGTCAAAAACAAAAACTGGAGCCTGCCTATCAGTTTATGTTGCGTGTCCGCATGGCCGGCGGGGTTGCACAGCCTTCTCAATGGCTTGTTATGGATGACCTTGCTCAGAAATACGGTAACGGAACCTTGAAATTGACAACAAGGCAGACGTTTCAAATGCATGGTATTTTAAAATGGAATATGAAAAAAACCATTCAGGAAATCCATGCTTCCATGTTAGATACAATCGCTGCATGCGGAGACGTAAACCGGAACGTAATGTGCAATTCGATTCCATTTCAATCCGAAATCCATTCCGAAGTATATGAATGGTCGAAAAAATTGAGTGATTATCTATTGCCACGTACAAGGGCGTACCATGAAATCTGGCTGGATGAAGAAAAAGTGGTCGGTTCTCCTGAATTGGAGGAAGTCGAACCAATGTACGGAAAGCTTTATTTGCCAAGGAAGTTTAAAATAGGCATTGCGGTCCCTCCATCCAATGACATTGATGTCTACTCCCAGGATCTTGGCTTCATAGCAATTGTTGAAAATGGAAAACTCGTTGGTTTTAATGTGGCGATCGGCGGCGGTATGGGAATGACCCACGGTGACAAGGCGACATATCCCCAACTAGCCAAGATAATCGGCTTTTGCCAGCCAGATAAAATACTGGATGTGGCTGAAAAAGTCATTACGATTCAGCGGGATTACGGAAACCGATCTGTACGGAAAAATGCACGGTTCAAGTATACGGTTGACAGGCTTGGGCTCGAACCGGTAAAGGCTGAACTGGAAAATCGTTTAGGATGGAAGCTGGAGGAAGCGAGAACTTATCAGTTTGATAATAATGGTGACCGCTATGGATGGGTAAAAGGCATGCAAGGAAAATGGCATTTTACACTATTTGTCGAGGGTGGCCGAATTGCCGATATCAATGATTACAAGCTGATGACCGGTTTGCGCGAAATCGCAAAGATCCATACGGGTGATTTCCGTTTGACGGCCAATCAAAACCTTATCATTGCAGATGTGTCAAGCCAGAAAAAGAAAAAGATCATAGAATTGCTTGAAACATACGGTTTGACGGATGGTGCGCATCATTCGGCGCTCCGACGCAGCTCGATTGCATGTGTGGCGCTTCCAACATGCGGGTTGGCAATGGCCGAAGCAGAGCGTTATTTGCCGGTTCTGCTTGATAAAATCGAGACCATCGTTGATGAAAACGGGCTGAGGAACGAAGAAATCACGATACGCATGACCGGTTGTCCGAATGGATGTGCCCGGCATGCACTCGGGGAAATTGGTTTTATCGGTAAAGCGCCTGGCAAATATAATATGTATCTTGGTGCTGCATTCGATGGAAGCCGTTTAAGCAAAATGTACCGTGAAAACATCGGTGAAGAAGAGATATTAAAAGAGCTGCGTGTACTTCTTTCCCGTTATGCAAAAGAACGTCAGCAAGGAGAGCATTTCGGGGACTTTGTCATCAATGCAGGCATTGTTAAAGAAGTGACGGATGGAATGAATTTTCATGATTGATTAAATCGAAAGAGAGACGGGAATATGTTCCTGTCTCTTTTTGTATTCGAAATTCTTCCGTCTTTATTTTTCAATTCCTGCACTTATAGAAGGAACCCTAGGCAGAAAGCCAGTTTCACTAAAGCAATTCGTTTAAACACATTGTTAGTTGGTTGACTAGCCTTGCTTATAAATAACCTTGGAGATAGTGATACTTAGTTCGTAAATAACCAGTAAAGAGATAATGAACAGGATATCCAAGATAATATCAGGGGGAGATATCAGAAGAATCCTATTTTCGTTAAAAACATCACGACCAACGGCATCTCAAATAAAAACCCGAACGGTAAAATCGGGTTAATAATGAAACGAAAGTATTTATCTGCCGTAAACATCGTTTCAAACTGCCCCGCTATAAAACAGTCTCTAACTCAGGGTTTTTCTATTCCTCTTTATCCACATCAACTACCCCCCAGGTGTGAAACATAACTAAAAACTCCCATCGTCTATTTATTTGACTTGCTGTTATTTTTATAGGCAACTTCTGCTTCAATTTCAATCAGATAATCAGGGGAAACCAGACTTTCTACCCCTACTGTTGAACGAGCTGTTTTCACTGGATTTTCTTTTGTGTTAAAGAATAGAGCATAGGCATTAAACCAACCTTGATAGTCTGGTGTATCTCCTTTGTTAGGATCTGGCGCGACATACACACGCAGATAGGTTACATCAGCGAGGGAAAGTCCTTTTGTTTTCAATTCTGTTTTTAATTTCTCTAAGATTCCGATTGCCTGCTTTTCTGTATTGCCATATCTCTCATAAGTGTTTTTTCCATCCTTGTTTAAAAGAGGAGCTACTGTTCCGCTAAACAATACCCGGTTATAACTTTGAGGCACAGCAACTGAACTGGAAATGGCAGAAGTTGGGGAGCCAAAAAAGGTCACTTTATCTGATTTCAATTCATCTTTTTCGGTACCAGCGGAAGCAAAAGAGAATCCTGCGATTAAACTTACACCTAATACTGAGGCAGCTATGATCGATTTCATAGGTGTTTTCATTAAGTCAGCTCCTTTTATTTATGTAACAGCGATAGGTAAATAACTTCTGATTCATTTATCCTGCTTTAGAAGGGAATTTACCTTCTTTTAATAAATCTGGCTAACCATAATTCTGTAAAAGCACCTGCTGGCCATCCAGTTAAATAACTGAGTACAGCAACCTTGTGGCTCATTTAATTTATGATAGTAGTTTTTGCTATCAGCTGAAGAATTTCAAAATGGCCTATCGACAAATTCATTATTCAGAGACCCCGGTTTGGATGATGTTAACTGTAGTTTCTACATGAATGGCCATCTTCGGATAAATCTTTTTCCAATATTCATAGGTCATTTTTTTATTTTTGGCGTGATATTTTTCCTTCAGGCCAATCGGGTCAAGGTTTTTTTTCTGAAAATCTTTAATAAGGCGGTTTGCTTGCTTGGTCAAATCAGCTTCCATTTCCTTTTCGATTATTTTTATCATCTTTCTATCGGTAAGGTTGTCACTTCGCATGGATTCCTTTATTTGTCCTTTAATTTTTATCTTAATCGTGATCGACGGATTTCTCTCTGAGCCAGATACTTTATAATTTGAACCGCTTCGGATACTTTCCACTACGATATCGCTTCTCTTCTTGTCTTTTAATTTGAATTTGTAAATTCCTCGTCTATGAGATTGAACTAATGTCTTGAAAACGAACATATCATCGGTTCGAACTTTATTGACCATTTTATTTTCATGAAATATGGCCACTCCAGAAACCGCAACTTCATTATTAATTAATTTAAGTAAAGGGAGATACGAATCACCGCCATCTTCCAGGGAGTTGCCTAAAAAGAGATGAAGGTTTGTATCTGGTCCGTTCCCTGTTTCATTTAGTTGATTGATTAAATCCGATAAAAAGATTCCAATATTCACATTCGTATTTGGTGGTTTCGTATATATTACATCCTTGACCTTTCCTTCAACAATGGCCAAAATGACCCTGTTTCCAAGTTGAGGCTCACGGTAGAGATAATCGGTCAGTTCTGTCATTCCGATTTCATGTACGATTTTCTCGCTAAATAAAAAGATGCGGGTCTGTCCAATCAACACCGGCTTATCTGCTTTTTTTGAAACGACAGCCTGAACATCACTCGTTGTCGTAGATGTTCCAGTTAAGATTTGATATTTACCCATCTTGTCCTGTTCGAAGATAGGGATGACGAATATTCCTTCGACATTATCACTCTTGAGTATATCGTAGCCAATGGCTTGAGACATATTGACTTCGTCAACCACTCTTGGCTGGGCACAGCTGCAAAGAAGGGGGAAAGTCAAGATAATAAGAAATAATTTTTTCATTTACGTTTCCTCATTTTCTTTATATAGATGATGACTAAAAGAAGAGGCAAGTATAAAGCAATGAAGAGCACGCCGTATGGATTGATTATTTTATTCAATATATATAGGGAATCTACATCAAAAACAAAAATATTTGTAAGCAAGATGATAATGGACATCCCCCATAATGGATACTTTTGCTTAACATTGAATAAACGCTTGAAACCCCTGCTCGTAGCCCATAAGGCGATGGTCATGTTGGGAATGATAACGATGGCCCACCAAGAAACATCTATATATTCAAATCGCTGAATAAAGGGCAATTCAACAATGCTGGTCAAGGTCAGTGTCGGCCATATAGTCAGTTCCAACTGTTTTTGTGAATAAAAAACCACTGAAACCAAATAAACGAATATGGTTAGTAAGGTTGTTGTCAAGGCCCCTCCATGTGCATATTTTTGTGAAATTTTAGCGTCTTTGATGAACGGGTAAAACATCAGGATCATTTCAAAACCAAGCATCGATAATGAAGTACTTCTGGTTCCTTTCAATATATCCAATAGAGTGTGGTGAAATAAAGGGAGCAAATTGGTGAAATCAGAGTATTTCATGGCATAGAATAGGACAAATAAAAGCCAGTATGTCAAAATGACGCTTAAAAAGGCAACACCTGTAATTGTACGGAATCCTCCCG
Source organism: Peribacillus frigoritolerans (assembly GCF_030676415.1). Taxonomy (GTDB): domain Bacteria; phylum Bacillota; class Bacilli; order Bacillales; family DSM-1321; genus Peribacillus; species Peribacillus frigoritolerans_A. Next base: position 6,896 of record NZ_JAUUTW010000058.1, on the reverse strand, counting down.
TATTTATGTAATAAATCAGAATCAGGAAAACCACCGTAAAAGCCCAAGAAGCTACCTCTTCAAACATCCATACATGTATGACATTTATATAGCTGATCATGATATCCATTCCAATGATCAAGAAGTAAAGAATGAATAATAGACTGAAGAAATTCCCGATCCATTTTCCGAATGCATGATTATTTGCCGAAATGATATCACCAGGGACGATACTGAAGATTTTATATATGACCCAAATCAATATATGAACGATCAGTCCGGCTAGTAATATCGAAATCCAGCCATCCGTTCCTGCCGACTTCGCTAGAAGCCTTTGAAAACTTAAAACGCCTACACCCGTTTGCATGCCATGCACTAAAAAAAACACATAGAACGGTGATACCTTATACTTTTCATTAACTCCAGCTTGATTCATATAGGACCCTCATTAAAATCATTCATTAAAATCATTTTTTTTGATTCTTGCTTTTTTTGGCTGTGGCTGTCTGGACATATCATCAGGACGTAAATTTACAGGTCGCGACTTGAAAAAATTAAAGGGTAGCCGGACAAAGCTATCTTTCCAATCTTGTATGCGAAATGGGTATATCGGTTCAAGGTATGGGTGTCCCATTGACGTTAATTTGATAAGGTGGGTCAACAAAAACACAGCTGCTATGGTTATGCCGAGCAACCCCCAAATCTGGGCGCCAACTAAAAAGGGGAACCGCAGCAGCCGAATGGCATTACCCATTTTATAAATGGGAGTAACAAATGATGCCAATGCCGAGAGGGCAACGATGATCAATAAGATATTACTGGTCAAACCAGCTACAACAGCTGCTTGACCGATAACGATACCGCCGACGATACCTAATGTCTGACCTACCTTTGTTGGCAGCCTGGCAGCCGCTTCCCGTAATAACTCAATGGAGATCTCCAAGAATAATGCTTCGATCAATGGCTGAAAAGGTATTAAGTTCCTTGAACTTACAATTGTTTCCAAAAGATCTTTAGGAATCAGTTCATAGTGATAAGTCAGCACGGCTACATAAATGGGAGTGGCAAATATCGAAAAAGCGACCGCGAATATCCTTAATAAACGGAAAGCGGATGCCGGAACCCAAGGCATATTATAATCTTCCATGGTGATAAAGTATTCCAACAAAATGGTTGGTGTAATAAGTGCAGAGGACGACCTATCGATTAACAGGGCTACCTTACCTTCAGCCAGTGCACTCGCGATGCGATCAGGCCTTTCCGTATTTAGAAAAAGGGGAAATAAGGTATTTGAATTATCATAAAGCATTTGCGCGAGATAGGACCCGTCCAATATTTCATCAAACTCTACGTCATTGATCCTTTGTATAACATTATCAACATTTTCCTGATCAACGATCCCTTCTATCGATAAAACTGCCACTTTCGTTTTAGACAAGGATCCCACAGTCTTTTCACTTACTTGCAATCCAGGGATAGGCAGCCTTTTTCTGACTAAATTCAGATTGATATCAATATCCTCGACAAATGCTTCTTGAGCACTTATGATTCCAAATTCAAGTTCAGGTTTCCCAACTTGTCTTCCTTGTTGGGCCGCAACACTGATTAATAGGCATTCATCAAGATTTCCATCTAAACGAAGTGCAATTTCGCCTCTCATGATCCTTTCTTCGATTACAACCTTGGTACTGGTGATCAGTGTATTTTCAATAGGTACGTTTTCTTTAATTTGCTCCAAATTTATCGTTTCCAGAGTAGGTATGACAGAAAGAACACTTTCATGAAGTACCTGTGCATCGATCAAAGAGCGATAAAAAGAAACCCAATAGCCTATTCCATTATATGTTCCTTGATGGTTCATGAAATCATTGGATGAAGATAGGGTATTGAATAGGTCCCTTACTTCCGAAACCTTATTTAATTCTTCATTTTTTTCGTTTGGTTTATTTGGCTTTTTTTTGAACGTTCTGCGGTTAAACAATGTTGTCACCTCTGCACTAAAGCTTATTATCCTAGCCTTTGCAATTTAATTACAAATTAACCATTTTGGATGTTAATGTTGCTAGTTTCATAAAGGAAATTCATAAAAAAATCCTTGGTTTAAAAGGCTGTCCCATTTCCTCTTCGCATAAAAAAATTGAGAATAGAGGAAACTGAAAAAATAAAAACCCATTTAACCAAAGGAGTTCACCATGGATAGTAAACCCTTGCATATAAAATTGGATCAAAAGCAGGATAAATTGAAATCTGAATTGGATATGCAGGCTGATGTGGTTTTTAAACAGATATTCATCCCCCGGTTATGAAGTTTCTGGATTATTTGTATTTCTCAATGGAACGATGGATTATCCAGCATTCAATGATATAGTCCTGGATTTATCGGCTGCCCAGGTTGAAACCAGTCACCCGGTTTCCATCGAGCAGTTGGTCATTTCCAAAATCTGTTCAGTCAGGGAACAGGATGTTGAAACATATGAAAAAGCTATAGAGCATATTTTTGACGGGAAAACGCTTCTATTTATAGATGGAATGGCAAATGGTTATGTCTTGAATCTGGAAAAGCAAAAAATTCGTACACTGGGTGAACCTTCGACAGAGAGGTTGTCCGTGGACCGAAGCTAGGGTTTATTGAAAGTCTACAAGAAAATATCGGCTTGATAAGGCAATATTCAAACCATCCTAACCTAATCGTCAAACAACAGAAGTTAGGGACGCTTGAAAAGCGGGAAGTTGCATTGATCTATTATGAAGGAAAAGCGAGCGATTCTTTGCTGAAAGAAGTGAATAAACGGATAAATGGAGTAAAAGCTACCGATCTCCAAGACTCGGGGATGCTTGAGGAATTAATTGAAGATACATCGTTTACCCCTTTCCCTCAGATCCAGAATACGGAGCTTCCGGATAAAGTATTGGCTGCACTGCAGGAGGGCAGGGTGGCCATCATGGTTGACGGCTCGCCATTTGCGTTAATGGCACCAACGACAATTACGATGCTGCTTCAGTCACCGGATGATTATTATGAAAGATGGGTTGCTGGATCTTTTTTACGTGTACTTCGATATTTATCTTTATTTGTTACCGTATTTCTTTCAGGGATATATATCTCCCTGGTTTCGTTCAACCCTGGATTGCTGCCGACGGAATTAGCAATGACGATCGCGGGTACAAGGGAGAACGTGCCATTTCCGCCGTTTGTTGAAGCTATCATCATGGAATTGACGATTGAACTGCTTCGCGAAGCAGGTATTCGGCTCCCAACGCCCATTGGTCAAACGGTTGGATTGGTTGGCGGAGTCATTATTGGACAAGCGGCCGTTCAAGCGAATATTGTGAGTTCCCTCATGGTCATAATCGTTTCGATTACGACGATTACCTCTTTTACGGTACCACAATATAGCTTTGGACTGGCGTTCAGGGCTTTAAGGTTCGGGGCGATGATTTTTGCCGCCGTTTTAGGTTTATACGGAACCACTTTATTCTTTATCATTGTTATTAGCCATTTGTCGAAATTGACCAGCTTTCAAGAACCTTATTTTCAACCAATGGATTTTATCGGTAAAAAGACTTGGAAGGACGCGTTCTTAAGGTTACCGAAGCGGAAAAAAGGGGGGGATTCTCTTGAGCCAATCCGACGGCAAAATTCTTAGTGGAGAATTGGCAGCGATCATTTCTTGCAGCATGTTAGGAGTTGGGATGTTGACCCTTCCAAGGACGTTAACGGAAAAAATCCATTCGTCCGATGGATGGAAGCTTTGCCATTCAGGCAGTTGATATCAAAGGTAAGAAATTAATTTTGGAGGGTGCAGGGGTGATCAACAATTCAAAGCTGGTCGGGGTCATGAATGATGAGGATATAGCTGCATTAAATTGGTTGAACGGAGAGGCGAAGGGGGGAATAATCGAAGCGGTCCAACACGGTGAGCCTTTAAGTGTTGAAGTGATCAATAGGACAAGGAGGAAAATCACGACGGAATTGAACGGTGATCATTTGACGATCAATATTGAGGTAGGATACACAGCAAGACTTTCGGAAGATTGGTATGGTAAGGAAAATTCATTTGAAGAAGGCTATCTAAAAGAGATTGAGCGTATTGCCGAGGATGAAGTAAAGAAGGATGTCGAGAAAATCATATACAAATTACAGCATGAATATAAAACAGGGGTAGCAGGATTGTATCGTTATGTGGAAAATCAGCATCCAAAGTTTTGGGAGGAAAATAAGCAGAAATGGGACGAAGTTTTCAGTAAAGCTGATATTAATTATGAAGTGGATTTAAGGATTGTAGATTTCGGTTCAAAAGGAGGGGTGAAGTGACTGTTCATAAGAATGAAAACCTTCCGAATGGGAAGGTTTCTTTGTCAAAGACCCTTTAGTTATTTATTACTTATTAGCCAAAGAAAAGGTCCATTCATTTTAAAAAGGCTAACTCAATGTTCTAGGCAGATTCGTCACTTCATGTGCAACCCTGATGCCGGATTGAATGGCTCCTTCAATCCATGCTGGTACGGTTGATGTATGCTCACCAGCGAAGTGGACCCTTCCTTCAGGCGTTGGGATGTATGGAAACAAGTCCGTTTCCTGACCAGGTTTAAACATGGAGAAAGCGCCGTAGGCATACTGATTCAGGGTCCAGCTATAAGAAGCTCCTGATAGAAAATGATCGTATACTTGTTTTCCGTGAACCACTTCCAAATTCTTTAATGCGTGTTGTATACGATCTTTTTCCGGGAGGATATCCCATAAAGTGGCATCATCTTCCCATGTATAACTTGCTAAGATGATACCGGATTCACTAGGGTTACTCGTTTTGCTGGGGTAATAAGCAAATCTAATGGGTAAATCGGTCGTCAGTTTACCGCCGAGGATTCCTTCCTTTTCCCAAAACCTATGTGTGAACTGAAGTCCAATTTTTGTGGATGCTGCATAATGGAGTTCCCTTATTGCCTTCCACTTATTATGGGAAAAGGAATTCCGGGGTTCAATGTCTATAAATTGCAACAATTGAAGAGGGATGGTCACGATGGCAAGATCACCGGTAACCGTTAAGGGTCTATTGCTTTGAGTATGTTTTGAGTGGATGGTAACTTGATTATCATGTTGAACAATCTTTGTCACTTCATATCTGAAGTTGAGATTATCCTTCAATCCCGGTAGAAATGCATAAGGAAGCCGGTCGTTTCCTCCCTCGATTGCATAAAAATCTACGTTTGGATTAAAGAGCGGCATAAGCTCCCGAAGAATGGCAGGAAAAGAAAGTTCAGGGAATCCTTCTAATCCCATAAGGACTTTAATGCTTTCAATCGCCCCCGTAGATAGACTTATCCCTACTGGATTGTACTGCAAAAAAAAGTTCATGGAGTATTTATCAAATTCTTTAATAACTATTTCCCAATTTCTGGTTGGGTTTTGAATGATGAAGTCAGTCACTGGCTTAATTGCCATGTTGAGTAATTCTTCGGCTGTTTTACCTCTTTCATGTGGAGCTACAGGGTACCTCAGTATATCCGGGTTCCGTTGATATATGGCAGCGGTCGTCTTGATTCCATTGGCATAAATGGGATCATTAGGAGTGCTGTTCACAAAAGTGTTGACTCGTAAACCATACTTTTTGATGTATTCCGCAACTAAGTAATGATAATTCGGAATGCGCATGGCACCGGCTTCAAGGTAGGAACCATTTGAAAATGGCTCCCGTATGGTCAAAATACGCCCTCCGACCCTCCCTGATGCTTCCAATATCGTTACATCGTGCCCCGCTTCTTTTAAAAGGGATGCTGCAACCAACCCAGACATGCCGGCACCAATGATAATGATTTTTTTAGGGATTCGGGAAGGCCCCAGACCATTTCTGATCACAGCCAGCATTTGATCGGGTGACAGCGGATCTATGAAAAAGGACAAGGTGTTTTTCTCCTTTCTGGTTACACTTTCCTATTTAGGATTTACGCTATCATATTCTAATGGGTCCACGATTTATGAAGGATCTTCATTAATTTGTCATGAGTGATTGTTGCTATCATATTCCACTAGGTTTATCCTTTATGTGAAATACTCAATTATTTGATAATTTAAAAGTCCAGGAGATGAATAAGCTGCTGATTTGTAGTTAAAAGATGAGGCCTTTTTTTCGGCAGCTAGCTATCTTAAAACTACTATTTATGATGGAGCCGAAATTAATTTAGAAAGTTGGAGAAGCAGTGTTCAGCCTTTTGAACAATGAGATGAAATAACGAAGGATGTTATCTCGCAACCTTAATAAAATATTGGAAAAATCGCACCGATCTAATATATATAAATAAAAGTTGATCAAGTAATAAAGATAGTGGATATTAAATAACGGAGGCATAAGCGTGGCTAGGTAGCTTTTTCAAAATGATTAACTTCATCGTTTCGAATTTCAGGAATTTATTTTAGTTCTTTGTCTGTTGAAACCAAATGTAAACATTCAAAAGGTATTTAGGTTACTTGTGTGGGTATATTACTACTATTATCATTCGTAAAAGTGCTATTTCCTGAACATATAATAAAAAAACTCTATTCTATATAGAGTTTTCAGACTGTAGACAAACTCGATGAAAATCGAGGTTGTCTATTTTTATGGCTTGTACAATTTGGACGTTGATTTCCACTCCAGGCACTCGCTTTCCGCGGGCGGTAGGGGAGCCTCCTCGGCTTTCGCCTGCGGGGTCTCCCCTAGACGCGCTTTTCCCGCAGGAGTTTCGTACCTTCCGTTCCAATCAACTTTGTCTTACCTTTTAGATAGAACACTTTTGCCTGGAGTCATTTTTATTTTAAAATAGAAGGATTAAAACTTGAGGTGATGAGGATGCTTTCTAAACATGATTCTATTCAGCGAGATCAACTTGAAATGATTACTTTAGATCAACTGGTGCCACCGAACCATTTGGTTCGTAAA
>NZ_JAUUTW010000057.1 GCF_030676415.1 Peribacillus frigoritolerans | reverse complement strand
CGCCGAGGAGGCTCCCGGACCGCCCGCGAAAAGCGAGTGCCTGAAGTGGAAATCAACGTCCAAATTTGTACAAGCCAAAAAAAACTGTAGACAAACTCGATTTTCATCGAGTTTGTCTACAGTCTGAATCAAGGACCTTTGATGGGTCCTTGATTTATAAATTCTTTAATTTTTCGAACAGGACATTCTTGTGAAAGTTTTACAAATTTTATTAATTCAAAACTACCGAAAATATCTATGTGCAATTGGAAATATTTACATACGCATCGAATTTTGTCTCATACTTGACTGTTGACGGTTCAGTTACTTTAATTTGAATTCAATGAAATGAAAAAAATAAAAATCTTCTATTTCAAATTTATTTCATCTATTTATTAATATCAGGTCCACTTACTTCTTCATAAATAACTTTTAACTCTTCAATAGTAAGTGATTTTAAAAATTCCTCTAGTTCATCCATGTTAATGCCTCCTATAATAAAGAACATTCGTTCTTATTATAATCTCCAAAATATCACTAGTAAATAGTTAATTTTACTTTTAACACTAATAGATGAATAATAGAATTCTTAATCAAATGTTTCCCATCCTTTAATCCCTATATAAGTTTCATTGAACATACAGCCCCCCTCTTTAACCCAAGGTCATTTCCTTTGAAAAGTAGTCCTGTAACATCATTTTCATTTGCTCTTTATTTGCTGCAAATTGCTTATGTCGATGACCATTTCCTCCAGATGGATGAGGAAACCCTAGAAGTATGTTGTTAGCATCCAAATAATCTTGACCCGCTAAATAGTTTAAGACCTTGGTAACATTAACGCCTAAAGGAATAATAAGCGGGCGTTCAATGGTACCTATTTCGGTAGCAAAGCCTTCCATTATATTTTTTTTCAGCAACTCGGTCTTTAAAATGTTCGGAGTTGTTCCACTGTAGTTTTTCCCGTTATAAAAGACTGGATAGGTTAAAACAGAGGTAGTATGAACGAGGTGACTAGCTTCGTTAAAAAGATCCAGTGTGGACGATATTTTTAAGTATGTGTGTAATCCAAGCTCATCTAGCATTTGAACCAAATTTTTTCTCATCGTTCCTTCAAAACTGGAATTCTTTTTTACTTCGTGCAGGATCTCTTCATCGCTATGTATGTGCCCTCTTGCATTAATTACGGTAGAATAAGATTTTTTCATTTGATGTAAACCAGGAGTGATTCCGATAATCACCACTTTGGCCCGTTCATTTACATATTCGAAAGGTGCGTAATAGATTTCGAGTTTTTTCCTTTCATCTCTTTCAAGCAAAAATTGTTCGCTCTGTATCATTTCATCTGTATAGGCAGCAGGTAAAGCATTAATTAAGTCCTTAAATTGCGTAAAATTAGAAAAGTTAGCGATCCCCATAAAATACTATCCCCTCTTTCTTCCTTCTATTTATTTTTGCCATATCAGTATATCAGAAAATCAGGTTCGCCACTGAACATAGGGGGAATTATGAACCTTTTTAGAATCCGTATGTTCTTCAACGGAAATTGAGAAACCATTAGTTGCAATAATGGAATTGTATAAATTTGGGATATCAGTTACCCTTGAACTATATTACAGGCCACAATTAAAGGAGAAAAAATGAGTCATCTAGGAAAGTATTTGAAAATGCCACCAACTTTTGAAAAGCTTCAGAAATTAGAGGAGGTTATTGAAAAAGAAGGATACTCATTATGTGATTTAGACCTTTGTTTACAATTAGACTTCCCGCATTATGAAATGACTCCCTATGATGTCATCCCGTTTGCAAATATAGGTTGTGACGGCATACATTATGGCTTCCTAACTGATTTTGGAACGGTATCTGACTTGGAGAATGCGTTTATTGTATGTATCAGTCCAATGGATGATTTCGATGCACACATAAAAATTGTAGCCAGGAATATACGGGAGTTTGTTAGTTTAGTTTGTACGATGAAGGGTGCCACTGAAATATCAAACTTTAATTTAATTAAAGAAGAGGAAAGGTATATTGCTTTGCTCAAAGAACTAAAAAAAGAGGAAAATATGGAATATGTAGAGCATGCAAACTATGTAGTAGAAAAGATAAGATACACCATTGGATGCGAAATAATAGAGAATGTATATCAGTATGTGGAAAGAGAAATAATGACAGCAAGAGAGAAACAAACAATGTTATCGACTCTTGATGGTCTAGGCATAGTATCTTTAGACAGTATGAATCGCAAACATTCCATATACAAACTAAAAAAAGATATGGAGATTAATTTGGAAGATATGAAAACTTTTTTAAATTCAGCAACTACAGAAAGTAAACTGGCTTTCATAAGAGATGCTCAATTTACTTGCTTAATTTCAGACGAGATACAGTTAAAAGAATTGGTCATTAATGAACTGATTAATTTAGGTTTGAATGAAGAAGCAGAAAGATTAAAAAGATTATAGAATAATTTTTACACCCTGATAGCAGTTCAAGATAACAAGTAGAGGAGCCCGTGTTTAAGGTCCTCTTTTTTTCTCTTCCATTAACAACTTTAATCTTTATCTGAACCTTTCAAAAAAAAGATAAATTGCTTTCCAACCCTTGGGTTGAAAAGAATTTATCTTAAAAATGGTATTTGGGGATGAAAAAATATTTGGGTTTACAAAATGAAACTATTGATTGAATCTTCCGCGCTGGCGAAGTAATTCACGGTTCAGGTTCGGATCTTTTTCAAATGCAGCGCGGCCGTGAAGCCAGAATATGTTGTTGACGACAACTAAATCTCCAACAGGCAATTCCAGTTCAAGTACACTTTCATCGTTTTCTAATGAATTGGATAAATCGCGTAAGTATTTGGCTTGTTCGATTGATTCAGGATAAACAAATTGATCGATAAAACATATACCCGGTTTGTTATTATGATTGAAGAAAGTCAATCTTTCAATTTCCTGATCAATGTTCTTGCTTTTTGGAGCCTTATATGTGAATTTTTGGCTGGATAATGCATGATTTACATACATATCAAGCTCTTTCCAATCCTCTAAGTGCAATAAACGTGATTCGCCACCGCGTGCATTTTGTTCGATCATCTTCATCATCAGTAACCAGTCCGTTGGTTCATCCACAAAGGTGCCGTCCGTATGAAGTGTAAATAAACGATAAGCCTGACGTAAATATGAATCACTGCTATCCGTGTCTTGAACACTAAATCGGGCATAATATTTTCCTGACATGGCATCATGGTTTGGAGTTCCGAGCAAGTGTGAAATAGCCGTTGCAAAAATGACATATTCATCTGTATTCTCCGTGACACCCTCCAAGCCAAGGGTGAAGCCTCCGGATTCCCGATCATGAACAATGTTCCGAAGCACTTCACCAAAGTCTTCCCCCACTTGATCCAATAGATATGAAGCAACGATGAGTCGGGCATATGGTGTATATTCCAAATGTTGAACAGACTGATTATCCTTCGATACCGTTTCTAAAAAAGCGGCAATTGCCTCTTTTGAAATTTCAATATGATATAAACGGCTGGATTGAGGGTGAACTTTCACCTCGTATTTTTCTGTTTTCCTTTCAAACTTCGCTCTCTTTTTTTCTGCAATGCTCATGAATAATTCCTCCTGTTATTTGTAATATAGGTGACAAAGTTAACGGGAAATATAAAAAGCCAGTCGCACATGATCCCTAAATAAAATAGGAATCCAACTGTACAACTGGCTTATATTCACTTCACTGCTCTATGCAAATAGAGTCACAGCGAATATGCAGTTTATGTATGATTTATTTTTCCTGTTTCCAATCAATAAGATCTTTACACGATTCTGAAAAGGTATTTTCCAAAAGGTGTTAATGACATAATATTGGCTTAATTACATTAAAACGTTTTTTCGTAAAATTGTCAACACTTTTTACAAATTATTCTGATAAATCAAATTCCTAACTTGGTAGTTTCGTTTTTTCTCCTGCTTTAATTTGCTGAAAATGGAGATCCAGGTCCTTCAAGGCAGCAATCAATGCATTAGCCGCTTTCCCCCGATAATAAGATTGAATCGATTCTATCGCGTCATCAACACCATCATTTAAACTGATTCCTTTTAATAAACGCCCAATGAATTCCCGGCCATGCTCTGTTGCCAATGTACAGGAAGCCTCCAGGACAACCCCATATTTAGAATCGACTTCTGCAGTGATGGTCAATGTTTCAAAGACACTTTTCGCTGCCATCCCTTGAGGTAAACGTGCATGACCTGCAATAAAAATTGTTTTACCATTGAACATGAGGCTTCTTCCTCTCTCTTTAACGAATTTTAATTTGTCAATGCAGCTTCCAATAAGTGTGATTGTTCCGGAATGCGGTTAACAACCTCTTTTCCAATTTCAATTGAAGCTGTTGCAGCTGGTGAAGGTGCATTACATACATGAATGGTCCGTTTCCCCATTATAATATGAAAATCATCCACCATATTACCATCATCCTGTAATGCCTGTGCCCGGACTCCAGCAGGTGCAGGGATTAAATCATCTTCTTGAATTTCCGGAATTAATTCCTGCAGGCTTTTCGTAAATTGCTTTTTACTAAAAGAGCGGACATATTCATCCATCCCTTCCTTCATGAATTTACTAGCCAGCTTCCAAAAACCTTTATAGCTTAAAACTTCAGTTAAATCTTTCGCATTGAAATCTGTTTTCTTATAACCTTCCCGTTTGAAACTTAGTACAGCATTTGGACCGGCATCTACTTCCCCGCTAATCATCCGCGTAAAATGAACCCCCAGAAATGGAAATTTCGGGTTAGGTACCGGATAAATTAAATGATTGACTAGGAAGCGCTTTTCAGGCTTCAATTTAAAATACTCACCGCGAAACGGGACTATTTTCATATCAGTTTTGTACCCCGCAGCTGCTGCAATACGGTCACTGTGCAATCCTGCGCAATTAATGACCACCCTTGCCTTTATTGTACCATTGCTCGTGTCGATGATGACTTCATCTAAATCCTCGTCAATCTTCTCCACCTTTGTATTCAGCTTGATTTCACCGCCTTTGCCTCGGATGATATCCGCCATCTTTTCACTTACTTGACGATAATTGACGATGCCGGCTTGCGGGACGTGAATCGCACCAAGTCCGTTAACATGTGGTTCAATTTCCTTTAATTCATCCACACCGATTCTTTGTATAGCTAGCTCATTTTGTAAACCGCGTGAATATAAATCATCTAGAAGGGGCAACTCTTCTGGTTTTGTTGCAACGATGACCTTTCCGCAAATATCATGTTCAATTCCATGCATCCGGCAGAATTCCGTCATTGATTTGCTTCCTTGACGGGCAAACCTTGCCTTGAAACTGCCTGGTTTATAATAAATTCCTGAATGGATGACGCCGCTGTTATGCCCCGTTTGATGATCTGCAACAACAGATTCTTTTTCAATGACTACCACTTTAGCATTAGGAAAACGCTGATAAAGTGCCATTCCCGTCGATAATCCTACAATTCCCCCACCAACTATTGCGAAATCATACACAATTAACACTCCTTTTATTGATGATTTTTAGTATTTAGCAACTCCATATACGTAATTAAATTATTCTTCGTCCGTAAGATGTGAAATTCTACTGCTGCCCTTAGTTCTGCAGGATCCCCTCTTAGTGCCGCTTCATATATCATCCGGTGTTCCCGTTGCGTTTCTGGGTAATAATCAATCAGCAAATTCGGCGCAATGGGTGAGATACCCAACGTTTCTACCATTTTTTGAACCCTTGGCCATGGGCACCCTTTTCGGAGGGTTTCATGAAAAGCCGCATTCAAAAGGATATAATGCTCATTGGTTTCATCAGATAACTGAATTCCTTCCATTTCAATCAAAATACCCTTTAATTTTTCTTTGTCTTCCTTTGTTAAATATGGAAGCGATTTTTCTACTGCAAGGCCTTCAAGCAGTGACCTGGTATGATAAATTTCTTCAATGTCTTCCCGGGTAATCGGTGTGACGATTGCTCCTTTATGAGGAACCATTTCAACCAACCCCTCCATTTGAAGCTGTGTAAGGGCTTCACGAATGGGCATTCTGCTTACTTCCAGGCGATCCGCCCACTCCTCTTGGATGAGTCGCTCCCCTTTTTTCAACGTCCCATTCAAAATCGCTTTCCTAAGACTTTTCGTTACATGTTTAACGATTGTAGATTTATCTCTTTTAGAATTAGCATTATCCAATTCAGCGTCCACCTTTCGATATTGGATACAATTTAAACTATATCAACTATATAAAGCGATTACAATACTGAAAATTAAATATATTGGATACAATTTAAATATTACTGGATACAATACATGAGGTAAACATCTACTTCACCGCTGATAATAATTTGGGCGACCCATTTACATTTAACTATTTAAACAACTTTGTATTGTTCAATTCACAAATTCCAAAGCGGAACTAAAGACAAAACCAACCCCCAAAATTACCCTTGCGCCAAAAGAATCTGGTCATCTTTTTTGAATATGATATCATGGTTATTTTGTCCAATTTTACACAAATAAGGAATTGCTAGTTAATGAGTAAAGAAGTCTACATGATTGGAGAAATAAGGACTAATAATTTCTCGGATAAGGATCTTTTCAAGAAAATCGGATTACTTTGGAGAAAAACAAATGATCATCATGTTGAAAATGAAATGAAATATGGGATCTACCATCAGTATGAAAGTACTATCGTGGAGATTATACTTTAGCTATAGCAGCCGAAACCCCTGTCTCGAATGAAAAATTTGTCATTCTAGATCAAGAATACGCTGTGTTTGAATGTTTACAAGATGAACATTCGATAGGTGAAACTTGGAAAGAGATATGGCAGCTGGAAGAAGAAAAAAATTGCACAGAAAATATAGTCTGGATTTTGAAAAGTATGATCCTGATGGATAAGTGGAAATACATATTGCAATTAAATAAGTTATATAAAAAGGAATCTATTAGGTAAGTGACCACATAAAGGCAGACACTTTATTTAGATTGCCGAAAGGGCATGAACCCGGTCCCTCACCGGGACTTATGCCTTTTTATTTCACTTTAGTTCAAGAGGTATTTGAAAAAACCCTCCTCTTTCAATATGACTTATCCTGTTCAGTTCATTATGAAGTAGTTTCTTTGAGATGAAATTCTCTCTTATACATCAATTTTTTTGTATCAGGATACATTAATATCTTATCTGCATGCTACAACCGTGATAAAATCAAACAAATATAGTTATAAAACTTCAAATACAAAATATGAAATTGGCAAAAGGTCATTAGAATAAAGGGGAAATATGAATGGCAGAATTAATCGATTGGAAAAATGGTGCTCACGGTCATAAATTCATAGCTTCTTTTAGCGGAGGAAAGGATAGTGTCTTAGCCCTATATAAAGCAATGAAGATTGGGGAAGCTGTAGGACTAATCGTCATGCTGGAGGAAGAAGGAAAACGTTCCAGATCCCATGGAATGCCTCCGGAACTCATACATGCCCAAGCTGAATCTATAGGTTTGCCTGTATATACTGCAGCTGCCAGTTGGACTGATTATGAAGAAGTATTTATGCGCCTTTTAGAAAATGCTAAAAATCAAGGAGCTGAAGTGTTAGTAACTGGAGACTTGGATATGCCCGCTCATGGCTGTTGGCATGATAAGGTTACCAAGAATGCTGGATTGAAGCTTGGAATGCCTTTATGGGAAATGAACCATCGCAAAGCTGTCGATGAGTTCTTGAATCTAGGATTTGTAACGATCATTGTAACCGTTAATTTATCATTGGGAATGAGAGAGGATGATTTAGGGCGAAAGTTAACCCATGAATACGTGAAGGAACTTGAAGCTCGCGGCATTGACCCCTGCGGAGAAGGTGGAGAGTTTCATACCACAGTAATAGATGGGCCCATTTTAAAACATCCTATTCCCGTTCGTGAATGTGAGATTATTAAGGACGGAGAATATGCTTTTTTGCCTTTGGAGTTAGATATGATGACGGATATGGGCACCCTATAACTGAAACTAATTATCCTATCCCTAAGCGATCTAAACTCGCCCCCCATTATTTCATGTTCTCTAACAATAGGGGGGAATCCTTTTTTTGGACAGTAGGATAAACCTCGAATGTTAGTTACCATAATATTATTATAGTAACTAACATTGCGAGTCCCCCATTCACCTGATAAAATCTGTTTCATTTTTTGTTCAAAAAGTAGAATAACAGATTTTCAAAAGTCTAAATGTTTCTAATATATTGTATTAATAAGAAATTGAGTGATTTTTCACAGATTCGTACTGGATGATATTAACAAAAAAGACAATATTCTAGTCTTTTTTGATTTAAGTCATTCGGTTGAGATAAGGCCCCGTCCAATTACCCGACAATTTTAAAACTCTCAGTAAGTTCGATTTTCCTAGTATAATGCGTATCCCATTCAAACAACCCTTGTAATGAGAAGCTCTTTTTTTCATCTCACCACACCAATATACTTGTTTTCTCTCCTCCTTCAGATATATCGAAATAATGTTTTCTCTGGAATAACTCCCTAACGAAGTTTGTTATATCAATATAATAATACTGAGTAATACAGGGGTTGTACTCCATTCTGTTCAGTTAATAATAGAAATCCATTAATGTTTCGTCCATTAAATCCTGTGTGAGTCCTATGTAGATCATCGTATCTTTGGGATTGGAATGATTAAGGATTTGTTGCAGTAAAGCGATATCCTTGAATTTTTGGTAATGCAAATAGCCGAAAGTTTTTCGAAGAGTATGTGTACCGACATCCGGAATGTCTGCCATTTCAGCCGCTTTGTTCAGGACCCGATAGGCCTGTACCCTAGTGATTGGACCATTACCCTTTCGACTTGGAAATAAATACTGTTCATTTTTCAGGTTCGATTTTCGGACATACTTCCTAACTTCCTTACGAAGTTGAGGATTGACAAGGAACCGCTTAATTTTATCTGTTTTTTGTTCCACAATGACTATATGCGTACCTTCAAGAATATCTTTCACTCTCAATTGTAAAAGATCCCCTATACGTAACCCGATGTTTATCCCGATTGAAAACATCATATAATCCCTGTAGCTGCAATATTTTAAAAGTGACTTTTTCATCTTTTCTATGTGATCCAACCTGCGTATCGGCTGGACATTTTTAATTCTTTGAGAGGTTGCTTGCATGAGTGGCTCATTCCCCTTTCCCCTTCTTTCATTGTACGTGAACAGGTTAAAAAAAGGCAAGTTTTATAAATTTCGATACCCTTATAAACCTTGATTTAACGCGTTTTCGAATGTATCAATAGAGGTCCTTTGTTACATTCGGAATATTCTTGTAAATCATTCTATGAAACTCCTATATTCTATTAACCGCCATTAACCGCTTATATAGCCTCATAGAGCGACTTTAATCTAATCTGGAATAAATACTCTATGTAGTTCAAACAATAGCTTTAAAATCCAAATATGAAGGTCGATTTTTTGTCATTTTTAATACTTTTGTAAAATAATGTATAAAATACCAATCATCCTATCAAAATTAATAACGACTTCCTTTTTCATTTATGAGATAACCATAATTATGTTATGTAAACTATATTCATTTGATAAAGAGAAATTTTTACGTACCCCTCTTTATCAAATCATACCGATTGATTGATTAATGAATATAAAAACTGGCATCATCAATGATTTCTATTTCTTTGTAACTTTTCAGTTCATCCATCAACTGGAAAAGTGCTCCATCCTTTTGTTTAGCTTCAATCATGCAATCCAATTGTGGTAAGCTTCCCTTTATTTGTTGCAAAAAATCAATGAACATTCCTGTATCCACAAAGTCAGCGTGTGCTCGAAATTCTTTATCGGACCTTGGACTTGAAATATGCATTTTAGGAGGCAGTTTGGAATTGCTCCAGGTATGTAAGATTCTGTCCCAATGATCTTTCCAATTTTCACTTGGTAGCTGATGTGCTAGGTAATGGTGATAATCAAAAACCATGGGAATCCCCAATTTCTCACATAAGTAAAGAGTTTCCGACAAAGTATAGGTGGTATCATCATTCTCAAGTATGACCATCCTTTGAATCGATTCGGGAATCAAACCCCAATTATGGATAAACTGCTCCAAAGCCTGTACATGTTCGCCATAACCGCCACCAACATGCAGAACACAGCGATGCTCGGGGTCCACCCCCATTTTTTTCAATAAAGTATAATGCATCCTTAATGTTTTTAATGATGTCTTCAGTATATCGATATTTGAACTATTCAAGATGACGAAATGATCTGGGTGAAAATCTATCCTTATTTTTGGGTGATTTTTAATGAATGTTTTTAATTTAGCAAGTTCTTCTGAAATAGGATCAATGTAATCCCATTCTGGAATTTCTGGATGATTGGCTAAAGGGATAAGTTTAGAAGAAAGTCTGAAGAACTGTATATTATTAGCTTCATTATGAATCAGTAACCGCCAACAATTATGAAGATTGGAAATTGAAATGCGTTCAAGCTTCCTTATCGCTGCATCTCTGTCCTTAATTTTCGAAAACTGAGCAAAAGTCATCGTTTGGGATGGTGAACAGTTTGGCACATGATTACTCATGGCTACATAACCTAGGCGAATTAATGTCAAATGGATAGCTCCTTTACGGTGTAATGATTAATGGAAGTATTCCCCTTTGCGACCAATATTATATATGTGAAAGAATCCATCACCCAAAGAAATTAAAAAAATGGCCTTTTCCCGAATGTACATCGGGCAAAAGCCACTTTTCTAAATAAATATTTTCAGGCTAGAATTTCATGCTTTTTTTGCCCTTTACACGTCAGGGGTGGGAGTTGGTTTGGCATATCCAGTTTTATATTTTTCATCCACTTTATTTCGGATATCTTTGATGCTCATACCGTCATTCAAGTCCAAAATGGCTTGCGCAGCTATTTCTAAGCAAACGCCGCATCTCGTCCCGTGGTCATCCCAAACCACTTCACCATTATTTTTATTCTCATGGATAAAACAATCGTAATTGTTTTTATGGTTAGCTGACTCCCCGCAACCGCAGTAACAAGGTATGTTTTCGAGTAAATCTTTATTTTGAGCAACAGCTAAATAGATTGTCTTCATATCGTCTGGTTTTTCAGCTAAGAAGTCCGGCGCTAATTCCTTACTGCTGGTCTTCTCCTGAAGATCTCCTGATACTGTATGTTCTGAATGTCCTTCATGACTGCTTTCTTTTTGTACTACACTATCCTCTTCACTTGAACAACCTGAAAGTATTAATGAAGAACATATTCCCAAAGTGATGGTCATTAATTTTAGACTCATTTATACACTCCTTGATCTTTTTTATACTCCCATTTTATGGCACGCAAGGGATTTCTACAAGCTTAAGGTTCCATATTATATGGGATTAAAAATGACACATATCTATGACACGTATACTAAAATGCTTTTCTGGTACGACTTCGTGCATCTATTAACCACACTTAAGAAAAAAGAATGCGATGATATTGTCGTGAGAGGGTTACTCATTGTTTATTTTGTTAGGCACGAATTTACTTATTTCTCAATCGGAAAAAATCCGATGATTCCCTATAAGGGAATCGTCGGATTTAATATTTTGTGGAAATTCGTCACCCTCACTCAAGAGAAAATCAAATATCAGTCTTTACCTTCTTACTAGCATGGTCGCTCTAAATTTCCGAATTTGAAACGAACAAGTTTTTTTAATTCTTCCTTTTCGATAAAGTTAGCGGAATGGTTACGAGCGAAACTCCTGCTGCGATCCAAAACCAGCTGGTGTTTCGTTTTTTTTCGCTTCCGCCTTTACTGGGTATACTTGATCCGTATGACTTTCTGGAGGACGCCCTTTCTATATCCGCTGTTTCATTCGCTTTATGCAATTGCTGATTCTCTGGTAGTTGGGTTGTTCTTTCTAAATCGCTTGTATCTTCTCCCATTCCTTTAAGGAAGGTCATAAGAAAAGTCATGGCTAGTTTGACTTCTTGGTCATTCAAGGAACGCAGCAACGCTAGATAGCTTGGCTTATCAGGCGTTTTATCAACTTCGGCCACACGGGCAATCCCTGAATTGACTTTGAGGATAAGCGGTTCAAGCTGCTGAACATTCAGTGTTCCTAACGTGCCAAGTATGAGAAGGAGGTTTTTTAGCGTATTTGCCGTTTCTGGGGTGTCTGCTGTCTTGACAAGAATGTTCAGCACTTTGTCCCCTTCCTTTAACAAACTGTTAACCATTGATAAAATCCCGCGATCCTGCATGCCCTTCATAACTTCAAACGTTTCTTTAATCACTTCTTTATTTTCCAAAAGGGTGCGCTCAATATCCTCGAGTTCAATTCTTCTTTTTTCTTCCTCGCTTAAGGTGATTCGATTGATCACTTTTGTCGCTTTAGCCACGGTTCCTCTCCTCCTTTTTGATTTTCAAGAGGTCACCAGGGAATATATAATCTTCGCGGGCCCATTTTCTTTGTACTTGTACACCTATCTGTGGTTGTGGATTACCATTTCGATGGTTGATGCTCGGTAAAGGGGTGTCTCCTTTGACCCTGAGAACTTCCATTTTTGCCTGAACTTCCTTATAAGCAGGGGTATCAGTATCTTTATCTGAATGGCTGCTTGTCAATTGATTGATTGCCCCGTTACCTGAATCGTTCATCGGCAGATAAACTTCTTTACCTTTTACACGATCCGTAATCAGGCATTGCACTTTTGCATTTCCATACGGTGAAGTAAGGCGAACAAGGGTGCCATCCTCAAGCCCTCTATCTTTTGCCAATTCCCGGGATACCTCAAGGAAGACTTTTGGGGTTTTGGAAGTGATACCTTTTGATTTATAAGTCATGTTCCCTTCATGGAAATGTTCCAATAAGCGGCCATTATTCACATGGATATCAAACTCATCCCCAAAGTCAATCGGTTTGGTCCATTCGACTGGAAATAACCTTGCTTTTCCATCGGGAAAAGGAAAAGCTTCCGTGAATAACAATGGAGTATCTTTACCATCTGGAGCAACTGGCCATTGAAGACTTTTATAACCTTCCAAGCGTTCGTAACTGACTCCAGCATATAATGGTGATAGTTTAGCTGCTTCATCCATGATGTCACTTGGATGCCCATAATTCCAACCCGCTCCTAACGAATTAGCCACATTCATAATGATTTGCCAATCAGGCTTTGAGTCACCAAGCGGTTCAAAGACTTGATATAGACGTTGAATCCGGCGTTCGGTATTTGTGAATGTACCTTCTTTTTCAAAGCTTGGGCTTGCTGGAAGTACGACATCCGCGAATTCAGCCGTTCTTGATAAAAAGATATCTTGTACCACAAAGAAATCCAGTTTTTCAAATGCTTCATGAACATGATTGATATTCGAATCGACCAGACCCATATCTTCACCTTTTAAGTACATTGCTCTGATGGTACCTGCATGAATCCCTTCGACCATTTCATGATTATTAAGGCCTGGGTTTTTGGGTATTTTTACACCCCAGATGTTTTCATATTTCGAGCGTACATTTTCGTCCGTTACTTTTTCGTAACCTGGCAAGCGATCCGGCATACTGCCAAAGTCGCTGGCTCCTTGGACATTATTATGTCCGCGTAATGGGTAAGTACCTGTTCCTGGTTTACCATAGTTGCCCGTTATGAGCAATAAATTGGAAATTGCAGTACTTGTATCGCTTCCTCCGCCATGTTGGGTAACCCCCATGGCCCAGAGCGATGCAACGCTTCCCGCTTCATGAATGGCTTCTGCCAACATAATTAATTCTTCTTTAGCTACACCTGTTACTTTTTCTGCATATTCCATTGTATAAGGTTCCAAAGTCTTACTGTATTCTTCCATCCCATTTACACGATTTTTGATGAAATCTTTATCTGTCCAACCTTTATCGATGATATATTTTGTCACGGCCGACAGCCATATGATATCCGATCCTGGAGCAGGCTGGATAAAGAGGTCGGAACGTTCAGCCATTTCATGCTTTCTGATGTCGACCACTATCAGCTTTTGTTTACCTAATTTATGGGAACGTTTGATTCTTGTAGCCAAAACGGGGTGTGATTCGGATGTATTGGAGCCTATGATCAATACAAGTTCGGACTTTTCGATATCTTTTATGCCCCCTGTATCTCCGCCATATCCAACCGTTCTGAATAGTCCCAAAGTAGCCGGTGTCTGACAATACCGTGAACAGTTATCGACATTATTGGTGCCGATGATTCCCCTTGCCAGCTTTTGCATTAAATAGGACTCTTCATTGGTGCATTTGGAAGACGTTATGAAAGCCATCGAATCCGGTCCGTGAGAATCTTTGATTTCGGTGAATTTACGGGAAATCAATTCAAGAGCCTCTTCCCATTCAGCTTCTCTGAACGCATCCCCTTCTCTAATTAAAGGTTTTGTCAGTCTTTCTTCACTATTCACGAAATCCCATCCGAATTTTCCTTTAACACAAGTCGAAATACCATTTGCAGGTGCCTCCACTTGCGGTTCAATCTTAAGGATTTTTCGATCTTTGGTCCAAACGTCAAAGCTGCATCCTACCCCACAGTATGTACAAACGGTTTTCGTCTTCTTGATTCTTGCATCCCTCATGGCGGATTCCATATCTGAAATCGCTAAAATCGAACCATAACCCGTTTCAACATTTTTCGTAATTTCTATCATAGGTCGAAGAGTTTGTTTAGCGATCCCGGTTAAAAAACCGGCTTCCCCTTCCATTCCTTTTTCCATCATTGCATTACACGGACATACAGTGGAACAGTGTCCACATGACACACATGAAGATTCATTGATTGGAACATTATTATCCCAAATGACACGTGGGCGTTTTGCTTCCCAGTCAATGGTCAATGTTTCAGTGACCTGTACATCTTGACAAGCTTCAACACAACGTCCGCAAAGGATGCATTGATCCGGATCATATCGATAGAATGGATTCGAACGATCCACTTCATATGGTTTTTGATTAAAAGGTACACTTTGATGATTTACCTTCATTTCCTTTACGGTATTGTGTATTTCACAAGTGCCATTATTATAATCGCAAACCGTACAATAAAGCTCATGGTTATACAATATCTTGTCCATCGCCATGACCTGTGCTTCTTTTACATCAGGTGCAACTGTATCAATTACATCACCATCCTTGATCTTGGTGGAACAAGATCTTACAAGTTCTCCATTAACACTCACTAAACATGTATCGCATGTTTCGATAGGACCTAGGCTAGGATGGTAACAAACATTCGGGACTTCAATGGAGCTATCCATCAGCATTTGTAATATTGTTTGATTACCTTCCAGGCTCGCCTCAGCACCATTGATTTTTATATGCACTTTCTCTGGCAAAATAATCGCTCCCCTCTTAAATAACGATAAATTCATCATTTAGTATATTTTCTACCCCCGCAAATTTTTCCTCAAACTTTCGAAGGTAAATAATGGAAGACTTCATTTGACCAATTTCATATCAGAAAATGAACTAAAGTCGAAGTGAGACATAGTTCACTCACTTCGACTTTATTATCATTGGTTAGAGTTTGCTTTCAATACAAACGAACTTAAACGGGCAACGGTTATCTGACTCCCTTTAATCCTTTCTATTTCTTCCAGGCCCGCCCGCTGACCATCCACTAAAACGGACCAATCGTCTTCGTGGGGAAGAGAAATGGTTATCGGGTCCCAATTTGCATTATGAATCACTGCAATTTTAGAATCCTTATGTTTTAAAATGAATGCAACCGCATTTGGCGGAGCATCAATGAATTGTAAATGCTCCTCAATTTCTTCGGGTGTGCTTAACCTAAAAACAGAATGATTTTTTCTGAGCGAAATTAGTCCTTTCATATACTCCACTTCCCGATCTAACTCTGCTCTCCGTTTCCAATCCAACCGGTTAATCCAATCGGAAGATTGATAGCTATTTTCATCCCCATCCTTTGTACGCATGAACTCTTGTCCAGCATGTATCATTGGAATTCCCTGTGACAGTAAGACAACGGCCGAAGCTAATTTATGCATCTGTTTCCGTTCTTCATCTGTCGAATCTGGATTAGTGATGAGTAGCTTATCCCATAAAGTATAATTATCATGTGCTTCAACATAATTGATCACTTGATCTGGTCTTTGATATGTTGCGATATCATCATCATATTTCAAACCACCTGCGATGCCTTTTTTTATAAAATCTTCCATTCCTGGTTTGCCATTCACGAACCCTTTATCATGTTCATTCAGTACAAACCCTTTTAAACCATCACGGATCGCATCATTAAAGTGAGCGATTCCAGGCATTTTAAAAGCATTCTTTTGATTTGCTTTCAGCTCTTGGGCCAAGGGGGTATCCATATCCCAGCCTTCTCCCAAAACAATGAGGGTCGGATCAATATCCGCCAATGCCTTTTTCACTTCATTCATCGTTTCCACATCATGAATCCCCATTAAATCGAAACGGAAACCATCAAGGTTAAATTCCTTCGCCCAATAGGTTACGGATTCAACGATGAATTTTCGCATCATTTTACGTTCAGACGCGGTATCATTTCCTACACCAGTTCCATTAGATAAGGTGCCGTCGGCGTTATAGCGAAAAAAGTAAGTGGGAACGAGTTTATGGAAGTTTGATTCCTCCACTGAATAAACGTGATTATATACAACATCCATGATTACTCGTAAACCGTGATCATGTAAACCTTGAATCATTTCCTTTAACTCCCGGATCCTGACTTTTGGTTGATACGGATCAGTTGAATAAGAGCCCTCGGGAGCGTTATAATTCTGTGGATCATACCCCCAGTTATATTGTGGTTCATTCAATTTCATCTCATTGACTGTAGCAAAATCGAATATCGGGATAAACTGAACATGGGTAACACCCAAATCTTTAATGTGATCAAGACCCGTTTTCGCTCCTTCTGGACCTTTGGTTCCGGCTTCAATTACTCCTTTGAATTTACCTTTATGATGGATTCCGCTTTCAGGATGAATCGACAAATCCCGTGTATGCAATTCATAAATGATTGTGTCCTCAGCTTTTTCGAGAGGTGGTTTATCCCGTGTCCACCTTTCAGGGTTCGTATCTGTTAAGTCTATCACCACTCCTTTAATACCATTAATGGTAACTGCACGAACATAGGGATCGACGGCTTCACTCCAGATTTCTCCCACCCTCACTTTATATGTATAAATCAATCCATCCTGATCACCGTTAAGCTCAATGGTCCAGGTCCCCTTTTCCGAACGATCCATCTGAATCTCCATTCCATCTGAATCATCCCAATTTTTATAAGTAACTAGCTTAGCTTCAGATGCAAGTGGTGCCCATAATCGGAATGCCGTTTTATCTTTAAGATAGGAATTTCCTAAATCTTTGCCTTCATAGAAATATAGTTCATCCAATTCCGACGGGTTTACTGGATTAATATTTGCAATCGGCAGGGATTCCAACTGCTTTTCCGTTTCATTATCCGTAGATTTTCGATTATTTTTATTTTCCTCTTCAAAATAAGAAAGTGAATCTTTAATAGGTCATTCCTCCATTGAAATTCCCATTTTCAGAACAGGAATTATTAATTTTTTATAATCATGAGCGAATCTTCCCCTATGTTATGATTCCACATGCATTACCCATCAAAACAGTCTGATCGGCAAATTATGTCGAAAATTCAGAAATCTATATTTAATAATCGAAAGCTGCAGGTCATTTAGCTGGACATTACCTATCATTTTATGAAAAGTGAATCCAAAAAAAGATAAAAAAATGCCTCCATAACAGTTTTACGGTCTTGGAGGCATTTCTAGTACTCTTTATGGTGTTTTAATAATTTTCACAGAGGTATTCTCAACAATTGCAGTGAAGTTCTTAACTTCAGGCTGCTCAAAGATAAAGTCAGTGATGCCGTCTTCGAGCTGTTCTTGAAGAACACGGCGGAGCGGTCTCGCCCCGAAAGTTGGGTGATATCCGAGTTCAATTAGCCTTTGTTTCGCTTCATTAGTTACATCTAAAGATAAACCATTTGCAGCGAGTGTTTCGTCTAGCTCGTGAATCATGATATCAACGATTTGCAGAAGATCTTCTTTCTTCAATGCCGAGAATTCAATGATGCTATCGAATCGGTTCAAGAATTCCGGTTTGAAGAAACTGCCTAAAGATTGTAGGATTGAAGCCTCTTCCACAGCTGAACTTGTACCGAATCCCATTACTTTTTGTTTCTCACCGACTCCAGCATTACTCGTCATGATGATCACGGTATCTTTAAAAGTAACGGTCCGGCCTTGACTGTCGGTTAAGCGCCCATCTTCCATGATTTGCAGGAACATATGCATTACATCCGGATGTGCCTTTTCGATTTCATCCAATAAGATGATACTGTAAGGCTTGCGGCGAACTTTTTCCGTCAATTGTCCAGCTTCCTCATGCCCTACATATCCAGGAGGAGAACCGATTAATTTTGAAACACTGTGTTTCTCCATGAATTCACTCATGTCAAGACGAACCATCGCTTCCTTGTCCCCGAACAATTCCTCAGCAAGAGTTTTTGCCAATTCGGTTTTACCGACTCCTGTCGGACCAACGAAAAGGAAAGAACCGGTAGGACGATTTTTGGATTTTAACCCCGCACGACTTCTTCGAACGGCCTTGGAAACCTTTTTGACAGCCTCTTCCTGCCCGATTACTTTTTTCATCAGCTCCTCTTGGAGATGAACCATTCTTTCTTGCTCATCTTCTTGGAGCTTACCTACAGGTATACCTGTCCTTTGTTCGATGATATTTTGAATGTCTTCAACGGTAACGGTTGGCTTAATTGCATCTTCCCCAGCCTGCAATGACTTTTCCAGTTTTTCTTCTTCATCACGAAGAACGGCAGCTTTTTCATATGCTTCTTCTTTTAAGGCCATTTCTTTTTCTTTATAGATTTCCGCCAGTCGCTCTTTCATGTTTTCTACCTGACCGTCTTCGATGGTCAAGTTCAATTTGGAACCAGCTTCATCCATTAAGTCTATTGCCTTGTCAGGCAGGAATCGGTCTTGAATGTAGCGGTGCGAGAGTTCAACAGCCGCTTTTAGGGCTTCCTCACTATATGTTACACCATGATAAGATTCATAACTATCTTTTAAACCACGTAAGATGACCAATGCCTCAGCGGTTGTCGGCTCATTAACGTGTACAGGCTGGAAGCGTCTTTCAAGGGCACCGTCTTTTTCAATTTTCCTATATTCAGATAAAGTGGTTGCTCCGACAAGCTGAAGTTCGCCGCGTGCAAGTGCAGGCTTCAAGATATTTCCTGCATCCATTGATCCTTCGGCTGAACCCGCTCCCACAAGTTGATGAATTTCATCGATGAATAAAATGACATTTTTTCTTTCCTGTAATTCGCTGATCAATTGCTTCATTCGTTCTTCGAATTGCCCCCTAATTCCAGTATTCGAAACAAGGGACGCTACATCAAGCATATATACAAGCTTATTACGTAATTTAACAGGCACTGAACCTTCAACGATCGCTAAAGCAAGACCTTCAGCAATGGCTGTTTTACCGACACCAGGTTCACCTATTAAAACTGGATTATTTTTATTGCGTCTATTAAGAACTTCAATGACGCGTTTGATTTCTTCATTTCTTCCGATAACCGGATCAATAAGTCCTGCTTTAGCAGCATCGGTCAAATTGCGGCCATACTCCTCAAGCAATCCTCCATCCTCGCCATGTTCAGCTGAATCCGGTTTTGGTACATCATTATAATTAAATGGATTGAATGAATTTGGAGTTCCGTTATATTGGAATTTCCCTATATCCATTCCCCCCATTGCTGCTCCAAGTTTGTTTCGCTCTTCTTTATAACAAGTGGAGCACAGTTTCAAATCATGCTCCTGACCATTCATATTAAGGTGAACTTGAATATTAGCTTGGTTTACATGGCATTTTTCACAAAGCATGTAGTACTCCTCCTTTTTAAAATTGAATGACAATCTTTGACCTTCTTTGACTTTCTGACTTTATTATACATTGACCTTCTTTGACTTTCAATAATTTTGTCTGGGAATTTTTTTGCAATAAAAAAAGAAATTCCTTCGATTTGGTTTGCTAAGCATATTAAACTATCCATTACCAGTCAAATAAAAAGATTCTATGTATGCCTTAGTATATTCAGTTATAATTGATTACCCAGTTCAGGACTCACCATAACCTAAACTATTAACAAAACACCAATTCACCCTTTTTCAGGACTAATCTTAGTCATTATCCTCTTTTATTTTTTAATAAAAGAAAAAAAGAGACTTCATTAAGTCTCTTACAGACTGTAGACAAACTCGATGAAAATCGAGTTTGTCTATTTTTATGGCTTGTACAATTTGGACGTTGATTTTCACTCCAGGCACTCGCTTTCCGCGGGCGGTCGGGGAGCCTCCTCGGCTTTCGCCTGCGGGGTCTCCCCTAGACGCGCTTTTCCCGCAGGAGTCTCGTACCTTCCGTTCCAATCAACTTTGTCTTACC
>NZ_JAUUTW010000056.1 GCF_030676415.1 Peribacillus frigoritolerans | reverse complement strand
TGGATTAAACAGAATAACTGTACTCATGTTGCCATGGAGAGTACCAGTGTATATTGGAAACCTATTGTTAATTTATTAGAAGCTGAAGAGATTGAGTTTTTAGTTGTGAATGCTCAACATATGAAAGCAGTGCCAGGGCGTAAAACAGATGTTAAAGATGCAGAATGGATTGCCAAACTTCTTCGTCATGGACTCCTAAAAGCTAGTTACATTCCAGATCGAAATCAACGGGAACTACGTGAACTAGTTCGGTACCGTAGAAGTATCATTGAAGAACGTGCTAGACAACATAATCGCATCCAAAAAGTGTTAGAGGGCGCAAATATTAAGCTAGGTTCTGTGGTTTCAGACGTTATGGGTGTTTCAGCTCGAGACATGCTTAACGCAATTGCCGAAGGTGAAGAAGATCCTGAAAAACTAGCAAACTTTTGCTCGACGCACAATGAAAAAGAAGAAAGATGAACTAGAACCTCGCCCTTAAAGGTTATATCAATTCGTATCAACGCCTCATGTTAAAAACCATTTTAAAGCATATTGATTTTTTAACAGAGCAAATCGAGATGCTCGACCAAGAGGTCGAGGAAAGAGTAAGCTCCTATCAAGAAGATGTGGAACGATTAGACTCTATTCCTGGTATAGCTACAAGAATGGCTGAGCAAATTTTATCTGAAATTGGGACTGATATTAAGAAACAGTTTCCAAGTGCAGCTCATATGTGTTCTTGGGCAGGACTAGTTCCTGGGCATAACGAAAGTGCGGGAAAAAGAAAATCGGCTAAAACAAAAAAAGGAAACAAGTATTTGAGATCAGCATTAACAGAACCAGCTCATTCTGTAAGAGGATCTAAAAACTATCTCGGAGCACTGTATAGGCGTACAGCATCACGAAAAGGTAAGAAACGAGCAGGAATAGTAGTCGCTCATGCCATGTTACGTATCTCCTATTATCTCTTAACTCGAAAAGAAATGTATGTAGACTTAGGCGAGGACTACTTTGATAAACAGAGACAACAATCAATTTTTCGGCATTCACTAAGAAGACTTGAAAGTTTAGGATACACAGTTACATTACAAGAACCTGAAGCATCTTAATCCAGTCCACTTACCTACAATAAATCAGTAAATTAGGCGCTCTCCCCTTTTTTAAAAAACAATGAGCTGCGTCTTCTTAAGTATTGCCTTTTCCCCTGAATTCCAGAAGTCTATTTTCATGGTAGTTTAAGTGCAATGTTTCACAAACTTTTTATTATAGAGAGCATTCTGGAAATTGGTCTTATTTCGTTAAAATCAAAAAAACGAATATCAAACACTTTATTTTTAGTGTTGATATTCGGATTACAGTATACTCTAATAATTTGTAATTATTTAATCTGAATAGCACCTAGTCCAAGCCTTTTGAGAAGATCCATTAACTGTATTTTTTCCTCATTACTTATAAAAGACAAATTTTCAGATATGACTTCAACGTGTTGAGGAAAGATTTCTTTAAATAAACTTTGACCTTTGTCAGTTAGAACTACATTTGAAGCTCGACGGTCTGCTGGATTTGGTTCCCTTTTAACAAATTCTTTTTTTTCAAGTTTATCAACAACGTATGTGATGCTTCCACTAGGAATAGATAATTTTTCACTAATTTTTTGAATGGAGTGGGGGCCCTTATTATAAAGGAGTTCCAGAATCATAAAATTCTCTGAACTAATTCCGTGTCTTTCAATATCTTTAACGACATGACCAAAAATAGTTTTACTTGCCTTAAGCCAGATGCGGAAAAGACGTAAATCAATCTGGCTTTGTTCATCTCCTTGAAACATTCACCGAACCTCCTATTACGACTAACTTTTGAAATTACAATTGGTTATTTTGGTTTTCTGTATAAAGGATAATCAACTTCAGTCGGAACTTCAATTAGAAAGAATCTAAAGTTTTTATCTAATGCTTGAATTGTTACGTCTCCACCCTGTTCTGATTGAACGATGGAAAAATCTTTTTCTGCTAAACGAGTGGGTTCATTCGTGTCTAATGAAAAATCTCCATCGCCTCTGATGGCTAAACCAGCTAATGTACGATTCGATGAAAGGCTATGAGTATATACTGTTCCCTTTGGAATGAGTACATCCCACATCTGAGCATCTGTCACGATTTTCATTGGTGAATCATTTCCTAGTATTGTTTTAATTTTCACACCATCTTCATCCGTTAAAGAAAAATCATTGGAATCGTATTGTGAATAAGCAGGTGTACGTTTTACAGCTTGACTTAAATGTGGTTCAAACCAGATTTGAAAGATTTCCGATGGTTCTTTTAATGCTTCTGCATGATACACACCGGAGCCAGTTTGCATGAGCTGGGCTCCCCCTTCTTCTACAACACTTTCCATACCAAGTGTATCCCGATGATAAGCTTTACCCTTTATCACATAGGTGATGATTTCAAAGCCTTGATGTGGATGCAGTCCAATTTCTGCTGGTTCCTGAGAATGACCCCAAGCCCAGTAAAATAATGGTCCTAGTCGATTTATTAGAGACCCTTCTCCAGAAAAGCCAATGGGTTTTTGCTCTTTAATTTTACCGTCATCAAACTGCCCGTTCGCTTGATACTGTGGTTTAATAATTTTAATTTCCATTTGTATCCCTCCCATAGGTTAATTGTCTACTTATCCAAGCAAAGATCCGAAATTTATAAGTAATACTACTAATCCAAGAATTAATAAAATGATCGGCATCATCATTTGTTTTACAGTATCTTTTATTTTAATATGAGTAAAAACGGCACCAATCATCGTTACTACAATGAATAACCCTCCCCATGCAGCTAACCTCTCGTTCCAAATACCTGCGATAACTAATACCGCTGAAACGACTTCTGCCAATCCTGTAAACACTCTAAACCATCCTGGATACCCATAATGCTTAAACCCTTCCACCATTTGCTTTGATCCGAACTTCATAAATCCAAACATTAGGAATCCTAATCCTAATATAACTTGAAGAATAATTGATAAAACACCCATTAATTTTCTCTCCCTTTTTTCTAATATTATTTATCCTAAGATGATACATCCTAATGTTAGGATATATTTTATGTCAACAAAAAAACAACCCAATTTAGTTATTAAGTTGCTGTGTAGTTATTTACTATTCATGGTTATGGTTATTTTTATTAAACTAAACTTCCCCGGTAGTTCATTAAGCAAAAAGGCCACCAAATGGCAGCCTGTTACTTTAGGTGATAATTTGCACTTATTTTAAGTGCTATTTTGGAAAATCATTAACTTATTAGATAATGAACAATAAAAAAAGGAGACGCCTATAAAGGGTATCTCCTTCCTATACCATATCGCTGAGATATCCGGGAACAGTAGTGAAAATTTGTTTTGTTTCTTCACCAACATAACAATTTAGTGTTACATTTTAGCGGACTAAATCAATTGCTCCAGCCGTATCATTACTTTTGAGTCAAAGCATTAAAAATATTCGCTTCGCCTGCCCCGTATAGGTGATCATTGCCAGTTTTTCCGTAATCCTTTGCGGTTTGTTTGATTGCCGCTGTTACCTGGGCCGGGCTATAATCAGGATGAGCAGCTTTAATTACACCTGCAATTCCGGCAACCTTTGGAGAGGCCATGGAAGTTCCATGAAGCAACGCATAGCTGTGCAGATTGGCAGTAAAGTATGGTTCCAAATAGGTTGGCCATGTGCTTAATGTCCTGTAATGGAAATCTCGCAGGCTTTCATCCAATGTTGCATCGTAAACAGGGCCGTTATCCCCTCCAGGTGCTGCTACATCAATAGAGCGTGATCCATAATTTGAATAGAATGCGATTTTTTCAGTAGACCATTTATTTGACGAAGAAACGGTCATTACGCCAGGAAGCTGTCCTGGTACTTCAATGGAGGCTCCTTTAAACTGTAATCCAAGATATCCATACTCTCTATTCATGTAATCTGTGATGGTGGTTGGATTGTTAAGATTTAAAGACTCGTTGCCGGCCGCCGCAACAACAGTAACGTTTTTCTTCACAGCATATTGGATGGCACGCTTCCAAACAAGCATATCAGCTACATCACTGTATGATCCGCTGTTTTGGTAAGAATATCGTGATAGGGCGTCAAAGCCTCCGATAGACATATTGATGACATCTACACCGTCATCAGCTGCCTGGATAATCGCATCAGCAATCCAGGATGTTGCAGCACCAGCATTTGCCGGAAACACACGGTAAGAACGAATGCCAAGCTCTGGACCAACGCCCTGAACCTTTCCATTTGCAGCGATTGAACCTGCAACATGAGTTCCATGCCCGTCACGGTCTTTAAAATCTTTAGTGTCTCCTGTCTCAGTCGGGTCATCCCCGAAACCTCCCTCTGGAACAAAATTTTGTCCCCCGAGAAGATTCCCTTTTAAGTCAGGATGGTTTGGATCAATGCCTGTATCAATGACTCCCACAACAGCACCATTTCCTTTGTTGATCTTATAGGATTCTCCGTCTTCAGTTACATTTTTGATGTCCCACTGATAATTCCAGTAACTTTCGATTGCTTCTGGCTGAGGAAAGTCGGTAACAGGCTGGTTATCAGCAGCAGCTGGGTCATTCTTTTTATAATCAAGCTGATGTTTAATTTCCAAATTAGCCGCTTGAACATTGGAAACAGATTTCAAATTTATAAGAAAGGCATCTTTAGAAGATTCAACTTCTACGCTTCCGATTTCAGGTAATGCACGTACAACTCTGCCGCCTGCGTTCGAGATAACGGTTGAATAATTGGGAGGAAGATTGCTTTTAAAGGCGATCAAATATTTTTTAGCAACTGGTGCCGTGTTTGTTGCCGTTTTTGCTACTGTTAAATCCGCACCCATATTCATACTGCATGCTAACGTGGCTGCAATAATTGAAGAAAAAATCTTAAGTCTCATCCTATCCCTCCACTATCAAAATTCGGTGCAATATTTTAATATATTTCACAAAATTTTGATAATTCCTGCTTTTTCTGTAAAAGTAATGAAAAACAAAGCAAAAGTCACAGTTGTAGAAATCACAATTCTGTTAATGAATATATTATCAGAATATTCATATTACTCTAAATAATTATTGTACCAAAAACGGTCGGATGTGGTACAAAAATAGATTTTTATAAAAATGATCATAATCAGAGAATATTTTATTCCAAAACTAATTCCTAAAATCAAATAACCAAAACTTGAAAAGAAGTTGAGTTTTGGGATTAATCTGGTATAGCTAAGCAGAATTCGACATGAAAAACGCCGAGTTTTCCTTCTCTAAGGAAGCTCGGCTTTTTTAAAGTCTTAACGACCCTAAATTTTCAAGAAATTTATTATTTGTAAGTTATAAGTTTTAGACAACCCATGGATAAGGGGTGCCTGTTACTTTAGGAGATAATTTGCACTTATTTTAAGTGCTATTTTGTAAGCAAATTTAACCTTAAAAAAAGCCGATTTCCTATAATTTAAGGAAGCGACTTTTACCTCGTAGTGTCTAAACTTAATTTGGTGACTAAATCTCTACCACCGTGCTGTTTCTTATATTTGAAATTAAGAACAAGGCTAAGTTGTCTTATTTCAAAGAAATGATAAAGATTAAAGGATTGCCATGATGGCAATCCAGATTAGAAAGTGTACCAATGAAAGGAAGTACTTTCCTGGACAGAAGAAGTACTTCTTTTATTTCTCTATATCTAAATAAGTAAGGGATACTTTTAAGTTCGCGTTTTTTTCTCGAATGCGGTCAAGCAATTCTTTGTCTTTTGTCGCATTCTTACTTCGAATAATATAGGTATATAAAATCATTGTACCCAAATTGGTCGTTTCTACCTGACATAGAATATGACTCTCTGTATATTTTTCAAATATGTCATCAAGCAAATTTTGATAATTCAAGTTCTCAGGAACGGTAACTTTTAAAACTTGTGTATCTTTTCCTTTTCCATACTGAAATTTGTATAGTAGGTAAAATATTAAACTTGCAAATAAGGTTAAGACGATGGCTAGATCGAAATGAAACAGTCCACTTGTCATCCCTACACATAGACCAAAAAAGATATAAGCGATGTCTTTCGCATCTGTTACTGCACTTCTAAACCGGATGAGTGAGAATACAGCAAATAATCCAAAAGCTACGCCTGCATTTCCACTAATCACATTCATGACAACAGATACAATTACACTCATCATAATAATCGTATGAACAAATGCTTGGGAATACCGCGCTCCAGTAAAGGTTAATTGATATACTTTTGTAATGACTAGACTTAATACCGTTGCCGTCAGCATGGCCAATAAGGTCATATATATTTCTGTTCCACTTCCAACATCACTCGTTGAAAAAAACTGATTTAAAAAATCCATTATTCCCCTCCCCTAACTAGTACGTCTTCTTTCGGAATTCTAATTGGAATATCTTTACTTTTTAACAACTCTGAACTCGCGCAATACTTTGAAGTACTTCCTTGTTCGCAGTTTAAATCCTGTAATATACGCGTCAGCCATAACGGAACACTATCATTTACTTTCACTTCTAGTACGACTAGATTTGGATCAATAAAGTTTTCGCCTTGTGAACCGTTTTCCAAAAACAGATCATCATTACGGCAGCGTAAATTTAAGTCAAATGTTACACGCAAATCAGGGTCAAATAATCCATGAAACGCATGTCGATCGTAAATTATAATCATCTCAGGCTGTAAGTTATACAAATGTCGAAAATGATGAATTTCCCGCAATACCTGTGTATTCGATGTCTCATAATCCTCTAATATCTCTTCTGATGAGTATAAATAGCGATAAGCTTCAGCTAAGGGAAGGACCAATCGTCTTTTGTTTACTACCTTTTTATGCTTTTGTTTTATTTCAAAAAAAGCAGTACCGTTAATATCCGTGTTCTCGTATACACGTAAACGAAGCTTTTGGCGAAATTTTAATTTGTTCTTTGTTTCAAAGTAAATTTTGTTATCTGGGCTTTCAAAATATAAACTTTTTACGGTATATTTGCCGTCCGTCCCATATTTATCTAAGCGCATATAAGAAGATATATTCTCCACTAATTCCGCATACTGTTCTTTTGTAATTAAATACTTCTGCTCTTTCCTTCTAAAAATTTCAATGACCATTTTTCTTCATTTTCCTTTCTTATCCTTATAAATATTACTGATCTATTTTTAAATCCGAACTCCATTCAATCACTACGTCCACTGCAAAACATATCTTACAGCTTGATCTTTGTATCAGTACCAATAAATACATCATCAAAGGAAAAAATCATAACATCCCTTGTCTTATAAAATTGGTTTTAAATGAAAGAACCCCTATATTCTATGAACATACTGGACTAGCTGATTGTGCTTTTGAAGGAGGTTAATAGTTTAGAAAAAAAGCCATTTCAGAAACCCTGAAATATTAGGTTGCTGAAATGGCTTGGTTCCTATAAGGTGCTTTATGTAAAATAGCTATCATTCCCCATTCCTTATTGCACTAACCTGCCCCTTTAGTTCCATAAGAAATATTAAGTATTAAACCTATACTGTCCAGAAAAAGGGAGCTAAATATATCAGGGAAGTTATTATCCCTCAATTACCAATAATTCTTACAACATCAGTAAAATTAAAAAGAAAGGGCATGTTTTGAAAAGATTAACCAAAACCTGCCCTTATAATATTTAATTGGATTATTCTTTTATAAAAAAGATTGATCAGGATAGAGGCGTAGCCCCCGCGTGTTCTTATTTCTAGTTATTGCAAGTCAACACTACTTTATTATTGATCCAATTACACAAAGAAGGGGAAGGCAATATCTATACCCTCCCCTTTTTCAAACACAACTTATTTTTTAGATCTTCTTTTAAATCCTAAATACAGACACCCTACAATAAAAGCCATAATTAAAATGGCAATCCATGGGCCAAAGGCTGTGAATGGAGTTACATAATCGCTAGTTTCGGATATTCCTTTAACAGCTTGGGAAGAACCTGGAATCATAGGTCTCAGCTCCTTAAGAGAAAGTAGATGTAGCTTTGAAACAAAGTTCAGTCTTTGTAATACGGCAATTTTCAAAAAGGTTTCATATTTCCTAAATGTTCTTTTTGCTATCCTGACCAGGAGAGCGATTACACTTTTCTGCAATCGCCCCCCGATTGCGGAAGAAAACAAAGGCAAAGTTAATAAGGGCTATATTTATTAAAGGATATATATAAGAGGATGCCAGCAAATATCATCATAATGATTGCCATAATTAAACCTAATATTGCTAAAGGTTTTTTCTCATTCTTTTTAAGTAAAGCTATAACACTTACAATAATCGTTAATGTGATGCTAATGTATTGCGTTAATGTGATTCCAATGTATTGCGTTACCATAAAGAATTTTGGATATGTATTGGCTAAAATGGGATGTAAAATCACGAATACTCCTAATCCAAATGAAGTATAGCTTATCCAAGAATACTTTTTATCTTTCATATTTCAATCCCCTGCATTTCTAAAATGAATTATCAAAATATTAATTCCTTATTAATCAATCCAGCCCGTTTGTTGAATAACAACCACTAATATTTTACCATAAAATACAAGTGGTTAGCTTTTTATCCTGAGAGTAACAGTCTTATAGAAAACAGCCTTATTTTAAAACTACAGTTACAATTTATAAAAGGGAAAAAGCCCTTGATAATTTTCATTACGATAACTATATTTGCATGTCGTAAACATTAATTTATATATTTCTAACTATTTCCAATTATTTCAAGGTAAAATTATTTATAAACATGAAAGGGGATAATAGAATTGAATAGGATTCCTGAAATAATAAGGCCTTGCTTAAATGATTATATAAAGTATATGGAATCCCAATTTTCAAGCGATATTCTAGTAGGAGTTTATTTATATGGCTCTATCTCTTTAGGTGGATTTGATGAAAAGAAGAGTGATATAGACTTTGTGACTGTATTAAAAAGGAGTTTATCTCAAAAAGAAAAAGATTATTTGAAAGCTGTACATAAAAAATTAAATTTAAATTCTTTAGGGAAAAGAATGGATGGAATTTATATTCCACTGAACGAGATAGGGAAAAGTA
Source organism: Peribacillus frigoritolerans (assembly GCF_030676415.1). Classification (GTDB taxonomy): domain Bacteria; phylum Bacillota; class Bacilli; order Bacillales; family DSM-1321; genus Peribacillus; species Peribacillus frigoritolerans_A. The sequence goes on along the minus strand of NZ_JAUUTW010000056.1, from coordinate 13,989 downwards.
ATAAAGAGATATCTCCATATCTTTACTGTTCAAATGGAAAAATCAAAAGAGGATATTGGGATGTAAATGCTATTACATGGTGGATGGTAGAACAGTATGGAATAAAAGTGCACGGAAAAGAAATATCAGAACTGAATTTTCAATCAAAATGGATCCAAGTAGTTAAAAACATGGAATACAATATAAATTATTACTGGAAAAACAAGTCTAAAAATAAATTTATTTTTGTCTTTGATGACATGGTTGAATTTTGTGTCTTAACCATTAGCAGAATTTTAAGCACACTAGAAACTAAAAAAATCTTAACAAAAGTAGAGGGAGCAAGAAAAGCGATAGAGATTTTACCAGAAAGGTGGCATTTACTATTAAAAGAAGGCGTACGTCTACGTAATAAACCTAAATCACTTTCTTTATATAGTTCTAGACTAAAAAGAGCCATGGAATGTAGAAAATTCATCTTATATGCTCACTACTTGTGTAATGAAAAGTATTTTAGTGATGTTAAAAAAGGTATAAATTAAGTTCTTCTGTGCTGTTTGCTATGGAGAATCTCCTATACGTAAAATTGAAGTGAATAACGAAAAAAAGTGTGGATATGAAACAAAGTTTGATCAAATTAATATAAGAAACCTTGATAAATGAATAAATAGAAAGAGCATGTTTTGAAAAAAGTTTAATCAAAACATGCCCTTTTATAATATTTAATTGGATTATTCTTATAAAAAAGGTTGATTATTTTTGTGTTTCCTTAATGAACTAACGCACCCGTTTGTTTAAGTACATTTCTTCACAAACTTATCCTTTTTAATGTATTTTTAGAATGTAGATCCTTTAGGACTAAAAGAAACTTAAACAAATAGGGGGCATTAATCCTTCTTGGATCAATGCCCCTTTGTTAATGAGTACATTATGTTTGTAGAAAATATTTAATTTATAACCATTATTTCCTTACAAACTCTTGTTTGCTTAAATACTGGAGCATGAATGTCTGGTTGCTTTGAGATAATCCTAAAATATGATCTTTACCCAATTGAACGAACAATTTCTTCAACCACTTCTTGGCATGTTAGAATATGTTTAATGCCGCCAGCTGATTCAGATACACTTACGGTACCATTAACAAGGTCTCCGTCTAGCATCCCTATTTTGAACCCTTCTCCATAATATTTATATGCTTCTTGAGGTTTACCTTGGTTGATTAATTCTAGTGCCTTTTTACCCGCCTCTGTCGGTATCGTTCTCAAATGTCCCGTACCTGATTTAAATTCAATAAACTGCTCGCTTTTTACATTAATAATAGCGTTTTTTGTTTCTATACTTGCCGGATTTTCTTTAGTCGCAATAAATCTAGTACCCATGTACACACCTTCTGCTCCCATAGAAAATGCAGCTTTCGCTCCCCGACCATCTATAATCCCTCCGGCAGCAATTACGGGGATTTTTACAAGTGATGTTATTTGTGGTACAAGGGAAAGAGTACTAATTTTATAATCACTCATATGACCACCAGCTTCATAACCCGTAACAATAAGTGCATCTACACCTGTTTTTTCAGCTTCTACAAGCTTTTCTACGGTAGGACTTAAATCTCTGTAAATTACATTGATGTTATGTTCTTTAAGTCGTTTCAATTCACGATCAACGACCCCATGTCCAATTGCTATAACATTCTTTACATTCTCTTTAACCAATACTTCAAAAACAGCATTAGTAAATGGATCTTCTGAAGCCCCTCCCATTGGAAAAATGTAATTTACTGCAAATGGTTTGTTAGTTAATTCTCTAACTTTTCGAATTTCTTTTGTTAATCGGTCTGCCATATCTTCTGCGCTTGTCGCTTTTTCTTTTTGACCTGCATTTGGCCCCAATACACCCATTCCACCTGCATTTGATACTGCTGCAACAAACTCTGCAGATGTGACCCATGTCATTGCAGCTGAAATAACGGGATATTTTATACCTAATAGATTTGTAATTCGGTTACTTTTCATGTTGTTAACTTCTCCTTCTGTTGTCTGGTTTAATTTTTGTTATTCTTTATACATAGTCTCGGGGTAAGGTAGCTCTAAATTTCCTCGAAGTGTGTTAGCCTCATATTCCTTTTTGAATATGCCTTTTTCTTGTAATATTGGGACAACTAACTTAATAAAGTCCTCAAATCCCGCTGGGTAATCTTGTCTAATTAGTAAGATATCCATTACCCCTTCTCTATACCAATGTTCTATTTTCTCTGCAACATTCTCCGCTGATCCCATCAATTGAGGCCTTGGCAGTCTATGACCAATAGGCATTAATGACTCTATTTCTCTCAATTTTTCTAGTGCGTCTTTTTCTGTTTTACCCACTATTGGGCTATGAGAAGGCATTATCAGTAGGTCGTTTGGTGATCGTCCTTGATTTTCCACTCTTCTTTTCAGTTCAGCAGTAAATCCCTTTAGATAATCAAAATTATCTCCAGGCGCCATGATGACTTCAGCATACTTAGCAGCTATATCCATAAAAGCCGAGGAAGTGCCAGCTTGAAAGACAACTGGTCTTCCTTGTCTAGAACGACTAATATTTAAAGGTCCATCTACTGAAAAGTAATTGCCTGTATAATTTAATGAATGCATCTTACTTGGGTCATAAAATACTCCACTTTTTTTATCACGTATAAATGCATCATCTTCATACGAATCCCAAAGACCCTCAACAATTTCTAGAAATTCTTCTTTCAGTGGATAAAGGTCTGATTTTCTTAAATGAGTACGGCTATAATTTGCTAAACCTCCTGGATTAGAAGTGATAGCATTCCATCCTGCTCGACCGTTACTAATCTTATCCAGCGAAGCTATCTGTCTGGCAACTGTAAATGGATCAGCATATGAAGTAGCTATTGTAGCAGTTAACCCTATAGAATGAGTTACCATACTTAATGCAGACAAAATAGATATCCCTTCAAACATGCTCAGGTAATGTGGTATCATGCCCGGCCCAATATGACTGACGTCAGCTAAAAAAATCGCATCAAACTTTGCATTCTCAAGTTGGATGGCTTTTTCAACATAGAAATCAATATTTTCACTGGCGTTTGCTGGTATATCAGGATGTCGCCATCCAAAATAGCTCCAACCAACTCCGTCGATGATACCCCCAAGTTTAAGTTTTCTTTCAATCACTATTGAATTCTCCTCCTTACATACCCAGTTCTTCAATTTCCCTGCTTTAACCCTAGTTCCATTGCCAATAATTCATGTCCTATTTTTCGACTTTCTTGATCTGGATAAAAATCAGCAATAATAATTTCATTAACTAAACTCGCCTTCGCAATCTGAGTAAGTTGGACAGCGACGTTTGCTACACTACCAATAATAAAGCGTTCTTTATTTCTTTCCTTGGCTCTTTCTTCTTCTAGAGTATATTTGTGATTTTTGGCTTCCTCTGGTGTAGGAAATGAAAGGTTTTTTGAACCTGTACTCATCCGTGCCCAAAGTAACTCTACTGGTCCTGCAATATACTTAGCCTCTTCTTCAGTTTCGGCTGTGATAACAATAGTCGCCAACATACTTTTCGGTTCACTTAAATAAGACGAAGGTTTAAAGCTAGAATTGTAAGTTCTTAACATCGGAACAGCTAATTGTGGTGCCAGATGTGCAGCAAATACAAATCCTAAGCCTTTTTCGAGTGCAAACTGTAATCCACCTTCGCTAGAACCCAACATATACATATCAGGTACCATCGTTTTGTCCCCAGGGGGATTTATGTTACTAAAAGGATGAGTAATTTTGAAGTTACGGTCAAAAAAGGAAAGCAAGTTGTCTAACTGCTCGGGAAAATCATTTACTCCTAATAATTCTTTGGACCTCAGCAAAGCCCACATAGTCCAGCCATCAGTTCCAGAGGCCCTACCTATACCAAGATCAACTCTACCTGGGTATAATCCTTCTAAAAGAGTAAAGTTCTCAACTACTTTCAAAGGACTGTGATTAGGTAACATAACCCCACCAGAACCTACACGAATGTTTTTGGTATGAGCAGCTGCATGCATACTTAACATATCAGGTGAGGTACTCATCAAAGTAGTTGTATTGTGGTGTTCAGTGAACCAATACCTGGTGTATCCCAAACGGTCTGCTAATTGGACCATTTCTGTTGAATTTTGAAGACTTTTTCTAGCATTACTTTCTTTATAAATATGAACGAAGTCTAAAATCGATAATTTTAGTCCTGCATTTCCAAAAACCATAAATAGAAATCTCCTTTCTATGTTATAATTAGTTAGCTTACTAACTATATAACCAAAAACAATAATGCTTTCGTCTTTTAGATAATTGACTTGTAATTATTAGTTTTGATTTGTATAGACAATCATAAAGTCATTATGATTAGTTGAAAAGAGGGCAATCTAAATGGATATAGTACATATTTTTGTACTTTTGGACAGGAGTGAAATAATTTGAAGGTTTGTAAAGATGGATTTCAAAGAGAGTTTATAGATGAAAAAGAAGATATGTACGCAATAGCATTTACTCAGAATGTCTTATCTGGACGATGGAAGTATTTTATTCTCTGGTACTTAAAAGGAAATACACGTCGTTATTCCGACATCAAAAATTTTTTAGGGGACCTATCACAAGGATCCCTCACTAAGCAACTAAGAGGATTAGAGAACGATGGTGTCATAAAACGTGAAGTGTTTCCTGTAGTTCCTCCTAAAGTAGAGTATTCACTTACAGAAAAAGGAATGAAATTAATTCCTGTTCTAGATATGATGGAGGATTTTGGTAAAGAGTATGGTGAAAAGGCAAATAGTACAAACGATTAATTGGCTTTTCACCCTTAAATTGACTTAAAATACCTTCCAAGTTATAGTTAGGTCGCTAATAATTTTAGAAGGGGAGTTTTTATATGTTAAATGATGAAATAAGAGAACTTTTAGATAAAATTTCGTCACAGACACGAAGAAATTACAATCATTTACTACATGATCTTAACTTGCATGTGGGACAAGATAACCTCTTATGTAAACTTTGGAGAGAAGATGGCTTAACTCAAGTTGAACTTTGTAACAAATTAAATTGCGAGGCTCCAACAGTTACTAATATGGTAAAAGCGCTTGAGAAGAAAGGGCTTATTATTCGAAGAAAAGATCACTACGATAAAAGAATTACTAGGATATTCCTTACCGATGCTGGAAAAGACCTTGAAGTACCTGTTAATGAAAAGTGGAGAAAACAACAAGATAGGCTATTAACAGATATTACTTTAGACGAGAGAATGCTTTTAAGAAGGTTGCTAAAACAAATGGAAGCAAATCTTTTCTAATCAAAGTTTCATACTTCTAATTGATCCCCTCATCATCTTACTCACTAATCCAACTCAAATGTAAAAAGGCAATACCTTATATGGGATTGCCTTTTTACACCTTTTTAAATAATCCATATTATCTTCTACTATTCTCAGTATCGTTGCTACTACTATTTATTGTAGTATAATCATTTCACAAAACAGCAAATAATTTACTAAAATAGTCTAAATTCGCAGACGGCGATCTTCTTGTCTCAAACTAACCCTTTAACAAAAAAGACGAGTCTAACAATGGTTAGACCTCTTCCTTGTCAGCAAGCATTAATATTCAATGCTAGGGTTTATTATGTGATGGCTAATACATTTTAAACATGTTATTTACATTTCCAACAACCGGGTATAGGCAATGCCATATACTTCTCGTTGCTCCTTTATACCCTTTTTGTCAAATCCATTCTTACATATTATAGACACCATTTCACTTGCTATCTACTGTAAAGTACAAAAAAATGTACTAAGTCAATTTTTATTGCCTTCTTCAACAAGAAGAGAAATGGTTTTATTCTAGTATATGTAACAAAAATACTCAATACGTTTTTAATATCTAATGAATATATGTTTACGTTTGATAAACAATATCATTGTGTAACTTTAAGCAGAACAATTCTTTTATATAAAAATTCTTTTTTGGAGGAACAATAATGAGATTTGGAATTATAGGTGCAGGACCAATTGGGTCAATTATTTCTAAAAAATTAGTTAAGAAGGGGCATAATGTCAAAATTGCAGATGCACGAGGAATTGAACGTTTAGAAGGAAAAGAGCTTGATGGAACGCCCGTTTCTGTAGAGGATGCAATTACAAATATTGAAGTTCTTATAATTTCTCTCCCTATAAAAGCACTGCCAAGTATTAGGAACATTATCGATCAAGTCGGGGAGGAAGTGACCATTGTAGATACTTCAAATTATTATCCTTATAGAGACGGCAAAATTGAAGAAATCGAGAACGGGATGGTTGAAAGTGTTTGGGTTTCAAATCAATTAGACCGACCTATCATTAAAGCTTTCAACAACATATTGGCCTATACTTTAGAAAATAAAGGAACATCCGAAGATACTATTGGACGAATTGCGATGGCAGTTGCTGGTAATGAACAATCACAAAAACAAGTAGTCATGGACGTAGTAAACGAGCTAGGCTTCGCATCAGTAGATAGTGGTTCTTTAAGTGAATCTTGGAGACAACAGCCAGGAACTCCCGCTTACTGCACAGAGCTAACAAAAGATGAGCTCACGAAAGCATTGAAAAAGGCAAATAAAGAAAAAGCACCATTACTACGGGACAAGGTGATGGAAAGATTTGCAGAAAAAAAAGAAGTTGAACTTTCACATAGGGATATTGTGAATTTAAACAGAGAAATATACAATTCATAAAAACAACAGGTGCACTCAGTTAGAGCGCACCTTTTTACTATCCATATATCCCCATAAAGTGGTGAAGAAATGTGCGCCTCTTTCCTTTTTACAGCCAAACAATCCAATATATTATTTATAGTTCAGAGAGCTTACAAAAAGCTAGTAAACCGTTCCCCCCCCTACTTGTAGAAACATATTTGAGGCTGGTTGGGACATGATCTCGTATAACAAAGGAAGCTATGAAAAAAGCTAAAAGGTTAGAAGAAGGAAAGTTTGACATGATTATTTTAGCTGACGTCAGCCATATTGGACCGATGATGATTCCTCATTATCTCAGTATGTTTGAAGGTGTAAGTATTCTAGAGAGAATTTTTATTACCAAGTTAGTTGGTTAATATTTTATATTTTAATTAAAGTCTTGCATTAAAGTATCAACCACTTCTTTTACAGTTCTGATTGCTTTAATTGGCGTTATTCCAGTACCTATAGAAATATAGCCATCGTCTGTATTGCCTTCTAGCATGCCGAGACGCATTCCAATTGATCCACGCATCATTTTTGCTATTTCTTCACGGCTAACCCCTTGTTTATCCATTTTGACTAGTTTATTCGCTAATTTAGTAGGTAAAGAGCGATAGTATGTAGGTAAAGTACGGAACATTAGTAAATCTTCTGCTGTAGCATCTACAATCATTTGTTTCACGTTTTCTGCAGCTGGATTTTCTTTTGTTGGAATAAAGACACTACCAGCAAACACACCTTCAGCGCCTAAAGCAAATGCGGCACGCACACCTCTAACGTCTCCAATACCACCAGCTGCCATTACAGGGGTATTTATAGCATCTACAATCATTGGAACAACCGAAAATGTTCCTATAACTCGTTCTGGAACAGTACCACCTTCATCAAATCCAGTTGCTACATAAACATCTATTCCAAATTCTTCTGCAGCTATTGCATTTTCAATAGTAGGAGTATTGGGTCTATAAACAATTTTAATGTTGTTTTCTTTTAATGGTTTAAAGATTCTTTCATCCAGTATATCGTTCACAAGAACAACAGGAACTTTCTCGTCAATAACTGTTTCTAAAATTGGCCATGTGTAAGCTAATTCACGATTTACGATCACAGGTACTCCAAATGGCTTATTAGTTAATGATTTTGTTTTTTGTATTTCAATTCTCATTCTTTCCGCACTTGTTTCGGGTGAACGAGTTATATCAACCTGACCGGCATTTGGACCTAGAAAACCTAATCCACCAGCATTGCTTACCGCTGCAACAAATTCGGCATTAGTAACCCAAGACATCGGGCCCTGTATAATCGGTTTTTCTATATTTAATATTTCGCATATTCTATTATTCATTATTATATCCTCCTGAGCCATTTATAAAATGAAATTTTTTAAAAATTTTTTTTCTATCTTCTTGATACGTCTAATTTTAACTTGGTAAATATAGTTTCATGAAAAGAAGGATAGTAAACTGTTTCATTGCAAAGGTAAATCTTCCGATGAAACTTGCGAAACTCTTGTGTTTAAACGCGCCTATTCCTGAGGCTCTCCCTATGCCAATATCTAAAACTAGTTTATCTGCCGACTTTGCAATTTCAGTAGTGTTAGCAAAGCTTGCAGTCTGTCTTGTTGTATTGAGTATTTTGAATACATGCACTAGAATATATTCAATTCTCCTTTTTGTTAAGAAGGCAATAAAAATTGCTGTAGTACTTTTTTTTGTACTTAATAGTAAAAAGAAGGTAAAAAGGTGTCTAAAATATGTAAGGGTGGATTTGACAAAGAGTATATAAAATAGCAGAGAGAATTGAATTATATGGTATTTCCTATTCCCAGAACGCACTTTCTGAACGTTGGAAATATCTCTTTCTTTGTTTTTTGAGGCCGACAGAGCGTCGTTTTGGTGAAATCAAAGCTTTTTTAGGGAATATTTCACAAGGTGCACTTACAAAACAACTTCGATAATTAGAAGTGGATGGCTTAATAAATCGCAAGGTTTATCCAGGGGTTCCTACTCGTGTTGAATATTCATTAACCTCTAAAGGACAAGAACTCATTCCAATTATTGATTTAATGGAAGAATTCAGGAAGAAGTTTGGAGAGCATGTAGATTAATGAAGACCACTATCACCCCAATACCAGAGAAATTAAAATAATAAAAGGTGCACTTCATCAGTAGAGGCACCTTTTATTATTTTTAATTCAGTGTAAATCTATAAATAGCTATTTTGTTTTGAGGAATTATGTGTACTATTCCGGATAAGCTATCCGGAATAGTATATTGTAATTCTGCATAAATACTCCTTCCATACCACCATTTTTAAAATACAGATCTAAATATGAAACTGTATTAAATCCTTCTTCAACTAACCTGCCCCGTCAGTTGCATAAAGAAAAAGCTGTCTTAATGACAGCTCTGATCTTCAGCTAACGCACCAGTTAGTTTAAGTACAAATCTTCACAATCTTGCTAACCTGCCACGTTAGCTTAATAAGAGAAAACACATTAGTTGGCAATTTTCGGCTTACAAGTCATTTAATCACCGTCGTTTTTTACATTTATCCCCTGTTAAGATGTTATAATTTTACTTAAAATACATTTTTTTAAGGGAGATAATATGAGTCTTCTATCAGCATTAGCCAAAGCTTTTTTACAATTTGGAGCTATAACAGTAGTTATCATTCTAGTTCTTATAATTGGAGGATTCTATCTATTTAAGAATTTAAAAAAGAAAAAAAGTGACGCATAAATAGAAAAAAGCCTGTATCTCAATAATGCATCAAAGATACAGGCTTTTAAATTTAATTCAATAGCAACATTTTTTTAGAACATAGCCTATAAAAAGATTATTCATTTTTGTGTTCCTTAATCAACTAAAGCACCCGTTAGTTCATTAAGAAAAGCGAAACTTCTTCAATAATCGCGCCCGTTAGTGAATCTTTATGGATTTTATTTATGATAGGTAATTGAATATTTATAAAACATCAGGTAAATGGTGTATGTACATTTCTAATGCATCCGTATTTGCCTCTAAAGTAGTAATAGTCTTATGATTAGGGTTTGTATATATGATAGGATAATCTTTTTCATCAAACTCTTTTCTAATTGGAAAAGCAAGAATTTCTTCGTTTACCGAGAATTCAGCTTGTACTCCTGGTTTATTTCCACGAGCATCTAAACGAATCCAACGATTTAGCGACTTTAGGAAAACTCCGTTTAATGTATGTAGAGAATAACCTTCTTCTGGAGTATCAAATATCATTAGCCGTTGATAACAAAAACCAGTTGGGATTCCTTCTGATCTTAATAAAGCTGCTAACAAATTAGATTTTGCATAACAAATACCTTCTTGATATTCAAGTGCCTCTGATGCTTTACAAGTAACTCTTTTACTTTGAATATCCCAAGAGTGAGATACTTTATCTCGTACAAATTCAAAAGCTGCTTTAACCTTTTCTATTTCTGAAAGTTCGTTGACAAAGATTTCATCAACTTTTTTTTGAATTAAAGGATGTGAATAGTCAACTACATCTAACTCCTTTAAATAATCGGTCAAATCTGAAGACTCAGGTATAAGTTGCATATATACTCCCCACCTCTTATATACTTTACATAATTATACTACTGGTTGAATATTTATTCAATTACTAATATTCAATTAAATAGACCAATTGTTGAATAAAGATCAAACAGCACTCTTCATCTATCCTGCCCCTTTAGTTCCCTAAGAAAAAACCGACATCAATATATACTTTCGGTTAAACTTTTTTCAAAATGGTGCAACCTTATTACAAACGGTTAAACTTTGTTACGGTCGAATTTTATTTTAAACCCACAGAATGAACATTCGAGCAAAGTACCTAAAGGGAATGCATTTGGTTTCAGGTTTGAGTGCTTTTGAGAAAAGGTTTTATTAGCCCAAAAGTTTAAAAGGAAGAGGATTCACATTGAAAAGGGTGAGGTCCGAAGACCATCACCTCAACATTTGACGGAGAACAACAAAAACATGTGTGGTCCTTTTATCTTAATCTTATGCCTGAATGCTTGACTGTTCGGTTTGAGTTTTAATCCATTCTTCCTGACGGAACTCTTTTTCCCACTTCGAAACCACAATACAAGCGAGAACATGTCCAGGAGTATTACAAGCAGTACGTGCCATATCCAGCACACGGTCAATGCCAGCTATAATTGCGACGCCTTCTGCAGGAAGCCCTACTGCTGAGGCGGTGGCTAAAAGGACAACCAGCGAACCGGATGGAACAGCAGCAATTCCTTTTGAGGTTGCAACAAGAACCCCCATTACAATCAACTGTTGGCCAAAATCCATCGGGATGCCATATGCTTGTGCTAAGAAAATAGAGCAAACAGAAAGGTACAATGTCGAACCATCACAATTCAGTGATAGCCCAGAAGGAATAACGAATGAAACAACACGTTTCGAACAACCGTATGCTTCCATTCGATCCATTAACTGAGGCAGAATGGTTTCCGTACTTGTTGTAGAAAAAGCGATAAGGAACAAATCCCATACCATTCGAAACACTTTAAAGTAAGAAATCTTCAAGAACCAAGCAATTATTGGAAACAGAACGAAAATAACAATCGCAAGCCCAAGATACACAACCGCAATCAACTTTGCCATCGGGATTAAAAGGGCAATACCATACTGACCTACAGAGGCTGCCATGAGAGAGAGTACACCAATCGGTGCGGTTACCATGACCATTTGTGTCAGTTTAAACATAATATTTGCAACAGATTCCATAAACTTCATTGCCGGCTCTGACTTTTTGCCAATTGCTCCAGCAGCTGCACCGAATAAAATAGCGAAGAATATAACAGCTAATAAGTCACTTTTTGCCATCGCATCAACAATGTTGCTTGGAATGATGTTAACAAGCATCGTTTTAAAATCGACAACTTTGGTAACGCTTTCATTTAATTGTGTGATATCTTTCTGGGCGAGATGGGACAAATTAAGGCCAGCACCAGGCTTTAAAATGTTAACAAGTAAAAGACCAAGACCTAGAATCAGAGTGGTAATAAATTCAAACCAAATAATTGTTTTAAGTCCTAATGAACCCATTTTTTTCATGTTTCCGTCGCCCGATGACCCAATGACTATAGTAGTGAAAACAATAGGCACAACAATCATTTTAATAAGATGAATAAAAGCGTCGCCAATTGGTCTTAAGGATTGGCCAAGTTCAGGAAAAAAATGTCCAATAAGTGCTCCAATAAACAATGCAATTAAAACTTGAAAAGCAAAAAACTTTTTCATAGGTTGTCCTCCCTGAACGAAAGATTAATAGCATCATCACACATTTTATCAATTAATAGATAATTCCTTTCTTTTTTGACTATTGAATGAGAAAGAATAAATAGCTTTAAAAAATTGTTTCTGCATATTTCATAGATAACCTCCAATGTAAAAAAATTTATAAATATAGAAAATACTGTATCTTTTTTTAATGATTTAGTAAAATACTGAATTACTATAAAGTTATACGATATAATAATAAATGCACTTCCTATATAGGTGGAGCTTTGAAACTGTTTAATCAAATTAGTACAAGTAATCTTAATAAATGAACAAATATAATGAACAAATAGAAAGAGCATGTTTAGATAAAAGATTAATCAAAACATGCCCTTATAATATTTAATTGGATTTATTAACCTATCCTGCCCCGTTATGGCTGCCTCAGCTCGAAATCCTTTCAGAGAACTTTATATCAGAGTCACATTTTAAGCCTAGAGATGTATATAAAAATGCTTCTAGAATACCAAAAGCACCTATCCAGGTTTGAAGACGAGATAGATGCTTTGGCAAAAGAAATTGAAGAATATAAGATTATCCAATCCATCCCTGGAATCGGTGAAAAAATCGCTGCAACGATTATTTCTGAAATTGGAGAGATGATCGGTTTAATCACCCTAAAAAACTAGTGGCATTTGCGGGAATTGATCCAAGTATCTTTGAATCAGGTAAATTTAAAGGCACAGTAAATAGGATTACCAAAAGAGGTTCTGGCAGACTACGACATGCCTTATATATGGCCGTTCGTTGTGCCATTCGTAATTGTCGCAAGAAGAAAACGACAGATGAAATCATCCCTCGGAACAAGAGATTACGAGAGTTCTATGATAAGAAACGTGAAGAAGGAAAGCCCTTTAAAGTAGCTGTGATAGCATGTGCTAATAAGCTTCTACAATGGATTTATGCACGATTACAAAATAACTCGACTTTCCAAGATCTAACCTAGTTTAAAAGTATAACTAAATAGCACAAAACTTTCCAAATACGGTTCATTGGAAGGTTATTTGGCATGCACAAATTTAGTATAGCATGAAATATTTTAAGTTTCCTTGAAAAATGTTGACTAACTATTAGCTGGTTTAGTTCCATAAGAAAAAGAGCTGCGGAAGCAACCCCTGTCCGTTAGTTTATACCGCATGCCCCAAAAGGAAAACGTTACGAGAATGGACATACTTTCGAAGAAAAAATGTCCATTCTTTTGGTAATATAGAGGCAGCTGCTTATAATGAGGCATTTATAACATACGGAGATGATGAAAATGACAGGACCCGTTTTGATTTTGACCATTATTTTAACGATATTTAAGCTGGTTGTTACCTGCCTTCCAACCGATGTCGTCAATTGGTTGTTGAATAAATTTAATATGCATCCAACACTTAGTGACGGGAATACCGTGATCACGATGGGCGGAAAACGATTGGAAGGGAAAGAAAAGAACCAAGTGATTCAGGATGTGAACCACGCATTGGTTTTGAAGAAAAATCATATATTTCCTGGAAACGAGTCCTTGTTCTTACAGCCAAAGAGCGGTGTGAAGCCATTGGTCATCGATACGAAAAAAGGCAAAAAGAATATTCGATTGTTGGTGTTCGTGTACAGTGACCATGTGGATGTCGTAAAACAAGACAAGAAGAAGCTCGTGGCGTATAGCCTGCGTTCCGAAAGCCTCCAAGATCGTTCGATGATGGCAAAGGGAATGGATGTAATAGAAGCATAAAAGGAAGAAAATAAAAAACCACACTTCGTTGTGTGGTTTCAGTTTGTAGACAAAAGGGGTTCGGAATTAAAAAATTCTGAACCCCTTTTGAAATTCCCTTTGAATTTCCGCCTAAAGTTAAGAGATTGGGGCTCTACGAGCCCACTATGTTAGGCCATTTTTGGACCTCGCCATGTCCAATTGGCCATCTTCTTTAAATTAATGGCAGCGAAAGTAAGCATCGCCTGCATCGACA
>NZ_JAUUTW010000055.1 GCF_030676415.1 Peribacillus frigoritolerans | reverse complement strand
GTAAAATAAGAATCTCTAATAACACTTTCCTCTTGAAACCATCTTGTTAATGAATACAAAAAAACCACCGTACGTGTTTCATCATTAAATTAATCAACTGGGATGCACTAAACTGAAGATTTTATCATTTTAAAGTACTCTTCAATATACATTATCTACCTCACAGATTACTCAACATTCAATGCTACAATAATTATGAGGTGATAACTTTGTTTATTTCTCCAATGCTATTGTACAAAACAGAGCAACCCTTCGAGGATGATGATTTTATAACTGAATTGAAGTTATCTAGACCTAATTATAAAAAACCTTAATAAATAAAGGAGAGTACATATTAGCCATGTATAATATGTACTCTCCTTTTTTCTTAAACTAACGCATCCGTCATAAAGAATTTATTGTAATTGAAATTTATGCCACTCTTTTTCTGGGATAACTCTGTTGAAATAATCGGTTGTTTGATTTTATTGCCTACAATTTTAAAGGTTATTATCTCTTCCATATATGGTGAAATATATGAACCTTGGAAACTTACTACTTGAACTTTAACGTTAAATATATCAATGTTTTCTTCATCTTGTTTTATTTCTAATATTTTCTCATTACCTCTAAACCAATCTGTCCCACTATCAAGCTAATTGGTTCCTGTAATAGCTTAATTAATGTTTTTTCCAACACGTCTTCAGGTATTTTCTGTAGCTTTTGAAGAATTGGGAGCTAAGAATACACTAAAGCATAAAATGATTAATAATAAAAATTTCTTTTTCATATAACTCACCTTAGTATTAGTTTTCCTTTACTAAGGTTATTTTATTTCTCTTGTTCAACTAAATTGCCCCGATTGTTCCATAAAGAAAAAATTTTCCTTTGTCAACGAAGGTATCCAGATTTTTTTAGTTCAGGATACAATCTACATTTCGTACCTTTTGATTTTTAGTAATAAGTTCTTCACGGTTATATTCCTTTGCAACCTCAATCATTTTTGATATAGATTGAATATGAATTTCGTATTTTGCTATATCCATATCCGAAAGACCGACAGCTAAATCTTTACACGGTTTCCCTCCATTACAGGTTAAACAAGGCGGTTCCTCAGCATGAGGACAATTACATTCAACCTTGCTCTACAGGAACCATATGGGTTCAACGGCTGTCAGCTTTTGATCTCTCCACAACATATCAAGTACATCTTCTGGAACTTCTTCCTTTTCGGATATTTCATACATCCTTCCGTTTAAGTCAAATGAAAAAACACCCTTATTTACAGCATTTTCGAAAGCTTCTCTTTTAGTTTCGTCTAACAAACGAGCATATCTCATTGTCATTTCGGCTGATGCGTGTGCCAGAAGCCCTTGGACAGTGAGAATATCTGTTCCACTGTTTAGCATCTTTACTGCATATGGTATGACGGAATTGATGATTTGTAAATTTGAATAAATCACCATTCTCATCCAATTGTTCAGCATCCTAGTATTGGTAATAGGGTTTTCCTTTTCTAGAACCGCGATATCTAACAAAAATATAACCATTGGGGTTATTATCCTGATTGCTTTTAAGTTTAGATTGTTCTGTTAGCACCGCCAACATATGCGCTAATTCATCATCAATAGGAATAGAATGCCCTATAACGTAGGTTTTCTCAATATCTGTAACTAATGAATAATATCCCATTTGTCTTTTTCCCATTCTTCACACATTTGAATATCGTAAAAGATCTTCGTACATCCTACTAAAAAAGTTGGCTATTGGAGTATTTTGTTCGTAAGTCATCCCGGTATCTTTTTGAGTAATGATACGTCTTGTACGTATCCCACTATTATTCAAATAGTTTATCCATTGTAGATTTGTTCTTTCTTTTTTTAAGTCTAGTAGTGATGCTATTTTGGGATATTTATCATTGACGAAATTTGCTAACCGCCTAACCATTGGAGCCCCTTTGAAGAAAAATGTTGTAAGTCTCCAATTGTCAGTTAATAGTTTCTTAAAAAAGACGCACTTGAGTTCAAGATTAAGGTTTGAATTAAAAACTATTAATATCTTTCAATACGAAAGCCTCCAGGAAAAAACAAAATCGTGAGGGCTATTTCGTTTTGGTTTCTTATTTTACATGATGCAATTCCGCTTGTTTTCCGGATGAAGAATTTGTGCCATCATTTTCTTTTGACTTCTTAGAAGAAAGATAAACTCCTGCGAAAATAATCAGCAGGCCAATAATTACATTAGGATTAATCGCTTCTCCAAGCAGGACATAGCCCCAAACCATAGCGGTTGCAGGAATAAGGTATGTAACCGATGCGGCTAACTCTGGGCTGCCATTTTTATTGATGTAGAAATAGATCAACTGGCCGAGCCCAGAGCCAAAGCACCCAAGACCGACTATGGCGAAAATCGTCAGCGGTTCCATCAACATCACTGGCTTAATCGGCTCTGTTATTAGCATCCCGATCAAACCGATAACGGCACCCGTGAGCAGCGTAAACGTCGTAATGACCAATATGCTGGTACTGGAAAGAAATCTTTTCGTAAAATGACCGGCAAAACCATAACAGATGGACGCTAGCAGCATTGTACCAATCCCGATGAATTCCTTTCCGAAAAGCTGACCGATTTGAAAATCCATCAATACTAGAATTCCGAAAAAACCAATTAGAATGCCTATCCATTGTCGGGCGGTTAGAACGTATGAAAAAATGATAAATCCGATGATCCCCGTCCAGATGGGAGTGGTTGCATTTAGAATCGATGCCGTGCTGCTGTTAATCTCCGTTTCACTTAAAGGTATTAATCCCCATGCTAATCCGCAATTGAAGATTCCGACAACGACCAGTGCTTTCCACGGCAATTTCCAGTTGATCTCCCTGCGCTTCCACCATAAAATGGGAAGCAGAATAACAGCACCCGCAAAACAGCGGAGAAACACAATGCCCCAAATGCCCGCTGGCGGGAGCATCCACTTCATAAAAACAAATGATAAACCCCATATCAAACTAAGGCCGATTAAAGCCCCGTATAATCGAAGCATGATGTTCCCCCTTCCTACTTTCCTATTATGACAAACATTGTTAGGGATTTCATATAAATTCTGTGCTATATAAGATGAACTTGAAATTTTTTCTGCTAAAATCGAAACATCACCCTATAAAGGCAAGATAAAGATGTCTTAAAGAACTAAAGAGGCTTGAGTTCATTAAAGAAGGCAAGCCAGTCTGCAGGCTTGCCTTCATCTGAAAAATGAAGTAAAAACGCAGCTTGTTATTTCGTTTCTTCCGCCTACCGTCCGTTTAAATTCTTTGCTAAAGTTTGGGATAATACCTTTTACTTCGAGTTTCCTCTTATACCCATAAGCTAATTCGATAGACCGGATTATGATATTGATAGTAGTCATAAGTACGTTTTACCTGCTCAAACATATTAAGTTTGTCGCCTAATAAATCAATTGTTACTATATTTTTACATTGGCATCAGAATTGACCATTATTTTCATATTAGCGATGACTACAGTTTCTCCGTTTTGTTTTTTTATTTCTTGGATGACTGTTACAACACCTTGATAGCCCTTTTCAAAAAGGTCAATCACCTTTAATTCTACATGTATCGTGTCCCCAATAAAGGTAGGGTTTGTAAATCGAACTTTCTCCAAACCATAAAATGCAACGACGATTCCTGGTTCAAATTGAAATAAGCCGGTTGCAGCGGAAAGTATAAGCATTCCGTGGGCTATCCTTTGCTTAAATTGTGTATTTGCTGCATACTCCTTATCAGTATGGAGGGGAAACCAGTCACCGCTAAATGCAGAAAACATTACTAGATCTGCTTCGGTTATAGTACGTCCTTTCGACACCCATGTTTCTCCGATTTCATATTGATGGAAATATTTATTAAACATTATTCCATTCTCCTTTTATTTAGGCTTAAATTAGTTGACGGAAAATTCAGACATTAAATGCTATAGACTATATAATTTAGTGATAGTTTTTAAAATCAACACCTATAAAAAAATGTTTTTCGAAGACGTACTATTCAATGTAAATAGCGTTTAAAGCTAGAAATCGAAATGTATTTTCCAATGCTCACGGGCAAATATTTAAACGATGGCAAACAAGCTGAATATACCAATTACAAAGAATACAGCAAGTGTCTTTATAATGGTAATAACAAAAATGTCTTTATATGCCTGGCGATGTGTGAGTCCAGTAACAGCTAGAAGAGTAATTATAGCCCCGTTATGTGGTAAAGTATCAAATCCACCTGCTGACATAGCAATGACACGATGTAAAACTTCCAACGGAATGTCAAAATGAGCAGCTGTTTGTATATACGTATCAGCCATTAGGCTCAACGTAATGCTCATTCCACCAGATCCTGAACCAGTAATGCCGCACAAAACATTTGTCATGATCGCCCCATTAATTAAAGGGTTCGAAAACATTCCAGTAAGATATTCTTGTATCACAGTAAAGCCGGGTAAAGCAGCAATCACACCCCCAAAACCATATTCGGTTGCCGTATTCATGGTTGCCAGCAATGCCCCACTAATCCCTATATTAATACTCGAATTGAAATTTAATTTGACAGCTTTTAAGTTTAATAAGACGGTTGCTATTATTCCGAGAATAAGAGCCACCTCTACAGACCAAACACCAATAACTTTAGACATATCAACATTTCCATAATCTTTTAACCCAATTGTTGCAAAATCAAAGCCTTTGGCATACCAAAGAGGAAAAGACTCAGTAAAGAACTTATTCATCACTCCAACTAACACCAACGGAATAAAAGCAAGCCAGTCTTTTCTACTTATAGCTTTTTCAGAATCCATTCCCAACTTCTTGGTCGTTTCCATCGATATAGCAGAACTAGCTGCCATTTCTGCTTCAGCAGCTTCCTTATCAATTGCTTTATCCCCAATTCCAAAATACCCTTCACCGTTTCTAGCTGCCTTATGTCGACAATGATTTAAGTATAAAAGGCTCAAGGAAATGATAAATATTGCCCCAATGATTCCTAATGTCGGTGCAGCATAGATGTCAGTTTTAAAGAATCCCGTTGGAATGACATTCTGAATTTGCGGAGAGCCTGGAAGTGAATCCATGGAAAAGGTAAAAGCACTAACTGCAATTGTCGCAGGAATTAAACGCTTTGGAATATTAGCTTCGCGAAACAGCTGAGCAGCAAATGGATAGATGGCAAATACTGCAACAAACAAACTAACTCCGCTATAAGTCAGGATTGAGCCCATTATCACAATGGCTAGAATGGCTTGTTTAGCACCGATAAAACGGACAATAATTTTAGCTATGCTCTTTGCAACACCGCTTATTTCAACCAATTTCCCAAAGATAGCACCTAGTAGAAAAACCGGGAAATATAATTTAACAAATTCAACCAACTTAACCATAAATATATTAGAGAAGAAAGGTAAAACATGTCCAGGATCCGTTAAAAATACAGCAAACAAAGCGCACAATGGTGCAAAAAGTATAACAGAAAATCCTCGATATGCTAGAAACATAAGCAATCCTAGTGAAATAATAATAATCATTACATCCAAATTGATTTCCCCCTTTTTCTTCAAAATATAATATGTTATCCTTTGTTGCTGGTTTGAATGCATTGCCCCAAGGCTTGGGCATCATCGTTCACTTTTCCAGTGAACATATAGTAAAGAGCTCTAATTAATTTCCCGAATAGATCCATTGTTTTTTTAAAAATAAAGTTATCCATTTAGTTTATTAACAAAAATTAGTTACTGCAGAATCTTCTTTTTTTCAAGGACTTGACTCAGGTTTTATCATGAGTGATTATTGATCAACGAAGTTCGGCTTTCTTTTATTAATAAAGGCTTCAACGCCTTCCTTAACGTCCTTTGTCTGAAAAACATGACCAAAATTTTCAGCTTCAATCACGAGTCCATCTTCAAGTGTTTGTTCATAACCATAATCAATAGAATGCTTTGCAAAAGTTAAAGATTGTAAAGAATAATTGCAAATACATTTTGCGATTTCCATTGCTTTTTTTATGGATTCCCCCTTTGGCACGACATGATTAACAAGCCCTATTTGTTTGGCCTCTTCCGCATTCAGTGGCTCACCTGTAAAGATCAATTCTTTTGCTTTTGCTTTACCTATCAGTCTAGGAAGTCTTTGAGTTCCCCCTGCCCCTGGAAACAAACCCAATTTAATTTCAGGAAGCCCAATCCTAATTTGTTCCTCCGCAATTCGAATGTCACAACTTAAGGCAAGTTCACATCCTCCACCTAATGCTAATCCGTTGATTGCAGCAATGGTTGGTCGAGATAGACGTTCAATTTTATTAAGTGGTTCCTGAAGCCAAAGTGATTTCCCCTTTCCTTCTTCGACTCCTTTTCCTATCCATCCTGGAAATTCTTTAATATCCCCACCAGCAACAAAAGCTCTTTCGCCTTCACCTGTAAGGATAATGACCTTAACCTTGTAATCGCTTTCAATTTCATCCGCCACAAGATTCAATTGTTCTATAACATCTGCGCTCAATGCATTAACAGGTGGATTATCAATAATAATCGTTGCAATATTACCCTGTTTTGACCATGAAACAACTTTATTTTTATTCTTCATCGGCTTTCCTCCTCAACCTTAAGTGTACTTGTGGGTTCCAGATATTCTTGCATTGTTGAAAACGTGCATCAGTTGGTAAAACCAGATATCTTGATAGAATCCTTTGTGGTTATGTGCATTTTTAAAACAAATTGAAATAATGTATTTAAAAAACCTTTTTATAGTAACTTTTTAAACCCTTGGGAAATTCCTTATTTATTCCATACCACTAAACTGTTTTCGAAGAATAAACTTTTGAACCTTACCGGATGGGGTACGTGGAATTTCATCCACAAATGTGACCTTTCTAGGTTTTTTGTAGCTAGCAAGATGTTCCTTACAGTAATTAATAACATCTTCTTCCGTAAGTTTGGCTCCTTCTTTTTTAACAATAACAGCACATACAGCCTCAATGTATTTCGGATCAGGAATACCAATTATAGAAACTTCCTTCACTTCCCCATGGCGATATAAGACATCTTCAATTTCCGCTGAGTAAATGTTTTCACCACCGCTTCGAATCATATCTTTTTTTCTGCCTGCAATTGATAGATACCCATCATGATCGAATTTTCCCATGTCTCCTGTTTTACACCACCCATTCACAAATGTTTCCATTGTGGCATCAGGTTTCCTCCAATAACCCTCAGAAACCGCTGGACTTTTAATTGCTATTTCACCAATTTCACCAACAGGCAAGGGCGTTCCATCCTCATCGATAATATTAATTTCAGTAAGTGGCATTGGTTTTCCAACGGTATGGCCTTTTGTAAAAGCATCCTGTGGTTCAAGCGAAGCCGCAATTGGTTGTCCTTCAGTTAACCCGTAAACTTGAACAACTCCAATTTGGGGAAACCTCTTTTTTAATTGTTCTAATGCCCATGGCATTAGCGGATCACCACCTGTATAAATAGTTTTTAAAAATTTTAGCTGATACTCTTCAATTTCAGGCAAATTTAGCATTTCATAAATCATAAAAGGGAATAGAAAAGCATCGGTCACATTTTCCTGTTCAATAACGGAAAGAATTCTTCCAATCTCGAATTCTTGGCTTTTTGTAATTATTACGCTTCCACCCATCATTAGAATGGGAAGTGCGATATCTTCCATCGCTCCAACATGGTATAGTGGTCCTGTCGTCATCGCAACTTCTCGCCCTGTAAATTTCCATTTCAGCGCTTGTATTGTGGAAAACCAGAAAGTTGTATCATGAGTCCAAATCGCACCTTTAGGTCTTCCCGTTGTGCCTGATGTGTACATCAGCATGACCGGATCGTTTAATTTAATGTTATCGACTTTGACTTCATCTACCGAACCACTTTCTAAAACACTCCATGACTCAGACCAACCTGGGATTGGGCCATTTCTATGAGGAAGACAAAAATAACGCTCAACGGAAACATGATTACAAACTGATTCCAGTTGTTTGGCTAAGTTCGAATGGAAGCACAATATTTTGGTCTGTGAATCATTTAATGCATACTCAAGCTCAGCACTTGATAGCCTGAAATTAAGTCGAACGGCAATTGCACCGATTTTCGCAATGGCAAAATATAGACTGAAATATTCGAGACAGTTGTAAAGTAAAATACCGACACGATCCCCTTTTCGAACTCCTAATTCGTAAAGCTTGTTTGCATACGCGTTTGATATATGGTGGAGATCCATGTACGTCATTGACTTTCCTACTTCTTCTTTTATTGCTATTTTTCTGGGATTTATTTGATTTAAATCATTCGCCATTTTTCTTGTGATAAAACCGACATCCAATGAAATTCCTCCTTTTCAATGTAAGCAGATTCAAAATACAGATATCGAAGCGCTAAATCCAATAATGTTCAAAGTAATTCTTACTAAACAGGGCCTCTGAAATGCCAGTAAATCGACCACTCGTCTTCGATTCCTTTCCTCCTTTCTTCTAATTTTGAATGCAAGATTCATTCCAAAACCGGAAACCCCCTATACTGACTTGCTTTTCTTAATTATCGAGGAATATCCAATTATTAATTTTCTGATTTTTTAGAAAAATACAAACAAAAAAACCAACAAAATTAGATCAGTTGATTTTTTCATTCATTAATTTTCATAATTTATATAAAATTTAATCTGTTCTATTGCCTTTTTCCTCCTTTAATGTGAACATATCTACACTAACACGGAATGTAAAATATAAATCCGGGATTTCGGAATGAATTCTGAAATCCCGGATTTATTTTTATTGGTCAGAAATCCGATATTTTTTTATTTTATCGTAAAGGGTAGAATTCCCTATTCCAAGAGCTTCCGCAACCCGTTTCTTATCAAACTTAAACCTCCTTAACACTCTTTCGATTGCCTTCTTTTCTGTTTCCTCCACAATATCCTTTAAACTTTCTTCTTTCATTTTAACCTTATGACTTTTTAGATAATCAGGTAAAGCATCTTTTTCCATTACCTCGTCATTTGATAGGTGAACACCTGCATCAATTACATTCTCTAGTTCTCTGATATTCCCTGGCCAGTTATATTGCTCTATTAATGAAAGCACCTCAGGATGTATGGAGGTTACTCTTTTCCCTATTCGAGCTGTGACTTTTTTAAAAAAATAATCTACAAGTAAAGGGATATCTTCAATTCTATCTCTTAAAGGAGGAACAAATAATTGGACAGCATTAATTCTATAAAATAGGTCTTCACGAAATAGCTTTTCTTCAACCAATTTTTCTAAAGGGCGATTTGTTGCAGCAATCACTCGAACATTTAGTTTTTTTGGATAAAGCGAACCTACAGGCTCAAATTCCTTCTCCTGAAGAACCCTTAATAACTTGACTTGCATTTGCTGAGGCATGTCACCAATTTCGTCAAGGAAAACAGTACCACCATCAGCAAATTGAAACTTTCCTATTTTACCTCCCTTGTTTGCCCCTGTAAAGGCACCTTCTTCATAACCGAAAAGTTCAGATTCTAACAAGTGTTCCGGAATTGAAGTACAATTTATTTTCACAAGTGGTTTTTCGCTTCTCCCACTTAACTGATGAATGCTATGTGCTATTATTTCCTTGCCTGTACCGCTTTCTCCTCTAATTAATACAGAGATATCACCTCTAGCTACCCTTTTCACACGTTCTTTTAACTGTTGTATTTCTTGTGAATTTCCAATTAAATTGTGTAAGGAATACTTTACTCCATTTGTAACATCTCTTTCATTTTTGTGAAAATTATGCTTTGTCAGTATCTCCTTAATGTGGCTATTCATTTTGTTCCAGTCATCAAGATCGCGAAACATTATTGTCCCCATCGCACCAATTATTTCCTCATTTTCGATGATAGGAATGCGATTAGCGATAACAAAATCACCACGAAGAAAATGTATATCAGCGATTTCCGATTTGCCTATTTGCACGACTAGGTGTAGCCTTGTATTTTCAATTATATTCGTCACATGCTCACCAATCACTGTACTGCGTTCAATATTTAAAAATTCACAATATTTATTGCTAATATATTGAATTTTCGCATGGCTATCGACAATTACAATTCCATAATATGTACTTTCAAACACCATATCTAATAGTTTATTATTGGATAATTGTCCAGTATTCATCATTAGTTCTCCTTTACCTAGAGTGCTTTACCATATAATACCACGCATTTTATTCAATAATCACTGCTAAATAAAGTGTTCATTAAAAGAACTCGGTGGAGTTTTATATGCCCTCTCTAGCGTAATCAAACGGATTATTTTTTCACTATAGAAGATTTATTTAGCACAAAAAAAAGCCTGGCAACCTTTTTATAGTTGCTAGACTTAAGTTCATTTTTAAGATCAACCCCAATATAAACAACAATTTAAACGGATTCGCAAGGTTCGTTCCTCCATGCCGATCATTTAATAGGCAGCCAGTTCCCGAAGTGCCTTTTCCACTTTTTCAGGATTCACCATGAAGGATTTCTCTAATGATGGTGAATATGGCATTGCTGGAACATCCGGACCCGCGAGTCTCATGATTGGGGCATCGAGATCGAAGAGGCAGTTTTCTGCAATGATCGCCGATACTTCACTAATGATGCTTCCTTCCTTATTATCTTCAGTAATCAATAGGACTTTTCCTGTTTTAGATGCAGCTTCGATAATGGCTTCTTGATCTAATGGATATACGGTTCGTAAATCAAGTATATGAACAGATATGCCATCACTGGCCAGCCTTTCAGCAGCCTGAAGCGCAAAATGAACACAAAGGCCGTAAGTAATCACTGTAACGTCTTCGCCTTCACGTTTTACATCCGCTTTACCTATGGGTAAAACATAATCATCATTCGGCACTTCTTCTTTAATAAGGCGATAAGCTCGTTTATGTTCAAAGAAAAGGACTGGGTCTTCATCGCGAATGGCTGCTTTCAATAACCCTTTCACGTCATAGGGTGTAGAGGGCATGACAATTTTAAGTCCCGGTTGATTGGCAAAAATGGCTTCAACGGATTGTGAATGGTATAACGCCCCATGTATACCCCCACCATATGGAGCTCTTATGACGATAGGGCAATGCCAGTCATTATTGGAGCGATAACGAATTTTTGCAGCTTCTGAAATGATTTGGTTGATTGCAGGCATGATAAAATCAGCGAATTGCATTTCCGCAATCGGCCTCATTCCATACATGGCCGCGCCGATGCCAACCCCTGCGATTGCAGATTCAGCAAGCGGAGTATCAATGACACGCTGTTCCCCGAATTGTTCGTATAACCCTGAAGTCGCTTTAAAAACGCCGCCTTTAATCCCTACATCCTCACCTAAGACAAATACACGGGAATCACGTTCCATTTCTTCCCGCATCGCCATTATCACGGCATCTATATAAGATATCACTGCCATCTTCTTTCCTCCTTACCTTTCTGCGTAAACGTATTTTGAGAGCGTGTCTTCATTCGCAAATGGAGCATTTTCCGCATAATCCGTCGCTTCGTTCACAACTTCCATTATTTCCGCGTTCAATTGTTTTTCCATTTGATCATCCATGATTCCTATTGCTTTTAAATAGGCACCAAAAGTAATGATCGAATCTATTTTTTTTGCCTCCAATACTTCATCAGGCGACCTGTATTGACTATCATCATCATCGCTTGAGTGTGGTGTAAGCCTGTATGAAACCGTCTCGATTAAGCTTGGGCCTTCACCGCGCCTTCCTCTCTCAGCCGCTTCTTTCACCACCCGGTAAACTTCAATCGGGTCATTTCCATCAACCGTCACCCCTGGCATGCCATAACCAATGGCCCGGTCCGACACTTTCCCGCAAGCCAATTGCTTTTCAATCGGGACGGAAATGGCATACTGATTATTCTCGCACATCAAGATAACCGGAAGTTTATGTACACCTGCGAAATTCGCTCCTTCATGGAAATCACCTTGGTTTGATGAACCCTCCCCAAATGTAACGAATGAAACAATATTTTTTCCTTCCATTTTTGCAGCGAGTGCAATCCCCACTGCATGTGGCACTTGAGTGGTAACTGGCGAAGATCCCGTAACGATGCGATTCTTTTTTTGCCCAAAATGCCCAGGCATTTGACGCCCGCCTGAATTTGGATCTTCAGCTTTTGCAAAACTTGATAACATCAAATCCCTGGCGGTCATCCCAAACGCGAGCACCACTCCGAGATCCCGATAATAAGGAAGGACATAATCCTTTTCACGATTCAACGCAAACGCTGCACCCACTTGAGCTGCTTCTTGCCCTTGACAAGAAATGACAAATGGAATTTTTCCAGATCTGTTCAACAGCCACATCCGTTCATCCATTCGTCTTGCCAACAACATCATTCTATACATCTCAAGCACCTGCTCATCACTCAGACCTGCCTGTAGATGACGGTTTTCAACCATATGTCATCATCCTCCTAATAATTAAAACTTTTCTCTGTTAAAACCAGAATGTTGTCCCCATGCTGGCACCTAATTTAAAAATGGTCTCTGTATCTCGAATTACTAATCTTTATAATTAGCTGTTTGTTTGCCTAGCAAACTTAAATCCTGTTATGTATATAAGGAAGAAAAATCTCTATTATGCAATACATGCTTGCCATTTAACACCCGTATATCCTCAAATCCGTTATCATCTAGTATTATTACCTGGTACTAACTCAATGCAATATTATCCTACCACTTTTCATCTCACATTTTCAAGTTAAATTCACTTTGTGTGGTTTGTTTTCACGGGAAAAACATTTCATTAACAAAATACGAATGGGTTTAACAGTTCAGGACTTGACTGAACTGTTAAACCCGTTTCCAATTATGCAGCAAAGTCTAGATAACCCCCGGGGTTTTGAAGTTGTTTTTTTGTTGACTAAGCGGATATATAGCTGTAAATTAAAATGATTCATAAAATTAAATGTTCGTAATGGAACAATTCAAAACAGAAAGAATGGTGAAGTTGAGTGGAGAATGAAAAACAATTAATGCGTTCCGTACAACTATTGCGTTCATTTTGGAACGTGCAGAAAAATATAATGAGATTCGTTCAAAAGACTGCCGCAGAAAATGGATTAACAGTTCCTCAATATTCCATTTTGATGACCATTACCCTTTACAAAGAGACCACTCAAAAAAATGTCGGGGAGAAAACATTTCTTCCAAAAAGCACCTTGAGCCAAGCGGTCGATGGTCTCGTTCGCGCAGGCATGCTCCATCGTGGGCATGTAGAGGGCAACCGGCGTGAGATTCAGTTGTCAATCACCGATCACGGGAAAAATTTATTAAAAACGATTCATTTTCACGAAGGAAGCATTCACCAAATCTTTCAAACGGCCATTGAAATGCTTTCCGAAGAACAGTTTGAAGAGTTACTAGAAACGCATCTTCAAATTACAAACTTTTTAGAGGCACAAGCAACCGAACAGGGAGAGTGTACAAAATGATAAAAATACTGAAAAATTTATCCGTTTATAAGTGGATTATTTCAGCCGTTATCGGTCTGGTTTTTATTCAATCGATGTCGGACCTCTTTTTGCCTACACTAATGGCTGATATTATTGACAAAGGCGTCGTTCGAGGAGACACTCCTTACATTTGGAAAATCGGTGGTTTGATGCTGTTGGTTTCCGCACTTGGCGCTTGTGCATCCATAATCGCAAGCTACTATTCGTCCAAAGCGGCAATGGGAATGGGACGCGATCTCCGCCTGAGAGTCTTTAATCATGTTGAAAAATTTTCGTTACAAGAATTTGATGAAGTCGGTACGGCGTCATTGATTACAAGGACGACCAATGATATAACACAAGTCCAGCAAGTGGTTATCATGATGCTCCGTATGGTTATCAGTGCACCTATCATGTTAATCGGCGGATTAATCATGGCTGTATCCATGGATGCAAAATTATCCCTTGTCATAGTTGTCACAATGCCTTTATTGATTGGGTCGATCTTGCTTATTCTATATAAAGGTGTGCCTCTCTTTCAAACCGTGCAAAAACGATTAGACCGGTTGAACCTTGTATTACGAGAAAATTTAACTGGTATTCGCGTCATTCGTGCCTTCAATCGTGAAACACAAGAGAAAGAACGTCTTAAGAAAGCGAATAAAGAATTAACGGATGTCTCGATCAAAGTCAATAAAATCATGGCCTTCATGATGCCTGTAATGATGCTTGTAATGAACTTGACGGTTGTTGGTATCATTTGGTTTGGTGGAGTTCGTATTGATAACGGCGGTATGCAGATCGGGGACTTAATGGCATTTATCCAATATGTTATGCAAATTATGTTCGCCCTCGTTATGGCATCCATGATGTTCGTTATGGTTCCACGAGCAGCCGTGTCGGCAACAAGGATAAACGAAGTCCTTGACATGAAACCTTCATTCCTGGATGAGGGGAAAGAAAAGGCAGATCGTGAACACGGTACACTTGAATTTGAACATGTGACGTTCAGTTACCCAGGAGCAGAAGAACATGCATTATCGGATATTAGTTTTTCTGCAAGTCCTGGTGAAATCACCGCAATCATCGGTGGAACAGGTTCAGGGAAAACGACGCTCGTCAATTTGATCCCCCGCTTCTATGATATTTCAAGTGGAACGATTCGCGTCAATGGTGTTGATATTCGTAAGTCATCACAAGATGAAGTTCGTTCAAAAATTGGCTTTGTACCACAAAAGGCCTTCCTCTTTACAGGTACTATCGCTGAAAACATTCGCTTTGGAAAACAAACAGCCACACAAAATGAAGTTGAACATGCGGCTCGGATCGCGCAAGCGGAAGACTTTATCAGCAACATGAAAGACGGCTATGAGGCAGAAATCGATCAAGGCGGTTCAAACCTATCAGGAGGGCAAAAACAACGGCTTTCGATTGCACGGGCACTAATTCGGAAACCGGATATTTATATATTCGATGATAGTTTTTCTGCACTTGACTTCAAGACGGATGCCAACCTTCGCGCAGCCCTGAAAGATGAAACGGAAAATTCGACGGTATTACTCGTTGCACAGCGTGTCAGTACGGTCTTGGACGCTGACCGAATCATCGTGTTAGACGAAGGTAAAATTGTAGGTATGGGAACACACCAAGAGTTGCTAAGTACAAACGACATATACCGTGAAATCGCCTTATCACAGCTCACAGAGGAGGAAATTGCATGAGTAATCAAAAAAAACCTCAAGGCGGCGGTCAGGTTGGGCATGGTCCTGGTGGCGGTAACATGATGATGATGGGTCAAAAGGCAAAAGATTTTAAAGGAACACTAAGACGCCTCTTGACCTATTTAAAACCGCGGCGCAACAAATTGATTTCCGTGTTCTTCGCTGCAATCATGAGTACGATTTTTATGATTGTTGGACCAAAGATCATGGGAAATGCAATTACAGAATTATTCGAAGGAGCTTACGGGAAATTCCAGGGAATACCAGGAGCAGCTATTAACTTTGATAAAATTGGCCAGATCCTTCTACTGCTTGCCGGACTTTATGCTTTAAGCAGCCTTTTCAACTATGTACAGCAATACATTATGTCAAGTGTTGCACAAGACACGGTATATGATCTTCGAGAAGATGTGAAAGACAAGCTCGAGAAACTTCCACTCAAATATTTTGAAGGACATCCAAACGGAGAAACACTTAGCCGAATGACCAATGATATTGATACGATCGGAAGCACCCTTCAGCAAAGCTTAACGCAGTTCATCACTTCGATCGTAACGATTTTGGGGATTATCATCATGATGCTTTCGATTAGCCCGTTATTGACATTAATCTCGATAGTCAGCTTACCTTTGTCAATATTTGCAATCCGGCCTATTTTAAAAAGATCCCAAAAACATTTCGCCGATCAACAGCGTACACTCGGACAATTAAATGGGCACATTGAAGAAATGTATACTGGCCATCAAGTCGTTAAAGCATTCGGACATGAAAAAAAGGCGAGTGCCCAGTTTTCTGCGGTTAATGAAGAATTGTATAAAGCGGGAAGCAAAGCCCAGTTTATATCGGGTATCATCATGCCCATAATGTTCTTTATCGGAAATTTGAGTTATGTCCTCATCAGCGTTGTCGGCGGAATATTGGTAACGCAACGTTCGATTTCAATTGGTGATATTCAAGCATTCATCACATATTCAAAACAGTTCACCCAGCCCATCACACAAACGGCTAACATCGCCAACATTATTCAGTCGACGGTTGCAGCCGCTGAGCGTGTCTTTGAGCTACTTGATGAAGAAGAGGAAATGAAAGAAAAAACCACAGCTAATATAAAGAGAGCAAATGGTGCTGTCACTTTTGAACATGTAGACTTTGGATATGGGAAAGAAATGTTAATTGAAGATATGAACATCGATGTCTTGCCTGGACAGACGGTCGCAATTGTTGGACCGACTGGTGCTGGAAAAACGACTATGATAAATCTCTTGATGAGATTTTATGAACTCAATGGCGGAAAGATTAATATTGATGGTCTTGATACACGGAATATGTCACGGAATGATCTTCGAAAGAATTTTGGTATGGTACTTCAAGATACCTGGCTCTTTAATGGTACGATTAAAGAAAATATCGCTTATGGCAAAAATGGAGCCACTGATGAAGAAATTTTTGCAGCTGCTCGCACGGCACATGCCGAACATTTCATTCGTACACTGCCAGATGGTTATGAGACAATCTTAAACGAAGAAGCTTCGAACATCTCACAAGGACAAAAGCAGCTTTTGACAATCGCCCGAGCTGTTCTAGCAGATCCACCAATCATGATATTGGATGAAGCTACGTCTAGTGTGGACACTCGGACCGAAGTCTTTATCCAAAAGGCCATGAACCGTTTGATGGAAGGACGAACTAGCTTTGTCATTGCCCATCGTCTCTCAACGATTAAGGATGCAGATTTGATTCTAGTTATGGATCAAGGAAAAGTGATAGAGAAAGGAACGCATTCAGAACTTTTAAGGGTGAATGGTTTCTATGCAGAGTTATACAATAGTCAGTTCACTGAAAATGTAGCTGGATAACAAGAAAGAGGCTCAATTTCCAATCGAAATCGAGCCTCTTTTTATAATTTTGAACAACTCCATCGATGCTTACAACACAAAAATTATCCAAGTTAATCTCCAAAACGTGTTTTAGGTGTCCGATTAAAGTGGCGACTTCTTATAATTATGAGAAAGCCACCCACGTATGTTGTGAATTTTTTGTTCCAGTCATAAAGGCATTACCTAACAAATAATTTAACAAGCTGTTGCTCCAGTAAGTGCACCACAAAGAAGTGTGCATGCTGGATATCCTCCTGGAACTGCAATTAATGCTAAGCATCCCAAAGCACACGAGCCACTGGTTGCTAAGTTACAAATCACTTTCCACCAGTAACTTCCTTTTTTAATTGCAAAAGGTTGTATATGAGAGCCATCTTCAGCATTTACTATTTTATTATCAACTACATTATTTTCAAGTAAAACTTGTCCAGTTTCACCATCATATTCAGTTAAAACTAACCCAGTTGAGTCATCGTTTTCTTCTACCGTAGTAAATGAAAAAACTTCATGTGTCTTTGCATCAAGGATAGCCAAAATTCCTGTATGTTCTTTTTTATCAATTTTGGACTGAATTACCACAATATCATTAGAAAAATCTTTACTAGATATTAATTCGAATTTTTCAACCTTTATGTTTTTCTTTACTAACTTTCCTGATAAAGTAAATTCTTTAAAGCTATTATTATTTTCAACTGCTTGTACATATTTTTTTGCATCTTTTCCTGTCAAGATTTCTCCTACATTGTTATCAGAACTCTTATCGTTCTCAATTTCTTTTGCATTAACGCTGTTTAGTGAAAATGAAATTGTAACAAACATAATCATAGCCACTATAAATATTTTTCTAAATTTCAACATGCTAGTTTTTGAGATTCCCATAAATATTTCCTCCTTTAAAAGGACTAAAATACTACTTAAGTACTAAACTCTCCTCCTTTTTTTACGTTTTGTTACGAAACTACCATTACTATTTAACCTTAACATGTAAAATAATAGAAATGTATTGAGAGATTTATTTTTATTTATTTATTGTCTAAATTTGTGAACATTGTTCACACAAAGTAAAGATATCTTTACTTTATATTTTATTCGTGTTATAAATGTAAAGATATCTTTACTTTTTTAATTGTAGGTGGTGGTGACAATGTCGGTTAAAAATAATATTCGAAAAATCAGGAAAGAAAAGGGAATTAAACAGGTGAAAATGGCAGAAGATTTACTAGTAACACGACAAACATTTACTGCGATAGAAAATAATAAGTATAATCCGAGTCTTGAATTGGCTCTTAAAATTGTGAAATATTTTAATTTACGGACTGAAGAAGTTTTTAAATTGGAGGAGGAGAAGGAGAATGAAAAGTAAAAAAAGAAAATGGACGTTGGCTTATGGTGGAATTGCTCTTTTGATAGGTATAATACTAGCTCAAACTTTTACTTATATTACAAAAGTTGATTTCTCTACAGCTTCTATATTAGGGGTATTACCTGTAACTATCGTATTGATTATTATTAATTTAATTCAAGTAAAACGTAAAAAAGATGAAACTCCTGAACTAGATGAACGAACTGTCAATAATATGTTTAAGTTCTACATATATTCATCACATATCTTTTTAGGGTTACTTTTTATTTCACTAGCTATTATTACATTTATGGATATCAGAAATGTTTCAACATCCCATTTATGGATAATTATACTTGCATATATGTGTTGTAGTGGTATAGGTGCCTTAATAGTGAAACGTCAATAAGAGGATTAGCATTTTTTTATTTGTTTATTTATAAGAAAGAGATCTTAGGGTAGCGATAACTTCAGGAAAAGGAACATTTTTAGGATTTTTCATCATGTATTTAGTTGTTAAACTCCTACAAAGTAAGGATACAGTGTAACTATTAACAGACCCAAGATCTCTTACTCGAACTTGAAAATTCTCCATCCTCAGAAGTGAAATACTTCACGTAATTTACATTACACCCAGGGCATATATAAACTACTCCACTCCCCTTTGGATCCCATTCACCAGCCAAGTGGTTCAATTGTTCTGGCTGACCCACTTTCAAAAACTGATGTAGGAATAAGCAAAGCAGCAAACAATCCTAGCTCCCTTCTTAAAATTCCCCTTAATCATGTACTCACATCCCCCTTTTTATTTCTATTTTTACATAATATGAGAAAAACTAAAAAGGGGGGTGACATCTAACTTTACATATCTTTCTCATTTTTAGAAACACAAATGTAAATTAGCTAAGCTTCTTTACTAATGCTCCAATTAGTCATCAGGGGGAATAACTTATTACCCTTTAATACCCCCTTTTATTTCCCTTTTTCACAAATTCCCAATCTACCTCAATATTTTTTCTGACCCTTTGAAGTAGATGAAGCATCGCTTCCGTTTCTTCAAAAGAAAATCCAGATAATGCAACCTTGTCGGTATACTCTCCTTCTTTTTTCAAAAAGGGATAGACCTTTTCACCTTTATCAGTTGCATATAACTTTTTAATTTTTTTGTTTTCCTTATCATTTTTCTTTTCAATAAAACCTTGTATTTCAAGTTTTTTAATGGCACGAGCTGCTGTCGTTCGGTCAACCTTTATCATTTCTGCTAACTTTTCTTGAATGATTCCTGGATTTTCACATATTCGAACAAGATACAAATACTGCCCTTTTGTAAGGTCAAATTCTTTAAATTCGATATTACTTATAGAGTCCAATGCCCTTGCTATCATTCCAATTTCACGGAGTATTTCCTTCATTCAAAAAGCCCCTGACTTTTTTGTTGTATTTACAACAAAAATAATTTCATTTATACTAAAAAAGGATATACATTTATTATGACTTGTCTTTTAAAATAAATCTAGAAAAGGGATGAAGAACATTGGATTCAAAGAGAATAACTACAGAAAATGATTTAAAAATAGCCTTTCATATCAGAAAAGAAGTATTTGTCGAGGAACAAGGTTTCCCATTAGAAAGTGAATTTGATGAATTTGATACACTTAATGCTCTTTCTGAACACATATTAGTCTATTATAATGAAAAACCAGTCGGAACTGGAAGGTTAAGAATTGTTGATGGTTTAGGTAAATTGGAGAGAATTTGCATCTTAGAGCCTTACCGTAAATTTGGTCTTGGAAAAATAATAATAAAAACGTTGGAAGAAATTGCAATGGAAAAGGAATTATCCCAGGTTAAATTACATGGTCAAACACAGGCAGAGGGTTTTTATAAAAAACTCGGTTATCAGACTTCATCCGATGTCTTTATGGAAGATGGCGGTCCACACCTTTTAATGATAAAAGAATTAATGAATGAATAAGTGTGTAATGTGAGTAAAAAAATATTAACCTTTATTTGATGGGGATCATACTATTAACCCTTGGTTGTTCTTCGATGTTTGATGACTTCTTTAAAACTCACTTTCTAATTTGTCTTAGCTAGATTAGTATTTGCTTGTTCTAGCTTTTGTGGATTTCTCACATATTTTAGAATTACAAAAGATAAAATAACCCCAGGAATGATTGTTAAATAGAAAGCGATATGCCAGTCAAATTTTTTTGCTGACGCAACGATTACAAGTGGAACTAATAAGCTTCCGAATACGATACCCAGTATTCATTGTGAATCCTGTGTGCAGCAAAGGTTCTGCGTCTTTCAGAGTCATTGGCAGTGATATTTGGAGAGGACAATTCTTTTAAATACCAACATTGGGCAATAGGAATAAAAACAAGCCCTTTATAACTTGTATAAAGGGCTTGTTTATTTATTACATAACGGGTGCTTTTTCATGAACAAGCGGGTGAAGGGCCTGAGTTTCATCAATGTAAACAAAAGCATCATATCTATCTGACATTACAGAAGGTACATAGTTTCCATATTGTTCATATTCCGGTCTGTATACAACTCCAATCGCCCGATGTCCAATCCTGTCTTGGAATAGCTGACGATTTTCATCGGTGAAAATGAGCAACTTATCATACGCCCCCGAAAGGTGCATTGCCTCCTCCCAACTTCCATTCATTGCCGGGGGTACTGTTTTTATTTCGAAATCCATGCCCCATTCATCTGCCGCAATAACAGTTCCCCTGTAGGTTCCGAAACCTGTGATAAATACATCTTCAGGTGGGTTTTGTTCACGAATGACCTGGCCGACGTTAATCATCCCGGCATCTCTCATATCTGTAGCGCTGGCATCGCCAACATGGGTATTATGTTCCCATACAATCGCCTTGCCTTCAGAACCGTAAAAATCCATAATTTCATTAAGTGCATCCACCATATGCATATCTCGAATATTCCATGATCTATCATCATGAACCACCATCGTCCTGTAATAATTTTCTGCATTATATGCTACCAATGCATTCACTTGAAGGTTCAAATTCAATTCTTCGTGATGAGGGTATTTTTCTTTTTTTCGCTGAATAGTTGTCAGTAATTTGGCTACTTCCTCTATACAGTCTTCCGAAAAAATGCCTGCAGAAACTGCGTACTCTTCGTTATTCCGATTGAATGGCTCAAAACAGGTGAACGCCTGTCTGGCAGCTTCGAGGTCAGGTGAATCAATTTGTTTTAAATAATGGATGACTTCATCCATGGATTCCCAAAGACTATAGATATCTATCCCATAAAATCCAACTTTCGTTTGATTTTGTCCAGACTCATTGTATTCTTTCATCCATTCAATCAGGTCGATCATTTCCTCGTTTGCCCACATCCAGGTCGGCCAGCGGTCAAAACTTTTCAACACATCTTTTGCAGATTTAGTCACTAGGTCATAGCCTTTAACATACCTATTAATTGCCTGGCATGCGGGCCAATCGCCTTCAACGGCTACAAAAGTGAACCCTTTTTCTTGAATCAGTTTTTTTGTTATTTCAACTCGGGCCGTGTAAAATTCGGATGTTCCATGTGATGCCTCACCCAGCAAAACAAATTTTGAATTATTAACTTGTTGAACGAGCTTATCCCAATCTGCTTCACTGGTAAGCTTGACTGATTGTTCGATTATTGACTGAACCAGATTATGATGCACTGTTTTTCCTCCTTGTTCTTTTAAGCACATTATCGTTTGTATTCAGCATTATAAGAATTTGAACCTGCGTGTACAGACAGTAAAGTATCAGCGTATCCCACTAGACGATTTATAAGTTCATCACAAATAGAGTAAACCAGCTGAAAATTTTCTTCCTCAAATAGAATAGGGTCATCCAGAATGACCGTCGTATTAATGAACATATCTTTGTTTCCATATAGATTGTAGTGCACTATAGCCTTTCCAGCAGCTCCTCCAGTAACTGGATCATTAAAGCCAGGAATGAAAACAAACCATTCTTCAGCCGTAGCAGACCTGAAGTTTTTTGTGAAAGACATTCGCTCCGTTACCGTCATGATCTTTTTTAACTCTTCCGGATTCATATCCTTGATCTTGTTCATTCCATTGCCACCTTAACACCATGTTAATAATCTTCCGTTTTATATTTTCCTTAAGTGACCCATCCTATAAATATTATTATGAAATGAAGAACTTCTCCGTAAAAAAGCAAGCCTGAACCCCTAGATTGGAAATTATGCTTGCATTGAACACGGACACAGCAAAAAGTGTCATTATGATGCATTAAATAAACTTTTATTAAATGCCGATAATCATGGAACTGCTGCATACAAAAATTATTATTGGGGTATCAAAAGAGGGAAGATAAATTCCCGGATTGGTTGGACTGGTCTGGAGTGGAGGAGATGCACATGGAAAAGATGAATCGGGGAATTTTAACTGTGCTGTCGGCGATCGGCATTGCGCAAGGACTGAAAATTTTAACGCATAATAAGCTGACGGGAAAGTGGGACTTGAAGCAGGCTTTCACAACAGGTGGCATGCCTAGTTCTCACTCTGCCGGTGTGGCCGCACTGGCATCCTATGTGGCTGCGAATAAAGGCTGGCTGCATACGGAAACAGCGCTTGCGACTGTGTTTGGCGTGCTTGTGATGTATGATGCTCAGGGGATTCGGCGCCATACTGGCGAAATTGCTAAGCTTGTGAATGATCTTGAAGATAATATGGCTAAATTTTCGGGTGAGTTTCCGAGCTTTGAGTATGTAGAGCGTGAGAAAGAACTGAATGAACTGCTCGGACATCAGCCTGTGGAAGTGGGAGCAGGTGCGTTGCTTGGAGGGGTACTTGGGCTTATTTCGGCTAAAATGGAGGATGGCAAGCCCTCCAAAACGAAACGGCTGAAAACGTTGGGCAAGCCAAGATATTCTAGATCTTGAAGTAAGGTAAGCAAAGAACAATGTAAGGAAGAATCTAAAAAAAGATCATTCAAGATTTATAAATCCCCAACATATATAGACATTTTTAACATGAAAATATCTAAAAAAACCATCTCAGTAAGGTGTTTTCATAGTCATACATCCGGAAAAATGTACATTCACGAATACTGTTTTGATCATATTTAATAAAAAATATGTCTAGGTTTTTAACATAGACATAACTAATAATTTATTCTGCTTTACGAATAGTGGTGTCAACTTAGCTTCATAGGTGTACTATTGATATTTATTAAAGTGACGCTGTTTCTTCAACTAAGATTAACTTTAGTTGAAGAAGCAATATAAAAGGATCTCTAAATTAAAGATCCTTTCAGACTGTAGACAAACTCGATGAAAATCGAGTTTGTCTATTTTTATGGCTTGTACAATTTGGACGTTGATTTCCACTCCAGGCACTCGCTTTCCGCGGGCGGTCGGGGAGCCTCCTCGGCTT
>NZ_JAUUTW010000054.1 GCF_030676415.1 Peribacillus frigoritolerans | reverse complement strand
GCAGATGCAAAAGAAAAGCATGGTATGCGTTGGACTACTTTAAGGAGACTTAAAAAATTGTCGATGCAGGCGATGCTTACTTTCGCTGCCATTAATTTAAAGAAGATGGCCAATTGGACATGGCGAGATCCAAAAATGGCCTAACATAGTGGGCTCGTAGAGCCCCAATCTCTTAACTTTAAGTGAAAATTCAAAGGGAATTTCAAAAGGGGTTCAGAATTTTTTAATTCCGAACCCCTTTTGTCTACAAACTGAAAGGATTTCTAAATTAAAGATCCTTTTTTTATTAACTATTAAATCGATTTCTTAAGTAAGCTTGCAAAGTATTTTCGCGAAACGACCTCCGTTTCGCGATTATTGTTTGTTCACTACCGCACCTTTTATTCTATAAGAAATTATAAAAAACAGTGCGATTTTTTCTGTTTTACTTAAATTTAAAAAGGAGTGTAAAAATCAATCCGTACCTTTCACTTTTTTTGTTTCATTTAGGCCTTGTAGCTCTTATTTTTCCACTTTCACCTAGCTCACGAGAAAACTCTTCATCAACACGATCTGGTTCTATTTTTAAGTTTTCGGGAGTTTGAGGTAACGCCTTTTTGCTGCTAGATGGTTTATGATTGTTTGATCTTCCCATAATATTGCCTCCTAACGAAATTTAAATCTTTATTAGTATGGCTAAGAACCACATTTATATATCTTTAGTTTTGCTCATGAACGAACATTTTTATCTTAATACAGTTTTTTGGGACAGCTCCTTCTTATACTACTTAACGCACCGTATTGAATAAGAAATCCTGTTCTTTGATGGAGATTGTCTTTAAACTACACTACCTCTACTTCATATTATTTTAAAGATTCATGCAAGGTTTACAAAATAACTACAGTCTATTCGTCACAAAAGTTCATTCATTTGTTTCGTAAGCTCTTAAAATTACTTGTCGAGTTCTGGTACGCTTCATCATTTGGAGTTAATAAATCATTTTTACACAAAATTTAATTCGAAGACTTTACCTGCTGGAATACCCACTCTATCATTTTTTCATTTTCATAGGCGGGTATCCATGATGCATGGTCATAATTCATTTCTGATTTATATTCTGTGTATATTGGTTCTCCTCCATCACTTTCAATAGCATCTATAATATTTCTTGAATATGAAACAGGGATGACTGAATCGTCTTTTGCATGAAATGCCCAGATTGGTACGTGTTTGATTAGATGGGCCTTAGCCGGATCAGCCCCTCCCGCTATTGGGACCATCGCTGCAAATGTATCAGGATGTTCCATATTCATATTGAATGTACCAAAACCGCCCTGAGACAACCCTGTGGAATAAAGTCGGTTTGGATCGATATTATATTCTCCTCTTACGTGTTGCAAAACTTCGTATGCCATTTTAAGGTCCTCGGACACTTCGAATACTCTGCTTAAATTTACAATGTTATTAACATCTCTGGTAATCGTGAATCCACCATCAGGAACATTACGCGATTGAGGAGCTAAAATAAAAGATGGATGCTTAGCTTGATTTTCAGGTGCCGCCCAGATAACGGCACCGTCGTTAGCCGTCAATTGCTTCTCATTATCATTTCCTCGTTCCCCACCCCCGTGTAAGAACAAAACGAGCGGATAAGGTGTATTTGGATCATAATTTTCAGGTACGTATAGACGGTACGGCATCGATTTATAGGTGAATTCTAAAAACTTTTCAGCGATCGAGCCCCTGGTCTCGAATGTGAAAGTAAACTCAGCGACATCGCTTTGATGTTTCTTATTCTTTACAGTTGACCCTTTACTTTTTACTTTTCCCCTTATCGCGATAGCTTTAATTATCGAATCGTTATTAACGCGAATCGCCTCTATAAATAAAGTGCTTTTATCTGTAGGAATACTTCCATCTGTCGTGTAATAAATCTTTGCTCCAGGCGACGTTGAATTCAAGACTACTTTTTGTTCCCCATAATAGTTACCGGATGCAGAAGAAGCCGTTGGTTCTGCCACTTTACTGTTTATATGATTGCTTTTTGCAAAAACAGGCACAGTAAATAATGTTAAAATAAGCAGTAACATCAACATACTATTTATAAATTTCGCCATTTTTTATCCTCCTACTATAAAGCTTCCTGTACCTCTATTTCCATCTCCAATAAGGCGTAACTCAAACTTTTCCCATGCGTATCCATACCGAGTGATATTGTAACTCCGCCAAGCAAAGCTTGATGGCAAACGAACTGAAGAGCAGCGATATTTGGAACCTCGTATCGAAAAATTTCACCATCAACAATGTCCTTAAAATGTTGTTTTACTCTCTCTATTGTTACTTCTTTGCATAAAAGGGAATAGTCTTTTTCCTGATATGGAATAAGCGAAAGCATCAAAATATTCCCTTTATCACCGGCGCGACTGTGGGCAAGCTCATAAAGTTTTCTCTTCATTCAGTACACTCTCCTTTATTACAACACTCACTTCAATTTCTTCTCGAGGAAGTAGAGAAGAAACAATTCCTAAAACTTCGTGTGTATACTTTCTTGCTCCTCCTCCACCGGCTGGCCCGTTTGTGTAAAGAGATTCAACCTCTTCACCAATTTTAGCGGCTTCGCTTAGACTGAATGTTTTAGCTGCGACCCTTAGTCGGACTTCGTATGGTTCATTCCATTTTCCAAACGTATTACGGTGTGTGGATGAAACACCGATATAATCAATCCGCAACTCATCAAAACTCTTCTCAAGTCTAGTTCTCATAACGTCTCCAGCTAGTTGTGCTCGTCCCCATGCATTTGAACCTGCATAAGAAATTTCTCCTTCTCCAATAAACCCTGCATGGTAACCGACGCTTACTTTTAACGTTTCCGGCCGTTTCTTTCCTTTCCCTCCTGTTACTTCAATTCGATCCGGCCCTGCCTCGCGAAGCTTTACTGACATAAAGTCGGCAATTACATCAGGTGTAATGTATTCGTTCGGATTTGTGACTTCATATAAAAGCTGTTCTTTCGCCGTCATCAGATTGATAACTCCACCTGTATTTGGAATTTTTGTAATCAGGGCAGAACCGTCTGCTTGTACCTCCGCATACGGAAATCCTAAGTTCTCCAAGTGTGGAACATCCTTTTTTCCCGGATCTGCGTAATAACCGCCAGCAATTTGACCACCGCACTCCAAAAGGTGGCCAATAATGGTTCCCCGTGCAATTAAATCTGTCTCGTCAACCGACCACCCGAAGTGGTGTACCATTGGCGCTAAAAATAAGGATGGATCCGCCACTCTCCCGGTCAGAATAATGTCTGCTTCTTTTTCTAACGCAGGTAAAATTGCTTCGACACCGAGATAGGCATTTGCCGATAAAATTGGTCCACATGAATGTAGAGGCTTATTTGTTTCCATAGACAGTGCATCTGTATCTAGGAATGACGATACATCATCTCCTGTCACAGCCGCCACTTTGATAGAAAGACCTAATCGTTGGGCAATTTCAATTACCTTTTCAGCGCCACTGACCGGGTTGGCTGCTCCCATATTTGTAATTAACCGCACACCATTTTGAATGAGTGTTGGAAGTAATAGCTCCATCCTCTTTTCAAGCAGCGGATCATATCCTAATGAAGAATTCTCTTTTTTTCGCTTGTGTGCCAGCGCGATTGTCCGTTCAGCCAAACATTCCAACACTAGATAATCCAAATTCCCTTTTTCTGCAAGAAGTAATGCGGGTTCCAACCGATCACCTGAAAATCCTGCACCTGAACCGATTCTAATCAACATAATCACCTCAAATAATAGTAATAGCTCCTGTTAGCAGGGCTACGATAGTCATGATAATCGTTGTTCCAAATGCCCATTTAAAAATAAAACGCTGATGATCCCCTAAATCAACGCCTGTCATTCCGATTAGAATAAACGTAGAGGCAGTTAATGGACTTAATGGGAAGCCGGTTGTCATTTGCCCCAGTATAGCTGCCCGGCCAACTTCAATGGGATCAATTCCAAAAGTAGAAGCGGTTTGACTTATGATAGGTAAAACTCCAAAATAGTAAGCATCCGGTGTAAAAACTAAACTAAGAGGCATGCTTGTAATCGCTGT
The DNA here is from genome assembly GCF_030676415.1 of Peribacillus frigoritolerans. Taxonomy (GTDB): domain Bacteria; phylum Bacillota; class Bacilli; order Bacillales; family DSM-1321; genus Peribacillus; species Peribacillus frigoritolerans_A. The sequence goes on along the minus strand of NZ_JAUUTW010000054.1, from coordinate 20,192 downwards.
CAAAATAGGTAAGTAGCCCGCCATCGCTTCAGGAATAACCGACACCATTGAAAGCGCCATCGCATCAATCATTTTTGTCCCGGTCAAAATACCGGTAAAAATCCCCGCCGCAAAAATCATGGTCGAAACCATAACAACGTTGTTTGCGTGACTTGTGATACGCTCCAGCTGTTGTTTTTGGTTTGGGTAATTCACCAATAAAGCAATTGTAAAAGCAATAATAAACAAGGTAGGAAGTGGCAGCCATACTTTGATTAAAGCGATGAGAAGAATCAGTGTCAAAATAAGATTGAACCAAAAAAGTTGGGGACGTTTAAATTCTAATGTCGTTACCGCTAATTCTTGAAAAGCTATGTTGTCCTTTTCCTCCAAATCTACAATCCCTAATCTTTCCCTTTCTCTTTTTCCAAGCAAATAGGATGAAAACAATACCCATAGGATACCTGCAACCATAGCAGGTAGAATAGGATTAAATAGTTGAGCAGAAGTGACATTCAAAGTTGCCATCGCCCTTGCTGTTGGACCGCCCCATGGTGCAAGATTCATGACACCGGCTCCCAGAGCCACTACACCTGCTAAAATCAGAGGGTTCATCTTCAATCTCTTATAGAGAGGTAGTAAGGCCGAAACAGTAATCATAAAAGTTGAAGCACCATCCCCATCTAACGATACCAGCATCGTGATAACAGCCGTGCCCACCACCACTTTTAAGGGATCTCCTTTCACGATATGAAGCATCTTAGATACGATTGGATCAAACAAACCCGTGTCCATCATCAGACCAAAATATAAAACAGCAAAAGCCACCATAATTCCGGTAGGAGCAACCTTTTCGATACCCGCTAGCATCATCTCTCCTATCCCCAAGCCAAATCCGCCAATCAAAGCAAAAACGATCGGCACCAACACCAGAGCAATTAAGACCGATAAACGTTTTGTCATAATAAGGTAAAGGAAAACTCCTATTGTCAAGCAACCTAAAATAGCTAACATATAATCCCCCCAATGAGTCGTGAATTGAATGTTTACTGACATACTTCAGCTGAAAAAAATCCCCCCACGAGGCATATTTACTTAAGATTCCATTGCCCTTTCTATAAGAATTTTGCTGTGTAGTATTCTTTTTGCAAGAACCATGCCTAAACAAAGAAAGTTAGATTAAATTATTATTGAAGTTAGATTTTCTTAGGTGTTTGTTCACTCTAATGCTGATTTATCAGTTATTTTAAGTACTCACTAAGAAAATTAAAAAACAAAAAAGAAAGCACTTTATTGATAGCGCTTCCCTTAAGAGTAGATTCAATTTCTAATTTTTTAGAAAATATAACTAATCATTCTCGAATAAATTATTTTATCCCCTAATTCTATGGCCTTGGTGGATTTCTAATTTTTTAGAAATCTATTGATATTATTCTAATTTTTTAGAAATCATTTTAAATAATACGGTATTTTTTCATTTTATTATATAAGGTGGCCAAAGACACCCCTAGAGAATTCGCTGTTTTTTTTCTTCCTTCCATATCATTTCCGTACTTCCCCAAAATTTCTTGAATGTATTTTGATTCTGCTTCTTCCGTTATGTCTTTTAGTGTATGACCGTTTGGTTTTAAAGTAGAACCTAAGCGATTCAATTCAAGCTTCATCATTACATCGGGTAAGTGTTGGAGCTTTATTTCCATTTCTTCCGCCATACAAGTTGCATAGTCGATAACATTTCTCAATTCTCGAACATTGCCAGGCCAATCATATGACCGTATAAATTCTAAAGTTTGTTCGTCAATCGTGTACATAGAACCATCCCTTGCTGATGGAGTTAATGAGGAACGAAGCAATGAATGAACCAGTTCAGGGATATCCTTTCTTCGTTCCCGAAGAGGTGCTATCTTTAAGCTTATAACATTAAGTCTATAAAACAAATCTCCGCGAAAATGATTTTTATTTACGAGCTGTTGTAAATCACGGTGTGTAGCGGCAATAATCCTGACATCGATATCTCGCTCTTCTGTTTCTCCTACTCTTCTGATCTTACTTTCTTGTAACACCCTGAGTAACTTAGCTTGGAGATCATATGACATATCACCAATTTCATCCAAAAAGAGCGTACCCTGGTCTGCCATTTCAAATAAACCGATTTTACCGCCCTTTTTTGCATTGGTAAAGGCCCCATCTCCATAACCGAATAACTCACTTTCTAATAAAGAAGGTGGAATAGATGCACAATTAACTGGAATAAAAGGCTTATTGCCACGATGGCTTTCATGATGAATAGCCTGTGCGAATAATTCTTTTCCTGTCCCACTCTCGCCGATAATTAAAACTGGAAAGTTGGAATCGGATACCCGTTTTGCCACATACACAACGTCCTTCAACCCGCCATCTTTTCCAATAATGTCATCAAAAGTGTATTTTACTTTATATAGCGCACTCATCTGCTTTTTAAGCTGCCGGACTTTCTCGTTTTGTTTTTGAAGTTCAAGTGACAATTTATGAACTTCAGTTAAGCTTTTACAGACGGACACAGCGCCAACAACCTGTTCATTGAGAATAATTGGAGCCATATCTACCACATATTCCCGATCTTTTGTCTTTCGGTAGACCCCAGCACGACACTGACAATCGTTTAGTGTTTTTGTAAGTTGCGCTCCGGGCCGATATTTTACCAGGGGCTTCCCTATGATATCAGGTGTAACACCAGTAATACGTGTATATTCAGGATTAATCATTTTTACAAACCCATTATGATCAATTACTAGAACACCGTCATTGATTGACTCTAAAATTGCTTTCAACCAGCCTATGCTATTTTCACTAATTGAAGCAGTGTTTTTATTATTTGATTGCTCTTTCAAGGAATTAACTCCTTTCACCCTTATATACTATTGTTATCTAAAATTACCACTTCATTTAGTTCGCATTTCAGCATTTTGCGCCCGGATTATTTCTATAATTTTTTCTCTAAACTTCTCATTCGTGAACATTTCCTTTGTGGTGTTATGTATACCCAATTCTTCAAATAAAGTCCTATCAATGTGTTCGTTGAATACTATATTACTTAGATATTGTCTCTCCTAAGTTAAAAATCAGCCATTTTTCTACCTTAATACTACGTTGAACCCGGTGGGAAATCATTTTGAAGCTAATGGGGTTTATTAGAATATCTTGACTGGAATTTTTAAACGGTTCAAAACCGACTAACTCAATGATTTTAGAACCGAAAATAACCTAAGCCTCTCTGCTTCTTAGAAAGGCTTAGGTTATATCATGTCCCCAAAATCAATTCTTCCGGGACATTTTCATTGCGAATGAGTACATATCAGATCGGAATAATCCTTTGTAATACTCTACTAAATTACCATCAGAATCAAAAATCATTCGTTCTGTAATCAACAAGCACATCGTTTCGGCTATACCTAAATGTTCTGCATCTTCTTTTGTTGGAAAGCCGCAGGTTATGATTTGTTCCGCCTCACAAAAGTCAATGTTTAGATCACCTTCGAGTGCATCATACAATACGGTTGTACTTAAATCGAATTTCGTCAATTTCTTTCCTAGGTCCAAAGAATAATAATGCAATTCAATGGCTATGGGGACATCCCCCTGTAACCGCAGCCTTTTAATATGATAAGATTCATCTTCGAACCCATTTGCATCAGTAATATTTTCAGGTGTCATTACACGGCCATGATCTAGTAATTTAATTCCCATGCTTTTAGTGGTTTCAGTGAAACTTATCATCTTTAGCCATTCTTGTACAGGTTTAAGGGAAACGAACGTTCCCTTTCCATGCCTCTTTTCCAATATCCCCTCACGAACCAGGATGGATACGGCTTCCCGTACAGTACTCCTGCTGACAGAATACATATCCATGAGTTCCCTTTCACTAGGGATTTTGTCTTTATAATAACCTTCCAAAATCTGATTTTCCAATATGGTTTTCAATTGAGCATGTAAAGGGATTGGATTTTTAAAGTCTAACTCCATAAAATTTCCTCCAAACAGAAAAAGACATCGTAATGTTCGTATCAGTTCTTATATTGTAAACCAAATAGTTATAATATTCAAACAAACCAACATTCATTTTTTCCTTAAATTAGTATTTTTTCAACTTTTCACTCCTTCTTTTCCCAAAAACGTTTTCTTTGGATGAATAAAAAAAACCTGAATAGATCTATATATTCAGGGCTTATCCATAGGCAATGGAAAGCTTATATATTAAACGATAAAGTACGATATTATGGAAAGCAGCAAAGAGGTAATGGTCATAGCTAAAAGAGGACGCATGGCTTTTGTCCGCAGTGCCTGCAGACTAACATTCAGTCCAAGACCGATCATGGCCATTGTCAATATAAATGTAGTCGTTTTGGATATGCCATCCATTACGAGAGGTGCTACCGTAATATAAGTTCCAAACACATAACTTCCTATTAGACTCATGATTATAAAACCAACGAGGAACCATGGAAAATCAATTTTGGCATCATTGCCCATTTTCCCGGATGTGCGTTTTTTCATCCAATACATAAAAATGAAACATAAAGGGATAAGTAAAAAGACACGGCCCAATTTTGCGAGGAGTGCAATCGCTAGCGCATCTTCACCAGCCGGTGCTCCTGCCAATGCAACATGGGCGATTTCATGAAGACTGATCCCAGACCAGATTCCATAATCCAAAGCAGATAGCGGAAGGATTGGACGTAAAAGTGTATAAACAATGGAGAAAAGTGTTCCCATTAAAGCAATTATCCCGACGCCTATGGCTGTATCCTCTTCCTTCGCTTTCACGATTGGAGATATTGCCGCAATGGCTGCTGCCCCGCATATCCCGGTTCCTACAGCAAGAAGAAGGGAAATGGAAGCATCTGCCTTAAGCCACTTTGCAATCAGGACCATCACGATTATGGCAAATGTTACTGTCCCTATGTCACGTACCAACAGTGGCAGTCCCTGATTGAAAATCACATCGATATTTAATTTCAACCCGTATAAAATAATGGCAAAACGCAAAAGTTTTTTTGCGGAAAATTCAATTCCCGTCCTGAACTTTTCTGGATATCCCGCAATTTGACGATAAATCACGGCAATGATGATCGAGCATGCAAGAGGACCGATTCGATTGAATCCTGAAATCTTGGACAGCCCCAAGCCTAAGAGAGCAATAAAAAAGGTGAAAGCGATACCGCTCAGCCACAAAAGCACCTTATTTTGAAGCGGTTTTTGCTGCTTCTGAGGTATTTCTTCCAGTGGCACATATTTTTCCAATTCCATACATTCCTTCCCCCTTTCCATAAACTAAAGCCCAAATTACGTATCATCCCATCCTTTCAATCGTTTGAAAAAAATCGGTTTCTTCTATATTAGTAGGTGAATTCCCTTTGATAAAATACTCGGATTCCTTTAAAAAAGGCAAGCTTGGATTTTGATTCCCCCATAATTCAGGAACGGCTAGAGTCTGGGAACGATGGGACCTTAAGGCACGGATCTTTTTCTGTAAAGTCCCTGCTATATTCACTCTTGTGATACTGCTCAGCCCGTTTTCCTTTAACCATTCATCATAAAAAGAATGCCAAAGGACAAAGTACAGACTATGAACCTTAAAAGCTGGAAATACTGGATCTGGATAAAAATCGGGATCACCGGATTTTAGAAAAGCAAATTCGGCAGCACGGCCAATCGCACAATGGTCTGGATGCCCCCCATATTTCTCATGGAATGTTACTAGTGCACTCGGTTGAACCTCACGAATCACCTTTACGATTCTCTCCGCCAATAAATCAAAGCTTTCAAATTCAATCGTTTTATCCCTTACGTTTAAAAATCGCAGGTCGCTGATCCCCAATTCTTCACAAGCTCTTTTTAACTCCTCTACCCTTAGTTCAGGCAATGCCTCCCTTGTTGTAAGAATGGGATTTCCCATGCGCCTGCCCATTTCGCCTTTTGTCGCACATAGTAAAGTTATATGAACACCTTGCTCAGACATTTTGGCAATGGTTCCGCCACACAGGAATGATTCATCATCGGGATGAGCAAGAACCACCAATAACCTTTGTTGTGATTGCATATTTCCTCCTACTTCGGATCCTCCAGTTTTCCCACACTGTGAGACCCAATATGAAAAAATGGACATGGATGTCAAAACGGTTAGACATATCATGCCCATCTTCAAATTCGTCTATAAATATAGCATCCTAAAGCTAATCGTTTTTTTGGTTAGCATAATTCATATAAAACGGATTTAACCGTTTCTATGACAAAGCGTAAATCTTCAACAGTCGAAGATAAAGGCGGTGCGATGATCAGTACATTACCGTATCCAGGAACTGTATCACCATTACGGCCGATGATAAGACCCTTTTCCTTGCAAGCCCCTATTATTTTACCCATGAACTCATCGGAAACAGGCGTTTTTGTCTTTTTACCTTCCACTAATTCAATGCCATATAAAAACCCAACTCCCCGAACTTCCCCTACTTTATCCAGGGCTGTCAATTCAAAGAGCGCACTTAGTGTCGATTCACTTAGTTCAGATACTCGTTGAACGATTTTTTCATTTTCTAAGATTTCAATGTTCTTTAAGGCAACTGCGCAAGATGCAGGATGGCCTCCATATGTTGACACATGCCTGAAATGATTTAAATTTCCGTTCTCTTTGAATTTCTCATAAATCCTGGAATTCACTGCCGTTGCTCCAAGTGGAAGATATCCGCTGGTCAACCCCTTTGCCATCGTTACAATATCCGGTTGAACCCCCTTGGAGTGCATGAACCCAAACATTTTTCCGGTTCTTCCAAAACCTGAAACCACTTCATCCACAATTAAAAGAACATCATGCTTCTTACAGATTTCCGAAACTCTCGTTAAGTATTCTTTCGAAGGAATAAGGACCCCGCCACCAGAGATGAATGGTTCAAGAATAACACCAGCTACCGTTTCAGACCCTTCAAAGTTAATGACCTGATCGATATATTCAGCTGCAAGCAAATCGGAGTTTTCAACGTTTTCCCCAAACGGGCTTCGATAACTGTACGGAGGTGGCACATGCAGGAAACCTGGAACCGCCGGATCGTATTTCACTCTCCGATTAGCCTGTGCGGTTGCGCTTAGCGCACCAAACGTATTGCCATGATAAGCTCTATACCTTGAGATGAATTTGTATTTACCCTGATTCCCATTTTGGGAATGATATTGCCTGGCTATTTTAAAAGCTGTCTCATTCGCCTCAGAGCCGCTGTTCGTAAAAAAAGTTGTATAAGAGCCCTTTAAATGTTCACTTATTTTTGCAGATAATTCGATTGCCGGCTTATGGCTTAACGTTAAAGGGAAGTAAGATAAGTGAATCATTTGTTCATAGGCTGCCTGGGCAATCTCTTTTCGTCCGTGACCCAGGTTCAAGCACCATAAACCGGAAACCCCATCTAAATATTTATCACCTTTAGTATCTGTGAACCATGAGCCAAATCCTTCTGTAGCCATCATGGGAGCATCCTTCTCATTATAGCGATGCATCGCATGCCATAAATGGTCTTTATCCATTTGAACAAGGTCTTTCGTTTCAGTTTCCATCTTCACCATTGAAACCCCCTTATTATTCATTGAACGCAATTAAGTTAAGTTCCCATGCTGTTACAGACCTTTATAGAGCGGATTGTTGATGGTGCGATGACCAAAATCGTTCATTAAGTCATCGCACCTGTCATATCACCTTTTCATACCATTATTTATCCCAGTTTTTATGATCTAAATGAGAATATTTTTCTAATAATCTAGTAGGCATTTTTAATGCATCTTTTCTAAATGGAGGAGCTAATTGTGTTCCATCCACTTGTATATCAATGACAGTCGGTTTGTTTGATTTTATGGCTTCTTCAATGACAGCGCCTAACTCCTCAGGTTTTTCGACCCTAATACCAACAGCCCCCATTGATCGGGCAACTTCTGCGAAATCAGGATTTTGGATATCCGCCCCTACAAAACGATTATTATAAAAATCGACCTGATTCTTTTTCTCTGCACACCATGCATTATTATTGAAGACACATGCTATGACAGGTATGTTTTCTTCTACGGCCGTACTGACTTCATGTAAGCTCATGCCCCATGCGCCATCACCAACAATGGCTATAACAGGCGTATTCGGCTCAGCTAATTTGGCACCTAGTGCGGATGGATAAGCAAATCCTGTATTCCCGAATGTAAGTGCAGCGATATGCCTGCGGCTCTGGTTGAATTTCAAGTAAGCGTTTGCAGTTGACGATACATTACCGATATCTGTAGTAACGATGGCATTTTCAGGCAACACTTTAGTCAATTCCAATAGGGCTCGACGCGGATTGATCGGGGTTCCATCGATCATCGCAAGTTTCACCAATTCTTCTTCCCATTTTTGTTTTTCATTCGTCACTTGGACTAACCGCTCTTTTTCTTGTTTTAGGTTAGGTTTACTAGCCTTCAACCGTTTCAAGATTTCACGACTCGCTTCACGGGCATCTCCGATGATCCCTACTTCCACAGGGTGCGTCCTCGCTATTTGCCTTGGGTTAATATCTATTTGGATGATGTGCGCATCTTTAGGGAAATAATCAATGTCATAGCATGGTAACGTTCCAAATACCGATAATCTTGTACCGACCGCCAATATGACGTCCGCTTTCTTAAGTGTATTCATGGCAGCTTTTGAACCCATGTAACCGATTGGGCCGACTGACAATGGATGATCAGCAGGAAAGGCATCATTATGCATATAAGAGACAGCTACCGGAGCTGTTAAATATTCTGCAATATTCTTAATTTCCTCAATGCCATCTGAATCAACCGTTCCCCTGCCGGAAATGATGACCGGATACTCAGCCTCAGCTAAAATTTCAGCCGCTCTATCCAAGGATGCAGAAGATCCGCAGCCCCTTTCATCTACGCGATATTGATGTGGCTGAAGTATTTGATCTTCCACTTCACCATAGAAGTAATCACGGGGGATATCGAATAAAACCGGTCCCCTCTCGGCATAGGCGATCCGAAAAGCTGTCCTAAGGCAATCAGCGACCCGGCCTGGGTGTGTCACTCTAACCGTTTCTTTCGTGATTGCCTTGAAGATGGAAACCTGATCACATTCTTGAAAACCATCCCATCCAACTGTTGGTGTACCAGCTGAAGGTGATATGACCACCATAGGAGTATGAGCTTGATTGGCCGCTGCAACAGAGGTGACCATATTCGTCATTCCAGGTCCGTTTTGCCCGATGACAACTCCTGCTACACCAGAGACACGACAATAGGCATCTTCCATATGTGCTGCACTTTGTTCATGGCGGACACCAATGAAACGAATGCCTGCAGTTGGCAATAAATCAAGCATATCCATGAAAGCAGATCCCAGAATTCCCGAGATATGTTTAACTCCCTCGGCCACTAATGTCTCAACGATGGCTTCACTTGGTGTCATTTTAACTTTCGTTCCTCTTAACATTTTTGTTTCGACCATAGCACATTCTCCTTCATTATATTTATTTCTGATAATGACGTTGCGACGTCCGTACCAGTTATAAGATGTATAATACTACCATTGGGTGTAACAGTCAATAAACAAATTGAATATTTTGAATTTATTTAAAATCTCTAACCATCATAGGCGCTAACTCATGTATTTGAATCTTTTTAACAAACAAATATATCCTTTTTTTCTGTCAATCTGTAGTTGATCCTATCGATGATCTCCAATAAATCACCTATTTCATCAATTACGAAATCGCCACCTGCATTCAAAAAACGGTTTTCTGCATGTTTCATCCGTTTTTGCAGATCATATGGGTCCATTTCGTTGATTTCTGCTTCTGAAAGGCCGATTTCACTGCCGCCTTTCAATACGGCAACAGTCCACATTCCCGCAGATATGCCTTCTTTGATGTCACTGATCGTATCGCCGACTTTAACGATTTTGCTGAGTGGATACACTTGGAGATTCATCGCCGTCTTAAAGCACATCCAAGGGGCAGGCCTTCCTGAAGGTACATCGGTGGACGCAACGATGGAATCTGGTTGATAGCCCCATTTTTTCGCCTCTTTTTTAACAACATCAATCATTTCACGAGTATACCCTGTTGTCGAACCGATTTTTATTCCTTGCTGCCTTAAACGGCCGACTAATTCAATTACGCCTGGTATTGGCTTGGCGGTCTCCTTGAGACCCTTAAAAAGCAAAGCCTCAAAGTCCTTATATAATGATTTTAAATCTCTTTCGTCCGGTTCTTTCCCGAATTTAGCAACCCATAAATTGGAGATTCGTTTCATTTTCAGGAGTTCCATTATATGATCCATTTTCAATAAACCCATAGGTTCCCTTGCTTCTTTAATGGTAATATCTATCCCCCTTATCCTGAATATCTCGACAAAAGCTTGGACCGGTGCAAAACAACCATAATCCACCGTCGTTCCTGCCCAATCAAATATCACTGCCTGAATCTCTTTGCATTCTTTTGCACTTTCCAATCTATGCTCCCCTCCTCATCCTTTACCTCCTCCAAAATCTCCAAACTTACTAAACCTGTTAAAACCCATACATTCCCCACTGGTGATAACCTGGGTATAAAGTGAATTCATTTCACTTCTTCCAAAAATAACTGTAAATCTTCTTTAGTAGCTTCAGAGAGTCGTTTAATCTTTGCAAGATCCTTATCCGGATTCCCTGACTCCCCAATTAATGGGTAAAGGTTTTTCTCAATCCGTTCATACCAATCGGGGTATTCATCTTCCACTTGCTTTTCTATTGAATCCCAAGCAGAACTGATCTCTTTTCCCTTTTCTTGAATTTTCTCTGAGTCCGCTTCCGTACTTATTTCTGATTCCAATCCCTTTATGGATTGAATCACATCGCCGACACCTTTTTTAATAACCTCAGCATTTTGGGTTTCACCCAGATTTGAATCCGGATTTTCATTCATGACTGGACTTTTTTCTTGTTGAGCCTCATCCGGTCCAGCTGAATTGTTGCAGCCTGACAGCAATATGGCCCCAAGGACAACCCCACTAGTTATTACACGGAAACCATTCAACATAATCCCTCCTTCATGATTTAAAAGAGATGTCACCAAGCACTTGCTGGCACAACTCTCTTTTTCTATGGGAAATCATATTCTAGCTGATTAGTGATTGAAGAATTTTGTCTGAGGAATTCCATAGAAGTAAAATTAAATCAATGGTCTAGAGCCAAAGCTATAACTTTTCAGAATTAGGAGAACCAGAAACAATATTTAATTCATTCTCCATATACTTCGCTTTTTTTCGCCGAATGAAAAAGAATGAACAGATAACGATTAGGCTAAAGAGCATGGTAAAGATAAACTGTGGACGCTGCGAATCGATAAAAGCCATTAATATTAACACGGAAATCATGGAAATTATGGTTGCATAAGTCAAATACGGGAATAACCACATCTTGATCTTGAAAATTCCGGGATTCTCTTTCTCCATTCTCTTCCTTAATCGGAGATGGGAAACCGCAATGGCAAGATAAACAAGAATTCCGACTCCACCCGAGGAATTCACTAAAAAGAAAAAGATTTTATCAGGTGAAACATAACTGAAAATGGTGCTGATAAAGGCAAATAAAGTAGAGCCGACTACAGCAAATATAGGGACACCGTTCTTGCTCACTTTAGAAAATAACTTTGGAGCGTCACCCTTTTGTGCAAGTGAAAATAACATGCGTGAACTCGTATATAATCCCGAATTCAAACAGGAAAGCAATGCAATGAGAATCACTATATTCATGATCAGGGCAGCAGAAGGGATTCCCAGCATTTCAAGTACGGCAACAAATGGACTTTTCAGCAAAGAAGCCGAATTCCAGGGTAATAGCGTCACTAGTATTGCGATGGACCCAATATAGAAAATCAGGATTCGCCAAACCACACTATTCAATGCACTTCTAACTGACTTAACCGGATCACTGGTCTCACCCGCGGCAATCGCTGGAATTTCCACTCCAACAAATGCATGAAAAACAATTGCCACTCCAACAAGCACAGAACTTAGCCCATTTGGAATAAAACCGCCAAAATTCAGAAGATTGGAAGCGCCAGGTGGTTTTATCGTTGGGATAAAACCTAATATCACTGCCACACCCAGGCACAAAAATAGTATGATACTGATTATTTTAATGATTGAAAACCAATATTCGAACTCACCAAACGATTTTACGGAAAAAATATTCGTCATTTTCAATAGGATAATCAATGATAGGCTTATAACCCAGACAGGAACGGAAGGAAGCCAGTTGTGTATGATCGCAGCTCCCGCTGTTGCTTCCAAAGCAATTACGATAACCCAAAAGAACCAATATAACCAACCTGTTGTAAAACCGGCCCATTCACCAATCCCCTCTCTTGCATAAACGGCAAAAGATCCAGTATTGGGATTCACTGTGGCCATTTCCCCAAGCATCCTCATGACTAAAACAACGATCAAGCCTGCCAAAACATAGGATAATATCGCCCCGGGGCCCGTTTGACCAATAATGATACCGCTTCCTACGAATAAACCAGCGCCTATGACACCACTCAAAGATATCATCGTTAAATGTCTTTGTTTCAGACCTGGTTTCAGTTCTTCCTGTTGATGTTTCATACCCTCCACCAACTTTCAATATTTTGGGGAATCAACTAAGATAATCGCTACTTGAATGTAAAAACAAGGCTTTTCAGCTGCCTGTCCTTTACACTTTCACAAAGATAGTGGGAACTTGGAAACATGGCATTTTAAAAACAACACAGGAGATGACGCTATGAATTTAAGATTCTATATCACTATTCCTCCTTCCTTAAGGCTATTTTGAAATACGAAGCGATCTAACATCACTACGTCATGATGTTAGTACCACTTTCTATGTGTATAATACACTCTGATTTTTTTAAAGTCAATTTAAAAATCAGAATATTTAGATAACAAAATGGAATATTTTAATAAAACAAACGGTGTCAATTAATACTGTGAACCACATTTATTTTTCATTTTACTTCTTTAACCTGGGAGGTTTCATCCAACACACTTTCCACTGCTGACTTTACGGCCTTCTGCTTTCTATCCAGCATTTTCTTTAAAAGATATGAAAATAAAAATGTAAACGCAATACCTTTAATAATCGAGGTATAACCATAAACAAGAAGACCCAATATCAGTACGATAAGATTAATAATCCTGATTGTCGCTGCAATATCAATTTTTTCATTTTTATGATGTAAAATTAAGGCGATCACGTCAAAGCCAACAGTCGAGGCATTTGCTGTTATACATAAATAATATCCCATCGCTATCAAAATCGACGAAATGATAATCACTAAAGCGATATTTATATCAAAATTAATGTTCAATGAATAAAAAAAATTAAAAAAAACCATATAGCTTAGGGAACTTACGATCGACTTAAAAAAGTACTCTTTCCCTAGAAAAACTAAACAAATGATTAACAGTAATCCTGTAACGAAGTTGGCTAGCATGGCAATGTTATAACCCGTTAATGCATTCAATAATAACGCCGAGCTAGTTACCCCGCCATTGATAATTTCATTGGGAACGATTAAATAAGCATAGGCAAAGGTCATGGAAATGTTTCCTGCGATAATTTTCAATAAATCCTTCATAAAATTCTCACCATCCCATTCGATATATTGATAATGCTTTTCCCCCCCTAAATATATACTTGAACCATATGATCCACATTCACCTCTTACACCAATTTATTCGAACCTTTTACCGTTTAATATTTTTGAATGATTTTACGAAGAATGCATTTTTTTGTTCAAGTGATTACAATAATTCGCTAACCAGAATCCTCTCTCCTTCTAATAAATAAAATTATACATCCCTCAGACCTGAAGATGTTCATGTTTATATATAATCATTTAGGCATTGCAGGTTTTCTGTTATGTTAATAAAACCTGATATTTACTTGAATGGATTAAATTACCACATGTTATTACAAAGAGAAGGCTTTTATAATGCTCGCTTCAATAGACTTAGTTCGAAGATGATACCTCAAAAACCTGACAAAATGGATAAGAAAAGCATGTATGTAAGAAGGCAAATGCAAAAACAAGTCCCCCTAATCATTTTCACAAATTATTATTTCGCAATAAAAAAGTTGAGGGGTATGCCCCTCAACTTTTTAGTGTTCCCTAAATATTTCCTGAGAAATGTCGCTTTTCATAGTTTGTGATCAGCCATTTCATGTTACAGGTAATGCTGACTCATCTTTCATAAGCCTTTTACGATAAACCATATTGGACAGCTGTACACTCATTTCATAAAGCACAAGCAAAGGGACGATGACCAAAATGTCCGAAATTATATCTGGAGGCGTAATCAGGATCGAGATGATGACCAGTACGAAATAAGAAATCTTACGAGACTTTTTCAACACTTTTGGATTGATGATGCCTAATCTGGTCAGGAACATCACCACAAGCGGCATCTCGAATAAAATCCCGAAAGGTAAGATCAAATTAATCATGAACCGAAAATACTTTTCCGCTGTGAACATCATCTCGAACTGCCCGGCCGATAGGGAAGTGAGGAAACCCAGCACTATAGGAAACAACACAAAATATCCAAATGAGATACCTGTGATGAATAAAATGAACAGCCCAGGTATGAAGCGAAATGTAACTCTTCTCTCTTCCGGTTTCAACGCTGGAGCAACAAAGCGCCATATTTGATAGGCTGCTAGCGGAATCGTTGCAGCTATTGCGCAAACCGCAGCGATTATCATATACACCCACAGGATCTCACTTGGACCGAGCACGGCGAGCTTTCCTTCTAAATCTTTAATGAGCAGTTCATAAATATCCTGTACGAATATGAAACTCACTATGAAAAAAGCCACAAAACCTATCAGTGTTTTAATGATTCTGCTTCGGAGTTCCTCCATATGCTCAATAACGTGTATATCCTTACTCTCCACTTTCACTCCTCCTTTTTAGACATTTTCTTGCCATATTGCAAAAAGCACTTCCCCTCGAACTCTTCTCATGAAAAGAAGCAGGCGAGTCTTTCCGCCCGCTATAACTCATTTAATTCATCCCTCTTTTTTAACAGCTCTTAACGCAGCTTTATTCTCGTTTTCATCCTCTTTCTCTGAATCATTCACCAATCCTTTGGTGGCACTTTTGAATTCAGATAATGTCCGGCCAAATGCACGGCCTATTTCCGGCAGCTTGGACGGTCCAAAAATAATCAGTGCAATCACGAGGACGATCACCAGACCGGGTATCCCTATATTTGAAAGCATTCTAATTCACTCCTTTAATATTCTCATTTTTCTTCACCATGTCCTTGTCAAGCATCTTAATGGTTCCCTATCAATTAGTGACTTTCCCCTGACTTTTCATTCTTTGTTTTTCATGTGCACGATTATGGGCACGTGTCCGATCTTCCTCTACTTCATTCGTTTTTTGTACACCTTCCGTAACCGCTGCTGATGCAACCTTTCTAAGCCCTGTTTGATCCTTTTCAAAGACAAAGGATGCTCTTGTCGATATATCAGCACCTGGTTCTGTCACGAATGGGACTACACGGTAATCCGCCCTCCATTGTTCTGGCGTTACTTTGCATCGGACATATCCCCGGTAATCATTAAAGAACTTTATATGTGGATTCTGACTTAGTATTTTATCCGTATCCGCACGCTTATCCGCACCATTACCACCAGATGTGATGGAAGTGCCGACAAACTCCACACCGAATATCTTGGAATTCGGATCATCGAAATCCGACTTTAAATTGGCCGCCCAGCTTGCATGTACATCACCGGTCAATACGACCAGATTTTCCAGGTTGTTTCTTTTGATTACATCAATCAAACGATCGCGTGCAGCTGGGTAACCATCCCAAGAATCCATGCTGAATTTGGGAGCGGTTGGTGTTCCATAATTCCGTTGTGCAAAGAAAATCTGCTGAGGCAGCACATTCCACTTCGTACTTGATTTTGAAAGATTGTCAGTTAGCCACTGTTCCTGCTCTGGACCCAGTAATGTCCGCTTCGGATCAAGTGACTCAGGCGTTTGTGGTGAGCTCACATCGCCGTTTGCCTGATCATCCCGGTATTGACGTGAATCGAGTACAAAGAAAGAGGCCAGGTCGCCATATGTGAAATTTCGGTATAACCGCATATCCGCTCCCTTAGGCAAAGACGATTTACGAAGGGGCATATGCTCATAGTAAGCCTGATAAGCCGCTGCCCTTCTCTTGATGAACGCTTCAACCGATTGCCCTTTTTCCGGGATGACATTTGCATAATTGTTTTCAACTTCATGATCATCCCATGTCACGACCCATGGGAAAGCTGCGTGTGCCGCTTTTAAATGGGTATCAGAGCGGTATTGTGCGTATCTATTTCGATAATCCTCAAGCGTGATGATCTCCGGACCACTATGTACACGGACATTACCTGTAGAAGCCACATATTCATTTGGTCCATATTCATAGATATAATCGCCAAGGTGGAAGACAATATCCAGATCTTCTTTTGCCAAATGTTTATAGGCCGTATAGTAACCATGCTCAAATTGCTGGCATGAAACAAACGCGAATGACAAGCTCGAAACACTTGAACCTACTGGCGGAAGAGTTTTCGTTTTCCCAGTCTGACTTACTTCCCCTCCACTTTTAAAACGGTAAAAATAGACCTTATCAGGTTTTAACCCGCTTACTTCCACATGAACGGAGTGGCCAAGTTCCGGCCTGGCTATTTCCTTGCCTTGCTGGACAATCTTTCTGAAATTCTCATCCTTTGCCACTTCCCATTTAACGGTAATGGCTTCTTTTGGCATTCCTCCGCCATTCAACGGATCAGGTGCCAGCCTTGTCCATAAAACTACACTATCCGAGAGAGGATCACCTGAAGCTACACCGAGAGTAAATGGATAATCACTGAATTTCGGGGCAGCATTCACTTCAATCCCGCCCATTGATTGGGCAAGGGCAAGACCTAATGAAAGTCCGGCAAGCTTACTTGCTCCCTGGATAAAATTTCGGCGGTCCATATTCTTACCTAATTCGCTCCAATTCTTAATTAAATCATCCATTGCTCTTTCATTATTCATTGATCTTTCCCTCCTAATATTTGAATATGGTTCAAGTATAGAAGGCCATTTTTAAAGGTGTATGAAGATGTGTAAATCAATAAATCAATAAATTAGGAATTTTTAGGCAGGTCTTATGATACCCATTGAATACAAAAAGAGTTTTAATTCACTCATGCATTTACATAGCCCTACAAACTTTTACATATAACGACAGTCTTTCAGCCTAGTTCTCTTAACGAATCATTTATTTAATCGTTACAAATAACTTCCATGGGCTATTTTTACAATAAACCTTTAAAACTATAAAAGCCTAAAGAAGCCAGCGAAATAATGGAATAAAATAAAGATCGCCATCACTTGGTTGGATCCCACCGCAGTAAGGAAACCTTGATTCAAAGGAAGGTTTAGAAATCATCATAGTTTTCTGAAATCGGACAATAATACTTCAGCAAACTTTTATAAGTGAATACTCACTTTTTGTTTAAAAACATCCTAATTTATGTAATAATAGTTTCATAACAAAAAAAAGAAAGCACTTGAGGATTCTGCATTGGAGAGTATGGAAGCATAATTTGAAAAAATTGAGATATTGAGGAAAGAATTAATAACCACCGGATTGATTTATGGATTTACTGCCCCAAAAACATTACATAAAAGCCAGGAACTAGATGAACTGTTGAATTTACTTACAAATGAAAAAGAACCAAATGATTTAGAATATGTCTAAAAACAGGAATGAACTAATACTTTATGGATCTTTCTTGGACTCTTGGACTTTTACCTATTGCTTCCTAGTATAGTTTTCTACCTTATTTCGTGTAGAATTCGCCATGGGACTAGAACATAAAAAAGTTATAATAGAAAGATAACCAGACATCAAGGGGGCGTACAATGGATAGTAATGATAAATCTTAAGATTTTTCAATGCAGGAGTTTCTAAAGCTAAAACTTTCACTAAGACATGAATTAAATCGTGTCACTCAAATAATAGATCATTTAAACCCGGATCAAGAGGCCTGTACCTCCGTTAAAAGAT
This sequence comes from Peribacillus frigoritolerans, assembly GCF_030676415.1. Lineage (GTDB taxonomy): Bacteria > Bacillota > Bacilli > Bacillales > DSM-1321 > Peribacillus > Peribacillus frigoritolerans_A. Next base: position 2,087 of record NZ_JAUUTW010000054.1, on the reverse strand, counting down.
GTGTCAATACATAATGAATTGTTGGACGATAAAGATATATTCTCCCTTGTTAAAGTACAAATGCAGAAAAAGATCTCTAAACCGAGCTATGAGACTTGGATTAAAGATGTGTACTTTTCTTCTATTGAAAGTGACCAAATGACATTAGTTGCACCTAATGTATTTGCTCGAGATTGGCTTGAGGAAAGGTACGCAGAATTAATTAAATCCTTGCTGAAGAGTATCAATGGAAAAGATTATACGATTCGATTTATTACGAAATAAGGGAACTCTTAACCAACCAAACGAAGAAGCTATAAAGGCTCCTTCGTTCGTTATAAGAAAATAATAAAGTACATGTTATGTGCCTAAAGCTTTAGTCTGAGATAATATGAAGTAAATAGGCAGCCAACTGGCTGTTTTTTCGTCCGGAATTTCCCCAATTTCATAAGTTTAGCGTTTTCTAAGCATTCATTTTCCTATATCTTACGGTCATATCAACGATTGTCAATAATAAAACAAACCATAACACAGGATTATTCAAAGAGATTCCTACAGTAGATTTTCCGCCCATTACCGTTAATAATCCTATTAGCACTAACATATAAAAAATAAATACTGCTTCTCCAATTAATGCATTTTCACAATCTTTTTCAGTCTTTCGATTAATGACAATATAGACAACCGCTAATGAGATCATTCCAATTGTCAGTGCAGTTTTAGGAATGTCTTTGAGAACGAGATGAGGGAAATAATCAAAAATCATAAGAAAAGAAAATAATAAAAAGATACCTATTCTCAATAATATTTTCAAATTCATCTTATTCCCCATTTCCTCGATTTATTATTTCCCAAACCAGTAATTGCATTGGAAATATTGAACTGATTTAGGTGATGTGTAATTACTTTTGCCATAATGAACCACTGTCGCATGATAATTTCTTTTCTTTTCTGCAGTGCTATATGAACTTGATACCCAAGAACCCACGTAAGTTGGACTAATTTTGGACCAGCTATTTAACTTTACAAAAAGCCAATTAGCGAATACACTGTCTGTCAGTTTTTTAGGAATCTTTTTCATCATATATGCAAAAATTAGATTTTTGGCTTCATTTACACCGGTATTTTTGTAGGTTCTATAAATAGGAGCTATTTCAGTTTTTGTTGATCCACCTGAAATAGGTCCATATGCAGTTATACCACCAGAGTTAAGTGTATTAATACTCATAACTTCATTATATAGATTTTCAATCTCTTGCTCCGTTAAAATTGTATTACTTATTATTTCTAGTTCATTAAAAGAATAGGCATGTTCGTTTACTTCTTGTTGTGTCGATGTCTCGTTGCTAACTTCTATACTTGCAAAGGAAGGAGCTACAAAACTAAATAAAATAATCAACGATAATGAAAAGGCAAATATATTTTTCATAATATTCTATTCCCCTTCTAGTAGATTTTTCTTAACATTTTTCCTACATTTAAGAAATAAATTCTCTCATAGAAGATGCTGTTTATGGAGTGATCTAAGTAGAGGCTGAAGGACAAAGGTTTAAGGCTGAAGGCTGAGGCGGGAACAATTCCGATTTCTATATCTGTTTATAAAATCCTCTCCTTTCCATGGTTAGGTATTATCTACCACTTTATATTAACATTAGCATGAAAATATAACTAGATTTATTTTATTTTTATAAAAATATATAAAAAAATAAGGGTCTGAAGAATCATTATCCAAATTATCGTTACCTCTTTTAGAAGCTGTGGGATTTTATGACTTCATTCAAACTTGGAATATGTCTCAGTCAAGATTTTTTTCGAAAGAAGTAGTTTTTATGTTCGGTCAATTCTTTGACTGGTTCACATAGACGTCGTAAAAGATACTAATTATGTCATCTAATAATTTTTAAAAGTCTCATTTCCTCAAACATTTAAATGCTTTTATAATATTTGTTAAGCAATATCAAAATTAATATATTATATTAATACAGACTGTAGACAAACTCGATGAAAATCGAGTTTGTCTATTTTTATGGCTTGTACAATTTGGACGTTGATTTCCACTCCAGGCACTCGCTTTCCGCGGGCGGTCGGGGAGCCTCCTCGGCTTTCGC
>NZ_JAUUTW010000053.1 GCF_030676415.1 Peribacillus frigoritolerans | reverse complement strand
AAAGCCGAGGAGGCTCCCCGACCGCCCGCGGAAAGCGAGTGCCTGGAGTGGAAATCAACGTCCAAATTGTACAAGCCATAAAAATAGACAAACTCGATTTTCATCGAGTTTGTCTACAGTCTGAAAAACCCCTATTCGGGGTTTTTATTAATTCCATGCTTCAACCTTTGAAAATTGACATTCAAAGGATTTACAACTGTCTAAATGCAAACTCCCTATAGTTTTTAAAGTTTTGTTTCTTATAAAACTCTTTTGCAGCTATGTTTTCAAACCAATAATCCAGTTCAATTAAATCAATATCGTTCTTTTTAGCAATTTCATAGACCTCATTCATTAGTTTTTTACCGTAACCTTTTTCACGTTATGGTATAGATTAGAGGCTCATTTGGGAACAGTCAACAGGTGTATCTCATTCCATTTTTGTGTTTGTTTGACAACACATTAAGAAGCAGGAGAGTTGATAAAAAAGTATTAAATAGAAACTTAGAGGGTTAAACCTCTGTTTCAAAGAATGTTAACAAAGTTGATCGCTCTGTATCAAGTTGAAACTCTTCCGGCTTTTTACCTGGTGGAAAAAAGGGACGACTAAGTTGATCAAATAATATGACTCCTAGTACTGGAGTATTTAACTGAGCAAATTGACGGTGCATTGCCAATAAACAGGACACATGTTTTAAATAATTCTCATCTGGGCCTACATCACGCATACTCTCGCTATGAGATGGCAGTGATACACCTACGAAGTTTGTAAATTTATATCATTTTCAAATGGCAACTCTGAAATTAGCATAAAAAATAGCACCTCCAATTGTTAGATGGTGTCTAACAATTGGGGTGCAGTACATATGGGGAAGGTTTATTGGAGGGTATAACAAATCTAGTTCTATTCCTTGGCACTGAGGAAAGTGCCTTCATATTGCTATAGGTATTTTCAATTGGAAGATCCCCTTTTTACATGCCGATAACATCTGTTTATATTAACTAGTTTTGTATAGTGTAGGCACTAACCTTTTGAAGTGGGATACCTAAAAAATGTTGGGAAAGTGACCTATTCGCCGCAGACTGGGATTCCTAATCCTATTAAAGTTGATGCTAATAGAGATGAAATACGGATTCTAAGTGTAGCTACATCATCAATTTCAGTGACTAAAAAGAATTGATCATTAACTTCTAAGATACAAGTTGATTGCACACTTTCTACCCCCTTTATAAAAAGATATATTAGTATATGAAAGAGATATAAAAGTGTAATAGGTTAATAGTTTGATTCTAAGAGGAAATAGTATATTTGAAATTACTATGTTAATTGATATACACCTGTGAAAAAAGGCTTATTAGAGGTGAGAAAAAGTAGATAAAGAACAATTAGAGTATATTAAAGTAGGAGTTTTTGCAGGTATTCTATTAGTTTTGCATTGGAAAAAGGCATTTTTCTTAGCCAAATTGGATTCATAAGAAAGGCTTGATGCGAACATTGAACTACCCACCACTTATCGACCTTACTTTCTGATTGAAGTGGCGGATTCCTAAGAAGGAAAAAGGGGAACAAATCATATGGATGACTTGTTCTCCCCCTTTTTTAGAATAATCACTTATTGTATTCCAAAGCCTAGCATGAATTTGCTGCATATCTCCATCTTTATATTTTTCCAATGTTATAAAATGCACCTTCTGTAAAGGCCCATGGCTTAAATGCTCAGGTATCCTTCTTGGAGCGTTCCATACTGGACATAGGAGAATAGATCCTACTGAACAACGAATAGTGAGTATTTAGCTATTTTTGGATCCCATTTATATTATATATTCTATCGAGGTATATTTTAAAATAAACAATATCTTTACAGAGGTTCTTCTGGTAGTTTTCAAGCCTCCAATTCCTTTACACCATCAATCGTTAAAGGAATGGTTTTTTCAATGACAATACCGGAATTACTACCACGAAGGGTTAAGCAATCGTCATTAGCCACTATCTTTATTCCTGATAAAATGGGTATAGGTGTTTTTATGGAAACGGCATGGCTGACATCTGAAATCGCCTTATTGAAACATTCTTTGTTCATTATGAATTCCATGAAATAAGTTCACCCCAATAAATTCGAATAATTCGACAAAATTCCTAAAAATCCCTGATCAACCGTCTTATATGTTGCTATCAGGTTCGACAACTAAAGTGGCTTATTGTGTCACTTTCAGCCTAATATGAGCCTGAAAGGGTATATCCTGCAATGACAGAAAATATGAGACTCACTATAGGTGGTATTAGTTTAATATGAGTCCTTTAGATGGTAAGATTCTTGGGGGAAGTGATTGAAAATAGCAATCAATTTTTAGGGGGAGTTCATCTTGAATCCTTATTCATTTTTGGCAATAGCCATCCTAAGTGAAGTGTTTGGCAGTTCGATGTTAAAGGTATCAAACGGGTTTAAAAAGTTATTCCCTTCCATTGGTGTGGTAATTGGAATGGGTTTGGCTTTTTATTGCCTGTCGTTATCTCTAATGACCATCCCGCTAGGAACGGCTTATGCCATTTGGTCTGGAATAGGCACAGCTTTAACTGCTCTAGTGGGAGTTATCGTTTATAAAGAAAGCTTTAACCTGAAAAAATTTTCAGGTTTAGTCCTGATCATTGGAGGAGTGGTTGTTTTGAAACTCTCTAGTGGAGGCACTCATTAACAATTTAGTAATCGGGGGTAATAATATGAAAGGATACATAGCTTTAGGAATATCAATCATAAGCGAAGTATTTGGTACGACCATGCTTAAGCTGTCTGAAGGCTTCACTCATTTATTCGCTTCATTTGGGGTTATAATAGGATTTGGTATAGCATTTTATAGCTTATCTTTATGTCTTAAAACAATTCCGTTAAGCTTAGCATATGCCATTTGGGCAGGAATAGGCACAGCTTTAACTGCATTGATTGGCGTACTATTATGGAATGAGCCATTTAGTATCACTACATTAGGTGGATTAGTTTTAATCATTGGGGGAGTGGTTTTACTAAATGCTTCCCATACCCCTAAACAAGCGGAAGGAGAGTCAAACTAATGGTTTGACTCTCCTCCTCTCCCCGTTCATACAAAAATAAAAGATTCCAACTCGATGTCTATAAAAGAAACACTACCTTGAACTGCATTAGAAAAGGCCGCCAAGGCAGCCTTCTCTTTTTGAATGGAGCTGAACTTTCAAAATTCAGTCCTTCCATTGAATATAATTCCACAGTCATTTCCCTTGAAAATCTAATTGTTCTTTTCATTCTAGCCTGCCATCATATACTTAAGCCTTCACCAAGTCCTTCGCGCAAAGTCCGTGAACTTGAATTTATCGGGTCTATGCCTGGATTCGCTATACTGAAACAAACTTCCATCGATTAAATGGACCGTACTTTTCACAACTGCCACCATATTGAAGTCTTCAATGTCCAATAATTGTTTATCTTCTTCACTGCATGGCTCCACGGTAATTTCCTTGTTGGAAAAACCAATCTGGAGCCCGAGTTCCTTTTCGATATATCCATAAATCGAATCCTCACAAATTTCCTTTGTCAGGTTAGTTACGAACTCGCTTTTGAAATAGTCTTTGTCCAGGATGATTTTCTTCCCATTGATTTGCCGAACCCGGAATACTTTCCATACTTTACTACCATCAGTTGAGTCAAGAAGCTTGGTCAATTTTGAGTCGGGGGTCACAAGCTCCAGCTTATGGATGATCGTTTTGGAATGCAAATTCAACTTTTCCACCATTTCTTTATAGGAAATCAACCCTGCTACAGGAAAATTAAATTTACTGAAATCCAAGACAAAGGAACCCTTGCCTTTGATTTTATGGATATATCCATTTTGTTCAAGCAACTGTAAGGACTTTCTCACAGTATCCCTGGAAATGTCATACTCTTCCATGAAGCTGCTTTCGGAAGGAAGCTTTGAATTTGTCGGAAAGGTTCCTTCTTCAATTTTTGAAACGATATCACCATATAGCGATAGATATTTGCTGTTCATTTCATCACCACAATATATTTTTCTTAGTCTGCTACTCGTCCTTTTTCAACAAATAGACAACCGATTCATAGGGACGAAGGATAAAATCACCTGCAAGTTCTTTCGAATCGATATAGTTTGAGAGAAGGAGCTCTGAGTTGAATCCGGATAAGTCTATATCCTTTGGAATTTCGAAGGATGCTTCTTTTGCATAAAAGTTATTGATCACCAAAAGTTTCTCGTTTTCATAACTGCGTAGATAGGCGAACAATTGGTCATGGTCGCCAAGAATTTCCTGATAGTCCCCATATGCAATGATATCATGTTTCTTGCGTAAGAATATAAGTTTTTGGTAATGATGAAAAATGGAATCCTGATCCTTTAGTGCGTGTTCAGCGTTGATGATCTTAGCATTATCAGGCACTGAAATCCATGGCGTCCCTTTTGTAAAGCCTGCATGCTCCGTATTTTCCCACTGCATGGGAGTTCGTGAGTTATCACGGGATTTAGCTTGGAGGATTTCTATTATTTCCTTTTCATCCTTGCCTGTCTCTTTTAAAATATTATAATAATTAATCGACTCCACATCCCGATATTGTCCGATACCTTTGAATTTCGGGTTGGTCATCCCTATTTCCTCCCCTTGATAAATATAAGGGGTTCCCCTAAGCATATGAATAGCTGATGCCAGCATCTTGGCAGATTCCTTATGATACTCTTGATCATTACCAAACCTGGATACAATCCTAGGCTGGTCATGGTTGCACCAGAACAGGGCATTCCACCCATTTCCTTCTTGCATCCCATATTGCCAGCTGCTTAGGATTTCCTTTAACTGCCTGAAGTCAAAATCTGCAAGTGACCACTTTTCCCCATCCTTATAATCCACCTTTAGATGATGGAAGCTGAATACCATGGACAGTTCCTTTTCTACTGGAGATGAATATTTGATGCAATGGTCAATGGTCGTCGATGACATTTCCCCTACAGTCATCACCTCTTCATCCTTCCCGAAAGTTTCTACATTCATCTCTTTGAGGAATTGATGAATTTTGGGACCATCTGTATAAAAACATCGTCCATCTCCATCTTTGTCATTTTCATAGATGTCAGGTTTCGAAATAAGATTGATGACATCCAAACGGAATCCTTTGACACCTTTATCCATCCAGAAGTTTACTACATTGAAGATTTCCTGCCTTACTCTGGGATTTTCCCAGTTAAGGTCAGCTTGTGTCCGATCGAACAAATGGAGGTAGTATTCATCTTGTTCCGCTACATATTCCCATGCAGGGCCTCCGAATTTCGAAATCCAATTCGTAGGGGGCTCTCCATCTATCGATTTCTTGAAAATATAATAGTCCTTATATTCTTTCTCTCCAGCCAATGCTTTTTGGAACCATTCATGCTCTGTTGAAGTATGGTTGAATACCATATCCAGCATGATTTGGATATCCCGCGAATTAGCTTCCTTCACCAATCTTTCAAAATCATCCATCGTCCCAAAGACAGGATCAATGGATGTATAATCCGCTACATCATATCCATTATCATTTTGAGGTGAGCGATAAAAAGGGGTCAGCCAAATATAATCCACTCCCAGTTTACTCAAATAATCAAGTTTTTCTATCACACCATTTATGTCCCCGATGCCGTCACCGTTCGAGTCCTTAAATGACTTCGGATAAATTTGATAGATGGTACTTTTTTTAAAATCCTTCATTGTAATTCCTCCCCTGCTATCCCTGTTGTATCTTTTGCCAGTATGGTAAAAAAGAGGGAGAATGCTCTCCCTCCGCGTTATTAAGCATTTAATTTCGTTGTTTTCGTTCTTGTTTTCAAGTTCATATTAGGACGCTTGGAGAAGGCTATAGTCAAAATGAATGGTACAACGAAAGCAACCAGCATCGCGAGTGCAAACATTCCCATATACTGTGGCTGGATGGAAAGGATACCTGGGATCCCTCCAACACCGATGGAATTTGCCATTACTCCAGATCCGACTGAAACGATGCCTGCGAAAAGTGAACCGATCATACCCGCTAAGAACGGAAAGCCGTATTTCAGGTTAATTCCGAACATGGCTGGCTCGGTTACACCGAGATAACATGAAATCGTAGCGGGTATGGAAACCTGCCTTTCCTCCTGGTCTTTTCTGTTGATGTAAATCATTGCTAGTACTGCCGTACCTTGTGCAATATTGGATAATGCGATCATTGGCCATAGGTTCGTACCGCCAAGTTCACTCATAAGCTGAAGATCGATTGCATTTGTCATGTGATGCAGGCCTGTGATGACAAGCGGTGCATAGGCAAAGCCGAAAACGGCAGCAAATAGCCAGCCAACTGATGAAGTCAATCCGGAATATACAACCATAGAAATGACAGAACCGATTTTCCAGCCTATAGGCCCCAGAATGGTATGGGCAATGATTACAGTTGGAAGTAAAGCGAAAAATGGAACGACGATCATGGAAATGGAATTATGCACTTTATCTCTCAAGAACCGTTCTAAATATGCCAAGACGAACCCTGCAAGTATAGCTGGGATGACTTGGGCCTGATAGCCGATCATATCGACCTGGGCAAAACCGAAATCCCAAAAAGGTATGTCACTTGCCTTTGTGTTTGCCACTGCATATGCATTAAGAAGTTGTGGGGAAACCAGGGTCAAACCAAGGACGATGCCGAGAATTTGAGTCGTGCCCATTTTCTTCGAGATCGACCAAGTGATCCCAACAGGAAGAAAATGAAAAATAGCTTCACCTATCAGCCAAAGGAAGGCGTGTACCCCTGCCCAAAATTGTGAAATATCCACAAGGGTCTTTGTGCTATCATCGAACATTTTAATATCGCCGATGATATTGCGGAATCCCAGAATGAGACCGCCAACGACTATGGCAGGAATCAGCGGGGTGAAAATATCAGCTAGATGCGCAATCATTCGCTGCAGCCAGCTCATATTCTGTTTAGCTGCATTTTTCACATCTTCTTTTGACGCTTCCTGAAGTCCAGCTATGGAAACGAATTCATTATAAAACGATGATACTTCGTTCCCGATTATGACCTGGAACTGGCCGGCTTGTGTAAATGTTCCTTTCACAAGCTTAATCGATTCGATATTCGTTACATCCGCCTTGGAGGGATCTTTCAAAGCAAAACGCATTCTTGTCGCACAATGCGTAACCGTCGCAATATTTTCTTTCCCTCCGACATGTTGAAGCAAATCCGTTGCTGGCTCTGTGTATTTACCCATTTCACTACTTCCTTTCCCTAGAAAGCAAAATATAGTTGTTTTTATAACCTGTACGTATAGGTTCTGTATACGCTTTCATATTATCCTGTACGTACAGGTACTGTCAAGAACTTTTTTCCTACTATATGTTGATTGACAATATGATGTTTGATAACACGATTCATGTTATCCCGTAAAAGCCGCATCCATCAACAATTTCTTTAAGAAAGATGAGTGACAAAGGAATTCCTACCATAGATAACTAGCTAAAAAATTCCGTATTAGGGTATAATGATGATATAACCTCTCAATTAGCATTTTAATGGTTAGAATTTGACAGGAAAATGGGGGATGAACTAATGTCCGAAACTAATAAATTTCCACTTATAACAGGTAATCTTTCTCTGGATTTAGTGAACACGGAACTAGTCAGTCGTGGTCAACGGAAAGACTTATTACTTTCAGAACGGGATGTCCTGGACTGGCTTACTGTAATAAAAGGGAAAAACCCATATTGGGATAATCAGCTATCCTTAAAAATTAAAGAGAGAATTCAACAGGTTTTAGTAGACATTCTTGAAATGCGCACTATTTTAAGAAAACACTTTGAATTAATAGCAGATGGGAATCCGATTCCTGATGAGTTTATCGCTTATTTAGAAAAGAAAATTGAAATATCACCTTTCACTTATAAATTAATGGATCAAAAACTGGTTCCCATACCTGTTGGAGAAGCGGAAGATATCCTGGTATCTTATATTGCTTTTGACTCATTAACATTAATTGAAGAAAATAAGCTGTCATCACTAAAGCGATGCTCGAATGATGATTGCGTCCTGTTATTTATCGATGAAAGCGGAAGACGCAAGTGGTGTTCAATGAAAATATGCGGGAATAGAAAAAAGGTAGCCCGATTTCAACACCGGAAATCTGATGATCAATGAAGAGCCAACTAATAATAAAAGTTGGTTTTTTTTATTAATTTATAAACTAACCGTTAATAATGGTTTTGACAGGTTAGTTTGTTTCGTGTAAAGTCTAATTATATAAAAAGGAGGGGCAATAATGGACCGTATATCAGTAGCGAGGCATACAGAAAAACGTTTTTTTCAAATTCGTTATTTATCGAAGATGAAGGGAAAAGGAAGAAGCCCTTTAAAGATAAATGTAAAGGACGCAATAACGGGACTAATTGGGGGATTTTTAACTATATTCGCTTTAATTCTTTTAACAAAAATAACATCAGCAGTGTGGTTAATGGCTCCATTTGGTGCCAGCTGTGTACTGGCGTTCGGTCTGTGGAACGCACCGCTATCACAGCCACGGAATATTATTGGCGGCCATTTTGTTTCAACATTCGTAGGTTTAGCTTCTTATCATTTTTTTGGCGATGAGCCATGGGCAATCGGCTTGGCTGTCGGATTAGCAATTGCGGTGATGATGCTGACAAAAACGACGCACCCGCCAGCTGGGGCAGACCCGCTTGTAGTTATGCTTGGTCATTATAGCTGGAGTTATTTATTTACGCCTGTGTTAATTGGTTCCGTGATAATCGTTTTCCTTGCACTGTTAATTAATAATTTGCGCAGCAATCGGAGCTATCCAACTTTTTGGATTTGATGCAAATGGAAGTATAACCCTTTTGACGATAATCGATTTTAACGAAGAATATTCAAAATCGGAGAAAAATGAATACTCTTCACTTATGTCTAAATAACAAAAAAAGGAGCTAGGGTGCTCCTCTCAGACTGTATAAACTCGATAAAAATTGAGTTTGTATACAGTCTTTTTTGTTTAAAATAGAAGGATTAAAACCCTTTCGTTAACAACTGTTCTGTTCATTCGATATTCTAAATTAAACAATTAAGTTTCAGCGTTTAGGTTTACTTGCGTTTCTGCAACTTCCACTCCGTTTACAAGGAGTGATATCCGATGGATTCCCGTGTAATGACGACGTGTCGTCAGGTCTTTCCAATTGTGAATCCTCACTCTTTCAACTCTTTCAACTCCTTCACTACCTGAGAAATCCTTATCTGCCAGAAGGAATATTTTACGAGAAGTTTTCTGATTCGCTTTTACAAAATCGATGGCGTACTCAATGCGAAGCTTCACTGGATTCTTGTCTTGAACTCGAAAGCCGAAATGAAGTTCACTGGTTTCCCCAATATAAATCGAGTCTGGTTCATTTCTTATAAATGCATTTGTAATGATATTCGGATTATTCAATACATCCGTGTATCCAAATAATGAAAGGACTTCTGGATCCGCTTGGCGAACTAGGGTCCTGCATCCCCGTCGGATAATCCAAATCGTGTTGGGGTCTCCGCTTTCATACCAGCGCTTGGCAGTTTCTATTACGGTTTTGGGATGATCTTTGGCAATATCATTCAAGTTATTGGCCACACTTTTGCGAACATATAGGGATGAATCGTTTTTCAGCTTCTCAAGTAATTCCAACACTGGTGCCGGATCGGATTTGAACATCGGTAAAGATTGCCCCCAAGGTAACCTGGGCCTGCATCCCTCACTTGCCAGCCTGCGGACATGCTCATCCTCATTTTTGGTCCAGTTCTTCATTTTTTCGATCATTTGAGCGGGATCAAGCAAGATAAAAGCACGAACTGCAAATTCGGAGGATGACTTTGAAGTAAACCGCTCCAAGGCATCAAGAGATAACTGCCAATCTTTCTTATTCAATCCATGTACCTCTACAAAATCCGGGAAAAATAAATATCTAAAACCTTCACAATCCTTATCAAGTCGATACAAAATATCCAAAGCATTTTGATAATCACTAGGAAGATGCTTTCCAAGAGTAATGGAAATATGTCTAATTCGTTCTTTTAACTTTCTATCGTCCCAATGCTCATCCATAACTTCCCCAATAAACGATTCAGTAGAAAAAGACGGATGGACGCCTTTTACTTTTTCACTGAATTCACGAATGAAAGGTTCATTATATAAATCCTTTAAAGGTTCAGCCATTAATTTCACTTCTTTTCTTCAGGTTATACTTGCTTATATTAGCCATTCTTTATCTTCTATGTACTGATCGTAAAAACAATGATAAAGCAACTAGCTTTTGCAACGCAAGTCACATGCTTTGTTGATTATGGAATATAGATCACTAAGCTGCTTGATTTCGTAGGTTGGCTCTATTCCCGTTTCATTCTGCTTCTGTTCAGGATTAAACCAGCAGGTATCCATGCCGGCAAATTGGCCGCCTCTTATGTCTGCACTTAATGAGTCCCCGATTATCAATCCTTGTTCCGGTTTAAAATCAGGAATACGGGCAAATACGTAATCGAAGAACCCTTTCATAGGCTTTTGATATCCAATATCCTCTGAAATGAAAACTTGTTTAAAATAAGCACGCAAGCCTGAATCCCGCAAGCGTTTATCCTGGGTCCCGGAGACCCCATTTGACACAATATATAAATCATGATGCAGCTCTAAATTCGCTACCAATTCATGTGCCCCATTAACCTTCTGGTGCCCCTGTTCCAAGTAACTCCGATATGTTTTCTCCAGTTCAACCCCGTCCACCGCCCGGCCATATTCTTTAAAAAAAGTTAAAAATCGCGTATTGATTACCTCATTCCGCGATATTTCCCCCTTTTCAAATGACTTCACAGGATTTGGTTGATTGTTTTATAATGCGCCTCCGCTTGCGGTGTATACAGCATTTGTTGCTCCTTGAGAAGTAAGCGCAGTGCATCACTTTCAGCCTTCCTAAAATCTAAAAGTGTATCATCTATATCAAAAAATAAAGCTTTGTATCTGTTCATGTGTATCGCTCCATTCAATGTTTCCATCCTACTTTGAATAACTCGTGACCATACCATAGTCTTGCTAGGTCATTTCATGATGCTGTTTTCCTTTTCCCTCCTATTTTGAATATGATCATCCCAGCAATGATAATCAGGATACTCGCCAACTGCTTGAATGTTAAGGGAACCTTCTCCAGCCCCAACAAACCTGTAGAATCCCAAGCTAGAGCAAATACAAGCTGTGCCGCCATCACGATTGAAATGGAGAAGGTAGGTCCCAGCAGCTTAACTCCCTGTGTCACACAAATGACCACGCCTATGCCAACCAATCCGCTGAACCAATACCAAGGCTTCATATTATGCAGTTGAAAAAGCTCCATTCCCTCAAATGCGAACCCGCTTAAAAACGAGGCAAGAAAGCCCAACCCTAATACAAGTGTAGTCGTTGACCATGGATTGACATGTTCATTTACTTTACTATTGAAAACGTTTTGTAAACTGACCATTGAACCCGCGAGGATTGCCCAACTTAATCCAAGTAACATCATAACGCCTCCTTCAAATCATATAAACTATCTACTCATAGATATTATGACTGGACAGTGCCTTTAACCCTTCCCAGTCTTTAACTTGGATGAACCCCTCGGACCGATCAATCAAACCGTTCCTACAAAGCTGCAGGATGACTCGATTCAGGTGCCTGTAACTAGTACCAATAAAGTTTGCAGTATCCTTCAAGCTCTCTGTATTCAACCTTCCAGTAATTTGGTCACTTGTTTCATCGAAAGAAACAGATAGGAGGTAACTTGCAAGCCTTACTTCAACTGGATGCATTAAATTAAAACTAAGTGACTTGGATTTAACATAAAACTTCTGGGTGATGACTCTTAGTAAAAATTGCAGGAAGGCCGGTTGACCTTCGGCATACTTTTTTAGCCATTGATGATGGATGCCGATTACATAGACATCCGATACCGCTTCAACAGTATTAATGATATCGATTCCCTGTATATATTCAATATCTCCAATTACTTCAAGAGGGGTCTTAAATGACAGAATCAGATTCTTGCCTTCATCTGATGTCGTATACACTTTAACTTTTCCCTTAACCAGCACGTACAAATAATTCATTCGATCGCCTTGAGAGCAAATGCACTCACCAGGCTTAACCTGGTAGAGAGATAAATAGGACATCAAAGCTCCATTAAAAATGCTTTCCAACTGATGGGCCTCCAAATAGTGATTGAGTTTTTCCGAATCCATTATTTCTTTCATCTGATTAAGTTTCACTTCCTGCCTATTAGTTATATCCTTACAATTATACGGCTAATAAAATGATTCCTGCCATCATCAAGACAAGTCCAATGAACTGTGGTAGTTGCATCTTCTGTTTCGTTACCCCAAACCACCCCTTGCTATCTATGATAAAGCTAAGACTTAGCTGAGCCAGCAATAGAGCTGATACCGAAAACGTGACCCCGATCTGTTTATAAGCCGAAATATTACTGAAAATAATCACCGCAGCAAAGGTTCCACCTGACAAATACAACGGTTTAACTTTTTTTAATTCAAGAGAATCCCCTTTACACATCATAATTAAAATCAACCCGGCGATGATGAAACCAGTGAACTGTGTGATTGTTGCGACTTGCCACGTGCTAAGGTCCCGGCTGATCTGGGAATTGGCTACACCTTGCAACGTTAGGAAGGCTCCTCCAAAAAACGAAAAGAAAATCCCTTTCACTGTGTCACCCCCCTTCTTTCCATTATTAAATAACAGATAAAAGATTCCGGAAAGGACATATGTCCCACTGTTTTGACTCCAGGCTTCATAGTTGGATAAGAAAGGAACCATTAAAGCAACGTTAGTGTAGTAGAATCAACCTCAAAGGCAAAGAAACAATTAACGAATCCCGCCAGCAAAAGAAAAGAATGTAGTTTGTAGCCTTTAATAATCAAAAAATCGACAGCTTCTTCCTTTCCTCGTAAGAATAAAATCTTTCCATTTTCACAGTATGCACTAAAATCTTTCATTAGTAAGTTTACAGCAAGGGGTAATGAGATGGGTCTGATTGAGAAGACTCCCCTCAGTCATTTCAGCAGATTGATTGGGCCGTTACTTAAATAATTCCCAATGATATTTTACACAAAAAGAAGGGACCCCCTCATGGAAGTCCCCTTTGATATAGGCAAGATGTTACAGTTCATTACGGAATATCATGTCCCATCGAGCTGGTTAAAATTTTAAACCATTGTTCTTTTTTCATGCTTAAGTTTAGTGAATCAATGGCGCTGTCCAGTCGTTCTTTCTTTCCGGATCCTACGATCGGAATGATTTTTGCAGGATGTCTCAACAGCCATGCATACATCACTTCATCTATTCCATTAGCACCGATTTCTTCTTTTACGATTTCTAACGTTTTTCTTAAGCGGGCGGCCTTTTCATTCGATTCCTCAAAGATACTTCCTCCTGCAAGCGGTGACCATGCCATCGGCGCCACTCCCATTTCCTGACATAAATTCATGGTTCCGTCTTCGAAGTTTTCAAGATTATATGCAGAAAGCTCCAGTTGATTCGTCACAAGAGGATATTCAAGATAAGATTGAAGCATATCCCATTGCGGTTTTTTGAAGTTCGATACTCCAAAGTTACGGACCTTTCCTGATTCTTTTAATTGATTAAACGCCTCAGCCGTTTCCGCAGGGTCCATCAGGGGATCCGGACGATGGATAAGTAATAAATCAATATAATCCGTTTTAAGATTCATAAGAGATTGATCAACAGACTTTATTATATGGGACTTACTAGTGTCATAATGGTGACTTTTATGGGAAGGTCGGTTTTCTGATTGAAGAACTATGCCACATTTCGTAACGATCTCCATTTTATCGCGTAAAGATGGCTTTAATGAAAGTGCGCTCCCAAAAATCTCCTCACACGTATAACTTCCATATATATCGGCGTGATCATATGTAGTGACGCCCCGATCCATTCCATGTTCAATAAGAGATAGGATTTCCTCGGTAGAAAATCTCCAATCTGCCAATCTCCACATTCCGTGTACAATTCGTGAAAGACTAAGATCTTCAGTTAGATTGACTCTTTGCATGTTTTTCTCCCCTTTTATATCTTGTTTGGGCCTAAGTTGTTTGGTACGTCTTACCCATGTTCTTCTTTCTATCATGACTATCCTTCGTTAATCTGTGTCAGTATCAATTGCTATTGCCATGAACCTTAGTATAATTTAAAATTTCGGAGAATCCTAATCTTGAGTGACCCTTTTATGCCCTATTTCTTTAGCTTAAGTTCATAAACCTGAGCTAAAGAAAATGTATCGCCGCCTTGTCATTTGACCCGATAGGTCCATAAGAAAAAGGCTGCCGTAGCAACCTCCTAAACAGTCCCCTATCCAGCATGTTATCTCCTTTTTGTTTTCTCGTGTAATTCCACGATTTCTATCGCTAAATCTTTTGTTGTCATGGAAGTCTTGAGCACGAAGGTAAAGTGCTTGTTTGCCTACATTTTTTTAGGCTTTTACAATTTAAACGTTGATTGACTCCATGCACTTTCTTTCCGCGGGCGGTCCGGGAGCCTCCTCGGCTTGCGCCTGCGGGGTCTCCCCTATACCCGCTTTCCCCGCAGGAGTCTCGTACCTTCCTTTGTTTTAACATTTGGATAGAACTCCTATAGCCTATAGTCTTTTTGTATTAAAATAGAAGGATTAAACTTGAGGTATGAGGATGCTTTCTAAACATGATTCTATTCACCGAAATCAACATGAATGGATCACATTCATGATTCTATGAAGTCCCACTGCGGATTCCAAACGACTTCCCAAAGGTGTCCATCAGGGTCTTGAAAGTGTGCAGAGTATCCTCCCCAGAAAGTGTCATGTGCCTGATCGGTAATGATCGCGCCAGCTTTTTTTGCTTTTTCCAACACGATATTCACTTCTTCCTTACTGCCTACATTGTGACCAAGGGTAAATTCAGTAGGACTTGTCGGGGACAAAGGAACCTTGGCCTCGTGCGCTATATCTTTTCGACCCCATATGGCAAGCTTTAGGCCTTCTTGCAGGTCGAAAAAGGCAACGGCACCATGCTCAAATTCTTTGCCCACGATACCCTCTGTTTGAAACCCCAGCCCATCCCGATAAAATTCCAGCGACTTTTCCAAATCATCCACACCTAATGTAATGACAGTAATACGCGGTTTCATGATTGACCCCCTTCTTACTTACTTTCTTCTTCTATCATTCATTCCCAATTCCCTGAAACTGATTTAATAATAAATTGAGAGTAACTCTTTAAAAGACTACAATTGGAACTAACGCTTTTAGTTCAAACCGGATCAAAAAGAAAAACGGTTTTTTTGTCTATCCAAACTGAATTCCTGTATAGTAGAATGATTAACTGATCAAGCTCGATTATCAGGATTTATTCATTCACTTTACTTAAATTGTAATGAAACTGAAAGGAAAAGCGATTACCAATGATTTCATTTATCCTCACCTTGAAACGTTTCTTAAAAGGTCCGCTTTTAAATTAAAGATCTTCCAAGTTCTTTTCGTATTGGTCCTGGTTATGTTATTTTCCGGCACAATTTTCTATGTTAAGCAGGAAGGTTTAACTGTGATTGAATCCCTTTACTTCTGTGTTGTCACTCTTAGCACGGTTGGGCACCCCAGTTTCGAACCACAGACAACATTCGGAAAAGTGTTTACAATGATTTACATTGTAGGCGGCACCGGGCTATATGGGTCTGATAGGATACCTAGCTTATGCCATCATAAAGAAACCGGAAAACGGGAGCAACAGCGGCAAAATCTGAGTGTATGGGAATGCCTTATTATATATGGCATTCCTTTTTGATTGGTATAAATATTCCCATTCAAAAAAGACCAAGTGAAGGTTCTATTACTGAAGTTTGAGCATGGACTTTAATTCCTCTATATATTGGTTTTCTTCAGTTGTTTTGATTACAAGTTATCCGTGGCAGGATATGGAGAACTGATTCTAATCGTAATTTCCCCCTTTCCCCCATAGAGTGCCATCGATAGTTATTGCCAATTTTAACATTTTCCATCTTTTTTTTCATAAATTACCACTAATTCATTTTAATGATAATTCTATTTTAAGAGTAAAAATAACTTTTTTACCTAATTTAAACCGAACTTTTTCCATTAAAAGGCCCCTCTCGATCGAGAGGGCCTTTTAATGGATTGCACTTAATCTTCAAGCTCCTTTTTCTTGTTCAAGAGTTGAAGGTATTCCCTATCCAATGCCTCTTTTTCCTCTTGCTTCATAACACTGGACAGTTTCCCAAGTGTCTCGATGATTTGCACTTCAATCATAAGAAGTTCAGCCTGTTTATCTTGATGACCATCCTTTCTAGTAGCCGATTTTGTTGATTCCTGATTGATAGCAATTACTCTCGGAGGTTCATCTTCAAATGAAAGTGAATGTGTTGCAAGCGATTGGATCAATGAACGATCATGAGTCACAAAAACGATGGTTCCTGGATATGCTTTTAACACTTCGGTTAAAGCCTCTTTAGTATGAATATCCAGATAATTTGTAGGTTCATCCAAAACGAGTACATTATAATTTCCCAAAAAAACTTTTGCTAGGGAAGCCCTGACTCTTTCCCCACCGCTTAAAAGTAATACTTGCTTGTGAACGTCACTTCCTTTAAAAGCTAATCGTGATAATAGCGTACGAATAAAGGCTTGATTGTAGGGACTGTCATCCATAATATTTTCAAGAACCGTTTTATTTTCATTCAAATTTTCTTGATGTTGGGCAAAAAATCCAATCTTGGCTGGTTTTGCGACATATAAATCTGGGTGCCTTTCCACTATCTTTTTCAATAATGTCGTTTTTCCTGAACCATTTTGTCCATTGATGGCGAGTCTGCAAGCTAGGGGGACATCTCCAAAAATATGTTGTTTCAGCATCCTTGATCCTACTTTCAGGGAAGAGCCATTAAATCGAATGACCCTTTTGCTATGCAAAGATGGAAATTCTGAAATATCAAAGATGATAGGGGGATCTTCCCTCGGTTTTTCTTTTTTCGCTAATTTTTCGATTCTAGTTTCAATCGCTTCAGCTGAACGGTTCAATTTCGCCTTTTGTTTCCCGGCGCTGCGTTTATGCAGCCTTGCTTCAGAATTACCCATTCGTTTAGGGGCTTTCCTAATCGAATCAGATTTGGCTTGGAGGTTTTGTGCAGCCTGTTTCAACCGGTTCTTTTCGCGGGTATACTCTTCATATTGCTTTTTTTCCTTTTCTGTTTTTGCTTGCTTTTGTTTAATATACGCTTCGTAATTCCCTTCATATACACTTACCTTGCCTTGCTCAACTTCCCATATTGTTGTACATAGATGATTTAAGAATGCTTTATCATGTGAAGTAAGCAAAATAGCGCCATTAAAAGACTTTAAATCCTTTTCCAATTGTTCAATTCCGGATATATCTAAATGGCTGGTAGGTTCATCCGCAATCAATACATCCGCATTGGAAGACAGTGCTGCGGCGATTTTTCTTCGAGTAAGCTCTCCGCCGCTTAATTTTTCTTGATTTTCATTGGGCAGTTTCCATATGCTTGTTAATTCCCCGCTTATTTTTTGTTCAGTTTCTTCTATTTGCGGGATATAGCTGACTGTTCCATAGCTCTCTATATGACCGGAATCGGGTTCCCTAAACCCCGCTAGTATAGAAAGAAGGGTCGTTTTACCTTCTCCATTCCTACCAACCAAACCAACACGGTCATGACTGTAAAGATGAAGTGAATCAACAGAAATAACTTCACGGTTCCCGTAAGTTTTCTTTAAATCATTCGCTTTTAGAAATAACATGAAAAATCCCCCTCTATTTTTCTAGAGAGAGATCGCCTGTTACTAAATTATATACATAAACCAAATATACCTCATCTGATTTGAAAACAGAAAAAGTAGTTGTATATGAATTAGTACCTATAAACGAACAGACGAATCCCATCTCTAAACATAATCATTAAAAATCTCACATGGGTATCAAAAAGATTCTTGTTCAAATGAAAAAGTGAATTCACTTTACTCACCAATATATCCGGTAAGCAAACATAGTGAAGCGTATTTTCATTGAATACCCATTGAAATAGATTTAGATTTACTGTTTATTTGATAAGATTACTGCTTCATTGTATGAGGTACCTTTTCCTTCCAATGTAATGAATTAATGATTGCATATTATACTTATGTTTGTAAAGCCTATTTATTCCCTTTTTTATTAATGCTCATAAAAAAGAGAAATTAATTGGGCTCAACATGGACATGAACATCATACACTCCATGATCTTTCATCATCACTTTCTCTACATGGGTCGCTATATCATGTGCTTCTTTAATATCCAAGGTAGAATTGACAAGGATCACAACATCAATCACTTCATTATTCCCGTAATTTCTCCCTTTAATTTCTTTTATTCCCTTGACTCCATCCACATTTGTAATTACATCCTTATATAGATGAATTTTATTTTCATCAAATCCGTCAGAAAGTTCATGCGAGGCTTGAATGAATATATCCCAGGCTGTTTTGCATATTAATAATCCAACAATGACGGCAGTAAGGGAATCCAGCCAAGGCATATTTAATTGGGAACCGAAAATCCCAATAGCTGTTCCGATACTTACCCAAGCATCGGAAATATTATCTTTTGAAGCTGCCATAACGGCCTTACTGTTAATTTTTATAGCAAGCTTTTTATTATATCGGTATACAAAATACATGGCTATTGCTGATAAAACACCTACATACCCCGCAATAATGTCAGGTGATTCCTTTCCACCTTTAAGCATGGAAGCAACTGCATCTATTAAAACTTGTACACCAACAGCAAACATGATAAATGAAGCTACCATCGAAGCGATCGTTTCACTTTTCCAATGACCATAACCATGATCTTTATCGGGGGGTCTTTGAGCTAGCCTTAAACCGATCAGTACGGCAATGGACGCGATAATATCAGTCGTGTTGTTCAAACCATCCGCTTTCAAGGCAGCTGAGTCGCTTATGTATCCAATAGCAAGCTTCATGATTGATAGACAAATATAAGCAATTATACTAATGATTGCACCACGTTCGCCTAATTTGAGGTCATTATATTTTTGATCTTCCATTCAACTTCCCCCCACAATTAAGTACCTGAATATAATATCAACTTAAAAATGGGTGGGTCTATAGCAACCTTTTTGTATCGCTTTATATAAGTAAGTGATATATAACTATGTTGCATAAGGCAAACTATCTGAAAAGAATAATAATATTGATGAACCATTGACAAAATCCCCGGATGACATCCCCACAAAATAACGTATCAAGTGAGATTTATACCGTTTTTTCGATTGTAAAACAAAATAAAGTTCCGCTTTCATTTGATAGCAAATCATATTTTATATCCAGTGTCTTAGCAATATCCTCAATTATTTTTAAGCCAAGCCCCTTACTTGTACTATCGATATCAAAACCAATCCCATTATCCTTGATACTGACCACATTATTTTCAATGGTTATCACAAGTTTATCAGCCCTCGAATGATTCAACACATTTTGGAAAACGTTATCAAATAACCTTTGAAGCCACAGGTCATTACTTATCCATTCCAACTCTCCATTTAATGGATGATATATTAATTCAATCCCCTGCATGTTGTACAAATAGCCCCATTTCCTAACCATCGTTTCTAATAAATCGTGCATATTCACTTCATCATTTAAGATATAAGAATTATCTAGCGCATCTATGGATTGAATATTATATTCATTTGTCAATTCGGAAATATAATTTATTTGTTGATATAGTGATTGTAATAGTGGAGCTTGATCTGTATATTGACCTTCTAAATAAAATAATTGTAATCTTACTGCTGTTAAAGGTGTATTGATGTCATGCCTTAATTTATTTAAGAGTTCCTTTTTCATTTCCCCTTGTTGTTTTAGTTCCAATTCACGATAGGTCGTTCTTTCAATTAGTAAGTTCACCGATTCAGTAAATTTCCCGATTTCATCATTGCTTTTAACCACTAATTTATTCGGAATCTCCTCATCACTAGCTAAATTCCTGATGGTTTCATTCAATATATTTATTTTATTTAATAGCGAGTTAATAGATTTGGAAAATAAGAAGGCTAACAATAGTAATGATAAAATAAATACTCCCAGCATTGTAGGATACGCAAAAGATTCATGAAAAGGAATGTCATCATTTTTGGTTTTAAAGGCCATATCATAAATCAATGACATAAGGATACTGATTAACAGTAATAAAAATGGAACACTAATAACGGCGATAAATAACAATAGCTGGTATTTTTTCTTTAATTTCATTTCTTTATATAGGTATTCAATCTATACCCTTCTCCATATATATTTTGGATGATCTCACCGGTGTTATCATTGATTTTTGTTCTAACTTTTTTGATATGTACATTAATGATATTTTGATTCCTATCTTCGAGCTGCCATAAATATTCAAAGAAATGTTCTTTCGTTAAAATCCGATTCCTATTTTCATATAAATAGAAAAATATTTTACGCTCTATCGCAGTAAAAACCACTTCATTATGCAAGTCATTATTGAATACCTTTTTATGTTCAGCATCAATATATAAATGTTTAATTTGCGTGAAAGTACCATATTGATTATCCAGCAATTTCTGCATTCTTAATAATAGCTCCCTAGGATCAAAAGGCTTAGTCATATAATCCTCACCAATTGTCAAACCTTGGAGTTTACTATCCATATCATTTCTGGCGGATAGAAAAATAACAGGAATATTTAATCCTAGGCTTTTTACTTTATTTGTTATTTGATAACCATCATCTCCAGGCAGCATAACATCCATAATGACTAAATCCATCTCATGGATTACATCTATAATATCTTTTCCTTCTTTCATCCAACATACATTGTACTCTTCGCGTTGCAAAATTTTTTTCAATAAATCACCAATCATCAAATCATCTTCAACAATTAAAATATTATATCTTTTCATCACAGGGCCTTTCTTCATTCATTTGATAAATTCCATTGCAAGATCATAAATCTCATCAGGCGCGTATAAATAAATGCTGTGCGTCCCTTTCAGTATTATTACATCCGTTTTTAATAGTTTCTCTGCAAACTCCTCATAATCTTCATTCTTTTGTTTTGTATATTTTGAATTTTTATTTTCATCGGCAATCGCATCCAAAAATAAAATGGGTGTTTCTTTTGGAATCGGCAAGTTAACGGACTTTTTACCATTATTGTAACTCTGTAAAAGCTCTTGCTCCATATCATCATTAAAAAACTGTTTATATGATAGTGCTTTATACATTTCTTTTTCATGGTCAGTTAAAAATGATTGCCGGATCACTTCGGGATTATAAACAACAGAAGGAACAAGACGATGCAAACCCAATTTCGTTAAAATATTCACTCCTCTTACTGTCAATGAATCAACCATTCCCATTTTATGAGTTACATATTGGTGCGGTAAACCAATATCCAAAGCAATAATTCCCTTTACTTCACTTGGGTATTTTTGTGCCCAGTAAATAGCTTCAATTCCTGATACTGAGTGTGGAACCAAAATATATGGAGGTTTATTTCCACTTTCAATTAACGATTTCCTGCTTTGTTCCAATATTGTATCAATATCCCTATCATCATGAAAAACATCACTGTATCCATATCCAGCTCTTTCAATGACTGCAATACTATTTTCTTTTGCAAACTTACTATATAATCCTTTCAATTCATAAACAGGAGCAGCAATCCCGGAACCGGACATAAAAACGTAGGTATCCTCCCCGCTTCCTTCCGTATATACATTAATTTCTTTGCTATTAAATTCAACGGAAGTTCCTACACTAATTAATGATGATTCCTTGCCCTTTTGATAATTATGGTAAATAATAACAGCTATTGCTACAAATATGATAATCGCAAAGAAGGTAAAAAATATATTCTTTGATACTTTCAACATTTTTTTCATATAGAAAACCCCTTTCAAGTTATACTGAAAGGATATATGTTAAAAATAAATTTCTAATTAATTTTCTTTTATATTTACACTTTTCACTTAAGAAAAATTCTACCGACAATGACCAGTGAAATCACATTAGAAAAAGGCTGCGCCAGCGCAGCCCTAACTATTGAAGGAAAGCCCTCTACCATATTCCTAAGTATAAATAATATTATATGTGGGTTTAATCACTCCGTTTGAATATTGTTTCATTTCAACTAAATCTAATTTTAGACTTGGCTTAACGCTGCCGAAAAGAGGGATGCCTTCACCGATTATGACTGGATTCACTTTCAGCACCAATTGATCAATGAGTTTATGTTTCAATAACGTTCCAGCCAGTTCTCCGCCCCCGCAAAGCCATAGCTTTCCGTCACCTTGCTGCTTAAGGTTTTTTATAAACGCCACGGCGTTTCCTTTGATAAGTTCTACCTCTTCATTCGATTCAAACTGAAGGGAGCTCGAGAATATATAATGTTTCAAACCCTTATAACCTGGTTCACCCGGTTTAGCTCCGAATTGAAATCCAAATTCATATGTTTTACTTCCCATCAACACCGCTTCATATTGCTGGATATCGGATAAAAAGTCTGGGACATGATCTCCTTCAAATAAGAAAAAAGAATGATTGATATTCCCATCCAACATTGCTTGGTCGGCAATGAAATTGTCCAGTGAAACGGCTACATGATATACCAATTCTGCCACTTAGTCATCCCTCCAAAAGTGATTACACATTTTAAACTGACGTAAATTCATTAGCCTCATATGAACGATGTCCCATAGTCTAAAAGATATCAGATAACCATATCCATTATTCTTTTGATATGGTCTTCATTTGTTTCGACGCCCACTTGAGTACATAGGTATTTATTTAGTCTAATGAATTCTGGGATCATACGTCTCAACGTTTTAATAATTTCATAAGAATTGCGGCCACAATCCCAACTTTCCAACAGGGATAATTGCTTTCCATCTAATTTACTTCTATTGCCCTCGATTTTTGTCCATACTCCATAGGGCACATCTACATGTTCTTCCATTTCCATATACCACCCAGACACAATCAGCCACCGTATCCTATCAAGATTGGATAATGCATATAACATTTCTCTTCTCATAACGGCTCTGTAGGTTTCATGGACAAAAGCAAGCAGCTTCCCTCTCCAATGCTCGACTTCATCCGGTG
Organism: Peribacillus frigoritolerans; assembly: GCF_030676415.1. Lineage (GTDB taxonomy): Bacteria > Bacillota > Bacilli > Bacillales > DSM-1321 > Peribacillus > Peribacillus frigoritolerans_A. The sequence goes on along the minus strand of NZ_JAUUTW010000053.1, from coordinate 1,845 downwards.
AAGGTTTATAAACTAGCTTTGCTGATTCCTTAATAACATGACTCATAATATTAAAAGGATCATAAATGACTTCAACCTCTTTTAACCAGATGGACGGTACAATTTCCTCAGGTGCGTGATACCAGCTATCCACTTTCACAAAGGTATTATAATGAGTGACGACATACGGTGAAGAAGGATTGTAGTCTTCGTGAAATGTAACATTTCCCCAGTTATTGGCTCTATTCCTTTTCCCCTTTAAAAATTCTGCTTTCCGCTCTGAAATAACAATGGTGTGCAAATCTATATCAGAATAGTTATCATCGTTTCCTTTTGCTAATGAACCGGCTAAGTAAATGGCCAAAACATCAGGATCTGCTGAGAAATCTTTTAATTCATTTTCAAAAGAATATCGCGTTGTTTCGGTAAAAATGCATCTCTTTCTATATGTTTGCTAACAAATCCCTCACACAAAACCATCTCCTTTTTTTATAAAACCGTCAAAGTAATATATATTCGTGAATCAGGAATAAAATCCCTTCCGTAGAACTGCCGTGTCAGTGATATATACTGCTTCATACCTCCTTGTTTTCTTGGCTGATCATTAAGGTCCCGCTTTCCCTGGCATCTATCCATGTTCTCGCCCATGTGGTATTATTTTGAATATTAAGTTAAAAGGAGGCATCATTTCATGTTTCTTGCAAATACTCCCGAACCACCCTATTACGCTTGTATTTTCACTTCTCAAAGAAGCGATAAGGACACCGCAAGCTACAATTTAACCGCGGAATTGATGGATGAACTTGCCGCTCAACAAGATGGCTATTTAGGAGTCGAAAGCGTAAGAGATCAAAACGGGTTTGGAATTACCGTATCCTATTGGAAGTCCCTGGATGCCATAAAGCTTTGGAAAGAAAATGCTGCTCACAAAAAGGCACAAGAAAAAGGTATGAAAGATTGGTACTCGTCATACACTACCCGAATTTGTAAGGTTGAAAGAGATTATACGAGCAAATAAGGAAACTAATATTTCATGTACATACATGGTTTTTTATGCATTTTCAGCTACAGAAAAAGACCGCTTTTACTTTTTTGAGGGTTTGTAAATTTGAACATTGATTTCCATTCCAGGCACTCGCTTTCCGCGGGCGGTCCGGGAGCCTCCTCGGCGCTCTTTGCGCCTGTGGGGTCTCCCTTGGACGCGCTTTTCCCGCAGGAGTCTCGTACCTTCCATTCCAATCAACTGGAATGGCATTTGGGAAGCTAATGAACAATTATACATTAGGAACAATCCTTTGTACGTCAATTCCGTTATCCATCAGTATTCTTATTATCCTCTTTCAACAGCATGTAACTGGTCTTGGTTTAGGCACGATGTTGTTTATGTTTGGAATTGGATTTTTAATTGATCATTATAATCGCTGGATTGTGATTCATAAAGTTCCAAAACAAAATATGCACTCAGCATAATAAAGTATGTGCAGGCTAACTAGATATTGTAAGAGTGCGGATATAAAAACCAGAATGTTATGTCAATGAAAAAAAGGTTGGGTACTCGAAGCGTACCCAACCTTTTTCTAGGTGATTCTTGTTGAATTAACCTGCCCCGTTAATTCATTAAGAAAAGCGATTCTTATTAAAGAATCGCGCCCGATTGTTGAAGGTTGATAGTGAATAAATGGTTATTATCCACCATTAGACTATCTTTCCCCTCAAAAAAAGAGTACCCAATTTTTGAAACTCATTTATCAAGGTGCTTCATACCATACGATATCATCAAACATTTTTACAACCCGCGGTATGAAGCCTTCTTCATAATCTTCCGGGTATTGAACTATCGCATAGTAAACGCGGTCGCCATGTTGA
>NZ_JAUUTW010000052.1 GCF_030676415.1 Peribacillus frigoritolerans | reverse complement strand
TAAGTGTAGCGTTTGGGCATCAGATGATCAAATGGGCGGATGCGCATTTCGCTTATAAATATGGAAATGGTGAAAAACCTATAAAAAAGAAAAAATTCGGAAGGGAACATGCTAGACAGGAGCGTATAGGATGGTTCCAGCATTTTGTTTCTTGGTTAATAGGAGGAGTTCTTTTAGCAGTGATGATCTTTTCGATTAATAATCCTTCTCAGACTCAAGCATTGCTTAATACTTTAAAATTATGGACATTGATCTTGGTTATTGATTTTATCATCAGTTTTAGTTATACCATGTTTCCAAAAAAAGAAAGGTAAAGTTTTCTATCCATCTTGAAAAAGTTGAAACGAATATGGTAAGGGGACTCGAAGATAAAAGAGTAAAGTCTCTTTTTTAATTGAAGTAATGGAGGAGGTTAAGTGGAAAGAGGTGGAATTGAATTAAAAAAAGATTAGCATGCTTCCATTATTAATCAATTAAAAAAAAGCCAAAAAGTCACTCCAAAAACTGAAGCTCCTTTTTTAACTAAAAGGTGCTTTACTTCAATAAGAAAGGTTGCTGAGGCAGCCTTTTTCTTATGGTACTAAAGGAGCAGGTTAGTTATATAAAGAATACTGTTAAATGACATTAAATTTAAAACATAATAAAGTTGTTTAAAAACGTCAGTAATGTTATTCCATTAAAGGGTCATATTGTTTAGTAAGGAAAATGAAGTTTGTGAAGAAACGTACTTAAACGTAGCAGTTTAGTTAAAGAAACCTCCTATCTAATCATTCATTTTTAGGTGATTTGCTAATCCTTAAGATGAATTTTTTAAAATTATATAAAAAAATATACATATTGCTTTTTTTATATAAAAAAATATATAATTGAATGGAATTTAAAGAATGAGGTAGTTAGACATGGAAGAAATTAAGAAAGTATTAGAGAGTTTTATCCCTATAGCAAAATCTACTGCAAAAATGTTTGGACCAAACTGTGAAGTCGTTATTCATGATTTGACGAACCCTCAAGCATCTGTAATGTTTACAGTAAATAACCATGTTACAGGAAGAGAAATCGGTCAATCATTTGATCACCTAGTGAAGACTGTATTACAATCAGAAGATTTTAAAGAAGATTATCTTGCAGGTTATACATTTGTAACAGAAGATAAGCGTACTATTCGTTCTTCGACTTCATTAATACGTGATTCCAAGCAAAAAGTGATTGGTGCTTTCTGCATAAATTTTGATGTTGAAGCACTGAATCAAATGCAACAATTTATGAATACTTTTCTTTCTACACAAGTTGAAGTTCAAGAGAATGAAACAAAATCAGATGATGATATTGAAAATGTTGAAGGAATAGTGGATCAATTGATTCAACAAATCATTCAAAACAGTGTTCATCCAGTCATGAAACGCCATGAAAAGATTGAATTAATAAGATTTATGGACGAAAAAGGCATATTTTTAATGAAAGGATCTGTTGAGAAGGTCGCATCTTTGTTAGGCATTTCCAAAGTAACAGTTTACAGTTATTTGGATGAAATCAAAAATAAATCAAGTTAAGGAGAATCAAATGAAAAGCATCTTTGAAGTAGGAAATTTAAAATCAAATGGACACTATGCATTAGCAACAGTTCATCAGAACACTGTCTATGTATCAGGGCAATTTGCCATTAATCCAGAAACCTGTGAAAAGAAATTTGGCACCATCGAAGAAGAAACATTACAAGCACTTAAAAATGTGGAAATGATTGTAGAAGCAGCTGGAAGTAAAAAAGAGCAGATTTTGCGTATGACATTATATATTCCGGATGTGAAATTATGGGGTAAAGTAGATGCTGTTTATAAGGAATTTTTCGGTGAACATAAACCAGCTCGTACCGTTGTACCAACTAGTGAATTACATTTTGGATTCAAAATTGAAATTGATGCCATTGCATATATTTAGTTATATTTTTTTATCTGTTATGTATAAAAAAGTCTATTTTATATAAAAAATTATTCGGAAGGATTGATAAATGATGAAACAATTTATTTGTAACAGTTGTGGCAAAAAGCATGATATTACACCAACTCTATGGAAATGTGAATGTGGCGGAGTATTAAACATAGTAAAAGATAACCCAAAAGTTGATATTGCATCTTGGAATAACTATCCAAACTCATTATGGCGTTATTTTGAAACCATGCCATTCGCAAAAGATTCTAAGACATGGGAATCCGTGACAATGGGTGAAGGTCAATCACCTTTAATCATACTAGATCCTATGGAGCCAAATACGTATGTAAAAGTTGATTATATGATGCCTACATTATCCTTTAAAGATCGAGGAGCCGTTGTTTTGATGACAAAGGCAAAAGAATTAGGGGTATCAAAAGTTATTGCTGATAGTAGTGGGAATGCAGGAACGGCGATTGCAGCTTATGCAGCACGTTGTAATATTGCCTGTGATATATATCTAAGTGATGAAACTTCACCGAAAAAGATCGCTCAAATAAAAGCCCATGGAGCAACGATTAAAGAGATTCGTGGTACACGAGAGGACATTGCAGCTGCGGCACAAAAAGCAGTAGACGAAGAAAAAGTTTTTTACGCAAGTCATGTGTATAATCCTTATTTTTATGAAGGAACGAAAACATATGCCTATGAAATTTATGAACAATTAAATGGTGCGCCTGATGCTTTAATTATTCCGGTTGGAAACGGTACGCTTCTCCTAGGTGCGTACTATGGCTTTAAAGAGTTATTTGAAAATGGATTAATTGATAAACTACCGAAAATCATTGCCATTCAAGCGGAGAACTGTGCGCCTCTTGTGAAAGCTTACCAAACCGGGGAGGAATCAGCACAACCTGTTACGAATAGGGGTACTTTGGCGGAAGGGATAGCTATTGCTGCACCAGCGCGTTCCAAACAAATTTTAGAAGCTGTACGTAATACCAATGGTACGTTTATTGATATTGAAGAAGAGGAGATTCTGAGTGCACGAGCTAAAATTAGTGAGAAAGGATTTTATGTGGAAGTGACATCAGCAGTAAACTATGCTGGCTACATCAAGTATAAAAAGGCACCAGAAGAAAAAATAATCATACCTCTTTGTGGTGCAGGTATTAAATCAAAATAAACCCAGAAGGCCAGCTAGGTGAAAAAAGATGTAGGAGAGATAACATGAGAAACAAGCCAACGATTCCGTTGGCTTTTTGAATGTACAAACCTTTACATTATCATACATTCGGAAAATGAAGTGAAAAACCCTTCTTAAACTAACGGGGCAGCATTCCTGTAATAACTGAAAATGAGGTTTGAACGAAAAAAGACCTCTTGATAAGATGAATGTGTCCTAAGCTGGCCAGCTAAAAAAGGACAAAACATCTATTTGGAGGTCTCACAATGAATTATAACCAAAATCATAAAATCACTCAAATTACTTCTGAAACCTTAATTGTCGGAGTAGATATAGCCAAGCACAATCATGTCGCGAGAGCACAGGATTTTAGAGGATTGGAACTGGGTAAAACGTGTTTCTTTGAAAATACGAATGCAGGATTTCATTCGTTTCTAGATTGGATTAACCGACTTGTTAAAGAGTGTAAGTTAAATCAAGTGATTGTAGGCATGGAGCCAACCGGTCACTACTGGTTAACTCTAGCTCATTTTCTAAAAGAGAATAATATTAAGTTCGTATCTGTCAATCCACTACATGTTAAACGAAGTAAAGAATTAGACGATAATTCACCTACAAAGAATGACGTGAAAGATGCAAAAGTCATCGCACAATTAGTCAAAGACGGAAGATACGCCGAACCGACAATTCCACAAGGAATTTATGCAGAACTACGAGTGGCCAAAAAACTTCGCGATCTTCTCAACGTTGACTTACAGGTCGTTCAGGGACAAGTTCATAACTGGCTTGATCGTTACTTTCCCGAATTTTTGACAGTGTTCAAAAGTTGGGAAGGCAAGGCAGCTATTCATTTTCTAAAGCTAGAAGCCTTGCCACATGAACTTGTAAATTATACGGAAGAAGAGCTCTTACTTTCCTTAAGACAAGTGGTTAAACGCAGTATAGGCTTAAAGAAGATACGAGCACTCAAAGAAGCAGCCAATCGTTCGATTGGTATTCGTCAAGGGGCAGCTATGGCGAAATTAGAGTTGAGAACTTTACTAGAGAAGTATGATTTTATTCAAATGAAATTCGAAGAATTAGATCATCAATTAGATCAGTTATTAGACCATATCCCAGGTGTCACACAGATGTTAGAGGTGTCAGGAATCGGTCGAGATACAGTAGCAGGATTTTTCGCAGAGGTCGGCGACCTCAGAGACTATCAACATCCTCGCCAAATCGTAAAATTAGCAGGTTTAAGTTTAAAAGAAAACACATCCGGAAAGCACAAAGGTCAGACCAAGATTACTAAACGGGGACGAAAGAAATTGAGGGCTCTCTTATTCCGGGCAGCCATGATACTGGTGGCAAAGAACAAGGCTTTTAAAGCTCTTCATATATATTACACAACACGTTCCCACAATCCCTTAAAGAAAATGCAATCTCTGATAGCCTTGTGTAACAAGCTTATTCGAATTCTATTTTCAATCGGTAAAAAACAATTTACGTTTCAAGAAGACAAGATGTTAAAGGATATCCCTCATATGGCAACATTTGTAGTCCATCAAACAGTCGCATAGTTCATTGAATTTTAAGGTTACACGGTCATTTAATTAACATTTATTTAAAAGTGAAGCACGGATTAGTCGGCAAAGCAACTAACGTAAGGGCTTAGATCCTGTGGGGCAGCATGACCGACATCCACCTCATGGAAAGGTTGAACGAAGGAATGTAGGAGCATCGACTCTGTGAGACATGGGAGGGTTGACCTCCATGAGACATGTGGATATCCTAAAGTGCGATCATAACATTGCTTAAACCAATTTTTTCCTATGATTGGCTAGTTTAGCATGCACTTTTTTCGGTAAATCCTTATTCTTGAGGCGTAATGCCGAGCTTACATAGATAACGGTTAATGATATGACTATGAAATCCTAAGAATTCTAGAGCAATCGTGAGATTGTGTTTAGTTTATTGAGGGAGGTTAGTTTAAGAAGGGTTCATCAACAGATCAAAGAAATTACCATTTCTGGTACTGTTTTTGTTGGTTTAGGAACCCTTCAACAGCTAAAAACTATTGTTTGTGAAATGTTACTTTTGTAATAGTTGGAACTACTTTATTTTCTTTTGCTAATTCTCTAACAATTTTGTCGATATTGTTAATTGTCTCAACTCTACTTTCACCAGGCTTTTCATCTACTTCCAAATCCACTATTTGAAAATTGATGTCAAATTCGCCTGTCATAGTGCGTTTTTTGTATCCATTTTCAGTAAGTTTCTGTTCAACCTCATCAATAAAATTAGATTTAGTAATCTTTTCCCATACTTCATCTCTCTTTTTTAGTAATTCTGGATGAGCTACATTGAGAGTTTCTCCGTCTTTTAGCTTAACGATTTTATCATTTGGATTTTTTTCTTGTGCTTGAACAAATGACTCATTAAAGAAAAAAAGTAACCCAGCAACTAAGCATACTAAAAAATATTTTATTGGAACTAAATAAAATTGTTTCATTATAACTCCTCCTTATTGGAACTGTTCTATTGTTATGTTTCCTTTGCAATTTGAATTATATCCATAACTTCATTGATTCGGGACCCAGAATTTAAGTTAGTTAATTTCCCTCATCAATTAACACGTGCGTTAGTTGAGATCAGGGGGCTGCTATTTGGTGGCCTTCTTTCTTAATGAACTATCGGGGCAGTTTAGTTCATTAAGGGTTATGAATCCTACGATAACAGGATTTATTGCAGATACAATTATAGAAATTAATGAAGTAAAAATAATGGTTAATCCACTAACGATGTTGGTTCGATTTCTTTGAGGGGTACTGCCAACATCTCGGGAATTTTGTATGCTAAGCAAATTCTAACCTAAAAAGCCGATTCCTTCTATTTATAAGGAATCGATTTTATTTGTCTTATTCTACAACGCACACGTTAGCCCATTATATATATTCTATTCCCTATCAAATGAATCTCTTATTAAGTCTAGGAATAACTTCTTTATATTAGAAAGGTACTTATTATCCTTCTTTTGTATTATCCCAATAGGAATGAAAGGATTCTTCAATTCTAAGGGTACTTTAACAATATTATCAGAAAGCTTTGAAGATGATAAGACTACACCAATGGAAGGAAAGTTATGAATATATAAAGGTATGGATAGTATCTGACTAACTGTGTAATAAAAGGGTTTCGAATCTAAATGTGACAGCTCTTCTTCAAACTTTGTATAGTATAAACAATTTTCCCCACCAATGAAAACAGGGTATTCAGTTATATCATTCAGCGATTGGATGGTAATAGGATCTTGATAATATTTTTTGGAAAATATTACGGATATTTCTTCTTCATATAAATGGATGAATGAATATCCATTTTCTTTGTACGGTTTTCCACCTATTGCAAAGTCGATCATACCACTATCTAAAAGATTTATTAGAGTGTCTGTATTTCCTACAGTAATATTACAAGTCACATTAGGTTTTATTTCCCTAAACTGGCTTATAGTAGATGGCAAAATAGTTGCTGCTGTTTCAATTGCCCCGATATTTATGGTGCCAACTTCTTCTTTTTCTATTGCTTTTGATTGCTCTAAGACAAAATCCCAATGTTTAATCAGAGAATGAATCTCCTTAGCGAAAATTTCTCCGGAATCTGTTAACTTTGCTTCCCATCCTCTTTCGAATAACTTAAATCCAATTTCATTTTCTAGCTTTTGTATATGGTTCGTTATAGTTGATTGTGCATAGTTTAATTTTTGAGCTGCTTTTGAAAATGTCCCTTCCCTTAAAATTGCTTGGAATGTCTTAACTTCTTTTAAATTCATATCCAATAATCTCCATTCGTTTTTATGAATTTTTCATTCGATTATTTCAATTATACAAATAACATTAGTAAAGGTAAAATTAACTTGTTATCAAAAGGAGGGGAAAAATGCCATTCGTTCAAATTAGTTATTTGGAAAATGAATATAATCATAAAGATTTACAGCTAATCAGTAGAAATGTTATGGCCGCACTTATTGAAGAATTTCACGTACCCAAAAAGGATTATTTTCAAATTTTCCAGTCGCATAAGGTGGATGAGTTTTATTTTGATCCGAATTATCTTCTTAGTAGTAAAAGAACAAACCAACTTCTTTACATCTTAATCACATGCGGTCCAGGAAGATCTAAACAGCAAAAAGAATTACTGTATAAGAGTATTGCTAACAAATTGCACAATAATTGTAATGTAGTTAAAGAAAATGTATTTATAATTCTATCGGAAACAAATCTTGAAAACTGGTCATTTGGAGACGGAATTGCTCAAATGATTTAGTGTTTTAATATCAGAATTAATAATCGAGAGGAGCAGGAGATATGAACAAACCCATTACTCCTACTGTAAGAAATTCATTAGGACATTTTGCACCAGATTTTGTTAGATACTCTGAAGAGATACTTTTCGGAGATTTATGGAGACGAGATAATTTAAATTTAAGAGACCGAAGCCTAATTACTGTTACATCGCTAGTAACTGGAGAAAGCCTAAATCAGCTTCCATATCATTTAGAACTTGCGAAACAAAACGGTCTAACAGAGGAGGAACTTATAGAGACTATTACTCATTTAAGTTTTTACGTTGGATGGCCGCGATCCGCATCAGCATTAGAAGTAGCTAAGGAAACATTTGGAAGATTAAAATAGTAAACCGTATGAACGGCTAAGAAGGTAATAAATCAATTTCGTTTCAAGTGATTACCTCCTTTTTCTTTAATTAAGTAAATTTCAAAAGAAAAAGTAACCAACTCTCTAGATTTCGAGGCAATTTCTCTTTCTTATGTCGTTTATTTTTAAAACGATTGACCTTAATAGGGTGCTTTACTTCAATAAGGGAGTTGCTTCGGCAGCTCTTTTTCTGCTAACGAGGCAGGTTAGTCGAATTATATGTTATGATGGAAAAAAATAGATTTTTTTTGGGGGGGTAAAATGGTTACATGCTATCTGAAATATGTTATTGACCCTTATAAATTAAATGAGTTCGAGGAATACGGTAAGACGTGGATTCGATTAGTTAATAAATTAGGCGGTACACATCAGGGTTATTTCCTTCCACATGAGGGTGCTAATAATATTGCTTATGCATTATTCACTTTCCCAAGTTTAGCAGCATATGAAGAGTACCGAGTAAAAATGGCATTGGATGCAGAATGTCAAGAAGCATATAAATTTGCAGAAGAGACTAAATGTATTTTAAGTTATGAGAGAAGCTTTATGCGTCCTATATTCGAATGAACATACATTAAAGTTGAAAAATAATCTATACATACCTTGTTAAGCTAAAGGGTGCGTTAGCTGAAAATCAGAGCTGTCTTTAAGGCAGCTTTTTCTTTATGGAACTACCATGAAAATTAAACACTAATAATCAGGAAAAAGACCATATTAAATAAAACGCAAGCTTCAATTTTTTTGAAAAAGAGCAGCGTCCTATTAAAGATTTCTTAATAAATCGGTGGTTAGGATGCTTCTGATAGGCTTGCTTTTGTTTATCAAAATAATCTTCGCCTAAGTCTACAAACATTACTTTTCTAGTTAAAAGATAATAAGCAATTCTTAATGGCGTGGGCAACGACAACTCCAGTTCGTTTTCTTCCTTTTCGCGCGGCTGTCCGTCTGTATAGAGCGCCATCCCATGGGGGTATGATTAAAAAAATCATTGAAAGGTTTCTTCATTACCACACGAAATTAATGATGTGTGGTTCAATTCAAATAATACAGGTATACATTTTTGAGTATTCCGAACATCCATATAAACATGTGGCGAGACCCCTATCTAGAATCATAAAGTAACAGGACAAAGGAGAGGATATCATAATCGTCTCCCTCATTCCTATCATATGTTGATTTATAATTCAGGCTCTTGTTTTGCAAGCTCTTGAAGCATCACCCTTAATTGTTCTACCAATGGAGCCGGCGCTTTCTTTGGTGAACCCGAATCAAACGGGGGCATAGGGTCGTATTCCAAAAGCAGTTGGACAGATTTACTGATATCTTCCCCCCATTCCCAAGCTATTAGTTGGAGGGCCATGTCGATGCCGGAGGAGACACCTGCGGCTGTAACGATTTTACCTTGGCGAGCCACTCTCTCACCAGTTGGGACTGCACCAAGAGAATGGAGTAGATCATAAGAACCCCAATGGCTGGTTGCCTTCACACCATTTAGCAAACCTGCGGCACTCAAAATCAGAGAGCCGTTACACACTGATGTGGTCCATTTCGTTGTCTCATGTATTTGCCGAATCCAATTTAATGTGTCTTCGTCATTCATGTTAGACTTATAGTTAGGAGGACAACAACCAGGTACCACAAGAATATCAGCTGATGTAACTTCAGAAAAACTCAAATCGGCATGCAAATGCCCCATTTTAGAATCCAGTTTGATTAAACCCTTATCTTTGGCGACAAACTTCACTTCGATACCCTTTACGGCAGCAAATACCTCGTATGGACCAATTGCATCTAGGGCTGTGATCCCATTGTAAAGCATGATGGCGACTTTCATGATGAACACTCCTTTAAACATAGTATTTTGGCTAAATTTTAGGATTGTATCGAACCGGACCGTCCGGTCCGTATGGTTTATTATACATGCTTATTTAACTTTTTTCATAAATTAATTAGTACATTTTAGTGAACAAATAAGCTAAAGAACCAAGAGGTATTAGGATTACCTCTAGTTCTTTTCTGAGTAGTGCTGTAAAAGTATACTTATTTGCCCAATGCTATGAAGCATATGTTCATTATTTAAAGACAAGCGACTTGCCATAACGGCGCCTTCTATTGTGGAAAACAAAAAGGATGCTAAAGAATAAGAATCCACATCTTGAAGAAATTCTTTTGAACGAATTCCCTCATCAATGATAGATTGTATGATAATTAAAGTATGATTATAGGCTTCGGCAGCTTTATCATGAAGTTCTGGAAATCCAAAATCAGTTTCTATGGCCGTATTAAGTAGAGGACATCCGCCATCAACAGGTGGATTATTAACAGCATCTTTATAAATATGACACATTGCTATTAATTTATCTGTTGCTGTAACTTTTGATTTTGTAGCTTCAAAAAAATGATTCCAGATAATGCTTACAGAATATTCGAATGAAGCAATAGCAATTTCGTTCTTATTTTCAAATCTTCTATATATTGCCCCTTTTGGTAATCCTGTTGCTTTCATAATATCTTGTATAGAAGTTTGACTGTAGCCTTTTTTATTAAATAAGGCTAAGGAAGTTTGAATAATAAGTTCGCGTGTTTTATCTACCTTATTCATATTTTCTCCTTTGTATGGGAATGTAACATTTATTATATCCAAAAATGCAACCTCTGCCTAATAGTCTCTATGGGGGCTAGGTATGGCTAAAACTGTGTATAAAGTTTTAAATTGAATCAAGAAGGAGATTATTCCGTGGATTGGTTAATCAACTTTTTGTGTGAAGTGAAAAGGAGCTTGCCTAGTTATTTTTTTCTTCTTGTTTGCGTTTTATCTCCAACTTATTGTGAAGAAATGTATGCGGCACCTCTTTTTCCTATTCCAAAGTTAGTTTGTGAAGGATTGTACTTAAACTAACGGGTGCGTTAGTTCATTAACAGGGGTTGCTACGGCAGCCTTTTTCTTATGGCACTAACGGGGCAGTTTAGTTCATTAAGCATAACTTAGTCGAATCGTGACTATTGACTATTTTTATAAAAAAAACTAAAATTTGGTTAATAATATTAATTGGCGGTGTGTATTCATTGAGTAATATAGGTATTCCAGGATTAATTCTATCTTTTCTTTTCGTAATATTAGTTTTGTTTTTACTAAGAAAACTAGTACAACCGAAGAAAGACCTTCAACAAAAAATAGATAAACTAGAAGAAGAGGTTCGAATATTAAAAAATCACAAATAATAAACTATGCTTTAATGTACTAACGGGTGTGCATTAGCTGAGATCAGAGCTGTTTATATGGCAGCTCTTTTTGTATGGAACTAACGGGGCAGGATAGTTAAATGGGAATCCAACAAAAAACAGCGAATATTATCTAGAAGTTGAGACAATGATTTCAGGGGGGAAGAAATAAATGGGCTTCTTTTGGATGGGTCTTGTATTTTGGCTATTGATTGGAGCTTCTTTGCTTTTATTTATATGGGGTTTATGGAAAAAATCTTGGAAAGTATTATTAATAAGTGGAATTGCACTTGTCCTACCATCACTATATTTCCTTGGTGGAGAAAGTTGGTACAGACTAGTTACACTCCTGCCTTTGATTCCTTTTCTGTTTGCTTTTTACACAAGAAAAAGTATCAAACACTCTTTATGAAATCAAATTGTAGATCAACAAGAATTATTTTTAACACCGTCCGAATAATCGGAACAAATAGGTGGGTGCAAATATGGATAGACGCAAAAAAAATAAAAGAGATACATATAAAATTCAGCATGAGTATAGAAAGAAAATGAGAAAAGAAGCAAATAATAAAGAGACTAATTTAGAAATGATGATTGTTGCTATAATTCTTTTTATATTATTAATAGCAGCATGGATATTTTCTCTAAGTTGAAAGGGTTTCATAAAAACTTTAATCCTTATAGAACTAACGGGTGCGTTAGCGCCATAAGAAGGTCGCCAATTGGCGGCCTTTTAAAAGTATTCTTTATTAATCATATATTCAAATTAAAGTGGAAAAATCTAAGAATTGTTGAGTCCAGTCCAGCTAGGTAAAAAGGGAATATACATTTTAAATTGTCATTAGTCATTTTTAATTTGGAGAAAACAGAACCATTTTTCTATGTGAATCGTCTAACTATAGAAAAAGAGGAGGATATGAATGCACGTGAAAAAGAAAATGGAGAAGGCTTCTTTTTTTGAAGTCAATAAGACCACCGAAGAAACTCATCTAGAAACAATTATGGAGCAATATGGCGATATGGTCGTACGCCTAGCTTATACATACGTGAAGCAAAAGCCACTAGCAGAAGACATAGCTCAAGAAGTGTTTATAAGTTGTTATCAACATTTGGATAAGTTCCGTAATCAATCGTCGGTAAAAACATGGATTTATCGGATAACCGTAAATAAATGTAAAGATGAACTAAAAAGCTGGTCTTTTAAAAATTTGTTTTATACCGATTTAATCAGTTCCTTTTTTAAAAATGGAACGAATACAACGGAGCTTAAACTTTTAGATTTAGAAGAAAATCGGTGGATTTCGAAAATAATTCTATCCCTTCCCCTGAAATTGAGAGAAGTAATAATTCTCTATTATTACGAGGATCTTTCCATTTCAGAAATAGCAGATTTATTAAATGTTAAGGAAAATACAATAAAGACTAGACTCTACCGTGCTCGAAATTTATTAAAAAATATATTTGAGGAGGGAAATATGGATGGAAGATAAAATGAAAAACCTCCAAGATAAAATGAATAAAACCGTATTGAAAGAAATACGCTTTGAAGAAAAACATAAACAAAATGTTTTGAGAACAGTTGGAAGCTTAAATAATCTATCTAGTTCAGTAATCAAAAAACATAGGTACAGTTTAGGAAGAAAATTTACTTATTCTGTTTGTTCAGTTGCGTTGCTATTCACTCTTTTCATAGGTTCAGCCTTTTTCTCTCCTGCTATGGCAGAGGTTGTATCAAAAATCCCTTATTTAAGTAAAATATTTCACTCAGAGCCTATAAATCGGATTATATGGGGAGAATTAGAAGAGAAAGGTTATGAGATTAACGGAGTAAGTGGGAATGCTAGTCACATTTTGATAAAATTAAATGGATCCGAACAATATTTTCAAGATGTTCACGAAGAAGTAAAGGAAATTGCTGCCAAGATATTAAAATCTAATGAATATGATAGGTATACAATAAAAGTGAAAAGAGAGATTGATATAGAAGTTCCACCGACCTCAGAGAGAGAGAAGGCAATCGGAGAAGCATTGAATAGGATTAATGACCAATTGATTAAATTAAACTTCAATGTACTTTCTTACGGGGCTTCTTATCCTTCTGAAAACTCAAATAAAGTGATAATCGAAATAGATGTTCCTAACACTGAAAAAAGGATAGAAGAAATAAAAGAAATTACCAATGAAATTTTACGGGTAAAAAATATTGAGTCATACTCTATTAAGATTAATAAAATAGATCTTATTCAAAGAGAAAAAGAAGCCAAGTGGAGCGAGATATTTCCGACGATTTATGAAGGGTTAACGGCAAGAAGTGAATATAAAGTAACAGGACTTACCTACTCATTTCATCCAGCGCCACTCCAAATCATTATAAGTACATCAATCTATAGTTCAGATAAAGATGCACCTGAAAAGGTTCATATTATAGAGAAAACCATCAATGAATTCTTAAATTCTAAAGAAATAAAAAGTAAGATTGATGGAGAACCATATAAAATTATCATTAGAAGCAAAGATAAGCAGAAAATAAATTAAATATTAATACTTCCCCTTATGTAAATTAGCTATATATGCTTACGGGTAAAACCCACCAATTGGTGGGTTTTTTTATGTGCGATTCTTATACAGATCATACATTCAAATTGAAGTAAAAAAATTTCCCCCTTCGACTAACGAGGCAGGTTAATTGAATAAAGAAAAAGGATATTAATGTTAATAATTTAAATTAATGTTAAATTAAGTGTGAAGAGTAATTTTTAAATAATAAATTTGAGGGTGTTTAATATGTTTAGGTTTTTGTTTCAGTTTGGTATAGCATCTATTTTACTTTTAATTTCAACCGTTGCTGCTTTCTATGAAGGTAGTGCAATCGTAGATAATCCTTGGGAATGGAAGTACTCAACACCATTTTCTCAATTTTTATACGGTGAGGTAAATAGTAATAGCTCTATATCACAACTTGACTACTTTATATTCGCAGTTAAATTTCAACCCACTTTTCCTGTCATTATGGTAATAAGTAGTTTATATTTGTTAATTCTTATTGGATACCATTTCTTAAAGCCGCAGCATAAACGGTTTGCTTATTACTTGTCCTTTTTGGGTGGAGTATTATTCTTACTTAGTTATTTTATTTTTAATTCTCCCACATTTGGTGGTCAAATTTTTTTCTATATTTGGTTAGTGAGTGGTGTATTGTGCATTGTAACTGCTGTAATAACTTATTTTCAAATTTTAAATCGTAACACGAACGAAGTTAAAAATTAACCTTGTTGAACTAACGGGTGCTTTACTTCAATAAGGAAGGTTGCTGAGGCAGCCTTTTACTTTGTTGAGCTAGTGGGGTATATTTGCTCAATAAATCCTATATATAAGCTAACAGAAGAGAGGGATAAAAATGTTATTAGTATTTAAGTCAAAGATTTTTAGAGTTTTCATTATTATGCTTGCTTTAATGTTTGTACTAGTATTTTTAAAAAGGGATGTTATTTTTCAGGAGGGAAATCCAATTCCTTTGGCTGTTGCTATTACAAAATTAACATTTCAAGATGTTGAAATGGTCCGTGTTTGGCAAAATCCGGATCAATACATAGTAAAACAGGGTAATTATGAGCCATTCATTAAATATATGGAAGATGATGATTGGAAATATATAGGTGAAAATGGAGATGGTTTATTGTTTGTTAATAAAAAGGGAAGTGTTACTAGTGCGATAGGCGTTAGGTCTTTCACGAAATATTACACTCTTATCGATAGTTATTAACTAAATCTTTACCCTTTATAGAACTAACGGGTGCTTTAGCTGACGATCAGAGCTGTCTTTAAGGCAGCTTTTCTTATGGAACTAACGGGGCAGAATAGCTCTATGAAAATATTGATTATACTTAGATTAAATAAAAAAATCCCGAACAATTAAGGTCAGATTTTTCTTATACTATTTTTAGCAGAAGCCGCCATATCCATGACCGCCGGCACAACCGACATATCGAAACATCTCCTTATTTGTTTTTTAAGGAGGAACTTAAATGGGTTATAATGTATAATTATTACAAAAGAGAGAGGGATATTATATTTTGCAGACGTTTCAGATGCACCATTAATTCAGGATTTAATGATTAAGACTTTTATGGAATATAAAGATGAATTTCCCTCATCAAGTGCCTTAGAGGAGACCGTACATTAGAAGAAATTTACGTTATTTAACGGGTATAGTGATGATTGAAAAGGGGGGCAATTTAATGATGGAATTAGGAACATTAGGCGCTTTTGCTCTAGTATCTTTAGGAATGGTCTGTTCACCTGGTCCTAATATGATTTATTTAATATCTAGAACAATTTCGCAAGGTAAAAGGGACGGGATAATTTCTCTTTTAGGAGTAATTACTGGTTTTTTGATTTATATCATCGCTACAATGTTGGGCTTATCCTTCTTGTTCGAATTAGTTCCAGTAATGTATGACATCATTAAATGGTTAGGTGTTATCTACTTGTTGTGGTTAGCTTGGAATGCAATAAAACCAGGAGCAAGTTCAATCCTGGAGCCACAGCATTTAGCTGTAGAGTCACCAAAAAAACTATATGTTATGGGCCTTATGACAAATTTGTTAAATCCAAAAATTGCGGTCTTGTATGTTTCACTTTTACCTCAATTTATGGATCCTAAAAGTGGTTCACTGCTTGTTCAAACTGCTCAATTAGGAACGGTGCAAATTCTTGTTAGCATTGCTGTAAATTTACTAATTGTTTTATTTGCTGGGCAGGTCGCGGTTTGGGTTGGAAGAAGACCTTTTTTGGTTAAAATTCAACGTTGGTTCATGGCATCTGTTTTAGGTGCCTTAGCTGTAAACTTAGCTTTTCATGAAAAAAAATAAAGAAGAGTTTTATTAGCTCCTCTTGTTTTTATCACGAAAGAAAACGTGTGTTTAAATACGGTGGCTGTATTTAATGATTGCTTAATCAACAAAATCAGCTTGTATTTCTTATTTGTGAAAAAATGTACTTAAACTAACGGGTGCTTTACTTCAATAAGGAAGGTTGCTGAGGCAGCCTTTTTCTTATGGCACTAACGGGGCAGGTTAGCATTCCTGTAGATCGTTAAATATCAGGTTTGAAAAAAATAGAGCCCCTCAGTAAGATACGAGTATAGAGTCCAATCTAACTCAAAGTCTTAAGGAGGAAGCCCTACTATGAATTTTAAAATGCAAGACAAACAAAATCAACTAATAGAAAGAATTTCCGATACACATCTAATTGTAGGTGTGGATATAGCCCAACAATTACACGTTGCTCGAGCTGTTAACTTTCGTGGAATTGTAGTTGGAGATCCTCTTACATTTGAAAATAATGAAGAGGGGTTCGTAAAACTATTAAGTTGGATTCAAAACTTACAAAAACTAAAAAACTTAGATTCCACAATAGTGGGTATGGAACCTACAGGACATTACTGGATTAACCTATCAAAATGGCTGGATAAACAAAACATTGAGGTAGTCACTGTGAATCCCCACTTAGTAAAAAGGAATAAAGAGAATCGTGACAATACTCAATCGAAAAGTGATAAAAAAGATGCCCTCGTTATTGCGGATATGGTCAAAAACGGCTATTATTCCTTTGTTCGTCCCACATCCGAATCATTTGAGAAACTTAGAGTTCTAATTTCTAACCGTGATGTAATTGTTAAACGTCTCGTGATGTCTATTAATCAAGTAAATCGATGGGTGGATGTGGTCTTTCCTGAACTCAGACAAGTGTTTAAAGATGTAACGTGCAAAGGGGCGATCGCCACCCTTCGTTTATTTCCTACACCGGATGAAATATCTTCACTAGAAACACTAGATGTCATGAGGGGCTGGAAGTCTTTAATGAAACGACAACCAGGACCCAAGAAGGCTCAATTACTAATCAATCTAGCCAAATCCTCTATTGGGACCGGACAAGCTCTTGATGCTTATAAATTCCATTTAGAACAATTATTAGAGGAATATGACCTCGCTGTAAAGCAACTCGAAAGAGTTGAACAACATGTTAAAGAAGTTCTCTACAAAATACCATTTGCAAAAAAACTACTTATGATTAAAGGAATAAGTGAAATTTCATTAGCTGGGATACTGGGTGAATCAGGAGATCTAAGTGGTTTCTCTCACGGGAACTCTCTATTACGGCATGCGGGATTACATCTAGCTGAAGCAAGTTCAGGCAAATGGAAAGGTCAGATTGTCATTTCAAAGCGTGGAAGGTCAAGACTACGACGATTCCTCTACTTAGCAACTATGAGCCTTGTGATGAATAACCCTGAGTTTAAAGCCGTCCATTCCCATAATGTGAAGGTAAAGAAGATAAAGAAAATGAAATCAATCATGAAACTGATAGGTAAACTAGCAAGGATTTTTGTAGGAATAGCACGACGAAACGAGTCTTATTGTCCAAAAAAAGTCCAAGTATCAATCCCTTTAGCAGCATAGAAATAAAACATTAGTTATATAAAAAGTATCATTTTATAATAGTCAACTTTAATTTTGAATGTTGTCTTATTCGTAGGATTTCAAATATGTACGGAGTACCAGGTTTCTTGAACAAAAGGGCACTGTGACCCATCAGGTTAGCATAACTGGCCTCCACCCCTTGGATAGGCATGACGAAGGAATGAGAGGGCAATTGACCCGTTGAGACATGGGAGGGAAAGCCTCCAGGGGCGGCGTGGAGATGTGCATTATATGGTAAAATATAGAGTGATAGCTGAACTATGCCTTCACGAAGCCTAACTGATCTGAACTCATTTCATTTACCCGTAAGTCTAATTAAAAGGGTTATGAAATCCTGCGAATAAGTGAGCATTCGAGAGATATTCGCATCAAACTGAGGGAGTGAATGAAGGAATTTCTGTGAACGAATAATAAAGTTGTTTAATTTACAATAAATTCGTTTAAAAACAAATAAAGTAGTTGTTAAATTTTGGTGTTAAAAGTACAATTAACACCGTTTGAGAAATAAAAAATGAAGAGCCCTATTTCTAATTGAAATAAGGCTTAACTATCCTTTATCTTAAACTAAGTACTGACGGGACATAGAATACACACAAGTTGGAATCAGATAGCATTTTATATTTTTTCAACATTGTGTACAGTACGTTCACTTTGTACGTTTCCTGTATTAATCAACTCATAAGGTTCAATCAGAGCAACATAAGCTTCTTCTTCAACTACCGGCATATGTTCTACACCCTTAGGGATAACAACTAATTCGCCCTCATTCAAATGTATATCATCTTGATCCTTTACTTTTATTTTCATTTGTCCTTTAATAACCAAGAATAATTCATCAGATTTATCATGGTGATGCCATATGAAATCACCTTTCAATTTTACTATTTTAAACGCTGAATCATTTACATTTGCAATACTTTTGGGCTGATAATACTCATGAATCAATTCAAACTTAGACATAAGATTTACTTTTTCAATCACTGTTATCCCTCCCAAACTAGTAACGTTCTAAATTATCATTATAAGCATTGTGAATAAAAAATAGCAAAAGTAACCAACATAGGAAATAATTGTTCTTACTTTATCAGCCTATCAGCTAATTACTGAAAATTTTGAGTTGATGCCATATTCTATGTTGTTCTTGGGGGCACTTATGTTGGTGACAGGATTAGCCGAACTTTAAAAAGACAAAAAAGGATTTTGGGGGTATATTGTTATCTCTTTATTTACTTTCTTTGTTTCCATTGTGGATTTGAAATAAAGTCGTACCGTTTGTAATAAAGTTGCACCTTTTTGCTCGATCATGAAACTAAGAAACCGGGTAGTAAGGTTAAACTATTAGTTGTTTCTCTTTTCGACACGTACCCGAATCCCATTTTTTGGTCGTAGCGTGATCGAAGGTTCTGGAACCACATCATGTTGATGATCGAGTTCCATATGAATCATTTGCATAATCGAAGCGAGCAATATAGTGGCCTCCATGATCGCGAAATTATTTCCAATACAGACACGTGGCCCTGCGCCAAACGGAAAATAGACATAGGAAGGTAAGCTTTTTTCAAATTCACGGAACCAACGTTCGGGAACAAAAGAATCGGGTTTTGAAAAATAATCCGGGTGCCGATGCATCACCCACTGACTAACGGCAACTTCACATCCTGCTGGTAAACAATATTCATCGATCCATATATCCTCAAGTGGTTCACGAGAAATAAACCAAACGGGCGGATAGAGACGCATCGATTCATTGATGATTGCTTGCGTATAGGGGAGATGTGGAATATCGGATAAAGAAGGAAGTCTTCCTTGTAGCACATTTTTTAACTCTGTAACTAACTTTTCTTCCGCATCTGCATGTTGAGCAAGTAGATAGATAGTCCACGATAAAACATTAGCCGTTGTTTCATGACCAGCAAGAAATAACGTCATCACTTCATCCCTTAATTGTGTAGAAGTCATCCCTTTTCCATCATCATCTTGTGCTGCAATCAGCATAGAAAGAAGATCACCCCGATCCCGATTCTCTTTTTTTCGGTGCTCAATGATCTCATAGATTACCTGATCCAATTGTCGAATACCTTCCTTCAGTCGTTTATTTCCAGGAGTAGGCAGAGAAAAAGGGAGCATTTCAAGCAACATACGAGTAATGCTTGTATACTGATTAACATATTCGTGAAAAACTTGATCAAGCGCTTTACCAACTTGATTTGACCCCTGATGCTCGGCTTCTTGCAGATCTATATCAAAAAGTGTTTTAGCAACAATTTCCATGGAACATTGCATCATCTCTTTATGAAGATCAAGCATTTGGCCATTTTCCCAGTTACGAAGCATTCGGCTAGCATAGTGAGTCATAGTGTCCGCATATTTCTCAATACGATGTTTATGAAACGCTGGCTGCGATAATCTCCGTTGTCTGAGCCAGAAATCTCCTTCGCTCGTGACCAGACCATTGCCTAGCACCATACTAAGAATCCGATCCCGGTGATACCCTTTTGCAAATAACTTCTGTGAATTTTTAAGGACATACTGAATATCCTGTGGACGACTTAACAGATACGTATCGCGGTCTTTTTCCAACCGTACGCGAACAACCGGACCATACTTTTCTACACAAGTTTTAAAAAATTCATGCGGCTTTGAACCTACTTCCAGCAGATTACCGATAAAAGGGATCTCTTTAGGTCCAGGGACTGTTTTTCCCATTTTTCTCATCTCCATTTGTCTATACCTCCAGTATTTTTTCATCTAATGTGACCATGTCTCTTAAATCAGTAAATAAATCAGTAGGTTGGAACAGCTCTTCCATATGAAATACACCAGGTGGATGTTGCCCTGCATAGATATTTTTCGCCACATAGACCGCAACTTTTCCTGTTGCAACAAATTCTTTTTCTCCGTGAATCGAACCTTGATAGCGTACATTCTGACCGTTCAACTGCCCTGTAACATCTACCTTTGCTACATATACTTGTGATCCCCATTGCGATTTTTCAAAGAGATCCACTACCTTTTCTCGGATCAAGGGCTGCTCTAGCCACCGTACAATCCCTGTACGTTTTAAACTCACTATTAAACTTGTCATCATCGCTGAATCAAAACATAGACGAGTGGAAACAGAGGGAATACCCAATGTCTGAGGTAAAACGTGTTGGTCAGAAAAGTTGAACCGATAAGCTGTTTTTTGTCCTAATCTCGCTGGAAAATTCATCTTCTTTCCATCAGAGAAACTGGTCACTTGTTTTCTGCTTCCTTGGTGGATGACAGAATAATCAGCACTCAGATTATCCACTGTCCATTCAATCGCTGCACGTCCATGTACCTCCCCTAAACCTAACAAAATATAAATATCTGCAGAATCGACCTGATCCAATTGATTCTTTCCTTGTTTCACTAGCATGTTGGTTATTCCAGGTGCCAACCCGACACTTAGGACAACTGTCGATTCCGTAGGACGAATCTCTTGAATTTTTGACATCACAGAATAATCAGCCGTAATATCAATATAATCAACCTGATGCTTAACACACGCTTGAACAAAGTTGGTATTTTGTAAGTCCAAGCACATGACAACCATGGAAACATCACGGAAAAAATCGCCAGCTATCGGTTCATTCACGTCAAGTTGTAGAGGTAAAACTTTCCTCCCTGTATGATTCGAGAACTGTTCTGCCTTCTGGAAGTTACGTCCAGCAGCGTACACCTTATATGGATAAATCTTTCCTAATTCATCGCAGATCACTTTGCCAACCTGACCATACCCACCGACCACAATGATTTTTTCTCTCAATCAAATCCCACCTAACTTCTATTAGTACCTATCTTTACATCGCTAATTTATTTAGAAACTAAACTAAAAAGGTAAAAAATCACTTTCGTAAATGGGTACACAGCTTCTCTATGCACTTCTCAAAAATCTCAATCTCCTGCTCATTTAATTGCGAACGTAACTCTCGATAGAAATGTAAGTGCACCTCTTCATGGGCTCGAAAGGCACTTTTTCCTTTTTTGGTCAAAGATACAATCACACTTCTTGAATCGGTTGGATTTGGAGTTCGTTCCACTAAGTTCTTGTCTTCCAAACGGATAATAATTTGCGTAACGGCTCCCTTGGTTACCTGAAGGCGATTGGCGAGTTCACTCATTAGCACACCTCTTTCCACGCCAATCGCATCAATAGTATGAATCTCAGTCGGTGTCAAAGGACCCGCCTCTCCAAACGTATGTGGATGTTTTTCTAAACGTTGGAGCAGCATAATTAATTGGCCTAGATGTTGGCTACCTGACTTTGTACGATCTACTTTTTTCTGTTTCATAATTCGGACACTCCAATCAAAAAAACAATGTTTTTGACAAAATAATTGTAACCACCTTCAAAAATGCCAATCCAGGCAACTGAAACAACACCTGTAACGACCAAAAAGATGGAAATCAATTTTTGTAAATAAAGTATTAAGCCATTTGCGGCAAACAACAAGTATCACAAGCTATAAATAATCAAGACGATACTCACTTGAACAACATGAAGTCTCCAAGGTGATTGACAAATAGTGGGCGCACAGTAATGATGAATAGCTGATAGAATCATTTACATAACGGAATACAGAATCATTCTGGTCAAATTTCTAGATGGTATCTTCATTTCCCCATCTCCATTTTGTTTATTAACTAAACTAAATAACCAAAAAAATTTAGCCCTGACATTCGTCTAAGCGCATTTTTAGTTTAGATAATAAACTTTCTGGAGTCAAGTTAAAAATAGTTACCAACGATTTTAAATGGACTTGTCGTATTTTATTAAAGATTATGATGAATTATGGTATTTTGGGTGATTAACTCATGGAATTCTAGTCATAATCAAATGAATGGAAAATGAAGGAGTTATGACTACCTGGTCAAAAAGGATATTTAAAGCCACAAAAATATTGAAAAAAATAACCCCGAAAGATCGAGGTTATTTTTTATTTACTTGACGTCCACTTTTTTTTGGCTCTGTGAACTTGTGTTTCCAATTTGAAATTCATTACCTAATTCAACATCATTTCTTTTATCCTGTTTCTCGATTTGCTTTCTCGTTTGATCCTTGTTTTGCATCCCTTGTTTAGACATTACGTATCCATCTCGCTTTCAATAAGCGCAAGTATAAGGAAAATACGTATTATTTATTTCAAAAAATAATTCTTGCCTTTAGTAACTCATTAATTATCCTTATTATATTAGAAATTATTTCGTTCTTCTTCGGTGTCTTACTTCAATAAGGAAGTTGCCTCTAGTTTAGCTGCTAATCTGCAGCTTCTTTTATCAATAAAGAAGAAATTAGGTTAAGTTTGTGAATTATCGTACTTAAACTAACGGGTGCTTTAGCTGAAGATCGGAGCTGCCTTTAAGGCTGCATTTTGTTATGCAACTAACCGGGGCAGGTTAGTTGAACAAGCCCTTAGTGGGGTCCCGGTAGCAAAACGCGGAAAACATACGCTAAGCATTATTCGACATCAATTAAGCCGAGTTTTCCTACTTTAAGGAGAAAACTCGGCTTTTCAATGTCTAGGCTTTACATCAAAAATATTGGCGGAACCCTTTTACAATTTCATTAAACTTTAACTAAAAGGTCTATATTCTACCACCGAAGATAATTTAATTAACGTAGAAGGTTCTCCATAAGTTAATGAAGAATCAATAAATTCTTCAAGCGATTGAACTGATTCCGTTACGATTTTTACTAAATAACTAAACTGTCCTGCTAATCGATGACATTCAACTACGTTATGATCTTTTTTACAGAAATCCCTAAATGATTTTCCTTGTTTCGTATCAAATAAAATAAAGGCAGTTACACTTTTATTTAGCTTTTCAGTATCGATAATAGCTCTATATCCTTTTATTACCCCTTTATCTTCAAGCTTTTTTACCCTTTCATTTACAGCAGGAGTTGAAAGTCCAACTTTTTTTCCTAGTTCTGTCATAGATATTCGAGCATTTTCTTGAAGTAGAATTAAAATACTTTGATCAATATCATCCAAGGCAGCATCTTCCTTTGACATTATATTTTTAAGAAAAATTGTGAAATTAAAATAAATAATAAAGTAATTAACAAAATAAGATTAATATATCTATGTATTTAACGCAATATGTAATATAAAATAGTGTTTAGTATTCTATATTAGAATAAAATACCAATAGGAAGTGATTTAATAGTGAATAGTTTTTTTCAGAATGAAATTATTTTAGAAAATTCAAAAGTATTACTTGTTCCTTTTACCTTAGAGTATAAAGAAACTCTAAAAGAGGTTGCTTTTGATGAGTCTCTATGGACATACATGGGTTTATTTATTCGTACAGAAGAGGAGTTGGATGGGTATATACATTCAACTTTAAATGAAAAGTTAGAGGGAAAGGCATATCCATTTATTATTATTGATAAAGAAACAAAAAAAATTGCAGGTAGCACAAGACTTGGAAATATAAATTATCATAATAAAAGATTAGAAATAGGTTGGACTTGGTATGGGACAAAGTTTCAGGGAACAGGAATAAACAAAGCTTGTAAATATGAATTATTAAAATATGCTTTTGAAAATATGAACTTTAACAGAGTTCAATTTAGTGCAGATATAGACAATATTAGGTCTCAGAAAGCAATTCTAAAACTTGGAGCTAAGCAAGAAGGAATCTTTCGTAGCAATTACATAGATCAAAATGGAAATAAAAGAGATGATGTTTATTTTAGTATTATCCAAGAGGAGTGGAATGATATTAAAAAGAAATTCTTCAGCGAATTTGAATAAGTAAGTTAACACTTTTTATTTCCCATTGGTTAATATTTCTACTTTTATTGATAAATCTTATGGAATTAGTGGTTTATGTTCCCATTCACCCATACCAAGTACAGCAGCAAGAAAAGATAGGGTGACAAAAATCCTCAACCAATTCTCTTTTGGATGAGGATTTTTATTAACTCTTTGCTAATTCACGAATGATTTGACCAATTTCATGTATTCCCTTTTTAAGATCTGTTAAAGAGGCATACGCATAGGATATACGTAGATAACGGTCCGATTCTTGACCATAAATATTACCTGGATTAAGAAGTATACCCTCAGATAATGCTTTTACATAAAGATCTTTCATTGATAGTTTAGGTAGAATTTTTAGCCAAATAAAAAATCCTCCCTTCGGTACATTCCATGTTGTTATATCTTTTAAATGAGTTTCTAAAACATCCAAAACAACTGCCCTCCGTATTTTTAGTTGTTCTTTTACATCTTCAAGGTGCTGTTGATAAAGACCACTTGATAACCATTCAGCTGCAACCCTTTGAGATAACGAACTAGAACCGTAGTCGGTTTGCATTTTTATATCGGATAATCGTTCAATCACAGGTTCCGGACCAACAATCCAACCGATTCTTAAACCAGGACTCAACGTTTTAGACAAACTGCCAAGATACAAAATATGTCCATTCTTATCCTTTGCCTTTAAAGGAAGTGGAGGTATTTCATCAATCCATAATTCTCGATAAACATCATCCTCAATCATTGGAAGCTGTTCTTTTTCACATACTTCAAGAAGTTCTTGACGGCGTTTTTCTGACATTAATATCCCTGTTGGATTATGAAAACTAGGAATGGAATATAAAATCACTTTGCCCTGTTGTTTTTTTGAAGTAAAAACGGTGTTTGGCAAGAGACCTTGTTCGTCCATCGGTAAACCTGTAAGCTTCATCCCAGCTGATTGAAAAACATGTAGAGAATAAAGATAAGAAGGTTTTTCAAGTAAAACGGTTGATCCTCTTTGTAAAAGACCAACTGAAATTAGTTGCAAAGCCTGCAATGCTCCTGAAACAATTAAAATGGAAGAAGGAGAGGCATTAATCCCCAATCCTTTTAAATAACTAGTTAATGCTTCACGTAAGGGGAGGAACCCTTTTGGGTCTTCATACCCGAAAGGTTCCATTTTATCAGATACTTTCCCCATAACGAGCTTCATTGTTTCTAAAGGAAATAGATCTTTGGAAAGTTCTCCTTTACTAAGCTGAATAAAGTTTGTGTTTGATTCGGCTTGATTAATCTCTTGAACTGTTGCTTGACTCGGTTTGTGTAATCCTGATTTGACATGTTCGTTCCAATCAGGCGGAGGATTTGTGGCTATTAATGTCCAAGTATTATTAACTACGACTGTTCCCATTCCCATCTTACCCTCAATTAACCCGTCAGCCATTAGTTCTTCTAAAGCAGTGATAACAGTGCTCCGATTTACTTCAAATCTCTTAGCTAATATACGCTGGCTTGGAATTTTGCTTCCGATTGGCCATTCCCCATTTGCAATTTTCTCTTTAATATAATCCACAATTTGTTGATATTTCGGATATTGTTTATTTGTTTTCACTCATATAAAACCCCTTTACACTCTATTTTTAATCCAAAGTGGTTGGGTTAAAAATTACCCAACTGGTTGAGGACATTTTATCAAATACTGATTAATATTAGAAATAATCGGAACCAGAAATAATATTGGTTGGTTCCTTATTCTAAGGATGTGTTCAAATGGCAAAAAAATGGGGTTTTAATGTTATTGTCGCTTATGGTCTTGCGATTTTTCTATGGGCTTCAGCTTTTCCTGGTATTCGAGTTGGATTAGAATCCTATACACCTGAACATCTTGCCCTTTTTCGATTACTAGTTGGTTCTATAGCTCTCGTAGTAATTGCTATACTCACTCGTATACGTTTACCTGAATTAAAGGATATTCCAGCTATTTTATTGTTAGGATTTTTAGGTTTCACGGTTTATCATACAGCTTTAAACGTTGGAGAGAAAACGGTTAGTGCTGGTACTGCAAGCCTAATTGTATCTATGACTCCTATTTTTTCTGCTCTATTAGCCGTTTGGTTTATGCGTGAACGCTTTGGATTTATAAGGTGGATTGGATCTATTATAAGTTTTCTGGGAGTTATCTTGATATCGTTTGGAACAGGAGATCATTTTGAATTTAACACTACAATTTTATTTATTCTCTTAGCATCCTTTTCAGAAAGTTTATACTTCGTTTTTCAAAAGCGTTATTTAATAAAGTATGGATTTCTTGCTTTTACTACCTATACGATTTGGGCAGGTACATTTTTTATGCTTTTCTATCTCCCAGGACTAGGTCAGGAAATAATAAGTTCCCCTATAGAATCTACCCTTAGCATTTTGTACTTAGGTCTCTTTCCTACGGTTATTCCTTATTTTGCATTAGCATTTGTTACATCTCGAGCAGGAGCTTCAGAGGCAACGAGCTCCCTTTACCTAACACCAGCTCTTACATTTGTGATTGCTTGGGTTTGGCTTGGAGAGGTGCCGACTACCCTTTCTGCTATAGGAGGAATCATAACGCTATTTGGAGTTTTATTCATTCATATCCAAGGAGATAAATTACTGAAAAGAGTAAAACGAAATATAAAAATAGAAGGATAATTCATTATTGAGTCCAGAAAGTCATGAATATGGTCACTTGGGATAACGAACTTCCATTTTCTATATGGGTAGAAGCGTACACAGATTCAGTAGCAAGTCTTTTAGAATAAGATAGAAAAATCTTATTCAGCAAACGGGCGCGATTCTTTAATAAGAATCGATTTTCTTAATGAACTAACAGGTGCTTTAGTTCTATAAGGGGTTGCTTCGGCAGTTTATGGATCCAAAGGACAAGTTACTCAAATAAAAAATACACATTTACTATATTTTGGTAAAATAGATTGGAGGGAAGGGTGGGGAATCATGAAAAAATATTTAGGGATTATTTCGTTTACTTTAATTATCTTGGTTATTTGTTTCTTTCTTTGCTGCGAATATAACACGAGTAATTGATCCTGGAGTAACAACTTTTCGTATATTAATGATATTTGGAATCATTATATCTTTCTCTTTTTCTTTTCTTAGTGAGAAGGGAATTTGGAGAAAATTTGCTTTAGGTCTTAGTATATTCGTTGGTTTAGTTTACTTTATAGCCGTCGAATTAATGAGAATAGTATTCCAGGGTAATGGATTTTAAACTGTATATTCAACAAACAAGTGGGTTAGCTAAAGATCGGAGCTGTCTTTAAGGCAGCTTTTTCTTATGGAACTATCGGGGCAGGTTAGTTGAAGATTGAATACGTTGCAAAAAGGGATTATTACTGTTAAGGCGAATAGTTAATAATTGGATTTATTTTTTTTGAAATGGAGAGATTTTAAGAGTTAAGAAAAGGCCTAAATAGAAAGGTTGTTTTATTTGAACAAATTTGACTGCATTTCAGAAACAGAAAGATTAGTAATAAGACCATTAAAAGAAGATGATTTTAAAAATTGGCTTAGCGAATTTAAAAATAGACTTCTATCTCAACACAGGTATGATCAAGGGAAGATTGATATGAGTGAATGTACAGAGGAATGGTTTACCAACTTAGTGGAAAAACATCAAGAATTAGCAGTGAATGATATAGCATATGTTTTTGGTGTCTTTAGGAAAGAAGACGGTACACATCTTGGAACGATAGATTTCTCCACCTTAGAGAGAAATGACTTTCAATGGGGTAGGATAGGCTACACTATTCATAATCAATATTGGAGAAATGGTTATTGTAAAGAGGCAGTAAAAGAAGCCCTTAATATCGCCTTTAAAGACTTGAATTTCCACCGAATTGAGGCTCATATAAACGTTGATAACACACCTTCTTATAAGTTAGCAGAGAATGTAGGAATGGAGTTTGAATGCATAAGAAAAGGATTTATTTTTGAATTTGGTGAATGGACTGATAATCTGGTTTATTACATAAATTCCAAATAGAAAATTCTTCAACTACGAGGTTCGGTAGTTGAGATCTGGGGCTGCATTTGGTGGCCTTTTTCTTAATGAACTAAAGGGGCAGGTTAGTTGAAGAACAAAAAATTTATAGCCATAAGGAAGACTTATGGTTATAAATAATAACTTTTAAATTTCCTTATCATTCCAATTGTCGTAAAATTGGAAATAGCAAAAGGAATATCCATTTGAAGTCAGAGGAGAAGGATATAAATGCCCTTTATTTTTAAATCAATTGACCATATTCAGCTCGCTGCTCCTAAAGGTAGTGAGGAAACTGCAAGAAAGTTTTTTAAGAATATTTTA
>NZ_JAUUTW010000051.1 GCF_030676415.1 Peribacillus frigoritolerans | reverse complement strand
AAAATTACACTCAAATGATCGGCCAACTATCGGAAAAGGAAAGTCAATATAAGGTGGACATTGAAAGTTTAGAAAAAGCCATGATCGAACTTTCCGAAAAGGATGAGCACCAGAAACAAGTTATCGAAAACTTTAAACATGAAATTGAAAATTACATTTCAAAGATCGGCCACCTATCGGAACTGGAAAGTCAATATAAAGTGAACATTGAGAATTTGGAACAGATGATTACCGATCTAAAGGAAAAAGAGAATTACCAGCAACAAGAAATCGATCATTTAAATCAAACGATTAGCGTTGTATCTGAACAAGAAAATAAATATAAAATGGAGATTGAAAACTTAGAAAAAGCCATGATCGAACTTTCCGAAAAGGAAGAACAGCAGAAACAAGTTATCGAAAACTTTAAACATGAAATTGAAAATTACACTCAAATGATCGGCCAACTATCGGAAAAGGAAAGTCAATATAAGGTGGACATTGAAAGTTTAGAAAAAGCCATGATCGAACTTTCCGAAAAGGATGAGCACCAGAAACAAGTTATCGATAACTTTAAACATGAAATTGAAAATTACATTTCAAAGATCGGCCACCTATCGGAACTGGAAAGTCAATATAAAGTGAACATTGAGAATTTGAAACAGATGATTACCGATCTAAAGGAAAAAGAGAACTACCAGCAACAAGAAATCGATCATTTAAATCAAACGATTAGCGTTGTATCTGAACAAGAAAATAAATATAAAATGGAGATTGAAAATTTAGAGAAAGCTATGATCCGACTTTCTGAAAAGGATGAGCAGCAGAAACAAGTTATCGATAACTTTAAACATGAAATTGAAAATTATACTCAAATGATCGGCCACCTATCCGAACAGGAAAGTCAATATAAGGTGGACATTGAAAGTTTAGAAAAAGCTATGATTGAACTTTCCGAAAAGGATGAGCATCAGAAACAAGTTATCGATAACTTTAAACATGAAATTGAAAATTACATTTCAAAGATCGGCCACCTATCGGAACTGGAAAGTCAATATAAAGTGAACATTGAGAATTTGGAACAGATGATTACCGATCTAAAGGAAAAAGAGAACTACCATCAACAAGAAATCGATGATTTAAATCAAACGATTAGCGTTGTATCTGAACAAGAAAATAAATATAAAATGGAGATTGAAAACTTAGAAAAAGCCATGATCGAACTTTCCGAAAAGGAAGAACAGCAGAAACAAGTTATCGAAAACTTTAAACATGAAATTGAAAATTACACTCAAATGATCGGCCAACTATCGGAAAAGGAAAGTCAATATAAGGTGGACATTGCAAATTTAGAACAGATGATTACCGATCTAAAGGAAAAAGAGAACTTCCATCAACAAGAAATCGATCATTTAAATCAAACGATTAGCGTTGTATCTGAACAAGAAAATAAATATAAAATGGAGATTGAAAATTTAGAGAAAGCCATGATTGAACTTTCCGAAAAGGAAGAGCACCAGAAACAAGTTATCGAAAATTTTAAAAATGAAATTGAAAATTATACTCAAATGATCGGCCACCTATCGGAACAGGAAAGTCAATATAAGGTGGACATTGCTAATTTAGAACAAATGATTACCGATCTAAAGGAAAAAGAGAACTACCATCAGCAAGAAATCGATCATTTAAATCAATCGATTAGCGTTGTATCTGAACAAGATAATAAATATATAGCGGAGATTGAAAATTTAGAGAAATCTATGATCGGACTTTCCGAAAAGGAAAATCATCATAAACAAGTTATCGAAAACTTTAAACATGAAATTGAAAATTATACTCAAACGATCGATCACCTATCCGAACAGGAAAGTCAATATAAAGTGAACATTAAGAATTTGGAACAGATGATTACCGATTTAAAGGAAAAAGAGAACTTCCATCAAAAAGAAATCGATCATTTAAATCAAACGATTAGCACTGTATCTGAACAAGAAAATAAATATAAAGTGGAGATTGTAAGTTTAGAAAAAGCCATGATCGAACTTTCCGAAAAGGAAGAGCAGCAGAAACAAGTTATCGATAACTTTAAACATGAAATTGAAAATTATACTCAAATGATCGGCACCCTATCGGAACAGGAAAGTCAATATAAGGTGGACATTGCAAATTTAGAACAGATGATTATAGATTTAAAGGAAAAAGAGAACTTCCATCAAAAAGAAATCGTTCATTTAAATCAATCGATTAGCGTTGTATCTGAACAAGATAATAAATATATAGTAGAGATTGAAAATTTAGAAAAAGCCATGATCGAACTTTCCGAAAAGGAAAACCATCATAAACAAGTTATCGATAACTTTAAACATGAAATTGAAAATTATACTCAAATGATCGACCACCTATCCGAACAGGAAAGTCAATATAAAGTGAACATTAAGAATTTGGAACAGATGATTACCGACCTAAAGGAAAAAGAGAACTACCATCAACAAGAAATCGTTCATTTAAATCAAACGATTAGCACTGTATCTGAACAAGAAAATAAATATAAAGTGGAGATTGAAAGTTTAGAAAAAGCCATGATCGAACTTTCCGAAAAGGAAAAGCAGCAGAAACAAGTTATCGAAAACTTTAAACATGAAATTGAAAATTATACTCAAATGATCGGCACCCTATCGGAACAGGAAAGTCAATATAAGGTGGACATTGTAAATTTAGAGCAGATGATTATAGATTTAAAGGAAAAAGAGAACCATCATCAGCAAGAAATCGATCATTTACATCAAACGATTAGCGTTGTATCTGAACAAGAAAATAAATATAAAGCCGAGATTGAATGTTTAGAACAGACGATTATCAATTTAAAGGAAAATGAAAACCAATATCAACAAGAAATCGATCATTTACATCAATCGATTGCTCTTTTTTCCGGGCAAGAAAATAAATATAAAGCTGAGATTGATAACCTGGAGCAAATGATTATCAATTTAAAGGAAAATGAAAATCAACATCAACAAGAGATCGATCATTTACATCAAACGATTTCTCTTGTTTCGGAGCAAGAAAATAAATATAAAGCCGAGATTGAATGTTTAGAACAGACGATTATCAATTTAAAGGAAAATGAAAATCAACATCAACAAAAAATCAATCATTTACATCAATCGATTTCGGAGCAAGAAAATAAATATAAAGTGGAGATTGATAATTTCGAAAAGACGATTAACAATCTAAAGGAAAATGAAAATCAACGTCAACAAGAAATCGATCATTTAAATCAAACGATTGCTCTTGTTTCGGAGCAAGAAAATCACTATAAAGCTGAGATTGATAACCTAGAGCAAATGATTATTCATTTTAAGGAAAATGAAGTTAACCACCAACAGGAAATCGATCATTTAAATCAATCGATTGCTCTTGTTTCGGAGCAAGAAAATCACTATAAAGCCGAGATTGATAACCTAGAGCAAATGATTATCAATTTAAAGGAAAATGAAAGTCAACATCAACAGGAAATTAAGAACTTAACCGATTCCATAACAGATTTAACAGATAAAGAAATTAATTATATCCAAAAAATAGAAACCATAAATAAAACGGTAAATGATCAAAAAGAAAAAGAAATACATTATAAAGATGAACTAGCAAAATATATTAAAGAACGAGAAAAAAATCATTTGCAACCAACAGGAAAAATGAAAAAACCTTTTAATAATAATGGAATACAACAGCAAGCTGGAAATACTCGTTTAAATATGAAAAATTTCAATTCGCCAAATAACAAAGAAGTAAGTACTCAACCAAGTGCGTTTCGATTCTCGAATGAAACAAACCAACAAAAAACTACAACCCGAAATTTTAATATGCAAACATCACATTGTCAAGCACTCTATCCCCCAAAAAAACCGAGTTACACAGAAATTGATAGAACTCAACAAAATTATAACACCGGGATAATGTCATCGTATCAGAAAAAAGATTACCCAGATACTAAATTTAATAACACTAGTACAGATTCATTAGATATATTTTATAAAAAACACCCTTTATATAATTTACATTCAGGAGCCCAAAAAACAGCAATAGATCCCTTTAAGAATTTTAGAAAGCATTAATAATAACCTTTATTTATAGTAAATGTACTCTCACTTTAACTCAACAACAAACAGAAACTTAACTGCTTTTTTCAACCGAAGATCAAGGATTGTGATAATCCCCCTCTTAACATCAATTTCACAGTCCTTGATATTTTCTTAATAATTCATTACAAAAGGAGAGATAAATGAAGTGAAAACTCATCCTTTAATTTCAATAATTTTTCCAGCCAAAAATGAAGGGGAAAACGTGAAAAACACTCTTGATTCATTATTTTCAGTTGATACACATTATTCCTTCGAAGTGATTATTATAAACGATGGATCAACAGATGATTGCTGCGATTTTCTTAATACCTATATTCACGCAAACCAGGTTAAACTTTTTGAAACAGAAGGAATTGGAGCTGCAAGCGCACGAAATTTAGGAGCAACAAAAGCTACTGGGGAATTCCTGATTTTTTGCGATGCTCATTTACAGTTTGAAGATTTGTGGATCGATCAGATTGTAGAACCCTTGCTTACAGGAAAATCAGATGCAGTAACCCCAGCAATCGCTTCGTTTGGCAATTCCGATTTCATTGGCTATGGTCAGACCTTAAAGTCAAACCTTAGAATTAAATGGAACTCTAAACAAAATGGCCTCTTTGAAACTGCCGTATTACCCGGAGGATGTTTTATTATCTCAAAAAAAGTGTTTGAAGATGTGGGCGGATTTGAAACGGGATTTAAAACTTGGGGACATGAAGATGTAGAGCTTTCTATTAAGCTATGGCTGTTTGGATTTCGCTGCCACGTTTTGCCTAATGTAAAAATAATCCATCTATTTAGAAAAACTCACCCCTACGAAGTTAGTTATGATGAAGTTTATTATAATTTATTAAGGATGGCCTACTCTCATTTTAATACTCATCGCATACAAAAGTGCAAAAAACTCATGATCCATGTAAAAGCAAACCCTATTGAATCCCAAGTGCTCCTTGATGGAGTTAAAAAGCAGCGACGGGCCTACTTTCAAAAACGAAAATATGATGATGATTGGTACTTTTCCAAATTTAATATAATTTTCTAGATTATACAGAGCGCCCCATCTTTCCCAAGAGAGTCATGTCATTTTTATAATTCCTTTCTAAATAAATCAAAATGATGAAAGGTGAGAATGTAAATGAAAGAGCTATTTACAAATATTTATAAGAAAAACATGTGGGGAAACTCTGAGTCTGTATCTGGTACGGGTTCATCACTTACTCAAACCAAAACAATCATTCAGGAATTACCAAGCATAATAAAACAACTTCAGATAAATAAAATGATAGATGCACCATGTGGTGATTTTAATTGGATGAAGGAAATATACAAAAATACAGAATTATATATTGGGATTGATATCGTCGATGAGATAATAAAAAGAAATAAAAAAGAATATCCATTAAACAATGTACAGTTTTTTCATATGGACATTACAAAAGATCGTCTGCCTACTGGTGATTTAATCCTCTGTCGAGATTGTCTTGTACATTTTAGTTTTTCTGATATTCATTTAGCTTTAAACAATTTTAAAGCAAGCCAGTCGAGGTATTTATTAACGACTACATTTACTAACCTTACGTGTAATCATGAAATAAGAACAGGAAGCTGGCGCCCTCTTAACCTAGAGATTGAGCCATTCAATTTTCCCAAACCTATCTTGGTTATTAATGAGAATTGTACGGAAGGAGAAATGAACTATACTGATAAATCACTAGCTTTATGGGATTTGAATATCATCAATTTTTAAAATATATTTCTCTGCTTCCGCTTCCGCATGATATTATCCCCTTAGTTAGACAGTGAAAAAAAGTCCATGAAATAACATGGATGATAAACTACTACTTGGATAGATTTTATTATGCCTAAAAAAGGGGATACATTTCAAACTTATTCAAAGAAATTAAAGATACAGGTTGTACAAAGTTATTTGAATAATGAGGGTAGATTAGCCACAGCGAAGAAATATGAGCTTAAAAGTAGAGGATTTGGTACGGAAATATTAAACTAGTAAAGCACGGTAACGAGGGCTTCCCGTGTGAAATTTGATAGTGTGGATGATGAATTTGGAATACTATAAGGCTCAGGTGGCTCACTTAAAAAAGCAGTATCCAAATCTATAGGCGGTGTCCTTTCTCAGGCTAGTTAGAGATTATTGAAGAACTAGCTCCTCAATATAAAGTAATCTGGCTTATTGTCATTGCTCAGTTAAATCGTTCCAGCTACCATAGACGCGGTTCAACACTTACTCAAAGACCATTTTGCTTTTCAAAGGACGATAAATGATTAGACGGATTCAAGCGATTAAAAAGTATGTAGAATTATGAGAGAGTTTCAAATTCAATCGATCGTCCGTAAAATGCTTTTTCAAAGGAAAACCCTCAAAACTTTCCCCAAATGTATTAGTACGCCAATTTCAAAACCACAAACAAAATGAGGTTGCTTCAGATATCACTCAATTGCCATTCAAAGATAATTTTCTCCATTTATCGGGCGCCCAAGACATTGACAATTATAACGTCGCTGATTTGAAGCTCTCACTTCGAAATGGCTTGAAACTTGTTCTTGTACGGAATCATCATTCACTTAGGTCAAAGATTCCAATACATATCTCATGCTTATCGTCGTACACTTCTACAAGTAGGTGTCATCGGCAGCCGCCACACTTGTAAAGAAAACTGCCGTGACAATAATTGTGTCGAATGATTCTCCTCTCATTTCAAATCTGAAAAGTATTATCTCAATCATTTTCAAACAGAAGAAGAACTATCATTTTAATTTCAAACGGTTCTAAAACGACAGAGCCATTGGGCTCCGATTGAATATCGAATCTCGATGTTGCCTATTTTTTAAAATTGGAGTAAATATTGTCAACAATGCTGCTGTTGGTTAATCACTACTTTAATTAATCTTGCATATCTTGTTGTTTTTTTCACTTTCTTGAATGTCACTGTTAAAAATTAACATATTCTTGACTTACTTTTATATAATCTTATAATTTATCTGTTTCTACATTGGATCATCCATTATAAATTTTCAATTCTGATAAGTTTGATCGGGTACACTTAATATGTCCTTTCTAATTGTGTAGTTGTTAGACGATTACTCCATATAAATGGATTTCAATTAATAATCATTTTCAAAAGTAGTTATTACGCCCTTTCGTTATCCTTACCCTTTTTGGTTCATGCCCCTAATAAGTACTTCTGCCACCTCAGGGCGAGTGAATTCCGGTGGTGGTGTAAGACCATCATGAAGCATTTCCCTGACTTTCGTTCCACTTAAAATGAACCTATCGTCAGCAGAATGAGGGCATGTCTTCAATGAAGCCATATTCATACACTTTTTACAATAAAAGCTATGTTCAAAAAATAATGGTTTAATACCTATTTTCCTAGGGTCAAACTGGCTAAAAATTTCTTGTGCATCGTACGTTCCATAATAATTTCCTACCCCAGCATGATCACGGCCGACAATAAAGTGTGTGCAACCATAATTCTTTCGAACAAGCGCATGAAAAACCGCTTCCCTGGGACCGGCATAACGCATAGCCGCTGTATAAATTGCAAGTCGGACTCGGTCCAATGGGTAGTAATATTTCAATAAAATTTGATAGCTTTCCATCCGTATATCTGCAGGTATATCATCCTTTTTCGTTTCACCCACAAGAGGATTCAACAAAAGCCCATCAACCGTTTCTAATGCTGTTTTTTGCAAGTATTCATGGGCTCGGTGCACTGGATTTCTAGTTTGAAATCCGACCACAGTATTCCAACCTAATTCTGTGAACATTTTTCTAGTTTCGTTTGGACTCATATAAAATTCTTCAAATGGTTTATGTGAAGGCCTATTTACTAGAAAAATAGGTCCAGCAATATATATGTCCCCTTGCTCAAATAGCTTTTTGACACCAGGGTGGTTAGAGTCTATTGTTTTATAAACAAGTCTAGCTTCTTCCTGTTTATCGTATTCAAACATTTCTTCTACCTGAATGACCCCGGACAGTTCTCCCTCAACACTATATAGAGCCACTTCATCCCCCACATTTATACTCTTCGCATCTGCCTTTGTAATAGGAAGAGTAACCGGAAGCGTCCATGGTAATCCGTTTGCCAGATGCATATATTTTAAGACGCTCTGGTAATCTTTTTCCCCCATAAATCCAATAAGTGGACTAAATCCACCATTTGAAATCATTTCCATATCCGAAATAATCCATTTTGAGATAGTAAGGGACGAAAGGGATTTGCACTTTTCCAAATATTCTTTACGGGCAATTCCTGTTAATTCACGATTAATCAGCTTGCCGCCATGTGGTTCAATGATGGTTTTTTGAACATCCATATATAACACCTCTATCATTTGTACGTTCCATTGTGACTTTTTCAGACCTAAATATTGACATCCCCTAAATGCCCATTATCTTTTAAGAAGGTCATGATCTGCTGCACACATTCTTCAATAGAATATTGACTGGTTTCAATAATGATTTCAGGGTTTACCGGTTCTTCATATGGAGCTGAAATTCCTGTGAATTGAGTGATTTCTCCTATTCTAGCTTTCTTATATAACCCCTTGGGATCTCGTTTCTCACAGGCTTCTAAAGGACATTTGACATATATCTCAAGAAATTCACCCTGTTGTACCTTTTTTCTGACATCTTCTCGGTCACTAATATAAGGCGAAATAAACGTGGCTAATACCACGATCCCGCTATCGACAAAAATTTTGGCAACTTCCCCTATTCGGCGTATATTTTCCTTGCGATCTTGAGAACTAAAACCAAGGTCTTCATTTAATCCATTCCGTAAATTATCTCCATCTAAAATATATGTCGAGATCCCCTTCTCATGAAGTCTTCCTTCGACCATATTCGCTATGGTTGACTTACCTGAACCTGATAAACCTGTAAACCAAAGAATAAAGCTTTTATGTCCATGTAACGCTTGCCTAAGTTCTTTTGTAATGGAAAATGAATGATGATGGATATTCTCATCTTGACCCATATAATCTCCCCTTTATTTTTTCGTTATGGAACAGGATTTTTGTTATTTCGGACGGCATAGACTATAGAAACTATCCAGCCAATTAATATGAGCATATAAATAACGAGAGACCATTGATTCAGAAACGTCCAAGTGTTAATCAACGTTCGTGCATTGGTCAAAATAATAAATCCCCCTACAAGGACTCCCAATAAATAAGATGGCAATTTTGTAACGATCCAGGCAGCGATGGGTGCTGCAATAATTCCCCCTGCCATAAGTGCAATTACCCAAAACCAGTTCACTTCCTGCCAACCTAATGCAATAAGAAACCCCAACGTTGCCGAAACAGCAACAGCAAACTCACTCGTATCCACCGTACCAACTACTTTTCTAGCAGGAACACCTTTTTGGGATAAAAGGACTGGAGTTGTAATCGGGCCCCACCCTCCCCCACCGGTTGCATCTGCAAATCCAGCTATTAACCCCAAAACGATTGATTTTTTTCTTGATATATTAATTGATTTTCTTTCACTTCTTGTTTTAGACATAATTAAAAAACGAAAAAGTACATATACGCCAAGAATTAACAAAAAGATCGAAATATAAGGTCTTACTACATTTCCTGGTAAATTACTCAAAAAACACGCTCCCGCAAATGCCCCAATTGAACCAGGAATGATTAATTTTAAAAGCGCTTGACGATCAACGTTCCCGAATTTCATATGGGATATACCAGAAGCAGCAGTAGTCACTACCTCGGACAAATGTACGGATGCAGAAGCCACTGCAGGGGCAATTCCAAATGTCAACAACAGAGATGTTGAAGTAACCCCATATGCCATACCTAAGGAACCATCAATTAACTGAGCCAAAAAACCGATAAACGCGAATATGATGAGCTTTTTCATGTTTTCCTCCTACAAAACGATTCCTTTTACCTTTGTATATTCATCCAACATAAAAAGAGTCCTTGATTCACACCTAAATTATTGCTGTAGGGTCCTCATTTATCCGAGTTATTAATTATCAATATTGTATTTTTCCGATGTAAGAGCAGAATCCGCACCCTACAAACGTGTGCTCGTCAAATATAGATTCTCTGAAATCATTCTTTTACTAATGGCATTATTTTCAGTCATTTATTTTCACTCAACTATATTGAGTAATCTCCCGTACATAAAGAAATATCTAAATAGGATATGCAGGGGTTTCATAAAATGTATAGACTTTCATTTAAAACAAAAAATTGTAAAACCAAACTGTGAATATCCCCATTATAGACACTTCAAAAAAGATCATGCTCGAGATATTTCCATTTCTAAAAACCAGGAACCTGTCTGAATTCAGTTCAGATAATTTAGTGGGTCAAATGAACGTGGTAGTGATTTATCCGCATGTGAACCAAGAAGTATCTGATTGTTCGATTGCTTTTTATCTGACTTTGAGGTGAAAGCTGAAAAGAGGATCCGTCTGAAGATTTACCAACATAGTTTCTTTATCGAACTGGATTTAATATAGAAATGATGGGAACGGATAAATCCTAAGGCGACTTAATACATTGGAGAAAATAAAATAAAGAGAGTGCAGAAACAAATCCTTCGGGAAAACATTCTCTCTAGTCTTAACAATTACAACTGCATAAACAAAAATGGCTGATAAACTTAATTGTAAGCTGGAAAACTCGGTCTAATCAGGAAAAGAAAAGTCTGGAAAGTAAAAAATAACAGAAGTTGGAAATCTTGAAAAAAACCAACTCGTGAGCAACAATCGGTACCTAAATTGGAACTTTACATGCCATTGCTTACTAATTCGATCATTTGAATGCTTTATCTCTCTTATATCAAAAAATGCAAATACACGAGGAATCATCGCTTATTTCGTATTTAAGATCGAGATTGTATAACGAACACTAGGAAAGTACTCTGCTAAAAGCTTGTTAGTCAATTTCCCGAAAGAGAAATTAACTAACAACACCCTATGAGATCATTTTTTTGTCACTTCATGGATTGATATAACATATTAATTTTGGAATTTAAAAACGGCAGAGGATATGAAGCCATTCTTCTAAATCAATAAATCTTTTTTTATGGCCTTATAACAAACTTTCTCATTATATAGTTGAAAGATTCCTATGCTTTATGAATCGAATATATTGCATTCAAATCATAATCCTCAAGCTGTTGCTCCCATAACAATTTTCCATGTTTTAAATCATAACAAGCGATCCTTGTTGGTAAAATCCCATAATTCCCCTCGGGGATAATTGTTCCGTCTGCTTGGTATTTTTTGGATGGCCTTATCCTTGTAAACCCTACAATCACCTTATGTTCATCGAGTACGTTAATCCCTCTGCACCAACCCAAATTTCTACTAGTGTTGGTAAAGTTATTTAAATTAAATTTTTGTTCTACTTTACGTGTATGAATATTAACTTTGACCACTTGTCCGTTTACTTGAGTAAAGTAAATCGAATCTCCATACACAATACCGTCATGAACTTTTTCTCCGCCAATTTTAATTTGTTTATTAGGTTTAGTTAAACAGATTGCATCTTCCTGCAAGCAACGGGTTGCCCAAGTATCTTTTCCGATTTGAAATACAAAGTTAGGATGCGATTGATGTGGTTTCGTAGTTGGTACTTTACGATAATCGATCGAGCGGGAAAATTTTTGCCATATATTTTCTCCAAAAACGTGCCATTCCTTTAAAATATTTCCTTGAGGCGATATCTCAAGCACCATATCTAAACCAGTATTTACAACAAGTATATTTCCTTCTGATGTAGGTAATACATGATGAATGTCATTAAAACAAGGATATGAAAGATAACCAACTTTTTGGAAGTCAGGAAGGCTATACACTAATATTTCCGTCTGCGTACCCACATAAAGATGGTCGTTTTTAATGGTCGCTGCCGTAAATGAAATAGAAGGGAAATTATCTGGAATAACTTCTTTAGGCGATACATATTCTACACATTTTTCAGCGAGATTTTTCTCTGGAAAAACTTTTACTATCACACCCTTTTGATATTGTTCCCAGTCTTTGTAGATTCCGTTCTTTTGTTGAGCTCCAACCACATAGTATTTTTCCAACTGTCTCACCTTCTGTTATTTTTTGATAGTTATTAACTTAAAGCTAAGAGGATGGTAACCGCTTTTTTCATTGCTCCCGAAAAAAAAGGTACTTATTCTCTTTCCCTTGTTGTACTGAGATAAATTCACTCTTATTACACTATGTATTCTTCACTATAACTGCCATGGACAAAGGTTTAATATTAGTAGATAAATATGGAGAATTTATTAATTAAATTTATAAGTTCAAATCGTACAGCCGAAATAATAAAAAAAGCCCTTGAAAAGGACTTAAAAAAAACTTATTTAAATGAATTTACTT
The DNA here is from genome assembly GCF_030676415.1 of Peribacillus frigoritolerans. Lineage (GTDB taxonomy): Bacteria > Bacillota > Bacilli > Bacillales > DSM-1321 > Peribacillus > Peribacillus frigoritolerans_A. The sequence continues at coordinate 17,295 of NZ_JAUUTW010000051.1, read as the reverse complement.
TTTAGTCAGTCCTAAACAGTCAAGCATTATTTTAAAGTTCATATTATATCTTTCTAAACTGAAATTTGTCTGTACATGAGTAAAGGCCTGTTGAATAATCTTCCCCCGCAAAGAAGTATTTGTCATTAGTTCTTTAGCTTGGTTAAAGGCGTCTTCAATTTGACCGATATTATAATATTTTCCGGTTTCGTTATGAATAACCATTGTTTCGGTACCTTCACAATGGGTGGTGAGGACTGGACAATGACTACTCATCGCTTCTAGAGGAGCGTATGGTGCTCCTTCCACTTTAGAAGTGATACATAAAAACCCTCCGGATTCTCCAATTTTTGAGAAGTAGTTGCTCATTTCCGTGTTCGGTACATTAGCATGTATAGTTAAGTTTTTCCCAATATTCAGTCTCTTTATCATCTCTTGGAATTTATCACGTTCTTCTGGTTTGGATAAAGTAGGATCTTCAAACATATACAATTCTGTATTCGGATTATCATGAACCAATTTATGACCAATTAGTAAGAACTCTCTCCAATTCTTATTGTCTTCAATTCGTCCAATCCAAGCCACTATTGGCCTTGGGTGCTTAGGCAGTTTTTTATAGGAATATTGAGTCCAGTCTATACAATTGTTAAAATTAAATTGTGGAACAGTAGGGAATAGTTCCTTAAATAACTTAGTGATATATGGGGTTCTTGGGTTTAATAATCCGTTTGCATATTTAGTAATAATTGGCTTTATTTGTATTAACACGCGTCTTGCTTGATCTATTGCACCAAACCCTTGGAGTTCATAAATTAATTTCCCTTTATATCCGAGATTTCTAAATCGAGGCATTGCTCCACTATCTGATGTAATTACGACTACATCATAATTTCCTTTAGTCAAAATCCGCTTGATCTCTGTATCTTCGTTTGTAATATAAACTGGAGCATGGTGGTCGTTAATTAATGTTCTTTCTTTTCTGTAGTAAAGAAACTCACACTGATAATCTTTAAGCGCTGCCTGCCGCTGGCGGTTGAGTGTCTCAAGTCCTCCGCTAGGCAAATAAAAAACAAATAAAATCTTCATGAACAACCTCCATTTAAATTATCCATTGATTTATCAGTGAATTCCTATCCCTTTTCTAAGCACTCTATTCCGCTTAAGCCTCTATTAAATTGTATTGCCGATAATACATACACTCAAGAGTATTAACCGCATCGTCATAACCAAAAGATAAATCGAATAATTTGAGGGGGAATTAGCCTAATTGAATTTAATTTCCTCCTTAAATCATTTGAATTAGTTACTATTCTCAAAATTCAATCATTTAAAATCATGCTTTTTTCTAATAACCGAGGTTTAAACCAAACACTTCTTTAAAGTAAATAACCTCTTTATCCATTTCTTCTTTCAAACGTAAATTAGAGCTAGGGACTGGAATGGGTTTGTGTATCGCCTCCGCGCCTGAAACAACAATTGTTTTATTAATTCCTAAATTGAGTAATGTAAGGTACAATGCAGCGTCATCTCTTATATATAATGGAGGGATGGAAACTTGATCTGTTAGAGCAGAACGACATAAAGCCATACACCCCATTGGTCCCCAGTCTGCTAAATGATATTTCTTTTTCACTTTAGTAATATCATTTCGATATATTGTTTCATTGGAGATTTTAAAGTTTGAACCTGCCAATTGAATGTCGCCCAATGGCCCTTTAACCACTCCCGTAAAGATACTGTGATTTGGAAAATCGTTCATTGCCTCCATTATGTTCTCTAGCCAGTTTGGTTTCAATTGCATATCATCATCTAATGAAATGACGATATCATGCTTGTGTTTTGTTTGTTCGAACATAAGATGGCGAGCTCCACCACAACCGATTTTCTTCTTATTAAGTAAACCAGTGTCATTATAAACAATTAATTCAATGTCATTTCTTCCTTCTGTTTTGATGAGTGTTATTAATGATTGAATCAAGGGTTTAGCATAATCATTATAAATATAAAGGTGAAAAGGGATTGAGATATCTTTGCAAAGATACTTAATTACCCAATGAAGTACCTCTTCTCTTCCCGATGTAGTAGTAATTAAAAAACAAACTGAACTATTAGTATTCAAATATTCCACTCCTTACCCATCATTTCTCTTTTTAGGAATGTTACCTGCATTTGAACTCATTACGGTTCCTCGAAAAGTAAAACTGCATTTCTTATTCTTTACTGATCTTACAATACACGTATAACCTGAGGCAGTAGTATTGGCTTATCATATGTACCAATATAGGCATTTGTGAACCAAATTTTACACTTTTTCATATATTATTTTGTTGCTTAAAAGCAAAAAGAGCAATCAAAATAACATTGAGAAGGAAGCAGAGTATTGATACTCTGCTTCCTTTTTACTTTACATCGGGATCAATCTGAAGCTTCGATAAAACCATTAGTGTTTGTAATATTAAAAATTTATAAATACCAAATACATTAAATATAAAAGCAAGATACAATTAAAAGTTTAAATACAATTTATGAGATAAGATAGAAACAAATTGAGGTATCTGAGATGTACATTAAAATATCCTACTGAATTAAAGTAAGCTTCATAAACTGTGAATTTGATTATTTATGCTTCCCCAGCAACCTTATCAGTAATTGTCGCATGTTATCACTATGACGGCTAACAACGAGTCTCTTTTCCTTTGCGATTGTATTTGCATGCTTCATTGAGCCCATTTGCTTATGAACTCTATAAAGCAGTAATGGTTGAGGCACAAAGTGTATATCAAACTTCTGTACTACTCGTAACCATAAATCATAATCGTGAGTGTATGGAAGTTTTTCATCAAAAACACCTAAAAGATTAAATATCTTCCTATGAATCATTACAGAACAGCCATTTATAATATTTCCTCGACTCATTGCTTTGATTAGTTCAAGTCGGTTAGGCGGGTTTATGCCTATGTTAGCAGTGATAATTTCGCTTTTTTCATTTATACAATGATAACTTGTATAACTAAAGAGGGCATGATTCCTTTGCATGAAGTCCAACTGCACTTCTGTTTTTTCAGGATAAAAAATATCATCTGAACTCAGCCAACTAAAGTAATCACCAGTGGCATTTTTTATACCCATATTTAAGGCACTCGCCGTTCCGCCATTCTTCTTTTCGATATATTTAATCTTATCCAAGTAAGGAACAATTTTATCTGTATATTGTGTGGAACCATCGTTTACGACGATTATTTCTATATGTTTATATGTTTGGTTAACCAAACTTTCCAATGCCTGATCAATGTATGGACAATTATAGAAAGGAACAATGATAGATACCTTTGACATGCTTGAACCACCTCTCCATCAATATACCTTTTAATACAAATCTGGATCCTGCTCTCTTAACCATTGTAACCCTTGAGTTATTCGTAAATCACAGTTAGTCTCACACTTATTAAGATACGTAAAAAACCTTTAAAATGACATTCCCCTCAAATAATGGCATGTATTAGCTAGATATCAAGATAAAATCGCTCCCTATATCATATATATAATACATATGTTTTGGATTCATCCAAGATGTAAGAATCACTTTAGGCTTGTTGCCTTTTTATATGGAGGTTTCAACCCTATAATCACTGTTTTTTAAGAACCATATTATTTTAGGAGGAGAAAAATGAATATACTGTTTGTTTTTTATGTTCCAAGTGGGGGTGTGGAAACATTAAATCGTCAACGATCTGCAGCACTAAAGAAATTTAATATTAATGCACATTTCCTTTATTATACAAAGAAAAGAAAACATATAAATGATCACAACGCCCCAACATTCATTTCGAATGATGATATCGAAATCAAGAAAATTTTAGAAGATGGAAAATATAGCGCTGTCGTTGTAGTTTCAGATTTCCAAGCCTTACCCAGATTTAGAGGTATGGGTTTTAAAGGAAAGATGATTATAGAAATTCAAGGTTACGGCCCCAAAAGTGTAGCAAGGGCGGCACTTACAAATGCTATTCCACATGTAACAGCCTATGCAGATGGATTCCTTAATCCAAAAACACCACACATCATGCAATTATTAGCTGAACTTTATCCCTCTATTCCAAAATTCAGTTTCAATAATTGTTTTGATACGGATCAATTTTCTTACCGGTCTTTTCCATTAGTAGGTGGTCCAAAAATTGCATGGATCGGCAGAATTGAGGATAACAAGAATTGGAGGGAATTTCTTCAAATAGGTTATCAACTTATCCACCAAATAAATTCAAACATACAATTGTATATGTTTGAAGATCCCACTATAGGTAACCCTAAAGAAAGAATCCAATTTAAAAATTTAATAACACAATTAAATTTGAACAAACACCTCACTCTTCATTCAAATGTTCCTAATTCCGAAATGGCCAAATATTTCTCCCATGTCGGCGATTCAGGAGGCTTTTTATGTTCAACCTCAAAAGTGGAAGGTGCCCCATACTCTCTTCTTGAAGCAATGAGTTGTAAATGCCCTGTGTTGACGACCGATTCTGATGGTGTTAGAAGCTCAATCATTCATAATCAAACTGGAAAATATTACACTTTAGGAAATATATCTGAAGCAGTCCAAGAGGCAAATGAGTTAATGAACAACCAAAAATTAAGAGAAGAAATACGTTTAAATGCCCTTAGGCATGTAAAAACACATTTCAATCCAGATTTATATTGCCAAAATTTTATCAACATGCTAAGATCTCTCGGAATAAATTTTTAATAATAAGAGAAGAAACATAAGCCGGAAAAGAAAAATATTCAGGCTTATGTTTCTATATATATACTCCGCTGTCACTCACACAACGGTAAATTAATTAAAGCTTCCCTTTTCTTTTAGGTAAAAAATTGACCGAATGCCTTGACTGTATATAGATCATAAGCTTCAGTTTTATTATACAATACAAATATTTCCTTCATTTCCTTTTTCTTAAGGCTTTATATTTATATTACAACAAGTTTTGTTGTCTAAAAATTTACTAAGCTTGTTCCCACGATTTTGAGTATAGCATTAAAAATATTTACTCCAGGCTTTAAAACCATTAATTAATATAAATGACCCTTATTAAAAAGGCTTCTTAAGAAGTGGCCGATAATGGTTTTCAATTATGGCCATTTCTTTAATCATTTCAGGTTGAAATTTACTTGTACCCGACTCATTATGCTGCCTGAATTTTGTTAAGCTTTCATCTAAATAATACATCTTATAGCCGTTTACTAGTAATCGAAACCACATTTCATAATCATGTGTATAACGATGATATGGATTAAAATAACCGATCTTATCCATTATGTTTTTCTTCATAACCACCGTACAGCCATTAACTGGATTCCGAAGTAAAAAAGCTTGATACACTCCGTTTTCAATATCTGAAAAGCGTTCTCCGAACCAAGGACTTACTACTTGATTATTTTTATTGATAATATCAAAATTCGTAAAACTTACTTCTGCATTATTATTTTGCATAAAAGTTATTTGCTTGAAAACCTTTTCAGGAAGAAAATAATCATCCGAACTTAACCAGGCAATATAATCTCCCGTTGCAGCATGTATACCATGGTTTAATGCCGTAGCAGTTCCACCGTTCTCTTTTCTTAAGTAATGTACCCGCCCCAAAAATGGTTGAATTTTTTCAGTAGCAATTGTTGAACCGTCATCTACTACTATAATCTCTATATTCTTATAGGTTTGATTTAGTGCACTATGAATAGCTTGATCTATATAGGAGCAATTGTAAAAAGGAATAATGATTGATACTTTCGGATCCATTGCCTCCCCCCTTGTATTTCAAATGATTAATACAGATACCTGAGGTATCATATAGTATATTTATCGTTTAATAAAAAATGATTTTTCCGGCATTTTTCACTTTTGTCGACGATAAAAGTTAAGAATGGCCAATAAAGATGATTCAAGTGGAATTCTTTGATTCCACCCTAAATTCACAAGCTTAATAGGGTCGCTTTCAAAATTTTTTTCAATTAAATCATTTCGTTGAAATTTTACCTGTATTTCTTCGGAAGTTAACAATTTATATCCTTCAATGATTTCTCCTAGAGTACAATTATTACCTGAAGCAACATCATATATTTCTCCAGATTTCCCCTTTTTTAATAGAATTTCATAAGCTCTAACTGCATCTCTTACGTCAAGAAAATCACGCTTTACACTCGGATTATGAACCTCGAGAACCTTTTCAGCCTTTTGCTCTTCCATCTCAACAATTTTTTGTGCGAAAACAGAACAAACACCTTTTGAGAATCCTGGTCCAATTAAATTAGATGGTTTTGCAATGACGATATCCATGTTGTATAAAACTGCCCATGATTGTGCGATAAGCACTTGAAGTGTTTTACTTAAACTATACGGATGGGAAAGTGTGGATATAGATGTCGGATCAAATTGAAGAGCGGAGCCAACTATCAAGATTTTACAGGTTGGACTTTCTTTACGAAGGGCATCTATTAAATACGCAGTCGACATGGAATTTGCTTCCAACGACGAAACAGGGTCCAACCATGATTCTCCAACGTGATTTTGGCCTGCTAAATGAAGAAGGTACTGAGGTTTGATACTTTTAACCAGGCTGTATACATCCTTTTTATTTGTAAGATCACAACATTCTGCGTGGATTTCTTTTTCGAAATTTATCTTTTTTCTTGAAACTGCTGTAATATCAAAACCGTATTTCAGAAAGTGTGCACATGCATGCTGGCCTGTAAACCCACTAGCTCCTGTGATTATTAATTTGCCTTGTTGTTTCATTGATTTCTCATCCAATCGCTATTGATGTTAATACTCCTATAATCGACTCTATGTTTTCGCAGAATTTTTTATATTAGTTACAAACTTTTGTTGGTTTTTTGACTATACAGAACCCATTTGTTCACTAAGAGCCAGAAATTCCATTTAATACAAAACAACTCATCGAAATCCCATTAGTGCTCATTATTCACCTTTAGCCGTTTCAAAGCTTTCAATCCTTAACCTTTACCATTTCTATAAAATCTTTATTTCATCACAAACACAGGCTCTTTATTACATTATGCCTTTATCTCCCCGTTGCCATGGGCTGCTCTCCCCATATAATAATAAAAGGGCAATTAAATTTTTCGATATAACTCCCAAACTTCAAACATTTAAGTGACGGGGTGTTATTAAGTGTTTTATCAATAAGAGTTTTAATTTTGATTTTTGCTTTTAGAAGTTTGTTTACTAAGATTCCTTTACCTAACGATGAGGAAAAATTTAAAGTCCCTGTAAATGAATGATTTGTCCATATCCATATGTTTTAGAGGGCATACCATAATAACAGGGTCAATCTTACTGTCTTCAGGAAAAAGAAGTCATATTTAATATGGGGATCACCTCATGGTTACAAAATTCAGTATCTTCATTCTTCTCATGAAACTTGTTTTTTCTGAATGATGAATAGCTAAAGCAATATTGAAGATTTTCACTATATCTACAGCTTAAAAGATTTATATTCCCGAAGAACTCCGATTAATACAGTAATGTGACCTTAACAAGTCTTTGATAGATCTAATACCTAAGGAGAGAAATAATATGACAAATGGATGTAATCAAAATCCAATTGGAAATTGTTCAGAAGCGGAAGGGATCAATACAATTGCCAACGGAGTTGCTTCTCATGCGGAAGGAAATGGCACAACTGCAGGTGGGAACGCTTCTCATACAGAAGGGTTCGAGACTATAACGACGGTTTTTGCTGCACACGCAGAGGGCTCTACCACGACAGCTAGCGGTGTGGCTTCCCACGCAGAGGGGTTTCTTACCACCGCTAGCGGAGAAACTTCCCACGCGGAAGGTGCAAATACAAAAGCGGAGGGTGTCGCTTCCCACGCGGAGGGATTTTTGACGAGGGCAAGTGCAAATACTGCCCATGCTGAAGGCAACTCATCCTTAGCCTCCGGTAATGCCTCCCATGCTGAAGGTTCGAATTCACGGGCCCTGAACTTATTTGCTCATGCAGAGGGAAGTCTAACGACTGCCTCGGGTATTGCATCTCATGCCGAGGGTGAAAATACGGTCGCTAGTGGGCTTGTTTCTCATGCAGAAGGACAAGCGACTAGGGCTCAAGGGGAATCTTCGCATGCCGAAGGAGATCAGACGGTAGCGAACGGAAGAGCCTCACACGCGGAAGGAAACTTGACGTTGGCTGGTGGAAGTTTTGCCCATGCTGAAGGGCAACGTACCGTTGCTTCCGGGGATCTTTCCCATGCTGAAGGAAATCAGACTCAAGCACTCGGCCAAAACTCCCATGCTGAGGGAGCTTTAAACATTGCGAGCGGTTTCACCTCTCACGCTGAGGGTGTTAACACGGTTGCTTCTGGTTTATTCTCCCACACAGAGGGACAATCAACTAATGCGAACCTCTTGGAAGGCGTCCATGTCATGGGACAATTTGGTGCAGCAAATGAGCTTCCGTATTCTTGGTACCTGGCAAATGGCACAAATGCCTCAACGCCGGGTTTGGCTGCTAAAATTTTAAGCAATGGAAATGTAAAAATTGACGGAACCGTAACCACCCCGGCAGCAGATTATGCGGAAATGTTCGAAACGATAGATGGATACCCAATCGAATTCGGGTACTTCGTTACATTGGAAAAGGATAAAGTGCGTATAGCAACTGGTCAAGATGATTATATACTTGGAATCTCAAGTGCAAAACCTGCCTTCTTAGCTGATAGTGGAGAGCTTAGGTGGAAAAACAAGTACTTGACTACAGAATGGGGTGAAATTTTGTATGAAAACATCACACTACCTTCAGTATTAGACGCTACCGGAAATGTAGTCGTACCCAAACGGACAGAACTAAGACCAGTTATAAACCCTGAATGGGATGCTGCCCTTGAATATCAACCTCGCAGTAGCAGGCCTGAATGGATTGCGATAGGGCTTTTAGGCAAGCTTTTAGTTAGAGATGATGGTAGTTGCGAAGTTAATGGGTACTGTATGCCAAATGGTGAAGGAATTGCCACAAAAGCAAAGCAAGGGTATCGGGTGCTTAATCGCACAGGTATAAATCAGATATTGGTGTTGTTTAATTCAGTCCCAGTAAATAGTTCAAATCATATTGAGGATCTTAAGAAGTTCGCAGAATTGAAAAAACAAGGCTACCTTACTGAAGAAGAATTTAGAATTGAAAAACAAAAGCTATTAAACTCATGAGAAGCTTTTTCCTATTGTTAACATACCTAATAAGAACCTTAGAACAGCTAGGACAAGTTTAAACTGATTCTGATGGGCAGGTTTCACCTTTTTCTGAGAACGCCCTTTTCGTATGCGCATCCTTCTAATAATTTTGAAGTGTAAATGCAATTCCTAGAGGAATTTAGAAAATACACTCTATGCTTTATATGATTCGAAAACATAATTATATTTTTCGAAAAAATGGATAACTTGTCCATACAATAAATTAATATATTGGAGGTATACCATTAGAAATGAGGAGTTAATAATGGGAACATTTTTAGACGCCCGGACTTGCAGAACATAAGTATGAGTGGTCAGATTGCAATTCCACTTTCCTCAACTCCCGCGCGTTTTGGAATACTTGGCCTAGTCACAGCAGGTGCTGGACCTAACCTTCGTGTTCAATTCACTGCAACAGTTGCCATTAGTTTTTTAGCTGCTGCATTAGTCCCCCCGTCCTCATCCAAATTTACAGAGGCCAAGGACCAGGGCGATCCTTGTTTATTCAGCTACAAAAACAACACCAGCTGCAGGCGCCTTATTAGTTGCTTCTAGAAATATAATCACTGTAACCGGTGCTGACTATAGACCACCTAACCCAGGATTTTTGGCTTATGAAGCGTTTGTTAGTATACCTGGGCGGGTGCCAGTTGCACCAACTCATACTGGCCCTGAAAGTTTAAACGCGGCTGCATACTCCGACTAATAATTCTAAATGGTTAGGAATCATAAACCGGAACATTCACCAAAGATATCTTACCCTTTTATGTAGAGAGCAATATCAAACAACTATATAGCGAGCGCGTAACATTATTTTACAAGAGCTCGCTGCTATTTTGTCTTTTTTAGTTTAATAAATACATATTTTGTTCAATCACTTACAAAGCGTGAATAAAATCTTTTCAGGGGTTTACCCGTTTTTATAATTATGATACTTGCAGAACAAACATGAATTTCTTAGCAGTCACTCTTTTTAGTTCTTTTCTTCATTTGAAATATTCGGTATCAAGAATATTATGCTAAGAAGGCATACGTCTATAACACAAGTTTATTTCCTGAATATTTATAAAAAAAGAACATGGAAAAGATGAACTTCAAAGTACTAACAGACAGGAGATATTTTCATGAAAATACTGCTTGCCACGTTTTGGGAGACTCCACATGTCGGTGGGGTATGGAACTATATGCAGCAATTAAAAGATAAGCTTGAATCTCTAGGACATGAGGTCGATTTCCTAAGCTTTGGTGAGGACCATGAATATGTTCACATCATTAATGAAAATCGAAAGATATATAGGGATGCGCTGCTGCCAGAAAATATCTCGATATTGATGGACCAACATTATTTACCCATTGATAAGGATCCAGTGATCCATTATTATGAATCACTGTGTAATTTCTTTCAGTTAGGAGCTAATTATTTAGGTTTGGAACAATATGATGTCATTCATACACAGGATATATTTTCAACGGTCTGCATTAACCGAATCAGATCCGAAAAAACCGCTCTAGTCGCTACCCTTCATGGTTGTGTGGCTCACGAGCTAAAGAGCGCGTACTACAATTCCAAAACGATAAAGAAAAGCTTCAAAAAACAAGGGTGTGATTATTTCAACCAATTTGAATATGAAGGTGCGACCTCGGCTGACTGTACAATTGTAGCCAATGAATGGATGAGAAATATTTTAACGGATGAATTTCAAGTGCCGAAAGAACAACTAAGCGTTTTTCATTATGGATATGATATCGAATCCTTCCTGAAACGAGTGGAAGAGAAAACCGAGATTCAACGCCCTGCCGATAAGAAAGTGATTATTTATACAGGTCGCCTGAATGAGTTTAAAGGAGTGCATCATTTAATAGGCGCACTCTCGGAATTAAAAAAAACTAGAAATGATTGGGTTTGTTGGATAGTTGGGGACGGTCCAAAGGAAATGGATTTAAAAAATAAAAGCAAAGCCATGGGCTTGGAAAGTGACGTGACCTTTATGGGGAGACGGGATGATATTCCTTATTTGTTATCCATTTCGGATATCTTCGTTCTTCCAACATTGATGGAAAATCAGCCTTTGTCTGTAATAGAAGCACAAATTTCCGGAAAAGCTGTCATTGCCAGTGATGTGGGAGGAGTACCTGAAATCATTGAACATGGAATTACGGGTGTATTAACACCCGCCGGGGATGAGCAGATGTTAACCACCCATATAAATTATTTAATGGAGCATGAATCATATAGGAAAAACCTAGGATTAAATGCCAAAAAACGGGGGATGGACCATTGGTCACCCGATAAAGCGGTTCAGAAAGTACTAGGTATATATGAAAACGCACTATGCAAAAAGAGAAATAAATAGTATATAAGGATTTGCTGACCGCTTTGAGCAGTCAGCATCTTTTTCTTATTCCTTTCTTTTTTTGGAAATCTAGGTAACTGTTTAAGCCATTATTGACCGTATTACATACGATACTAAAAACATATAAAAGGAGTATGATGTATGAAGGCTATCGTGACAGGTGGGGCTGGGTTCATTGGATCCCATCTCGTTGAAGAACTTATCTTAAATGGTGCCGAGGTACATGTATTGGATAACATGATATCCGGACACTCAGAATATGTACACCCAAATGCCATCATCCATACTGAAGATATATGCAGCGAGGTAGCTGGTCAAATCATTATAAGGGAAAAGCCAGACGTCGTTTTCCATCTGGCTGCACAGGCCGATGTGAGTCGCTCCATTCTTGAACCCCAATATGATGCTGATGTGAATATCAATGGAACAATAAATATCCTTAAGGCATGTCATGAATCTTCTGTAAGTAAGCTGATCTTTTCTTCTACTTCAGGGGTTTATGGCAATTTACAGAAAGACTTGATTTCCGAAGATGACCTGACAGGCCCCATATCTTATTATGGATTATCAAAATTAACGGCCGAATCATATATCCGCTTATTTCATCAGCTTTATGGGCTCCCATATACGATTCTCCGCTATGGAAACGTTTATGGGCCTAGACAAACTGCAAAAGGAGAAGGCGGAGTCGTCGCAGTCTTTTTAGAAAAACTCAAACAAGGAGTGCCTTTAAGCATTCACGGTGATGGTGAACAAACTCGTGATTTTATATATGTGAAAGATATAGTACATGCTAACATTGCCTCAGTGAATCGAGGAAATCAAGAAACGATCCAGGTCAGCACTGCACAGAAAACGTCAGTAAATCAACTATTGAAAATGCTCACACAAATTCATGGCTCCAAAGTGAAAACAGTCCATTCAGCCGAAAGAAAAGGAGATATCAAACACAGCTGCCTTGATAACAGGAAAGCACGGCAATCGCTTAATTGGTATCCAAAGACAGATATTTTCCAAGGGCTAACCGAAACCTATTCTTTCACGAGTAAGAAAGAGTACCAATAGGGATCTTTTCTTTTTCCAGACTCTCTTAATAAGCCTTAATTTTTAAAAAGATATCCAGTCTAGGTATGTTGTTATTTCATTCCCCAGCTTATGATGAAACGATCTTTACCGAAACTATTTAAATTAATTTGATCGATGCACTGGTTAACTGGAAATGGGTTTATAGTGACCATCCCAGTGGGAAAAGTCAATAATTCACAATTCCGAATACCTATATTCTAATTGAAAAACAAAGTAAAGCGCGATATGTTTAAGCCGTTTCTAATTACTAGGAAGCGGTTTTTTCTACTATTCCATCCGGTGAACCTGAAAATTTGTCATGAATTTATTTTCTGGAATGAAAGTAATCGAATATTTTAAAATCCTTTTAGTTAAACGCACCGCTAATATTGGTGTATAAAAAGTCTAGATATTATACTTGGTAGACTTCTTCCTACTTTAATAAATACAAATTACATTCACAGCCTGTATATTGTGAGCCAAATCAGCATGAAGAACTAAGCCCTCGAAGTGCTTTTGTTAAATAGTACGTGATAATGAATACAGTACTATTTTCATAGAATGCTATTAACGTGCACGTAATATCTACCTACTACCTATTCCACATTATTCGTTAGTGGGGAAGTCTCGTTTCGAATAACCCAATTGGATCACCTTTTCTTTTTAGTGATAGAACGAATTCAGTCATTACCCATTAAATACTGAACAATGTTTAGGTTTAGAAAAAATCCATTGGTTAATAGAATTACATGTTATTAATGATTATTTCCGATACACCCTTATTCGATATTTAATTATTTTACCGATGTTGGGCTTCTCGTTATTATCTTTCTTACCTGTATTTCTAAGTTCCCGTGGAACGATGAATACACTTTTAATTTAATCCATCCAAAAGTAATTTATTGATGCATTTGATAATTTATATATAATATACTAATGGTCTTAAGATATTTTAACCTATCTTGACCATTAATATTGGTTTTTTCAGATTCCATCCTCTAAGAAAGCAGCTAAAGACAATAAATTAATATTCTCTACATTATTTTATTTCTTCCGTTTCAGCCTTTTCAAGCCTATAAAATTGGTTAATACTTAAGTTAACCAATTGGTCCGTATGTTTTTTGGTATTTCATCCACTCTCTTAATTCTACTAACATCTTTTCATAAGTTGGAACTTGGTATTTATAATCGGATCTTTTATTCTTTATGGTTCGATCCAGAATTATATTTGAATCCGGAATGATTTCCACATCATTTTTTTCAAAGATTTCAGAAATCAATTTCAATAAGGCCGCTTTAGAAATCTTTTCATCTGCACCCAGATGATATAACCCAGTAATGTCCTTTTGGATCATCGTGTCCAGCGCCTTTGCCAGCTCGAGAGTCGTTACACCATTCCATAACACTTTTTCGTATCCTTTTATTTCTCCCTTTTGCTTCATGAACCAAAGAAATAAACCAATTCCATTTTCTTTTAGCTCCGGGCCTATTATGGAGGTCCGTATAGTCAAATGTTTTTCACTAATGATTTCTCCCAAATGTTTTGATTGGCCATAAATTGTGGAACTGTCGGGGACATCAGCCTCCGTATAATCTCCTTTTTCACCTGAAAATACACAATCTGTACTGATATGAATCAATTTTCCATTATTGCGTTCGGTCAATTTAACAAGCTGATGGGGAAAAACACTATTAACCTGAAAAGCGAGTTTCGTATTATCACTAGCATGCTCATTTAAAATGCCGATACAATTTATCGTAATGTCAGGTTTAACTTTATCCATGATTTCCTCTAGACTCGTTAAATCGGTTACATCCAGATATAAACCCTTTTTATCATTCGGATCCCTTGACGTATAGGTCACCCGATACTTCGAGTCCCGAGTGAAATACTCCTTTATTACATGACCTGCCATCCCTTGTCCACCAAGGATTAGTACCTTCATGTTAAATAAAGCCCCCTTTCTTTAACATTTCCTCAATCTGGGCTTTATCCATTAGTCCTGTGCCAGAGTTATAGTCTTCTAAACAAACAGGCTGGTATTTAGAGTAATGCTCCTTTATTCCCTTTATGTGAATGGCTGGCAAAATAACATAATATTCATCATCATAAGCGATTGCCGTTGTGCTCTCATATTCCGAGAGCAGTAACTCATGGAGTTTTTCTCCTGGTCTTTTTCCTAGAATATCAACCTCTACATTTTCTTTATTGGAAGCATCTATTAATACTTGAGCAAGATCAATAATTTTACAGGAAGGCATTTTCATTACGAAAATTTCTCCGCCAATGCTTTCAAAGGTTGCCTTAAATACCAATTTAATCGCTTCCTCAATGGTTAAAAAGAATCTCGTCATGTTCAAGTCAGTTATTCCGATTTTTCCCTTTTCTTTAATCTGCTTTTTAAAAACGTGAATGACACTTCCATTTGTGCCCAGCACGTTTCCGCCCCTGATACAAACAAATCTTGTTTTGGTGTTTAATGTATTAGCGTGGATGATCAGTCTTTCCGCCATTGCCTTTGATAGACCATAAAAATTGGATGGATTCGATGCCTTGTCTGTAGAAATGTTTACAACCGAATGTACATTACAGCTTATAGCTGCTTCTATAACATTCTGTGTTCCAATTACGTTCGTCTTTAAAGCTTCAATGGGTTGATCTTCACATATGGGAACATGCTTTAACGCTGCTAAGTGGAAAATATAATCAACACCTTGGCAAGCTTCCAATAAAGCTTCCTTCTCTTTTACATCCCCGATTATAAAATGCAATTTCGGGTTGTTATCAAATTCTTGCTTCATTGTAAATTGATTGGACTCATTTCTTGAAAAAATCCGTATTTCACTCGGTTCAAAATCCAATAGCTGCTTAACCAATTCATATCCCCATGAGCCTGTACCGCCTGTTACCAAGATTGTTCGATTCTTAATCAATTTCATGGCCTCCCAGTATTATTTTAAGCACTTTATCTGAAACGTTTTTATGGTCGTAGCCTTCTGGAATAGTCCAGTCTTTTTGCTGGTTAACCATAACCTTCACACAATTGACGATTTGTTTAGCGTTAATTCCTGATAACATATTGCTGCCCGACTCAATGGTTTCTGGCCTTTCCGTTGTTTTTCGTATCGTAACGGTCGGAACATGGAACAAACAACATTCCTCTTGGACGGTTCCACTATCTGTCAGCACACAAAATGCATTTTTTTCAAGCTTTACGAAATCAAAGAAACCAAATGGCTCATGAAATTCAATTAATGGGTGCACTTCTAATTTGGGACTGAGCTCAATGCGGGATTTTGTACGGGGATGTAAACTGCATATGATTCTTTTTTGATAGGTTTCGGCAACTAAATTAATGCCTTTCATAATTTCCAACAATCGGTCTTCATGGTCAACATTTTCAGCACGATGGGCTGTAACGAGGAAATAATCCACTTTATCCAGATTCAATTTTTCCAAAATTACACTTTGCTCAATCTCATTGTTGTAATGGTTCAAAACCTCGTAAATTGGGTTTCCCGATAAATATATTCTTTTACTTGGGATTCCTTCTTTCAAGAGATTCTCTTTACTTTGAGGAGTATATGGTAAATTGAAGCTTGAAACAGCATCAATAATACGACGATTTTTTTCTTCTGGCACTTCCAGGTCAAAACAACGGTTCCCTGCTTCCATATGAATAACTGGTATGCCCATTCTTTCTGCTAGAATAGAGCTGAGTCCGGAGTTTGTATCCCCCAACACTAATACTTTGTCGGGCTTTTCATTTAAAAAAATGGTCTCTAATTTTTTAAATATGGCCGCTAACTGTTCACCAAGAGTTTGCTGTTGATTTAACAAGACATAATCAGGGGTTCGTACCTTTAGCTGTTGGAAGAATATTTCACTTAAGGATGCGGTGAAATTTTGTCCAGTGTGCACTAGAATATGTGAATTGGCATATTGATCCAGTTTTTTTATGATTAGACTTAATCTGATAATTTCAGGTCGAGTCCCTAAAATAGTCATTACTTTCACGATTTACACTCCTTAATCTTTTCTGGTTTATGGCCTCACCGTCTACCCTTATTGTATGCACAGCCAATTCTATTGTTATAGGCTAACCTATTAGATTTCGCCTCAATTTGAACGAATAACCGACTATAAGCCACCATTCCCGCACAACCTAGATTGTTAAAAGACTGTTATTCCTAAAGATGTAAAGGAATATGTTTAATTCCTTATTGAAAATTAGACATTATGGTTATATCAAAATCATTATTAATTGAATTCCACTCCATTCTATTAAAAAAGCTATATGTCCTTGTGAGGACATATAGCTTCAGTTTGTAGACAAAAGGTTAAGAGATTTGGGCTCTTCGAGCCACTATGTTAAGCCATTTTAGGACCTTGCCATGTCCACGTGGCCATCTTCTTTAAATTAATCGCAGCGAAAGTAAGCATCGCTTGCATCGACAATTTTTTAAGTCCCCTTAAAGTAGTCCAACGCATACCATGCTTTTCTTTTGCATCTGCGAATACACGCTCAATGGTTTCTTTGCGTTTCGCATATATAGGTTTTACATCTTGATGGTGACGCAGATGATCTGCTTCTTCCACATATGCTTGCCAGATATGCCGTGTCACTACTTTTTGATGGTCTTTGCTTTCTGTACACC
>NZ_JAUUTW010000050.1 GCF_030676415.1 Peribacillus frigoritolerans | reverse complement strand
TTCATTGTGAGACCTCCAAATAGATGTTTTGTCCTTTTTTAGCTGGCCAGCTTAGGACACATTCATCTTATCAAGAGGTCTTTTTTCGTTCAAACCTCATTTTCAGTTATTACAGGAATGCTGCCCCTTTAGTTCCATAGGAAAAGGAGCTGTTGATCAGCTCCTGGCATTGAAGTAAAGCACCCGTTAGTTTGCAATAAAAGTGTTTACTCTTTAATCCACTCTAACAATTCCATACGATTACCAAAAGGGTCGGAAATATAGAACCTTTTAGCTCCTGGAAGTTTATCGTCTTCAATAACATCAATCCCGTTTGTTACCAGATGTTTTTTTAATTCCTCTATATTTTCTATTTCAAAAGCAGGATGTGCCTTTTTGGCTGGATAAAATGGTTCTTCGATTCCTATATGTATTTGATAATTTCCAAATTCAAACCAAACCCCGCCACGTTTCTTTAATTCTTCAGGTTTTTCAACTTCGTCAAAACCTAAAATATTCTTAAAAAACTTTCTTGCAGTTTCCTCACTACCTTTAGGAGCAGCGAGCTGAATATGGTCAATTGATTTAAAAATAAAGGGCATTTATATCCTTCTCCTCTGACTTCAAATGGATATTAGTTTTGCTATTTCCAATTTTACGACAATTGGAATGATAAGGAAATTTAAAAGTTATTATTTATAACCATAAGTCTTCCTTATGGTTATAAATTTTTTGTTCTTCAACTAACCTGCCCCGATAGTTCCATAAGAAAAAGCTGCCTTAATTTATTTTAAATTCTATGTATATAACTCTTAACAATATCAAAACCTATGACTAGCAACACATTACATTCATAGGAGCTGACAACATGGCTAGAAATAACAACAATAATCAATTAGTAGTTAATGGTGCAGAGCAAGCTCTAGAACAAATGAAATACGAAATCGCTAGTGAATTCGGTGTTACACTTGGCGCTGATACAACATCTCGTGCAAACGGATCTGTTGGTGGAGAAATTACAAAACGTTTAGTGCAAATGGCTGAACAACAATTAGGCGGAAAAACTCGTTAATCGAAATCATATGTATCGTTAGGGATAGTGATTTGACTATCCCTATTTATAATTCTCCAAATCTCAAAAAAGAAACAGAAACATCAGTTGCTGTTATTTTGTTATGTCGCAGTACGAATAAACTACGCTTATTCAACTGATATGAACGAAACTGTCAACCCACCACACCCAAATGTTTTAAAGGGTATTCGGATTATCGTGTGGAACAGTCATTATTCTAAGCTAATGATTGTATCAACATAAATCGGATAATAGTGTGGAAAGTACAAAACTAATTGACATATATTTTTTTACGGCTTACTATTACGTTACACGTTATAACGTTTGGTGTAATAATTGAAAGGGGATGACAACTGTGAGTTCAACTGACCGATTTTCTGAACCAACTTTGTTTATCTTAATTAGTTTAGCTGAGGGGAACAAACATGGTTATGCAATCATGGAAGACATTGAAAATTCATACGACATTAAAATTGGACCTGGGACCTTATATGGTGCTATTAGTCGAATGGAGAAATTAAAATTAATTGAAGCTATTCCCTCAAAAGATAGAAAAAAGCCTTATCAAATTACTTCTGAAGGCAGACAGTATCTACAAGAAAAATTAAAGGAAATTGAAACTGTTACCAAGTTGGGATTTGAAAGGTTAGGTCTAATATGAAGTGGCTAATCCATCTGTATCCTAAAAAGTGGAGAAAACGCTATGAAGAAGAATTCTTATATATTTTGGAAAACAGGAATCTTTCTTTTAAAGAGGTAATTGATGTATTTATCAATGCCATGGATGCAAGATTTTTAAATTTAGTGGAGGGGATTATTAATATGGATAAGAAAATTCGTGATGTTATGCTTGGTTCTGTTTTAAACCGTTTCTTGATCATTGGTTCGGTAATATTTATAGGTACGTTCGGTGGATATTGGATTGGAAATAACACTCCCTCAATTTTAGAAATATCACCTAAATCATTACTGCTAATTGGTGTTGGTTTGGGACTTTTCATTGGTTATGTTGTTGGTGTTGCAAGAGGTATTATGCGAGTAATTAATGTTACCCAAAAAGAGGGTGTCTTCCTTCCTACTGGTAAATTAAAGTTCGATAAGTCGAACAGTTAAACACATCTTCAGTTTTCGTTGAGGTGAAGCAAAATAATGAAATACAAAGTTTTGAAAGATGTAAAAGTAGTGTCTGGTTTAATTTCGTCTATAATATTGTCAATTATTGCAATAATATTGGCAATATACAGTATTAGTTATTGGGTATTTTTTGTTGTGGTATCAATGGTGGTTCTATTTTTAAGTGTACACAGAGCTGATAAGATAATGAAAAATTGATAGTGAATATTCAGGTATTACTTTAGAAAGAATGAGCTGTTTAAACAGCTCATTCTCAGTTTGTAGACAAAAGGGGTTCGGAATTAAAAAATTCTGAACCCCTTTTGAAATTCCCTTTGAATTTTCGCCTAAAGTTAAGAGATTGGGGCTCTACGAGCCCACTATGTTAGGCCATTTTTGGACCTCGCCATGTCCAATTGGCCATCTTCTTTAAATTAATGGCAGCGAAAGTAAGCATCGCCTGCATCGACAATTTTTTAAGTCCCCTTAAAGTAGTCCAACGCATACCATGCTTTTCTTTTGCATCTGCGAATACACGCTTAATAACTCCCCCTTGTTAGGCTCTTATGTATTTATATTACATATTATACCATGGGGTTCATTGGGTTTCTTAATGAACTATCCTGCCCCGTTAGTTCTATAAGGGGCCCTACCAACAAAACGCGGAAAACATACGCTTAGAGAATTTTTAACTGAATACAATGGTAAGGAAATCCAAATATAAAAATCCTAATTTCTCGTTATTAAATTAACACAGAAAAATTAGGATTTATTTACTTCATTAAAGCGTCCTATAATTAAAAAATTCGAAAAAAGTATTCAAAAGAGGACATAAGTAATCCATGTCCTTATTGATTCTTAATGATTTCACTTAACTGAAATATGCCTATTTTAATTTCATCTAGCGAAGAAAAGCCAAAAGATAATCGTATAAACTGTCCTGATTGTTCTGCATAAATACTACCAGGGTTAAGAAGAAGACCTTTGGATAATGCTTTATCAAATAACCTTTTCACTTTAAACATAGGTTTTATTTTAATCCAAATAAAGAAACCACCTGTTGGGACATCCCATGTAGCATAAAAACTTAAATGTTTGTTCAAAGCTTCTAAAGCCGTACTTCTCCGAACTTTAAGCTGTTCTCTTACATTTTCAAGATGTCGATCATATAATCCACTGGATAACCACTCCGATGCAACGAGCTGAGACAACGTACTTGATCCATAATCCGATTGCATTTTTAAATCAGCTAATCGGTTAATAACTGATTCGGAGCCAACTACCCATCCAATTCGTAAACCAGGACTTAATGTTTTTGACAAACTACCAAGATATAACACATTCCCATAATTATCCAATGATTTCAACGGTTCTGGTGGTAGGGTATCCATCCATAAATCACGATACACATCATCTTCAATAACGGGAAGTTGTTCTCTTTCACAGTATTCAATGAGTTCCTCCCTTCTTTTCTTCTGCATTAACGTGCCTGTTGGATTATGAAAGGTTGGGATGGTATATAAAATACTCTTTCTTTTTTCCTTTATCTGATAAATTGAATCTACCTTAATCCCTTCCTTATCCATTGGTAATCCCTTCAACTCCATACCCATAGATTGAAAAACAGTCAACGAGTAAAGGTAAGATGGCACTTCTAAAAATACAGTTGACCCTCTTTGTAGAAGTCCTATTGAAATAAGATGTAAAGCCTGAAGTGCACCTGAAACTACAAGAATGGATGATGGAGATACTTCCATTCCTCTTATTTTTAGATAATCACTAATTGCTTGGCGTAACTTTATATTTCCCTTTGGTTCTTCATATCCAAAGGGTGTCAATTGTTTCGAAACCTTTTGTACAATGGACCTCATTTCTTCTAAAGGGAACATCTCTGGTGATAATTCTCCTTTACTTAATTGAATCAGATTATTATTAGATTCAGCTTCATTGATTTCTCGTACCGTTGAAACACTCGGTTTATGAATACCTAAAGTGACGTTTTCATTCCAATTGGTTGAGGATCGGTTTCCCATCAAAGTCCAAGTATTATTGGTAACAACAGTCCCCTTTCCTGCTTCTCCTTCTATCAGTCCTTCTGCCATTAGTTCTTCTAGTGCTGTTATGACTGTACTTCGATTGACATCAAACATTTTTGCCAGATGACGTTGACTTGGTATCCGACTACCTATTTCCCACTCACTCTTGGAGATTTTGTCTTTTATGAAATCAACAATCAATTTGTATTTTGGCTTTTTCATATGTACTCCTTTTTCCCATCCAATTTCAAATTGGTTGGTTTTTTTCTATCTAACCTGTTGAAGACATCTTACCAAAGTCATATTAAGATGAGAACTATCAGATTTTACTGGTTGGAATAAAACATAGGATGAGGTGTATTTATTTTAAATTTAAAACTTATTTTTGCTCATTTGATTACGATTATTCTATGGGCATCAGCATTCCCTGGGATAAGAGTTGCACTGACTGCTTATTCACCTGAACATGTGTCCCTTTTACGATTATTAATTGGATCATTAATATTGATTCTTGTTGCGGTTATTCAAGGTATTCGTTTACCAGAAGTAAAAGATGTACCAATAATTTTATTACTTGGTTTTTTAGGGTTTGCAGTTTATCAGACGGCACTAAATTATGGGGAACAAACGATTAGTGCTGGGGTTGCTAGTTTATTAGTTTCAACAACACCTATATTCACAGCTTTGTTGGCTTTTCTCTTTTTCCGTGAGAAGTTTGGATTTTGGGGATGGGTAGGCTCATTACTTGGATTTTCTGGTATGGCATTTATTTTTTTAGGTGGGTCAACTGAACGTTTTTCTTTCAATATCGGGATTATCCTCGTTTTAGTTGCATCCCTTTCAGAAAGTATTTACTTTGTTTTTCAGAATGTTTATTTAAAAAAATATGGTTTTGTTACTTTTACAATATACACGATTTGGTCAGGTACTATTTTCATGATGATATTTTCTCCAGGTCTTGGAGAGGCGATTATTCATGCTCCCATAGATATAACACTAGTGGTTATTTATCTAGGAATTTTCCCAACCGTAATTCCTTACTTTACTCTAGCGTATATTACCTCACGAACAGGAGCATCAGAAGCAACAAGTTCTCTTTATTTAACCCCTGTTATCTCCTTTCTTATAGCCTGGTTCTGGCTTGGGGAACTTCCAACTACTTATGCTGTAATTGGAGGACTTATAACGTTGAGTGGAGTCTTTTTGTCAAACATGAGCAAACACAAGCTAATAGGAGGAAATTCAAATGGAAATATATCAAGCTACGATTGAAGACTTAAAAGGAGTATCAAATTTATTTAATTTTTATCGTGTATTCTATCAAAAATCATCAGATTTGGATAATGCAAAAACATACATAAAAAAACGCTTAGAAAGTAAGGATTCTGTAATATTTGTTGTTAAAGACAAACAGGAGTATATAGGATTCACTCAACTTTATCCTACTTTTTCATCAATATCTATGAAAAGAGCATGGATATTAAATGACTTGTATGTAGCTGTACAAGCCAGAAAACAAGGAATAGGAGAAATGCTTTTACATAAAGCTAAAGATTACGCTATTCAAACTGGAGCTAACAGCATAAGCCTCAGTACGGCTCCTGATAATTACTCTGCACAAGGGTTATATGAAAAGAATGGATACAAACGTGATGAACAATTCTATCACTATGAATTAAGTTTAGATTAAGAAACAAGGGCGCTTCTATAATTAAAGAAACATTAATAGAAAAAAGTGTTTGATTTTGTAAAAATCAAGCACTTTTTTCTGTATTTCATTTCATAAAACACGATCAACAGATTAACCTAAGGTACAAAAAATCCCCAATATACTTAGTTGAATTTTTTTATTAGGAGATTTCCTTATCATCGTCGAAAACAATTTCTATTATTGCAAGTAGCAATGCAATAATAATCTCTGTTTTCAAGGAAATTGTAATACTTTTCATAAACTCATCCACTGCGAACAGGACTAGCCAGTTCGATATGCCTTCAAAACTGATTCGGATAAAAAATACTTTAATTTTCCCTGTTATATTTCGGACAGACAGCTTGAAAATTGCTTTGGAAAACAATTCGACAATGATTCCTAAAGTAAAGAAACTGACAACAAAAACAATCAATGACCAGATAGATTCATATTGAACGCCGAACAGTTCAAAAACCCCTGCTAGTCCAAAGAAATAAAGCCCCAATACAAAGCCCACTACCAGGGTAATGAGAAATGCTAATCCGGTAACTGTTGCCATCTTTTCTTTAATATTCATATTACGAAATGAATCATTTTTATTTTCTGGCATAGGTCTGTTTCTCCTCTGTTAGATCTCTTTACTTCTGAATACCTAACTTATTTTACCAATAACAAATCTTTTTAGAAATATCTCGTACCGTTCGACTACACAACGCTTATTGAACTATCCTGCCCCGTTAGTTCATTATAGAAAATCTGCCTTAAAGACGATCCGACCTTCAGCTAAGGTAACCGTTAGTTCATTAAGAATCACCATTTACATAGAAGGAAGATACACTCTCCATTCTTTCCAAGCTTTAAGATAGCCACTTAAGTCATGCGGGTGAACTCTAATACAAACGCCTATACGTGTGTATACAAGGGGTGGAGTTGACGTCAAGACCCATAGCATTTAACCTATATGAAAACCGATAGGATAGTAAAAACCTAACACTTTACATAAAGAAAAAAATACTCTGGAGGAATATCTCATCCCCAGAGTATTTTTACACTTACCAACTATGACTTTTATTTAACGGCCTCTTTTAATTCCTTACCTGGTTTAAAGGCAGGAACTTTGGAAGCTGCAATTTGGATTTCTTCTCCTGTTTGTGGGTTTCTACCCGTACGAGCTGCTCGGTCGCGCACTTCAAATGTGCCAAATCCAACTACTTGGATTTTTTCCTCTTTAGCGAGCGTATTAGAGATCGCTTCAAACAATGCATCGACTGCTTTTTTCGCGTCTCCCTTTGTTAATTCAGCTTGTGTTGCCACAGTATTTACTAAGTCTGTTTTGTTCATAGTCAAGCACCTTATCCTTTATTCTTATTTTATATGTAGAGATGACACCATAACATATCTTTTATATGTCTGTCACTTGGTAAGTTAGACGAAAGGAAGCCAAATCCCTGTAATGATTACTAAGAATAGCTCCTTGGCGAAAGTCGATAATATTATGTAAACTAAAATTGAATATGATATACATAGTGATTTGTAGTCTTAAGAATTCGTCTTTTTTACAAACACCCCTAGGATTAGGCATGCTGCACAAATAACTAAAATAGCAAGTTGGCTCAAAATTACACCTCAAATCATTCCTTCAAACTTTAAAAGGACAAACATATGCTTTAAACAACAGCTTTTTGCTTAAAACTCTACTGCTCGTTAAAATCTTTCTTTACATTCCAAAATATCTTTTTTAAGTCTTCATAAAACGCCATTGTCAAAAATCCCAAAATGGTAATACCGATAGAATAGGAGCCTAAGTCAATGAAAAGGCCAAAACATACGAATATAATACCTATATAGAAGCCAGGTCCTGTAAGATCATTCTCCTTTTTTTTATCCTCATCAATACTTATTTTTTTTTGAAATGTACGATCATTTTTAATCAGCTCATCTAATGTAACCTCATATAGTTCGCTTAACTTTATAAGATTCTCAATATCAGGATATCCCTTATTGTTCTCCCACTTATAAACTGCCTGTCTAGATACATTCATTTCTTGAGCTAGTTCTTCTCTAGACATGTTCTTTTGTACTCTTAACTTTTGCAACTGTTCTCCCAGTTCCATATACCCTCACCTCCTAGTACCACTTTATAACAATTATGGAAAAACAGCCACAAACGCTTAGTAATATGGTGTAAACATTGGTTTACATAAAGAAAATCATAGGTAGTACAGTAGTTATTTAAGGCATTGAGCATTTCCGTAATTGTCCGAACTTTGTTTTGCCTACTTTATTTGTTACCTGCTTTTAATGGAATTTGTTTTTTAAGTTAACAAGAACAATTCTGTTAATAAATTTATTATCTGAATATTCAATTTCGCATAAACAATTAGTGTACCAAAAACGGTCGGATGTGGTACAAAAATAGATTTTTATAAAAATGATCTGTCACTTTAATTTTGCATATTTTTGACAAGGTATTTTGCACACAAAAATTCAATGAACGTTTTTAACTTTGGCATAAATACAAATATAAAGAGCATGTTTTGAAAAAAGATTAATCAAAACATGCTCGATTCATTTCTTATAAAAAAGTTTAATAATTTAATTGAACCTTATCCCACTAACGCACAAGTTAATGGAAATTTTCATCATGCAGTTTTCAAAAACCAATAAAATATTTATATTTAGAATACCTAAAAAGAAAAGGCCTATCGCCAATATGCAATAAACTATAAACCTTCTTTTATTTAAAAGTAGCTTTTCGACTGCAATAATACTAACAGCGATAGCTCCCGATTAGACGATAATCCTTGAGAAATCATCTTTTCTAACAAAACTCCAGATAATATAGTACAAAGATAATAGTAGAAACAGACCTGCTAGTATTCTTGTTATTATCTTAATTACTCTCTTACCATCATCACTTCGCTGAATTTCTTCAAATATGATTTTCCCTTATCGTTAAGATTCAAGATCACTTCTTTTAAATTTGGAAATTGCTAAAACCAAAGTAATAACGAATGTAGTCATTACAATACTAATAAATATTGGGAGAGAATCAATTGGGCTTTCTTCCGGAGCTGAAATTACAAAGGATGGTTGAGCCCAGGGATAAAACATTCCCCATTTAGATGTATACGCTGCAAATACCAATAATGACAGTACGACATTAATACCCAATGGGATACTAAAACTCTTCACTTTAAAAGATAGCCATAGTTGAATTGACGATAAAGAAAAAGTACCAATCCAGCTTAATAATATTGCTGTACAAATAAAGTACCAAGGTATTGGCTCTTGGAATTTAGTAATCAACCCGCCAATTATATAAAACAATACAAGACTAATCTGCATAAGAAGAATTAAAAATAACACAACAAATAATTTAGATAAAAAAACCATAGTTTTTGAAACCGGAAGGGACAGCTGAAGTTTCCATCCTCCATTTAAGTGCTCTGTTCGACACACTATGGCTGCATAGATTCCCGACGCAATTGGAAGAAATAAAATCCCATAAAATAAGGTAACTTGTGTCCAAGCTTCTAGCCATGGATTATCAACAGGCTTATCCATTAAAACATCATAATTACCAAAGAAATTAGCAATTCCCAATAACACACTAACCAAGGGTACAATTAATACTAAAAGCCATATCTTCTGGCGTTTTAATTTAAACCATTCAAATGAAATGTAATCTAATATCATATAATTCCCCTCCTATTCTGCTTGCTGCTTATGAATACTCATAACTCCTATGATCATAAAGATTAATCCAAAAACAATACTCAAAAGCATGAAGAAACCTAAGTCATCATTAGGCACGATTTCGGCTAAAGAATTATTTTCGATTTCTTGTTTTATTGGAGTCATCATAGCTGGATAAGCCCAAAAAAGAAGGGTGGTACTTTTATTCATCTGTAAAAAAAACATACAAACAGCCCCAAAAATCCCAATAGCAATGGGAAAGGCTTGATTCTTAAATCTGATAGACAACCATAATTGAAAAGTAATAATAGGTAATGCACCCAAATAAGGATAAAGAGCCTCTTTGAGTAATAACATATAGGGGATTTCACCTGTAAAACTCAATGTTTTTCCAATTACTATAAAACCCACAAATAAAATCATTCCGGAAATCAAACATAATCTAATAATATTAAAAACTTTGCTGAAATAAAAAGTAGATTTGGCGATTGGCAAAGAAAATAGAAGTTTCCATGAATTGTTTTGATGTTCAATATTCGAGAGGTTTGAAGTTAAAATTGTAATTGCCATTGGAACCATAAATATGATTATAAAATGTGTGATGACAACCATTGACTCCCACATATTATTATATTGAACAGCCAAATTATCTTTTTGTATAGATAGAACTAAAAAGGCTATAACTAAAATAAGAGCTGGATACAAGTATGAAAGAGGTTTAATAAATGTCCGTTTCAGTTTAATCTTATCTGAGGCAATAACATTGTTCATGAAACCCCTCCTGCCTCGCTCGTAAGCTCAAGGAATATATCTTCAAGTGAACGTTTTTCTTCATATACACGGTAAATTGATAGCTGCTGACGCATTAGTTGTTCAACAATATACGCTATCTTTCCGTCTTCGCATTCATTAATGAACAGCTCTTCTTTAGCAGTAAGAGCTACATCCAAACCCTCTTTCTTAATAATACTTTCAGCTAACCTTGGATTATTTACTCTTATATTAATTTTCGTTGAGCTTTTCTTTCTTAACTCCTCAATATGATCTTGAAAGATTAAATTACCACGATTGATAATACCAACCTTATTGGCCATTTGGTCAACTTCACTTAATAAATGACTTGAAATCATAACGGTTATTCCAAATTGGGATGGAAGCCCTTTAATCAATTCGCGAATTTCTTGTATACCGGCAGGATCTAGACCATTGGTAGGTTCGTCAAGAATTAGTAGTTTAGGGGATCCTAGCAATGCAATACCAATTCCTAAACGCTGTTTCATCCCTAGTGAGTAGGTTTTCACCAATTTATCCTTAGCATTTAACAGTCCAACAGTATGAAGGATTTCTTTAATTCTATTATTACCTTCAACTCGTAACAAACGACGAATTGCTTCAAGATTCTCAAATCCAGTTAAATTTCCGTAATAGGACGGATATTCAACTAATGAACCGATTCCTTTTAAAATATCAATACGATGACTCGCCAACTCTTTCCCAAAAATCTTGATATCACCCTTAGTCGGTTTAATAAGCCCTAATAACATACGGATTGTTGTCGTTTTCCCTGCTCCATTAGGTCCTAAGAATCCATAGATATCGCCTTGTCCAACAGACAAGTTAATTTGATTTACTACGGTTGTTTTTTTATATTCTTTAGTTAACTGGGTCGCCTCAATAATCTTTGTCACCCTCATCACCTCAGCCAAAAGTATAGGTGACGAAACTAAATTCAAAGTTAAAATAATCTTAAAATAACCTTAAAATTTTACAAAGGAAGATGAATACTAACAGAAGTTCCCTTGCCCACTTCGCTTTCGATTGAGATATTGCCTTGATGAGCTTCTACAAATTGTTTTGCTATTGTCATACCTAGTCCGGAACTTGAATCAGAGGTACCTCGTTGATAACGGTTAAAAATGTGTTTTAATGTTCCTTTCTCTACTCCGGTCCCATTGTCTTTAATAACTATAACTACAAAAACATCATCTTTTTCTAGTTGAATATCGATATTGGTCACATTTGGATTATGAATGATCGCATTGGTCAATAAGTTATGTAAAACTCTTTTAATGGCAGAAGGACTAAAAGAATAAGGGAAATTTCCTTTCATTTTATTTAGGAATTGAAAATTGTATCCTTCGGTCATTGGATCATTTGCTAATTCAATAATAACCTCTCTGATGAAGTCCACTAAATCATGCTGTTCTTTTTTTACATTTAGTGGTTGGGAGTCAAACTCGAACATATCATTTAGGTCAATTAATAATGATTCCATATACTCTGACTTTTCCTCAATCTTAATAAGGAAATTCCTACGATCTTCATCTGTCCATTGATTGTTTGATAAGAGCATTGAAGAATACCCTTTTACATAGGAAAGAGGAGTTTTTAAATCATGTGCTATATCCGCAACCCATTCTTGTTTCAATTTCTCTATCTTCTCACGTTCCATTTTGTTTTCTTCTAAAATGCTCGTTAAGTATTTAAGGTTCTGGATGATGTTTTTATACAAAATAAACGTATATTTTATTTTCCTACTTTTTCTTGATTTACTTCTAACAAATCCATTCTTGTCTACTGGTTCATAATATTTATCTTGAGCTAACATGTTAATCCATTCAAGTATATGGAAAAGGGGTTTGCTTAATATCCAACCTGAACTAAAAATTACCAAGATGAAGATAATTAAAGTATGGTATTCAGTAATAAAATTATTTAATGTAATACTAAAAGGGGCATTAACCATGGAAATTAACTCTATGCTCGCCGAGTTAATTAAGGCAAACAGTAAATAAAGAAGATTTATTAGTATAAAAAGGCATATAAGAAATATCAGAATGAAATTTATCCTTGCTTTCATAAAAACGCAACCTTTGGAGGAATAAATTTATACCCCAACCCCCTTAAATTGATTAATACTTTTGGATCTTTAGGATTTTCTTCGATTTTTTTTCTAATCCTATTAATATAGACCATCACCGTATTGGTATCTCCGATACTTTCAAACCCCCAAATTTTCTCATACAAATGATTCAGACTAAAAATACGGTTAGGATTCTGGCAGAAAAAGGCCAAAACTTGAAATTCTTTTTCCGTAAAATGGATTTCTTTATCGTTAATAAAAAATTGGTGTTCATCTAATTTAACAGTTATATATCCGTATCTATACTCGGAGATTTCTGGTTGGTACGATTCTCTATATCTTTTTTCCCTTCTAATATTCGCTTTAATTCTAGCAATCACTTCTAATGGTTTAAACGGTTTTGTAATATAATCATCTCCACCTACGTTTAACCCATTAAGAACATCTAAATCCGTAGTTCTTGATGTAAGAAACAAGATGGGAACACTACTTTTTTCTCTAATTTTTCCACACAACTGATATCCATCCATGTCTGGTAGCATCACATCAATTAAGATTACAGAATACTCATTTTTATATACTAAATCTAGAGCATCTTCTGCATTAGTGGCTGTATCAATTTGATTAAAATCTTCCATTTTCAATGCTGTACATAGCATCTCTAATAAACCTATTTCATCATCCACTAACAATAATCTATCCATTTTAGTTACCCTCCTTTTTTAACCGATTCATATAGATGATATATGAATTTATTAATTACTCTTTCTTTAACATATTTTAATGCTTCTTCCTCATTCATATAGACACTCCATTCTGAGGCTTGCCTCTCTGTTTTATAATTATTAACAATATATATCTTTTTTCGTGCAAACCCTCAATTTTAAGTATTAATGAAATCCGACTAATACCTTTAAAATCCTTCTTTAACTAACCGTTAGTAATAGGTATGCGTTTGAGGTTATCTCCGGCTTTTCCCCTGCTCCGAACAGAAAGTGCCAGTTTCCAGGCATGTCCATCTATAAGATTAGCTAGGTTTTAAAGTTTTATTGTTTTTCTAAATATCGATAAATCGTTGTTCGAGATACGCCCCATTTTTCCGCGACGTCTTTAATCGGTGTACCACTTTCAATTAGTGACTTCATCATTTCAATATCTTTCGTTCCAAATTTTTCAGGACGTCCACCAAGACGACCACGTGATCTAGCTGCAGCTCGTCCGGCAGCCGAACGTTCCTCAATTAAATTACGTTCAAATTCCGCGAATGCCGCGAACAGATGAAACATCAATTGGCCTGTGGCATTACTTTTGTCCATTGTTAAATTTTCTTGTAGACTGTGGAAGCCCACACCACGTTCATTTAAGCTATTCACAATTTGAATTAAATCTTGCATATTGCGTCCTAATCGATCCAATCGCCAAACAACTATTGTATCTCCTTCACGTGCATACTGAAGTGCTTCTTCTAAACCAGGACGCTGTCTTTTTGCCCCCCTCATTTTATCGTGAAAAATTCTGGAACAGCCATATTGCGTAAGAGCGTCCATCTGTAAATCTAAATTTTGTAATCCCGTCGACACACGTGCATATCCAATTAACACTCAAATCACTCTTTTCTTATTTTTCCTTTATATTTAATGTAACATAAGATAAAAATAGTTAGGTTATTGAACGTAGAATAATGAACAGAGTTTTGTTACGATAGAGGCAATAAAAAACGTCCTTTTCAAATCGAACAGAGGTGTGTTCAGAAAAGGACGAGTTTTGGAACATAGATGGTAGAGTTGAATATACAAAAGAAAACAATAATTGGGTTATGTATAATGAATGGTTATGTGTTCGGCTTACATGGAACTGTATTTTATTTTTTCATTTAGATTCAATAAGTGATCTAACTCTTGGCTACATTGAATCGTTTTAAGATGATTGAATCCATAGTGTTCAACTATATTTAATAACTCAGCTTTTTTCTCTCTAATTAATTCTAGTATCAAAATATCCATCGCCCATGTCATTGTCAATCTCCTTTTTCATTTGTTAAAAACAATAAGAGAAAATGAGAGTCCAAGAGACAAAGAAAATTTTTCTTACTAAAAAGCGACCTTGATCATCCATCAACTTCGGAATCACAAGGTCGCTTAGATGATTTCGCCTTCCATTAACCTTAAATCCTTTCATAAGATTGTAAGTGTAAAAAAACTTCTTCACGACATTCCATAATTCTCCTTATGCCTTCGCCTTACCTAATCGATAGGCCTCACCTCCTTATCATTTCTTGTTCTTAAATAATACAAAAAAAGTCGAACTTTGAAAATGCTGAAAATTATGAATTTTCAAAAAATCAATTTTATTATAGGGGTACCGGGGCGCTACCCCTATATTGGCCTAAAATTGATTCATCTAGAGCCTAGGAAAACGTTGCTCTTGATCCATCTAGAAAGCTGCTTTTAGGATTTCTAAGTAATCAGCTTTCGTAATGACACGGACATTACTTGGCGTAGAGTTGTTTTGTTCAGCTAGTTCCGCCATTTTATCGAAATCTTCCTCTTTGACGTAAGATAATTCTTTTAAAGTTGGAATTCCTAAATTTTTTGTAAATGCATATAAGTGATCAACTAATTTATTAATCGCAACATCATCCGAGTCATTTTTTCCTGCAAAATTCATGATTCTTGCTAATTCTGCATGTAGGGGTTTATTTTCAGATGAATTAAATTGAATGACATATGGTAAAAATACGGCGTTGGCAATGCCATGTGGTGTGTCATAAAGACTTCCTAGAGCTTCAGCTAAACAATGTACTGCCGCAACATCAGCCGATCCAAAGCATAATCCTGCCAGCAAACTTCCTTCCTGCATCTTGTATCTCGCTTCCAAATCTTCTCCATTCTCATACGCTTTTGGAAGATATTCTACAATGGTTGCCATTGCACTTGCTCCCATAGCTTGAGAAATAGGATTTGTCAGTTTACACGTATAGCCTTCAATGGCATGTACTAGTGCATCAACCCCTGTCGCAGCTGTTATGCCTTTAGGGACAGTGGCTGTAAGTGCAGGATCTAATATCGCAACTGTTGGTCTGAGTAAGGCATGCTTTATTGTAATCTTTTTATGCGAAGAAGATAACGTGATAACTGATGAACGAGTGACCTCAGATCCTGTTCCAGCTGTTGTAGGAATACAAACCAATGGTGCTACATTTGTATGCGCTTTCTTTCCTTCTACATAATCTTCAGGAATTCCCCCATTTGGACCCAACAATGCAATTGCTTTTGCTGTATCCATAGGACTTCCACCGCCAACTGCAATCAAGCCTGTTACTTGTTCTTTTCTAAAAATTTCTGCACCAATTAAACATTCATTATCTCTTGGATTTTGAGACACTTGATCAAATAAGATAACTGAATATCCAGCTTCTTGTAAATGTTTTTCTATTAGAGTAACTAATCCTGCTTTTTTTACACCCGGATCACTGACAATCATAATTGTCGAATGTGGCTCAACAATATCTGCCAGTATCAAAGCTACCTCTTTAGACTTACCAACACCCATAACAATTCTAGTATTACAATAATATTCAAAGTTCATATCTTTTTACTCCTTAATTTTGTTTAGTTATTTTAGAAGATTGTTTATCAAACTCCCAGCACTCAACCCCTTTTAAACCAGGGATACTGGAAGCATAAAATATTGGATCGATGCCTAACTTCCTTTGCCCGATGTAATCATCTAAAGCTGCAAACCACATCCAAAAAATTGCACCCGGTCCACCTACTGTTAGGGCAATTGCACCCCCTGCCATATACCAATTCTTGTTGCTGTTCCAATGAAAAAAGCGTGCATAGAGGAAATTTCCTTGCTTCCATCTTTTGTTTTAGGTGCTTTTTCAAAAATGGATCGAAAAATCTCTTTTAATAAGATTATTTGCATAAATTTCATTCTAACCGTAAAGTAAATCCCCAAGCTTACTAGCAATGCGACTAAAATATAAGTTCATAGGAAGTCATTTAATGTATTCACTATGCTTTCTACCAAAGCCCTTTCCCCTCTGAATATTTTTAATTGTTTGTCTTTCAGGCGCCTGCATAAATAATATAAAAAATGATATGATCAGTCTATAGAATTTTTTTGATTACATCGATCGGATATATCGATTTAGGAGGTTGAAGAATTGGAAATTAAACAACTAATCATGTTTCAGACAGCATCAAAAGTACAAAACTTCACTAAAACTGCGCAAATTCTTGGTTATGCCCAATCTAGTATTACTGCAAATATATTGGCTTTGGAAGAAGAGTTAGGAACTCCTCTCTTCGAAAGACTTGGAAAAAGAGTCTTTTTAACAGAAGCTGGGGCATTTCTTCAGGAGTATGCAGACAAGATTTTGGGATTAACAGAAGAAGCTTTAGAGGTTGTTGGCGGGATCAATGAACCAAGTGGTATCTTGAGAATATGTGCATCAGAAACACAATGTACTTACCGACTTCCTAACATCTTAAATGATTTTCAAACAAAGTATCCTAAAGTTGAACTTGTATTTCGCCCAGGAATTTCCGAGAAGGATTTTTTAGATTTATTATTGGAAGGCCAAATTGATGTTGCGTTACTATCCATGAATCCTGTAACATCTACTCATTTAATTGTTAAAGAGTTAAAAGAAGAGCCAATGGCTATCGTATGCTGCCCATCAAACCCACTAAGTGAGAAACAGGAGGTCCTTCCTCTTGATCTAGATAACCAAAGATTGTTGTTAACAGAAGAATGCGATTACAGATATGCATTTGAAAATTCATTGACACAGGTAGGCGCAAAACCAAGAAGTAAATTAGAATTAGCAGATGTAGAGGCAATTAAAAAATGTGTAATGGCTGGACTTGGAATTGCCATTCTTCCAGAGATCTCTGTAAAAAGAGAAATGATAGAAGGTAGTATTAAAAAAGTAAACTGGGGAGGATCAGATTTTACTACCAAAATTCAATTATTTTGGCATAAAAACAAATGGATGTCCCCTGCTTTAAAAGCTTTTATTGGTTTAACAGAAGAATATATATTAACAAATGAGTAATTTAGCTATTTTTTATTTAAATAAGTATAGAGATTTTAAAAACAGGATTGTTAAGTTACAAAATGTTTGTAACTTAACAACCAAGAATTCTCTAAGGACTATTCGAGGATTTTAGATGTTGATAATCAATTAACTCTATCGCTGGATGATCCTTAATATTTCTCCCAAATAGAATTGGATCAATGCCAAAAGTTAATTTATCAATACCATAAATTTTACGTTTTTTACTATCACCAGTATGTAGGGTAACAGTGACAGAAACTACGTATGAATCGTTTCCGTACCCCTTGTATTATTTAAACCGGTTCTGATGCAAATATTAAGTAAAAATAGCTAAATATCGGTCAGATACACCCAAGCGTTTTTTACAATAAGGGGTAGCGTCACATCGCCGTCAAGCTAAATTAGAGTGGTACCCCCAAGAATACAAAAAAGCTAAATATCGAGCTCAACGCTTTTCTTCAAACAGCAGAACTTGGGGTAGCACGCCATGCCCATCAACATAAGAATTTGGAATCACCTCAAAAGACTTTGTGCAAATTGCTCGCTTTTATCGTTTTGGGGGTAGTTTGTTTTTTTAGGTTGATGGCTATGGGGTAGAGTCAGGAAAATGCGGATTTACAACGCTAAGGAAGTTTTCTCCCAATAAAAAAGTTGATTCCTAGTTTAAGGAATCAACTTTTTTTATTTTCTTAATGAACTAAAGCACCCGTTAGTTCCATAAGAAAATAAATTAATTATGCAATCTATCATTTTAATTTACTTTTAGTTAATTCCTCCCAATCCTCAAAGGACAACTTATCAGTAATATGTTTTAAATTATTAGGAACTTCAAACATAACACATCAATTCTAAACTGTTACCATTTGGGTCCTTGAAGTAAACTGAAGCATTACTTTTGATGTGGCCGAATAAATGGCTCAATAGATTTTCTACTACCAAATGGCACAACCTCAACTTGCATAGATTCTAACCATTTTAAAGACTCTTTTAAATCTTCATATGAAACTTGAAAAGCAATGTGTCGTAAAGAAGGGTGGCTTGATATTATTGGGGATTTTTACTTCGTCAGGACAAGCTCCTCCACTAGTTGGCTCTCTTGGATTGAGTTTATTTTCCTACATACTCATCCAAAAAGCGATCTACTCTTTGGAAATATTCAGTGGGGTAATGGTTGACGGCATCGATGTGCTCCGTATTTTGCGGGTACCATACTTCTGCACTTGGGTTATCTTTTAAGGACTCGTAAATAATTTCTGTATTTTTATAACTAATTTGCTGATCTCCAGTACCATGAATGAGCATAACTGGCTTGTCTCGCATCTTTTTTACCGCATCCATAGGAGATATGGAATCAAGATCAACCTTAAAGACCCAATTTGCGATCCATGTCGATGTATAACTGAATGGAAACGCAGGTAAACCTGAAAAGAAGGGCAAACCCTCTCTCAGAAATAGACCAGCATTACGAAAAGGACTATCCGCAATTACGGCTTTGATGTCATCACTTTCACTTGTGGCTAGCAAAGACGTAGCGGCACCCATTGAAAAGCCGATAACTCCAATGTTATCGCCCGTATGTTCTCTGGATTTTAAATAGCTTACAGCTCCTAGCAAATCGTATTTTTCATTGAGGCCCAGTGTAATCAAATCACCATCGGATTTTCCTTGCGAGCTGAGGTCAAATGCCAATACATTGTAGCCTTTCGAAACGAAATGGTCTACTAACTTTTGGGTCCGCCCTTTGACTAAACGATTGCTCGTATATCCATGGACGACAATAATCGTCTGATTACTTGCTTTACCAGAAAGACCACTTACAGGAAAGAAAGAACCTCTAATCGTATTATCATTTTTTAAACTCTTGAACTCAACCTCTTCGTAGGGAGTTTTATCGATATTCAATTCGTAGCTGACATTAGTGTCTCTAGGATGGTGCAACAAGGTGTCTACTACTTTATAAGATATAAAAAATACAAGAGCTATCACAAACAAAAGCACGATCCCTAGGCTCCATAAAATTTTCTTCCGTTTTTTCACACGAACCTTAAATGTCAGATCGGGTTGTATTGATGTTTGACTCATTCGACTATTAATATTTTCCATAATATAATTCCCCATTCATATTAAATCTAGAGTTAATATATATCTTAAAAAGGGTTTTTATGTCTCCTCCTGCAAATTAATCGCCATATATATTTTATTTTTCCAGCCAGTAGTAATACGCACTGCGTGGGATGCCAGCTACATTCACTAATTCGATGATCTTATATTTACTCCCTAATTCATAGATTACTTGCGCTTTTTGACGCTCTGAGATTTTCTCTCCTCTTGAATTAAGGCTTTCAACTTTTTTTAATTATTTTATTTCTTTTATAAATTCCCTAAAGTTTTCAACGATCTCTTTTGAATTCGTATGGTGTAAATAATGTTCTCCTTCAAGTGTCATCACTTTTCCATGAACAGAATCTTTGACTTGCTCTTTATGCAGTGGTATCCATCCTTCAACGTCTGTGTTATTCACTTGTATAAAGAAAATTGTAGGAAGATTTTCTGGGAATGTTAAATTTTGAGCCCCTTTAAAATTAAAAGAAATATTTTTCATTTCATTCAAGGTAGTGTCATTATTCAAGTTTTTATTCGTAATCATTTTCATTTGTTCTTTTGTTTTATCATCAAATGATAGTGAAGCATATGGGTCACCACCTAGTTTCATGATCAATCTTAAGAGACCTGATTTTTTGAGTAATTTAATAGTTTCTAATGGAAAGTCATCATCCATACCACCTTGTGTTGGAACACTACTATCGATTCCGACAAATGCACTCACTTCGTTTGGATATTTGTTCACATAATTCAGTCCGTAAATGCCTGCAATGGAATGGCCCATTAGAGTGTAACGGTCAATATTAAGCTGCTGTAAAGCTTCATGAATTTCGCTTACAATATTCTCCGTGCTTCGCTCTTTTTCGGTTTCATCACTTAATCCATAACCGAAAGGCTCAATCACGGCAACTTTGTAAAATGGAGATAGTTCATCTACTAGCAGCTTAAAATCAAGTGCTGGTGCCGCTGTTCCCAAACCTGGTAGTAACACTACTGTTTCTTCGCCTTTTCCTTGAATTGTAACATTCATATTTTTCCCGTCTACTTGTACAGACTGACCATAAGATTCTATTTTCCCTTGCTCCGATTTATTACTAATCATATTAACTATAAAAACAATAGCTAGAAAAAGCACTATTGCTATAGCTATAACTCCTAGTGATTTAAGTAAAATGATAAGCGTTTTTTTCATAATTTATGCACCAGGATTAAAGTGACTATTGAAGCTCGTTTTCTGCTTGTTCTCGTACCCATCCTCATGTTCATTATCTCTCTTAGTTTCACTCTCATCTTCTCCTGGCCACTAAGGAAAGCTGATTACATAATCATAAGCTGTTTGTATTTGCTATTCCAGGTGCAAAATATCCTACCTAACCCATTTTCTAAAAATGTCCTCATTCGAAAATAAAAGAGCAAAAAGAATGATAAGCATACCAATCTTATGTTGTGAAAATAATGGTTCTTTTAAAACGACATAGCCTAGAGTGACGCCAATGACCGGTACATTATAGTTGCTGAAAGATGCAAACAGTGCACCTTCCCTTTGAATCAATAGATTATACAGCATATAGACGATTCCAGCGTGGAACATTCCTAAAATAATAATAGAAAATATTTGTGTATGATTAATGTCCATTTGCAATGGTTTTTCAAAAAGGAGTGCGAGTGGGATTAAGACGATACTTGCAATCCATAAAACATTTCTCATATGGACCACCGGAGAACCATCTTCTAATTTTTCCATTAAAGACAATGCAAAACTTATAGCAGCAAGAATGAGCAACACATTACCCAATATATTACCTGAAACGTTCATAATTCCTTGCGTTGGCCAAGACAAGATCACAATTCCTAAAAATCCTAATACTATGCTGACTATTTCAAATTTGCTTGCTTTCTTTTTGAAGAGCAATACGAAAAATACTAATGTGAAGACTGGAACCATTGCGATTAGCAAAGATGCAATATACTGCTCGATACGTACTTTTGGCCTTGTGCAATAAGAATAAACGGCAAGACTACTTCAAAAAGTGCAATCCAAAAATATTTTTTAGTATTGGTTGTGTAGTTTTTCTTTGATTGGAACAGACCAATCAAAGAAAAACAAATTGCACCGATCAGTGCTTTCAAAGCAGACAACGAAATGGAACCTACATCACTTCGTTACTAATTCCATGAAGAAAAATTGAGATCCCCAAATGGCTTATGATTAGCAAGAGACTATATTTTTTCATTTGATTTGCCCCTTGCACCAAAATAGTTTGCACTAACAACACCGATGATAATGATAATGGATCCGGCTATGTGGTATAAATGAAATTCCTCTTTTAAAAAAATGACCCCTGCTAAAATGGTAATGAGCGTAGCAAAATTACTGAAAACACTCATTTTCGATGCGTCTATTTTTGATAATGCATAGTTGGAAAGATAGGACGTTCCTAAAGACGATAGGATACCTAAATAGAAAATGGCAAGAATAAAATCCCAGTGTCCAAAAGGTTGCATAAATTGATCCACTGTTCCATTCATTATATGGTTTGTCAGTGCCAGTCCATTAAAAGCTATAAACCCAAACAAGGTCATGATATATGTGATAGTGAATAACGAATAGCGTTGTGTTAACTTTCTGGCAAATACGTTGTATAGTGAGGAGGTAAGTGCTGAAAGTAAAATTAAACCAGCCCCGAAGAGACTTGTATTTGTGCCCCCTGCCCCGTTCATGTACATAATATACATCACACCGAGTACAGATAAACCAATAGCTATTTTTTGACTGCGTGTAGATGTTTCCTTTAATATGATACTTGCAAAAATCAACGTAAAAATTGGTATTGTTGCTTGAATAATACCAGCTTCCGATGAAGATGTATGCACTAACCCAAATACTTGAAAAGCAAAAAAGAGTGTCGGATATAAGATAGCTAACAAGGCAATCTGCTGTACATCCTTTTTTGTTACCTTGATCGATTCTTTTTTTAAGACGAACAACACTGTGGCAGCGATCCATGCAATGGTAAACCGATGAGCCAATGTATCTAACGGTGTTGCAACCGTTAATGTCACTTTAACAAACATAAATGACAATCCGATAATGATTGCATAAATGGTTGCTGCGATATATGCATTTCTATTTTCAATCATTTCGATTACCCCCTTATATTGATCCGGCCGGTACCATTATCGTAAGAGAAAATAGTAACCTTTACGATATAAAAAATACACATCTGTACCGATACAGATGTGCAAGGAGGTTTATGATGCTTAAATATGAAACAATCTATCAATCACTCCTGATGCAAATTCAGTCTGAAACAAAACCTCAGTGAAAAACACTAATGTTTTCAATACTTCATTTGTTTCTTCTTCGGTAATGCCGATATAGAGCAAGGTGACCGAAGGGTGAGAATGATGCAGGATTCGTTGCAACATTTAAAATTATACCATTAAAATCCAAATCGTTATGGAACTAACCTGCCCCGATAGTTTAAGTACTATCATTCACAATCTCAATAGAGTAGAACCTATTGGGACACATTCAAAGTACCTCTAAATTAGGCTATATAATGTCTCATAAGACTTGTATCAAAATGCTTATCGTTGTAAATGCGCATTTTCCTGACTCTACCCCTAAAATGAGTTCTTTTTCAATCTAAGTAACTTCATGAATTCAACGCCTGTAATCTCTTTATTTTTCCATTTCGGATAGTGAGAGTCTAGTAATTGGCGTTGCTCATGGGAGAGAGCCTGTAAATCGAGCTTAGGTCGTCCTAAATGTTTACCTTGAGATTTGGCGAGTGCTATGCCTTCAGCTTGGCGTTGTTTAATTTTCTTTCGCTCTTGTTCAGCCACATAAGAAAGGAGACTTAGAAACTGATCTTCCATCAGCCTGCCGATATCACTTATCTCTCTATATTTCCGACTATCAAATAACGTCTCATTTTCCAACACTATAATATCTGCTTGAATGTTCCTTGTAATGTGTTTCCACTCGCGGATAATCCCCTCGTAATCCCTTCCCAAGCGATCTAGAGCATCCAGATAAAGAAGATCTCCCTTTCGTAAGATACGCTTCATCGTCTGGTAGCTAGGGCCATCAAAATCTTTTCCACTTTGTTTATCAGCAAAGATCATTCGTTCCTCGATGCCTGGTGCTAACATTTTTTTGATTTGGCGTTCTTCATTCTGATTTGTAGATGAAACACGAACATAACCGATTTTCACAACAAATTTCCTCCAGAAGATTTATTTTCTTCTACTATTCTATCTCGTTTCGTTTCCAAAGGTATAATGTCTTTAATAAACGTTTGTAAAATGGTTTTCATACATTTTTAAACGCATGAATTAGCCTGTATCGGAATGGCTTTAAAAGTACACCTTTATAAACGAAAAAAGATCCTATGAATTGAGGATTGAATAGCAATAAAGTTGTTCCGCAAACGGACCATTTAACGGGTGCGAAATGTTCCTAGCTTAAATGAAATGAGGTCACACATTTTCGGTAAAGGTCAGGCAGTTTTAGATTTCTAAAACTGAAGGGTTGTGTCGGGGAGTCGGATGAGGAGGTAACTTTTTGTTTTAGGGTAGAAATAGGGGAGGATTGGGGAAGGTCATGACACAATTAAGTCATGACCTTCTTTACGAATTCCTTTATTCAATAAAAAATTGGTAAAAAACAAATTCCTTATAGTTTCCTTATATTTGTTTTTTATAATTACCTTAGAAAAGATAAAGATAAAGGAGCTTGATAATAATGACAAATTATATATTAACGACGAGACATTTAGAAAAAAAATTTAAAAATGAAACAGCCTTATCGGATATAAATTTGCACGTAGGTTATGGAGAAATATATGGTCTTTTAGGATTAAATGGAGCCGGTAAATCAACGTTAATGAAAATTATTTGTGGTATCTTCAACAAAACAAAAGGGGAGGTCATGTTTGAAGGGGATCAATGGAAAAGGAGTGATTTAAAAAAAATAGGATCTTTGATAGAAGGTCCTGCAATTTATGGGAATTTAAGTGCTTATGATAATTTGAAACTCTTTTGTTTGCAGGAAAGCATCCCTTTTGAAGAAATTAATCAGGTGTTAAATAAGGTGAACCTAACCAATACAGGGAAGAAAAAGTCAAAGGAATTTTCATTGGGAATGAAACAAAGATTAGGAATCGCTATGGCATTAATAAAGAAACCCAAGTTTTTGGTGTTGGATGAACCGGCGAATGGATTAGATCCAGCAGGCATAAGGGAGTTAAGGCAACTGTTGAATGATTTAAAAAGTGAAGGCATAACTACCATGATTTCTAGTCATATCTTGAATGAGATTCAGATATTATCGGATACCATCGGCATTATTCATAATGGAAAACTAGAATATGAAAATAAAATCGGTCCTAGAGAGAACCTTGAGGAATTATTCTTTAAAATCACGTCTGGTAAAAGAAAGGATGTATAAGCATGACTACTTTTATTAAAGCTGAATTAATGAAAATGAAATCATCTTTAGCTAAGAATCTATTATTAGCGATTCCATTCTTCTTTTTGCTGTTTGCTATCTTTTCGAGTATTTATGCTGAACAACAGCCGAACACAAATATATTTTTAGCAATTATTTATAATCTTTGGCCTATATTCTTTTTACCAATAGGATTGGCTATAGCGTGTGGTATTAATATCAATTTAGAAAAAAGAAGTGGCAATTATAAAGGCGCATTATCGAATAATATAGCTTTACCAAAGCTGTTGTTTTCAAAAATCATTTCAATGGTGATCTATCAATGTATTTCATCAGTATTGGTGATCATAGTGGCTATAGTGGGTTCGTTACTGATTAACAAAGAATTGCCGATTATACCACAAGTAATTTTTGCGACGGTATTGATAACGATTGCCTCATTACCATTAATACCTTTTTCTTTAACATTAGGTCAGTATGTCGGTGCCATTATAACAACTTTAATAAGTCTTGTTGGTTCGTTTGGATCCGTGTTTATTGCTTTAAAATCTTATTTCTGGGTTCTTCCATGGGGAAGTATGTTAAGGGTCCCTGCAGAGACAATGGGGATCCATCCCAACGGGACATCGATGGAAAACTTCGATCTAGTACCAGATTTTTATACCTTAGCCATAACCATGATTGTTAGCATTATTTATTTTGTCGTTTTATCTTGGTTCTCAATATTGCTTTTTAAAAGGAAAAGATCTGTATGAGTTATTATAAAGTAGTGTTATATAAAATGGCGAA
This sequence comes from Peribacillus frigoritolerans, assembly GCF_030676415.1. Lineage (GTDB taxonomy): Bacteria > Bacillota > Bacilli > Bacillales > DSM-1321 > Peribacillus > Peribacillus frigoritolerans_A. The sequence continues at coordinate 4,181 of NZ_JAUUTW010000050.1, read as the reverse complement.
ATCTTATTGGTTTCTTATAATGGCGCTGGCACCAATTCTATATGGTATTTGCGCATTTTTATATCTAAAAAGGTATGATAGCTCAGCAAGCATATTCCACGGCTACACAGTCTACTTTAATTGCGCCATACCGTTTGGAATCTCATTAATGATAAGTCTATATATTAAATACGAGGAACAGATAGGGCATTTTAATCATTTACTACAATTGTCGGACAGGAAAAAGTGGAGTATGGATCTAATTCTCATTAGTGTCGTATCTATTATGGGAAGTGCTTTAATTAGTTGCGTTCCACTATGGTTACTTATAGGCAATCGATTTCTAGGTGACATATTGTTATACTTCATTTTAACCACTATTTTTTCATTGACTGTGGTCATTATCTTATGGTTTATTGCATTAAAAATAAATGCAAATGTTTGTCTCGGTATAGGCGTCTTTTTTAGTATATTTCTTATCTATTTTGGTGCGAACAGTTTAGGCGATTCTATATGGCAGTACATCCCTCTTTTATACGGGACAAGATATTTATATTGGCTGACCACAAATCATTATGAAGTAACATCTATTGTGGCTAGCCTATATATTATTGTCAATGCTATTTTATTAGGAGCGTTTATGCTTTGGTTTATTAAATGGGAAGGAAGAACAATTAATGAATAAACGTATATTGATTGCAGAAGATGAGGAAGATATGCGGAAAATACTTTCTCTTCATTTAAATTCAAAGGGCTATGAAGTTTTAGAAGCAAAGGATGGCATTGAAGCAGTTGACAGGGCAAAACAAAATATAGATTTAATTTTGCTGGATATCATGATGCCGGGAATGGATGGTTTGCAAGTGTGCAAGAAAATTCGTAGTCAAGTGGCTTGTCCAATAATATTTATTAGTGCTGCTTCGAATGACATGAATAAGATGAAAGCTTTTTCTTTGGGTGGAGATGACTTTATATCAAAACCCTTTTCTCTAAAGGAATTAATGTATAAAATTGAAGCTTTATTTAAAATGAAGGAACGCCTTTTGCAAAATTTTGAAGAAAATAAGAGGCAAAGAATGATCATTGATGACTTACTTGTTGATATTTCATCACGAGAAATGATGTATAACAAACAGGTTATACCATTTACGAAAAAGGAATTTGACTTGCTCGTATTATTACTTTCGTCACCGAAACAAATTTTCACCAAAGATCAAATATACGAAAGCATTAGTGGGATTGATGGACAGGGCGATGCAAATTCTATAGTGGAGCACATTAAAAATGTCCGGAGTAAATTGTCCTCAGCAGGTTTTCCTGACAATCACCTTCAAACCGTTTGGGGAATTGGGTACCAATGGAACAATCGATAATTAAAGATATAAGAAGGTTATATACAAAGAGTATACTATGGACCATCATAATGACTGTGATCACAGTCATTATTTCGCTTTTAGTCATTTTTGGAACCATTGAAAGACCAGCAAATTATAACGAAAAACTGATTCAAAAACAGAGCGAAATCATGAAGAATCATCCATCGAAATATATGAAGCCGTCTGAGTTCAATAAGATGAAAAGATATTTCGAAAAGAACGATGTCATCCTAAACAAATATAGCCCTAGTGGGAAACTCATTGATGGCAGTGAGTTTAGTGGTTTATTTCAGGGGAAAAATGTTATTGATATGTTTAATCAAATCCACTTTTATAAAGGTTATTATCATTTAGTGCAACCTGTGGTTATAAATCATCAAATCAAGGAAATATGGGTTTATTCTTATCAGATAAAAAGTCGAAATACAGTCTCACGTTATATTATTTTTGTTTTTACAGCTTTATCTTTTGTTTCACCGATTGTTTATTTTATATTATTTTCGAGATACTTTATCAATAAGCTCTATCGATCCATAAAGGAACCGTTGGAAGAATTATTAAATGCCTCAAACATGATTCGAACAAAAGACTTGGAATTCAGTCTGAGTTACAACAACAATAATGAAATTGGTCAATTAACCCAGTCTTTTGGGCAAATGCAAAGAGAATTAAAAAAGTCTTTGTATGAAAATTGGAGAAAAGACTCAGAATGGGCAGTCATGATGTCAAGTTTGTCACATGATTTAAAAACGCCTGCGACACTCATTGCGTTAAGTACGGAAATACTGAATGAGGTAGATGAGCTAACACCCAATCAGCAATCACAGGTAGACATCATAAATAGAAATATCACGAAGGTAAATAACATATTAAAAAGCATGGGTCATGCAAGTAATGTAAAGGATCCAACCTTGATTGACAATGTGATGTCCATTAATGAATTAATCCAAGGTTTAGAAAGTGACATCATTCCTTTAATAGAGAAGAAGAATATTCAATATAAGCATGATTTAAGAGTAAATCAAGACCTAAGAATCCCCTATTTAAAAGTTAATCGAATCTTAGAGAATCTATTTGCAAATGCCATTCAATATACACCTGAAAATGGAGAAATCCGTTTTTTTATCGAGGAAAAGAACAATCATATTCACTTTGCAGTTGAGGATTCTGGATCGGGAATAAAAAGGGAAAATCGAGATTTGGTGTTTTCTAAACACGTTAGGGAAGATAAGTCAAGGTCCAATTCGTTGGGTAACGCTGGATTAGGTCTGTTTATTGTTAAAAACCTTGTTGAAGAATTAAACGGAAACATAGAGATCGTAGATCCATTAGTGCTGTCGGGAACACGTATTGAATTTGATATTCCACAATTTCGCTTTTCTTGAATAAGGAAGCGCCCATTCTCTATTTAACGGGGATTTGTTTTTCGGAAAATCCCTTAATCCACCTTTTCGAGGGGATGGGCAAAAACACCCAATTAGAAAAAATGAAGTTACATGATATTAATTGATGAACACAAGAATTTCATATTAATTTGATCAAACTTTGTTTCAAAGCTATCGAAATAAGTAAAGGGAAATTTGCCTTTGCTGAAAGAAAAAAATGGTCTACTCAAATCCTTCACTATCTGATCCAGATATGGAGATGGAGAACCTTCTGGTTTAAATAGATGATTATTATGGTTTAAATTAATACATAAAAAAATCCCCTCTCAAAAGAGAAAGGATTTTTTTTTTACCTTTTAACCAATATAAGAATAACTAATTCGACAAAAAAGACATGTGTGCCTTATGGAACTAACCTGCCCCGATAGTTCATTAAGGGTAGTTTTTCAATTTAATGCGTATGCTAAGAATCATAAACTCTGCAACAGTATAAAAAGTGTAAATAAAAAAAGGACCTTATCGAGGTCCCGAAGATTGATTTAAGAATTCTTTAATTTCATCAATAGATATACCAGATTCTTTAGCTAAAAGAATTAAATTTATCCACTCAATATCTAAATCAATATTTGAGTCAACCTCATTAATTAAATCGATAATTTTATACCTCCTAATTAACTTGAGAATGATATATCTAATTATACATTTTTCCAACAAGGTTTTAATTATAATTATCTGACAATTTTCTGCACATTTTTACAAAAAATCATCGTCATACAAAGACACTACACTTATTAAACTAACCTGCCCCGTTAGTTCCGTAAAAAAAAGGTTGCCGCAGCAACCTCCCTTATTGAGTAAAGCACCTGTTAGCTTAACAAGGTATGTATAGATTATTTTTCAACTTTAATGTATGTTCATTCGAATATAGGACGCATAAAGCTTCTCTTATAACTTAAAATACATTTAGTCTCTTCTGCAAATTTATATGCTTCTTGACATTCTGCATCCAATGCCATTTTTACTCGGTACTCTTCATATGCTGCTAAACTTGGGAAAGTGAATAATGCATAAGCAATATTATTAGCACCCTCATGTGGAAGGAAATAACCCTGATGTGTACCTCCTAATTTATTAACTAATCGAATCCACATCTTACCGTATTCCTCGAACTCATTTAATTTATATGGGTCAATAACATATTTCAAATAGCATGTAACCATTTTAATTCCCCCGAAAAATCTATTTTTTTCCATCATAACATATAATTCGACTAACCTGCCCCGTTAGTACAATTGGTTACTCCATGTGCTTCCGCCTCTTTATCCTACTAGTAATTCAATCAAACTCCACCCTCTTTCGAGGTGTAGCTTTTAAATAAAGTTTAATCAAAAATATCTCGCAAACCCACATTTTACGATAAATAAAAAGAATCTATTTTGAA